>NZ_CP022753.1:4913721-6142152 GCF_002263495.1 Nocardiopsis gilva YIM 90087 | reverse complement strand
CGCGACGTCGTCCTGACCGTCGACGGCCAAGAGATCGCACGCGCCACCAGCGCGGTGCCGGCAGCTCGCCAGGAGGTGACCGGTGTACATCCAGCTCACCAACCCGGACCTGAGCCAGGGATGGGACGGGAGTCCACACCACTGCAATCCCTCGGGGCTACATCTCCAGTACACAGGTGCCTCGTCACTGCTGGAGGCCACCTTCGTCCCGGCGGCCGACTACCGGTGCATCGCCATCAGCACCGACGGCCGTCGGGCGCGCCAGCAACATCACCCTGACCCTGACGGGACGGGATTGGCGTGGCGCTGGACCCCACCCATCTAGCGTGTGGAACTCCGCCGAACCGCAGGCACTGACGGTTCGTCGCCTATGACCGACCCTGGCGACCTGCCTTGGTCGCCGACCCGATCCACATCGACGCCACCGACGCCGACGCCCAGGCGCTATGGATCCGCCGGTCCCAACCGGCAGCGCAGGCGACAAGACGGCGAACTTCTCGCCACCTGGACGACGACGACGGCGACCAGTCGACCCGCATCACCTCGCCTGGACGGAACCCGAGCCTCCACCTCCACCGTTGCCGCCCGCTTCCGGTGCGCCTGTGGATGACCTGTGGATAGGGCCTCTGGCGCCCTCCTCCGCATCCACGACGCCCCGTGACGTGGCAACGCACTCGTGACCTCGGTGCCGCTGAGTTCGAGTCGCTGGAGGGCGCCTCACCACATCGCGCTCCGCTGGGCGCGCGCCGCACCTCCTGGTCGTGGATCGCCTGGAACCAGACGCCGCCGACGTCGTGGCGGAGGTCGCGCTGAACGCCCACTACACCGACACCACGGTAGAAGTGATCGACCCGGCGGCCCGTAATCTTCTGACGACCGAGCAGTCACGCGGACGCCTTATGGCCGCGGCAAACAGCACCGAGGCCGCCGTGACCTGTACACCGTCGAAGGTGCGGGCACCGTGGCCATCGGCCTGATCGACTCCTCCGCTACGCCTGCGTCCGCGACGGCGCAACCGGCGACGAGGTGATCTGGCTCCACTCCTACCACGGCTCGGCAGGCTGGCCCTTGGTCCCAGGATGCCCGTGTACCTGGCGCTCGGCGACCTCGGTACCGCCTCCATCCACGCGATCGCGCGGCCCGGCTGGCCTTCCTGGACCGCTCCGGCACCCTCGTCGGCCACGCCGAAGCCGCTGCGGGCGCCGAGTCGGTCTCAGCGGACGCCCCGGCCGGAGCGGTCACCGTCTCGCCCCGCGCCGTTCTGGACGACGCGTTCACCGGGCTGCGCCTGATCGGTCCCGCCGCGCTCACCTACGCCCCGCCGCCTCCTGACATCGCGCTCGGGACGGCTGCCCCACCTATGCCATCACGGCCTACACCGACGCGCCCGCGCTGCCCTACCGCAGCGTCTCCTGGAACTGGTGGAGGTGAGATCACATGCGCCCCGGTAGCGCTGCACTCGTCGAGGCCCTGCAGGCGGGAGAGCGCCACTACGCTATCGCCGCCCACCTCGGCGGACGGGACATCTCCGAGGAGGTCGCCGAGTGGGAGGTGGACCGCTCCTATGACACCGGGCTTCCCGCACAGGTCGCCTTTACGACAGCGCCGTCGCCGCCCAGGCCAAGCTCACGCTCGTCGGCGATGGCACCCAGACGGCGGCCCAGAGGTACTCGCCCTGGTCGCCGCGCGCGACCGCTGACATCACCCGCCCGGCCAGTCCGCCGTCATCTCCTGGGGGCTCACCGAGGGGCAGGACCAGGTCTTCCGTGGTCGGGTTCGCCGGATCACTGCGGACGCGCGCGGCGGCTCGGCCTCCCTCACCGCGTTGGACGGCGCCGAGCTGCTGCGCGGCCGGCGTGGCTCCGCCCGTCATGGACACCACCCTGATCGGTGTTTCCACCGCCTGGTGCATCGACCACGCGCTGCGGATGAACGGCATCCACAACAGCCCCCGCAACGACCGGGGTCGATCTTCTTCGCCTCGATGAACACCGGCGTTGACGCCAACATCGGCATGAGGATCTCCCGCTCTGGCATCTCCGGGTTCAACCGGCGGCTTTCCCCATGGACCGCCGGTCCCCACTCGACCAGCGCGAACGGGTACACCATCACCTGGCGCCGCAGCGCCGCGTCATCACCCAGCAGGCACACTCCTGGTGGACTGGTGGGTCCTCGTCGGCACCGACACCGAAGCCAGCAGCGTCATACTTGACTTCCGCGCAGGCGAATCCGGCACTCCCACCACCATCGAATGCGTCTTCGACCCCACCGTGTGGACCCTGCGTGGACAGGTCAACGGCGCTCGTCGGCCTGGAGCATCCCCGCTGAATACCATGCGCATGGTCGTCACAAAGTGACCTTCGAAATCTCCTTCGCCACACTTAGCGACGGCGTGAAGGTACGGGCGTGGCTCACGGGCCGACCGCCAATTCGCCACCCCACGACCTACACCGGGATACCCCGTATTCGGGTGGCTGCACACCATCACCGCCAGCAGCCGAACTCCGATGGAGTGCGTTGACGTCGCCGCCTCGTCGGCACCGAGGACATCACCACCACCTGGGCCAAGACCGCTGACATCCTGCCCGACGCGTCGGTTCACGACTACCGCCTGCGCGCCGCGCCCAACGTCTCTGGCACCTGGTGGGACATGCTGAAGGACATCGCCGACGCCCAGCTGCTGTACATGGGCTTCGACGAGGACGGCGTCTTCCGCATCCATGCCCGCGACTACATGAGCCCTGACACCCAGGCGCGTCCCGATCTCACTATCACCGCGGCCCGGGACCTCGCCCAGATCATCACGTCCGAAGAGATAGACGGCATCGCCAACATTGTGGAGGTCGCTCCAACCGCCTACGAGTTCCAGAGCCTCAGCGCCGAGGACTTCTACACCGACGACACCGTCCGTGAAATCCCCCCACGCGGCACACTCCGCGTCAGCCTCGACACGACCGGCCGGGGGTGGATGACGCCGTGCCCCATGCCCTTCAGCACCTCTGGCAGCGGCACCCCTGACGCATCGCGGGTCAAGTTCCTGACGAAGGAGGGAAGTTGGCGCCGGTGGAAGTCGAACTCGTCCACTCCGACGAGACACTCACGGCGGTCTTCCATAACCGGGCGTTAACCCGGCCTACACCCAGACCGCCAGTAACGGAGGAGACCCTTCACTCGTCCTGGCCCGCCATCCCATCACCACGCGCACCGGTGCCCCTGCCGTACTGACCGATTCGGGCAGCATCGACCGCTACGGGCAGCAAGCTCTACAGCTCGCTTCTCCTGGGTCCAGTTCTTCGCCCACGCGTCCACTATCGGCCAACAAGTCCTCAGGTGGACGGCGCAGCCGATTCCGTTGACCGGCTCCGTCGAGGTGCTTCCCGACCGCGGATCCAGCTCGGCGACGTCGTTCGCCTCACGGATTCGACGGGCAGCAGTGTCGATGGCCTGTTCCGTGTGCTTGGCATCCGCGTCACCGGCCGCGGCCCCGAGGTGCGCATGACGCTCGACGTTCGGCCGATGTATCGGCCATCACCCCCGGCCGATGCGGGGCTGACTTTGGAGCCCATCGCCGACCCCGCCGCCACACCCATCTACCCCGGATAGGAGAAGGGTCCCGATGACCAAGCTCCACCTCCAGCTACCGCGGCCGGTGCCCCTCACCAGAACCTTGAGATCCAGCCTCCCGGCGAGCCGGACATCAAGACTGACAGCGTCACAGCGCCCGTGGCCCTAGTCCGGTGCCCGATGGTCCGCCGGACGGATACGTGGAGCCGCCGCGTGACCGATGAAAAGCCTTACGCCGTGATCACCGTGGCCGATGTCTATGGCGAAGTGCGATCTATGGCTGGGCAACTCACCACGATCTCCACGCAGCTCGCCGCGATGGAGAAGCGAGTGGCCGACCTAGAACGCCGCGCGGATGCCGTCGATAAGTGGCGCCACGCCCTGCCCGTCTCCACAGTGTCCGCGCTGATTGCCGCCGTCGCCGCAGTGCTCGCCGCCGTTCTCGGCTGACCGCCCCACAAACCCCGAACCATTCCCGCCCCGGCTCGTGTGCCGGGGTTTTCGCGTATCAGGAGGAATCTCAATTGGTCGACATCATCAGCCGCGCTTCGTGGGGAGCCCGCTCCCCCCGCAACCGGGTGACGACCACGTGGAACCGACGGACTGAGTTCTTTGTGCACTATGCCGACGGCCCCACGACTCAGACCCCCCGCGACATCCAGCGCTACCACATGGGCAAACAGGGGTGGGCCGACATCGGCTACAACTTCCTCGTCGACGCCCAGGGCCACGCCTACGAGGGGCGAGGATGGCTGACGGTGGGCGCCCACGCTGTGGGACACAACACGAGCGGGATCGGCGTGTGTTTCATCGGCTACGACGGCGACGCTACCGCCGCCGCGAGGCGCACCATCCGGGCGCTGTACGACGAGGCCAACCGGCGCGCGGGGCGCACGCTGGCCATGCGCGGTCACCGAGACGTCAACAGCACCGATTGCCCCGGCGATCAGCTCTACCGGTGGGTGCGCGCCGGGATGCCGGTCAACGGATCCGGCGGTTCAACCCCGCCACCGACCAGCGAAACCACGGCACCGCGGTTCCCATTGCGGTCCGGCTGGTATTTCGGCCCCCGCTCCGGCCCGAACGCCTCGGTCTCCGGCTACTACAGCCACCGGAGCGACCTACGCACCTGGCAGCGACGCATGCGCGACCGGGGATGGAGCCTCGCGGCCGACGGCCTGTACGGGCCGCGTACCCGATCCGTCGCGCTCGCGTTCCAGCGCGAGAAGCACCTTGCCATCGACGGCTTGATTGGCCCCGAGACATGGCGCGCCGCATGGACCTCGCCCATCACATGACGGGCCACCACCGCCCACGGCGCCCGCTGCTGGTCGTGTTCGCCGCGGGACTCGCCGTCGGCGTCGCCGTTACCTGCCTGGTGTGGCAGACCTCCGACGCCCTCGTCTACTGCACCGGCGCGGCCGAGCCAGTGCTCCCCCTGAATATCAAGTGAAAGGAATCCCTTCATGTCCCGTGTCGATGCCAAGGTCGCCCGTCCGACGCTCGCTGGAGCGCTCGCAACCGTGCTCGTATTCGCCGCCGGTCTGGCCGGTGTCGAGGTGCCCGCCGAGGTCGCCGCTTCCGCTGTCGTCGTCCTAGGCGCGGTCGTGGGCTACTTCTCTCCGCACACCCCACGTCCCGAACTCAACGAGTCCTGACCTGATATTATTCGTACACGCGTTCGATCCAGGTAGGGGAAGACCAGGACCGGACGCACCACGCCCCCTGCCGCCGATGGCGGCAGGGGGCGTTTTTCGTGTTTGGAGCCTGCGGGATCATCGACAGCATCCCCCAACGGCGTGGGGCGCCGTCCGGCTTCGTGTCAAGACACTAGGTGCGGTGCTTCTCCCACTGCGCCGCCGCCTCAGCAACACCTTCGGCCCATCGGCCAGGAGTGTCGTCGGCGATCTCAGCCCAAAGGCGCGCTTGGACCCGGGCGAACATGTCGAGGGCCACGGCGTCGGCCTGGCTCCATGACGGGATTGCCGCAGCCTGCCGCTCGGCTTCGGCCGGAGTGTGGCCAGCGGCGACAAGCCAGACCACCCAGCACGCCGGGTCGATCCACGCCGCCGCACGGGTCGGCCATGCCCAGTCCACGAGGAGTGCCCGTCCGTCGCCTGGGACCAGGATGTTGGTGGGGTTGAGATCGGTGTGCAATAGCGCGACGCCGTCGAGCCGGTTGAGGTCCTCCGGTCGGTCCACATAGTCCTGCCACCGGTGCACAGTCTTCACCGGAACGTCGGGGCAGGGGGTCTTGCCGAGCAGCGCCAGGGCTTCGGCCACCCGCGACATGTCCGGCGAACCGGGCGTGTAGTCGGCGTGGCGACCGTCGATGTGCTCATAACCGATCAGGTCCCAGTCTCCGGCCCGGACGTGCCACAGCATGCGGGGCGCGACGTCGGCGACGTGTGGAGCGATGGCGGCCTCCCGGCCCTGCGTCCACGCCTGCGCATGGTCGGCGGGAAGCCCTTTGACGAACACCGCCCCGTCGGCGTCGTGTAGCACCGAGGCGAGCCCAGAGTTGAGCCCACCGCCCGTCGGCACGGCTTTCAGCACGGGGCCGGTGTAGGCCTCGACAGCGGCACGCGCTTCGTCGGGCAGGTCGGACCACTGCCGCCGCTGCACTCCCAAAGAGGCGCCCCTTTCAGACGGTGATCACGGTGACGAAGCCGAGCGTGCTCAGCCCTTCGGAGCGGCACAGCCGGTCGGAGGCGCCGCCGAGCTCGGTCTGCAACAGCTGGTAGTCGGCCCCTGCGCGGCGGCCCCAGTGCATCGCAGCGCGCCACAGCGCACGCCCGTTACCCGTGCCGCGGTGATCGGGCAGGACCCCGAAGTACTGGGGCAGCAGCCGGAGTCTGCCGAGGGGGTCGGGCAGGGTGGCCATGGGGCCGATCGCGCCGACGATCCGCCCTTCGGCGACGGTGACGAGGACCGGCTCGTCCGTTCCTCCGGCGCGCATCCGGTCGCCGAGCGCGGCGAAGCCCGTGTGCGCCATGGCCGCGGCGAATCCGGGCCACGTGCCCCGCACACCTGCGGACGCGGTGTGCAACGTGAGGACCCGGCCGGGTTCCGGCGGCGGTTCGACGTCGCGGAAGGTCTTCAAGAGGATTCGGCGGCAGCGGCCTGCCTCGGGGTGTGGCTCACGGGCGAGCCAGAAGATGCGGGCCTCGGCGGCGCCCTGGTCGGCGGCGAGCTTTCCGGCGTCTTCGAGCGCCTGGTCGACGTCGAGCGGCCCGTAGTGGTGGGCGGTGAGCAGGCCGTGCCCACGGCCGAGGAGGGTGGGCACCATCACCCGGCCGGAAGCGGCCTCGATGTGCCCGGTGAGGATCTGCCCGTCCTTGGCGCCACCCCAGCGGGCGGCCGGGTCGTGCGGGAGGAACCGGCCGGTGCCGCTGTTGGCGACGACTTCCTCCCACAGGCCGGGGGTGATGGCGTCGGGGTGGACGGGGCCGAGGGTCGGCACGTAGGGGACACCGAACACGGGCCCCTCGGGGGCGCTCTGGTCGCGCATGGCGACATGCTACCCATGCAAAACGGGCCCCGGCGGCAGAACCACCAGGGCCCGGATCAGGGGTATCGTCCCTGATCAGTAGGGGTTATCGTCCCCTGCGTTGCAGCTGCACTTCTCGGATTCGAGTACGTCGTCTAGGTCGTCGACGAACTCGATCTCCGCCGTCCGCTGCGCGGGCGGCTGGAGTTCGACGAACACCGCGGTCATGGGGTCACCTCCTCCCGTCGTCCGTGCTGGCAGTACATCTTGAGAGGGGCTTTGGCCTGCTGGTACTGCGAGGCCAGCGGTCGGCACACGGTGCAGGAGCCCGACAGGGCACAGCCGGAGCAGCCGCCGGTACGCAGCATCAGGCGGTCGGCAACCTCGCCGAGACGGGCGAGCCCTCAATGCCTTCGGACATGAGGTCGATGGCGTCGTCACGGCCGATCTTGCAGATCGAGGCGCGGCCGTGCGGGTCGGCGTGGAAGAAGGTGTGGCCCGCGTTGCATCCGGTGAAGGGCTTGCGTTCACGCAGGTGCTCGGCCGACTGCGTCGTCAGCACCGATCCGTCGCCGTAGATCGTCGGCGACATGTTCACGTACACGTGGTGGCTGATACCGCGTGAGGTCGCCATGTCGACCATGGCGTCGACCTCGTCGGCGTTGCGTTCGCTGACTACGACGCTGAGCTGGACGGGCAGATCGGCCTCGACGGCGGCGTCCAGGCCCTTGATGAACTTGCGGTAGGAGCCGCGGCGGCGCGTCATGCCGTCATAGGAGTCCTCAGTGGCCCCGTACACCGACAGGGTGAGCCTGTAGGGGCGTCGGCTGGTCAGCAGGTCGAGGATGTGCGGGTTGGAAAGGCGGGACCCGTTCGAGCTGATGCTGATCATCATCCCGAGCTCGTAGGCGAGCTGGTAGACGTCGGGGAACAGCTTGTCGATGAGGGGTTCGCCGCCGGTGAGCTGAACCCACACCACGCCGGCGTCCCGCATGATGTGCAGCAGCCTTTCTCGCTGGGGCCAGGGCAGGCCCTCGAAGCGTTTGAGGCCGAGGTAGCAGTGCTCGCAGTCGTAGTTGCAGCCGAGGTTGAGTTCGTAGCTGGCGCGGACGTAGCCGTAGGGCGAGGGCTTGCGGATGAGGACGGTAGGGGTGAGCGGCTGGTCGGCCAAGTCGAGGCCGAATGCGCGGTCAGCTGCTGCGGCGAGCCAGCCCGGAACTGTGCTCCCTGCGGGGGCGTCGGCAAGTTCGAGGTACCGGTGCGCCGGAAGCTTCATCCCGTTGGCGCGGCCGGGACGGAGTACGAGGTAGGAGTCGAGGAACGGGGCGACGATCAGTTCGTGCATCGGGTCCTCATCTCGGGTCAGGCGGTGGGCGCCCAATTAGAAGGGGCTGCTGCTCTGTGGCAGTTGGCGACTGCCGGTGATCTCCATCCACACAAACCGCGGCTGTGGGGCGGGGATCTCAACGGGATCGTCATGCGTATTCCTTCCGATGGGTCGTAATGCTGGTTGTGGTGCCCCGTGCGCCCAGGACGCGAACGCCAGGTACACGGGGGCGATCGGCCTCCATATCCCCTCGACGAAGAGGAAGTGCGGTCGGGCATCTGCCCGGGGCTATCCGGGTGGGTGCACACCCTCACGCCATGCACGACGCTCACTGCCGTAGACACGAGTGGACGAAGAACCGTGCGAAGATCCGCCGTGGCCACCTCACACTGCTGACGAGGATCGTCGCCGCCTGCACACTCGGCGGCGCCATCTCGAGCGCCATCGCCTGCTCCTGGTGGCGCCGCCCGATAGCGCGGCAGTCGCCACAGATTCCATCTCGTTCGAGGTCAGCCGCCAGGATTTTCCGATGCAGCAGGTACATATCCACCATGCCCACCCCGACATAGACGGCGATCAGCATCGGGGAGAGCGTGAAGACGTCCGTCATGGTTTGGCCTCTCTGAGCTGTGCGGGAAGGGTCGCGCCCCGTCCCGCGGCCGGGGCGCGACCACGATGGAGCCGCCCGAGGGCCCCGGTCAACGCCTCGGGCGGCAGGGTGGGGCGGGCCGCTGATCACCCCTCTGACGTGGCGGCCCGCCCCGGTGCCGGGGCGGGGAGTGTCAGGCACCCCGGCGTCTGGTGGCCGCCCGGCCCCGGGAGGGAACACCGGGTACCGGGCGGCAGCATCTAGCCAGAGGGCCGCCGTCGGGTGGCGCGGTCCGCTACCCGCCACGCGGCCCGGTGCGCCGCCTCATGCGACAGGTCGGACAGCCGCCACATGGCCTCGGCCGCACGGTCGGCGCCGGGTCCGGTGGTCGGCACGGTGATCCGAGCGTCGCCCAACATGATGTGCACGTGGCGCCCGTCGGCTGAGTCGACGATGTTCATCTCGTCGGGGTCGAGTTCAACGACGTCGATGGTCGTCGCCCACGACGCGCCGGTGACGTCCATGTGAGGCCCGGCGTGGGCGGCGGGTCGGGCACACGGGAGCCATGCGACGCCGGGCGCGGCCGACTGGTAGCCGGGGCGACGCTGAGCGCAGTGTGGAGGGCCGTCGAGCCCGCTCCAGGCGAGGTGGGAGGGGTTCACCGGGTCGCCTCCTCGTCGTCTA
Organism: Nocardiopsis gilva YIM 90087; assembly: GCF_002263495.1. NCBI lineage: Bacteria > Bacillati > Actinomycetota > Actinomycetes > Streptosporangiales > Nocardiopsidaceae > Nocardiopsis > Nocardiopsis gilva. Next base: position 6,132,498 of record NZ_CP022753.1, on the reverse strand, counting down.
TGGCGCCTTCGAGGCGGCGGGCCAGCTCCTTGACCTCACCCCACACCGCCATCAGCCGACGGCCCGACGGGGTGAGGGGGTGGTCACCGGTGTCGGGGTTGATCAGGTCGGGGTCGCGCAGGTGGTCGACGATGTCGACGAGGATGCTGTCGGCCTGCCGCACCATGCCGTAGGCGGCGCGGAGCCGCCGCTCGTCGGCAGGGGTGGGCTCCGCCCGGTAGTAGGAGCGCGGGACGGTGGTCACTGGGCCACCCCCGCCCGGACGAGCTGGTCGAGGTCGGCACGCTCGGCTGCGGCGGCGCTCTGCTGCTCGGAGGTGGGCGTGTAAGGGCGCGGCCATGCCGGGGCGGTGATGCTGTCGAGCACCGCGCCGAGATCGCCGACTGTGGCCGCAGCGATCACGACGCCGGGCTCGACGCGGTTCCGCGCGACATAGGGCGCCAGCACCCCGCGGTGATCGTAGGTGAAGCTCCACCGCCCGGCGTGTGGGGACAGCTCGGCCAGCTCATAGAACGCGTCGCGGTCCGGGATCCGGCCCGGCCGTGGAACTAGTGCGGCAGTGGCAGGTACGTCCGCCGTGTATGGGCGCGAACGGGTCGACGGGCGCCGCGGAGCCCGTTCATCGTCCACCCGGCGACGCCGTGCGGACGCGGACGATTCGGCCGTCTCGGGAGTGCGGCCAGTGGCCGCGTGCCGACCAGCCGGAGACGGCGGCTGACCAGTGAGCCGCAGCAGCAAAGCCGCTAGAGGGATGAGCAGAGGGAAGAAGACGTAACCCGCACGCCTGATCTTGCTTGTAGATTTCATGGGATAGCCCATCAGTGTGTTGCTGTCAGGTATCGCCATGCTGATATGCAATCAACAGAATCGCAAGGGGTTCTGTGAAAGATTCATAGACCGAGATCGCCCTAGACTGTGGGCATGCCGACTCGCCCTCGTACCGTCCACAGCCCGACTGTGCGGCTAAGACGACTCGCTGCCGAGATGCGGCGCGCACGCCTGAACGCCAACTACAACCAGATTGGCGACGCCGCGAGGGCTCTCGGCTGGTCAGGGCCGAAGCTGAGTCGCATCGAGGACGGCAAGACCCGATTCATCAAGCCTGAAGACATCGATCATCTGTGCGATCTCTACGGGATCAAGGACCGTGAGGCTCGCGAGGCACTTCACGCGCTTGCCCGCCAGGCACGCGAACGCGGCTGGTGGTCGGAGTACAAGGACGTCTTCGGTGACAACGTCTTGCCCGACTTCGAGGTAGAGGCGTCGATGATCCGCGCCTATGAAGCCCTCGTGATCCCTGGGCTATTGCAGACTGCTGAGTACACCGAAGCGGTCTTTCGTGGCGGGCAGGCACATCCGGACGACGTCGTCGAGCGCCACGTCTCAGCGCGACTCGAACGACAGCAGATCCTCAACCGGCACAGACCGCCGCACTTCTCGGCAGTGATCGACGAGGCAGCCCTTCGAAGGCGTGTGCGGGAACCCGGCGTCATGCGCGACCAGCTTCAGCACCTGCTGAACATGGCCACCAGGCACAACATAGACCTACAGGTGCTACCGTTCAGCGCTGGTCCTCATGCTGCGACGACCGGCCCGTTTGTCATCATGGACTTTCCGGCAGAAATTGACCCCTCGATCGTGTACACCGAGACCGCGACCGGGCATGTGATCAGCGAGGGCGAAGGCGTCGCCCAGTACGTGACGATCTTCGGGCACGTGCAGGCCGCGGCCCTCCGCGCGTCAGAGTCGGTCGGCTTCATTAGACAGCTACTGACCCAAGAGAGTGATGATCCCCAATGAGCGAGACCAACCCGCGTCTGCTGTTCCACAAGAGCAGCTACAGCGCCAACAGCGCTAACTGCGTGGAGGTCGCCGCCACTCAGAACGGCGCCGCTGTGCGCGACTCGAAGCAACCACACCATGGTCACCTCTTGTTCGCCACGGCCGAGTGGCGCGCCTTTATTGATGACGTCAAGGCGGGCAGCATGTAGCGCCCTGGTTCACATACACGCGGCCCCCGGCCGAAGACCGGGGGCCGACGCATACCTGAAACAACCCAATGGGCTGAGGCGAGCATATCGCCGCAACTCCCATTCGACTACGGAAGTCCTTCACCGATGACTCGCGACGGGGCATCGACCCATAGCCGGTGCTCGTCGGCAGTCACGGTGAGGCCGATCCGGTCACCCTCCGGCCGGCCCGCCGACTCCCACACCGCGTATGCGGCTTCGATCTCTGCCCAGATGTCCCGCGGCCCGTACCGGCTCTGCACCCATTCAGACGCCCCCGGCACGTAGTCGGCAGCCGCCCAGGACCCGGCCGCGTCGTAGACCCATACCGTGAACTCGTCACCCTCACGGATGACACGCTGATAGAGGTCCGGCACCAGCGTGCCGATGACGATCGCCCGGCCAGACCCGTCGGCTCCCAGTGCCGCGCGCGGGTCCAGCTTCGTTCGCCCCGCCTGCATCGGAGCGTCGACGTCAACGTGATCGCGCCAGGTGCCGAAGTGGGACCTCTGAGAGCGCAGCCACATGAACGGCGCCTCGTCGAGGATGCGGCCGTGTGCGGCCCCAGTTCCGTCCGCCGTCAGTCGGACGAGCCAGTGCCCGGCGTGATCGCTACCCCAAGGGGTCACGAGCATGCCGTCCGGCGCGAGCTGGGTGATCCATGCGGCGGGGATCGACTTCGCGGCTACCGTGGCCAGGATGCGGTCGAAGGGGCCGCCCTCGACTGGGACGGCGCCGTCGCTGACGACGAGCCGCGGCTCATACCCGGCGGCCGACAGCTTCTCTCGCGCCTGCTGGGCTAGGGCAGCGTCGACCTCGACCGAAGTCACAGCCTTATCGCCCAGACGTCGACACAAGAGTGCACAGTTATATCCGGTCGCCGTTCCGATCTCGAGCGCGGTCTCCCCGCCAGTCACGTTCAGGGCCTGGAGCATGCGAACGACGAGACTCGGCTGGCTGGCCGAGCTGGTCGGGTACATCCCCGCCCATCGGAACCGAGCGACTCACCGTCGTCGACCTGGGTGACGAGCGCATAGTCCGCGTAGGCGGCATCTCTCCACTCCGGTGTGTCCGGCCCGTAGGGGCTGCGCCAGGGCGGATCGTCGTCGCGCACCCAGACCGTTTCGGGAAGGAAGGCGTGTCGTGGCACCGCCCGTACCGCCGCTTCCCACGCGGGATCCGTCAGAGCACCGGCCTCGACGAGGAGGTCGGCGAGCCGGTCAGGACCATCGTCGAAGTCAGTCATTTCTGTTCCTGGCCATCGCCGGACTGGTCAGGATAGTCCTGATTGCCGTGTCCCGAGCCCTCCTTGCCGTCTTTCTCCAGGCTGGGCCGTCGCCCCGATCTTCCGAGCCGCCTTTGCGATGCCCCATCGCTACCTCCCATGCTCGCGGACGCGTCCACTGGGAACGTAACCCGGCGATCGCCGTGCGTCACTGGGAAGGGCCGGAGGCGGCCAAGCAGAGGCGGAGGACGCAGGGGGAGGGTTCTGGGATAAAAGTCCGGAACGTGAAGGGTGGCCGGATCGGGCCAGTTTTGACAGCAGAGGATCGGTTGCACGACGGTTCCGGCTATTCTGGCGTTTCAGCTGTTCGGCCGTGTGTTGCACGACGGTGAAGAGACGCCCGATTAAAAGTCCGCTGCTCTGCCAATTGAGCTAATGGCCCCGATGCGTGCTTCCGTCGTAGGTACGGTGCCACACCATGCGTGCTAAGACTAACGGGTTTTGCGCCCGGATGCGGAACGCAGTCCCGTATGTGGCGGTGGTGGGGGGGCCTGTGGGGACCTTGGGCCGCAGCGGGCGCGAGGCCGTCTGTCGTGCTGTGCCGGGACGGGTTCGGGAGCTGGCCGGGGTGAGGCCGGTAGGGGCGCTCAGGGTGGAGTCAGGGGCCCGCCAGGGGACTTCCCGATGGGCTTGAGGCGGGGGAACGGGCAGGCTGGAGGTATGAGCGAGAACTTCGGTAAGAAAAGCCTTCGGCGGAGTCGTGACAAGAGGATCCTGACCGGTGTCTGCGGTGGGATCGGGGCGTTCGTCGGTGTCGACGCGAATCTCGTGCGGCTGGCGTTCGCGGTCTTCACCCTCCTGGGTGCCAGCGGCATCCTCCTGTACATCATCGCGTGGCTGGTCATGCCCGAGGAGGGTAAGGACACCTCGGTTCTGGAGCACATCATCCGGAACTTCCAGGGGAAGCAGAGCAACCTGTGATGTGGTCACTGCGGGCGCGTCCCCCTGCCCGTCCCCGGTCCTGGTCCGGGAGCCTGGTCTCCGTCGGGGGCGTCAGCGTCTGGGGGCGTGTGCATCAGGGCGATGGCCTCGGAGGAGAGGCGGGACCAGGGCGATGCCAGGAGCAGGGCACCCGCCACACCGAGGCCGCCGGCCACCGTGATGACGACATGGAGTCCGGTGACCTCGACGAGCAGGCTGGCCAGGGCGATGCCGATGCCCTGGACCGCCTGTAGGCCGGCCGCCACCAGGCCGAACGCCAGCCCCCGGCCCTTGGACGGGGCGCAGAGGACGAACGCGGCGTTGGCCACGAACTGGTAGGAGGCCGTCATCCCCGAGAGCATCAGCAGGCCGACCATCACCCACAGCGGCGGGTGCAGTGCCCAGGCCAGCAGAGGAACCGACGCCGCCACGGCCAGTGGGCCGATCAGGCGCATCCTCGATTCCGGGTTGATCAGTCGCGTCAGGACGAACCCGCCGATGATCGCCCCCATGGACGGTCCCGCCATCAGCAGGCCCGCCGCCATCGCTCCGCCGCCGACCTCGTCGGCCAGTGGGCCCGCCAACCCGTAGGGGATGGCGTAGAACCCCGCCAGCCAGGCGAACAGGCCGAGCGTGCGCAGGCGGGCGTCGCCGAAGACGACCCGTGTGCCCTCCCGCGTCACCCGCCACAGTGAGGGGCGCTCCTCCCGCTCGTCGCGCGGGGCAGGTCGGTAGCGCACACCGAACCGGATGATCGCGGCCGACGCCACGAACGTCAGTCCGTTGAACATCACGGCCGAGTTCGGTCCGACCGCCGCGACGACCCCGCCGCCGAGCACCAGCCCCGCCAGCGTGCCCACCTGGGTGGTGATGTTGATGATCGCCGACCCGGCGACGTAGCGCTCCCCCTGCACGATCTCGGCCATCAGCGCAGCCCGGGCCGCGCCGAACGGCACCATCGGCAACGTGGAGCAGAACACCAGCACCCAGATCGCCCACACCGGCAGTCCCGGAATGCCGATCCCGGCCACCAGCACGGCCCGCGTGAGGTCGCTGATCACGATCACCCTGCGCCGCGGGAAGAGGTCGGCCAGCCCCGAGAGCAGCGGTCCGCCGATGATCTGCGGCAGGAACGTCAGCGCCATCGTGATGCCCGCGGCCAGCGCCGAGGACGTCTGGTGGTAGACGAGCAGCGCCACAGCGATGTTGAGCAGGTAGCTGCCGGTCATCGACAGCGCGTGGGCCACCCACAGCGCCCGGAACTCGCCGACGCGGACGACGTCGCGGTAGCCGCGCCGCCAGTCGCCGCTGCTCGATTCCTGGCCTGACGGTCCCTGACCGGATGGCGGCGCCCCGGCCCCGCCCCCTGTGGAGGCGCTCCGGCGGGTGGTTGTCATGTCTTTGCGGTCCTGCGGAGGGATGTCGATCTTGCGGCTGTCCGTACGCGGATTACCCACCCGGCGGCTCCCTCACCTGGTTCGCACCGGCGTCACTCTCGGTTGTTATCTGATGACCTACCGTCCCTGATTCCGTGTGGGTTCCGCAAGTCGTTTTCGAGAATCTGTGATGGATCTGTTGGCGCTGGTAGGCATACGTGGCGACTTTGCGGCGCGCTTCTCGGGGGCGTTCGTGTGCCGTCGCGGTGCGTCCGCGGGGCACGCGCCGAGCGCCCGTCGCGGCCGCCGTGGTCGCCGCCGTCATCACTGTGGGTGTGCGCGCCCCAGGCCAATGTCACCCCCAGCCCAGGTCGTGCAGCCGCTGGTCCCCGATCCCGAAGTGGTGCGCGATCTCATGGATCACGGTGATCCGGACCTCGTCCACGACCTGATCCTCGGTGTCGCAGCAGGCGCAGATCTCCCGCCAGTAGATGAAGATCTGGTCCGGCAGGGCGCCCGCGTAGCCCTCCCCGCGCTCGGTCAGCGGGATCCCCACGTACAGGCCCAGCAGTCCGGGGTCCGGCGGATCCTCACTGACCGTGATGACGACGTTGTCCATCATTCGGGTCAGCTCGGGCGGAATGGTGTCGAGCGCGTCGCTGACGAGCTCCTCGAATCGCGTCCGGGTGAGTTCAACCACGTCACCGATTGTCCGCTATCGCCCACCACTGGTGCGCCGACGCGGGGCCAGGAACGTTGTTGAGCCGCGACGCACCGGCAATCATGGAGGGGTGTCCTCACGGCTGGGATCCGCCCTTACCTCCGCCCTGGCCCCCGAACGGCTGCGTTCCCTGGCGGGCCGGGTCATCCGACTGCGCACGGGGCTCGCCGCCCGCATCGCGGGCGTGATCGCGGCGGGTCTCCTCGGCGGGTGGCTCGGGCTCGCACTGGGTGGCCAGGTGATGACGCCCATCGGTCCGGCCGACGTGAATCTCAGCGTCAGTCCGGGACGCGGCGAGACCGTCCTAGACGTGGCTCCACTGGGGAAGCTCGCCTTCGACACCCACTCCGCACCCTTGCGCTTCGAGGCGGCGATCACCGAGATCCGCCCGGCCGCCGCCCAAGAGGTGTTCCGGAACCCCGCCGCCATCGACCGCATGGCCCAGACCATCGGGTCCGAGGTCCAGCACGGCGTCGTGCTTCTGCTCACCCGCGCCGCCGCGGCCGCCGTCCTGGGGGCGGCCCTCACCGCCCTCGTGCTGTTCCGCGACTGGCGCCGGGCTCTCGGCAGCGCACTGACCGCGCTGGTCACCTTCGCTGCGGCCGCCGGTATGGCCGCCGCCACATTCAACCCCGCCGCCGTCTCCGAGCCCCGCTACACCGGGCTGCTCGTCGGCGCCCCGAACGTGGTGGGCAACGCGGCGGATGTCGTCAACCGGTTCTCCGAGTACCGGAAGCAGCTCGCGGGCCTCGTCGGCAACGTCTCGATGCTCTACGAGGCGACCTCCACGCTGCCGGTCTTCGAGGACGACGGGACGACGATCCGCGTGCTGCATGTCGCCGATCTCCACCTGAACCCGGCCGCCTGGAACGTCATCAGCTCGCTGCGGGAGCAGTTCCGGATCGACATCATCGTCGACTCCGGCGACTTCACCGACCGCGGCAGCGCGGCCGAGGACGGGTTCGCCGACGAGATCGCCAAGCTGGACGTGCCTTACGTCTGGGTCCGCGGCAACCACGACTCCATGGGCACCCAGCGGGCGGTGGCGGCCCAGCCCAACGCGGTGGTCCTGGACGACGAAGTCGCCGAGGTCGGCGGCATCGTCTTCTACGGCGCCGGCGACCCCCGCTTCACCCCCGACAAGGCGCGCGACAACCCGGACACCGACGAGGTCGCCGCCATCGGCGCCGAGCAGGCCGCGTCGATCAAGGACGCGGACCCGCCGGTGGATGTCGCGGTCCTGCACGACCCACTGCAGGGCGAGGGCTTCAGCGGCGTCGTGCCGCTGGTCCTCTCCGGCCACGGACACAACCGCTGGACCGAGGTGAGGGAGACCGGTACGCGCTTCCTTGTGCAGGGGTCGACGGGCGGCGCCGGCCTACGCAACCTCGCCGGAGGCCCTGACCGTCCCACGCCGTACCAGGCGTCAGTGCTCTACTTCGACGCCGAGACGCAGCGGCTTCAGGCCTGGGACGACGTCACGCTCGGCGGCCTCGGTCTCACCTCCGCCCAGATCGAGCGGAACATCGAACAGGATCCCGACCGCCAGATCACACCCGCTCCGGCCGCGTCTGGGAGGAGTCCGTCGCGCTCGCCGTCCCCGTCGCCGCCCTTATCTCCGACACCGACGGTGTCGGTGGAGAGCGGCTCTCCCACACGCTCCCCCGGATGACACGCCCAACGGCGAGCGGGGCGCTGCCCCGTCCGTCCCGGATCCCCGCCCGCAGCGCTGTCGCGACCCCCGAAACCACCTGACGGAGCGGGGCTCGGCAAACCGCTTTGGCACTGGACGGAAATCTCCCCTATGCTTGACCCGTCCCCGACGGCAGGCGAAGCGGGAAATGGCGACTCGTTCGTCGTCGAGGCCCCCATCGTCTAGTGGCCTAGGACGCCGCCCTTTCAAGGCGGTAACGCCGGTTCGAATCCGGTTGGGGGTACTGATCCGGGTCGGACCACTGCCGGACGTCTGGCAGAATGATGACGCGGACAGCGCAAGGCAGAGCACCCGGTACAATCGAGTGCGGCGCCGAGTGCCGACAAAAGAATACGCAAGGTCCTGTGGAGCAGTTAGGAGTGCTCGCCACCCTGTCAAGGTGGAGGCCGCGGGTTCAAATCCCGTCAGGACCGCCCGCACACCGCAGGTTGGTGTGTTGCATTGGGGCCAGGTAGCTCAGTTGGTACGAGCGTCCGCCTGAAAAGCGGAAGGTCGGCGGTTCGACCCCGCCCCTGGCCACACCTCCATAAGCATGAAAAAGGCCCCCGTGAACTGAGAATCCAGGTCACGGGGGCCTTTTTAGTGCGTCGATGGCGTCCGGTGGCTTTCGGCGGGTATCTACGACCAATACACGGCCATGTTTTCAGCTTGCTGGGAGACCGGTCACCCGCGGCATCATCGACGGCGTACCAGACTGAGCCTCAGTGCCGTAGGGGCAACCATGCCCCATCGTGGCAGGTCGGCCTCGGACGCCGGTGATTCGACTCTCTCGAGAAAACGGAACACCTGCAGGAAGCCCGGTCCATCACGAGCGTGATGGACCGGGCTTCTTCTTGTTTCATTTTCCTGGATGTCGTGCCGAATCCGCCCTCTGCGACTAATGATCTTTAAAGCGTGATGTCACATGCGGTCTGTTCGATGAGCTTCAGGCCGGTGTGCGCGAGCAGGCCGTCGAGAACCTCGGGCGGTGCTGCAGGCGGCGCAGGGATCGTCGGACCGTCCGGGCGAGGTGATCGATACCGGTCACCGCCAGGTTGGCCAGCTCCCCGCGTTTGACCAGCGACCACAGGCCCTCCACCGGGTTGAGGTCGGGGCATAGGCCGGCAGGTGGTGCACCGTCAGCCACGGCGCGGCCTCGATGAAGTGGCGCATCGCGCCGCTCTTGCGGGAGTTGAGGTTGTCCCAGACCACAACGATGGGCGCGTCCAGTGCCGTGTGCGCCGCTGTGAGCAGGCCGCGGTAGTCGGTCCAGTCGAATCCCCGGCGGGTGGGCCTGCGGAGTTCGGGCGGGTCTGGTCGCGGGTGCGAAACATCATCCGCGGCCGGTGGCCGGGGCGGTAGGCCACCAGGCCCATCACCGCGGTGCGTCCGGAGTTGGAGTGCTTGACGGTGATCAGCGGGGTCTTGCCGCGCGGTGACCAGGTGCGCGCGATGGGCGGCCTCAGGTTGTGCCCGGATTCGCCTTCGAAGACGATCCCGGCGCCCTGGGCCGCCGCGGTCTGTTTGCGCTCGGCCCGACGTCCTTCTTCCAGACCTCCACCGCCGTGGGTCGCGCTCGATGGCCTGGCGGGCGGGTTTCTGGGCCGACCAGCCCAGCCGGTCCATCAGGTACCAGACGCCCGGGACGGTGTAGTCGATGTCGAAGAGTCGGCGGATGAGGTCGCGGATACGGGCCAGGGTCCAGCGCTGGTCGGCCCACCCGTGGGCCAGGGGCCGCGGCCCAGTTCGAGTTCCAGCCGCTGGGTCTGCCCATCGTCGAGGCGGGGCCGGGCAGCGGGCCTTTGGAGGCCAGCGCGGCGCTGCCGCCGTTCTTCCAGGCCTTGTACCAGCGGCTCGCGGTGGTGGGGGTGACGCGCAGCTCGCGGGCGACCTCGGCGCGGCTGGCGCCCTGGCCGAACCGCCGGGCGGCCTCGAGCCGGACCTGCTCGCGGCGTGCTCGCCCCTGGGCGGTCAGTCCTCCGCCCTGCGCATACCTCATGCTTCAGGTATGCGCCCTGGCCTGGGGGATGTCATCTATCTCGAAGGTGACATCCCCCCTTAAAGATCAGTAAGTCCGTGCAGGCCAGAATCCGGATCAGGGCTCACCTGGTCAGCAGGGGCGCAACCAACGAGCGGTCGATCGCCTGACGATGCTGCCGTCTGGCCTTGGTGTCCTGCCTCCAGGAGGCAGGACACTTGAACGCGGACTCGCTGCGCTCCAACAAGACTCTTGGTCGTAGGCGTTCTCATATCGCTTATATCGGGGTTGTCGCGGACTGCGCGGTCATCCCGGCACTATCGGCCGTGGTCACAGCGACATGCCCCAGAACGGCCCCCCGGTCTCACGACGCGGGGACACGACGGACGGGAGCCACGGTGGGCACGGGGGCGTTGGCGAGAAAGTCGATGATGACAGCGTTGCAGGCCTCTGCCTTCTCCTGCAGGAGGAAGTGGGACGTTCCGGGAACGATCGCCAGCTCGGAGTTGGGGATGGCCCGGTACATTTCCAGCATGTGTTCGAGGGTGACGATGTCGTCGTCGGCGCTCATCACCAAGGTCCGGTTGGTGATGCCGCCCAGGTCGGACGCCTTCAACTCCGGCTCACGGCCGCCCATCTCCAGCACCTTGCGCACCACGACCGGGTAGTGCTCCTCCCCGTCCGGCGACACCTCCCCATAGGACGCCCCGAACGCGGCCACCACGGGCTCGACATCGATCTCCCCGCCGTCGCCAGCGCCGACCTCGGCGCTGTGGTGGAAGCCGCCGCTCACCATCACCAGCTTGCGCACCAGATCGGATCGGCGCAGGGTCACGAACATCGACACCGCGGCACCGACGCTGTGGCCCACGAGATGGGCCGGGCCGTCGACGACCTGCTCGATGAACTCGATCGTGTCCTGTGCGAGGGCGTCGTAGGTGAACGGTCCCTCGACATCGCCGGTGTGGCCGTGTCCCCGCAGGTCGACGGCGTAGACGTGGAACCGTTCCACCAGCGGGCCGATGTTCTGGTCGAAGAACCGGGCATCGACGACGCCCCCATGCAGCAGCACCAGCGGCTCACCCTCGCCCCGCTCGTCGTACCAGGTGCGGACGTTGCCTAGCTGTACGTATGCGCCCATGGCGGTTCCCTTCGATCCAGTGGACAGATGCGCGATGAAGCCATCGATCCAGCTCCACGAGCGAAATCGAACGCGCATCTGCCCCACAGTTTGTGGTGGGCGGTGCTCCACGGGCGGTTATAACCGGCGGGTGTGACAAGTACGCGCTTCCGACGTGGAGAGCCCGGCTCGGCCACCCACGCCGCAGTCCGCTCAGTTCTCCGCGAAGTTAAGCAAGACGAGGCTCACCCGGGCCTATGGCTTCCACGCTGGGCACTCCTCTCGGGACGTTCGAACGATCGAGGTCCTGGCCGATTGCGATGTGGTCGCCTCCGGGAAGGCCCGGGGCGGGGTCGGCGGACGATAGCGCAGGTCGGGGCGCGGATGTTCGGCGTCCCCTCGGCAGTGCTAGCGAGGAGGCCGTTCCCGGTGGTGACCTCAGCTTTCCGTCAACGAGTGCAGCGCTTCATCCACACAGTCGGCCCAGGCCCGATCGCCGAGTTCGGTGACTCCCGTATCACCGAGGAACCCGCTGGAGATCACGATGTCCGGAGCGAGGTCGGCGAGGCCGGACAGGCTGGCGACGAGAGCGTCGCGGTCACTGAAACCAGGAATATAGCCGGCGATCCACGTGCCCTCCGCATCGCGCAGGATGGAGTCACCTGTAAACAGATACGTCAAGCCGTGCGCGGAAGGAACCAGAAAGCTCGCGCTGCCCGGTGTGTGCCCCGGCGTGGGGATCACCTCGAACCCGTCCAGCTCCACACGACGCTCGTCGAACCCACCGTCGACGGGGCAGGTCTTCGCGACGAGGTCCGCCTCGACCGCGCTGCAGTGCAGCGTCGAGTCGAACCGCTGCTTGATGGTGCGCAGCGACGGCGCGATCTCGTCCTGGTGGCTCAGGTACTGGCGAGCGACACCGCCGAGTTGGGCCATGGCGTCGATCTCGTGCTCCAGTGTCGTGTTATAGAACAACACGTTGCCACCGGTTGCGGTCCACAGATAGGCGTGGGTGCTCAATCCCGGAGCCGGGAACTCCGGCTCGGTCTCCCAAAGATCAGGCTGGATCTGTTTCATGGCGCTACCCTCCTGGTGATCCTGGCAGAGACGAGGCTAGAATTTCTAGTTAAGTTGAGGTCAAGTCCTAACGCGGATCGGCATGGCGGTGGGTTGCACCGCAGCAACCGCCTCGTCGGTCCACAGCGGCGCGGCGGAGGACCCCAGCACGACGACCTCGCCAGCGAACTAAGGTCGAGGCTCTGCTGGCTGCTTAGCGCCCCAATTGCGCCGACCTCTCCCACGAAAAAACAGGTCAGCGACGCGCAGTCCGGCCAGGTCACGATTCGTGAGCCAAGTCGGGAAGCATTATGAGCTGCGGTTGGGGTCGTGGAGGCGCTGTCAGGGAAGGGGGCAGCGAGTGTTCCACAGTGCAGATCCGGATCAACTCTTCCATTCTTGAGAGCACTCAGCGCCAGACTGAAGGCGTCGTTTACACCGCCGGATATGGACGCACGCGAAGAACTCGGTCGGCGCCTGGCGGCCGGTGAGCTCTCCGAAGCGGCTGCGGAACGCGCGCTGACCGCAGTGGAGGACGTCGAGGCGCTGCTGGGTGCCGAGCAGTGGGGAAGCGCCCCGCGCGAGGAGCTCCTGGCCTGGATCGACTCCTGGGAAATCTCTGACGAAGCTCTGGCAGACGCATACCGTGCCTTTAGCCTCGAATCATCGGCCTGATGGCGCAAGGACGCATTCTCGATTCCAGCGCCCTCTGCTTCGCTAGGGGCAAGATCTTGAGGAGCGGGCTGCCGAGGCCGAGACGCGAATCCGTGAGGTCACACAACTTGGGGCTAATCAGCGCCTGGCAAAGGCACTGCTCACGGTGCGCCCCCTGATAGGAAAGGACTTGCCGAAGCAGAGTTGTCGGTCACTCAAGTCGAGCTTGCTACCTGGATAGGAACGTCGCGAGAGACTGTAGAGCGAATCCTGCGTGGCTGGCGTAAACGTGGCCTCGTGTCAACCCGCTACCGCTGCGTCTGACTGATTGACCCCAAGCAGCTGGAACGGATCGCAGGAACGAGCTTCACGCCTCGGTGGCCTTCTCTCCGCCCCCTGCAGCGGGCAGCGTGATCTTCAATATCAAGATCGGTACCTTCAGTTCACGTCGGCGAGGAGCGCCGGGGCCGCGTTGTGCGACTGTGCTCCCGCTTTGTACCTGTAGGAGGCCGGTGATCGAGTAGTCGGTATTCGGTCTGGTCAGCGTGTGAGGTTGACGTTTCGCCGGACACGGGGCGAACGGCGTCGGTAACCTTCCCAGGTGAGCGATCAGGTGGTCAAACCTCCGAACCGCCCCCGGATCCGCAGCCTCCATTCCGCCGTGGCAGGGGTCACCGCAGTGTTCGGCTGCGTGGCGTGCACGGCTAGCGTCGAACAGAACGCTGCCCCGCAGATCGAACTCCCGGACGTCGTTGAGTCCCCGCCTTGGGTCGAGGGCGAGCTGCCGCAACTCGATTCCACCGTGACTTTCTCCCTGCCAGAAGAATGGGAGCTGGTCGACGGTGAGGACGGCCCCTCAGAACCCGGTGGGCTTCTGGAGCAGGAGTGGCAGCTCTCCGCCGCGGGGGACGACGCCAACAGCGTCGAACCGCTGAGCCTCACAGTCCGCATGGAGCACATCTTCGATCTGGCCAAGGACGACAAATGGCCGCGAGCATCGGGCTCGTGGAGGAAAGAGTTCTTTCATGGACTGGATGCCTATGTCGATGAGACGCCGCAGCGCAGCCGTCGACTCGCCAGCCGCCTCGTCGTCCGGCTGGGCAACTGGGACGTGGACCTGGTGCTGCTGGCACCGGAGGAGGTCGATGGCGCCGAGTTCTTGAAAACGGTGGTCCAGCGCGTGGACTTCAAGCCGACGGTGCCCGCCGACGAGGCCGAACTGAGCGTGCTGGGACCGGATACCGACCTGAGTCGGGTCTGCGAGGGTGAGCACTTCGCCAACGCTGCCCGCTACACGGGCGACGGCCCGCATCCCACACAGATCTTCCGCCGTGGCAGCACAAAGGACGGCTGGGACGACAGATTGCACCCTGCCTCGTGGCATGAGGAGCTGTCCAGCGAATGGTGGCCAGGGGAGGCCGATCCCGGGGATATCCAACTCGTCGCATGTGCCGATAGCGTCGAGCGCGAGACGACCATGACCGAGACCGCGTGCCCCTACATCGTCAGCCATGGCTCGCACAATCTCAAGGAGGGAACGCAGTTCATGGCGAGTTTGGAAGTGATCGCCGAGCCGGTCACGCTGTACGAGGTCGCGACCGGCTCAGTCGTTGCAGAGGCGACTGTCCGCTCTGAGGCCACGTGTCCACCTTCGGCCCATATCGATCCGTCCACCGACGAACCGCCGGAAACCGTCCATCACAATTTCGGCGTCGCCGAGTACATCGCTCCGGTTCGGCCCCACGTGTTTGACTGAGACGCAGGTTCCGAGAATCACAGCCGCGCTGACTGCAGTTACGGGGTGGGGCAGACCCGCTTGCGGCCCCGATTCATGCCTGTGCGGCAAATACACGACCAAGTTTCTTCTGATTGTGATTGGTTCTCGTGTTTATGCAGGTCAACGGGGTAAGTTGAGGGAGTTCAGGCCGCCTGAAAAGCGGAAGGTTGGCGGTTCGACCCCGCTCCTGGCCAAACCTTCTTAAGCATGAAAGCTGCCCCGTAATCTGGGATTTCAGGTCACGGGGCAGTTTTTTGTGCGTCGGTTGTCGGTGGCGTGTGGTGGAATCTGCGGCCACATCATTCTGGCCTAGTCGCGAATTTCCTGAGGTCTCAGTGGTCGGCGGGAGCGACGGCAGGTCGGCTCGCGCCTGGCGGCACTCGTGGACGCTCGCCGTTCTCCAAGCTGAACCCGTCAGGAGCGGCGCGCGCCGATGCGGGAGCCGAAGAGGGCGAGGGCGAGCATGCACAGGGTCACTGCCCCGGCCAGGACCAGCGGGGGGAAGGCGTGGGTTGTGACAGCGGCGATGCCGAGGGCCGCGAGCACGGCGATCACCACGATCCGCGACAGGGCGACGACGCCTGCGATCGCGTGGATGTACAGCAGGTTGCCCAGGAGGTAGAGGATCGGGCCGCCGACCAGGCACCAGGCCACGGGGGTCTCGGTGTGGCCCGTGGGGTGGAAGGTGACCTGCTCGATGGAGACCGCCACCACGATCGCCCCGGCGATCATCACCGCGTGGGCGTAGGCGAACGCCGAGCGGGCGATGGCGGTCTGCCGCTCGCCCTCGGGGTCCTGCTCGACTTCCTCTTCGATCCGCAGGCCGAAGTAGTTCCACCAGAGCAGTACCAGGCCCGCGAAGCCGAGCAGTGTCGCCATGACGACCGGTGCGGTGAGCTCGACCTCCTCCAGCGTGAAGCCCATGATCAGGATGGATTCGCCCAGGGCGATGATGAACACCAGCCGGTTGCGCTCGGCCAGGTGCTCGCGGTGCAGCGGCCAGGTACTCATGGGTGTGCCGCCGCGGCCCGGGATGTAGAAGTTCAGCAGCGGGGCCGCGTAGTCGATCAGCAGCGCGAGCACCCACAGGGGCAGCCGCATCTCCTCCGGAGCGAATGCACCAATGACCCAGACGACGCTGGCCACCGCGCTCCAGGACAGCAGGTGCGCGTAGTTGCGGGACAGCACCGAGCCCCGGCAGGCCCACACCATGAAGGAGCTGCGCACGAGCTGGAGGACCACGTAGGACAGCGCGAACAGCGGGCCCTCGTCGGTGAATGCGTGGGGGAGCGCGATCGCCATCCCGAGTCCGCAGAGCATCAGCAGGGCGGTCAGCAGGCGCACGGCGACGCTCTGCGGGTTGATCCAGTTCATCGCCCACGCGGTGTAGTTCCACCCCCACCAGACCGCGAGGAACAGCACCGCGCTCTGCGCGATGCCGATCAAGGTCAGGTGGCCGAGGAGGAAGTGCGATATCTGCACCACCGTGAACACGTAGACCAGATCGAAGAAGAGCTCAATGGCCCCCACCTCGGGGACCTCCCCCTTCTTGCGCGGACGGAGGACTGGGACGCTGCCCACACCGATGCTCATGATCGGCAAGGTAACAGCGCACACGCCTCACAGGTGAGCATGACACTCACCCGCCCTGGGGACCGCCCATGCGCATCGGTCCGATGGAACGACCGGTAGCCGCTGGGTTGCTCCTTGTCTCGCTAGTGCCGCGAAGACGAAGACGGTGAATTCTCTGGCCGTGAATTCACGGTGCCCGTGTTCCCAATACCAGGTGTCGCGGACCGAGGTGAGGGGGCCTTCCGCTGAATACCCGAGGCTGGTGAGTTCCCCTGGATGCGCGCCTGGTCGTCGACATTTACCCGCGGGGTCCTGTCATAAGCGTCGGTCAGTGGCGGGAATATGCCACCGTCCAGTAATCCGCCGAGCCCTGAGGCAAAACAAGACCGTTGCCTGATCGTGGGACCGAAACTCAATTTCTACGATGAACGGGGCATTCTTGCTGCTCGCGACGGACGAGATCAACGATAGAGGCTCCAGGCGCCCCGCGACCAGCCAGCCTGGCCACAAGGTCATTCCGCAGGAGTGTCACTGGAATACGATCTGGAACGCTTCGAGGTCGAGTGTCCTGAGACCGACTGTTAGGCAGTCGGCATTAGTCCGCGCCACAACGGGGGCGACCGTTCCGGTGTCACCGGACAGCGGTCCGTTCTTGACCTTGAAGTTGATCTCGACGACGCCCTGCCTCGGATCGGTATTGACACTTCCGACGTAGTCGCTGACCTCCCCAGTATTCCAGGTGAATGTGCCAGCGACCCTGCTGAGCGTCAACTGAAGGCTGCACGGATTGGCATCGGGGGCGCTTTTCGCTCGGAAGCTGGAGGTGATTTTCGCGCTGTTGAGGGCGGGCCAACTACCGTTCGGGGATAGGCAGTTGACCAGACTGCCTTGGGTGGTGCCGTTGCTGCTGCCGCCTGCGCTCAGAGGCTCGTCGAAGACGTGCTCTATATTTCCGGTGCAGGTGAGGTCCAGCGGCGCAGCCTGGGCCGGTGCGTTTACCGAAGTTGTTGCCGCCACGGCGATGACGACCGCGCCGCCGTACCTAGCGAGAGCTGTCCGTGCCTTCGTCGGCTGAGTCACCATCCCGCCGTCCCTTCAGCGAGGAGAGGTGAGCCTCATGGTAGTTGGGCGATAGCGCACCGTTACCGGTTTTCGGGGAAAGACGGACATCGTCGATGTCGCCGTGTCGCGGGCAGTCGAGGTGGCGTCGGTTGACGGTTCAGTAGGCATCCTGGCCTCTGCGCGACCTCAGTGGCTCGACTGGGCTCGCGAGAGGCGGAGCCGCGGGCGATCGCGGGCTATCACGGCGGGTTTTCCTGATGTCTCGGTCGGCCCCGGTTGGTGGGGCAGCCTCATCTGGCCTCGACGATAGTTACTTTTCGTGCAAGATCGATTGCCCTGCGATGTCGGACGTGATCATATCGAGCTGCCGACGAGGCTTCCCCTTCGCGGCCGCTTCGTGCCTGCCCGCCCCCCGAAACGCAGGAGGTTTCACCATGGCGACCGAGTCTGTCACCAGTGCGCGGCGTGGCCGCGTGCTGCTTGCCGCCGTAGCGCTGTGCGCAGCCGGTGGGCTGGCCACGCCGCCGTCGGTAGCCGCTGCGCCAGTCGGCGGCTATGTCGCTCTTGGCGACTCCTACGCATCGGGGGTCGGGGCCGGCTCCTACGATTCCCGCAGCGGAGACTGCCAACGCAGCACTCGCGCCTATCCCCAGCTGTGGGCAGACACCTATGCCCCGTCCTCGTTCGACTTCACCGCCTGTGCGGGAGCCACCACCTCCGACGTCACCGACTCTCAGGTCGGCCCGCTCGGTCGCGGCACCGAGCTGGTGAGCATCACCGCGGGCGCCAACGACGCGGGGATGAGCGAAGTCCTGGTGACGTGCGTCCTGCAGACCGAGAGCGCCTGCAGGGACCGGGCCGCCGAGGCACGCGCCTACATCAACGAGACCCTGCCCGGCCGGCTTGATGATGTGTATACGGCCATCCGCGGGGAGGCGCGCAGTGCCAGCGTGGTCGTCCTGGGCTATCCCCGGATCTACGAGCTGGGCGGCACCTGTCCTGCAGGGGGCCTAAGCGAAGAATCGCGGGCTGAGGTCAACAGTGCCCTCGACGAACTCAACGACGTCACCGGCAAGCGCGCCGCCGACCACGGCTTTTCCTTCGGCGACGTCCGCTCCGCCTTCACCGGCCACGAGATCTGTTCCGACGACCCTTGGATCCACGGCATGACCATTCCCGTTGGTGACTCCTACCACCCGACGGCCGAAGGCCACTCCGACGGCTACCTTCCGGTACTTGACGACATCGCGTGATGCGGCGGCATTGAACGTGCGCTTCGGCCCTGACGGCAGTGCCGTCAGGGCTTCCCCTTCCGCTTGGGCCAACGGAACAGGGCCTGGCCCGAACGGGACGGTCGGAGGTGCAGCCAGGCGATCTTCGGGGCCTCCTTGGCGAAGTCGCGCAATGCTCCTCGGCCCGCCCTGCGCAGCACGCGGAGCAGTGTGGGCAGACCTGCTGGCCGGAACCGGGCTGGATGCTGCGCTGGTGCCTTGCCCCGCAGCAGGTCGCGCACCACCTGCTCGACGGTCTCCGGATCGTTCCAGATGGACCGGTAGGCGATGGTGCCGTCAGGGGCGATCACGTGCACCGTGTTGGGCATCGCCCCCAGCTGGCGGTGGGCGGAGCCCTGGAGGTCGTCGATGAGGATGGTGCGGCTTTCCCGGTCGTGCTCGGCGACGACGCGTGCGCCCGCGGCCTTCTGCGCCGCCGTGCGGTGCGCCCCGATCCGCGCGCCGGGGTGGGCTTCGCGGGTGTACAGGACGAGGAACTCTGCCTCGGGATAGCGGTACGCCAGCGCGTTCATCGGCTGGACCCGTCCCACGTACATGGGGCAGGTGACGCTGCCGGTCTCCAGCACTATGGGCGTGCCGAGGTAGTCCCGCGCGCGGACCTCCGCGCCGTCCAGTCGCGTCGCCGTGAAGTCCGGGAGGGGATCACCGACGCGGACTCCGCCCAGCATGTCCATGGTGCGGTGCGCGAGGCTGAAGTGCGCGTAGTTGTACGCGGCCGGGTCAGATTCGGGACCGGTTTCCTGCATGGTCTCGGCTCCTGGCTGTTGACACTCGGCGGTTCTCTGGAGTCGCCGGATCCCGCCTGTCTCCCCCCATTTTCCCGCACTCTCGCGGATCTCGCTCGGACCGGATTTGTGGACTGTCAGTGGGCTAACAATCTTCGCTTGGAGTCGAGGGAGTTCGGTCCGGTCCGGCCGCAGTCCTCGGGGCCGGTGCCGGGGCGGACGGACTTGGCCAGGCGTGCCCAGTCCGCCGGAGACGTGTCCGTGCCCGGGTTCATGCAGGTGAAGACGCCGGGCAGGATCGTCGCGCAGCCGAGCAGGGACCGAGCCGGGCTGCCGCCGACGCCTGGCGTGGCATACGGGGGGTGTCGCGGGAGCTGGTGAATGTGCCGCTATGGCATACGACGAGGTGCTGGCGGATCGGGCCTGGGAACGGCTGGAAGCCGACGGGGTGACCGCGAAGAAGATGTTCGGCGCGATCATCTTCCTCTTCCAGGGGAACACGCTGGCCTGCATCTATGAGGAAGGTCTGATGGTGCGCGTCGGGCCTGAGGGCATGGACGAGGCCCTCGCCAAGACCGGCGCCCGGCCCTATGTGTTCCGCGGCAAGGAGCAGAAGAGCTGGGTGGTGATCGATGAGGAAACCCTCGACGATGACGTCCTGGACTTCTGGCTGCGGTTTGCCATGGAGATCACCGCCGGGCTTCCGCCCAAGTGATCCGCCCGCTCGTGGCATCTGCCCGAGCCGTGAGCGCAGGTGCGGGCTGACGGAGGAGCGCTCAGTAGGGGTGGCGGGTCGTTGCCGGAGAGCTCGACGGTACAGGAGCGCTCGTCCCGTGGAGCCGCCCCGGTCTCGTAGTCGAACGCGACGATCTCGTGGTCTCGGCAGGCGGCGGCCAGAGTGGCGAGGGTGGAGGGGTCGGCGCGGGGCCCACGTTCCAGGGGAGCGGGACGGGGGCGGTGGCGACCTGGCGGCGTAGACGGTCGGGGAGGACCTGTTTGAGTTTGGCCAGGGCGCGTACCGCGGTCTCTTCGATGCCGGTGACGCCGGATTCCGTGGTGTCCAGGGAGGGGCGGCGCCCTCGACGCCTCTGTTGCCGCCGCGGAAAGTCGTGAGTTGACAAGTTGGAAATCCACGGGGATGCTTTCCATCATGGAAACACGCGAGAGCTCGAACACCGCGCAGCCCCCGCCGACCCCTGCGGAAGCCGAGGCGGCCCTGGGAGACGTCGAGCAGGCCCGCGCCTCGATTAGCGATATCCGCACTCCACTGTGGTACTTCCTGGCCGTGGGTGCGTGGATCGCACCGGTCGGACCGCTGATGTCGTTGGTGCCGGACCTGCCCCTCGGGCCGGCCATCTTCCTGGGTGGGCTCGCTGTCTGGGCCGCAGGGCTCGCTGGGATCGTGCATCTGGTGGTCAAGCGGATGCGGGTGCTGGCGTGGCTGACACCCCGGCAGATGCTGCCGCTTGCCGTCATCATGCTGCCGGTGCTGGTGGCCTATATCGTGCTGGAAGGCGTCCTCGACCTGTCGTGGGCGACGAACGCGCTCACCGTGGCGGTGGGCGTGGGCATCATTGTCTTCGGCATCCACCACCGGTTCCGGGGCGGCACCGCCTCATGACGCGTTCGACTACCGCGATCGACGGCTTCGACGCCGTCATCCACGCGCCGCAGCGCCTGCGGATCTGCGCGCTGCTGGACGCGGTGACCCAGATCGAGTTCAGCCTCGTCCAGGAACAGCTCGGAGTGAGTGCCTCGGTGCTCAGCAAGCACGTGAGCGTTCTGATGGACGCGGGGTACGTGGAGCAGCACAAGGCCGTCCGTGACACCCGGCAGAGGGTGTGGCTCAAGCTCACCGCCGCTGGCCGCACCGCTTACCGGGGACATGTGGCGGCCTTGCACGCCATAGTCGACCAAGCGCAGGAGTAGTCCCCGCTGCGGGGCGTCCTGTTCCTCGCGGCTTCCTCCCGCCATCGCCTCGAGGTCTCTGCTGCCGGATGACGTCCGTGGGCTGTCCGGCCTGGCAGCGGTCAGTGGTAGAAGCCGACGATTCCGTGGCCCTGCTCGGCCGCCCCTCTAATCCACCCCAGGACTGTCTGCACCGACTCACAGATGGAGTAGTCCTCCAGAGCCTGCACCTGTTCGGTGGTCACGGCGCGCGCCTGCACCGCGGCTCGGCGCACCTCTTCCGTGCTCCATTGCGCGCCGTCTTCCGCGCCCATCCACAGGTCGTCCAAGCGCACCGCCTTCACGCCCAAGTCCGCCAGCGCCCTGTCCACCTCGGCGAACCACCAGAACCTCACCGGGTAGAAGGGGGCGTTGGGGAGGAACTCCCCGTAGCGTTCGCACTGGCTTCGGTAGGGGGCCGCCTCGGCGTGGGAGATCCGGGCGAGATCGACGCTGTAAGCCATCAGTCCTGCACTCATATCGAGGAACCTACAGATCGCCCGCGACAGAACGGATGCCGCGCCCTTTCTGGGCCAAGGAATGTGACAGCTGCCGGGGTTCACGAACTTCGCGTTCGCTAGCTCCGAGATGTGATGACGTGCTGATCCGGAGGTCACGGCGTCGGCCGAAAAATCGGTCGACCCGCGCCCGCAGCGGGCGGCATAGTGACGCCCCATGGGTCACATCGACGTTGCCGGAGTCGGGTTCGTGCTTCCCGATGGTCGGACGCTGCTCGACGACGCCTCCTTCCGTGTCGGGGAGGGGATGAAAGCGGTTCTCGTCGGAGCGAACGGCAGCGGAAAGACCACGCTCATGCACATCGTCTCCGGGGACACGGCCCCGTCCAGCGGGGCGATCACCCGCAGTGGGCGGCTCGGGGTGATGCGGCAGTTCATCGGCTCGCACGCCAACGCCGAAGCAGGGGCGGACGGCGTCACCACGCCCCTGACCGCCGACTCTTCGGTGCGTGACCTGCTCGTCTCTGTTGCGCCCCCGCCTGTACGTGCGGCGGCGCGCGCACTCGACGTCGCCGAGCTGGCCATGATGGAGCGCGACGACGAGCAGACCCAGCTCCGCTACGCGCAGGCGCTGGCGGACTGGGCCGACTCCGGGGGATACGACGCCGAGGTGCTGTGGGACGTCTGCACCGTCAGCGCATTGGGCATCCCCTTCGCCCGCGCCCAGTACCGCGAACTGGGCACCCTCTCCGGCGGCGAGCAGAAGCGGCTCGTCCTGGAAGCGCTGCTTCAGGGCCCCGATGATGTCCTGCTCCTGGACGAGCCCGACAACTATCTCGATGTTCCGGCCAAGAACTGGCTCGAGGAACAGCTCCGCACGACCCCGAAGACCGTGCTGTTCATCAGCCACGACCGAGAGCTGCTGGACCGCACCGCCACCCACGTCATCACCCTGGAGGGTGGCTCGGCCGCCGGAAACTCGGCGTGGGTGCACGGCGGCGGGTTCACCGGGTACCACGACGCCCGCGCCGACCGCCACGCGCGATTCGCCGAGATGCGCCGCCGCTGGGACGAGCGGCATGCCCAGCTCCGTGAGCTGGTGCAGGCGCTACGCCAGAAGGCCGCGTACAACGACGACATGTCCAGCCGCTACCGCGCCGCGCAGACCCGGCTGCGCAAGTTCGAGGAGGCCGGGCCGCCACCTGAACCCCCGCGTCCGCAGGACATCAAGATGCGGCTGCGCGGCGGCCGCACCGGCGTCCGCGCGCTGACCTGCACTGACCTTGAGCTCACGGGGCTGATGCACCCCTTCTCCGCGGAGGTGTTCTACGGCGAGCGCGTCGGCGTGCTCGGTTCGAACGGGTCGGGGAAGTCGCACTTCCTGCGCCTGCTCGCCGACCCCTCGACCGTCCCGCACACCGGCGAGGCCCGCCTCGGAGCGCGCGTCGTGCCCGGCCACTTCGCGCAGACCCACCACCATCCGGAGTGGAACGGCCGCGCGCTCACCGCGATCCTGGAGGACGAGTACTCGCTCCCGCTGGATCGTTCGGCACCCGCACTGCACCGCTACGAACTGGTGCACCAGCGCGAGACCCGCTTCGACGCCCTGTCCGGCGGGCAGCAGGCCCGGTTCCAGATCCTGCTCCTGGAGCTGTCCGGCGCGACCATGCTCCTGCTCGACGAGCCCACGGACAACTTGGACGTGGAGTCGGCCGAAGCGCTGGAGGCGGCCTTGGAGGCGTTCGAGGGCACGGTGCTCGCCGTCACGCACGACCGGTGGTTCGCGCGTTCCTTCGACCGGTTCCTGGTCTTCGGGGCCGATGGCGAGGTCTACCCTTCGGACGCACCCGTGTGGGACGAGGGGCGAGTGCGTCGGGGACGCACATAGTCGACTATTCGGCGTCGGATCCTGAGCCGGGGCGCTCAGTGACGAAGGTGCCTTTGCCGCTCACTGCGCGGACATACCCGCGCTCTTCGAGGAACGCCACCGTCTTGCGCACGGTGCCGCGAGCGATACCGAACTCTTGGACCAATCGGTCGACGCCAGGGATGGGACGACGAGGCAGGTAAACGCCCTGTTCAATGCGGGCGACCAGGACAGCGGCCAGCTGCAGCCATATCGGCTCCGGGCCCTCGTAGTCCAGTTCGTCATCCGGGCCGTAGCCATCCGGGATACGCGCATCCACCATGACTAGAACGCTAGAAGGCCCTATCCTGCAGGGCTCTTTTGTATCAGGCTATAGCATGGCATGTAATGGTCAAGGTACAGTAACTGAGCACAAGTAGACCCCGGCGACAGCAGCCACTGTCCCGGGGCGAGGCCACCAGCTACAGCGGAGCTGATGACAGATGAAGACTAACCGTGCCCGCCTGCGGTCCGCGAACCGCGTGCGTCCCTATCTCCTAGCCGTGGAACACGACCGCGCCATCGAGGACGACAGATTCCAGCAGTTCGCCGGACTGGCCGCTTCATCCGGTGCGGGGCGACCCGATGAGGCCTGACGACGACCCGATGCTGAGGCTTCTGCGGAACTGGTACGCCGACCGCTGGACCATACGACGCACCCCGCACCTGTGGATCGCCGTCGCCACCGACCCCGACACTGACCGCGCGCCCACCGTCATGCACGAGGACGTCGAAAAGTTCGTGCGTGAGCTGGAGAACCCGCCCGCGCGGGTCGGGCGCCGTATCTCGCTGCTGTCCACCTCATGGGCAGCTGGGCGGCTAGAGCAGGTCGGCGACGGCGCCTATTGGGAGGACACGCCGCCGATGGTGTGATCCAGCGCCCGCGCGCCTCATACGCCGACCGACTCCGTAGGGGCGCGCGGGCGTGGCACCACGCGGTCCGAGATCCCGTTGGCGGCCCTGGTGAGCATGCGTTCCAACGGCCCGCTGCCGAACCTGTACCGCCACAGAGAAGAGAGGAGAAGCGCGGCGATCACGTAGATCTCCGCGTCGTGCGTGAGCACGTCGCTGATCCCTCCGTAGCCCGATCCCAGCGGTTCGGTCAGCCACATCACGGCGATGTGCCCCGAGTAGAGCGTGAGCGTCATCGTCCCCACCGACGCCAGCGGGTACAGCAGGTGCCGGGCGCGGTCGGCCGCGAACAAGCACAGGCCCAGCACCACGAGGGCCGTACCGGTATTGCCGAGCAGCTCGAAGGTGGTGTCGCTGTGCGGATCCGCGAGCAGCAGCTCCTCGGCCTCGACCCCGAACACCTTCGGCGGCTCGGCGGGCAGCAGCCGCACGAGCACCCAGGAGACCGCGTATCCCAGGACCGCGCCGACCAGGCCGATCGTGACCAGCCGCGCACGCGTCTGTGCCGCGCGCAGGTCCAGGCGGCCGACCACCATTCCGACGATGACGTAGGCCATGTACGCCACCGCCGGATAGGTCCCGGAGACGAGCAGGTCCACCAAACCGTCCGACGGAAGCGCCAGTTCGAACAGCGTGGGGTCGTCACCCAAGCCGCCCGGCAGGACGTAGGAGAAGAACGGCTCGTGGGGCACACCGATGAGCACGGCGGGCGCGTCGCCGATGACTTCCTCGGCAGCGGCACTCGCCGGAACACCGATCACCGGCCCGATGAGCATCACCAGGCCACCGATCAGGGCCAGGGCTCTCCCGCGCAGCCACAGCAGCGGGAGCGCCAGCAGGAAGAACAGCCCGTAGTAGTGCAGGATCACGGCCACGCTGCCGAAGGCCGACAGCCCGTACCCGACCACGATCAGCACCATCGCGCGCACGACGATCTTGACGCGGATCCGCCGCCGGTCCTCGGCGCTGGTGACCACCTCACGCAGCCCCGCGATGAACGTCAGTGACACCCCGGCGAGCATGGCGAACAGAGCGGCCGAACGGCCGCTGACGCCCTCCCAGATGAGGGCGGCCACGCGGTCAGGGAAGGTGGCGGACTCCGTGATCCCGCTGGCGATCGAGTAGGGGTCGCCGGAAACGGCGAACGCGGAGAAGGGCACGCCCAAGTGGGCGATGAACATGCCGATCAGAGCGATGCCGCGGGCGATGTCGACCCCGGCGAGGCGCGGGCGCCGCTGTTGCGCAGGGCTCTCGTGTGCCACTGGTTCTCCTGTGGGATCCCGGTCGGACGGTGGGGGAGGGGGAGGAGGTGGCCAGGGTCACGGTCCGCGGCTGGGAGTGGAGACATCGATGATCCGCGCCTCGTGCGTGCGGTCGTGTGCCCATGGCATGGACGGCGCGCTGAGGCAGAGTGCCTGGTCCGCTGTCCGCGGGCGTCGTGGACGCTGATTCCGGGGGTGACCGAACGCGGCGTGCACCATCAGGAGGACGGTGGCGACTGAGCAGGCTAGGACCATCCCCGACAGGGGATCTACGGCGGCGGTGAACACGTGGCGACGAGCTCCTTGGGAGGATCACGACGCCGGAGTGAGGGCCGCGGCGCCGCCGAGAATATTACCCTGCGCGACATTTGACCGTTCTGCGTGATGATGGGGCCGCACACGGGGATTCGAGGGGACCGAATGCGGCCGCATGGCTCGGGCACTGCCGAAGTACCGCTAGAGTTGTCATGTCGCACTCCGCTGCGGATAGCGGAGCAAGCGCGACATTGAAGGTCCTGTGGAGCAGTTAGGAGTGCTCGCCACCCTGTCAAGGTGGAGGCCGCGGGTTCAAATCCCGTCAGGACCGCACAGATCACCACGGATCAAAGCCCGGGAGCCACTGGCCCCGGGTATCTCAATGTCGGTGTCAAGCCGTCGAGGGGACCGGTTCCTGCGAATAGGGGCGCCCGTCTCTCAGCATTGCCCAGAGCACGTTGATCCGCTGCCTGGCCAGGCACAACACCGCCTGAGGATGAAGCATCCCCTCAGCTCTCTTGCGCCGGTAGTACTCCTGAGAGGCCCCCGGCCGTAGCAGCGCCGACTGCGCCGATAGGTAGAACAGGCGGCACAGTCTTCGGCTGTAGTACTTGGGTCTGCGGTTGTTGTTCGTCCGCTTGCCCGGTCCCCTTGGACCACCCATCCATTCTCAAGGCTTTTTTCATGCGTGAAGCCTCCTGGCGGGCACGTCTCACACCACCGGCCACCGGCCCGAACATCGTGATCCGCTCGCCCCGGCGTCGTGCCTCCTGGCGCGTCGACACAATCCGCCGCTGTGCCGCCGCAGCCGCCTGACTGAGGGTGTTCACCGAGTCGGAAGGGGCGGCCGACGCACCATGTCACGTGGTTCCGATGAGGTAAAAATCAACGAAAGGGATAGCAATGCCTGGGTCTGCTGGGTAGTGTTCGTGCTGGTCATGCGGGCGATTCCCCAGGACGCCCAGCCTCCGCTCCTGCCTCTCCTTCCCCGATATCCGCGAGGAGTCGACATGCCTGTCGGTCGCCGCGCTGGTCGGTCCGCTGGTGTGGTGTGGGTGTGCGCGGTGTTCTGCGCGCTGTTCGCGGCCATGCTGGTGCACGGCGTCGGCGGCGCCGCGACGCATGGTGGACACCACGGCTCTGCCGCCCACCACGCCGCAGAGGAGCCCACCCACGGTCATACGCAGGGCGAGGATCATCTCGCCGCGGCGTGGACGGGCACAGAGGGGCATGCGCATGTTGACTGCCTGGGCACCGCGGCGGCCACATTCGGGCTGTTCATCGCCCTGTTCTGGGCGCATCCGCTGGGATTGCGCCGGTTGCTGTTCGCGCTTCCCCGCGCGGTACGCGCGCCACTGGAGCGCCGCACCGGCCGACACCCGCGCCCCCGCGACTCCCGACGCTTACTCGCCGAACTGTCGCTGCTGAGGGTCTAGATGCCCCTGGTCGCGCGAGGGGTGGACCGGCCCGTCCACCGCCGTGCGAACACGGGTCCTTTGGCATTCGACCGTTTTCGGGAGCATTCATGAGTACGAGTCGTCGCGCCGTTCCGGCGCATCGTGGAGGTTTTGTCCGCTACCTCAGCGTGGCCTTTTCCCTGGGGGCCGCGCAGATCCATCTGGTGATGGCGCCCGTCCACTGGGAGGAGTGGTGGTTGTCGGGCGCTCTCTTCGCGGCAGCGGGCGCGTTCCAGGTGCTCTGGGCCATCCTCGCCATCTGGCGCGGCACCGCACCGGTGCTGATTCTGGGAGCAATGGCCAACCTCGGTTTCCTCGCGGTGTGGGCTGTCAGTCGTTTCGCCGGCCTTCCCGTCGGTCCCCATGCCGGGGTCCCCGAATCCGCCGGATTGACGGACATCACCACCGCCGTCTTCGAGGCCCTGGTGGTGCTCGGCGCGCTGTGGGCACTCGGCTTCCGGAGGACCGCCGGACCCGGCGGTGGCACGATCACTGCCGTCTCCGTCGCGGCCCTGGCGGTGGCCTTCTCGACGGCTGCGGCGGTCGGCGCGGCCGGGGACCACTCCCACGGGCCGGCTCCGGCCGAGCACGGCGAGGCCGATCACCACGGCGAGGGCGACACCGGCGAGGAGAACGGAGCGGGTGAGCAGAACGGGCAGGAGGAGCCTTCCCCGACCGGTCCATCCGGATCGGACTCCTCTGCGAACTCGGGCGGGACCGAGGACGGCCACCACGACGACGGTCACACGCACGACCACGAGCACTGAGGCACGCCTCTGCGGTGGGCGTCCGGCCGCCTGTCCTGCCTTGTCCGAGCCGGACAGGCAGCCGGTGCCCACTGGCTCCGACGCGAGATCATGGGCGACATGACCTACCGCTACGCCACCGAGCGCGCTGACCGATCCGACCTGGCCACCGGCCACGTGCTGCGCTCGGCTCCGGGGCATCCGGGGTTCCCGGTGCGGCTGGCCGACGAGCTCTTCCAGCGGGCGGCGTCCCATCTCGGTTCCGACCCCCTGCGGCTGTGGGACCCCTGCTGCGGCAGCGGCTACCTGGCGACCGTCCTCGGGTTGCTGCACCGCGACCGGTTGGCGCACATCCTCGCCACGGACGTCGACCCGGACGCGCTCGGTATCGCTGCCCGCAACCTCGACCTGCTGACGGTGGACGGGTTGGCCGCGCGCGAGCGGGAGCTGCGCGCGGGGGCGGCGGAGTTCGGCAAACCGTCGTTCCTGGAGCGGGCCGATGCCGCGCGGCGGCTGGCCGACGGCCTCGCCGGTCTCGGCGGCGATCTGCCACACACCGTGCGCCCAGGCGACGCCTTCGTTCCAGATCCGCCCGAACACCCGGTCGACCTGGTCGTCACCGACGTTCCCTACGGCGACCTCACCCACTGGTCCGGAGATGTCCCCGCCCCCGGAACCGACCCGCTCCCGGCACTGCTCCACTCGCTCGCCTCCGTGCTCCCGGACCACGCCGTCCTTGCCGTCACCGCCCGCGCCCGCAAGATCCCGCTGCCGGACGGCGTGCGCGCGCTGGAGCGTGTTCGTGTTGGCAACCGCGCGGCGGTCGTGCTACACGCGCGTCAGCTGCGATGATGGGGGTATCCGACATGCTTTCCGGTCCGCCCGGGAGGACGGAGGACTCGGGATGGAGCTGTTCCCTGCGGTCCCATTGCGGGACTGGGCCGACACCAAGGAGACACTGCACCGGTTCCTCCAGGTCGTCGGCAAGATCCGGCTGACCTCCGCACCGCGCCGCAATCACTGGTGGAACGCCTCCTTCCACCTCTGCGGCAACGGCATCACCACCCGACCCATGGGGGTGGTCGACGGCAATCCGGTGTTCACCGTCGACTTCGACTTCGTGGACCACCTCCTGGTGGCCCGCACCATCCACGGTCGCAGCGCGTCGTTCCTGTTGCCCGGCCACAGTGTGTCCACGTTCTACCGCGAGGTGCTCGCGACGCTGGACGGGCTGGGCGTCCACGCCCGTATCCCGAATCCCCGGCCCTATGACCTGCCCGACTCGGGGCGCCCGTTCGTCGAGGACATCGAGCACGCCCACTACGACCCGGCGGCCGTGAACCGCTACTGGCGGGTGCTCAGCCAGGTCGGCATGGTGCTGGAGGCGTTCGCCGCCGAGTTCTCGGGCAAGACCAGCCCCGTGCACCATTTCTGGCACACCTTCGACCTTGCTATGACCCGGTTCGGCGACCGCGTCGTCGCACAGCCGCGGGATGCGGGGCCGTTGATCCGCGAGGCGTACTCACGCGACGCGATCTCCTTCGGCTTCTGGTTCGGCGACGAGAGCGTCGGAGAACCGGCCTTCTACTCCTACACGGCGCCCGAACCCGAGGGCATCACCGATCGCCCGTTGCCCATCGGGGCCCATTGGACGCCGAGCGGCAAGGGCCATCTGGCGCTGCTGCCCTGTGCCGAAGCGCACCGGGCACCCGACCCCCGGTCGGCGGTGCTCTCCTTCTACGAGGCCGCCTATCAGGCGGGCGCGGAGCTGCTCGGCTGGGACCGCGCCGCGCTGGCGAGTCCGGGAGGCGTGACCGATCCCCACCACGCCACATCGTGACCTGGGGAAACGAAGAGACTCCAGAGCCGGCGGCGCGCACGTTGGGTGGGCGGATCGTGACCCGTGAGCGACTCAGGTCACAGAATGGTCCGTTTCCGGCAACGTGTGGTGCTTCGCGGTGTTCCGTCCGCAATGCGTGGGTACTGCTGCGACGTTATCCCCCAGTCGCAAAGGAGCACTTCGGGCCGTGGACCGTATCAACGAAACGGTCGTCTTTCTCACAGACGGCTTCTGGCAGTACCTGCTCATCCCCCTCTTGGCGATTCTGAGCATCTATTTCACGGTCCGGCTGGGCGGCGTCCAGCTGCGTCTCATCCCGGACATGATCCGGACGCTGCGTGGCGCCCCCGAGACCGCACCGGATGGCAAGAAGGCCATCTCCTCCTTCCAGGCGTTCTCCATCTCCGCGGCGGCGCGCATCGGGACCGGCAACGTCGTCGGTGTAGCCGGCGCCATCGCGGTCGGCGGACCCGGCGCCGTGCTGTGGATGTGGCTCATGGGCCTGGTGGTGGGCGCGGCGAGCTTCGTCGAGTCCACGCTGGGCCAGCTCTACAAGGTGCGTGACAAGACCGGCTTCCGCGGCGGCCCCGCTTACTACATGGAGCGCGGGCTGGGCGCTCGCTGGCTCGGCGTGATCTTCGCGATCACCATCACCATCACGTTCGGCTTCACGTTCAACGCGGTGCAGAGCAACACCATCTCCGGTGCCATCAAGGGCTCGGTTGAGGCCGGCGGGGCGACGGCTCCCAGCTGGCTCGGCGCGGCGGTCGGCGCCGTGCTGGTGGGGATCACCGCGGCCGTGGTCTTCGGCGGTGTGCGACGGATCGCGGCCGTCTCCCAGGCGCTGGTGCCGTTCATGGCGCTGGTCTACATCGTGATGGGCCTGGCCGTGGTCGTGACGCACGCGGACCAGATCCCCGCCGTGTTCTCGATGATCTTCGAGAGCGCCTTCGGCATCCGCGAGTTCGCCGGTGCCACCCTGGGCACGGTGATCGTGCAGGGCGTGCGGCGCGGCATGTTCTCCAACGAGGCCGGTCTCGGTTCCGCGCCCAACGCCGGTGCCACCGCCTCCGTCAGCCACCCGGTCAAGCAGGGCCTTGTGCAGACCCTGGGCGTCTACTTCGACACCCTGATCATCTGCTCCATGACCGCCTTCCTCATCCTTGTCTCCAACCCGGAACTCGGTGAGGAGCGGGGCCCGCTGCTGACCCAGGAGGCGCTGCAGTCCGGACTGGGCACGTGGTCGCTGCACGCGCTGACGGTGGTCCTGCTGCTGCTCGCCTTCAGCTCGGTGCTGGGCAACTACTACTACGGCGAGTCCAACGTGGGCTTCCTGAGCGGGAACAAGGGCGTGATGATCGGCTTCAAGCTGATCTTCCTGACCGCGACGTTCCTCGGCGCCATCGGCTCGGTCGACATCGTGTGGAACCTCGCCGACACCGCCATGGGCATCATGGCACTGGTGAACCTGGTGGCCATCGCGCCGCTGTGCGGCGTCACCGTGCTCCTGCTCAAGGACTACCAGGAGCAGCGCAAGCAGGGGCTGGACCCGGTGTTCACCCGCGACCGCGTCCCGCAGCTGCGCGGCGTGGAGTGCTGGGACCCGGAAGAGGAGAAGGCCCAGGCCTGACACTTTCTTCCAGCGCTTTTTCCCACCTGCCGCCGGTGGCGGGGCCCTCGGGCCTCCGCCGCCGGCGCTTTTTCATGTCCTCATACCGTTGTTCGCCGCCTATTCTCCACATATTCTCCGCATTGAATCGAATTACGTGATCGGCACTGTTTTGGGTCGTGGTGGCCGCGCCGTCGGCGGAGGGCTCGGTCCGCCCGGCCATTCCCTCGTTAGCGGAAAGGATCGGTAGGCTCTGGCGGTCGCCTCCCATTCCTCCGATTGAAGACGGAGTCGGAACACTTGTTATCTCCTGACCGAATCCGGGTAATTGTGGATGCCAGGTGGTTTCAGACCATCATCATCGGATTGATCCTGGCCAACGCCTTCCTCCTCGGGCTGGAGACCTCACCGTGGTTCCTCGCGGAGCACGGCGAGGTGATCCATGCGCTGGACGCGGCCGTCCTGTGGGTGTTCGTCGTCGAACTGTCCCTGCGGATCTACGGGCACCGTGCGGGGTTCTTCCGCGACCCCTGGAGCTGGTTCGACCTGATCGTCGTGGCGATCGCGCTGCTCCCGTCCACCGGGCCGTTCGCCGTGATGCGTGTCCTGCGGATTTTGCGCGTTCTCCGCCTGCTGTCGGTCATCCCGTCCCTGCGTCACGTCGTCACGGGGCTGTTTCGCGCGATGCCGGGGATGGCGTCGATCTCGTTCCTGGTCGCGCTGCTGCTGTATGTGGCGGCGGTGATGTCGACGAACCTGTTCCGCGAGACCGCGCCACAGCATTTCGGCGACGTCTTCGCATCTCTGTTCACGCTCTTCCAGATCATGACGGGGGACAACTGGGGGGAGATCGCGCGCGGCGTGATGGGCGAGCAGCCCCTGGCATGGGTCTTCTTTGTCACGTTCATCCTGGCGTCGACCTTTATCGCCCTGAACCTTTTCATCGCCGTGGCGGTCGAGGCCCTGGAGCACGACGGCGGTGATCGCAGCGCCGAGGTCCGGCGCGGCCACGACCCCGACCGCGATCAGGACGCGGTGCTGGCCGAGCTCCGCGCACTGCGGGCGGAGGTGGCTGAGCTGCGCGCCCGTGCGGGGAGCTCGGTGTCGAAGGAGGCTTCCTAGATTCTCTTATCGCGGGTTCCACCTGCGGAAAGACCGCGATCCGGACGGACCGGAGGGTGCCGGACACGGCCCGGAGTCGCTAGTGTTCTGGGTCACGACCAGTGTGCGCCGAGGGGGTCTGATGACCGTCATCTCGATCGAGCCCGCCACTCCGGATCGATGGGAGGACCTGCAACAACTGTTCGGGCCAACCGGGGCCTATGGGCATTGCTGGTGTGTGTACTTCCGACGCAGGGCCAAGGATTTCACCGGAAGTGTGTCGTGTTCCCCGCCCGAACGCGGGGCCTCCAACCACGAGACGCTGAAACGAGTGACCCTCGACGGGAAGGTTCCCGGACTGATCGCCTACGAGGACGCGCGGCCCTGCGGCTGGGTGTCCGTGGCGCCCCGGGAGGACTTCATCCGACTGTCGCGGTCGCGGTCGCTGCGCCCCGTCGACCCCAATGAGCCGGGCGTGTGGTCACTGGTGTGCTTCTGGCTACCCCCGCGCCGCCGTCGCAAAGGGATGGGATCCCGGTTGCTGATCGCAGCGATCGACCATGCGCGTGCTTGCGGAGGCCGGGTGCTGGAGGCGTATCCGATCGACACCGCCGGCGGACGCGCCCCCAGCGCCGAGGTATACACCGGTACCGTGCGGATGTTCCAGAAGGCCGGATTCACCTGCACAGCCCACCCCGTCAGTGGGCGGCCCATCGCCCGACTCGCCCTCAAGGAGGGGTGAGACCGCCGAGAATTCGCCCCCGTGAACGGCCGGCTCGCGGCCGGAATTCGCGGCGGGCAGACCGGTGGCCGCCGCGGCCACGCGCGGCCTCCGGTGCCTCCACCACCGGACGGCGGCGGAGGCACCGGGCGGAACGCGCCTGTGTCCGCACCCGGCCGCGCCCGGTCCTCGCGGCGCGTCGAGAACCCCACCAGGACCGGGCGATCGCGTCATCTCGGCGACAGCACGTGGTGGAGCCACGCGAGTCGGCACGCCACGAACGGCTCCGGTCTCGCGCGGCCGTGATGGCGGGGGTCGTACCAGCGGCCGACGCGCGTGGGGCCCGCGGTACCGACATCGGTCGCGGGGGTGGCGGCGGCTCTGGCCTGAACACATCTGGTTCTCATCGGCCTCCTTGAGAATGCGTGGGCGAGCCCGTGGATCAGGCTCTATTCGGCCTCGCCCGGAACTGCGGCGCGCGGGGATTTCGGGGCGTGGGCCCCGCGCATTCACAGTTGTCACCTGCGGAGGTGTGCGCCAACCACGATTTCTCCGACGATCTGGTTCGCGGCTGAGCTGTTTCGGGCGGATAGGCAGAAATGGCATTTCGCCACCCCCTGACATTGCTCGATAATGCGGGGATTATCGTCATTGGTCAGGCACTCACCTGCCCGGATTCCAGACAGAGCGTTACGGCGTTTCGTCGTCGGCCAGTAGCGGCAGACGGACGGTGACGACCAGTCCACCGCCGGGGCGCGGGGCGGCACTCGCCCGGCCGCCGTGCGCCATCGCGATCGACCTGACGATGGACAGCCCCAGGCCGCTGCCGCCGTCCTGGTCGTGCAGGCGGTCGCGGCC
The DNA here is from genome assembly GCF_002263495.1 of Nocardiopsis gilva YIM 90087. Classification (NCBI taxonomy): domain Bacteria; kingdom Bacillati; phylum Actinomycetota; class Actinomycetes; order Streptosporangiales; family Nocardiopsidaceae; genus Nocardiopsis; species Nocardiopsis gilva. Next base: position 6,098,185 of record NZ_CP022753.1, on the reverse strand, counting down.
GCCGCGGTCGAACGGCTCGAACAGCCGATCGGCGTCGGCGACCTCCGGCCCGGGGTTGGCGACCCGCAGCACCGCCTCGGCGTCCGTCTCCTCCACCTCGATCCACACAGACCCGTCCGGGCGGTTGTAGCGGACCGCGTTGTCGACCAGGTTGCCGACCAGCTGCTCCAACAGCACCTGGTCGCCGTCGACCACGACCGACGTCAGATCGGACCGGAGCTCCACGCCTGCTTCCGCCACCGCGTCGGCCTGCGTCCCCAGCGCCCGCTGTGCCGCGTCAGCCAGGTCGACCGGCTCGGCGGCGGTGAGTCCCCGGTCGGAACGGGCGAGGAGCAGCAATCCGGAGATCAGCCGCTCACTGCGGTCGGCCGACTCCAGGACACGCTCCATCGCGGGCCGCAGGTCGTCGGGCACCCGCCCCTGGGCCAGCGCGACCTCGACGGCGGCCCGCTGGCTGGCCATCGGCGTGCGCAGCTCATGCGAGGCGTTGGCGACGAACCGGCGCTGGCTCTCGAACGCGGACTGCAGCCGCTCCAGCATCCCGTTGAAGGTGGAACCGAGCTCGCGGAACTCGTCGGGCGGGCCCGATAGCGCGAGGCGGCGCCCGAGGTCGTGCTCGGACAGCCGCCGCGCCGTCTCGGTGACCTGGTGGAGGCGGCGCAGCGGGCGTCCCGCGACGAGCCATCCGCCGAGCGCCGCCAGCGCGGTGGCGGCGACGAGCCCGAGTCCGGAGCGCAGCAGCAGGTCATTCAGCACGCCGTCCTGGTAGCCCTCAATGGCCTGGGCGGGCTGAGCACGCATGGTCTGGCTGCGGTCCCGGGGCAGCACCGCGGTGGGCATCTCTTCCCCGTTGGTGGTCGTGGCCCAGTCCGTCGCCTGGACAAGGAGGACGTCGCCCCGATCGGCCAGGCTCGACGACACGATCACGTAGTTCAGCCCGAGCAGCAGCACCCCGCCGACCAGGAAGACCCCCGTGTAGATGAGGGCGAGCTTGGTGCGCACGGTCATCGGCGTGCTCCGCAGTCGGGCGATGAACGGGTTGGGCATGTCAGATCCGGTATCCGTGTCCGGGGACGGTCTCGATCAGCGGCGGGCGGCCGAGCTTGCGGCGCAGCCGGTGCACCACCACCTTCAGCACCCCGCTGAAGGGATCGAGGTGCTCGTCCCACACCTTCTCGGTCAGCTGGGTCGCGGTGACGGGCGCGCCGTCGGCCCGCAGCAGCTCCTCCAGCACGCCCAGCTCCTTGGCGGTCAGATCGAGGGCGCGGCCGTCGCGCTCCGCCGTCCTGCGCAATGGGTCGAGGCGGACGCCCCGGCGCTCCAGCGTGGGCGGCGGCGCCGGGCGGGAGCGGCGGCCGAGCGCGTACACGCGCGCGACCAGTTCCCGGTAGGCGAACGGTTTGGCCAGGTAGTCGTCGGCGCCCAGAGAGAGCCCGGCCACGCGGTCGTCGACCTCTCCGGCGGCTGTGAGCATCAACACTCGGGCGTCGGCGTCCGGGTCGGCGGCGATCCGGCGGCAGATCTCGTCGCCGTGCAGGCGCGGCAGGTCGCGGTCGAGGACGATCACGTCATAGCCGTGCACGGCCGCCATCTCCGAGCCCGTCGCGCCGTCGGCGGCGACGTCCACGGCCATCCCCTCGCCGCGCAGCCCCTCGGCGATGGAGGCGGCGAGTGAGGGTTCGTCCTCGACGATCAGGACGCGCATCCGTAGGTCCCCCATACATGGTGTTCCGGCCCCCGAGCGAGGTCCGCGCGCGGCTATCCGTATCGCGACCCCGGTTACACCATGGTTACCTCATCCGTCTGCGTTCTCCCTGCATATCTCCAGGTCATCGGCGTAACCACGAGGTAACCGGCGGGCTGCTGGCATGTCCGTCATGTGGTCGCTACCTGGCGACCGAAACCACGTCCATGAAGGTCGAGGGAGACATGACGACGTACCGGAAACCGGTTCTCGGAATCGCCGCACTCCTGGGCGCCCTGCTGCTCGGCGGGTGCTCGCAGCTGGGCTTCGGCGATGACAAGCCCGACGCGTCGGGCGGCTCCGCTTCGGGGGAGTCGAGCGCCGACGCCAAGGGCGACGGCGTGAAGTTCGCCCAGTGCATGCGGGACAACGGCGTCGACGTACCGGACCCGAAGGGGGAGGAGGGGGCGATGCCGGCCCTGCCGCGCGGGGGCGACGAGGACGACACCGTGAAGAAGGCCCTGGAGAAGTGCGACGACCTGATGCCCATGCCGGAGGACGACCGCTCCGACGAGGAGATCTTCCAGGACAACCTGGAGATGGCCAATTGCCTGCGGGACAACGGCGTCGACGTCGAGGACCCGAAGAAGGGCGAGGGCCTCGCCCTCGACCTCAGCGGGGATCAGAAGAAGATGGAAGAGGCCATGAAGGCCTGCGGCGAGAAGACCGGCGGCGGCCCGAGCATCACCATGGGGAAGGACGAGTGAGCGTCGAGACCCCCGCGACGGTGACCGACCAACTGGCCGACGAGGAGTCGCCGCGCGGTCGCGGACGGCGCCTGAAGATCACCATCGTCACGCTGGTCCTGCTGCTGGTGGCGGCCCTGGCCGCGATGGGCGCGGTGCTCGGCTGGGGCGGGCCGGACAAGGACTCCGACAGCGGGGCGTCGGCGCCCGGGGCCACCGCCCAGGTGCAGCGTACGACGCTGGAGGAACGTAAGAGCGTCGACGGGAAACTGGGCTACGGGGGCGGCGGGTCCGTCGTCTCCGGCGCTGAGGGCGTCGTCACCTGGCTGCCGAAGGGGGGCAAGGTGATCGACCCGGGCGGCAAGCTCTACGAGGTCGACGGCAAGCCGGTCAGCCTCCTGCGCGGCGACAAGCCCGCCTTCCGCACACTCGCCGTCGGAGACAAGGGTGAGGACGTGCGCCAGTTCGAGCAAGCGCTGAGTGAACTCGGCTACGGCGGGTTCACGGTCGACAACGAGTACACCGAGCTGACCGCCTACGCCGTCAAGCGCTGGCAGAAGCAGGTGGGGCTGCCGCAGAGCGGTGAGGTCGATCCGGCCAACGTGTGGTTCGCGTCGGGCTCGGTGCGGGTCTCCGGCAAGGACGTGAAGGTCGGCGAGCGCACCTCGCCCTCCGCCCCGGTGATGTCGACGACGTCGGGTGACCGGGGGGTCGACGTGCCGCTGAAGGTGGAGGACCGCGAGCTGGTCAGCAAGGGCGACCAGGTCGACGTGGAACTGCCCGGCGGTGGCAAGGCCACGGGGACGGTCACCTCGGTCGGCTCGGTGGCCAAGGAGGAGCAGTCCGACGACGGCAATCCCGACGGCGGGGGCGGGGACACCGTGATCGACGTCGTGATCAAGCTCGACGACGTGCCGAAGGGTCAGTTCTTCGACCAGGCGCCGGTCAAGGTCGCGCTGGTCAGCGACAGCGTGGAGGACGTGCTCGCGGTCCCGGTCGGCGCGCTCACCGCGCTGCCGGGCGGCGGCTACGGCGTCTCCGTCGTGGACAAGAACGGCGGGGTCAAAGACGTCGAGGTCGAGACGGGGATGTTCGCCGACGGCCAGGTCGAGATCTCCGGCGACGGCATCAAGGAGGGCACCGAGGTGGTGGTGCCGGAATGAGCCGGATGAGCGCGAGGAGCGCGCCGAGCACTATGAACGGGGCGGTCGCCCAGGCCCCGGCGGCTGAGCTGGTGGAGGTGTCGCGCTTGTACCCGGGGGACGTGCGCGCGCTTGACGAGGTGGGGTTCCGGATCGACCGGGGCGAGCTGCTGGGGATCGTCGGCCCCTCGGGCTCGGGCAAGTCCACCCTGCTCAACCTGCTCGGCATGCTCGACGTACCGAGCAGCGGCAGCGTGCGGATCGCCGGGTACGACATCGCCGACCTCGACGACGACGGGACGTCCGCGCTGCGGGCACGGGCCGTCGGGTTCGTGTTCCAGCAGTTCCACCTGGCCCTCAACGTCACCGCGCTGGACAACGTCGCCGACGGGCTGCTCTACACCGGGATGCCGCTGCGGCACCGACGCGAACGCGCCCGCACCGCCCTCGTCCGGGTGGGGGTGGGCGACCGGCTGCACCACCGTCCGCACCAGCTGTCCGGCGGGCAGAAGCAGCGGGTGGCCATCGCCCGCGCGATCGTCGGCGACCCCAGTCTGATCCTCGCCGACGAACCCACCGGCGCACTCGACTCGGCTTCAGGGGAGGCCGTCGTCGAGCTGCTGCGGGAGCTCAACGCGGCCGGGGCGACGGTCGTGATCATCACCCACGACATGGAGCTGGCGGACCAGCTCCCCCGGAGGATCCGGGTGCGGGACGGCCGGATCGTCGCCGACGAACGGTCGGCGCGGGGTTCCCCGCCTGCGGACCCCCGCTCCGAGGGGCCGGTCCCGGCCGGTGGCGCTCGGGACGCCGGGAACGGGGGCCACCATGCGTTGGGGTAGCAAGGGGAGGCAGCGGACGGGCGGTGCAGAGGGCCCACACCGCCGTACCCGGTTCGGGCGGCTGTTTCCGCTTCGGCTGCCCGGGTTCCGGAGGCGGCGCGGCGGTCCCCGCCCGGCCCGGCTCTCCCTCGCTGACCTGGTGCGGACCGGAGCGAGCGGGCTGCGCACTCGCCCCGTGCGGGTGGTTCTGTCAGCACTGGGGATCGCCATCGGCATCGCGGCGATGATCGCGGTCGTCGGCATCTCCTCGTCGAGTAGGGCGGCGCTGGACGCGCAGTTGGCGAGCTTGGGAACCAACCTGGTCACGGCCGCGCCGGGCGACGCGCTGTTCGGCGGGTCCGCGAAGCTGCCGATGGAGTCGATCGGCGGTGCCGGGCGCGTCGACGGCGTGCAGGGCGTCTCGCAGGTCGCGGAGGTGAAGAACGCCTCCGTCTACCGCAACGACCGCATCCCCAAGGCCGAGTCTGGCGGGATCACGGTGTACGGCACCGACCTGGGCCTGCCGGACACGCTGCGGGCCAACGTGCGGACGGGGGAGTGGCTGAACGCGGCGACGTCGAAATACCCCGCCGTGGTACTCGGCAGCACGGCCGCCGACCGGCTCGGGATCTCGCGCATCGACGCGGACACCCGGGTGCTCATCGGCGACGAGTACTACAGCGTCGTCGGCATCCTCGACCCGGTGGCGCTGGCTCCCGAGATCGACAGCGCCGCGCTCGTGGGGTGGGCCGCTGCCGCCGACCGGCTCGGCATGGATGGCCACCCGACCGGGCTCTATGTGCGTACCGACCCCGAGCGGGTGAGTGAGGTGCGGGACGTGCTGGCGCAAGCGGTCAATCCGGAGAAGCCGTTCGAGGTCGAGGTGTCCCGACCCTCCGACGCGTTGGAGGCGCAGGAGGCCGCCGACCAGGCCTTCACCGGGCTGTTGCTGGGCCTGGGCGGGGTGGCGCTGCTGGTTGGTGGCGTGGGTGTGGCCAACACCATGGTCATCTCGGTACTGGAGCGCCGGGGCGAGATCGGGCTGCGCCGCGCGCTCGGGGCGACGCGGCGGCAGATCCGCGGCCAGTTCCTGGTGGAGGCGATGGTGCTGTCGGCGCTTGGCGGAGCTGCGGGAGCGGTGCTCGGCGCGCTGGTCACCTCGGGCTACGCGCTGTCCCAGGGGTGGTTGATCGCGATTCCCATGTGGGCGCTGGTGGGGGGCGTCCTGGCGACGATCGGGATCGGGGCCGTGGCCGGTCTGCTGCCCGCTGTGCGCGCGGCCCGTATGGCCCCGACCGAGGCGCTCGGGTCCGGATAGCGGTCAAAGAGCCGACCCGTCGGAGAGGAGGCGGCCCGGACGGCTCGGGGCGACCGGCAGACGAGGGGCGGCGCGCGGCTTCGCGCACCGCCCCTCGCCGCGTGGGTGGATGTCCGATGTGCTGCGATACGACCGCTGAGGATGGGATGTCGGCTACGTGTGAACAAGTGCACTGTTGGCATACCCTAGGGGGGTATGGTACGAATGGGAGCGTTGCTGGATATGGGGTGTCGAACCAGCCGCTCCGTCCGCGACGTACATCTGCGAGGGACCGAAACGTCCCGAACCCCACCGAGAGCGAGGAGGCCACGATGTCGGCGAGCACCACCACCGTGTACGAGGTCGAGGGCATGACCTGCGGCCACTGCGTCAGTTCGGTCGACACGGAGGTCCGCGGCATTTCCAGCGTCACCGACGTGGACGTCGATCTGCCCACCGGTCGCCTCACCGTCACCAGTAACGGCCCGGTCGACGACGCGCGCGTCCGCGCCGCCGTCGAAGAGGCCGGTTACGCGGTGAAGGTCGGCTGATGAACGTCCCCGCGAAGCTGGGCATCTACGGCCTGGGGCTGGTCCTGGCGTTCGGCGGGGCGGCCGGGGTCGGCCGTCTGGTCGGCCCCCTCGGGCCCGCTGACGCCGCCTCGGCGGAACGTGACGACGGCCACACCGCGAGTGGATCCGCGGGCACCGAAAGCGTTCCGGAGGGCCTGCAAGTCTCCGAGGGTGACTACACCCTCGACCTGCTCACCGCGCCGAAGGAGGCGGGGGAGGAGGCCAAGCTCTCCTTCCGGATCACCGGCCCGGACGGCGCTCCCGTCACCGACTTCGCCGTCGTGCATGAGCAGCTCATGCACGTCATCGTGGTCGGCCGCGACGCCGACGAGTACCACCATCTCCACCCCGAGATGGACGACGACGGTGTGTGGAGCGTCCCCGCCGAGCTGGATACCCCCGGGCCCTATCGGATGTTCGCCGACTTCGTCCCGGAAGGCGACGAGCGCGGGGACAGCCGGGTCCTCGGTGCGGACATCGCCATCGAGGGCGAGTATCGGCCGGTGAGGCCGCCGGAGCCCGCCGCGACGGCGCAGATCGACGGATACGTGATCGACCTCGACGGGCAGCTCACAGCCGGGCGCCCGAGCGAGCTCACCTTCACCGTCACCAAGGACGGCGAACCCGTCACCGACCTGCAGCCCGTCATGGGCGTCTACGGCCACGTGGTGGCGCTGCGCGACGGCGATCTCGCCTACACGCACGTCCACCCGCGCGGCGAGCCCGGAGACGGAACGACCAAGCCCGGTCCGGACGTCACTTTCGCGGCTCAAGTCCCGACACCTGGTACCTACCGTCTCTACCTGGACTTTCGGCATGACGGAAAGGTCCGTACAGCTGAATTCACCGCAGTGGCGGGCGATACGGGCGGCACGGGTGGCCGCGAGTCGGGGCACTGACGTGAACGCCCAGCTCCGGATATTTCCCACCCTCCATAGACTCGATCAGAGGAGGTCCCAGACATGGATGGCGGAACACCAGACCTCAAACACGCTGAAGGCCGGATCGAACTGGCCATCAGCGGTATGACCTGCGCGTCCTGCGCCAACCGCATCGAGAAGCGGTTGAACAAGCTGGACGGCGTGACGGCCACCGTCAACTACGCGACCGAAAAGGCCAAGGTTGACTTCGCCGACGGTGTCTCTGTCGACGACCTCATCGCCCAGGTGGAGAAGGCCGGGTACACGGCGGCACCTCCGCCGCCTCCGGCACGGGAGACGGACGAGGGCGCCGGAGGATCCGGTGTCGAAGCGGAGGACGCCGAGGCGGCCGAGGTGCGTGGGCTGCGCGACCGCGCTTTCATCAGCCTCGCCCTGGCTGCCCCGATCATCGCGATGGCGATGATCCCCGCACTGCAGTTCACCTACTGGCAGTGGCTCTCCCTCACACTGGCCGCTCCGGTGGTGGTGTGGGGCGGGCTACCGTTCCACACCGCGGCGTGGAAGAACCTCAAGCTCGGCACGGCCACCATGGACACGCTGGTGTCGATGGGCACGATCGCGGCGTTCGCATGGTCGGTCTACGCGCTCTTCCTCGGCACGGCCGGCCAGCCGGGCATGGTCCACGCCTTCGAGCTGACCATCAGCCGCGGCGGCGGCTCCGGAAACATCTACCTCGAGGTCGCCGCCGGTGTCACCGCGTTCATCCTGCTGGGCCGGTACTTCGAGGTCCGCTCCAAGCGGCGTGCCGGGGCCGCTCTGCGCGCCCTGCTCGAACTCGGGGCCAAGGACGTCGCCATCCTGCGCGACGGGCGCGAGGAGAGGGTGCCCGTCGACCAGCTGGCCGTGGGCGACCGCTTCGTGATCCGTCCCGGCGAGAAGATCGCCACGGACGGCACCGTGGAGGAGGGCACCTCCGCGGTTGACATGAGCATGCTGACCGGTGAGTCCGTCCCGGTGGAGGTCGGGCCGGGCTCCACCGTCGCCGGTGCGACCGTTAACGCCGGGGGACGCCTCGTCGTCCGCGCCACGCGTGTCGGCTCCGACACCCAGCTCGCCCAGATGGCCCGCCTGGTGGAGGAGGCACAGAACGGCAAGGCGGCGGTCCAGCGGCTGGCCGACCGGATCTCCGGCGTCTTCGTTCCGATCGTCATTGTTCTGGCCGTGGCCACGCTCGGCTTCTGGCTGGGGACGGGCGGATCGGCCGACGCGGCGTTCACGGCCGCGGTCGCGGTGCTCATCATCGCCTGCCCCTGCGCACTCGGCCTGGCCACGCCCACGGCCCTGCTGGTGGGGACAGGGCGCGGTGCTCAGCTGGGCATTCTGATCAAGGGTCCGGAGGTGCTGGAGAGCACCCGGCGCGTCGACACCATCGTGCTGGACAAGACCGGAACGGTGACCAGCGGCAAGATGACGCTGACGGAGGTGGTGGCCGCCGAGGGCATCGACGAGGCCGAGGTGCTGCGCCTGGCCGGGGCGCTGGAGAACGCGTCGGAGCACCCCATTGCGCAGGCCATCGCCAAGGGCGCCGCTCAGCGCACCGGCGAGCTGCGGCCCGTCACGGACTTCCGCAACATCGAGGGCCTGGGGGTCCAGGGTGTCGTAGACGGCCACAATGTGCTGGTCGGGCGGGCCGCGCTGCTGGCCGAGCACGGCATGGAACTGCCGGACAACCTCGTTGAACGCGCCACAAAGGCCGCCGAGGCCGGTACGACGGTGGCGGTCGGCTGGGACGGCCGGGCGCGTGCGGTGCTGGTCATCGCCGATGCCGTGAAACCCACCAGCGTCCAGGCCATCCGCCAGTTCCGCGACCTGGGACTGACCCCGATCCTGCTGACGGGCGACCAGACTGACGTCGCTCACGCGGTCGCCGCCGAGGTCGGCGTCGAGCAGGTCATCGCCGAGGTCATGCCCGAGGACAAGGTCGACGTGGTCAAGCGTTTGCAGTCCGAGGGCAAGGCCGTGGCGATGGTCGGAGACGGCGTCAACGACGCCGCCGCCCTCGCCCAGGCTGACCTGGGCCTGGCCATGGGGACAGGGACGGACGTCGCGATCGAGGCCGGAGACCTGACCCTGGTCCGCGGCGACCTCCGTGTAGCGGCCGACGCGATCCGCCTGTCCCGTCGCACACTGGGCACGATCAAGGGCAACTTGTTCTGGGCCTTCGCCTACAACGTGGCGGCTCTTCCCTTGGCGGCGACCGGACTGCTCAACCCGATGATCGCGGGCGCGGCGATGGCCTTCTCCAGCGTCTTCGTGGTGAGCAACAGCCTCCGCCTCCGCCGTTTCAAGCCCCTGGCAGGAAATGGAGCGACTACGACCGGGCCGACGGTCACCGACCACAGGGAACTGACCCCGGCATAGCAATCAGATGATGGGGCGGTCTGCGGTACTCTCCCCGCAGACCGCCCCCTCTCGTCGTTGATCTCGGAGATATTGGGGTCAAAATCGCTCGTGAGACCCCAATATCTCTGAGATCAACGGAAGGGGCGCGGCGCGCGGGGGTAGGGCCGTCACATGTGGCCGGTCAGGTTTCCTGTGCCGGGCACGGTGATTGCCTCAGCTGAGGATGCGCCTACGACGTGGGTGCGCTCGATCCAGGACTGGACGTCGGCTGCCGTCGACTCAACGGCGGCGTTCGTGGTGTCGAGGAGCGACACCGGCGGGTTCATCTCGTGTGCCGTTTCCGCGACCCAGGCGGTGTAGTCAAGCATCTCGACGATGCGCGGTTCGTCCCACTGCCGCCATGCCGGGCGGGCGCGGAGCCGATCGGCGAGGACTTCCGGGTCGCACATCAGCGACAGGTAGTGGATCTTCGAGAACAGGGCGCGCTCGGGTAGCGCTTCCAGCTCCGGTGGGACCACCGTTCCGCAGAGCACGACAGGCCGCCCGTTCTGCTGCACCATCGCGGCCATTCGGAGCCACGTCGAACGGAAGGTTCGGTGCTCGTCCGCCGGGTCGCGCAGGCCATCGACCCACAGCACGTCCTGCTCCAACACCACGAATCGGTCGGAGAGGGCCTCCACGAGCAGACGGGCCACGGTGGACTTGCCCGTGCCGCTGGGGCCGGTCACGCAGTAGAGCGGGAGACGGCGAAACGGCCTCCGGCGGCCGCAGTCGACGCACCGGAGGGCCGTCCCGTCAGGCGTGACGCTGGGGGATTCGGTGAGCACCCCGCAATGGGCGCAGATCAGAGGGTTCACGTTCTGAGTCGTCAGTCGAACAGTTCCTCGAAGAAGCTCTTCTTGCGACGCTTCTGGCCGCCATAAGGGCGCGGGGAGTCGCCGTACCCGTACGGGCGCGGCGAGTCCTTGTACCCCTGGTGTCCGTGTCCGCCACGGAAGGGAGCTGGCGAGTCCGGCTTCCCGCGGTAGCCGCGCGGGGAGTCGGCGTACACCGGCGGCGCGTGGTGGCCGGGCGGTGTCGCGAAGTGACGCTGCTCGGCGGAGACGATCTGTTCAAGCTCCCCATGGTCGAGGAAGATCCCGCGGCAGCGTTCGCACTGCTCAAGGTGGATCCCCATACGGTCGAAGGTCTGCATTCGGCCTTGGCACTTTGGGCAAATCACACCGTCATCGTATGCGAGGGCTGCGGTGCTGTGGGCGATTCCGAGCCTCTTCCTGGCGCGGCGGCGCGTCGGGGGCGAGGTCTTCCGATACTTCTGGCTTCTCCATCGACTCAAATACTTTAAGCGTGCTAAAGTCCTTGAAAGACACGAAAGGAGATGAGCCGATGGGAACAGGGGAATGGAGCGCGGAGGCTGCGCTGGCTGAGGCAGAGCGGATGCGCGGGCGCTCGATCAAGGCCGTGCGGTGGTTCCGCGGCTATCTCGTCGTGCTGGGCGTGCTGGCTGTCGGCCTCATCGTCGGAGTGGAGGCGCTGTACCCCGACGGCTGGCAACGCTTTGTGACGACCGGTATCGGCTTCTACCTCATGGCGCTTGCCGCTCAGTGGGCCGAGCGGCAATCTGCCCTTCCAGCCGGAGGACGCAGGCGGGTCCTGATCGCCGGTGCCATCTGGTTCCTGCTCTACCTCGTCGGCATCGGTCCGCTTGTGCGCTGGCAGTATGAGCACTCGCTGCTGATGTGGACGGCTGCGGCTACCGTCATGGCGTTGCCGTTCTTCGTCGCCGCGATCTGGAAGGTTCGCGCATGAGCCACTTGCGCCACGAGCTGGACCAGGTCATCCACTCCCCGGTGCGGTTCTCGATCATGGCCGCCCTGGCCCCCTTGGAACGAGCCGGGTTCCGGATGCTGCGTGACACCGTTGAGGTCAGTGACTCCGCGTTGTCGCAGCATCTGACGACGCTGGAGAAAGCCGGGTATATCGAGGTGCGCAAGGAACAGAAAGGGCGGCGCACTACGACGTGGGTTTCGCTGACGCGGCAGGGGCGTGAGGCGTTCGGTCACCACCTGCAAACTCTCAACCGGATCGCCGAACAGCCTGCGGCCGGTGCTCCGGGAGACGCGGCGACCACGTGAGGTGAGGTGGGCGGGCGGTTGCGGACAGGTCGGGTGGGCAGGATTACCGACCGATCGGGCGAGGTGCCTTTTCTGCGTGTATCCCCACGTCAATTGGGGTAAGGGAGTCCACGGACCAGTCACCCCCAGCATGGTCAGGGTCGATTCGCGTCGCTTGTGGTGGGTCACCTCCTTTTACACTCGCCTAGGTGACGGTCCGGTTCTGGCGGACGTCCTCTCCCCGACGATCGAGGAACCCTCAAGGATGAGCACCGAGCATTCTGAGCCGGGACGCCTGCTCGCCGGCCGCTACCGGCTGACCGAGACCATCGGCGAAGGCGGGATGGGCCGCGTCTGGCAGGGCACCGACGAGCTGCTGGACCGTCCGGTCGCGATCAAAGAGCTCAGCATCCCGCCGCACCTGCCGGAGCAGGAAGTCGACATCCTCCGCACCCGGATGCTGCGGGAGGCCCGCAGCGCCGCTCGGCTCGCTCACCCCTCGATCATCACCGTCTTCGACGTGGTCGAAGAGGACGAGCGGCCATGGATCGTCATGGAGCTCGTCCGCGGCAACTCGCTGAGCGGCCTGCTCAAGAAGGAGGGCACCCTCCCGCCCGAGCGCGTGGCCAGGATCGGCCTGCAGATGCTGGCAGCGCTGGCCGTCGCGCATGAGCGCGGCATCGTGCACCGCGACATCAAGCCGGGCAACGTCCTGATCGCGCGTGGCGACCGCGCCGTCCTCACCGACTTCGGCATCGCCCGGCTCGAAGGCACCACCGCCCTCACCAGCACCGGCCTGCTCATCGGTTCGCCCGCCTACCTCGCCCCCGAACAGGCCCACGGCAAGCCCGCCTCCCCGGCCACCGACATGTGGTCGCTCGGCGTGACCCTGTACCAGGCGCTGGAGGGGCAGTCGCCGTTCCAGAGACCGACCTCGATGGCGACGCTCACCGCGATCGTCACCGAGGAGGTGGCGAAGGCCGAGCACGCCGGGCCGCTGGCTCCGCTGCTCGACGGACTCCTGAACAAGGACCCAGACCAGCGTATGGAGGTCGGCGAGGCCGCCGATCTGCTGCAGGAGCTGGTCTCCGAGAACGACAAGAAGGCGCGGTGGAGGTCCAGCGGTGCGGCCGCATCATCCTCTTCCGCCAATGCGTCGGCACCATCGCGCGCCCCAGCGGCCGCCGACGCCCGTGCGGACAGTGGCAAGGCACCGGAGAAACAGCCGGTGGACATCCCGCCGGGCCCCGGTCCCACGGGTGGGCCCAGATCCCGTTCCTCCCGCAAGCTGCTCGCGATGGTCGCGGGAACTCTCGTGCTGGTCCTTGGCATCGGCGTGGGCGCGTTCCTGGGGCTGCGCGAACTGTCCGAGGCCGATCCCACCACCGCCGCTAATTCGGGCGAACCCTCGGCGTCGGGGCCGACCGCCGAGGCGGACGTGGACGGCAAGGGCGAGGACCAGGCAAAGGACGAGGACGCGGAGAAGGACGACGACAAGTCCGAGGACGACGAGAACCCGGACCTTCCGGAGATGGAACGCTACACCGACGACACCGGGTACTCCGTCGACGTCCCCACGGACTGGAGCATGGAGCGGGAGAGCGGCTCCCGGGTGAAGTTCCGCTTCCCCGACCGCGGGTACATGCAGGTCGACCACGTCGGCAGCGCCGATGACGCGATGGACTACATGCGCCGCCAGAAGGGTGCGTACAGCGGCAGCTTCGACGGATTCCACGACAGTTCGTCGGTCGCGCCGCTCGACGCCGACTGGACCAGCGATTACGAGGGTGCAGCCCAGTGGGAGTTCACCTTCGGGTCCGGCTACACGCGCAACTGCGTCAGCCGCGGGTTCTTCACCGACGACGAGGGCTACACGCTCCTCCTGGTCTCCAAACCCGAGGACTTCGACAAGAACATGGCGATCCTCGACGCGATGTCGAAGTCGTTCGAGCCCGCTTCCTGACCAGCAGACCCAACGCCCCCGAAGCCATCAGGCTCCGGGGGCGTTCTTGGTGTCTCTAGGGTGTGGGATCAGCGCCCAAGCTGGTCCGAACGGACGGCGTGAAGGAACGCGGACCACTCAGTGCTGTGGCAGGCGATATGGCCGAGGGCCGGGTTGGTCGAGGCACGCACAGCAGCTCCGGTCGACAGGTTCGCGACATCAACCCACTGCCCCGCTTTTCTGCGAGTAGCTGGACGTGCGCAAGTCCATGACAGAGATGCAACCTGGCCAACCGGCGGCAGTGATCTCGTCGGGGCTTCAGGAGCTCCGGTAGCCGTCGGCCTGCCGCCCCGTCCTTCGCTTGGCGTCCCGTAGCGCGCCGGTGTAGACGGCAGCGTGGGCCGCCCGTGCAATGCGGGCGCCCCAACGTGAGCGCGGACCGCCGAACGAGGCGGTCGGGCCCGCACCGCTTTTGCTTCGTACTGCCAGGCAGATCGCGTCGGATGCCGTCCCGGTACACGCGAACCCGGCCTCCATGACCGCCTGCACTTTTGCCTCGGTAATGGTGGAGGTGGCATTGACCAGGGCAGCGTCGGACATCGGGACCGGGACGGCGACGATGATGTTGATGGTGCCCGGGGCGAACGGCTCAGATTCGGCGCCCCCGGCTCCGGCGTGCTCCAGCCGAGCCTCGTCCAGCTCGCTCGGCGCCGCCGCCCACGTGGGTCGGCCGATCCCGACCGTCGCGATCGCCTCCACCCCGCCGTCGGCCGCGAAGGCGGCGTCCGTGACGTCGGCGGCCGTCATCAGACCGACACCGTGCCCCCGCAGTCCTGCGGCCGCGGCGATCTCGGTCAGGTGCACCTCCGGATCGGTGCGCCGGTAGTCGCCGGTGACCTGTGCGTTCAGCACATACGAACGCGGTCCCAGACCGCCACCCAGGACACCTGACGACAGCATCCGCCACCCCGGACCGGCCTCCCACAGCAGCGCGGGCAGGCGTTGGCCGTCCTCCCCCCGGTGAGCGAGCGCTGTGCCCAGCAGCCCGTCGTTCGGGAGGTTGGTCTGGTTCGCGCAGAGATCGCCCACATGCACCCGAGAACTCTAGAGGAGATGTGGGGCGCCTGGGATCGCACACCCCTGGGGAGACGTCGGTGGTTGAAGACCAGAGGCGTTCCACGTTGTGACTGGTCGAGGCGGCATCACCGCGCCACGGCGGCCGCGCTCCTTCTACCGATCAGGAACCAGCACAGGGCGCCGAGGAACGGCGCGCAGATGATGAACAGCGCCCACACAAGCTTCATCCCGAGCTCAAGCCGCGAAGTCAGGCTGCCGATGAAGGCGGCGATGATGAACACGAAGTAGGCCACCACGGCGAGGGCGACCAGGACCAGCGCGACCACGCTCCCAATCTGACCGGCGTAGGTGAGCAGGGTGGCGTCGTGGGCGAGCATGGTGCGAAGTCCAATCACATTCGGTTTCAGCGTCGCTTTCACGCTAGGAGACCGCCACTGTTCCCTGTATCAGCCGGTAGAACCACTTTCCGATACGACTGAAGTCGGTGGTCCGGCCTCGACCGCATCCCATCGTCGATCTTCGCGGCGTCGGGCAGCGGGTGCATGAGGTCTCCGCGCGCCGGCTGGTTGTGGGAATGCGCAGAACGGTAGCAGCGGCGTGGTGGGTGGGCAGGGTGGGTGCGTGGTTGTAGGTCCTGCCTCCCCGATCACGGGCGGATGGTGTGCACCACCAGCAGCCGGTGCTGATCCGGTGAATGATCCCGCTGATCGCCAGGCGGTCGACGACCGTCGGCCGCCAGCCGCGAGGGGGCGGAAAACCATTGGGCGGACCACGCCTCCGACCAGCAGAATGCAACCCATGAACGATCGGCCCGACGACGTCCCCGGCGCCCCCACGGCGGCCCGGGCGACGGACTGGACCACCACGCCCTTCACTGCGGACCTCCTGCGTGGCGCCCTGGATCTGGAGCGCACCGAACGTGGGGTGCTGCCGCATCGGCTGCCTGCCTGGGCCCGTGCACAGTGCGCTGACGGGCACCTGGCCATGGCGGAGACCCAGCCCTCCGGCGTGCGGCTGGTGTTCCGTACGCGGGCCACCGCCGTCGAGTTGGATGCGCTCCGCACCAAGAATGCCTACCAGGGCGCTCCGCCCCGACCCGATGGCGTGTACGACCTGCTCGTTGACGGCCAGCTAGCCGGGCGGACCAGTGTGACCGGCGGCAACGTCCTGATGATGGACATGACCACCGGGTCCGCGGAAACCCGGCCCGGCCCGGTCGGCACCGTCCGGTTCTCCGGTCTCCCCGACCGCGTCAAGGACGTCGAGATCTGGCTGCCGTACAACGAGATCACCGAGCTGGTCGCCCTGCGCACCGACGCCCCCGTCGAGCCCGCACCGGATGGGGGCCGCAGGCACTGGCTGCACCACGGCAGCTCGATCAGCCACGGCTCCGACGCCGCAAGCCCCACCACCACCTGGCCCGCACTCGCCGCCGCCCTCGGCGGCGTGGAACTGACCAACCTGGGCCTGAGCGGCAGCGCCTTGCTCGATCCGTTTACTGCCCGCGCCATGCGTGACACCCCCGCGGACCTGATCAGCGTCAAGATCGGCATCAACCTCGTTAACGCCGACCTGATGCGACTGCGCGCATTCGGCCCCGCGGTGCACGGCTTTCTCGATACCATCCGCGAGGGCCACCCCACCATTCCGCTGCTGGTCGTCTCGCCGATCCTGTGCCCCATCCACGAGGACACGCCCGGCCCCGCCGCCCCGGACTTCGGCAACCTCAGCACGGGGAAGCTCCAGTTCCGGGCCACGGGTGACCCCGCGGAAGGGGCCAGCGGGAAGCTCACCCTCAACGTCATCCGGGACGAACTGGCCCGCCTCGTGAAGCAGCGGGCGGGCGACGACGCGAACCTGCACTTCCTCGACGGCCGCGAACTCTACGGAGAGGCGGACTTCGCCGAACTTCCATTGCCCGACCAGCTCCACCCGGACGCCGCCACACATCGCCGCATCGGCGAACGCTTCGCCGAGTTGGCCTTCGGAGAGGGTAGGCCGTTCGCCCTCAGGGGCGATTGAGCGACATCGGATACCGAAGCCTCCGTCACTAGCCCCGGCGCCTGGTCTGTTGCGGGGGGCGCATGGGATTCCAGCGCACGAGGACGACCGCGCTCGCCGGGCTCGGGGCCATTGCCCTTGCGGATGGGGCCGACGTAGCGGCTGACGCGGTCGTCGGCGGTGGCATGGGTCTCCATGGGGTTTTCCATTTGGAACTCCACGACGATGCGGTAGCGGCCGCGCTGCAGAGTGGCGTCGGTGTCGATGCGGCGGTCCGGCACCCCCTCTTGGAGCAGGGCGTAGGCGGCCAGGCGCGCGGCCACCAGGCGGGAGCAGTTGCCGGGACTCACCTTTCCTCCTACCCCTTCGCCCCGTGCGCCCGCCGTCGCCACGCCTCGGCCTCCTCAAGACGCCTGGCCCGCTCTAGCAGCGCGCCGTTCGAGAGGTTGGTCTGGTTCGCGGAGAGAGTGTCCACATGCACCCGAGAACTCTAGAGGAGGGAGGGGGTCTGGGCTCGCACAGTCCAGGGACAGCCTCGCACGGTGAGACCGCCTGGTTTTTCTTTGCCTCGCGACGGCCCAGGGTCGCCAAGTATGATGAAGGTATGAGTGAAGCGAAGAAGCGTGTCACGCTCACCTTGGACCCTGAGCTCCTAGAGGCCGCGGAAGCCGCTGTCGATGCTGGAGAGGTCCGTTCGGTGTCGGCCTGGGTGAACACGGCTCTGGGAGAGAAGAAGCGTCGTCAGGAACGCGCCCAGATGCTCATCGAGCAGGACCTGGTTCAGGCTCGCGAGAGCGACCCGGAGGAGTACGAGCGTGCTATGCAATGGGCACAGCGCGTCCTCGGCGTCGCCGCGGATGAAGTCGCGTGATCGGCGGCAGGATTCTCACAGCGTCCGCACTGAATGCTTGGGCCGAAGGTTCGGTCTACATGAATGCCCTGGTCAATCTTGCCCAGCGCCGCGTAATTCCCCTGCATGTGCCGACGCTTGCACTGGCCGCAGCCCTGTACACAGTGCCACCTGTGCGGGCTGCTGGAGTGGAGGAGCGCTTGGAGGGGCCGATCTTCACCTTCGGCGACCTCGATAGGGAGACGGCGACAGCCGTCGCACGCCTCGCCACCCGTTGGCAAGGTGACGGCTTGACCCTCGCAGACGCGCACGTCATCCACGAGGCGGTGACTCGATACACCGGCTGGCCGATCATCACGACCTCCCCGGCGGCGGAGTGGCAGCACTACCTGCCCGACACTCCGATCGAAACCCTTCCGTAAACGTACGAACGAGGGCCTGGCCACCTCACCCCGCTCATGATGAAAAGCGGGGTGACTTAGGCCCTCCCGAGTAGGTGGGGACTACTTGAGCAGCTGGCGGGCCATGACCAAGCGCTGGATGCGGCGTTCATAGGGACCACTGCGACAGCACTTCCCGAAGCGTGACCACTCCCACCGTCAGCTCGACCGTGGGCCATGCCGGGCCTAAGAGTTTGCACCTGCCGTAACGGCATGTGGTGTTGTGAAGGCACAGCACAACGCAGCACGAAAGGCCGTCTCTGATGCACCGCTCCTTCACGCCTCCCCGCCAGGTCAAGATCGGTGACGCCGCTGCGTTCGCCGGTACCACCCCGCGTGCCATCCGCCACTACCACGAGATCGGTCTGATGCCGGAGCCCGAGCGGGGAGCGGACGGCCGCCGCCGCTACGGCTACGACGACATGATCCGGCTGCTATGGATCCGCAAGATGGCGGACGTCGGCAT
Source organism: Nocardiopsis gilva YIM 90087 (assembly GCF_002263495.1). NCBI lineage: Bacteria > Bacillati > Actinomycetota > Actinomycetes > Streptosporangiales > Nocardiopsidaceae > Nocardiopsis > Nocardiopsis gilva. The sequence goes on along the minus strand of NZ_CP022753.1, from coordinate 6,079,749 downwards.
CAGCCTGGACGACATGCGGGCCGCTTACGACGAGGCCGGGAGCATCGAGGAGACCCTGGACCGGCTGGACGAGGCCCTCGCCGCGCAGGAGGCCGTCATCCAGCGGCAGCGTGCGGCGGCGCGGCGCCTACGCGAAGCGGGCAGCCCGCTGGGACTGCTCTCCGCTGTGGTGACGGACCGCTTTCGCGACCTGCCTCCGGGGGCCGTTCGCCAGTCCGACCTCGATGCCCTGCTGGTCACCGAGCGGCTCTTCGGCTCGCTGGGTGCCGTCGTTCAGGCCAGTTCCGTCATCGTGCTGGCCACCCACCCTGAACTACGGGCTGCAGAGGACCGCTTGGACGCGGCCGAGGCCGCGCTGGATGACACGGTCGACCCCGACGACCCTCGCGTCGAAGAGCTCGCCGAACAGCGGTGCGCGCACATGAAGGCCGTGGAGCAGGCGATCGAGGCGGCCGGGCTCGACGAGGTAGAGGAGAAGCTCTACGAGCTGGACGAGGCCGCCCCGAAGGAGGACGAGGGACAAATGACCGCCCTGGAAGGGATCGGCAAGATGCCCTCCGACTTCTCCCCGGCCCGAACGCGCTGCATGGAACTGGCTGCGGAACGCTATGGCCGGAGCCTGTCGGGAGACGATTGAGCCCGCGTCGACGTCGCGTTCACCTACCTCGGCCCGGGATGCGCCGGTCCGGGCATGGGCTTTGGTTGCACCGGGCGACTCGCAGGTCGTCCCGGCAATGAGCGCCTTTGTCCGCCTCCCCGCCCGAGAGTAGAGCCGCGCCGTCCCGGCACCGCGGCAGGAGGCGGGTGGCGGGACGGCGTGACCGTTAGTCAGCGGCGGCTCCGGGACAGAACCTCGGTTACTTGAGCAGCTGGCGGGCCATGACCAGGCGCTGGATCTGGTTGGTGCCCTCATAGATCTGGGTGATCTTGGCGTCGCGCATCATGCGCTCCAGCGGGAAGTCCTTCACGTAACCGGCCCCGCCGAGGAGCTGGACGGCGTCGGTGGTGATGTCCATGGCCGCGTCGGAGGCGTAGCACTTGGCGGCGGCGCCGAAGAAGGGCAGGTCGGAGTCGCCGCGCTCGGACTTGGCGGCGGCGACGTAGACCATCTGGCGGGCGGTCTCCAGCTTCATGGCCATGTCGGCGAGCATGAACTGGATGCCCTGGAAGTCGGCGACGGCCTTGCCGAACTGCTTGCGTTCCCTGACGTACTCGACCGCGTGGTCGAGCGCGCCCTGGGCGATGCCGATGGCCTGGGCGCCGATGGTGACGCGGGTGTGGTCGAGGGTCCGCAGCGCGATCTTCAGGCCGTCGCCGACCCCGCCCACGAGGCGGTCGCCGGGGATGCGCATGTCGTCGAAGAACAGCTCGCGCGTGGGCGAGCCCTTGATGCCGAGCTTCTTCTCCGGCTCACCGAGTGTGAAGCCCGCGTCGTCGTCATGCACGACGAACGCGCTGACGTTGCGGCCGCGCGGGCCGTCGGGGTCGGTCACCGCCATGACCGTGTAGTACTTGCTCACCCCGGCGTTGGTGATCCACGACTTCTGCCCGTTGAGGATCCAGTCGTCGCCGTCGCGCTTGGCCTGGGTCCGCATGCTCGCGGTGTCGGAACCGGCCTCGCGCTCGGACAGGCCGTAGGAGAACATCGCCTCACCCTGGGCTACCGGCGTCAGGTAGCGCTGCTTGACGTCCTCCGACGCGCCCAGGATGAGCGGCATCGTCCCGAGCTTGTTGACGGCGGGAATCAGCGATGAGGACGCACACGCGCGGGCCACCTCCTCGATGATGATGCAGGTCGCCAGCGCGTCGGCGCCGACGCCGTCGTAGGCCTCGGGGATGTGCGCCGCGTGGAAGTCGGTGGCGCGCAGGGCGTCGTAGGCCGTCTGCGGGAACGCGCTCTGCGCGTCGACCTCCGCGGCCTGCGGGGCGATCTTGTCCTCGGCGACCGCGCGGACGGCCGCGCGCAGTTCCTCGTGCTCTTCGTTCGTCTTGAACAGGTCGAAGTCGCTCATCGTCTCCCGCGCCTCCCTCGTGGCACTACGTGCCTGATCATGGCATCCAGTGCCACAATAAAGGGTGACTCAACATTTCGCACCTATCCGTCGGCTAAGTTCTGCGCGAGCGGATTGAGACCCGAGAGAAGGAGCAGCGCGTGGCGCATCCGGACCAGCCGGCGAAGGGCAGGGGCGGCATGCCCGCTCGCCACGACGTCGTGGCCGCCGCGGTGCGCCTCTTCGAGTCCGCGGGCTACGAGGCGACCACGATGGACGACATCGCTGAGGAGTCCGGAGTGAGCCGGCGCAGCCTCTTCCGCCACTTCGGCTCCAAGGAGGACATCCTCTTCTCCGGCCACGACGAACTCTTCGAGTCGGTCGTCCGCTACCTGCGCGCCGCGCCCGACGACGACCCCGTGGCGACCGTCTGCGCCGCCGCCCGCATGGTCTTCCAGGGGTATGTGGCCACCCCGGAGATCACCGTCCCCCGTTTCCGCCTGGTGCGCGCGGTTCCCCGGCTGCGCGATCGCGAGATCGCCATGACGGCCCGCTACCAGGGCGCGTTCAGCCGCTACCTCGCGCGCGGCGAGACCGAGGGCACGCGAGTGCTGGCGGGGGAGGCGCTGGCGGCATCGGTGATCGCCGCGCACAACCACGTGCTCCGCTCCTGGCTGCGCGATCCGCAGCGCCCCATCCCCTGGGACCGGTTCGACCGCGCCATGGAGTTCGTGGCGCGGTCGCTCGGCGCCGAGCTGCGCGAGCCCGGCGCCGCCGCCGAGCCCGCCGAGTCCGTCCTGGTGGCCGTCTACCCGTCCGCCCTGAGCGGAGAGGACGTGCTGCGGCGCGTCCGAACCGCGCTGGAGGAGCGGGATACCTGAGATGGCCGTGGTCCCCCGGCTACGCTGGCGACATGGCCCACCGGCACCCGATGAAGCTGAACGCGGAGCACGTGACGCACAGCGAAGCGCGCCGCCTCCTCCGGGCCGAGCTGGCCAACTGCGGGGAGTGCAGGGTGGTCCTGGACCGCTCGGCCCTGCGTGACCTGGAACCCGACGGGGTCTTCGACTCGCTGCTCCATGGATTCCTGGGCAAGCGATCCGAGCAGTGGCGCACCCGCCACTCGCGCTACCCCGTGACGCTCTACGGGCTCGCCCCGCCGCCCGAGGCTCAGTTCCTCAACCTGCCGACGCAGGAGGTCGCCCGGCTGTGCGTGATCGAGGGCCGCGCCGGGGACAGGTTCGACACCGGAGCCGCCCTGCGCGAACTGCGCACCCTGTCCGACGGCGACCGCGCTCTGGTGCTCGGCGACGTCGTGGACGGCATTCTCGAAGACGAGGGGTAGCGGCCTTCACGCGCCACCGGCGCGGCGCACGTAGGCTGGGCCGATGCGGTGACGTGTGCGCACCGGAGGCCACATACTTGACCCTCACGTTAGGGTAGATTCCTTGGAAGGGGCGGCGATGTCGCGAGCGGCTGCTCACATGCAGATCGGTGAGGTGGCCGAGCGGACGAGCCTGTCTCTCCGGACCATCCGTTACTACGGCGAGGTGGGCCTGGTCGTCCCATCGGCGCGCTCGCGCGGCGGGTTCCGGTTGTACACCGAGTCCGACGTCGAGCGGTTGCTGCTCATCAAGCGGATGAAGTTGCTGGAATTCAGCGTTGACGACATGGGCGAGCTGCTCTCCCTCCTGGACCGGCTCGCTGCGGGTGCCGAGGGCGCAGAGGGCACCGAATCGGCGATCGAGCAGGCGGGCCTCCTCGACCGCCTCGCGGCGTTCGAGTCCGTGGTGGAGGAGCGGCGCGCCGCGCTCCGCGAGCGGTTGACGATCGCGGAGGAGTTCGGCGGCCGACTGCGCGACCAGCGCCACAAGTACCAAGCCCAAGCTGCGAGCGAGGAGACGGAACGCCGGTGAGCGTGACAGCGGACAATGTGACCCAGCACAGCGGCCAGATCGCGGCCGAGGCCGGGCGGCGCCGGACCTTCGCGGTGATCTCCCACCCGGACGCCGGTAAGTCCACGCTCACCGAGGCGTTGGCGCTGCACGCGGCGGCGATCTCGTCGGCGGGTGCGGTCCACGGCAAGGGCGACCGGCGCGGCGTGACCTCTGACTGGATGGAGATGGAGCAGGCCCGCGGGATCTCCATCACCTCGGCCGCGCTGCGCATCGACTACGGCGACTGCGTGCTGAACCTGCTCGACACCCCCGGGCACGCCGACTTCTCCGAGGACACCTACCGGGTGCTCTCGGCGGTCGACTGCGCGGTCATGCTGCTGGACTCGGCCAAGGGCCTGGAGCCGCAGACACTGAAGCTGTTCGACGTGTGCCGGGCGCGCAAGGTGCCCGTCATCACCTTCGTGAACAAGTGGGACCGGCCCGGCCGCGAGCCGCTGGAGCTGCTCGACGAGATCGAGCAGCGCATCGGGCTGCGCCCCACCCCGATGAACTGGCCGGTGGGTATCGCCGGGGACTTCCGCGGGCTCATCGACCGCGACAGCGGCGCCTACACCAAGATGCACCGGACCCCGGGCGGCGCGACCCGCGCGGTCGAGGAGGAGCTGAGCGCGGAGCAGGCCGCCGAGGTCGAGGAGGACGCCTGGACCCAGGCGGTCGAGGAGCTCGAACTGCTGGAGGAGATCGGCGCGGCCTACGACGAGGAGTCGTTCCTGGCCGGTGAGTCCTCGCCGGTGCTGTTCGGCGCCGCGCTGCCCAACTTCGGTGTGTCGGGCCTGCTCAACACCCTGGTCGGGCTGGCACCCGCCCCGGACGACCCGGTCGGCGCCAACGGCGAGACCCGGGCGGTCACCGCGCCGTTCTCCGGGCAGGTGTTCAAGATGCAGGCCAACATGGACAAGGCGCACCGCGACCGGATGGCGTTCGTCCGGGTGGCCTCCGGCCGCTTCGATCGCGGCATGGTTCTGACCCACGCCGCCACCGGCCGCCCGTTCGCCACCAAGTACACCCAGGCGGTGTTCGGCAGCGAGCGCAACACCATCGACACCGCCTTCCCTGGCGACGTCATCGCGCTGATCAACGCCCAGGCGCTGAGCGTGGGCGACACGCTCTACGACGGCCCGAAGGTGGAGTTCCCGCCGATCCCGAGCTTCGCCCCGGAGCACTTCGCGGTCGCCCGTGCCGTCGACTCGGGCCGCTACAAGCAGTTCCAGCGCGGGATCGCCCAGCTCGACAGCGAGGGCGTGGTGCAGGTGCTGACGTCGGACGTGCGCGGCGAGCAGGCGCCGGTGCTCGCGGCCGTCGGTCCGCTCCAGTTCGACGTGGTCAAGCACCGCATGGAGGAGGAGTTCCGGGCGCCCGTGGAACTGTCGTTCCTGGACTACAACATCGCGCGCCGCACCGACGCCGAGTCCGCGCCGACGCTGCACGGCCTGTCGGGCGCCGAGGTGCTCAAGCGGCGCTCGGACGGCGAGCTGCTGATGCTGGTGCACAACAAGTGGCGGCTCCGTGTGATCGAGCGAGACTACCCGGACCTCACCATGGAGGCGCTGCTCGCCGGAGGGGTCGAGGAGAGCTCCTAAGCGACGCTCCCCTCCCTCCCTTCTGTTGATCTCGGAGATATTGGGGTTTCAGTGGCGATTTTTACCCCACTATCCCCGAGATCAACGGGATGAGCGCCTGCGGCGTCTCGGTTATGGAGGGGCGGATGCGGTGCGGGTTGCGATCCAGAACACGGGAGATTGTGGGAAACGCCACGTCGGAGCGGCTGCTGTGCGTTCATGGAGTCGGGGGTGTGCCGACGTTCGGTGATCGCGGGGGGACCGACTGTGCGGGGTCGTGTCGATTCTGGCCGACCCGGACATGTTTCGGCGCTCGATCCGACTGATTCTGGCCTGAGTAGCAGGAAACGTCCTACCGCCCCATGGCCGACTGTGGGCTGGCGATTCGATTGGCCCACAGTGCCGGACCTAGGCGAAGGGGGTGTTTCTGCTGTCGTCGCATGCCGAATCCGGGACCGGGGACGAGTCCAACTCCGAATCCGCTTCTCCCGATCCTTCTGCCGCCTCCTCTCCGTCCACCTCCGCCCTCTCCACTTCCTCCGGCCCTCTCGCCAAGGGCACCATCGCCGTCGTCGCCCTGTCCGGTGCCGTCATGGCGCTCAGCGGCCCCGGCCAGACGGCGGGGCTGTCGGTCTTCGTCGACCACATCATCGGTGACCTGGGCATCAGCCGATCCATCGTGTCGGCCGCCTACCTTGTCGGCACCCTGGGCGGTGCGGTCGTACTGCCGTGGATCGGGCGTGCGGTCGACCACTTCGGCGTCCGCCGGATGCTTACCGCTATCGCGCTGACGTTCGGTGCCTTCCTCACCCTCCTCGCCGTCGTCCATGAGATCGTCGGGCTGACGGTCGCGTTCGTGGGCGTGCGCGCGATGGGTCGGGGCGGAATGACGCTCGTCGCGACCACGGCCGTGGCCACCGCGGTCACCCGCAAGCGCGGCACCGCGCTCGGCATCACCAGCGCCGTGGGCGCGGCCGGGATCTCGCTCTTCCCGCTCCTGGCGGAGATGGCCATCGTCCGGCTCGGCTGGCGCTCCGTCCTGATGTGGGAGGCCGCGCTGGTGTGGGCGGTCATCCTGCCCATCGCCTGGTGGGGGATGCGCGGGGTGACGCGGGCGCAGGCCGACGAGGCGTCGACGGAGTCCGCGTCGGAGACCGCCGCCGAACCGGCCTGGCCGCTGCGCGCCGTCGTCCGCACATCGATGTTCTGGCTGGTCACCAGCGCTGTCGCGGTGGCCGGTCTGACCGGAACCGCGCTGTTCTTCCACCAGATCGCGGTGCTGGGCGAGCAGGGGCTGAGCTCGGCGCAGGCCGCCGCGAACTTCCTGCCGCAGACGGTCGCCGGGCTGCTGGCCGCGCTCGCGTTCAGCTCGGCCGCCGACCGGTTCTCGCCGAAGCTGCTGATCTTTATCGCGATGATGATGCACGTGGGCGCGATGGCCATGCTGCCCTTCGTGTCGCCGGGCGTGAGCGCGCTGGTCTACGGCATGGCGCTGGGGGCGGCCGGAGCGGGCGCCAGGTCGGTCGAGGCGGCGGCGATGCCGTTCTACTTCGGTACCGAGGTCATCGGGTCGCTGCGCGGCCTGACGCAGTCGGTGGCGGTCTCCTCGACGGCGATCGCGCCCCTGCTGCTGTCGCTCGGGCACGACCTCGTCGGCTCCTACGCGCCAGTGGTTCTGGTCCTGGCAATACTTCCCGCTGGCGTTGCGTTGGTGGCCCCGTTCGCCCGGGTACCAACCGAGGAGTAACGTGAGGACGCGCGGCCGCCACCATAGTGGTGAGAGGGCTGGTCACAGCCCTTGGACCAGTAGGGGACGGACCGTACCGAGTCGTCAGGCGGACGGACCCAGGGCCCGGATTGCCCGGTGAGATGCACCACGGACGGCCCCTAGGAGGGGTTGGGGCGGTTCACCGGTGATCAAATCTGTGAACCCTTCCCGTCCGCCTCTGTGCGCACGCGGTCACCATGCGCCCTGATGGGTGTGATAAATACGGCAAATATTTCTTGAATCGGCAATTCTCGGCCTGTTGGCGCTGTGTCATGCGTCACTAGTTAGCCGGTTCGTGACAATTGTATGATTTCGTTTAACGCGGCGTTTATTAAAACCGAACATTGTCGACACCGAATACGAGGGGCTTATCCCCCCGCACACCCGCTACCCCCGCAAGTCTGGAAAGGTTGGCTCGGCCATGAGCGATGACGGCAAAGAGCGCACGGTAGAGCTGCGGTACGACGGCGGAGCGCAGACACTGCCGCTGCTGACCGGTACCGAAGGCGATCAGGCCTTTGAAGTGAAGACCCTGCTGGGGACGGCCGGGATGGTCACCCTCGACCCCGGGTTCGGCAACACCGCATCGTGCAAGTCGGAGATCACCTATATCGACGGCGCCGCCGGGATCCTCCGCTACCGCGGCTACCCGATCCAGGACCTGGCTCAGGGCAGTTCTTTCCTCGAGGTCTGTTACCTGCTCATCAAGGGCCGACTTCCGGAGGCCGCCGAGCTCAAGGAATTCGCCGACGAGCTGCGCTCCAACGCCGAGCTGCCTGAGGGCATGGCGGACATGCTCGACGCTTTCCCGCGGAACGCCCACCCGATGACGCTGCTCGCCAGCGCCGTCAACACCCTCTCCGCGTTCTACGCCGACAGCGTCAACCCGCAGGACCCCGCGCAGGTCGACCTCGCCACGACGCGTCTGCTCGCCAAGCTGCCGACCATCGCCGCGCGCATCTACCGGAACTCCATCGGCGAGGCGCCGATCGCCCCGGACCCCTCCCTCGACTACGTCGAGAACTTCCTGAACATGACCTTCGGGTCGGCCAAGCCCGAAGGGGAGGTCGGGGAGCTCTTCGCCAAGGCGATGGACCTGCTGCTCATCCTGCACGCCGACCACGAGCAGAACTGCTCGACGGCCACGGTGCGCGTCGTCGGCTCCTCCCAGGCCGACCTCTACGGCAGCGTCTCCGCCGGCATCAACGCCCTCTTCGGCCCGCTGCACGGCGGCGCCAACCAGGCGGTGCTGGAGATGCTGGAGCAGATCCGCGAGATGGGCGGCGACCTCGACGCCTTCCTGGCGCAGGTCAAGGACCGCGAGAGCAAGACCCGCCTGATGGGCTTCGGCCACCGCGTCTACAAGAACTTCGACCCGCGCAGCCGCGAGATCAAGGGCCTGGCCCGGCAGATCCTGGACCGCCAGGAGCGGCCCGACGAGCTGTTCGAGCTGGCGCTGAAGCTTGAGGACAAGGCGCTGGCCGACTCCTACTTCACCGAGCGCAAGCTCTACCCGAACGTCGACTTCTTCACCGGCGTCATCTACCGGGCGATGGGCTTCCCCACGTCCATGTTCACCGTGCTGTTCGCCATCGGCCGCCTGCCCGGCTGGATCGCGCACTGGCGCGAGCAGCTCGCCGACCCGGCGACCCGCATCTCCCGTCCGCGTCAGCTCTACATCGGCCCGGGGGAGCGCTCCTACCCCGGGCGCGCCTGACGGCATCGGGCGAGCTCGGGAGAGCAGGACCCGGTATTCCGGTACTCCGGTTCCCGCGGTGACGGGGCGCCTTTCGGCGCTATCCCGTCACCGCATTCTTCGCGCTCGAGCTGTCACTTTGGGTGACTTTTTCCTCTCGATTGGTGATCACGCGGGCGTTGTCGGGGCATAGGGACCACCGTGCGGTCCAGCGGCCGACCACTGGACGAACGGGGCGCGGAGACGGGGGAGACATGCTCGACTACCTGGCACGCCACTGGTGGGTGCTCACTGTGCGCGGTGCGATCGCGGTGCTGTTCGGCCTGTTCGCCATCTTCTGGCCGGGGTTGACGCTGCTGCTCCTCGCGATCTTCTTCGGCGCCTACGTGCTGGTGGACGGCATCTTCGCCGGGATCGCGGGGTTCCGGGCGGAGGCGGGGAACCGGGCTCCGTTCGTGGTGGCGGCGATCGCGGGCATCGGCTTCGGACTGATCGTGCTGGCCTGGCCGGAGATCACGATCATCGTGATGGCGCTGCTGTTCGCCGCGTGGGCGATCATCACCGGCATCTTCGAGATCGTCGCGGCGGTCAAGCTCCGCAAGGAGATGACCGGGGAGTGGCTGTTCATTCTGGCCGGTGTGCTGTCCGTGGTCTTCGGCGTCTTGGTCGCGATCCTGCCGTACCTGGGCGCCGTCGTGATCGCGTTCATCATCGGCGTGTACGCGATCGTCTTCGGTGCGGCGCTCATCGCGCTGAGCCTGCGCGTCCGCGCGGAGGGCAAGGAGCGCGGCGCCATCACCTGACGCGGACGGCCGGGCCAAGCGCGCGGCGGCCCGGCTACATACATCCCGGGATGTAGAGCGACTGCCTTCTGGGGGCCGACGCGCCGTCAGCAGCCTCTTCCTCACTCTGAGAATCGCATCCATCGGTGCGAGGAGAGGAAAAGGAAGATGCACGTTCTACGAGTGCTGGGCGCCGCCCTGCTCGGCCTGGTCGGCGGGTTCGTTCTGGGAATCGTGGTGTCGGAGGCCATCGCGATCAGCGCCCTGATGATGTTCGGCGGGATCGAGGAGCTGCGCGTCCTGAGGTTCCTCCCGGGGGTGCTGGCCTTCGTCGGGTTCATCGGGGCACCCCTGCTGGTGATGAGGACCCGCAAGGCGGACGCGCATCGCGTGTCCGGTGAGACCCCCGGGCGGTGAGCGGGGCGTCGGCGCGCCGCACTGTGCTTGCGTCTCGGTATCGTCGGAACCATCCTGGACCGTCCGGCCTGTGGGGAACGTTCGTCATGGAGCTACCGAACGATCGGCCGCGGACGGGAGCGAGCGGACGGATCGGCGGCTGGATCACCAGCACAAAGCTCGACATCGGGTCGGCTGTCGGTGCGGCCGTCGTGATGCTGACCGGAGAGCTGTTCGCCTCCGAGGCCACGGGTGAGCCGCTGCGCGCGGTGACGCTGCTGCTGATCGCCGCGGCATCGGTCTCACTCGCCGCACTGAGCCGGTTCCCACTGCTCACGGCGGTCGTGGTCGGGGCCGCCACGCCGCTGTACTACATGCTCGGAACGGTCGACTCCTGGACGGGGTGGCTCGCGTTCATCATCGGTGTCCTCCGTCTGGCCGCGGAACGCCATCGGCTGTCGGCCATCACCGCGACGCTGCTGGCACTGGCGGTCTTTTCCGCTGGGGAGATCATCGCCTTCCAGCTCAGCAGGTCGCTGATGGTGCTGTCCTGGCTGATCGTGCTCCTCGCGGCGGGTGAGGTGGTCCGCAGTCGGCGCGCCTACCTGCGGGAGGCCGCGCAGAAGGCGGTCGAGGCCGAGCGGAGCCGGGCGGAGGAGGCCCGACGCCGCGCGACCGAGGAGCGGCTGCGCATCGCGCGCGAGGTGCACGACGTCGTCGCGCACAGCATCTCCCTGATCAACGTCCAGGCGGGGGCCGCCGCGCACCGGCGCGAACCGGAGCAGGCCTATGCCGCACTGGAGGCGATCAAGCAGGCGAGCAAGGAGACGCTGCGCGAACTGCGGTCCACGCTGGGGGTGCTCCGGCAGGTCGACGAAGACGAGGCGGCGCCGGTGAGCCCCGGCCCGTCCCTGTCCCAGCTCGGTGAACTGGCCGACCGGACACGGGAGTCGGGAATCGCCGTCGAGGTCACCACCGAGGGCTTGGAATCCGAACTGCCGTCGCCCATCGACGTCGCGGCGTTCAGGATCCTGCAGGAGGCCCTGACCAACATCCGCCGCCACGCGGAAGGCTCGACCTCGGCGTCGGTGCTGGTACGCCACGGCGCGGACGAGCTGACCGTCCAGATCGACGACGACGGAACCGGAGCCTCGGCATCGTCCATTCACGAGGGCAACGGCCTCCGCGGCATGCGCGAGCGGGCGTCGGCCGTCGGCGGCGAACTCAGTGCCGGGCCGCGACCGGAGGGCGGCTTCCGCGTCCGGGCCGTGCTGCCGCTGGGGACTGCCACCGCCGAGCCCTAAGACCCGATACCGCCCCCGCATCCTCCGTTGATCTCGGAGATAGTGGTGCTCCCCCTACTCACGGCTGACGTGCCTCCCGGTATCTTCCCGGCACTTGACTCCAAACGCTCCCACCTCGCCCGATAACGAGGAAGACTGGTCAAAGAAGCCGGGGAAACCGGGAGAGCAGCCACAGCCGAGGAGCCGCACGATGACCCACCTGGGCAGCACGTGATCCGGGTCGTACTCGCCGACGACCAGAGGCTCGTCCGCGCCGGGTTCCGGTCGATCCTCGACGGCGAACCCGACATCGAGGTGGTGGCCGAGGCCGGTAACGGCGCCGAAGCGCTCGACATGACCCGCGAGCACCGCCCCGACTTGGTGCTGATGGACATCCGGATGCCGGTTGTCGACGGGTTGGAGGCGGCCCGGCGGATCGTCGCCGATGAGCGGTTGCGCGACGTCAAGGTGGTCATCCTGACCACGTTCGACCTGGACGAGTACGTGTACGGCGCGCTGAAGGCGGGCGCCAGCGGATTCCTGGTGAAGGACACCGAACCGATGGAGCTGATCCATGGAGTCCGTGTCGTCGCGCGCGGCGACGCCCTGCTCGCTCCGTCGGTCACACGGCGCCTGATCGGCGAGTTCGCCGAACGGATCAAGGAGCCGCCGCCTGCTCCGCAGCTGAACAGCCTCACCGAGCGGGAACGGGAGGTGCTGGTTGCCGTGGCGGGTGGGCTGTCCAACGAGGAGCTGGCCGACCGACTCGTGGTCAGCCACGCGACGGCGAAGACCCACGTCAGCCGCGTCCTCACGAAGCTGAACGCCCGGGACCGGGCCCAGCTCGTCGTCATCGCCTACGAGGCGGGCCTGGTCAAGCCGGGATGGCTGAGCTGACCAGCCGCTTCGTGGCTATCGCGGCAAGCACCCTGCCCTCCCTGGGGTAGGCGGCCGGAGCGTTGCGGCTCGGCCCGAAGAGCGGAGTCCGGCGGGGTCTGCTGGCGGGTGGTGGTGACGCGGCATAGGGCCGAAGCCGGGCGGCTGTGCGGACTGGACAAACCAATCGTCGCTGTCGTGTGATCACGAGCGGTTTTCCCTCTGGCCGTAGGTCTGTGAATGTCGAGAGAAGTGGGTGTCCACCCCGCCCCCTTCCGCCGGGGCGGACACCCACCAGGGCGGCGCTCACCGAGCCGCTCTTCCCCTCCACGTGATGTGGCAGCGGACGGGAGCGCCTGTGGGGTAGGTTTCGTGGCAGCCGCTCCGGCCCTACTAGTCCTAGGGCCGGCGCGGTCTTCTGCTGTCTGGCGTCATCCGACGACGGGGGCCGACGCGCGATCGAGGATGAACCAGACAGTGCGTGAGATGCGGTCGCCGTGTGTTCCCCAGGCTGTGGACATGGCTTCGACCCAGGCCAGGCCGTGACCGGTCTCGTTCCATGTGTGCTGGGGTTTGGGGCGCACGCGGGCGTTACGGGAGCCCTTTCCGCAGACCAGGACGCAGATTTCTCGGGTCAGGATCTCCACGGTGATGTGGAAAGGGCGGATGTGCGCGAGCCTGCCGGACTTGGGGCAGGCGGCGTTGCGGACGTCGCCGTGGATCAGGGCATTCGCCGCGAGTTCGCTGGTGAGCAGGGTTGCGGTGTCGCGGATGTCTGGGTCTTCGTCGCGTAGCAGGCAGGCGACGCAGTCACGCGCGGAGCGGACTTCCCCCAGACACAGGCCGGGGAGGTAGACGGTCGTGACGTCGGGTTGAGGGTCGTGTCGGAGGAACACGAGAACTCACCTCGATAAGGGGTCGAGATCAGACACGCTCGGTGGGAGCGTGACTACAGTGAACCCGACTAAAGTTCTAAATGCAAGTTACATTTGAAAGTTGGGTGAGTTGTCCCTTAGTGCGAAGAACAGGCAGGATTCAGGGATGGACCGCAATCCGACAGTCGCTCAGTGGCAACTTGCGCAGGAGCTCCGGCAGATGCGCGGCGATCGCAAGTTCAACGAGGTCGTCAAAGCCGCAAGAACCACGGGCGGCAGTCTTGCTCGCTGGGAGACCCCGGGTGACCGGGGAGCGGTCCCTGGCCCTGCGGCGCTCGAAAGACTCTGCCAGCTCTATGGGGCAGAGGAGCGGTTCGACGAGCTGCTGGAATTGCGACGTCAAGCACGCCAGCCTGACCGATGGCAGCCCTATGAGCTGGAGCGAAGCTACCGGACGTACGCGAACATTGAAGCGCAGGCGAGCTCGATCGATAACTATCAATCACAGCTGATTCCCGGCATCGTTCAGACTGAGGCATACGCGCGAGCTGTGATCGAGGCGACGCTGCACCCTGCCAGTGAGGTAGAGCGCGAAGTCCGAGTGCGCTTGGAGCGCCAAGAGCTGATGCGTTCTCCGGAGAGGCCAGAACTTCGGATGGTCATCACAGAAGGCGCCATCCGGCAACAGGTTGGTCCAGTGGGCGTCATGGTGGAGCAGTTGCAACGTCTCATTGAGCTGTCCGAGCAGCCCGACATCACCGTCCAGGTGCTACCTTTCTCGGCGGGTGCCCACGTTGCGATGACTCTCCCCGCTTTTGTCATACTTCGGGTAGCTCAGCACGGGTTGGCAGCGGTCTATACCGAAAGTCGGGCTTCTAGCCTGTTCTTGACCAATCAGGAAGATCTGGACCAGTACACCGCCATCTTTGACAGGCTCCGTGTGGCGGCCCTCGATGAAGGCGACCCTACTCACAAGCTGTTGGAGAGTGTCCTGCAGGTCCACCGGAGCCGAGAGGACTGACACATGCATTCCCCCGATGTGATCCGGCCTGACTGGTTCAAGTCGAGCTACAGCGCATCACAGGGAGACTGCGTTGAGGTTGCACATATGCCGCTGGAGTTCCGCAGGTCCAGCTATAGCAACGCTGGTGGCAGGTGCGTGGAGGTTGCTCACCGATTGGACTTCCGTAAGTCCAGCCACAGCGGCACCGGAAACGCGTGTGTGGAGATCGCGAACATGAACGCCAGAGCGCTGGTCCGCGATTCGAAGCACCCCAGCCTCGGTCACCTCACCTTCGCGGACACCGAGTGGTCCGCCTTCCTCCAAGCCATCAAGACCGGCGAACTCGACCGCTGACCGCCCAGAGTGTGGGGCTCGGGCTGCGCCCCGCCCCACACGTCGCCGCGCTCCCTCACTGCCAGTCGGCTACGGCGACACTCAGGCAACCAGAGTGCCCGCAGCAATGACCGCCACGGCCAACGTCAGGCCTAGGAGCGGGGCGTGGAGCAGGAGCAGCCGTGCCGTCACGGTCCGCGTGCGGCGTTCTCCGTCGCCTAGCGCACGGTGGTACCCCGCCTGCTCTGCGGGCTGCAGCCAGACCCACGGCCGCGTGGCCCCGCCTCGTGCGAGAGACCCCGCCAACGGCACGACCCACAGCGCGGCTAGGCATGTCACCGTTGCCCACGGGGACGTCACGATGTTCAACGCGATCACTCCGACAAGGATCAACAGCCGTGGGACGTCGGGTATCACCAGGACCGATCCGAACGCGACAAAGCCAGGCACGCCCAGCAGGTAGGGCAGCCAAAGGAACAGGCCGAAGGCCAGCACGGTTCCCGCGAAGAACACGCGACCCGGCGTCCACCGTGAGCTGAGGTAGGGCATCCACGCCCTCGCCGTCTCAGCGAGCCAGCGTACGCAGAACCAGGTGGTGGCAATAACGATCGACGACCACACCAGCCACTCCAGCGCGCCCGGGCTAGCTAGATCAGCGTGTGGTGTACCGCCCGGCCGTATCGCGCTGATCACCGCCACCTGCGGCCCGATCGCAATGCCCAGCCCCAACCCGATCCCGAACGCGTTGACGGAGATCCGTGTCCGGGTTACACAGGCTGCCACTGCGTCCGCGAGCACCGGGCGTGTGACGCTGACCGCGACGAGGGCGACCATCGCCGCGCTCGCAGCCGCGCGGCCTGAACCGCCACCGGGAATAATCCACCCGATGAACTCGGGGAACGTCTGGTATGCGTAGACGGCCACGATCCCCAGCAGCAGGCCGTCCCCCACACGGACCGCGCCCACCATCCGGGACTCGTCCAGGGCCGTTCTGCGCGCGGAGGGGACCGGATGGGTGCTGAACCAGGACCACACCCCCGAGCGTTGCAGGGGTACAGCGGCCAATGCTCGACGCAGATCACGGCCGGCGCCCCACTGCTCGACGCGAGCGTCGGCGTGCCGCTCACGCGAACGCAGCACCGCGTTGCGGACCAGCAGCACGATCAGCACCAGCACGAGCAGGCGCACGCTGATGCCGAGTCCGCGTTCCCATCCTGCGACGACGATCCGTATCGGTGTGAGGATCAGGGCCGGGACGAGCATGAACACCACGAACGTCCGCCAGAGGGCGACCGTCAGGTAGGTGGCATCGATATCGCCGTTGCGGATGTGCGCGAGCTCGTGCAGGACGATCGCGCGGAACAGGGGCGGGTCGGTCGTGAAACTCTCCACCAGGCCTCGGCGCAGGAGGACGTAACGCCGCCCGAAGCGCCCGAACGCCAGCCCTGACACGCGGCGATCCAGCAGGGCGAGGAGGAAGGTGATCTCCGCTCGGTCGACACCGGCTCGCGCGCACAGCTGATCGAGATCAGAGCGCAGTTCCGGCATACCCTCGGCTGGGAGCGGCACGAGGCCCTGGCGTCGGATCCGCGCTCGGGGCATCAGCATGTAGCGCACGACGGCCAGAACGACCAGGACCGCGATAATGCTCAGCAGGAACACGCCAATCGGCGTGTAGTCGGTCTCCGGGCAGGCCTTGATGGCGTCGACTGTCTTCGTCGAGTTCTTGTCGAGCGACGAAACGCCACCCGAGTCGGGCGCGTTCCGTATCACCGCGGCAAGGCACTCCTGAGCTTCGTCGAGCTCGGCGCTCGTTCCCGGTGCGACGGCTCTGCCGAAGCCGAACGTCAGCAGCGGAACGGCGCTGAGGACCGCTGAGGCCAGCAGGAGGAAGCGGATAGCCGTGTCGGCCGGGAACGCGAACGGGTTCGGGCGTGCCTCCGTACCCCTGTCCGCGGCCATGATCGGCGGCTCAGTGCTCGTGGGGGAGAAGAGCGAGCTCCCCGACGATGGAATCGGCGATCAGCCGCGCTGTCTCATCACTGACACCGGCGTCGACAGAACGCTGGTGGGCGAGTTCCCGCACAGCGGCAAGCTGATCCCGCGTCAGCGAGATGGGCTGCTCCACATCATCCGGCTGGGCCGTGGGCTGTGTGGGCTCCTCGGGCTCGCGCTTCCACACCATCAGGCGCTTCCACCAGCTTGCGGTGGTCCGTTCCACGACCTGCCCCGCCGCCTCGCCCGACCTTTGTGCCAGGTAGTCCACGGAGTATCCAGCGGCGACGAGCGCGGCGTGACTGACGAGGGTGACCGCTTCGTCCACACCGAAATCAAGCATGCGGTCGGCATTCCGATGCCGTCGGGACTGCTTGCGGCGGGCGAAGTAGGCGTCGGACGTGACATCGAAGAGGGGGAGCTCATCGGGGGCCGCACGTTCGACGGCCGTCCGGGCGAGCGCGATGTGCAACTGCGAGTACTCCACCACAACCCTTTCGGTTCGGTGCGTACTTCCGGTCGCCTGAGATTATCGGCTGGCCTGTCGGCGATTCCAGAAAGATGCCGAATGTGGCCACAGTGTGTGGCAGGTTTTCCACTGAGCATCGGGAGTCGCGTGGTGCGGGGCGTCGTACGGTCGCGGGCCTGGACGATGGCGCAGCCGGACGCGATTCGAATTACCCCAGACTCGGCCACCGGACCTTCGCCGATGCCGAGTGCTCCGCCGCCCTCCGGGCCATCAAGACCGGCCGACTCGATCGCTGACCATGCAGGTGTGGGGCTGAGCTGCGCCCGTCCCATACCCCACCATCATCCTTCGGCATGGCCGAATCTGGTCGCTCCCCTGACCCCCTGCGACAGGTGGGTTACTGTCACGGCAGAGCACCCGAAGCGGGCTGGAGGCGCCGATGGGCACACGCGGCAAGAAGGTTTAGTGCAACGTCTGCGGCGGCAGCAAGGGCTGGTACGAAAGCGACGACGGCAACCGGCGCTGGGTTCAGTGCTGGGGGTGTAGCGGGACGGGCGAGCAATGCCCCCTGGGGAACGCGCAGTTGCAGCGGTCGATCGGGAGCGGTTCATACCCGCCACCATCTATGTGCCCGACGCCCATACGGGGTGGCTGGTGCCCCTGAACCGCGATGATGCCCCAGAGACCTGGTCTGCCCACGTCCATGCAGATGAGCCGATCGTGACCGCCGTCGACTACGATCCACGCCTGCCCGTCCACCTGCGCGATCCGTCCACAGGTCGGGGCCTGGTATCAACGTCCTCCTCCAGCAAGCCCAGCGTCATGGCGCGCATGGTCGACTGTCTGGACCTGGCTGCTGGTGTGCGGGTGCTGGAGATCGGCACCGGCACCGGATTCAACGCCGCCGTCCTCGCCCATCTGGCTGGCTCTGGGACCGTCACCTCCGTGGAATCCGCCTCCGATCTAGCCGAGGCTGCCCGCAGAGTCCTTGCTGCGACCAGATACGACGTGGAGGTAGTGACCGGCGACGGCACGCAAGGTCATCCACCCGGTGTTCCATATGATCGGGTGATGGCCACGGCGGCGGTACACACCATGCCCTATGCGTGGGTGGCCCAGACCAGGCCTGGCGGGTTGATCGTGGCGCCCTGGGCGCCGACCTTCCACCCTGACGCGCCACTGGCCGTACTCACCGTTCGCGAGGACGGCACCGCACAGGGGCGTTGTGTCGCGCCCGCACCCTTCATGCCGATGGATGGTCAGCGAGTCATTCCCGCCGACGCAGCCAAGACGCAGGAGCCGTGGGAATCCTCCGGGCGGCCGGAGTGCACGCGGTTCGGTATCACCATCACTGCGGACGGCCAGCGGGTGTGGCTTGACGATCCCGCCAACCTCATACATGCAGGATGCCCTGAACACCAACGGGTGAGCTGCGCGCAGGCGTCCCGAACTCATCCTCTGGCCGGAGGCTTGTCTGCGGGCGCCCCGATGTCCCGCGCATCAGGCAGTCCCGGAGCAGGAGGACCCGCTTGGGCACTCCGTGGTCCCGCCGCTTTCGAACGCTTTGATGACGTCGGGGTGTTGGCCGTAGCCTTGCGGGATCAGATCCTCGGCACGGACGTCGCGCAGTTCGGCCGTTACGTTGGGGGAGAGACTGAGGACTTCGTGGGTGCGGACGTCGTTACGGGGATCGAAGGGCAGGGTCTTGGCCCGCTCCAGCCAGAACCGGGACCCCGTATCAGGGTTGAAGTGCCACTCCATGGCGGCCTGGATCAGTTCGTCCGGCTCGCGCCGGACATCGATGGGGAGGTCGAGGACTTGTGGGGTGGCTCGCGGCACGGGAACTTCTTCTCGGCGTATGAGGCGAGGGCGGAAATGCCGGGCGGAGGTGCGGAACCTCCGCAGGCCCACCAGTGGTGAGTGCGAACGGAGCACGGAACTACAGCTCGACGATGACGGCACCGATGTGCCGCCCTTCGATCACCTCCAGCAGAGCCTGAGGGGTGTGTTCGATGCCCTTGATCCGCACGTGGGGAAAGACCATCTCCCCCGCGCGAAGCCACGTGCCGAACCTCTCGGTCCACTCCGCCCGGTCGTCGACGTCGTCAGAGCTGAAGCCACGCATCACGATCCGCTTGTGGATGAGCGGCAGGGAGTCCAGTACCGCCCGCGGAGACGAGCACAGTGTCCCCAGGGCGGAGTTCGACCCCCCGCGTCAGCGCCGCGGAGGCTGTCCAGCCCTGCTGAAGATGGGTGATTGGCTCGGGAAGCGCCTCGTCGTCCAGCCGTGCGCACTCGCCCGTGGGCACGACGGCGTACTCGCGCCAGCCTAACCAGTGCGACACCAAGATCGCCTGGCTGCAGCGAGCTGCCCTCCAGGGCACAGACAACTTCGCCGATCGCCGCCCCGACCAGAGTGTCGCCGGCGTTGAGCACGGGGGAACGGCGTGTCCTTCGTTGCACCCGCGATGGGTATGCGCCGCGTGGCGAAGACATGGAAGAACCGATTGCGGACCGGCACCTCGCCTTCCTCCGGCGGGGCCAGGGGTGTCTCGACGACACGGAGGTGCTCCAGCCGCGTAGCCCATCGGGCTTGGTAACGAGGCGGACTTCTCGTTGGGTAGCGGGCAGGGCTGCCATTCACGCTCCTGAACTGGAAGAACCTACGGATGTGGCGTCTTGGTGCACGCGGGGTGACCAAGGAAGCCCAGCGTGGAGCGATCACACCCTCCGACTCCAGCCGCGACGCTGTACTGGAACATTTCTTCCATCCCAGGCGGCTGACTGAAGGAAGCTCACACCGCACGTCGACCTGATCACCACCTCTGCGGCGTCGACGCCCGCGTGCGTGCATCGGATCGTCGTGTGGGAATTCGCAACCGCAGATCCCCTCGACGGAAGAAATCTTCCATCTCGGCGCTCTGGCTGGAGGTCCTCTTGTCCGTCCCTCCACGCTGACTCGTGGTCGAGCTCGATGTCCTGATCCCAGGGGGTCGAGTCGGCGTGTCGAGAACGGTGGAGAGGAACTCCGATGACTGCTGAGCGTGTGCTCGCGCCGACTCCCATAGCGGCGTACCGATGGCGGTGGCTGGCGCTCACCGCCCTGCTGCTCGGTGAGGCCATGATCCTGTTGGACGCGACCATCGTGCAGGTCGCCGCACCCGCGATCCACGCCGATCTGGGAGGGGCGGCGTCCGACATCCAGTGGTTCACGACGGCCTACACCCTCCCGTTCGCGGTGCTGCTGATCACCGGCGGTCGGCTGGGCGACATCTCCGGTCGGCGACGGCTGTTCGTCATTGGCGTCACGGGCTTCATGATCGCCTCCTCCGCCTGCGCCCTGGCGCCCACGGTGGGTCTGCTGATCGCCTTCCGCGTGGTGCAGGGAGCAGCGGCGGCCGTGATCATCCCCCAGACCATCGGCCTGATCAAGACCATGTTCTCCGGCGATGAGATGTCCAAGGCCCTGGGCAGCATCGGCCCTGTGATGGGCCTGGCCGCCGTCTGCGGCCCGGTGCTCGGCGGCGTCCTGACCCATGCCGACCTGTTCGGCTCGTCGTGGCGCGCGGCATTCCTGGTCAACGTCCCTCTGTCTGTGGTCGTGCTGGTCATCGCCCCAAAACTGCTGGAGAACCGCGCCCCGGAGCGGCCCACGCTCGACATGACCGGCACGCTTCTGGCCATGATCGGTATCGGGCTCATCGTCTACCCCCTCATCGGTGCCGACATCGCCGCGATGTCCGGGTGGAGCTGGGGGGCCATCGTGGCCGGTCTGACTGTGATGGTCGCGTTCGGGCTGCACCAGCGCGGTGTGGCCGGGGGCGGCCGTAGCCCGTTGGTGGAGCCGAGCCTGTTCGCGCATCGGAGCTTCCCGGCCGCCTTGGTGACGTCGACATTGTTCTTCGCGGTGACGAACGGTCTGATGATGGTCATCGTGCTGCAGCTTCAGCTCGGGCTCGGCATCGATGTGCTCAACGCAGGGCTGACGCTCGCTCCGTGGTCGGTCGGCCTGGCCATCGCGTCGTGGGTGTCCGGCGCCCACCTGGTCCGGCGGTTCGGGCACCACATGATGTTCCTCGGCCTCGCCGTGCTCCTGGTGGGAGCTCTGGCCGCCATCGCCGTGTACCACGCGGCGGACCCCACGGTCTACCCCAAGCCGCTGCTGATCGCACTGGGCGTCGTCGGCCTGGGAGTCGGCCTCTTCAGCCCCGCATTCTTCACCATCGCCCTGAAGCCGCTGCAGCCTCGTGAGATCGGGTCGGCCGCCGGGCTGCTGAACGGCGTCCAGCAGCTGGGAGCCACGCTTGGGGTCGCCATCCTGGGAAGCGTCTACCTCAACAGCGCAGCGTCCGGCGGTCCTTCGGCCGCTCTGCATGCAGTCCAGGTCGCCTTCTGGGTTGCCGTCGCGCTCGTGGTGATGAGCTTCGTCAGCAGCATGCTGATGATCGAGAAGGGCGCTTCGGACAGGGCCGGGGCGCAGCACTGATCGAGCCACATACCTGAGCGGTCCATGCGGCGGCCTCGCGGACGCCGCATTGGCATGTAAGGGAACGCGGGCGTTCACGGTCGTACGCGCATGGGCGGAGCAGGCCGTCGACTACGGGCGAGATGCGTGATCATCGGGCTCGCCGCCTTGACGTTCTGCAGAACCGGGCTGGTCTCGAGGGCGTGGATCGCGTCGAGGGAGCCGAGCCGACGTGCGAGGTAATGGTGCAGGTCGGCGGGGTCACTGCACAGCGCCTGGGCCACGAGGTTGGTGGGGCCGGTGGTCGCGGCGACGAAGGCGAGTTCGTCGTGGCCCGCCAGGGTCGTCGCCACGTGTTCCAGATGCGCGGGGCTCACCGACATCCACAGCAATGCCCTGGTGTTGGCGCCGAAATGCCCGGTGTCGACCTCGACATCGAAGAAGATGGCTCCGCCCGCCTGCAGGTCGGCCAGGCGGCGCGCGACGGTGACGGGGGACCAGCCGGTCGCCTGGGCGAGATCCGCATGGCTGGCGCGCCCGTCCTTCTGCAGTGCAACCAGCAAATCCGCGTCTGTGTCGCTCAGTTGGCGGGGCGCCGGGACATACGCGGTGTCGGCTGCCTTGTGTGATCTCAGGATGCGCTGCTGCTCCTCGTTGAGGGTGTCGGCTCTTCGGCGCCAGCTGGTGGGGCCTCCGAGGTACATGTGCAGCAGGCAGTGGGCGGACACAGCGGTGATGTTGTTCGTGCGCGGGATGTCGCGCAGCAGCAGGGAGTTGCCGGCGTCGTCGTCGGTGGGGGTGTGGATGATCGCCACGATTTCGGTGCCGCCGGAGGTGAGTTTGACCCACGACGTGTCCGGGCGACGCGCCAGGGCGTGCGCGAGGTCCTGCGCGGAACTCGCCGCGGCGGTGAGTCTGACGAGCCACTGGGTCTGACCGGCTCGGTGGGGGTCCGCGAGCCCGACGACGCGCAGCGATGCCTCGTCACGCAGCCGTCGGTAGCGGCGGGCGATGGTCTGGGGAGAAACGTCGAGGGCGGCGGCGATCTGGCTAAACGGTGCGCGGCCGTCTATGTGCAGCGCGTGAATTAGGGCACGGTCGAGGGTGTCGAGCATGCACACATCCTTCATTGGAGGCCTGCTCAGTGGAATAAAGTTGAAAATAGCGGAAGACACGCTACCATCGCAGCCGCAGGGGTCCGCAGAATTCCATCAGTTCACCGCTCGAGCAGGAAAGATTGTGCATACTTGGTACATTTAGCGGGCGGGTGCGCGCTCCCTTCGCTTCCTTTCAGGATCCATCTAGCAGATATCAAGACATTTCAATGGGCGTTTCAGGCGTCGGGTTCACCGGAGAATACTCGCCTCTTTGTATAGAATTGCCCTCGTCTGCTGGAGGATTTCAAGGAAGGCGGATGCGCGTCAACGCGCTTGGCGATCTCCTCTACCGGCAGCGGACCTCCGAGGAGTTGATCGACCGCGCCCAACTCGGCCACAACGTACAGCAGATGCGCCAACCTCAGGCCATTCTGAAAGTCCAGCATGCGTCCCTTCGCAGCATCCAGACTCAGATCCTCGTTGGCGGCAATATCCGCGGTCACCTTCGGCTGCGACGATAGCGTGTTCCGAGTAATCTCCAACTTTGTTCCACAGAGCAGCCCCTCACTGAAGGATGCGTGCACGCTCGACGACCTGGACCGTGCCCTGGTCCACGTGCTGCACATTGATGGCCGCGCATCCTTCAGTCAGATCGCCGCCTCGCCCGACTTTTGTGCCAGGTAGTCCACGGTGTATCCAGCGGCGATGAGCGCGGCGTGACTGACGAGGGTGACCGCTTCGTCCACACCGAAATCAAGCATGCGGCTGGCATTCTGATGCCGAATGTGGCCACAGCGCGTGGCAGGTCTTCCGCAGAGTATCTGGAGTCGTGTGGTGTGGGGCGCCGTACGGTCGCGGGCCTGGACACTGGTTTACCAGGACGCGATTCGAAGTACCCCACCCTCGGCCACCGGACCTTCGCGGATGCCGAGTGGTCCGTCGTCCTCCGGGCCATCAGGACCGGCCGACTCGATCGTTGACCATGCAGGTGTGGGGCTGAGCTGCGCCCGCCCCACACCCCACCTTCCACCCTGACGCGCCACTAGTCGTACTCACCGTTCGCGAGGACGGCACCGCACAGGGGCGTTGTGTCGCGCCCGCACCCTTCATGCCGATGGATGGTCAGCGAGTCATTCCCGCCGACGCAGCCAAGACGCAGGAGCCGTGGGAATCCTCCGGGCGGCCGGAGTGCACGCGGTTCGGTATCACCATCACTGCGGACGGCCAGCGGGTGTGGCTTGACGATCCCGCCAACCTCATACATGCAGGATGCCCCTGAACACCAACGGGTGAGCTGCGCGCAGGCGTCCCGAACTCATCCTCTGGCCGGAGGCTTGTCTGCGGGCGCCCCCGATGTCCCGCGCATCAGGCAGTCATGGAGGGACATCGGGGGCGTTCCTTTGGGCGAGGTAGTGGCGGGGTCGGCCGCGGGCCGTGCGTCACGTCTCGGCGACGGCTTCCAGCGGTCTCAGGGTGGCTGCTCGGCGGGCCGGGACGGCGGCCGCGACCGCGCCGATCGCAAGGGACACCAGGCATACGAGGAGCAGCGTGCCCCAGGGCAGCGCCAGGGAGTACTGCGGGATTGCGCCGCCGGCCAGCGGGCCGACAGCCCAGGCGCCGAACAGTCCGCCTGCCAGGCCCAGGAGTGTGCCGAAGGCGGCGACGGTCACGGCCTCCAGGAGGATCATCCGCCGGATGCCGGCACGGCCCATGCCGATGGCGCGCAGTACGCCGATCTCGCGGGTGCGTTCCGAGACCGACATGGCCAGGGTGTTCACGATGCCGAGTGAGCTGATCACGACGCCGATGGCGAGCAGCCCGTACATCAGGGTCAGCAGGTTGCTCATCGCGCCGGCGGCCTCATGGACGAGTTCCCCCCGGTCCTGCACCTTCAGCAGCGGGTTGTTGCCCACGGCGGTGCGCAGCCGGTCCTCGGTGGACTTCGAGATCGAGCCGTTGTCGGTGCGGACGAGGATCCGCTGGACGGAGCCGGGCTTGAAACTGTTCTCCTGTACCTCACTGCGGGCGCCGAGCGCGTCGTTGGCGACGGGGTTGTCCTCGTAGACGCCGACGACGGTGTACTGCGTGAGGTCCTGGCCGCTGCCCATGCTGGCGTTGATCTTGCCGCCCGCGCTCACGCCGTGTTCCCGGGCGATGGTGCTGGAGACAGCGATCCGGCCCGGCCCGAGGTCGTCGAGGGAGCCGCTGGTGAAATCGAGCTTCATGGCGGCGTCCACGGAGTCGGGGTCGACGCCCGAGATCTGCCGCACATGGCCGCCGATGAACAGGGTGGAGTCCGTGACGGCAGTAGCGGTCCGCACCCCGGAGGTGTCGGACACCCGCTCTACGGCGGCCGGGTCGATGCCGGTCGTGGGGGTGCGGGTGCTGATCACGTAGTCGGCGTCGAGGCCGGCTGCGGCTTGGTGGTCGAGAGCCTGCCCAGCGGAGTTTCCGATGACGGCGAGCCCAGCGACCAGTGCTGTGCTGATCATCAGGGTGGCGGCGGTGGCCGCGGTGCGCCGTGGGTCGCGCAGCGCGTTCTCCCGCGCAAGATGGCCGGTGATTCCGAAACGGCCGGTCAGGCGTCCGGCCAGCCGGATCACGGGGGCGGCGAGAAGCGGCGCCAGCGCGATCATGGCGGCGACGAGGATGGCGCAGCCGAACATCGCGTTCTGCAGGTTCTCCTCTGAGGCGTCCTCCGCCCCCCTGAGCGCCACCAGCACACCGGCGCCGAGGACGAGGAGGACAACACCCACCGCGGCACGAACGCGGGATCGGGTGGTGGAGGGCGGCTGCTCGGCCGAGCGCATCGCCTCGATGGGCGCGACCTTCGCCGCCTTGCGGGA
Source organism: Nocardiopsis gilva YIM 90087 (assembly GCF_002263495.1). Lineage (NCBI taxonomy): Bacteria > Bacillati > Actinomycetota > Actinomycetes > Streptosporangiales > Nocardiopsidaceae > Nocardiopsis > Nocardiopsis gilva. The sequence continues at coordinate 6,054,357 of NZ_CP022753.1, read as the reverse complement.
CGGCAGCCACGCGGCGAGCACGGTGACACCCACGCCCACACCGAGTGCCGCCACGATGGGGCGCGGGCCGATCACCAGGGGGCCGTTGGGCAGCGTGTCCCCGGTGGTGCTCAGGACGTCGGGCAGCACCCAGGCGATACCGAGGCCGAGTAGGAAACCGGCGCCTGATGCGGCGAGGCCGAGCAGGAGGGCCTCCAGGAGGACGGAAAGGACCACCTGGCGGCGGGAGCTGCCGATCGCCCGCAGCAGGGCGATCTCGCGGGTGCGCCGCGTCACGAGCATGGTGAAGGTGTTGATGATGAGGAACGAGCCGATGAAGAGCGCGACCCCGGAGAAGACCAGCGGCAGCTTGGTGTAGCCCCGGGTCAGGGTGTCGACGTAGGTGGCCTGCTGGGCGGCCTGGGCGGTGCCGGTCGTGGCCTCGGCCCCGTCGGCCGGGAGCACATTGGTGACCCGCTCGGAGAGCTCGGACTCGCTGGTGCCGGACGCGGCGGACAGGTCGATCCCGGTGTAGTTGCCCGGTGACGCGAACAGCCGCTGGGCGGTCGCCTTGTCGAACAGGGCGAGGGTGCCGCCGGCGGTCACCCGGGTGTCCTTCGTGGTGACGATGCCGACGAGCCGCTTGGTCATGACCGGGCCGTCGGTGGCCAGCGTGATCGTGTCGCCGATGCTGAAGTCGCCTGCGGCGGCGGTACCGCTGTCCACGGCGAGTTCACCGCCGTTCTGCGGTGCGCGGCCCTCGACCAGCGGATAGCGGGTGTCCTTGTCGTCCTTGCCCGGTACGTAGGCGGCGGCCAGATTCCCCCACGCCTTCTCGGCCCGGAGCGGAGTGCCGTCCGCCGCGTTCAGGACGGCCGAGCCGTCGACCGACGGGTGCACGGCGGCGACACCGGGTACGTCGGCCAGCTTCTCTACGAGTGCGTCGTTGAGCACGGTGGTGGATTGGTCCGCGGCGGCCCCCGGTTGGGGCGCCTTCGGGGTCACGGTGACCGCGACGTCCGCGAAGGTCTGTGACGCGGCGGCGCGGTAGGCCGCGGCGGAGGAGTCCGCGAAGACAAGGGTGCCGCAGACGAACGCGACACCCAGGCAGACCGCGAGGAAGGTCATGACCAGACGGGCCTTGTGCGCGAGGACGTTGCGCAGGGCTGTTCTCAGCATGGGTGGCTTTCGGAGAGGTGGAGGTACAGGAAAGTGCGGCGCGGGTGCGCGGCGTCTGGGAGCCGGGCCCGACGGATGCGAGCGGGGAGCCGGTCCGGTGCGGTGCGGCTCAGCTGGTGCGCGGGTGGCGGGTGTCGAAGGCCTTCATTAGGTCGAGGACCCGGTCCGGGGTGGGGTGTGCCATCTCGTCGACCAGACGGCCGTCGGCGAGGAAGACCACACGGTCGGCGTAGCCTGCGGCGACGGGGTCGTGGGTGACCATGACCACGGTCTGGCCGAGTTCGCGCACCGAGTCGCGCAGAAAGCCGAGGACCTCGGCCCCGGAGCGGGAGTCGAGGTTGCCGGTGGGCTCGTCGCCGAAGATGATCCCGGGCTGGGAGGCCAGGGCGCGGGCCACGGCGACGCGCTGCTGCTGCCCGCCGGACAGCTGTGCGGGCCGGTGGTCGAGGCGTCCGGAGAGGCCGACCATGGAGACCACGCGGTCCAACCACTGCTGATCGGGCTTGCGTCCGGCGATGGTCAGCGGCAGCGTGATGTTCTCCAGCGCGGTCAGGGTCGGCAGCAGGTTGAACGCCTGGAAGATGAACCCGATCCGGTCGCGGCGCAGCGCGGTGAGCTGCCGGTCGTTGAGCCTGCTCAGTTCGGTGGTGCCGACGCGCACGGAGCCGGAGCTGGGCGAGTCGAGCCCGGCGGCGCAATGCATCAGGGTGGACTTGCCGGAGCCGGAGGGGCCCATGATGGCGGTGAACTCGCCCGCCCGGAAGGAGATGCTGACCTGGTCGAGGGCGACGACACGGGTGTCTCCGCTGCCGTAGACCTTCGACAGGTCGGTGGTGTCGGCCGCGATCCCGGTCGACGGGCGCGACGCGTGCGGGGCAAGGGGTCCGGCGGTCACAGGGGAACTCCTCTTCGAGTGTGCAACGGTGCACCTCGAAGAGTGTCCGAAGAACGTATCGGGGCCTGGGCTGCCGTGTATCGGCGTCCGCGCCGCTTCGTAGCAGTTCTGTAGGGGCGGCCGGGCTGGGCGGTCCTGGGTAGGGCCGGGCGGTCAGTTCGGCAGGCGCAGGGTGGCGACGCCGCCGCCGTCCGGGGCGTTGTCGAGGCGCAGTTCGGCGCCGAGGAGGCGGGCCTGGCCCTGGGCGATGGTCAGGCCCAGGCCGTGGCCTGAGCCGCGCTCCGTCGCGCCCGTGCGGAAGCGGCTGGGTCCGTCGCGCAGCAGGTCCGGCGGGAAGCCGGGGCCGTGGTCGCGCACGACGACGGTACTGCCCTCGACGGTGACCCGCACCGGGATGTCGCCGTGCCGGTGGGCGTTGATGACGAGGTTGCTGACGATCCGTTCGAGGCGGCGCGGGTCGGTCTCCACGGTCGGCGCGGTCGTGCCGGCCTCTGCTTGCGTCGCGTCGGCGACGGTGATCTCGCTGTCGAAGCCGGTGCGCGCCACGGCCTCGGAGACGACCGCGTCGAGTGGGACATGGGCGCGGACCGCCTGTTCGGCGCCGGCGTCCAGTCGGGAGATCTCCAGCAGGTCCTCGACCAGGCCGCGCAGGTCGCGCACCCGGGCCCGGAGTAGATCCTCCGTCTCACCGGGCGGCAGCAGGTCGGCGGCGGCCAGCAGACCGCCGACGGGGGTGCGCAGCTCGTGGGCCACGTCCGCGGTGAACTGGCGCTCGGTGCGCAGCCGTTGGGCGAGACTGTCGGCCATGAGGTCGACGGTGGCGGCGATGTCGGCCACCTCGTCGCTGCCCCTGGTAGGTCCGGTCCGGGCATCCAGGTCCCCGTCGGAGATCCGGCCCGCGGTCTCGGAGACCCGCCGCAGTCGGCGGGCGAGCAGCCCGGCCCCGTAGACCGCCAGGGGCGTGGCCGCCGCGAGTGTGACCAGCGAGGCCACCGCCATGACCACGTCGAGTCGGCGGAGCCCGTAGAGCTCCGAACTCATGTTGACCCGGACGGCGAGCACAGGGCTGTCCGGGCCGCCGACGCGCTGTGCGGCCCAGAAGCTCGGCCCCATATTGCCGTCAACGCGCCCGTCGTAGGCCGTGTGCCGGTCGCCATCGGCCGGATCGTGCAGTACGGCGGGCAGCTCGGCCGGATCGAGCTCGGCACCGTCCGCCAGCGTTCCGGTGCGCCGGTAGGTGTCCATGGCCGAATACAAGGTGTTGAAGGCCTGTGCTTCGGCGCGGGTCCGGATGTCCTGTGCGGTCCACACGTGCACCAGCACGCCCACCGTCGCCACGACCAGGCACGCCGTGGCCGCGGCCAGCGCGGCGATCTTCCAGCGCAGGGACATGGGGGCCAACCGCGGCCGATGGAACGGGCGCATCGGCCTCAGCGCCTGAACTTGTAGCCGAAGCCGCGGACCGTCTCGATCCGATCCCGGCCCAGCTTCCTGCGCAGCCGCTGCACACACAGGTCCACGACCCGGCTGTCGCCGTCCCAGCCGTAGTCCCACACGTCCCGCAGCAGGGTGTGCCGCTCCAGCACAATGCCCGGGTGAGCGGCGAACTCCAGTAGCAGCTTCAGTTCGGTCGGGGTCAGCGCCACGGGGCTTCCGGCGACGGACACCTCCAGGCCGCCGGTGTCGATGGTCAGGTCCCCGAAGACCAGCACCTCTCCCTCGGACGGTGGTGGCCCGTCGCCGGTGGCCGGCTCGGGTCCAGGGGCGGGCGCGTAGGTCGCCCGCCGCAGCAGCGAACGGATGCGTGCAACGAGCACAAAGGTGTCCACGGGTTTGACGACGTAGTCGTCCGCCCCGGCCTCCAGACCGGCGACAACGTCGAGCCCGTCGCCGCGCGCGGACATCATCAAGACCGGCACCAGGCTGGCCTCCCGGACTCTGCGGCACAGGCCGATCCCGTCCAGACCGGGCAGCATCACATCCAGAATCAGCAGGTCGAAGCTTTCGTCACGGAAGAGCTCCAGCCCCGCCAGCCCGTCGGCGGCGGCCTGCACCTGGTAGCCGTAGCGCTCCAGGGCGACGGCGAAGGACCGGCGCATCAGATCGTCGTCCTCCACCAGCAACACGCGAACAGGCCGCGGCGAGGCCGGAGCCGGGGCGGATGAGGACACGGGAAGATGGCTCCTGTTCGGACGGTCGTGAGGCACAGGTCCCGTGTGCGCTTACGCGCAGACGGGACCTGAACGGAACGATACGACAGACATCGGGCGTGGCGACTGCGTCGCGCATCGGACACGCGCTGCGCCCGTCACAGTACCTTCCATCCGTGAATGACCAGGTCAGACGGGGTGGCACGCCTCGGGTAGCCCCCGGGTCCCCGGCACTCCAGCTCCCTGTGGCCCCTTCGCCATGGCCCGGCGCACGGATTCGATGGGCAACCAAGCGCTCCCTGATACCCGCCCGATACAAAACCCGCCCAAGGCAGCGCGCCGCTCCGAGATCGACCGCATCGGTCAGGCGCGAGTGGGAGGAACGCAGCACCCGCGCTGACCCCCTGACAGACCCAGGGACCCACGATGGCCGCGGTGCGCAATACGCCGTACCGGAGAAGCCCAGCCCGTCACACTCTGGTCCGGTTTCGAGCACGGAGACGCGCCGACAACGAGAAAGCCGCCGTGGCGACGACAGCCGCCACCGCGACGACGATGACGGCGGTCTGGTGTGCCTGGACCCAGCCGGACAGCTCAGCGGCCAGCCGTTCGGCCCCAAGCGCGGTGCTGCTCGGCCGTCCGGTGGCGGCCGGAAGCCAGTAGTAGGCCAGGTAGAGGCCGCTGGCCAGCAGGACGGCGCCACTGACGCGGCCGGTGTAGCGCGCCAGGCCGGTGATACGGCGGGTGAGCGCGCTTCCGGCCGAGGACACCGACACCGCCAGCAGCATCAGCAGCACGGCCGATCCCGTCACGTAGGCGGCCAGCACCCCCAGCAGCCCGACGACGCTGGAGGCGGCGGTGGCCTGGGCGATGACGGCCAGCAGCACGCCGAAGGTGCAGGCCATCGACGCGGCCGCATAGGCGGCGCCGAAGACCATCAAGCGTCCAGCACCGGCGGGGGCGGCCCCCGCTCTGGCGGCGACGCCTGGCACACGCAGCGACACCTTGACACCAATCAGCATCAGGGCGCCGAGCACCGCCAGAGCTGCGCCGGTGGCCAGTCCCGCCCACGGGGCGAGGGTGATCAGGAAGCGCGCCCCCAGGCTGACAGCCCCGGCCAGGATCGCCAGGGTCCCGGCGAAGCCGACGGTGAGCGCGGCCCCGGCCGTCAGCCCGGCCATCGGGCGGGCGGTGTGACCTGCCCGGGAGGCCATGTCGAGGTGGTAGGTCAGGTAGGCGGGCAGCAGCGCGATCCCGCAAGGGTTGAGCGGAGCGATCATCCCCGCGCCGAAGGCCAGTGCGAGCAGCCCGCCCATCAGACATCCGCCTCGTCGAGCGCGGCGAGGATCTCGTCGGCCGACGGGTTGGTCTGACGGTAGGTGACCTCCCCCTCGGGAGTGGTGATGAGCAGTGTGCCCAGCGCATTGATCCGGTAGGCGCTGGACAACGCACCGTCGGTGTCGCTGGCGGCCGGAACGTCCTCGGCGCCGACGTAGTCCATCAGGCCGGTGATCTGCTCGGCCGTTTCGTTCGGGTCGATGTCCACGGCCAGGAAATCGGCCCTGTCAGCGGCTTGGGCGTGCGCCTTGCCCAAAGCCTCGGCCCCCTTGGCGCAGCTTCCGCAGCCCGCCGTGAAGAAGAACATCACGGCGGGTTTGTCGCCGGGGACCGTGACCTCGTCGCCGTCCAGGGTGGCCAGGGTGACGGGCTCCTGCGGGGACGGCGCCGCGCTGTGATCACCGATGGCCGAGGGGCTGTCGGCTTCCGAGAGTCCGACGGTTCCCGGCGACCCACAGGCGGCGGCTCCGGTCAGGACAGCGGGCAGCAGCACGGCGACGGCGGCGCGGCGCGCCAGGCGGTGTGGGCCGCTGCTGGGGGGTAGGGATGTCATTCTTCGCGGAGGTCCTCACGGGGCGGAGTGGGGCGGGGCGGGCAGCAGTCGGCGTCACCGCCGGTGCGGCGCCGCGCCCAGATGAGCCAGATCGTGGCGGCGAGCGCGAGCAGGGCGCCGCCGATGAGGTAGGGGTCGGCCAGGAGGGCGCCGATCAGGCCGAGCCCCCCGGCGGCGATCAGAACGGGGGCGGCGCAGCACAGCGCCATGGCCGCGGCGAACCCGATGACTCCCAGGGAGGAGCGCATGGGCGGTCCCTCCGTTCTCAGTGGTGATGGGCGTCGATGCGGTCGCAGCAGGCCAGGGCGGCACGGTTGTCGGCCGCCAGGGCGTGGGCGAGCACGACGAGGTCGGCCACGCGCGGGTCGGCGACTCTGTAGTAGGCGCGGCGGCCCTCGCGGCGCGCGGCGACGTATCCGCAGTCGGCAAGGCACGCCAGGTGGGTGGAGACCCGGCCCTGGGACAGGCCGACATGCTCGACGCACTCGGTGACGGTGTGTTCGGCGTGCAGGAGGAACTCCAGCAGCCGCAGCCGGGTGGGATCACCCAGGGCGCGGAAGAACTTCGCGACCGTCTCCGCCCCGGCCTGCTGGTCGGGGAAGAGCTCCTGAGGCGAGATCGGAGCCTGGGCTCTGGTCGTGGTCTCGTTCACAGGGGGCACGTCCCTCCACTCATCCAACGTATTTGCCTTCCCGGATACTATGCTGGCAGCATACATTCGTCAAAGCGAATAATACGAGGTTGGCGAGGATGCCGACGCGCAGGAAGAGGGCAGGGCCATGATGTTCGATCTCGCGGTCATCGGTTCGGGCGGAGCGGCGTTCGCCGCCGCGATCGCCGCGCGGCGAAAGGACCGGTCGGTGGTGATGGTGGAGCGCTCCACGGTCGGCGGCACGTGCGTGAACACCGGATGCGTGCCGTCCAAGGCGCTGCTGGCCGCTGCCGAGGCCCGACATGTCGCCATGGAGGCGGGCCGGTTCCCCGGCATCCGGGCCGACGCCGAGGACGTGGACTTCGCCGAGCTGATCGGGGGCAAGAACGCCCTGGTGGACGACATGCGCTCCGGCAAGTACGTCGACCTGGCCAAGGAGTACGGCTTCGACATCGTGGCCGGCCAAGCGCGCTTCGCCGACGAGGTCGGTGGCGGGCCTGTGCTGGACGTGGAGCTCACCGAGGGCGGAGCGCGGCGCGTCGAGGCCGCCCACTACCTCATCGCCACTGGCTCGGCACCGTGGGCACCACCCATCGACGGCCTCGCCGACGCCGGATACCTGACCTCCACCACCGCCATGGAGCTGACGGAACTGCCGGGATCGCTGCTGGTGGTGGGCGGCAACTACATCGGTTTGGAGCAGGCCCAGCTCTTCGCCCGCCTCGGCGTGCGCGTCACTGTGGTGGAGATGATGGACCACCTGGCCCCCAATGAGGAGCCCGAGGCCGGTGCGGCCATCGCCGACGTCTTCGCCGACGAGGGGATCGAGGCGCGCACCGCCGCCACCGTGACCGAGATCCGGCGTGCGGACGGCCACGTCGTGGCCACCGTCGACGGCGAGGAGCTGCGCTTCGACGAGGTACTGGTGGCCACCGGACGTCGTCCGGTCACCGACGGGCTGAACCTGGAGGCCGTCGGAGTTGCGACCGGCGAGCGCGGCGAGGTCGTGGTCGACGCACACCTGCGCACCGCCAACCCCCGCGTCTGGGCCGCCGGTGACGTGGCCGGTCAGGCGCAGTTCGTCTACGTCGCCGGAGCCCAGGGGGCCATGGTGGCCGACAACGCCCTGGACGGTGCGGAACGCACCCTGGACTACTCCCCCCTGCCGCGGGTCACCTTCACCAGCCCTGCCATCGCCGCCGTCGGACTGACCGACGCCCAGGCCGGGCGACAGGGTGTGGACTGCGAATGCCGCGTCCTCGGCTTGGAGAACGTTCCGCGGGCGATCGTCAACCGCGACACCCGTGGCCTGATCAAGATCGTCGCTGAGCGCGACAGCGGCCGTGTCCTCGGGGTCACGGTGGTGGCCGAGGGCGCCGGGGACGTGATCGCCACGGCGGTCTACGCCGTCCAGGAGGGGATGACGGTCGACCAGGTGGCCCGGACCTGGTGCCCGTACCTGACCATGGCCGAGGGGTTCAAGCTGGCCGCCCAGACGTTCACCCGCGATGTGGCCAAGCTGTCCTGCTGCGCCTCGTGAGCCCACCGATCCTCGGATCCGCACTCACGACCGCCGACATTGGCCCCCTGACCGCCCGCCGCGCACGCATCCTCGACACCGCGTCGCCTTCCGTACGCGGGCTTCTCTCTTCGCGCCCTGGTCACCGGTTTTAATGCATTGGCCGGGACTCCCATCGGTGCGAGACAATGACGTGGTGTCCAGAGCGCGGCGGGGGAGCGGCGCTCGTTTTTTAGCGGGAGTTCGCGCGCGTTGTCTCAGAGTCACGTAGGTACCGACCGTCGCAGCCTGCGGGCTGACTGTGCGAACTGCTTCGGGCTGTGCTGTGTGGCACTGCCCTTTACCGCTTCGGCCGATTTCGCGGTCGACAAGGCCGCCGGACAGCCGTGTTCGAACCTGCAGACGGATTTCCGATGCGGCATCCACGCGAACCTGCGGGAGAAGGGCTTCTCCGGCTGCACGGTCTTTGACTGCTTCGGGGCTGGGCAGAAGGTCTCGCAGGTCACCTATGGCGGGCAGGACTGGCGGAAGGCGCCGGAGACCGCTCGGCAGATGTTCGAGGTGTTTCCGGCAATGCGGCTGCTGCACGAGCTGCTGTGGTACCTGACCGCGGCGCTCGAACTGCCGCAGGCCCGTCCCATCCACGACGACCTGCGCTGCGCACTCGACGACACCGAGCGCCTCACCCACGGCAGCGCCGAAGAGATCCTGGCGGTGGACGTGGAGCGGCACCGCCAGGAGGTCAATGAGCTGCTGCTGCGCACCAGTGAGCTGGTCAGGGCGGAGATCCCGGGCAAGAAGAAGAACCACCGGGGCGCCGACCTCATGGGCGCCAAGCTCAAGGGCGCCAACCTGCGGGGAGCGGACCTGCGCGGAGCCCTTCTCATCGCGGCCGACCTCCGCACGGCCGATCTGCGGTCCGCTGACCTCATCGGCGTGGACTTTCGTGACGCCGACCTGCGCGGGGCCGACCTCACCGGCAGCATCTACCTGACCCAGCCCCAGGTCAACGCGGCCAAGGGCGACGCCGCTACCCGGTTGCCCCCGGACCTGGCTCGACCGTCCCACTGGTAGCCGTTCTTGGCCGAGGGGTGGGGAGGTCGGTGGCGGGTCTGGTCTCGGGACCGTGACCGACCTCCCCACGGCTAGCTAGGCCTCAGCCACCTGGGGCGGTGGCCACGGGACATCCCGCAGGACCGGGAAAATGGATTCCTCCTCGTAGTCGAGGTGGGCCCGCAGCTCCTCTGCCAGACGGTCCAGTTCGAATCGGAGCCGTTCAGGGTCGGCGCTGCTGATGTCAGCCAGGAGGGTGACGAGTTCGCCCTGGAGCCGAGCGACCGTCTGGTGTTCCTCGTGGAGCCGGTCCAAGGTGCTGCCGAGGTGCGGGTGGTAGTTGCGGACGTTGGGGAACAGGTGCTCGTCCTCGCCCTTGTGGTGAAACTCCAGGAACTGGCAGAACGCCAGGCAGTGCTGCCGGATCTGCAGCCCGAGTCCCGGCGCCGGGGGTCGCCCCGGTCCCTGGTGAGCCGCTAGCGCCGCGAAGTGGGCGTCGACTTCGGCGCGTACGTGCCGCAGCTGAGAGCGCAGCCAGGTGTGCACCTCCAGCATCTTGTCGGCGAGGTTGGTGACCTCGGCAGGTGCTTCCCCGTCCTGCGGGTCGCCCCGCTCCAGCACCACGACCGGCAGAATGCGGTCGGTTCGGGCCTGGTAGTCGCCATAGCCGGGCTGTTCCCGCACGACGTGCGCGAACAGGCGGTCGCGTCGCTCGCCTTCGGCCGGGACCGCGATGGCTTCGAACTGCTCCGTGCCGATCTCCACCTGCACGAGGGGGTTGGCGAGGAGGTTGTGGTACCAGACGGGATGCTGTGGCGCGCCTGCCGCGGAGGCGACGACCAGCAGCTGGTCGCCGTCGCGGATGAAGCCGAGCGGAACGGTGTGCTCGCTCCCCGACTTCGCGCCGGTGGTGGTGAGAAGGAGGAGGTCACCGCCTTCGAACGGGCCACCGACCTTTCCTCCGTTGGTTCGGAACTCCTCGATGACCGGTTGGTTGACGTCTGTGGACATGCGGAACGAATCTCCAGTGCGTGTGGGGCCGCGGCAACCACCGCGACCGCGGTGTTGGTGAAGGGTGGCGATGCGCGCAGGGCGCGCAGCGCGGTGAACGCACGTGGCCCCTTGCCTGGAGATGGACATCGGTCGAGAACGCGCGGCACCCGACGTCAGCGAACACGGCAGCCGTCAGGGAGACAGGAAAAGCGCGAAGGGAAGCCACCTGGCGGTGCCTGGCACCGCGCAGGACAAGGGACGACGTGCGGACGTCGTTACGTCAGACGCAGTTATGCGGAGGAAGTCATCATGGCATCGTCCCTCGGTCAGGTGCCGCCCACCTGCCGACCGGCCAACTGGTCTCTCCTACCCACGGATCTGTAGTCGGCGGCACGCGACACGCGCCTCATTACAGCCGTCCGAGTTCCGCTTGTCAACGCGTTTTCGTGCGCCCGGCCGATCGTCCGCCGGTGCTTGGCGCAGGCCGAAGGGAATTCGCTTGCAACCACTACAGGTGAAGTTCTAGGACTGGAGTGTTTGACTTCACGAGCCAGACCATCCCCAGGGGCACGCATCGAGGGTTGGTCCGGTTTTATTCCCGATGTGGGTTGGGGCGTGTGCGCCCGGAATGGGCCCCAGGGAGTGACGGTTGGCGGAGGCGTTGGGTGCGCCCGCTCGTCAGGTGACGGCGGGCTGACCGACCGCGACTTCCACTGATGACCTAGGAGACTTTCCATGGCCCACACCGTCGTCAACCCCTCCGCCCTGCACGACCCGACACCGTTCGGCTACAGCCACGTCGTCAGTGCTCCCGCCGGAAGGCTGGTGTTCGTCGCGGGGCAGTACGGCTCCGACACGAGCGGGCAGGTCGCCGAGGCCGACTTCGCGGCGCAGGTCGATCGGTCGTTCGCGAACATGCGGACCGCGCTCGATGCCGCAGGCGTGGACTTCAGCAGCGTGGTCCAGCTCCGGACATTCATCGTCGACCACGACGCGGACAAGCTCGCGGTCCTCGTCGAGAACGTGCAGCGGATCTGGGGTGAGCAGCCACCCACCCAGACGCTCCTCGGTGTCGCCTCGCTCGCTTTGCCGGGCATGCTCTTCGAGGTCGACGCGATCGCGGTACGGGCGTGACGTCGTTGCTCTGATCTTCTGATGAAGCCCCTGATGAGCAGGGCATTCGCGCGGTCGGTGGCTTGGCGCCGACCGCGCTTTCGTGTGTCCGGGCCGATCGTCCGCCGGTGCTCGGCGGGGCCGAAGGGAATTCGCTTGCAACCACTACAGGTGAAGTTCTAGGACTGGAGTGTTTGACTTCCCGAACCGGACCATCGCCAGGGGCGCGCATGCGAAAGCTGACCTACTACATCGCCGTGTCGATCGACGGCTTCATCGAGGGTCCGAACCACGAGACCGACTTCTACCCCCTCGGCGAGGATTTCGTGGCGTACATGACGTCCGAGTACGCCGACTGCATCCCGACGCACGTGCGTGAGCAGTTCGGCATCGATGCGCCGAACAAGCACTTCGACACCGTGATCCAGGGCCGGACGAGCTACGAGATCGCGCTGCGAGAAGGCATCACCAGCCCCTACGCGCACATGCGGCAGTACGTAGCCTCCACGACCATGTCCGAGAGCCCGGATCCCGCAGTGGAGGTCGTCGCCGACCCGGTCGCGACGGTCCGCGAGCTGAAGAGGGAGGACGGGGATCTGGGCATCTATCTCATCGGTGGCGCGAAGCTCGCGGGCGTGCTGATCGACGAGATCGATGAACTGGTCGTCAAGCGCTACCCGGTGCTCGCCGGTTCGGGGACCCCGATGTTCGTCGGCGCGACGTTCAACCCCGCGGAGTTCACGCTCACCGACCACCGCCTCTTCGACAACGGAACAGCGGTCGCGGCCTACAGGAGGAAGTGAAGGTCCCTCGGTCGGTCCGGTGGTACGCGCTGAGCGAGGAATTCTGGAATTCCGACGCGAGTGCCGAACCATGCAGGCGCGGAGCGAACAACCCACCGTTCCACCTTCGCGCCTGTAATAGGGCGGCGAATTTCGTCTTGTCGGTGGGAGTTTGTTGAACCGTCAAGGTGTGCCGGGAGTCGCGTCGAGGATCAGGGTGTGGGCGGAGGTATCGGCCAAGGTACAGAACCGGACCCGAGGGCCGAAAGCTGCATTTCGTGCAGCACGCGGTAACAATCCTCTTACTGGCCGGACACGGCCGTTGGTCTCTTGACCCCTTGTGGGGCTCCCCCTGACCCAATAACACTTTTCTTAGGACTTACACAGGCGTAGTGGCCCCTTCCGAGCCGTCGGTCACGCGGCGGCACATCGAGGAGTGATGCGGCCAGTGGTGAATGCTCCCGGGACGAATGGGCAGGCGAGGCTCGGGACGTCGGCGATCACGCTGTCACAGGCGTGGGTGAAGGGAGGAACGGCACCGCACCGGACCCGAGTGGCCCGGATGACTCGGTGGGGGCGTGGACCCCTGCAAGCCGACTCGGTGAGAGCGGGGCGGGGCGATGAGCGACTGCACCGAGCAGGGCTGCACAGGTGTGGTCAGGGATGGCTTCTGCGATGTCTGCGGCCTGGAACCGCGCGGCTCGGAGCCGATCGCCCCGGCGCCCGGAGCGTCGGCCTCGGGTCATGCGTTCCCCGAAGACCCGGGACGCCCCGACCATCCTTCCCGTCCCCCCAGCCCCGGTTCGCTGGCCGACCCCGCTCTGGTCCCCCTGTTCTCCGGACCGAGTGACGCCCTTCCGGCCCCATTGGCCGGAGCACCGGATCCGCCGCTTGGGGTGGTGGAGGGGGATGACAGCCCCGCCGGTCCCGATGGGACCGACGGGTCCGATGAGACAGGTGCGCCAGGTGGGCTGAAGGACACGGGTGACAGCGACGCCTCTGTACCTCGTTCTTCCGCGGACTCCGACGTCCGGTTCACCGACTCCTCCGCATCCGACATCTCCCGCATCTCCCCCCGCTCGGATCCGCCCCGACGCCCCTTCTTCTCCGCCTTCTCGCGCGACGGCAGCGGCTCCGGATCGTCGACGTCCGGGCCGACCAGCTCCCCCTCCGGCCGCAACAGCCGCCGCACCTCGTCCTCCTCACGCGGCATGCTCGGCCTCGGCCTCGTGCAGGTCCCGCCGGTGCCCTACCGCGACCCGGCCACGGCGATCATGTCCAACCCCGTCGTCGCCGAGAAGAACCGCTTCTGCGGCAGCTGCGGCGAGGCCGTAGGGCGCCGCCGCGACAACCGCCCCGGCCGTACCGAAGGCTTCTGCCCCGCCTGCGGGACGGAGTTCTCCTTCACCCCCAAACTCAAGAAAGGGGACTGGGTCGAAGACCAGTACGAGGTGCTCGGCTGCCTCGCCCACGGCGGACTCGGCTGGATCTACCTCGCCCGCGACCACCACGTCAGCGACCGGTGGGTGGTGCTCAAAGGGCTACTCAACAGCGGCGACGCCGAGGCCCACAAGACCGCCACCGCCGAACGCAACTTCCTCGCCGAGGTCGAGCACCCCAACATCGTCAAGATCTACAACTTCGCCCACCACCCCGACCCCAAGACCGGTGTCCCGGCCGGGCACATCGTCATGGAGTACGTCGGCGGCAAGTCGCTGCGCGACCTCATCGTCGAACGCCGCGCGCACGGCGCCGACACCTCCGGTCTGCCCGTCGACCAGGTCATCGCCTACGGGCTGGAGGCCCTGCGCGCCATCGGCTACCTGCACAGCAAGGGCCTGCTCTACTGCGACTTCAAGCCCGACAACATCATCCAGAGCGAAGAGCAGATCAAACTCATCGACCTGGGCGGCGTCCGCCGGATCGACGACATGGTCAACCCCGTCTACACCACCCCCGGTTACCGCGTCCCCGAGTCCGAGCTGCGCAACCCGGGCCCCTCGGTCTGTTCCGACCTCTACTCCGTGGGCCGCACCCTCGCCGTCCTGAGCTTCCGGTTCGGCTTCATGCGCGAGCACCTGCACAGCCTCCCGCCACGCGAGTCCGTGCCCGTCCTCGCCCGCTACGAGTCCTACGACCGCTTCCTGCGCCGCGCCACCAACATCCAGCCCGACCTGCGCTTCCACGACGCCGCCGAAATGGCCGAGCAGCTCACCGGCGTGCTCCGCGAGGTGCTGTCCGACATCCAGGGGCGCCCCCACCCGGCCACCTCCACCCTGTTCGAACCCGAGCACTTCGTCGACGCGGCCTCCGGAGGCACCAGCCCCAAGCGGCTGCTCACCCGCCCCCGCCCCGCCGACGCCGCGGCCGCCCTCCCCACCCCGCAGGTGGATCCCGCCGATGCCGCCGCCGGCATCCTCGCCGGGCTCTCGGCCGTGCGTCCCGAGGAGATCGTCGCGACCTTGGAGGCGGCCAAGGCTCCCAGCCCCGAGACGCGGCTCATGCTGGCGCGCACCCTCATCGCGCTCGGCCGCCAGGGGGACGCCGTGGAACCGCTGGAGGCGTTCGGCGCCCGCGCCCCCGGAGACTGGCGGACCTACTGGTACCTGGCCGTGATGGACCTGAGCCTCGGCAGGTACGAGGACGCGCGGGCGCGCTTCGAGGAGCTCTACGACCACCTTCCCGGCGAAGCCGCCCCCAAGCTCGGGCTGGCGCTCGCCTGTGAGGGGAGCGGAGCCGTCGACGCCGCCGCCCGCCACTTCGAGACGGCGTGGCGGACCGACCGCTCCTACGTCAGCGCCGCGTTCGGACTGGCCCGGATCCGGCTCGCCCAGGGCGACCGGACCGCCGCGGTCGACGTCCTCGACACCGTCCCGGAGCTGTCCACCTTCTTCCCCAGCGCCCAGATGGCCGCCGTCACGGTGCTGGTCAGCGACCGCGACGTGGCCGACCTCGACGAGCAGGTGCTCGTGGACGCCGGATCGCGGCTGAACCGACTGCGCTGGAACGGCCTCTACGGGGAGGCGACGGACCGGCTGGCGGTGCGCGTACTGGAGGCGGCCCTCGCATGGATCGACTCCGGCCGCAGGCCCGCCCGCCCCGCCTGGCTGCTCGACGGGCCGCTGGACGAAGAGGGGCTGCGCTGCAACCTGGAGCGGATGTACCGCGGCCTGGCCCGGCTCTCCACCGGGCGGGCCGACCGCCACCACCTCGTGGATCGGGCCAACTGCCTGCGGCCGAGGACGTGGCTATGACGATGGCGCGAACGTGTCCCGTCTGCGAGGAACGCGTTTCCCACGCCGATGTGTACTGCGAGCGGTGCGGCCACCGCATCACCTCCCCTCCCGCCGCGCCCGGAACCGACGGCGCGCCGGGTGCGGGCGGATCGAACGGCGACGCCGACGGAACCGACGTCCACACCGGGCCGATGCCGACCTTCGAACCGTGCACCTGGTGCGGCGCGGGCGTGACCGCCGGGTACTGCGCCGAGTGCGGCATGTGCCAGCCCGGCGACCGCGACCACGTCGAGATCCGGGCCGGGACCGTGGCCGGGGTGAGCGACCGGGGCCTGCGCCACCATCGCAACGAGGACGCGATGGCGGTGCTCACGCCAGACGGCCCGGAACCGGCCGTGGTGGCGGTGGTGTGCGACGGCGTGTCCACCTCACCCCACCCCGAGCAGGCCGCGCACGTCGCCGCCGAGACGGGGGCCGCCGTCCTCGCGGACCAGCTCGCCGCGGGCAGCGGGGCCCAGAAAGCCACCGAGGCGGCCCTGACGGAGGCCGCCTCCGCCGTCGCCGAGCTGGCCGAGACCGAGGAGTCCGCCCCCGCCTGCACCTACGTGTCGGCCGTCGTCCCGGCGCGCGGGGGCGGTATCACGATCGGCTGGGTCGGGGACAGCCGCGCCTACTGGCTGGCCGGGTCCCCCGCGGCCACCGCATCGACCCTGCTGACACGGGACGACTCCTGGAGCGAGGCGATGGTCGCGTTGAAGGTGATGACCCCGCGCGAGGCGCGCGCCTCCGCGTACGCGCACGCGCTCACCGCCTGGCTGGGCGCTGACAACACCGCGTGCGCCGGCCACACCACCACGGTCACGCCCGACGGTCCGGGGGCGCTGGTGCTGTGCAGCGACGGACTGTGGAACTACTTCCCGGACCCCGCCGCACTGTCCGACCTGGTACCCGACGCGGGCGAGGACCCGCTGGGCGCGGCGCAGGCGTGCGTACGCCGTGCCCTCGACGCCGGTGGGCGGGACAACATCACGGTGGTGGTGATCGCGGTTCCGGAGTCGGAACGAGCGGACGGAGGAGGCGCCGACGGCTCTCCGGGGGCTCCCGAGGCGCACGACACCGAGCCGAACGCCGCGCTGGGCGGCGATCAGGGCGGCGGACCGACCGGCGGCCAGGTTCGGGGGAGTGGGGGGAACGGCGGGTGACGAGGGACGACCATGGGTCGACGCGCATGGGCGGCGAGCCGGGACACGGGGACGTGGGACGCATGACGGGCGTGCCCACGTCACCCGAGTTCCGGCTCCATGTCGCGCAGAACCCCTACCTTCCCCTCGGCGGAACCGAGGTGCAGGCCATCGTCACGGTGTCCGCCGCGGCGAGCACACCCGGGCCCGGCCGGTCCGACACGGCCTCCGAGACCACCGCCGACGCCGCGCCGCAGGCCGCCGAGGTCGTCATCGTCGACACCTCGGCGTCGATGTACGGCGAGAAGATCGGCGCGGCCAAGCGCGCCGCGCGGGCCGCCGTGGACGCGCTGCGCGACGGCGCGCACTTCGCCATCGTCTCCGGGGCGGGTGCGGCGACCATGGTCTACCCCGACGAGGCGCGGCTCGTCCCCGCGACCGCCGAGACCCGGCAGGCCGCCAAGGAGGCCGTCGACGGGCTCGTGGCCGACGGCGGCACCCGCATGGGCGCGTGGCTGCGTCTGGCCGCCGACCTCTTCGCCCCCTTCGACACCGGCGGCACTCTCCGACACGCCATCCTGCTCACCGACGGCCAGAACAACGAGCAGCCCGACGTCTTCGAGACCGCCCTGGACATGTGCGCCGGCCTGTTCGTCTGCGACTGCCGGGGTGTGGGCACCGACTGGAACGTCGCCGACCTGCGCTGGATCGCCTCGTTCCTCCTCGGCGGCGTCGACATCGTCGCCGACCCGGCCGACCTGGAGGACGACTTCCGCTCCATGACCGAGCGGGCGATGGCCAAGGGCATCGCCGACGTGCGCCTGCGGCTGTGGACGCCCGACGCGGCCCAGATCCGGTTCGTCCGGCAGGTGGCGCCGACCGTCGAGGACCTGACCGCCCGGCGGGTCGACCGCGGGCCGCGCACGGGTGACTACCCCACCGGGTCGTGGGGCACCGAGAGCCGTGCCTACCACATCGGCGTGGTCGTGCCCATGGGTGCGCCCGGCCGCCGACTGCGCGCCGGATGGGTGCGCCTGCTGGGCCCGCACTCCGCCGAGGACGCGCCGCTGGCCTCGGGCAACATCCTCGCCGAGTGGACCGACGACGAGGCGAAGGCGACAGAGATCGATCCGCGCGTGGCGCACTACACCGGTCAGGTGGAACTCGCCCGCGCGATCCAGGAGGGGCTGCGAGCGCGGCGCGAGGGCGATGAGGCCACCGCGACGCAGCGCCTCGGCAGGGCCGTCGTCCTGGCACGCCAATCCGGCGACCAGGCCACCGCCGCCCTGCTGCGCAAGGTGGTCGAGGTCATCGATCCGAAGACGGGGACGGTACGGCTGCGGCCGGTGGTGGACAGGGTCGACGAGATGACGCTCGACACCCATTCGACCAGGACCGTGCGCACGCGCGCCGGTGACGACTCCCCGGGGGCAGGATAGAGAGAGGAACCACGCCATGCCGACCTGTCCGGCCGGGCACGCCTCGGCCGCGGGAGACTTTTGTGATTTCTGCGGGATCGGCATCCCGACACCTCCGTATGCCCGGCGGACCGAGGTCGCTCAGGCCCAGCGGGCCGAGAACTGCCCCGAGTGCGGCACCCCGCGCGCCGGGCGCTTCTGCGAGGAGTGCGGTCACGACTTCTCGCTCGCCGACCAGACCGTGGCCTCCTCGCTCCCCATCACGCCCCCGAGCGAGCCGTCGTCGAACCACCTCGCCGAACCGCCGCGGGCCATCTCGCCCGTGATCAAGCCGGAGGGCGGCCTGTGGCACGCGGTGATCATGGCCGACCCCGCCTACTACCAGGTCATGGCCGATCGGGGGCTGCTCGACCCCGACGTCATCCGGTTCCCGGCCACCCCGCGGCGCCGCCGCGTCCCCCTCAACAAGCCGGAGGTCTACATCGGGCGGCGCAGCACCTCGCGCCGGGTCCTGCCCGAGATCGACCTCGCCGGGCCGCCCGAAGACCCCGCCGTCTCCCATCTGCACGCCGTACTGCTGGCCCGCCCGGGAGGCACGTGGGTGGTGGTGGACGTCGGCTCCACCAACGGGACGACCATCAACGGCACCGACGACCCCATCGAACGCGACCGGGAGGTACCGCTGCATGACGGCGACCGAATCTACGTGGGTGCCTGGACGGTCATCACGGTCCAGAGGGGATGAGCGGGCGTGCTGAAAGGAACCTCGGGCGACCCCTCCATCGCCGACAACCTCGCCCACGAGGCGATCGAGCGGGTGCGCAGCGAGGGCCAGATGTCGGAGGCGTTCTGGCCGCAGACGACACCGGCGCGGATCCGCGCGCTGGCGCTGGCCTCCCTGGGCATGCTTCTGGTGCTCTTCCTCATCATCGGCCTGGCGATCGGGCAGGCGCGCGACGGCATGCGGATCATCGGCCGGGAAGCCGGGCCGAAGGTGATGGCCACATCCGACCTCTACTACGCCCTCAGCGACATGGACGCCCAGGTCGCCAACATGATCCTGCTGCGCGGCGAGGGGAAGGAGGCGGCGGTCGGCGCGGCGAAGCGCACGTTCGACAAGCGCCGCCGCTCCGCTGACGAGGCGATGCTGGGCGCGATCCAGCTCGTCGAGGGGAACACGACCCAGGAGCGCAACCTTCGGGACATCCTCGACGGGCTCGGCCGCTACGAGCAGCTCGTGGCCGAGGCCCGACTGCTGAGCCGGATCGACGACTCCGACGGCCCGGCGTCGGACGAGGTGCTCGACCGCTACCGGACGGCGACCTGGGTGATGCGCTACGAGCTGCTGCCCAAGGCGCACAACCTCACCCTCAGCGGTCGGGCGGAGATCCGCCAGACCTATGAGGAGAAGCGCACCGCCGCGCTGGTCGGCCTGACGTGGGTGGCCGCTGTGGGGCTGCTGACCGTGGGGGTGATGGCGGCGCTCCACCGCTACATCGCGGTGAAGTTCCGCCGCCGGATCAACCTCGCCATCGCGCTGGCCACCGCCGGGACGCTGGTCGTGACGGTGATGGCCATGGCGATGCTCGGCACCCAGACGGAGTACCTGCGGGCGGCCAAGGAGGACGGGATCGACCGGGTGCTCGACCTGTCCCGGGCACGCCTGGCCAGCACCAACATGCAGGGGGACCAGAGCCGGTTCCTGCTCGATCCGCGGTTGCGGCTCAACTATGAGCAGCTCTACCTGGAGGAGGCGCAACGGGTGCTGTACCTGAGCCCGGAGGACGGGAATGTCCCCGGCAACCTCGGGACCTACACCGAGGAGGTCGACGCGCTGGCCGGCACCTACGCGAACTACCCGGGCGACGCCTACGGCTTCCTCGGCAAGTCGATGGGGGACGACAGCGTGCCCGGACAGCAGGCCGCTCTGGAACGGGTGATACGGGAGTACGCCGTGTTCCAGCGCGCCGACCAGGAAATGCGCGACCTCGCGGCGGAGGGAGAGGACGAGAAGGCGGTCGCGCTGCGGATGGGCAAGGTCGAGCAGGCCTTCGAACCCTACGATGCGGCCCTGGCGAACCTCATCGGCCTGCACAAGCGGGCCTTCGGGGAGGCCGTCGAGGTCGGGGAGCGGGGCCAGGGCGGGTGGAGCGTCCTGCTGCCCGTGGTGACCCTGTTCATCGCGCTGCTGGTGGTAGCGGGGATCTACCCGCGTCTGGCCGAGTACCGGTAGTACCGGCGGCCCGTTGCGGACGCACCGGAGGCGGACGGCGTGGATGACACGGACGGCACGGAAGCCATCGACGACCAGAGGAGCCGGATCATGAGGGTGTGCGGGTCTGTCATCGCGCTCGGTGCGGTGCTGGCAGTGACCGCCTGCGGCCTGGGGGTAAGGGAGACCGATTCGATCGTCAACGGGGAGGGCGAGCTGAAGATCGCGGTCAAGCCCGACCAGCCCGGCATCAGTTCGACCACCGGTGAGGGTGAGTTCGAGGGGTTCGACGTGGACGTCGCCCACTACATCGCCCGGAGCCTCGGGTACACGAAGGACGACGTGAAGCTCTCGGCGGTGTCCTCCAACCAGCGCGAGGACGTGCTGCTGGCCGCCGACGAGAAGAAGCGGGTCGACCTGGTCGTGGCGAGCTACTCGATCACCCCCGAGCGCAAGACCCGGATCGCCTTCGGCGGCCCCTACTACGTGGCCCACCAGGACATCCTGGTGGCGGCCGGCGACGACTCGGTCGACGACGTGCACGACCTGAAGGGCAAGGTCCTCTGCCAGGAGAAGGGCTCGAACTCCGCCAACAGGATCACCAAGGAGCGCGGCATCGAGGTGAAGGAGGTCGTGGAGGCGGCCACCTACGGCGGCTGCGCCGACCAGCTCGCCAACGGCGATGTGGACGCGGTCTCCACCGACGACCTCATCCTGGCCGGGTACATGCAGCGGGCCCCGGGGAAGTTCCGGCTGGTGAACGCGCCCTTCACCGACGAGCGGTACGGGGTCGGGGTGTCCAAGGACGACCTGACCGGGTGCGAGGCCGTGAACACCGCGATCACCCAGATGTACCAGGACGGGACCGGACGCAAGCTGCTGGCCAAGTGGTTCGGCGCGACCGGCCTTCAGGTCACCGAGAGCGTCCCCCAGTTCGAGGGGTGTGAGTGACCCCGGTGACGCCGGGGCGTGCCGGGGCCGCGGCGCACGGTCGCGCCGGGTCCCTGACCTGATTCGGCCATGGTCGGCGCGGCACGGAACGCCGCGGTGGCCGGTGGCCGAAGATACCCGTGGTGGTGACGAGACGGATGGGAAAATGCGGCCGGAGACGGCCGCGAGAGGCCATCCGGCCGGAACCGATTCGGGGTACACCACGTCACAACGGTCACGGCCGAAGGGAGTCCAGCACGGTGACCATCGTCGAGTTCCTGAGTGCCCGCCTGGCTGAGGCCGAACAGGCGGCGTACGAAGCATCCCCCGCCACCGGCGGACCACCGCGCGCGCTCGCCGACGTGGAGGCCAAACGGCGCATCCTCCACGGCTACAACCACGCCTACCGCAGCTGCGTGCACACGTTGGAGCACTGCGGCCGCGCGGAGTCCAACGGCGCGTGGTCCGCACTCCACACCTGGCGCCGGGCGGTGGAATGCCTCGCCGCCATCTACGACGACCACCCCGACTACGACCCGTCGTGGAAGGTGGGCGCCACCTAGCGCGGTCAGGCTGCTGGTTCGTCGGACGGGGTCAGTCGGGCAGCTCCAGCAGGTCGGTGGCCACCGGGACCAGTCCCCGGCCCGTCACGTCGGGCGCCGCGAAGACGCTGGGGAAGCGGCCCTCCAGGTGGTCGGACCACCCGGTGACGAGTCCGGCCCGGTGGGCGCCGTGCACGTCCCAGGCGTGGCACGTCACCATGGCCATGCGGTCGGGCTCGACCTCGCACACCTCCGCGGCGTAGTGGTAGGGCTCGGGGGCGGGTTTGAACCGGCGCAGCTTGCCGGCCGAGAGCACGTGCTCCATGTGGACGGCGAGCCCGGCCCGGTCGAGCAGGGAGCGGGCGTTCTCCTCCGACGAGTTGGTCAGCGCGACCACGCGCACCTCGGCATCACGGATCCGCCGCACCGCGGCGTCGGCGTCCGGCCGGACGTCCAGCGAGGCGAGCGCCTGCACGATCGATTCCACGGCCGCCGCCGAGACCTGGTGGCCGGTGATGTCCTGCAGTGCGCCGCGCGCCAGGTCACCGAAGGGCCGGTAGTCGCCCGCCGCGGTCAGTGCGAACGCGTCGCGGAGCACGTGGGCGAACCAGCGGTGCATCAGCACCCGGGGGACCCCCGCCTCGCGGAACCGCCACTCCAGTGGCGTGAGCGGGAACAGGGTCTCCATGACGTCGAACGCGACGACGTGTGGACGCCTGGCTGTGGTCACGGCACACTCCCGTTCCGATCCGCCCGGCCACGCTATGTCTGCCGCTCTGCCGGGAATACTCCTACGTGGGTGTCCATACCCCGCGAGTCACCGGAGGTGCGGTCTCGCCTACGGCACGCTCGCATAACGACAGGGAGTCATCGGCTGTTATGTGACCGTGGTCACAGAATGCAGCCGAGATAGCGCCGAAGCTAAATTCGCAAGCTCCCTCTACGGCCCGAGGGGGCCGTGATTTGGAGGTGGATGGAATGTCCACGATCGCTCACGCCCGCTCGCACGCGGTCACGCACGCCTGGAGGGGCGTGCTGGCAGGAATCGGCGGCGGCATCATCTTCGGCATCCTGATGGCGATGACGGGGATGCTGGAGTCCGTCGCCATGCTGGTGGGCAGCGACAACGCCGTCGTCGGCGGCGTGGTCCACCTGATCATCTCCGCCTTCTTCGGGCTCCTGTTCGGGCTGGCCATGGGGGCCTACTCTGACAAGGTGTGGAGCCTTCTCGGTGCGGGCGTCGTCTGGGGCCTGATCCTGTGGGTCGTCGGTGGACTCATGATCATGCCTGCCTGGCTCGGCATGGAGATGTTCATGTTCAACGAGATGGCGTGGATGAGCCTCGCCGGCCACCTGCTCTTCGGCATCGTGCTGGCCGGAACGATGTTCGCCCTCAGCAAGGGTGATGCCTAGCCGACCTCTGAGTCCGACACCGCTCACTCGTGAAGGTACCCCGCCGCCCCTGGGGAAGTGGGGCGGCGGGGCGCAACCTTGTGTGGCGTTCAGCGCCGCCCTACGCCCTACCCCGGCGGTTCGGCTCGATGCGTGTCATCGCATATCGACGCCGCAACATGTTCAGACCGCGGTGGCCAGCGCCGCGAACTGCTCATCGGTCAGCTCGACGCCGGCGGCGGCGATGTTCTCCTCGACGTGAGCGACCTTCGATGTGCCCGGGATGGGCAGCATCACCGGCGACCGGCGTAGCAGCCAGGCCAGCGCCAGCTGGGCCGGGGCCGCGCCGACTTCCTTGGCCAGGACGTCCAGCGGGCCGCCGGGCTTGGCGAGTTCCCCCGTGGCGATCGGGAACCACGGGATGAACGCGATACCCTCGCGCTCCGCGTGGTCGAGGAGCTCCTCGGACTGGCGCTCGGCCAGGTTGTACAGGTTCTGCACCGAGGCGATCTCGGTGATCTTCCGTGCCTCCTCCAGCTCGGCCACCGACACCTCGGAGAGGCCGATGTGCCGGATCTTGCCCTCTTGCTTGAGCAGAGCCAGCTCCCCGACCTGGTCGGCGAGCGGGACCTGGGGGTCGATGCGGTGCAGCTGGTGGAGGTCGATCCGCTCCACGCCGAGGTTGCGCAGGCTCAGCTCGCACTGCTGGCGCAGGTACTCGGGGCGGCCGACCGGCCGCCAGTCGCCGGGGCCGGCGCGGGTCAGGCCGCCCTTGGTGGCGATGACGAGGTCGTCGGCGTACGGGTGCAGCGCCTCACGGATGATCTGCTCACTGACCGCCGGGCCGTAGGAGTCAGCGGTGTCGATGAAGGTGACACCGAGCTCGACCGCGCGGCGCAGCACGCGGACGGCCTCGCCGCGGTCCTTCGGTTCGCCCCAGACGCCCTCGCCGGTCAGCTGCATGGCGCCATAGCCGAGCCGGGTGACGGGGAGGTCGCCGCCGATGCTGAACGTGCCGGAGGCGGTGGCGGTGCGGGCGGAGTTGTCGATGGTCACGCTTGCTCCTTGATCGTGTGCTGCGTGATGCTCCTCGCTGGATCGCAGGAGTGCCGCACGGGGCAGGAGCGGCGCGCGGCGCTCAGCTGTCGAACCAGTTGGTTCGCCAATTGGACACTATGCCTGCTCGATCGAGCCGGTCAAACCATTTGGTTTGCGATACTGGTCTCATGCGAGCACAGGGAGAGGCGACACGCGCGCGCATCCTCGCCGCCGCGGCCGAGGAGTTCACCGTGCACGGCGTGGCCGGCGCCCGCATCAACCGCATCGCCGACACCGCGAAGGCCAGCAAGGAACGCCTCTACGCCTACTTCGGCACCAAGGAGGAGCTGTTCAGCGAGGTGATCTCGGCCGAAGTGGAGCAGGTCGTCGAGGCGGTGCCCATCAGCGAGGACCTGCCCGACTATGTGGGTCGGCTGTTCGACTACCTCAACGCCGACCCGCGACGGCAGCGGGTGCTGGCGTGGGCCTGGCTGGAGGGATCGCGCGAGCAGCTGCCTGAGGGACACCCTCGGCTGGACATCTACCGGGCCAAGGTCGCCACGGTGCGCCGGGCACAGGAGGCCGGTCGCGTTGATCCGGTGTGGGACCCCTACGACCTGCTCTCGATGCTGATAGCGCTCGCCTCGGCCTGGCTGATGGCGCCGCACGACCTGCGCACGCTCGCCGCCCAGAGCGCCCCCGACCAGGGCTTGGAGCAGCGGAGGGCGGCCGTGGTGGAGGCGGCGCGGCGCCTGGTCGGCACCGCACCGCCCGCATCGCGACACGACGGTCAGGGCGCTGCGGTGACCTGACCGGCAGGCCTCGGCGGCGTGTCCCGACCGCCGCGCGTCGCGCGCGGGACCCCCGGATACGATCGCGGCGGTGGGACACGGGAGCGCGATGGCCGGCCAGGTCAGCCCCCGGCAACGGACGGCATCACCCGTACCTCGCTGCCGTTGGTGACGGGCGTGTCGAGACCGGACAGCGCGCGGCACTCGTCGGAGTCGACGTAGACATTGACGAAGCGCCGCAGACGGCCCTGCTCATCGCGGATCCGCTGGTTCAGGCGCGGATGGCGCGAGGCCAGTTCGTCGAGGACGCCGCTCAGCGGCAGGGTGCCACCGTCGCCCAGCGGGATGTCGACCTTGGCCACCCCGCCGGAGTCGGCCTGGAGCGCCTGCGGAAGGAACACGGTCGCGCCCATCGTGTCTACACCTCCACCGCGCGCACGCACAGCACGTCGGGAAGGTGCCCCACGACCTGCTGCCACTCCGCGCTCTCGTCGGTGGTGGCGAAAACGTCGCCCGAGCGGGTGCCGAAGTAGAAACCGGGCACGTCGGCTCCGTCGGTGCAGGCGGCGTCGCGCAGCACGATGCCGTAGTAGGGATCGGTGGGCAGGCCGGCGCTCACCGACCGCCAGCTGCCGCCGCCGTCGTCGGTGCGGAACGCCCGCAGCTTGTGGTCGGCCGGCAGGTGGACCTCCTGGCTGATGACGGGGAAGTTGAGCACCGTCCCCGGGACATGCGGGTGGGCGACCATGGCGAACCCGAAGTCGGAGGGCAGGCCGTCGGCGATGGACGTCCACCCGGCGGCGGGGTCCTCGGTGCGGTAGACGCCGTGGTGGTTCTGCAGGAAGAAGACACCGTCGGAGGCGACGGCCACCTTGTGCACGCACTGGTTGAACTCGGGGTACTCATCGGGCTGGAATCCGGCGCGGATGCCCTTGTTGACGGGTGTCCAGGACGCACCGTCGTCGACCGTCCGGTAGACGCCCCCGGTGGACATGGCGACGGTCATGGCGTGCGGGTCGGTGCCGTTGGCGGTCACCCGACCGGGGAGGATGGTATGGATGGCCGCGCCTCCGGCGCCGGGCATCCACTCGGGGCGGTGCGGGTGGTCGTACAGGGCCCGCACGATCTCGTAGCTCTCCCCGCCGTCGGTGGAACGGAACAGGCCGTGCGGTTCGACGCCCGCGTACACGACGCCGGGTTTGTCGGTGAAGGCGAACTGCCACACGCGGGTGAATGAGGTGTCGGTATCGGGAGGGAAGGCGATCGGCTGTTCCTTCGGCTCCTGCCAGGTGGCCCCGAGGTCGTCGCTGAACCACACACTGGGTCCGAAGTGCGAGCTTTCGGATCCGACCAGGATGCGCCGCGTGTGCGGGTCGATGCCGACGGCGTAGGACCCCATCATGTTCGCGAAGTCGACGGGGTCGAGGCGGTGCGGGCCGTCGACCTCCCAGCGCTTCCGATCGTCGCTGCGGGCGGTGAACAGGCCTTTGCGTGTACCTATGACCAGGAGATATGCCATGGCGAGCCCCCAAATCAGTCGTTAGAGCTCACTGTGACACACGACACTGACATTTTCTCAGCTTGAACGAGGTGACGTGTGGCGGACGCCGATGGCCGGCGTCCGCCCCCTCCGAACCCTGTGGGGGATGTCAGGATTCGGAGCGTTCGGCCCGAAGGCCGTCGACCCTTGATCGGGGTCGTCGCGGCGCCTAGGGCGCGTCCACGACGGTGACACCGGCGGCGGGTGCGCGACCGGCTTCGGCAACGCCGTAGTTCCGCTCGGCGCGGGCGCGCTCGGCGGCGTTGGGGGTTGCGTTCTTGCAGTTCACGCCGCCGGTCGAGCCGGACATCAGCGATGAGCAGGGGCCGGGCTTCATATCGGGGAGCCCGAGGCTGTGGCCGAACTCGTGCGCCGCGATGCGAACCGGGTCATGGCCCTGGTTCACCGCTTGGCGGCCCATCTCGATCCAGACGGACCCGCCGGGGCGGACCGGGCCGAGGATGGCCCGCGGCCATCCGTTGCTGGCGTAGACGGTGATCTCGGCGCGTTGACCCGGCGCGGCGCGCTTCAGGGTGACGTTGTTGACGTTGTCGTTCCACGATTGGGCGCCTTTGGCGACGGCGTCCTTGAACTCCGCGGCCCGGCTGTCGTCGTAGTAGAGCGTGGTCTGCAGCGACTGGGTCTGTCGTGCCTGCTCCGGTGTGGGGGACGTGGTCGCGGCGGTGGCGCTGGACACCCCGCCGACCAGGGAAAACGCGGCGATAGCGACACTGATGAGTGCGCCCGCCGTGGTTCTTCGCAGCATTCGTGTCTCCGGGGGATGAGAAAGAGCCTCAACTGCGGTCGACCCTGTGGGGTCTCGGTGAGCGTACGTGTGAGGACTTTTCGCGACAAGAAGTCCAAAAGAGGATTTTTTCGTCTTCAACGACGTACTAGTCGGTCCGTATTGGACCACCTGGGGAAAGGGCGCCGCGGTCCGGTCCCTTACCTCGGGGGGAGCTTGCCCTTCCGGTAGTGGCGCTGCGCCTTGGCGCGGTTGCCGCAGACCGCCATGGAGCACCAGCGCCGAGTGCCGTTGCGCGAGGTGTCGAAGAAGTACAGGACGCAGTGATCGCCCTCGCACCTGCGGATGCGGTCGGCCGCACGCTCCACGAGAGAGAGGTAGTTCTCGCAGGCCGCCCAGGCGACGGCCCACTCCGGGGCGGCGGTCTCGGGGAGGTGACGGGGCCTTCAGGGACAGCGCCCGGCGCAGGCGGCCGTGGTCGAGCACGGAGTTGAGGGCGGCGTGTGCGCCAGGGTCGTCAGGGGTCGCGATCACCGCGGCGATGGCGTCGCGCGCGGTGAGTACAGCGCGGTACGCAGCCTCCCCGTTGTCGGCGTCGGGAACCCGGCCGACGTGAGCCAGATCCGCAGCCCCGCCGGGCGCTCCAGGAGATCGTGCGAGCCCCCGCGGAACCATCGGGTGTTCAGCAGATCCAGGGCGAGGGGCTCACCGACGAGTGGACGCGGGTCGACTCCACCCGGGTCGGTCATCCGTGCATTCCTCCTGGCCGCCGTCGCCGTTTGGGGCACCCCACCCTAATGGCCGCGCCGGGACGACGGGACAGAGCGGCGCGGACCTAACCCCCGTAAAACATGTTAGACGGTTGACCCGCAGGGAGGGTAACCCCTAAAGTCCCTGTGAGTGGTTAACCCATCGACCTTGGAGCGACACCATGGGCAGCCCCCAAACCGGCCACGTCGGCCTGAACGTCAGCGACCTCGATCGCTCCCGCGACTTCTACGTCAAGCTCCTCGGCTACACCGTGCAGAGCGAGGGCTCCGACGGGGACCGCCGCTGGGCCTTCCTCAGTAACGACGGCACCCTGGTACTGACGCTCTGGCAGCAGAGCACCGGCGCCTTCCCGGTCGACCGTCCCGGCCTGCACCACCTCTCCTTCCAGGTCGACGACATGGATCAGGTCCGCTCCGCCGAAGCCGTGCTGCGCGATCTGGGAGTGGAGTTGGTCCACGACGGAGCGGTCGCGCACCGCGAAGGGGGACGTTCCGGCGGCATCTTCTTCAGCGACCCCGACGGGATCCGGCTGGAGATCTACGCCACGAACGGAGCGGAGGAGCTTCCGGCGCCCCAGGGCACCACCCCCACCTGCGGGTTCTTCTAGGCGAGGGACCACGCGGGCACAGCGGTCGTGCACGCCGATGACGGTCGGGGGAAGGAAGCGGCATGGAGTACCACGCCGGTGAACGCCGTGTGCAGGAACGCGCCGGGGAAGTCCAGGAGGCCGAGCACGCGGGACGATCGATCAAGTCCGAGATACCGGAGGTGGCGGCCCGGTTCCTCATCGAACGCCGAATGGTCGTCGTCGGGGCGGCGGACGCGGAGGAGCGTGTCTGGTGCACCGCTCTCGCCGGCCCTCAGGGGTTCGTCCGCGCTGACGATCCGACCACCGTCCGAATCACCGCCGGGCCGCGCCCTGACGACCCGCTCGCCAGCGTGCTCTCCACACCCACCCGGGTCGGCATGATCGCCCTGGACCAGGAGCGCAGGCGGCGGATGCGAGTCAACGGACGTGCCTTCCGCGTCGGCGGCGGCCTGCGCGTCCAGATCGACCAGGTCTATGCCAACTGCCCGAAGTACATCCAGCGTCGAATCGTCGAGGGCACGGACTCCGTTTCGGACCGTCACACCACAACGCGCGGCACCAGGCTCACCGCGGCGCAACGCCTCCTTGTCGCCGCGGCGGACACATTCTTCCTTGCCACCCGGGACACACCCGGCGACTGCGACGCCTCGCATCGCGGTGGAAACCCGGGGTTCGTCCGCGTCCGCTGCGACCAGCAACTCAGCTGGCCGGACTACCGCGGGAACTCGATGTACATGAGCCTGGGAAACATCGAGAACGCTCCGCGGGCCGGGCTCCTGTTCATCGACTGGGCCCAGGGCACGCTACTGCGGCTGTCCGGAACGGCATCGGTCGACTGGAGCGCCGAGCGCGTCGCCGAATTCCCCGGGGCACACCGGGTCGTCGACTTCACCGTCACCGACGTCGCCGAAACCCCCGCCGCACTTCCGCTCCGTTGGGGCCCACCGGACTACTCACCGGCCAACCCGGATGCAAGAATCCCGTCATGAAGGTCATCGAACGCCCCGCACCTCCCACCGGCGTCCTCCGGTGGCTGGCGCGGCTGCCGATCCACCTCTTCCGGGCTCGCCTGGGGTGGATGTTCGGCACCCGGGTCATGCTGCTGACCCACACCGGACGGGTGTCCGGGCGCGAGCGCCGGGTCGTGATCGAGATCGTCAACCACGATGACCTGCGGTCGGGCCACATCATCTGCTGCTCTGGCTTTGGTGAGAAGGCCGACTGGTACAAGAACGTGCTGAGGACGCCGGAGGTCACGGTCCAGGTCGGCACCCGCGCCATGCGGGCGACGGCGACGCCGCTCTCAGCCGACGAGGGTGCGGAGGCGATGGCCCGCTACGCGGAGCGCCATCCCCGCGCCGCGCGCAAACTCGCCCGCGTCATGGGGTTCGAGGTCGACGGGAGCGAGTCCGACTTCCGCGCGGTGGGGCGGGAGCGCCCCTTCGTCCGCTTCACAGCGCGGGCATAGCCGCCGCCGTCGCCTCGGCGCGCGACCCGGACGCCCGAACCGTTCGGCTCCGCACGCGGCCGGCCGTCACAGGCGTTCGAGCAGCTCGGCCTTCTTGGTCTGAAACTCGTCGTCGGTCAGCAGGCCCTCCGCATGGAGGCGGCCGAGTTCACGTATGCGGTCGTAGACGGCGTGGGCCTCGGCGTCCGGGCCGGTGAGCCGAAGCGGCGGTGCCGGGGCCGGCCCCGCGCCCGCGCTCGGATCCTCGATCCCGTTGATCGCGTCGGGACCGCGCGCGGCCCAGAGATGGGCGGTCACGGTCGCCGCCATCAGCAGCGATCGGGCGATCTCCTTCTTGCTCTCGCTGATCAGGCAGCAGAGGTCGCGTCTCGGCTTGGTCGGAGGTTCCTCGCTCGCGTTCCGCGGGACGACGCGCAGGTAGCCCTCGTTCCACCCGTCGGAGGGGACCCATTCGACCTGGCGGATGTCCCCGAGGTCGAACTCCCGCCGCTGGGCCTTCCTCTTGGAGGACTTCGCGTCGCCCGACCACCCCAGGCGTAGCGACCTGCCGTCGAAGGAGGCGGTTCCCTCGCTCGTCTGGATATGCAGGGGCAGCGGCGGGACGAAGCCGAGCGCGAACTCCTCGGGAGCCCGCGCGGACCGGGCGCCCTCATCAGCGTCCCGAGCGGCATTGACGGAGAAGGTGAGCTGGTCGCCGTAGTACTCGGCGACCAGCGCGGTCGCGGCGTCGCCCGTCAGCCGGAACGGCTGTGCGTCCTCGGACAGCATCGCCCCGACCGCCGCGAACGGATCGGCCCGGTCCCGCAGCCGCAGGCGCAGCTGCCATTTCTTGCCCCGCCCACTCGCCGCGCTGAACTCCACCGAGGCGATCGCCGCCACCGGGACGTCGCACTGGACGAGGTCCTTCAGCAGAGGATGGGCGAGCCACCCGGTGTTGTACCGGATGGCGACCGTTTCACCGTCGAACCGCCACGTGGCCTGCCTGCCCCGCAATTCGTCCATTGACTCATCCTAAAATCGCGCCGCGACGCCGTGCCGCTGTCGCGGGCGGGCCGGGAAACCTGGCCGCATGTGGACGCCGCACACTGTTCACTCCGCCGCTCGCTTCTCCTACCGCGCCGGATTCCGTCCCAGGACCGGTCGGTACTCTGCTGACAAGCGGAGTGCGTGGCCGCCGCGAGATCGCACCGGGATGCGTGCGGTCCACGTGGCCTGCTCCGCCTTGCGGGGCGGAACGGGCGGAAGGGAGATCCCGATGGGAACACCGCGACCGTCCGCCCTCTGGCTCCCCTTCGCGGCGGAACTGCGGCAGGCCCGCACCAGCGTCGGCTCCTCGATCGAACGACTGGCGGCCGCGACCGGTGCCTCCCCGGAGCTCCTCGATGACGCGGAGCGGGCGCAACGACGGCTGTCCCGCACCGTCGTGGCCGACATCGACGCCGCCCTGGGCACCGGGCGACGGCTCAGCCGCGCCTGGGCGGCGGCCCTCCAGTTCGAGGCCTTCCCCCACACCTACACCGACCTGCGCACCCTGGAGGTCCACGCGTCGCGGATCCGGGAGTGGGAGGTCCTGACGATCCCCGTGTACCTGCGCGCCGCCGGCTACGCGCGCGCCCACCGCCCGCCGCTCAGCGTCGGCAGCGATCCGGGCCGGATCGAGGAGTGGATCGAGGAACAGAGACGTGCCCGCGAGGCCCTGACCGGCGCCGACGGCCCCGAACTCCAGGTGATCATCGACGAGCCGGTGCTGTCGCTGTCCGTGGGCGGCCCCAGCGTCCACGGCGCCCAGCTCGACACGCTCGGCGAACTGGTCGACTCGGCTGTCGTGGACATGCGGTACATCCCGATGAACACCATGAACCACCCCGGCCTTGGCGGAAGCTTCCGCATCATGGACTTCGCGGACCGCCCGAGCCTCGCGTCCGTCTACAGCATCGCCGGTGTCCGCCTCGTCGCCGAGGAGGAGGACCTCCGCCACTTCGAGATGCTGTGGGAGCGCTTGGGCGACCTCTCCCAGCCCCTGACACCGCAACGGCTCGACGGATTCAAGCGCGCCCCGGACGAGGCCTGAAGGGACAGGGCGGGCTGGCGCTGTTCGCACGTCAGCCGAGTCGGGCGGGACCTCGCGACGCCCGGCGCCCTCTCGCGGGGGTGGGCGGAGGCAGCGGTGGACTGCGCGGAGGCCACTGCCGCCGCCCGACGTTGGGACCGCATCAGGCGGCGGCGGATGGGGGCGCGACCGCGGGTCAGCCGAGGGCGGGGTAGTCGGTGAACCCGCGCTCGTCGCCGCCGTAGAAGGTGGACGGGTCGGCCTCGTTGAAGGGGCCACCCGCGGCGAGACGGGCCGGGAGGTCGGGGTTGGCCAGGAAGGCGATGCCGTAGGCGAGGATGTCGGCGGTGCCGTCCTCGATGAGGGACAGCTCGTCGAGTCCCGTGGGACGGTCCGGGGTGTAGGGGTTGAGGATGAACGCTCCGTCGAAGCGCTTGCGCAGGTCGGTGCTGATGTCGCGGATCGGGCCGGCCTCGCACACGTGCAGGTAGGCCAGGCCCAGCGGGGCGATCGCGTCGATCAGCGCGCGGTAGGTCGCCTCGGTGCCCTCCTCGGCGATGCCGTTGAAGGTGTTGGTGGGGGAGACGCGGAGGCCGGTGCGGTGCGCGCCGATCGCGTCGGTCACCGCGGTGGCGACCTCCACGGCGAAGCGGATGCGGTTGTCGACCGAGCCACCCCAGGCGTCGGTGCGCTGGTTGCTGCCGGTCGCCAGGAACTGGTGGATGAGGTAGCCGTTGGCGCCGTGGATCTCCACACCGTCGAAACCGGCGTCGATGGCGTTGCGGGCGGCGCTCGAGTAGTCGGCGATGGTGTCGTTGATCTCCGCCTCGGTCAGCTCCCTGGGGACGACCAGGTCCTTGGGTCCCTCGTAGGTGAAGGTCTGGCCGGGAGCGGCGATCGCCGACGGCGCGACCGGTACCTGGCCGTCGGCCTGCAGGCTGGGGTGGCCGATCCGCCCGCTGTGCATGATCTGGGCGAAGATCCGGCCCCCGGCCGCGTGCACGGCGTCGGTGACCTTGCGCCATCCGGCCACCTGGTCGGCGGAGTGCAGTCCCGGGGTGTAGGCGTACCCCTGGCCGATGGCCGAAGGCTGGATGCCTTCACTGATCAGGAGCCCGCCGGAGGCGCGCTGCGCGTAGTAGGCCGCCATGGCGTCGGTCGGGACCATGCCCGGCGCCGCGGCGCGGTTCCGGGTCATCGGCGCCATGGCGATGCGGTTGGCGAGTCGGGTTCCGGCCAGGTCAATCGGGTCGAATGCGGTTGTCATTCCGGGGTCCAATCAGACGCGGTGTGCCTGGAGTGGGAGAGATGTATGCGTTCACAACCATGTCCTGGGAAATAGTCATCCGCTGTCGGTTGCGATCTGAATCACGCCGCTGATGCGGAATGCCTGCGGGATCGGAGGTCCCGCTTCGTGTGCTCGGTCTTCCGGGGCATCTGTGGCTCGATTAAGTCATATGACTTTCTTTTAATGCACTTGACTTAACAATCATGATCATGGCCTACTTGGGCTGGTGATCCCGATGACGACGTGGAGTTGGAGATCGACATGGCCCCTGCTGAGCCCGGACGGACCTGCCCGGTCGCGCACGACTACCCGTTCACCGCCCCGGCCCCTCTCGATCCCCCGGCGGAGTGGGCGGAGCTGCGCGAGACGTGTCCGGTCGCCGACATCCGCCTGCCCAGCGGCGACAGCGCCCTGCTGGCCAGCCGGTACGAGGACGTGAAGACCCTGCTCGCCGACCCGCGCTGGACCCGCCAACTCGACCCGGCCCAGGGGGCGGCACGGGTGAGCGCGCAGGAGGACGGCGGCGTGTTCGGGATGCGGGAGGGCAACGCGCTGCTGCAGTGGCAGGACCACGCGCGCTGGCGCCGCCTGCTCAGCCGCTCTTTCACCGCCAAGCGGGTCAACGCGATGCGGCCGCAGATCGAGAAGTTCGCCAACGAGCTGGTGGATGGGATGGAGGCCGGGGACCGGCCCGCCGATCTGGCCTCGGCGTTCTCCTTCCCGCTTCCGGTGCGGGTGATCTGCGAACTGCTCGGCGCGCCCCACGAGGACCGGGAGCGGTTCGCCGGGTGGTCGGACGCGATGCTGAGCATGACCCGGCTGACCCAGGAGGAGACCGCCGAGGCACTGGCGGACTTCACCGGCTACATGCGAGCGCACATCGAGCGCAAGCGGGCCGAGCCCGGGGACGACCTGCTCAGCGAGCTGACGACCATCAGCGACAGCGACGACGGCCGGCTGAGCTCCGAGGAACTGCTGCAGACCGCGATGGGCCTGCTGATCTCGGGCTATGAGACCACCGCGAACATGATCAGCAAGATGGTCGCCCTGCTGCTGACCCATGACGGCGGCGCGGCGTGGGACGCGCTGCTGGCCGATCGCGGCCGGATCCCCGCGGCGGTGGAGGAGACGCTGCGCATGGACGCGAACTCCGGGTTCGGCCTGCCGCGTTTCGTCTCCGAGGACACCGAGGTGGCGGGCGGGGCGATCCCGGCCGGGAGCACCGTGGTGAACAACCTGGCCGCGGCCAACCGCGACGCGTCGGTCTTCCCGGACCCCGACCGGCTCGACCTCGACCGGACGCCCAACCGGCACATCACGTTCGGCGTCGGGGCGCACTCCTGCGTCGGCCAGGCGCTGGCCCGCGCCGAACTCCAGATCAGCCTCGACGTGCTGACGGACCGGATGCCCCACCTGCGGCTCGCCGTCCCGCCCGAGCGGTTGGAGCGGCGCACCGGCCTGGTGGTGGGCGGGCTGGTCGGCCTCCCCGTGACCTGGTGACAGCAGCCGGAAGTACGCGAGCACCACGACAGCGGACAGCGCCGAGAGATCGGCGAGAAAGTAGAGAGAGCGGAGCGATCGGTCATGAAGATCAGAGTCGAGAAGGACATGTGCTGCGGTGCGGGCCAGTGCGTCGCGCTCGCCCCCGAGGTATTCGACCAGGACGACGACGGCGTGGTGATGCTGCTCCAGCAGTCGCCCGCCTCCGAGCTTCACGGGCCGGTTCGTGACGCCGCGGACGTGTGCCCGACCATGGCCATCGAGATCGACGAATAGAACCGGGGCCGTCCCGCCGCCAACTCGTACGGCCGTGCGCGGTGCGGAGTCGCGCGGTGCGCGGGGCCTTCCGCCGGGCCCGAAGCCCGTAGCATGGGGCGCGGCGGATCCCCCGATTCCGCCCGCTGGGAGGGGCGGGATGAGTAGACGCGCGCGATCGACGCCGGACGCGCTCCAGAGCACAGCCGAGCGGCTGTTCGCCGAGCACGGCATCGCGGCGGTTTCCAACCGCAGAGTCGCCGAGGAGGCGGGCGCGGCCAACAACTCCGCGGTGCGCTACCACTTCGGGTCCAAGGAGGACCTGGTCCTGGCCATCGTCCGCGAACACGCCGCCGCCATGGAGGAGATCCGCAGGCGGATGCTGGCGGAGGTCGCGGGGTCCGCGGACCCACGCGACTACATCTCCTGCCTCTTCCTTCCGTTCGCCGAACACCTCGCCAGGACCGGCCCGCCCACGTGGCTCGCCCGCTTCATGCTCCAGGCCAGGACCGACCCCGTGCTGCGGGAGCTCGTCATCGCCGAGGAGGGCTCCGGGCAGTACGTGCGCGAGGCAAAGGAGCGGTTGCGCTCCCTCACCGCCGCCTCGGTGGACGCGGCCGTCATGGAACGCCGGGGCGTGCTCGCGGAACTGCTGATCACCCACGCCTACGCTGACTATGAGCGGGAGCTGGGCGACGGCCTC
This sequence comes from Nocardiopsis gilva YIM 90087, assembly GCF_002263495.1. NCBI lineage: Bacteria > Bacillati > Actinomycetota > Actinomycetes > Streptosporangiales > Nocardiopsidaceae > Nocardiopsis > Nocardiopsis gilva. Next base: position 6,018,502 of record NZ_CP022753.1, on the reverse strand, counting down.
CACACCCGCCCCGACTGGGCGGGCACCGGACGGTTCGTGCGCGACGTGGTGGCCGGACTGCTGCTTGCCCCGTCCAGCGATGACGACCTGTCCACCGAACTCGCGCTGCGCCCGTTCGGACGATGACCAAGCACAGAAGAACGGAAGATCCGATGAGCGCACGCTTCGAAGAGCTGGACTGGCGCCCGACACCGATGGGCGTCATCAGCCTGCGCCGCCGATGGGACCCGGTCTTCCGCAAGGACGCCTACGAGATCAAACTCGACGACGACTTCCTGATGTCCAGCCTGTTCACGGTGGCCGAGGTCGAGGTCGCACGGATCGCGCTGGCCGAGCTCGCCGGCCAGTCCGACCTCGACGTGGCCGTGGGCGGGCTCGGGCTCGGCTTCACCGCCGAGACGGTGCTGGAGGACCCGAACGTCCGGTCCATGGTCGTGATCGACGCGCTGGGCGAGGTCATCGACTGGCACAAGCGCGAGCTGATCCCGGCGGGCGCCACGCTGAACGCGGACTCCCGGTGCCGGTTGGTCCACGGCGACTTCTTCGCGATGGTCGCCGACCCCGTAGGCCTCGACCCGGAACAGCCGGGCCGTCGCTTCCACGCCATCGTCGTCGACATCGACCACTCGCCCCGCCACGTACTGCACCCCAGCCACGCCCCGTTCTACGAACCGGCGGGGCTGCGCCGCCTCACCGAACTCCTCCAGCCGGGCGGCGTCTTCACCCTGTGGTCGAACGACCCGCCGGACGACGACTTCACAGCGGTGCTCGCCGACGTCTTCGCAGAGGCGAGGGCCGAGGTCGTCAGCTTCCCCAATCCGCTGCAAGAGCGCGAGGCGACCAACACGGTCTACATCGCGACGACGGAGCCGCGGTAGCGCGCGCCTCGGTTGGCCCCGGAGCGTGCGGCGACGCCCGGGGCCAACGCGGGGCGGTCAGCCGCCGCCGTGTCCGCGCGGTTCGCTCCCCGCGGGCTCGGCATCAGTGTCGCGGTCCGGCGCGGACGGCGAGGCAAGACCTCCCGCCCGCCCGATCAGCACGAGGCCCAGCGCGCCCACCGCACCCAGCGCCGCCAGGGCGAGCCACGGCACGGTGGCAGCGATCGGGGCGTCGAACTCCAGCATGGCGCCGACCGCCAGGTTGCCGCCGGTGATGGCGAGGCCGGAAACGGTGTTGTACAGCCCGTAGTGCGTGGCGACCAGCCGGTCCCCGGACAGCCGGACGACGGTGTCCATTTCGAACGGATACACGAGCACACCGCCGAGGCCGAGAAGCGCGGCGGTGAGGATCGCGGGCACCACGACGAGCACCGTGGCGGGCAGCGGTGCCAACCCCGCCCCTCGCACGGCCGCCTCGATGGGCGGGACAGCGAGCATCGGCAGGAACGCCACCGCCATCACGGTCAGCCCACGTGGGAGGGCCTGGCTGGCATCCCATCGGCGCTTGGCCCAGTCGGTGATACGGACCTGTCCGGCGATGGCGACGAGCGCCGAGACACCGAACAAGGAGGCGACAGCGACACTGCCGAGATCGCCGCCCGGGTCGGCCGCCGCGACGGCGTCCTGCACGGTCAGCGGAAGCGCCAGGTAGATCTGGAAATTCAACACATAGGAACCCGCCATGGCGATCGTGAAGACGACGAAACCGCGGTTGGCCAGCACGCCGCGCCAGTCGCCCAGCACACCGATCACCCCGGAACCGCTGGGGGCTGCTGCATGCCGAGCGGGCAGCGCTCGCGCCTGCAGCACCGTCAGCGCGAGGAACAGCGCGGCGGCGACGCCCGCCACCACCCGGAAGTCGACAGCGATGAGTGCCATGCCGATGAGCGGGCCGACCAGGATGCCGGTCTGATAGAAGACGTTGAACAGGGCGAAGGCCTCCACCCGCCGCGGCCCCGCATCGGCGGCGAGGTAGGCACGTACGGCCGGGTTGAACAGCGCACCGGCGAACCCGGTCGCGGCCGACGCCAGGAGCAGCACGGGCAGGGAGTCGGCGAACCCGAGCGCGGCGAAGCCGACGGTTCGCAGCGCACATCCCGCCAAGATCGCGGGCTTATAGCCGAGCCGGTCGGCGATGGTGCCGCCCACGAGGAACATCCCCTGCTGGGCCAGGTTGCGCATGCCGAGGACGAGTCCGACCGCCCACACCGCCATGCCCACGCTGTTGGTGAGGTGGAAGGCCAGGTACGGCATGAGCATGTAGAAGGCCGTGTTGATCGTGAGCTGGTTGATCATCAACAGCCGCACACTGCCCTCGAAGCCGCGGAATCGCTTCCAGGTCTCGATCATCGCCGCGCCTCCCCCACCACATCGGCGGAGCCGGCGCCAGCGCCAGCGTCGGGAGCGAGGGCGCGCGGATCGACGACGCGCGTGCACCGCGTCCAGCGCGTCACCGTGCGCTCCCTCGTGTCGGCGATCTCGTCGGGTACGTCGAGTGGGGGTCGGTCGAGCAGGCCTTTCTCCGCGCAGAAGTCGTCGTTGAAGACCGTGTCGAAGTAGCGCTGGGGGCCATCGGGGAAGATCGCTACGATGCGCTCGGTCGCTGGGCGGGTGCGCGACAGCCAGCGCGCCACCGTGGCCACCGCGCCGACGCTCCAGCCACCGCTCGCGTAGTGGGAGGAGGCGAGGACGCGGCTGGTCCGGACGGCCTGCACCGGGTCGACCCAGTGCACCTCGTCGAACGTCCCGTAGTCGACATTGCGCGGGTGGATGCTGCTGCCGAGACCGCGCATGATGCGGGGCCGGGCGGGTTGGCCGAAGATGGTGGAGCCGATGGTGTCGACGCCGACGACCCGCAGGTGCGGGCAGAAGGTGCGCAGGGCGCGGGAGACTCCAGCGGAGTGGCCACCGGTACCGACCGCCACGACGAGCGTGTCGATGCGCCCCACCTGCGCTATCAGTTCATGGGCGAGCGGAGCGTAGGCGGCGACGTTATCGGGGTTGTTGTACTGGTCGGGGCAGTAGGCGGCGGGGTCGGCGGCGAGGAGTTCGGCCACGCGGTCGCGCCGGGCCTGCTGCCAGCCTCCGGTGGGGTGCGGTTCGGTGACGGTGTGCACGACCGCGCCGTAGGCGGCGAGGAGGCGCGCCATCAGCGGTTCCATCCCGGGGTCGGTGACCAGGGCAACGGGGTGCCCGAAGGTGATTCCGGCCAGGGCGAGTCCGAGGCCGAGCGTGCCGCTGGTGGATTCGACAATGGGCGCGCCGGGCGCGAGCTGCCCGCGTTCGGTGGCGCGCGCGACCATGTAGATGGCGGTCCTGTCTTTGATGCCGCCGGGGTTGTGGCCTTCGAGCTTGGCCCAGAATCCCTGCCGCGGCGCGCAGAACGGTTCGCCGATCCACAGCATGGGGGTATTGCCCACCACTCCGGCGGGTGTGTGCTGCGGCATCGTTGGAGGGAGGGTGAGGAGGCGGCCGGCGCTGGTTTCGGGCATGGCTGCGCCAAGGGTGTGGGTACTCATGCGTCTCTGGGTCTCTTTCGACTCAGCGTGTCGGTGACGGGACACGTCGACGTCCATGCCGCGCGTCTTCGGAACGCGGTGCATGGGTGGGGTGCGCGGAGGAGGCCGGGTGAAAAGCTTTCCGCGCACGGTTGGGACCAACGAGGTCCTGGGACCCGGTGGTTCGCCCCGTGAGGGGGGAACCGAGAACGGGAGAGGGGCGAGGACCTGCTACGGACCGTCCGGACCGTCGGCTGACGGAGCCTCGCGAACGCTCAGGGCCTGTGGATCCTTCTAGACCCGCCAAATACAGAGCGTCAGGAGGAGAAGCGCGGCATTGCGTCGCCGAGAGCGGTGCTCACGCCTGGTGATCCAGTACTGCCCTGGGGGCGGGGACGACGCCCAGAGCACGACAAGGACGGCGAAGCCGACGGCGAGCAGGAGCGACAGCAGGCTCGGTGCCGCGCCGCGCTGGTCCGTGCCGCCGTCCGTGGCGCTCGTGCACTCATGCGTCTCACCGGCCGAGTGCGCGCCCAGGATCGTGACACCGGAGACGTCGGTCTCGGCGGCCATCTTTGCGATCAATACCGACGGCTCGGCCAGCTCATGCGCCTGATCGGGGGCACGGTCCGCAATCGGAGACGGGGTCGAGGACACCCCAGCAGCGGTCGGCGACGGCGAGGTGACCGACATTTTCTCAGCCGCCATCGCCGGGTGCCCGGCAGCGCAGAGCATGTGGAACACCACGGCGAACAGCAGCACCACGGCCACCCTGCCGTGTCGCCTCAGTGATGGTGCTGTTACGCGCACGGCACGGAGCATACATGGCACGTAACGAACCGGTACCGCCGGGGTCACGGAACTGTGATTGAACGTGGCGCCGTGTCCCGTCTTCGCGCAGGTGGTCGCTCTGGCATGGACGTTTCAACGAATTCTCGATCAGTCCCGCGCTCAGACATCCCTGCCTCTCGCCATGCCCCCGCCCCCTGCTGCCCGACCGCACGCGGCGTCGGGCAGCCATCATGCGAGCCCGCGCATGGGCTCGATTATTCGATCGGCACGTCCTCGAAGGTTCCGAACGCTCCGGCGTCGAAGGTCACCGAGGTCACGCCGGGCGGTGGTGCCGGGAGGTAGAGGGACACGTCGTTGGTGGTTCCAGGCCCCTTCAGCCAGGGGTAGCCCTCGGCCTCCAGGTAGTGCCGGTCGTCCCGTTTGCCCTTCTCACCGATGCGCACGGCGCGGTGGACGATGTCGGTCTCCGGGTCGATGACGCTGAACCCGCCGAAGTCCGCGCCGTGGTAGTCGTCGTTTTTGAACCCTCCGTCCCACACGACGTTGAGGTCGGTGTCCGAGGAGGTGTTGGTGATCCGCAGGTTCGCCACCAGGTAGGCGCCGTCGCGGAAGAAGGGCAGCACCTCCAGCTTGTAGGAGACCCGGCGGCTGGACGCGGTCCCGCTGGCGACGACCTTGCCCTGCTCCTCCCGGAAGGGTGCGGGCGGGGCGATCGCGCCCCCATCGGCCTGGTCCTCCGAATTCTTCTCGGTCTCGGTGAGCTCGGTGGTCACGCGGGTCTCCTTGATCTTGTAGGAGATCTCCACGCGGCGGTTGCGGGCACGTGCCTCCTCGTCGTCGCTGCCGCCCTCCTCCGCGATCGGCTCCGAGCTGCCGCGGCCCTCGGTCTTGTACTCGTAGGCGGAGCCGAGCTCGGCCTTGAGGTACTGGTGAACGGTCTCGGCGCGTTCCTCCGACAGCTGCTGGTTGTACTCGTCGTCGCCCTTGCCGTCGGTGTGCCCGACGATGGTGATCGGCGGCTTGTCGGGGTCGGCGCGCTCGCGGGTCTCGGCCACGACCTGCTTCAGCACATCCTCGGCGTCGTCGGCCAGGTCGGCCTTGTCGAACTCGAAGAGGACGTCGGCGTTGAGCGCGATCTTCTCCTCCTCCGCCGAGGAGTCCTTCTGGACGGCGGTGCCCTCGGTGATGCCGTAGAGGTTCCAGCCGTAGCCGTCGGAGACCTCGCCATCGTTCACTACCGGGACGATCGTGTCGCCTTCGTCCACATGCCTGTAGTGAGGCGGCTCCTCGGTGGGGATCTCGCGAGGACCGTCGGCGTCGGTGACCGGGATGCCGGTAAAGGGGCCGGTGGTGCCGGGGTGATGACGGTGATGCGCTCGACCTCGTCGGGCAGGCGCGGGTAGTGCGCCTCCATCTTGTACTCGGCGCCGGCGATGACGGTATAGGGAAGTTCCGCAGAGCCGATGAAGTCGCCGTCGTCGTCACGCGCGGGTAATACAGCCGTTGCCCCACCGGGTCCACCAGCCAGACGTTGACGGGGTCCTACTCAGAATTCCGCCGGAGAAGGCGTCGGGTGTGTCCTCGTCCTCCTCCCGGCGGCCGTCGTGATGAACCGGAGGACAGTGCGGTCGTCGTACCGCTCGACGGCCTCGACCTCGAACCCGAGCTCGCGCTCCTTGTGCTGCCCGAAGGTCCCTCCCGCGCGAACGGCCCTCGGGGTACTCCGGCCCGGATCTCGCGCTGTCCTTCCTCTCCTCATCGGACTCCGGCTCCGCGCCGCCACCGGACTGCAGCCGCTCGCCACCAGAACGGCGGCTGTGATTACGCTGCCCAGACCGCGAGGTGTCCCGTGCATGAGGTGTCGGGTCATGTGTCGTCGTACTCCAGAAGTCGGGGGAATGGGGATCCAAGAAGCAGCGATGGGGGCGAACGCCCCCCACGCAGCCTCGCGACGCTACCGGCCAACGATTTTCTTCGTCCAGTGGAAACCGTGGCCGATCGCGGACATAAAGTGTCCGGGATTCTCCATAGCGTCAGCGCCATGGAGAAATCAATCGCGCCTTTCCGTATCGACATTCCGCAGGCCGACCTCGATGACCTGGCCCGCCGCCTGGAGAACACCCGGTGGCCCGAGGAGCCGCCGGGTGTCGGCTGGGACCACGGGATCCCGGTCGGCTACCTGCGGGAACTGGCGGAGTACTGGCGCACTCAGTACGACTGGCGGACCCAAGAGCAGAAGCTGAACGCGCTGCCGCAGTTCACCACGGAGATCGACGGGCACGACGTGCACTTCGTGCACGTCCGCTCACCGGAGCCGGACGCGTTGCCGCTCGTCCTCACGCACGGCTGGCCCGGATCGATCGTGGAGTTCCTGGAGGTCATCGGCCCGTTGGCCGACCCCCGTGCCCACGGCGGCGACCCGGCGGACGCGTTCCACGTGGTGGCGCCGTCACCCCCGGGCTTCACTCTGTCCGGCCCGACTCGCGAGACGGGGTGGTCGGTGGCCCGGGTCGCGCGGGCCTGGGCGGAGCTGATGCGCCGCCTGGGCTACTCACGCTACGTCGCGCACGGCGGCGACTTCGGCGCGCTCGTCTCACGCGAGCTGGGACTGATCGACTCCGAGCACGTCGCCGCGCTGCACCTCACCCTGCTCGTCTCCGCCAGCGCCACACCGGAGAACGCCGACTTCTCGGTCGAGACGGAAAAGCGCAGCGTCGAGAAGGGCTACCGGTACGACTACGAACTCAGCGGCTACGCGGTGATTCAGGGCACCAAACCCCAGCTGATCGCTTACGGACTGACCGATTCCCCCATCGCCCAGCTGGCGTGGATCGCGGACGGATTCAAGGCCTGGACCGACGCGACCGACGTCCCCGAAGACGCCGTGGACCGGGACGCGATGCTGACCAACGTGATGCTCTACTGGCTCACCGGCACCGCGGGCTCATCGGCCCGCTACTACAAGGAGGGCGTCGAGACCTGGGGCGAACTCGAACCGGAATCACCGGTCCCGACAGCGGTCGCGGTGTTCCCCCACGACATCCACCTCCCGATCCGCCGCCTCGCCGAACGGAACAACAACATCGTCCGCTGGACCGAATTCGACCGGGGCGGCCATTTCGGCGCGATGGAGGAACCGGACCTGTTCATCGCCGACCTGCGCGCGTCATTCCGTGACTATCGCGTTTGGCGGAGTCGAACGTGATCGGCAGGGCCTCCAGGGAACGGAAGACGTCGGTGCGGTAGCGCGGCTCGTCGTCCTCCAGGCGGGGGTTGACCAGGCGTCGCGTCAGTTCCGCGAACACGGCTTCGGCCTCCGCGCGGGCGAGCGCGCCGCCGAGGCAGGCGTGGATGCCGGAGCCGAAGGCGAGGTGGTGGTTGTCACGGCGGTGGATGTCGAACCGGTCGGGGTCGGTGAAGCGCGCCGGGTCGCGGTTGGCGGCGGCGAGCCAGGCGATGATCGTGCTCCCGCCCGGGATGCGGTAACCACCGACATCCACGTCATCCAAGGCAACACGTCGGGTGAACTGGAACGGGGAGTCGTAGCGGAGGACTTCCTCGACCGCAGCGGACACGGAAGCCGGATCGTCGCGCAGCTCGGCCCACTGGTCCGGGTGCCGAAGGAGGGCGAGCGCGCCGTGGCCGACGAGATTGACCGCGTTCTCGTAACCCGCGACGAAGAGCAGGCGCAGGGTCGCGTTGATCTCGTCGCCCGACAGCCGCTCGCCGTCCTCCTCGGCGGCGATGAGCGCGGAGACCAGGTCGTCGCCGGGCTCGGAGCGGCGACGCCGGACCAGGTGCGCGAAGTAGTCGGTGAGCTGCTCCTGGAGTCGGTCGGCCTCGGCTTGGGCGGGTGCTCCCTCCTGCTCCAACTTGGCGGCCGCACCCAGCTCGGCCGGTTCGAAGGAGCAGCACAGCTGCATGCGTGGCCAGCTCGCGACGAACGGGCGGTCGTCCTCAGGGATGCCGATCAGGTGGGAGATGACCTCGATGGGCAGGGGGTAGGCCAGGTCCTCCACGAGTTCCAGGCGGCCCTGCTCCGCGGCGGCGTTGAGAGCGCTGTCGACCTGTTCGCGGATGAACGGGCGCAGGGCGTTCACACGATGCGGGGTGAACGCCTGGGCGACGAGTCGGCGCAGCCGGGTGTGTTCGGGCGGGTCGCGGTGGAGGAACGACTGGTCGTCCAGCTGCGAGAGGTAGGCGGTGCTCAGCCGGTCCTGCTTCAGCAGGGAGCGGTGCAGCGCCGAGGTGCGGTCGTCGGAGCTGACGCGCGGATGGCGGAGCAGGGCGGCCACGTCGTCGTAGCGGAACACCGAGACGAGGCCCTCGAACTCCGCGACCGGGTAGTCGCGCTGGAGGCGCCGGTAGATGGGATACGGGTCGGCGAGTGAGCTGATCTGTTCGGTGAGGGACGCGTACAGGTCCGGGTCGGTCTCCTGGGTGAGCGTGTGCGGGGCGCGGGACTCGATGTCGGCGGCGGTAGCCATCACGACCTCCAAGGCGGGCTGCTAGCGTGACTTACGCCATAAGCCCAGAGTAACCTTATGTTATAAGCCGTCAAGGGGTGACGATGTACGCTGATCGCATGACGACGGGCAGCACACAGCGCAGCCGGCCCCGACTGACTCGGGAACGAGTGCTGCGTGCCGCGGTGGATTTCATTGATCTGCATGGCCTGGACGCGCTGAGCATGCACCGCCTGGGAGCCGAGCTCGATGTGCGGGCGATGTCCCTCTACAAGTACGTCTGCGGCAAGGACGACGTCCTGGACGGAGTCGTCGACGTGCTGTGGTCCGAAATCCCGGTCGAACCGCGGACCCGCGACTGGCGTGAGACCGTCCGCGCCCTCGCGGAGGAACTGCGCGCCCTGGTCCGTCGCCATCCGCACGCGGGATCGCTGCTGACCAGCCGAAAGACCCTCCCTGAGCCTGCCCTGCGCGTATGCGACGCCCATCTTCGCGTCATGCGCGATGACGGAGTACCCGAGCAGTGCGCCGTCGCCCTCCTCCGCAGCGCCGTCACCTACGGCATCGGCCACGCCTTGGCAGAGCTGTCCTTCCCCGAGTCGGGCGCCGCGGACGACGACGTCAGCCGCTTCCGCCGCACAGCGGCACTCCTGCCACGGGACGCGCCCGACAACCTCGTGCGCACGGCAATGCTGCTCTGCTCCGACTGCGACATGGACGCCGAATTCGCGATCGGCCTCGACCTGATGATCCAGGGCCTGGACGCCTACCTCCGTACCCGGCGCCCCGAGGCGACCGCCCCCGCCGACTCCTGACGGGGCAGGCGGCGCACCCCGCCGGCCCGATGGCCCCGCGGATTGCCGGTCAGGAAAAGGACGAGCTCAACGTTGAGGGGGCCACATGATTGACCCATGGCGCGGAATGTGAATAAATTTTCAGATTCGTGCCATTAATCCCGTGTGATGTGTTTGAGGAGCTCCTAGTTGACCCCGTATTCCCTTGCGTTCTACATCGACGTTGTGGCCTCTGGGTCAGTGCTTGGAGCGAAGCCTTCCGACACCCCCGGCGAGGTCGCAGCGATTCTGGGTGCCGATTTCGTTGAGAACTCCTTGGACAAGCACAGCCTGTGGCGTGATTATGGGATCACAGAGTTCTTCTGGGCCCGTGAGTCGCCCGAACATCCGTGGGTCGGTACACATTTCACCCTGCAGGTTCACCGTCTATCGGGAGGTGGGAACACGAGCCTCGATAGGGTGCTCCGAGAAAAGTATGGCAGGTTCAATCGCAAGCTGCGATTCGAAAAACTTCGGCGACTTCTGGAAAATCGCGGAATTCCTCTTGTTGAGATCCCGGACTATCTCGGAGCCCCTTATTCCCGCACCTACTGGCAGCCGGATTCTCTGGTCCAGGTGAAAGTCGTCAGTGCCCATGAGGAGTACGTAATCCGCACGCCTGACCGGCTGCGTATCGGCGATGTCTCCCACATCAGCGCACCGCTGACCCCTGAGGTTGTTGAGTGGCTGAAGCTGAAGGCTCGCCAGGCTGCATAGCGCTGCTTCCCGCCCCGTGCGCCGGTTACGCGCTCTCGGGATGGCGCTCCAGCACATCGACCAGGGGAGCCAGTTCCGGATTGTGCCGTGCCAGGTCGAGGGCTTCGGCGAGGGCCGTGTCATTGGTGGGCCGGGCCGCGGCCAGGAGGCGCTGGCCGTCGTCGGTGATGGCCGTGTAGATGCCGCGCCGGTCATCGGCGCACAGCACGCGCATCAGCAGGCCGCGCTCTTCCATGCGGTTGACCAGCCGCGTTGTGGCGCTCTGGCTCAGGACCACGGCCTCGGACAGCTCGCTCATGCGCATCCGCGCGCCATTGTGCGTGCTCAGCACCAGCAGCACCGAGTACTCGCGCGTGCTGAGGTCGTGGCGCGCCTGCAGGGCCCGTTCGATGTGGGACTCGATGGTGCCGTGGAGCAGCGACAGCGCGCACCACCGCTGGGCGAGGCCAGGCCGGGGAGTGGCGTGCTCGCTGGCCGTCGGGTCGTCCATGCCGAGCCTCCTGCACGCGATCGGGGTGGGATGCGCCCTGTGCCGGGCGTTTCCGCCGCCACCAGGGTAGTCGCTTGCGAAATAGAGCGCGTTCGCAAATAACCCGCGTGCGCATGTATTGTCGACGCGGGCTATCAGCGTTGACAAGTTTGAAGGGGCATCCCCATGCCGTTAGCACTCTGGGCGCTGGCCATCGGCGCCTTCGGGATCGGCACCACGGAGTTCGTGGTGACCGGCGTCCTTCCCGGAATCGCCGACGAGTTCGGCGTCTCGATCTCTGCCGCTGGCTACATCGCCACGGTCTACGCCATGGGCGTGTTCGTGGGCGCGCCGCTGACGACCGCCATCGGTACGCGGATCGAGCGCAAGCGCATGCTGGCCGCGCTGATGGTGCTGTTCGTCGTCGGCAACCTGATCACCGCCGTCGCCCCCACGTTCGGCGTGCTCCTGGTCGGCCGCGTGGTCACCTCGCTCACGCACGGCGCCTTCTTCGGCATCGGCGCCGTGGTCGCCGCCGACCTGGTGGCCCCGAACAAGCGCGCCAGCGCGATCGCGTTTATGTTCACCGGGCTGACCATTGCCAACGTCGTCGGCGTGCCCGCCGCGACCTTGCTGGGTCAGTCCGTCAGCTGGCGCGCCACGTACGGGGTCATCACGGTGCTGGGGGTGATCGGGCTGATCGGGATCCTCACCCTCGTTCCGGGCGGTAGCACGCCGAAGGGGGCGCGCATCCGCCCCGAGCTGGCGGCCTTCACCAACCCGCAGGTGCTGCTCGCGATGGCGATGACCGTCCTGGGGTTCGGCGGGGTCTTCGTCTCCATCACCTACATCGCGCCGATGATGGTCGAGGTCGCCGGGTTCGCCGAATCCAGCGTCACCTGGCTGCTCATGCTGTTCGGCGTCGGCATGGTCGTGGGGAACTCCCTGGGCGGGCGCTTCGCCGACCGGGCCCTCATGCCGATGCTCTACACCGCGTTGGCGGCCCTGTCTGTCGTGCTCCTCGCCTTCACGTGGGGCGCCCACAGCGCGATCGCGTCCGCGGTGCTGGTCTTCCTCGTCGGCGCGTTCGGCTTCGCGACGGTGCCCCCGCTGCAGAAGCGCGTCATGGACAAGGCGGCCGGGGCGCCGACCCTCGCCTCAGCGATGAACATCGGGTTCTTCAACCTGGGCAACGCGATCGGCGCCTGGCTCGGTGGCTTCGTCATCGCCCAGGGCTTCGGCCTGACCGCGCCCAACTGGGCCGGTGCCGTACTGCCCGCCGGGGCGCTGCTCTTGGCGGTCCTGTCCGCCGCGCTCGACCGCCGCGACGCCGCCCGCCAAGCGCGGGCCCGCACCGACCCCCTCAAGGCGCGGGCCCGCGCTGGTTCAGCCCCGGATCACGGCCTTGGTCCGCATCAGGAACTCAGCGAGATACCGGTCGTGCGGGATTCCGGGCTCTAGCCAGTGAGTCGGGTGGTCGCCCAGGTAGACGTTGCTGATGGTCGGTTCCTCGACCAGCCGGTCGACCAGCTCCTCAGCGGCGCCGATGGCCGTGAGCACCAGCGTGTTGCGCAGCGGCGCGACACCGTCGGACGGCGACCAGGGAGCAACCCACACGCACGGGAACCCGAGTTCGACGTTCAGCTGCGGGGCGTCGGGGCTGTCCACCTGGAAGACGGCCGGGCGCAGCGCGGCGCTGCCGTCGCCGAGGTCGTCGGCGACGCCGTCGCCGCCGAGCACCGTCCGGGCGCCCTCAGCGCGGTCGAACAGGTACTTCTCGATGGTCGCGGCCGTGTCGGCGGGCTGGACGGGCAGAGCGGCGTCCTCGGCCTCCGGGCGGCGCGACGGGATGGCGGACAGCCGTTCGGCCAGTGCCTCGGCGACCGGGGCCGGGTCGCCGTCGACGAACACGGCCGTGGTGTTGATGCAGCCGGTTCCCCCGTGGAGGGCGACGGAGTCGACGACAGTGTCGAGGTGGGAGCGCCAGTCGTCGCCGCTGAGCAGGATCTTCGAGCGGCCGGGACCCTGCGGAAGCACGGTCGGGTCGGCGGCGTACTTCTCCACGACCTCGTCACCGCCGTAGACCATGGTCAGGTCGGACGCGGAGACGATGTCGTCGGCGCCCGCGTAGTCGGTCGGCAGCAGGGCCACCGCGTCGTCGCCGAACGCCGTCTCACGCAGGGCGGCGACCAGGCGGTACGGGGTGAACGGCTCGCGTCGGGAGGGGCGCACCACGACGCGGTATCCCAGGGCCAGAGCCTCCAGCCACAGGGAGTGGACGCCCGGGTGGTTGGCGGGCGCGAGCACCGCGAAGACGTCCCCGCGGCGGGTCCACACGGCGCGGCCCGTGCGGGTCATGGGGTCGCGCCAGTCCTCGACCGCCCCCTCCGGGCGGGCGAAGCGCGTCGAGCGGTAGGCCTCGACCGCCGCCTGCGCTGTGCGCTGGGTCGCGGTCCGGACGCCTGCGAGCGGCATACCGGCTACCCGGCTGACGTAGTGCTCGTACTCCTCCACGGACATCCCGGCGATGGTCGAGGAGGCGAAGGCACGGCCCGCCTCGGCGAGCGCCGCGGCCCGCTGGTCGGCGGAGAGCGTGGGGCCCTTGCGCAGGGCACCGATCGTGCGGTTCACGTAGAGCCGCGGGACTTGGCTCAGCTCTGCTATCGGCTGTCCGGCGACGTCGGTGACGGTGAGTCGGCTGCGGGCCCGGTAGGGGCCGGTGGGCCCGAGGGCGTCGAGCTGGATCGGCTCGCTCATTTAGTACACCCCCTCGATCACGGGCTTGTCGCCGAACGTGGAGACCGGTGCGACGTCGGCGACCGAGTCGCCCGCGTGTCCGGATGGCGGTTCGACGCGGATGGCGGTGTCGCGCTCCAGGTTGTTCGGTAGCAGCATGGCTTTGCTGATGTGGTTCATGACGACCTGTCCGCGATCGCCGTAGGGGACCCTCTCGCCGGTGTCGGGGTCGATGACCGAAAAAGTGACGTGCGGAGAGAAGGTGTCGAAGGTGCAGAGGGCGTCCTCGGCCAGCCCCGCGCGCTCGACGGTGCCGGAGAGGATCATGGTGCTCCCGTAGTTGCCCCACAGGTCGACGTCGGGGAGGACTTCGGTGCGCAGCAGGTGCCGGGTGTCGGCGTCCATGTGCGCGCCGCCCCACATGACCACCTCGACCATGTCGTTGATCCGCTTGGCGGTGTCCTCGTCCCGGACGAGGCGCTCCAGCAGCGGGGGAGTGGTGACGAGGTACCCGATGGTCTGGGTCTCGAGCACGTCGCGGGCCTGGGCGACGATGTGCTCGGCGTAGCGGTCGGCCTCGTCGGGGCGGCCGTCGGCGATGCACTTCTTCACCCAGCGGGGATCGAGGTCGACGAAGAACGGCACGCCCCCGCGCCGCCGCGCCATGCGCTGTGTCCACGAGCCGAACATGTGCGGGCCGGTCGGCGCCACGCCCAGCCAGTTGACGCCGCGGGTGTGGCCGCGGGCGTCCATGTGCCGTTCCTGCCAGGATTCGCTGCGAGCCATCCACTCCTCAAGGAAGGGCAGCCGCTTGGGGGAGCCGGTGGTGCCACCGCTCTCAAAGACCCCGATGACCGTGGCGGTGTCGCCATAGCCTTTGGGGATCAGAGCTTCGGACGGCACGTGACGGAACTCGTCGACGACGTTGGGGAAGAGCCGCAGGTCATCGAAGGTGTGCACGTCGCGGATCGGATCGAAGTCCAGCGTCTTGGCCCGCTCCAGCCAGTAGGGCGAGCCTGTCTGGGGGCTGAAGTGCCAGTGCATCGCGGCTTCGATGAACTCGGTGGCGTCCGGGACCCGGTCCAGCGGGAAATCCAGGATGTCTTCTCGTGCGAGTGCCATGATCATCCTCTCGACGCAGACAGCCCGCTCGCTGCTCGGGGCGAGCGAGCGGGCGAGCCGGTGTACGACCAAGAATATGTTTACAACTCTGGAAAGTAAAGAAAATGAGTGCCACGAATCCCCCACCTGGTGAAGGAGAAGCCCTGATTCCGGACGAGCGCTCAGCAGCAGAACACCCTGACGGCCCAGATCAGCCGAGCGCGGGAGGCACGCGCGGCCGCGGCCGTCCCCGCAACCCGGCGATCGAGGAAGCGGTCCTGAAGGCCGTGCGGCACCGGCTCGCATCGGACGGCTACGCGAGAATGAGCATCGCCGACGTCGCCGCCGACGCGGGTGTCACGCGCCCCACGATCTACCGGCGATGGCCCACCAAGATCGACCTGGTCACGGCGGCCGTGGACTACGCCCTGTCGCGCGTGGTGCCGCTGCTCCCGCCACCCGACTCCGAGCGATCGGCGTTCGACGAGCTCGTCGATGTCCTACGTCTTCTCAACGAGGCCATGACCAGCCCCGACGGCGGCTTCGACATGATCAGCGCGACGCTGGCCGAACGGAAGCAGACACCAGAGCTGATCGCCCTGATCCGCGAACACGGCATCGAACCCCGCCAGGCCTTTCTCGAAGCCGCCCTCCGCCACGGCCAAGACCGCGGCGAGGTGCGCGACGACCTCGACCTGGACACGATCGGCATCATGCTCCAGGGCAGCCTTTTCCAGTCCTACCTCCGCACCGGCGAGTTCGACCCGGATCTTCCCCGGCGGATCGTGAACACGATCTGGCCGGCGATCGCCGCCCGGTGACCCGTCCGGTCGACTGGGGTCGGGCCATGCCCGGCTCCCGCTAGCGGATCCCGGTGGTCAGGCCGGCGTCCAGTGCGCATGCTGTCCATCGGGGAGTCCCTTCGCCCAGCGAGGTGAACGAGAAGGGTGCGCCTCCGGTATGCGCAAGGAGGCGCACCCTTCTCGTTCACCGACTGTGGCTGTGCGGGAGAGAAGCGGCGACTGCGGCGAGCGATCAGCGGGCCGGTCAGCGGCTCCACGGCCTTGCCGAGGCTGCATCCGGAGGCCCGTGGGGCATCGGACGGCGCCGGGGCTTCGCGAACAGGTCGTCCATCGATGGTGGACGATGAATAGGCGGCTGGAAACTCTCCGCCAGTCTAAATTTATAGCGCACCCGGGGGCTTGCGGCAAGACCCCGGTCATGCCGGACAATCGTCGCTCGTGTTCAGAACCTATGACATGGGAGACGACGTGTATCCCCAGGCCACCAGCGCCTTTGACCTTCCCGACCACCTCTCTCCCAAGGCCGACCCGACCCTGATCGCCGACGACGAGCGGCACTTCGCGGCCATCGCCGAGAGCCTCGAGCGGGCGATCGCCGACCTGTCCGACCGTCTCGATGCCAAGCGCAAGGCGCCCGGCGGCAAAGGCCGCGAGGCGCTGGACCGGGACATGGAGATCCATCGGTTGTCCGCTCGCCTGCGCGCCCTGCGCCGCTTCGGTTTGGACCTGTGCCTGGGACACATCGTCAGCGCGGACGGCTCCGAGCCCGTGTACATCGGACGACTCGGCCTCACCGACAGTGAGGGGCGCCGCCTGCTGCTCGACTGGCGCTCTCCCGCGGCCGAGCCGTTTTTCGCAGCGACCCACGCCAACCCGATGGGCCTGGCGAGCCGTCGCCGCTACCGCTGGACCCGCGGCCGGATCAGCGACTACTGGGACGAGGTGTTCACCGCCGACGGGATCGAAGGGCACGCCGCGCTCGACGACCAGTCCGCCTTCATCGCCAGCCTGGGCGCCAACCGGTCGGCCCGGATGCGCGACGTGCTCGGCACCATCCAGGCCGACCAGGACGCCATCATCCGCGCGGGTTCCGGCGGTGCCCTGGTCGTCGACGGCGGTCCGGGCACGGGCAAGACCGTCGTCGCCCTGCACCGCACCGCCCACCTTCTGTACTCCGACCCTCGCCTCGGCCACCGCCGGGGCGGCGTGCTGTTCGTCGGTCCGCACCAGCCCTACCTGGCCTACGTCGCCGACGTCCTGCCCAGCCTCGGAGAGGAGGGCGTGCAGACCTGCACCCTGCGCGACCTCGTCCCCGAGGGGGCCACGGCGGCGGTCGAGGCCGACCCGGAGGTCGCCCGGCTGAAGTCGACGGCGAACCTGGTGAAGGCGATCGAACCCGCCGTGAGGTTCTACGAACAGCCGCCCACCAAGGGGATGACGGTCACGACGGACTGGTTCGACATCTGGCTGAGCGCCGACGACTGGGCCGAGGCCTTCGACGCACTGGAACCGGGAACTCCGCACAACGAAGCGCGCGACCAGATTCTGGAGGAGCTGGTCACGATCCTGGCGGACAAGCACGACGATGACGACGTCTCGCCCGATATGTTCCGGAGGTCGCTGCTGCGGAACACGGAGCTGATCAGGACCCTCAACCGCGCGTGGCCGCTCCTCGAACCGACTGACCTCGTCGGCGACCTGTGGTCGGTGCCCGCCTACCTGAGGATGTGCGCTCCCTGGCTAGGACCCGATGAGATTCGGAAGCTGCAGCGCGAGAACGCCCAGGCCTGGACGGTGTCCGACCTGCCGCTGCTGGACGCGGCACGGCAGCGGCTCGGCGACCCGGAGGCGTCACGGCGCAAGCGCCGGTACGACGCCTCTGTCGCCGCCGAACGCGAGCGCATGTCCCATGTCATCGACGACGTGGTCGCGGCCGATGACGACGGTGAAGGTGCGGTGACGATGCTGCGCGGACAGGACCTGCAGGACAGCCTGGTCGACGAGGCCGCACTGCCCGGCACCGACCCGGACCTGCTCGGCGGCCCGTTCGCGCACATCATCGTGGACGAGGCCCAGGAACTGACCGACACGGAGTGGCAAATGCTGCTGCTCCGCTGCCCGTCCCGGAGCTTCACCATTGTCGGAGACCGCGCCCAGGCCAGACACGGGTTCACAGAGTCGTGGCAGGAACGGCTCGAGCGGGTCGGGCTCGACCGGATCAACCTGGCCCGCCTGAGCATCAACTACCGGACGCCGGAAGAGGTCATGGCGGAAGCCGAGCCGGTCATCCGGGTTGCTCTCCCCGACGCCAACGTGCCGACCTCCATCCGCAGCGGCGGCGTCCCCGTCGCCCACGGATCCGTTGCGGATCTGGGCGCGATCCTCGACACCTGGCTCGCCGAAAACGCCGAGGGGACCGCCTGCGTCATTGGCGATCCCACGTTCCGGGCGACCTCCCGCGTCCGGTCGCTGACTCCGGAACTGGCCAAGGGGCTCGAGTTCGACCTGGTCGTCCTCGTCGACCCGGAGGAGTTCGGCGAGGGGATCGAAGGAGCGGTCGACCGCTATGTCGCGATGACCCGGGCGACCCAGCGACTCGTCATCCTCACGAGCTCCTGACCTCGGAACCGGACCCGATGGAACTGGGGTCCGGGGGTGGCCCGCGGGGCGGGGCGGGGCGGAAGGACGGCCGCCCTGCCCCGGGGTGCCGTGCCCGGGGCGCCTCAGCCGTCGGCCGGGGCGGTGATCCGATGTTCGGATCGTCATGCTAAAGAGTTAGGCGCATCGAACATCAAAGATCGACGAGCCTTCGGAGGTGAGGCGTGGGGATGCTCGACTCCGCGGCCGGTGCCGCCCCCACTACCGCGACACGGCTGCGCTCGGGTATCGCCCTCCTCGGCCCCGCGTTCGTCGCCGCGATTGCCTATGTCGATCCCGGCAACGTCGCGACGAACATCGCCGCCGGTGCGACCTACGGCTACATGCTGGTGTGGGTCATCGTGGCGGCCAACCTCATGGCGTTCGTCGTGCAGTACCTTTCGGCCAAGCTAGGCCTGGTGACCGGTCAGTCCCTCCCCGAGGCTCTGCGGGAGCGCATGCCGCGCGCGGCCCGTCTCGGCTACTGGGGGCAGGCCGAACTGGTGGCCATGGCCACTGACCTGGCGGAGGTGCTGGGCGGGGCCATCGCGCTGCGCATTCTGTTCGGCATTCCGCTCCTCATCGGCGGGGTGATCACCGGAGCGGTCTCCATGGCGCTGCTGGCGCTGCAGAACCGGTACGGGCAGCGCCCCTTCGAGCGAGCCGTCACCGGACTGCTGGCCGTGATCGCGCTGGGGTTCATGGCCGGGCTGCTCGTAGCGCCGCCGTCCCCCGCTGGAACCCTGGGCGGACTGGTCCCGCGGTTCTCCGGCACCGAGAGCGTGCTGCTGGCGGCCGGAATGCTCGGCGCTACCGTCATGCCGCACGCGGTGTACGTGCACTCCGCCCTCGCGCGTGACCGGCACGGACGGCAGACGGGGCCGCTGCGGGAGCGGCTGCTCACGGCGAACAAGTTCGACGTCGGCCTTGCCATGCTGCTGGCCGGGGCGGTCAACCTCGGCATGCTGCTGCTGGCGGCGAGCGCCTTGCAGGGGAGTGCGACCGGCGAGTCGCTGGAGGGCGCGCATGCCGCCGTGAGCGGGAATCTCGGGCCGGCCATCGGACTGCTCTTCGCGATCGGCCTCCTCGCCTCGGGGCTCTCCTCCACTGCGGTGGGCTGCTACGCGGGTGCGGTGGTGATGGACGGCCTTCTGCGGCGCCGTATCCCTCTCCTCGCGCGAAGACTGATCACCTTGATCCCCGCCTTGGTGGTGCTGGCCCTGGGGGTGGACCCCACCCGGGCTCTGGTCCTCTCGCAGGTCGTCCTGTCCTTCGGTATTCCCTTCGCGTTGGTCCCTCTGGTTCTCCTCACGGCACGGCGCGACGTCATGGGGCGCTACGCGAACGGACGATGGATCACCGGAGCGGCCGTGGCCATCGCGGCGACCGTGGTGACGCTCAACATCGCACTGATCTACCTCACCGCGACCGGGCAGGGCTGACGCGTGACGACAGCGGTCACTCGGTGCCCGGCCGCCGTGAGGCCCACGGCCGCGAACGTGCGGTGCGGCACCGGTCGGCCCGGTCGACCCTCAGCCGTTACGGACCGGTCGGGCCGTGGCCTCGTACTCGGCCAGTCGCTGCAGATATGCGTTATAGGCGTTGAGCTCGGCGTCGCCGTCGCGCTCGGCTTGGCGGTCCGTGCGGCGGGCGAGCCGGTCGTCGGAACGCATCCAGGTGATGGCGAGCGCGATCATCACCACGATGGTGGGGATGTCCCCGAACACCCACGTCAGGCCGCCCGCCCAGAGCTGGTCGGCCATGACGTCGACGTTCCAGGACGGGGGCGGGGAGGCGAAGAACCGCGCGATCGGTGTCTCGGACATCATCACGGCGATCGCGAAGAAGGCGTGAAAAGGCAGCCCGGACATCATCAACATGATGCGCAGCAGGTGGTTCTTGGAGCCGGGCCAGGGGTCGACCATCAGTACGGGTCCGAAGTAGATGATCCCGGTGATGAGGAAGTGCAGCAGCATGAAGTAGTGGCCCCACACGCTGCGCATGAGGACGTCGAAGATCGGCGTGAAGTAGATGCCGTAGAGACTGAAGATGAACAGCGCCAGGGTGAACGCCGGGTGGGCGCCGACCTTGGCGATCGGGCTGTGCAGCAGCCACACCAGCGCACGCCGCGGTGCTCCCCGTCGCCCCTTTCCCGTGGGCAGCGTCCGCAGCAGCAGGGTCACGGGCGCACCCAGTAGCAGGAACACCGGGGCGAGCATTGTCAGGATCATGTGCTGGAACATGTGGACGCTGAACAGCGCCATGCCGTAGCCCTCGATGCCGGTGGCCGTCACCCACAGGACCAGGGCCACCCCCACCGCCCAGCTCACGGTCCGCCCGATCGGCCAGGAGACCCCGCGCTGCCGCAGCCGGATGAGGCCGACCACGTAGAGGGCGGCGAGCAGGGCGCACAGCACGGGGAAGAGCGCATAGGGCTGGGGGTGCCAGGCGAGCAGACCCTCCAGGTCGGGAGGTGTGCTCGGCATCCACATGGGACCCGACATCCCGTTGTGCATGTTCATCTTCATCTCGTCGTTCATGGCTCCTCCAGAAGTGCAGAGGCAAGTGCAGAGGCAATGGCCGCGGCCGATGGGCCTCGGCTCGGGACGTGGGGCCGCGGTAGGGGTCGGCAGAGAGTGGGGCTGCTTACAGCGGCGCCGTCCAGGAAGCCCGCACCGCCTGGCTGATGCCGCGGTGATCGCCAGAAACCCCAGGGGCACGGGGTCGGCGGAGAGGTCACGGTGCGCGCAGCCCTCAGCCCTCAGCCCTCAGCGGCGCAGCGCGCAGCCGGCCACACGCCGAGAAGCGGCTTCGGAAAACAGGGAGAGGGACCGGAGAAGGGCGCGCGTCAGCGCCGGGTCCGGCCTAGACCCGCTGGATGCATAGCGACAGCAGAATCGGCGGTCCGCCGGGTGGCACGGCACGGAAACGGCGGAGGAGACGGTGCCCCGCCTGCGGAGGTGCCAGCCAGAGTGCCGCGATGAGGAGCACGCCGAGCCCCACCATGAGGAGCATCTGCGGTGCGATCAGACGCTGGTCGACACCCATGTCCTCGTCGGCGGCATGGGCGGAAGTCCCGGTGTCGTCCGCACTGCGCGACGCCACGGCATCGGCCGTCGGTCCCGCCGAACTGGCGGCTACCGAGGCTGCGCTCGCATCGGCGGCATCGTCGGGGACGGCGGCGGCCGCATGACAGACCGAGCAGAGGAAGTGGACCAGTACGACCAGCGACAGCAGCAGGAACCTCAGGGGGATCCGCTGTCGTCGTGCACTGGTCGCCTCATTCACGAGTGGAACCCTACCCGGGCCATCACCCACCAGAAGTCCGCCCCCCGGGGATAAGCGCGATGGCTGTGACGTGCAGAAACCAATAGCCGTTGGCCAGTCAGCGTGCATCGAAGCCATGGCAGCGCGTCGGCGCGGCCAACGCACCGCCGACGATCCCAGGGCGCTGCTGTCCGGGCGTCATCGCCAACGTGCTCACCGACCCCGCTGCCATCGACCCCCTGCCGGGCACTGCGGTCCTCAACGGCTTCCCGGTCGACGTGCTACCCGCGCCGTGAGCCGTCCGGCCACCCCGCGTCCGCGGTCACTCGGGCTGGAGGCGCGGCTTGGAGCCGCTGGCCCGGTGGCGGTAGGACTCGACGTAGGGCACGCGGTGGAGTGGTGGCGGTCCCCCGCGCCGTGACACTCCGCATGCTCCCGGTGCCGCGAAGGCCCGCGGCGGCGCTTCGGGTCGATCCCTTTCGACGTGCCGGAGCGTGGTGAAGGATGGAGCGATGACGCACTTCGACCTCATCGTCATCGGCTCCGGCTCGGGCAACACGATCGTGGACGAGCGGTTCTCCGACTGGAGCGTCGCGCTTGTGGAGAAGGGGGTGGGCTCCACCGGAGCCTTCGGCGGCACCTGCCTGAATGTCGGCTGCATCCCGAGCAAGATGTTCGTACACACCGCGGATACCGCCAGTGCCCCCGCACACGGTGATCGACTCGGGGTGGACCTACGGCTGGAGGGGGCGGACTGGCCAGCCATCCGCGACCGTATCTTCGGGCGGATCGACCCGATCGCGGTCGGCGGCGAGCGCTACCGGGCCAAAGCCGACAACGTCACCCTCTACCGCGGCACCGCACACTTCACCGGCATCAAGACGCTGGCGGTGCGGACCGCCGCCGGAACCGAGGAGATCTCCGCGGACCGGGTCGTGGTCGCGGCCGGCAGCCGTCCGAGCGCCCCGCCGGTCCCTGGGCTGGCCGAGGCCGGATACCTCACCAGCGACTCGGTGATGAGGCTGCAGGACCTCCCCCGTCGGATGATCATCATGGGCACGGGGTTCGTCAGCGCCGAGCTCGCCCACGTGTTCTCCGCTCTCGGGACCGACGTGACCGTCGTCGGCCGCTCCGGCCTGATGCTGCGGCACGGGGACGAGGACGTCGCGACGCGGTTCACCGAACTCGCCGCTCGCCGGTGGGACCTGCGCATGAACCGCACGGCCAAGGGCGTCGAGCGCGATGGCGGACTGGTCAGGCTGCACCTTGACGGCCAGGAGGGCCTCGAGTCCGTCGAGGCCGAAGAGATCCTGGTGGCCACCGGCCGCGTCCCGAACAGCGACCTCATCGCCGCCGAGGAGGGCGGGCTCGATCTCACCGACGACGGGAGGATCAGCGTCGACGCGACCCAGGCCGCCTCTGTCGACGGCGTGTGGGCACTGGGCGACGTCAGCTCCCCGTACCAGCTCAAACATGTGGCCAACCGCGAGGCGCAGACCGTCCAGCACAACCTCCTGCACCCTGAGGCGCCTGTGCGGACCGACCACCGCTACGTTCCACACGCCGTGTTCTCCGCACCGATGATCGCCTCGGTCGGCATCACCGAGCAGGAAGCACGCGAAGCCAAGAGGGAGTACGTGTCGGCGCGGCAGGACTACGCCGGTGTCGCCTACGGCTGGGCGATGGAGGACACCACCGGATTCGCCAAGCTGCTCGCCGATCCCGCCACCGGACGGCTGATGGGCGCGCACATCATCGGCCCCGAGGCGCCCACCCTGATCCAGCCGCTCATCCAGGCGATGCAGTTCGATCTGGACGCCCGCTCCATGGCCGAGGACCAGTACTGGATCCACCCGGCCATGCCCGAACTGATCGAGAACGCCCTCCTCCGCCTGGACCTGCGGTAGCACGCACTCGGCGCACCCCGCTCCCGTCGGTCCCAGGAGGCACCGCGCCACCGCCCGAGCGGCGCGCATTCATCCGCGATCGCCATGGATGGAATGGGGCCGCCTGAGCGGCCGCGATGACCTCGTTCAGGTGCTGGCCACCGGGGCTGGGCGAGGGGCGCGCCCCGGGAAGGTCACGCCCGCGCCCCGTCCGCGCCGTTGCCAGCGCCGTCTCTCGCACCTGGCGCGTTCGCGTCATGGGCCGACACGAGCAGGGTGGCGACGTTGCTGTCCCGGCGCACGACCGCCCTGGCGACCTCCGACAGTCTGCGGTTGTGCTCGCGGGCGAAGCCGCGCAGCAGGCCGAACGCGTCGTTCATGTCGATCTCGCGGCGTTCCGAGAGCACGCCCTTGGCCTGCTCGATGATGACCCGGCTGTTCAACGCGGTCTGCAGCTGCTCGGCCAGGCGCTCGCGCTCCTCGGCGGTGCGCGAGTTGAGGATGCTGATGGTGGCCACATCGGCGAACCCCTGCGCGATCGCGATGTCGGCCTCGGTGAGTCGGCCCGGCTCGTGGCGCAACAGGTTCAGCGCGCCGACGGTGTGCTCGCGCAGTCGCATCGGCACCGCCTGGATCGAGCTGTAGCCTTCACCGAGCGCCGCCTGGGCGAAGCGCGGCCACCGGTGCAGCGCACACGACAGGTCGGGGCAGGACACCTGCTTGCCGCCTCGGTAGGCCTCCAGGCAGGGCCCCTGCTCGTTCTGCAACTGCAGGAGCTCCAGGAGGCGAGCCGATTCGGTTGAGGCCGCCATGAAGCGCAGATTCCCGTGGTGGTCGGTGAGCATCAGGCCGGCGGCGTCCACGTCCAGCAGCTCTACGCTGCGCCGGGCGAGCATGTGCAGGAAGTCGACCACGTCGAAGTCGACCACCAGTGTGTCGGCCAGTTGGACGAAGGTGCTGGCCAGTTCCTGTTCCCTGGGCACCGGGAACCTCCTTGGGAGAAGATTGCGTGGTGACTGACGATTCAGTCCGTTTGCGGGTCGGGTGTGAACTTCAGCCTGCGCCGCACGACGTCGCGCGCTACGTCGGCGAGCGGGCGTTCGTGCCCGAAGGCATAGGCGCGTAGCCGGACCAACGCCTCGTCGATCCCCACATCGAGCTGCGCCGAGATCATCCCGGCGGCCTGGTGGACTTCGGCCTGGTCATGGAAGGCGGCGAAGCCGTTCCAGAGCGGGCGGTCTTCCACACACGTGTCTGCTCCGCCGTCCAGCATAATCTCCAGCGCCATGTCGGCTAGGGAGAGCGCATCGGACAGCTGCGCGTCGGTGAGGGGTTTCGGTCCGGCCCTATGCAGGCTCAATGCGCCCACCTGGACGGCGCCGGTCCGCAGCGGGAATACGAAGACCGCCCCCAGCCCGGCCTGGACCGCGGCCGGAGCGAACGCGGGCCACCGCCTACGAGGGGTGGCGTCGTGGAGATCAGGGGTGAGCACAGGGCCGTCGCAGGACAGCGCGGCCACGCCGGGCCCCTGCCCCAATGTGGCCTGGAGTTCCTCGATCTCGCGGGCCAGCGGGGTCGTGGCGCACAACCGCTCGACCAGGTCCTGAGGGGAGGTGTTCGCGGTGAGGGAGACGCCGTCGGAGGGGATCTCGGCCGCGCACACCCCGCAGATGTCCTCGAGTGAGACCGAAGCACCCCGGGGCCACGCACGCTCGGCGACGAGCGCCCAGAGCTGAGACAACCTGTTTGTCGTCACGGCGCCTTTCATGGCACACGGTACTGAATATGTGTCTCCACCCTACCCGGGAGGGTGCCACGTATAAGGGAACGGATGACCATGAACGACCGAATCGCCGGTTTGTCCTGCGGATGATGGCGGCGCGGACTACATTTGGTCACTTCGCATACTGAGTCCCTTCGGGTCCGGACCTCGCCCGCGGGTAACCGTTGGCTGGGATGGGATCACTCATGTGTCCACTGGATGTGGCGATCATGCGCTGGGAGTCGAGCACGCTGGTGCGGGTGACCGGGGAACTCGACCTGTCCAACATCACATCCCTGGAGAGACGACTGGCGGAGGCGGAGCAGAGCCCGGGCAGCACCCTGGTTATCGACCTCACCGGGTTGGATTTCATTGACTCCACCGGGCTGCACTCCCTGGCCCGGCTGCATCAGCGGAGGCGGAGAACCGGCGGAGGGGTCACCGTGATGACCGGGGCGCGGATCGGGCGGATCTTCCACGTCATCGGGCTGGACCAGGTGCTCGACGTCCGCTGCGAGGAATGCGACTGAGACGCGTGTCCCGGACACCTACCTGAGCGCCTCAGCCCGGGACGGAGCCCCGACGAGGGCACGGTCTGAGGCGCCCCGTGTCCAGAGGCGGACGGCTCCGACGACGTGCTGGCTCGAGTAGGCGGCCCGGCGGCGATCGGCCCGTACGTGGGGAACCGTGTTTTTGTGGCGGTAAGGCGAGATGCGTCTTACGCGATTGCGATCATTTCTTCACCGCACCAAGGTCAACACTGTCCGCCAGCAGACAGATCCCACGGTTCCGGAGGGAAGGGCGAAGGAAGATCAAATCGCCTGTTCACCGTCGGAACGGAGCCGGTGTGGTCCGCGATCGCAGGTCCGCGAGTATCCGTTCGCCTCCCCGCACAGTGAGGTGCGTCATGCGAAAGACCCTGGTGTCGCTGTCGACCGAGGAGTTCGTAGAAAACATCGCGGAGGTCGCGCGCTCGCGATTCGATTGTCAGACCTTTCCCCAGGAAAACCTGTCGGCTGATGATTGGACGCTGCTGGTGAAGGCGGGTGTCCTGCTGCCCGCGATTCCAACAGAGTTCGGTGGGCGCGACAGCCATGTCGAGATGTGCCGTGTGGTCGAGACACTCGCTGAGTGGAACCTGCCTCTGGCGATGTACACGAAGATCATCACGGCGGTCGCTCTGCGCCCGATCGCGCTGCGCGCCAGCGAGGAGGCGAAGCGGGAGATGCTGCCGCTCTTCGCCACGGATGACCCGATGATCTGTGGATTCGCCTCGACCGAACCCGGCTGCGGGTCGGCGATGTCGAGCATGACCACGACGTACGAAGAAGTCGAGGGCGGTTACCGTATCCGCGGCCGCAAACACTGGCAGGGTTTCAGTTCTACGGCGCACTGGTGGCTGGTGAGCGCGAAGAACGACAGGGACGGGAGAAAGTACGGCTACTTCATCGTCAAGCGGAGCGAGGGGTTCAGGACGATTCGGCGGTACGAACCGGTGGGAATGAAGGTCCTCGACTACGGGCTCAATGAAATCGACGCCGTCGTCCCCAAGCATCGCAAGATCGACGCTCCGGAGCGAAACCTGAGCGCGATGGTGGAGATGCTGATGGCCCCGCGCTCGATGATGGCGGCGCTGGCGTGCGGCTTTCTCAGGAGAATCGAGCGCGAGGCACACGCGTACGCGAACAGTCGGCGGATCGGACCGGTGCCGCTGGCCGACATCCGCTTCGCCAGGTACCGGCTCACATCGATCGAGGCCGCGCAGACGATCTGTGCGGCGCTCAACCGCTACCTCATGACCGAGCTGAGTGTGAAGAGCGAGATGACGGGCTCTTTTCCGGCCGTCCAGGCGCTCAAGACGGTCTGCACAGAGCTGATGCTGCGCGCGGCGCACCACTACCAGCAGCTGGTCGGCGGCGAAGGCTACCGCTGCGGCTCGCCCACGAACATCGCCGGACAGGCGTTCCTGGACACCCGGGTCTTCACCATCTTCGACGGCACGAACGACCTGCTCAGCCAGCAGCTCACCCAGTTCTGTCTGGACAACCGCGGCGACGTGGCCCTGAGCGGTTTCCTGGCGACCTCCCCGCTTACAGCGCCCGGAGTCGCGGCCCATGGAGTGGACCTGAGCTTCCTCGACCGCGATCTCAAGCAGGAACACCTGGTCCTCGGTGGCCGCGCCATCGCCTACACGTTCGCGATCACGCAGGTGATGGCGTGGACTCGAGAGGCCGAAGACGGCTCCTTGAACAGGGCCAAGGCCGCGATCGAGTTCCTGAAGGCCGACATCGACGGCATCGCACGGCAGTTCGACCTTCTCACCACCGGCGTCCTCGACGCGGACGACCGCCAGTCCGCACAGTACGTGTCGCCCTGAGGCCGCGACCCGCCCAAGGGAGCCGGCGGGCCCCTCGGCAACGGGGGAGGGGTGTCAGCAGTACCGCGACGGCCCGGCTTCCGTCCGGCTGCCGCTGGCGGTCCACACGCCCTTTGGTGCACCCGGTTTCACGTCCGCGGAGTGGTCAGCAGACGCCATCGGCGCCGGAGGCCTGTCGGCGGAGGCGGTGCCGACCCGCGGCCGGAGTAGCCCCATAGGGGCCGCCGTGGGCGCTCCCTGAGCGCAGTAGGAAGCGCCCCCGGCGCGGCGGGGATCCTTGCCGGTGCGTGGAGGGCCACGCCGCCGGGCAGGGGCGACGTGTGCGGAGGGGACCGCACCGCAGGCGGGCCAGTGGCGCCGGGATCAGTCGTCGACGCCGAGCTCCGCGGGGTCGACGAAGATCCAGCCGTCCTCGGCGTCGGCGTCCAGGCCGAGTTCCTCCTGCCGCTCGGCGCGCCGTTCGGCCTCCGCCTTGATGCCGGAGGTGTACTTCTCTTTTCGGTTGACGAAGATGCGCAGACCGCCGTTGTCCATGTCGGTGCGGAACAGCAGGTGCTCATCGGTGTAGGAGGAGTCCCCACCGGTCAGCACCGGCCGCTGGACGGGGTCGACGCGTTCCTGCAGCACGCCCGCCTTGCCGGACTGCCAGGTGACCGGGGTGGACAGGTGCGCGGTGAACTCGAAGTCGTCGGTGACCTCGATATCGCGCTCGTTCAGCTCCACGCGTGTGCCGATGTCCCCGGTTCCGGGGTTCTCCAGCAGCGTCTGGACACCGAGGACGTTGCCGGTGGGGATGTCGAGCCCGTAGTCGGGGTCGGTCACGACCATCCGGTTGAGTTCCTCGTGCGCCGCGGTGACCACGTAGACCTCGATGTCGGCCTCGTGCAGGGCGTGGATGAGCTCCTTCATGGCCGGGTAGATCTCGGGCGTTGCAACCTCGGTGTCGACGAGCTTGCCGTCCTCCCACATGTTGGTGGCGACCGGCTCGTCGCGCTCCATGAGGTCGTCGACGTAGCCCTTGACCTCGCCCAGGCTCAGCCCGGAGTAGGCCTGCGCGGCCCAGGCGTAGCAGGTGGGGGTGCCGGCCTCATCGCAGAGCCGGTTGTAGTAGGCGTGGAGGCTCTCGTCCTCCTCGAAGGGAACGATCTGCAGCTGCGGGTCAAGGTTGTCGCGGGTGAGGACGCCCTCGTTCTCCAGGTAGGGAATGAGGGACTCTTCCAGGTCGTGCTTCCAGATGGTGTTGTCGGCATCGAAGGCGGCGTACTCGCCGCTGTCGCCGTGCTCGGCGATCAGCCCCTCCAACTGGTCGGCGGCCTCGGCGGGCCAGTGCTCCAGCGATGCGCTGTCGCCGGCGTCCGCGGTGCAGGCGGTGGCCAGCAGCACGCACGCCGCAGCGGTGACGGCCCCGGGGGCGGCGTTTCCGCGAAACAGTCGGCGCATGGTCGGTCGCTCCCAACCTCGTTCTCGTTAATTGATCACCAACCTTTCTGTCGTGTATGAAGCGATTTGTCCAATTGTGTCTGGATTGATGAACGCGGCGGCCACCGTTTAGTAACGGGGGATGTATTCGGTCGTCGACTGGGTAGAAGCCGTACTTTTCCCTGGTGCTGCCGGGTCAACGGCGCCCAGCCCGTGACCTCGCGGCGCGGCCCCGTCCTGGCTTGACACCACGCTGGCAGAAGCAGCTGCTACGCACGCCCGCCCCCGCCGTGGCGCCGCGCGGAGTCGCTGTCGTCAGCCCCTCCGCCACCCGCGTCGCTGGCTACGCACCTGCGGCCGCGCCGAGCACCGGAAGGCCCCGGCGGCTGTCGGCGGGCGCGGCAGCGGCCCGTTGGTGGCGGGTCAGCCCGCCTCGGCGGGCTGTTCCCGCTGTGCTGCGAAGATCGCCGTCCCCGGTACGATCCGGCCCTGGTCGGCGCCCCATCCGTCCCACACCTTCGCGCGGCCCGCCCGCCATTCCGGCTCCAACACGTCCAGCAGGCGCAGACCGGACGCGGTGAGCGCGCGCACCCAGTCCCCCATGGTGTGGTGGAGTTCGGGGCTCGTGCCGTTGTCTCCAGGGGCAGGGGCCCGACGGTCAAAGTAGGGCACCGTCGCGGTGAGTTCCCGCGATGGGCTGGCGAAGCACCAGCTCAGTGGGTGGCGTACCGCGAAGACGAGCCGACCGCCGGGCCGGAGGACCCGCGCGCTCTCTGCGAGGGGCGCGGCGGCGTCGGAGAAGAACGGGAAGCCCCCGAAGGCCGAGAACACGACGTCGAATGAGGCGTCCGCGAACGGCAGTCGGAGGGCGTCGGCCTGCGCGACCGGAACCCTCTTGGGGCCGTCAGAGGTTCCGATGCGCAGCGCGTGCTGCAGCTGGCGGTGGGCGACGTCGACGCCCACCACGCGAGCCACGCCCTGTCGGCGCAGCCACCGTGAGGCGCGCGCCGCGCCGCAGCCCACCTCCAGGACGCGGGCGTTGGCCAGGTCCGAGGGGGCGCCGAGGAGGCCGGCGGCCGCCTCGTCCACTCCCTCGGGGCACCATATGAAGGCGTCCCGGAGGAACGCGGCGTGCTCGGCCTGGTAGGCGTCGGCCGATCGCTCCCACCACTCGCGGCTCACCCGTGGCCCGTCAGGGCCTTCCGCTGGGGGCGGGGGTGGCGAGTTGGGATTGGTTCGGTCGGACACGCGCCCGTTCTCCTTTCGCTTCATGGGAACATCCTGTCGTACGGCGCCGGACCGGCCCGTCGCTCCCGCACCGTAGGGGGTCGTCAGCTCTTGTGCGCGGTGTTGGCGACAAACTCCACCACAGAGGTCTGCTGCGCAGTTGGGAAGACGGACATCCTCCGGGAGGAGCAGTTAGCGGCAGCTGTTCCGGCGGTGTCGCGCGGGGAGACGGGTGCGCGGGATCGCCCCCTGCCGCAGATCCGGCGCCCGCTCGGTGATCCGGCGTTGATCCGGGAAGTGCGCACGCTGAGATATCAGTGAAATGGCGGGCAGGATGGCGGCGATAATGAATTTGTCGTTGCCGTGCTGAGGAACACCGAATAGGGAAAAGCGGCAACCGGGGAATAGTGCGATTCACTGGAGGTTCGTTTGTTTCGGCGCCGTTCATTCGGCGCCGTTCATTCGGCTCCGTTCGGGTGCCGTCAGCGCCCGCCGATCATCTCCTGGAGCCGGTCACGGTGAACGGTGAGGCCGGAGATCCTGCGGTCCAATTCGCCGAGTCGGTTGTTGTGGGTATCCAGTGCCCTGTAGTAGTGCTCGGGATCGAGATTCTGCCCCGGGTAAGGGGCGATGATCTGCAGGTCTTTGAGTCCGGCGCCGAGGAGCTCGCGAATAATGCGGACCCTCACCACTGCCTTTTCGTCTCTCGGTGCGGCGCGACTCCAGAAGCCCTTGCTGTTCGTGCTACCTCAACGATCTGCGGCTTACGGCTAAGTGCTCCGCACGTGCAGCAGGGGCATGCTGGGAGGTGACAGCGTGGGAGGTGACAGCAGTGTCAGGTGCAAGCATCCATCGCAGTTTTCCTGTTCGCGGCATACGCCGACCGGAGTTCACTACCCTTTCGATACCGCGCTGCGCACCTGAGCACGCCGAGCCGATGGCGCGGCGACGCGCCGATCGCGGTCTCGCTGCACTAGCGCCGAAAAGCTGTTTACGGGAGTACGTATTCTCCTCACTGCCATTCCCGGTCCGCGCACGATCCTCGGCAACAGCCGACAAACTCAGCTTGCGTAGCACCCATACAGGGCGTTGACCTGTTTGAACCAGAACTCGTCTTTCGCCCGCGTCGATGCACCGCGCTCGAGGAGTCCCAGTTCCTCGGCGAACTTGTAGAATCCGGTTCCCGCGTCGTTCCTGTCGAGATAGCGAACCAGAGCCGAAAGCATAAGTCCTGTTTTCGGTAGTTCGCGTTCCACGATCGTCGCCAGCAGGTCTCCCATCGCGGCTCGCTCGCTGTCCTGCCCGAAATCGAAGCCCCGGAGTCCGGTCCTACGTACCAGCGCGGCATTGAGTTCGGTGTAGGTGGTGAACGTTTTGAGCTGCGCGCGTTCGATCAGGAACTTGAGCCCCGCCTCGACGAGCTGTTCCCACTCCTCGTCTTCCCGGCCATACCTCGGCACTTCTGTACCTCCACGCTGGCCACTGTGGCCTGCCCCGGACTACATCTATGTCGGTCGCCTGTCGACATCGATGCTAAACCGGACACCGGCGATTTGTCTGGCCAAGGACCAAAAAAGTAAGGATGCGCCGCGTACTCCAGGGACCCCGGAAACTCTGGAGGCCTTCACCTGTGCCCCCGGACCGGTTGGACGACGGCCAGGTCGCCGGGCACCTGTTCACCGCCGATGCGCTGCACATCGTCCAATCCCACTCCCTCTACTTGGGTGGACGCTGAGCCCACGATCTGTTCTGCATCAATCCCAACCGCCGGCCCCTGCACGAGCTCCTTGGCGGTCGAGGCGCTGTAGCTCGTGCGGGATGTGACCTGGTGGGAGGACGCCCGCCGGGCCCACACCGATCCCCGCAAGGAACGACGACTCCACCGGATCCCCCAACGCCTCGCGTTCTCGCGGGCCGTTTGCTCCGCTTCTCCGCGCATGCGGAGGTAGGCCGAATGTTCACCTCTTTGAGGGCGGCGTGAGCAGGCGTTTTCGTTCTGCGGCAGAAGTGGGTTTGTGGTTTCTCGTGTTCTGCGTTATCTGTTCAGTGGCCCCTATCGCGCCAGTTCGATTTGGTTTTATATGAACTGCCCTGGGTTTTTGGAGATGCGATAGAAGGCGCGTGAATCAACGGGTCGCAAATGTGGAGACGGCGGTCGTCGTTTCCGGGATCGAATGCGTCCCTCGGGTGGCGGTGGGCGCCCGCCGGGCCGCTGCTCTGGGGTGGTCGGTTTGTCGGAAATATGGCATGACGTTGGTTAATCCCGCTATGTAGTGGCCGCGCTGGTGTTGAGTTGCCTGGCCGGAGTGGGTAGGTTCGTGGCCCTAGCGTCCCCCGCCGCCGAGATCCGGCACGGTCCGGAATATGTTCCGTGCTGCCTTGGCGGGTGCCACCCTCCCGGTGGGAGCGCCCTTGATCTCCTCCCGCCCGCGCCGCCCAGCATCGGTGCGGCCGCCGTCCGCCTGCCCTTCCGCCCCCGACCAGCCCCAGGGGAGCTGATCGATGTCAGCCCATGCACCCGCCGATGACCCGCGCCCGCCCTCGCCCGGCAGGCTGGCGGGGTACGTCCTCCTCGGAGCGACGGCCGCCGTCGCTCTGGTGTGGACATGGGTGACCCTGGCCGTACCGTGGTCAGCGCGAGCCCCCGTCCTGGTCGGCGGCACCGCCACCGGCGCGGTTCTGGTCGCCGCGCTCGCCGCGGCCGCCTACTATGCCGCCACCGCGCGCCAGGCGCGCGAGCGGACCGCGCACGCCGAGGCCGCCACCGGCCGCCTGGAGCGCGAGGCTCTGCATCTGCGCGAGGTCGTACTTCCGACCCTCGCGGGTCGCGTGGGCGAGGGCGTCCCGGCTGAGTCGGCGCTTGCGGAGGTGGTGCAGCCGACCCATGGCGCGCTGCGAGGACTCGCCGAGTACACCGCGCGGACGCTGGACGCGGCCGAGAGCCGGGCCGTCGCCGGGCGGAACGGGCTGTCCACGATGGAGGGCGAGGCAGCGGCCCTGGCGGACGAGACGCTGCCGGCGCTGGTCGCGCGGATCCGGGCGAGCCGGACGTCGTCGGCGGAGGCCGCCCTCGCCGAGGTGGTCCGGCCGACCCACCACGAGCTGAGCCGCGTCCTCGAGCAGACCGCCCGTGCCCTCAGCGAGGCCGAACGCAGGGGCGGCGCGGCCATGGCGGGCTGCGCCAGCGCCGCGGCCCGCGTGCAGGCCCAGGTCACCACGCTGCTCGCCCGGCTGCGGGAGCTGGAGGACATTTACGGCGACCAGGAGGGGATCTTCGCGGACCTCCTCGACCTCGACCACAGCGTCTCGCAGATGGGTCGGCTGGCCGACAGCTTCGCGCTCCTCAGCGGCGGACGTTCCGGGCGCAGGTGGACCAAGCCCATCGTGATGGAGAGCGTGCTGCGCGGCGCCATGGGACGCATCAGCGCCTACCGGCGCGTGCGTGTCCACTCCACCAGCACGTCCGCCGTCGCCGGCTATGCCGCCGAGGGCGTCATGCACGCCGTGGCCGAGTTGATGGACAACGCCACCACCTTCTCGGCCCACGACACCGAGGTCCACGTGTACGTGGAGGAGGAGAACACCGGCGTGACGGTCACGATCGAAGACAGTGGCCTGGGCATGCGCGCCCGCGAGCGGCGCCGCGCCGAGCAGTTCGTCTCCGAGTCCATGGACCTGACGACCCTCTCCGGTACCCGCCTGGGCCTGGCGGTGGTGGGTCGGCTGGCCGCCAAGTACGGCCTGACCGTCAACTTCCGCCCCTCCTCCCGTGGTGGGAGCGGCGCCGTGGTGCTGATCCCGCAGCACCTCATCACCCAGCCCCGGGTCGGGCCTGCCGAGCCCGCCCCCACCCGCCGCCGCCGGCGGCGGCCGAGCCCACCCCCTCCCGGGCCGGCCACCAGCACGCCGAGCCCCGGGACGGCGGTAGGCCGGAGGGCCTGCCCCAGCGCCGCCGCGGCGAGACGCTCGCGGCCGCGGCCCGGTCGAGGCGTGCACCAGCCGCCGCACCGACCACGCGGGAGCGTCGCGACACCGGAGCCCGGTTCGCGGCCTTCCGCCACGCCAGCCGCGGCCGCGGCCCGTCGGGGACGGGTGAGGAGGAGCGCTCGTGAGCGTGTGAGACCACCCCGAGCCCGTGACGCCACCAGGCCGCCGTCGGGAAGGTCCGCACCGTTCCCCGGCCCAGCGTCCCGGCGGCCGGACCGCCGCCGCACCGACCCGTAGAACCGACCGAGAGAGCAGGAGGCAGGGGCCCCGGCCCGGGGAGTCCCCGGACCGCGCCCCGCGATCGCGATGAGCATTCCCGAACCCCCGACCAGTACCGCGAACCGCGGCCTTGACTGGCTCCTGGACAACCTCGTGGAGAAGACGCCGGGCGTCCGGCACGTTCTCGTGCTGTCCAGAGACGGCCTGAAGATGTGCTTCACCCCCGGCCTGGACGAGGACCAGGCCGACCAGCTTTCCGCCGTCTCTGCGGGGATCCAGAGCCTGTCCCTCAGCGCCTCGGCCGAGTTCGGTGACGGCCTGGGGTCAGGGCAGGCCATGGTGGAGTTCGGTGGGGGGCTGCTGCTCATCGTGCCGGCGGGGGAGGGGGCCCACCTCGCCGTGATCGCCGACGCCGACGCTGACGTCGGCATCGTCGGGCACAACATGAACGAGCTCGTCGAGCAGATCGGCACGTACCTCACCGCCGCGCCGCGCTCCGTCGCCGGCGGCGACACCACGTCATGAACCCGCGTCCCATCGATCGTGAGGACCCCGACCGGCTCTACACCGTCACCGGTGGCCGCGCCCGTGCTGACGAGGCGTCCTTCGACACGGTCACGCTCATCGTCAGCGAGTGCGAGCCCACCCCCGCGATGCAGTCCGAGCACGCGCGGATCCTGCGGATGTGCCGACGGCCGATGGCGGTGGTGGAGATCTCCGCAGAGCTGCGCCTCCCGGTGAGCGTGGTGAAGATCCTGCTGCGCGACCTGCTGGACACCGGCCAGATCACGGCCCGTCACCCGGCGTCGACCACGACGTGGGCCCGGCAACCCTCCCCGGAAACCTTGGAGCAGGTACTCATTGCACTCCAACGCCTCTGACCAAGCGACGCACGACGGCCCGACCCCCCTCCGGGCGACCGCCACGGACGCCCTGAAGATTGTGGTCGTGGGCGGGTTCGGCGTGGGCAAGACGACCATGGTCGGGTCGGTCAGCGAGATCCGCCCGCTGAGCACAGAGGAGGTCATGACCCAGGCCGGTGTCGGCGTGGACGACCCCAGCGGGGTGCGGCAGAAGACCACCACCACGGCCGCGTTCGACTTCGGTCGGATCACGCTCACCGACGACACGGTTCTGTACCTGTTCGGCGCGCCCGGTCAGGAGCGGTTCTGGTTCCTGTGGGACCAGCTGTTCTCCGGCAGCCTGGGGGCGGTCGTGCTGGTGGACACCCGCCGCATCGAGGACTCCTGGTACGCCATCGACCGGCTGGAGCACCACCGCATGCCGTTCGTCGTCGCGGTCAACCGGTTCGGTCCCGGGCCCGACGCCGCCCGGGTGCGCGAGGCGCTGTCGCTATCCGACGGGGTCCCCCTGGTCGAGTGCGACGCCCGCGACCGCGAATCCGCCAAGTCCGTGCTGATCAGACTCGTCGAGCACCTCAGGCACCTGTACGTCCCATCGCCCGCTCAGGAAGGCACGCCGTGACGAACGACCCCAGCTTGCCCGAGCCCTCCTCGCCGGCACATGCGGACCGCCCGCTGTGGGATGACTACCCCGACCACACCGACGCGGTCCGGTTCTACGGGCCGGAGATCGCCAAGGACCCGGCGGTGCTCTACGACGAGATGCGGCGGCGCCAGGGCCCGGTGGCGCCCATTCTGCTCGACGGCGACATCCCCGCCTGGTTCGTGCTCGGCTACCGCGAGGTCCACCACGTCACCAGCAACCCCCAGTGGTTCGCACGCGACTGCAGGCGGTGGAACGCCTGGGACCACATTCCCGACGACTGGCCGCTCATGCCCTACGTGGGCTGGACACCGTCGGTGATGTTCGCCGAGGGCGCCGAGCACCAGCGGCGCGCGGGCGCTATCGGCGACGCGCTGGACGCCCTGGACCGCACCGAACTGTCCCTGATCTGCGAGCAGGTGGCCGACCAGCTCGTCGACGACTTCGCCGGGGAGGGGCAGGCCGACCTGATCGCCCGGTACGCCCACCGGATCCCGGCGGGCGTGGTGGCGCGGATGTTCGGACTGTCCGAGTCCGACGTCCCGGCCCTGGTGGAGGACGTCCTGGCCTCCTTGGACGTGGACGAGTCCGCTGCTCTGGCGCACCAGCGGCTGCACGCGCGGATGCAGGCGCTCGTCGCCGACCGCCGCGTCCGCCCGGCCGACGACGTCCCCTCGCGGCTTCTGGCGCACCCGGCCGGCCTCACCGACGACGAGGTCGTCATCGACCTGCTGGTGGTGATGGCCGCCGCGCAGGCGCCCACCGGCAACTGGATCGGCAACGCCCTGCGGTTGATGCTGGTCGACGACCAGTTCTCGGTGACCCTGCAGGGCGGGCGCAGCAGCGCCGGCGAGGCGCTCAACGAGGTGCTGTGGAAGAACACCCCCACCCAGAACTTCGTCGGACGGTGGGCGGTGCAGGCGTGCGAGGTCGGCGGCCGCCGGATCCGCAAGGGCGATCTGCTGGTGCTGGGTTTGGCCGCGGCCAACACCGACCCGCGGGTGCAGCCGGAGTGCCCCTCGGACTCCTCGGCCAACCGGGCGCACATGTCGTTCGGGCACGGCGAGCACGGCTGCCCCTTCCCGGCCCCCGAGCTGGCCGAGACCATCGCACGCACGGCGATCGAGGTGCTGCTGGACCGGCTGCCCGATATCGAGCTGGACGTGGCCGCCGACGAGCTGCGGTGGCGGCCGTCGGTGTGGATGCGCGGCCTGTTCTCCCTGCCGGTGCGGTTCAGCCCCGGGGTGCCGGTGTGGCCGGCGGGGGCGATGGGCGCCGCGGCCCACGAGAGCGCGTAGCCGCGACCGCCCCTCTGGAGTTCGGTACCGGTGGTCGGCTATGCCGCCGGGGTGAACACGACCGGCAGCTCGGCCGGTCCCCGGGTGAACACACCCCGCTCGACCGGGTCAGCGCCGTCGGCGAGCCGCAGGTCTGGCATGGCGTCCAGCAGCTGGTTGATCGCCACCGTCACCTCGGCCTCCGCCAGCAGCGCCCCCACGCAGAAGTGCCGTCCCAGCGCGAACGCGAGGTGGTCGGCCGCGGCGGTGAAGGCGGTGGCGGTGTCCAGCTCCGTGCGGTGGATGTCGAAGGAATCAGGATCGGAGTACCGGTTCCCGTCGCGGTTGGCGGCCCCGATCAGGCAGGTGACGGTGCTGCCGGCCGGGATGGTCCCGCCGCTGACCGTCACGTCCTGGGCGGGCTGCCGCATGATCATGTGCACGGGGGGCGTGTAACGCAGCGTCTCGGCGAAGGCGCGGGGGATCAGGCTCCGGTCGCGGCGGACGTCGTCGAGCTGGTCGGGGTGGCGCAGCAGGTTGGCGAACGTGCTGGCCAGCGCCTTGTCCGTGGTCTCGCCACCGGCGGCGAGGAGGAGGCTGCAGAAGGCCTTCACGTCGTCGTCGCTCATCCGCGTGCCGTCGATCTCGGCCGTGCACAGGGTGGAGAGAAGGTCGTCGCCGAGGTTGTCCCGGCGCTGTCGGATGACGGGGAGCATGTAGTCCGCGAGCTCTTCGCGGGTCCGTATTCCGGCCGCCGCCACGTCGGGGTCCTGGGTGAGGTTGCCGAGGAACGCGATCATGGCGGTGTACCACCGGTGGAACCGCGGGTGGTCGGCCTTGTCGAGGCCGAGCATGTCGACGATGACGTTGATGGGGAAGCGTGTGGCGAACTCGTCGACCAGGTCGGCCGACCCGGCGGTGCGGAACCCGTCGATGAGGTCGCGGGCGTTCTCCTCGATGACCGGGAGGAACTGCTCCCGCAGTGTCCTGCCTCGGAACGCGGGCGCCACCAGCGCACGGCGCACGGCGTGCTCGCGCCCGCTCATCTGCACCAGCGTGCGCCCGTGGATGGGCTCCAGCTGCCAGTCGTAGTTGGCCGTGGTGAACTCGTCGCTCTTGAAGGCCTTCTTCACATCCTCGTAGCGGGAGATGATGTAGCTGTGCATCCCTTCGTGCCACAGCAGCGGGGCGTCTCTCCGCAGGACTCGGTAGGCGGAGTACGGGTCAGCCGTGAAGGCGTCGGAGAGGACGTCGGGTACGGCGCGGGCGGGGGGCATAACGCTCCTTCACTGCGCGGAAGAACGGGCGCGAACCGCCACAAGCGTAAAGAGCATTCACCGTCGAAACCAGGCCGTCACGGGACATTCCGCCCCACCGGTCGGACGAGATGGGGCCGCCGCCCCACGAGAGCGGCCGCGTCCGACCACGTGCGACGTGGTCGGAACGCGGGTTCGCGGCCTTGACGGCCGTCTCCGTGGAGTCGGTGAACGTCCTGGCCACACTCGGGGGTGCGCTGGTCGGCACCGGGAGGTTCGGGGGCACCGTGCGTCGGCCGAGATCCCTACGCTGGCAGAAGCCTGTGACGGGCCGTCAGATGTCCAGGCCGACCGTGCGCTTGGGCGGAGGGCCGACGATGACCAGGTCGAGTTCCTCCTGGAGCTTCTGCAGCTCGGAGGCCGGAGGCGCCCCCACCACCGTGGGCGAGTTGTCGTCGGAGTAGATGTGGTCGGTGGTCGGGTCGGCAATGTGCCCGAAGAAGGGCTCGAACACGTCAGGGGCCAGGATGCCCAGCATCTCGGTGTGGTGGGAGTCGAAGGCGAAGGTGTGGATGGTGCCGGCCGGGGCGTGCACGAAGTCGCCCGGGGTCAGCAGGATGTCCTCGCCGTTGGCGTGCAGCCAGATCCGGCCCGACAAGCAGAGGAAGTTCTCGGTGTGCTCTCGGTGGAAGTGGCGAGCGAAATACTCGCTGGGGCCACCTTGGCTGAGAAGAGCGAAGTACTGGTGGCGGGTGTTAGCCCCCCGGCATAGATAGCTGTGCATCCCGTTGGGGTATGCCAACCGGTCGCCTTCCCCCGCACGCAGGAAGTAGGGCTCGATCCCCGTTGGTAGGCGTGCGTCCCACTCCAGGCTCGCTTCCACTTCTTCCTCGTCGGGGAAGGTGATGCCGAGGGGGGCTCCGATCTCGGCTCGGCGACCGGGAGAGCTGGAGTGGTCGGGCCGGTTGGGGTGGATGTGGCTGTCGACGGGAGAGCCGAGCCGCTGGATGTAGGTGAGGGCGCCGCCGGGGGCCGACCATGTCAGCATGCGGGTGTGGTGGGCGAGCATCCGGTAGGCGAGAGGAGTGCCCGGGGGCACGGTGAATGAGTCGCCCGGCACGAGAACGCGGCTCTCCCCGCCCAGCCACACCTGCACACTGCCCTTGATGACCATGAAGGAGCGCTGGTGGTCACGGTGGGCGTGGTAGCCGGTCGCTGCCCCGCGCCCGCCACTGATGTAGGCGGCATCGAACAGCCCGCCGGTGTCCTGAGTCCGGGCGATGATGGTCCACAGCTGTCCGTCGACCTCGTACCGCTCTCCCTCGCCGTTGGCGACGTAGTAGGGCACGGGCGCACCGGGAAGCTCGTTGCGCAGGGGCGTGAAGGTATGGACAGCCTCGAGATCGGTGGTCAATTCGGTTTTCCTTGTTTCCGATGGGTTGGCAGGTGGAGGGTGGGTACAGGCCTCATCGCCCGAGCAGATGACGCCGGAAGAAGTCGCCCACCACGTCGTAAGAGAAGGCGGCCTGGTGGCTCGACGGGGTCTGGCCAGGCGCGATGCGATGGCATACCGCCGGAGGGTGCGGTTCACGCTCAAGGCGCCCTTCCTGCAGAAACGTCGGCCGGGGCGGTGTGTCGGCCCCGGCACTCGTCGCTCCGGGGAACTCGCTCACGGACTGCCGGTTGAGGAACCCGTGGCCGAAGCCGTCGATCAAGTAGAGGGTGCTCTCGACGCCTGCGGCGGCCAGCGCGTTGTGCAGCAACGCGCTCTGACTTGGCCTGACCGCGGGGTCCGCCGTGCCGTGCACGATCAGGAACGGGGGAGCCGCAGCCGTCACGAAACTCAGCGGGGAGGCCGCGCGGGCCTGATCCGGTAGCTGCGAGGGGGACCCGCCCAGCAGCCGGGTTTCGGGGCGGTCGGCGTCGGCCAGCGCCAGAGCGGCCAGGTCGGATTCCGTGGCGGCCGTGAGCAGGTCGACGGGACCGTAGCCTTCGGCGACCGCGCTGACCGACGCGTCAGGCTCCGGGCCGATGTCCGGCTCGCCCGCCAAGGTCTCTAGGTGCCCGGTAACTCCGGCCAGTGCCGCGAGGTGGCCACCGGCCGAAGACCCCCACAGCCCGATCGAACCGCCATCGATACCGAGCCCAGCGGCGTTGCGACGCAGATAGCGCACCGCGGCACGAACGTCGTGCAACTGTGCCGGGAAAAGGGCGTGACCGCTGAGCCGATACTCGATGCTCGCCATGGCGATGCCGCGTGAGGCGAAGTAACGCCGGAGGTCAGGGGCGAGATGGCGGTCGCCGGTGAACCAACCGCCACCATGCAGCCACGCCACGACCGGCGGCGCACCCGACGCCTTGCTGGGAGGCGGCAGGTAGAGGTCCAGCACCAGTGGGCCGGTATCACGGTCGGCGAAGACCAGGCCGGTGCGGACAGCGACGTTGTGCATGCCCCCATCCTGGGCGGACAGCAAGGATGACACCACGACAAGAATCCGCACGACCGTTAGGCGGAGACCAACGATCACGGCGCACAGGACCAGGGCGGGGCGGCCACCTCCCGCTACGTCCAACGGCGAGAAAGGTGATCATCGCCCCATCCCGGTCGGCCCTCGGCCGGAATGAGCCTGCGCGTAAGGCGGTTAGGCTGGCTCGCGGTTTCTGGGAGGGCCGGTTGGATCTCACCGTTCAGCAACTCCGCTACTTCGTGGCCGTCGCGGAGGAACTCCACTTCACGCGGGCGGCCGAGCGGCTGATCATCGCTACCCCCTCACTCAGTCAGCAGGTCGCGGCCCTCGAACGTCGTCTGGGGATGCCGCTCTTCAAGCGCACCTCCCGGCACGTGGAGCTGACCCCGGCGGGGCAGGCCCTTCTCCCTCTGGCACGCCGCGCGGTGGGCGCCATGGATGACGTCATCCACTGGACCACTCAGGCGGGGGACCTGGCCGAGAGGGTCCGCGTGGGCATGGTCGGCGGCACCGGCCTCGCCTCGGCCATCATCGCTGAGGCCGCCAGAGCCCTGCCCACGGTGCGCTGGGAACTCCGCCGTCTGGAATTCGCTGACAGTGTGGCTTCCCTGCGGAACGACCGCGCCGACGTCGTCCTAGCGCCTTCCGCGATAGCGCCCCGCACACGCGGAGTCCGCGCCGTACCGCTCTGGACGGAGGAGCCCGTGCTGTGCGTCCACTCGACGCATCCGCTGGCCGAGCGCGCGAGCGTCTGCATCGGCGACATCGTGGACTGCGAATTCGCGGGCAGAGACGCCGGGAACGCGGGCCTCCCTCCCGGCCTCATCGAGTCCTGGCCGGCGGACCACGCGCCAAGGATCGTTCACACAGTCAGGACGTTCGATGAAGCCATGGACGTCTGCTCCGTCGGCCTGGGCGTCTTCATCACGGGCAGCGCCGCGGCGTCAGGCAACCCCCGGCCCGACCTGACCTATGTGCCAGTCAGCGACCTACCCGACCTGACCATGTACCTGCTGCACGAGGACAAGACACGGACCGGCGCGATCCCGGCGTTGGAACGGATCGCCGCCGACCTGGCCCGCCGTGAGGCGCACCGGTTCGGCGCTCGGAAGGTGGGGCGAACCCGCGTCGGCGGCGGCCAAAGCCCACGACAGCCTCGCCCGCGATTGCGTGGAACCCGCGGCTGACCACCGTTGCCACATCGGCCAGATCAACGGTCAGTTGGTTCCGATAGGTCACCATCGCCACCGCGTAAATGCTGGCGGTGATCGCGGCGGTCGTGTGCTGCACAACGGGCCCGCATCACCCGCAACAAAAATGTAGGGACCACGGAAAACATCGGACTCACTCATCTAGTCCTTTAGTCCTTTAGTCCTTTCCGCGGATGGAGTAGCGGATGATCGAACCGAGGAATTCCAGGAAGCGCTCCTCGGGGTCTCCAAAGGGATTGTCGTGGACCATGTAGGTCCAGGTGGAGGTGGGCCGGTTCAGGCCCGCCGCGTCGGTGTCGACGCCATCGGCGGTGATCTCGGCTTTGTCGAATGTTGCGGCGGCGCGGTCGCGGACGTCGTCGAAGAATGACCGGAACTGCGCGACAGCCTCGCGGTGGAAGGCGTTGAGCGGGCTCTCGCGTCCGAGCGCGCGCAGATGGATGCCCTCGCGCATGGCGCTGAGGTAGCCAAGGTGCTCCGACCAGCGCTGATCGAGGTGGAAGAGGAAGATCACCCGCGATGCCTCTTCCAGGACCACCCTCCCGACCTCCTCCAGGAGGCTCGAATAGCGCTCCGCGCGCAGCCCGGCGAGCTCGTTCGCCGCAGCCGGGCCGCGCATCAGCTCGTCGCGGTGGGCAAGGACTTCGTCGCGTTGGATCTGTAGGAGCTGGTTGTAGCGCCACGTCGTGCGATGGACGTCCAGGTGCGCGCCTTCGGCCACGCGTTGCGCATGCTCGGCGGTGAACTTTGTTCGGCGGTCGTCCAGAAGGCCGCCGGGCCCGCTGCGCGGCGGGTGCCGCAGGTCCGGGACGTTGCGCGTGATCAGCTCGTCTTCGAGGCTGAGGAAGAACACCGAGCTCCCTGGGTCCCCTTGGCGGCCTGCCCTGCCGCGGAGCTGATCGTCCAGGCGGCGTGTGTAGTAGCGGCTCGACCCGACCACATGCAGGCCGCCCAGCCCCGCTATGCGGCTGTGGTCAGCTCCGTCGGCGCCGCCAAGCCGGATGTCCGTGCCGCGCCCCGCCATCTGGGTGGAGACCGTTACGGCGCCGAAGGTGCCGGCCTCGGCGATGATCCGCGCTTCCTCCGCGTCGTTCTTCGCGTTGAGCACGGTTGGGCGCATCCCCTCCCTGCGGAGCAGGCCGGCCAGGCGCTCCGACTCAGCGATGTCCATCGTGCCGATCAGCACGGGGCGGCCGTTCGCGTGCACCTCGGCCACGTGCTCGACGAGGGCCTCCTCCTTGTCGGCGGTGGTGGCATAAACGCGGTCGGGCCGGTCCTCGCGTATGCAGGGCCGGTTGGTCGGCACCCTGCCGACATCCAGTCGGTAGAACTCGCGCAGCTGCTCACACGCTGCCATCGCCGTCCCCGACATCCCGCAGACCCGCTCGTACCGCCCGACGAGGGCCTGCACCAGCATCCAGTCAAGGACCTC
Organism: Nocardiopsis gilva YIM 90087; assembly: GCF_002263495.1. NCBI lineage: Bacteria > Bacillati > Actinomycetota > Actinomycetes > Streptosporangiales > Nocardiopsidaceae > Nocardiopsis > Nocardiopsis gilva. The sequence continues at coordinate 5,975,218 of NZ_CP022753.1, read as the reverse complement.
GGCCTCGCCGGTCGAGGCGACCCGCTCCTTGGCTTCGACGGCGGCGTGCAGTCCGTCGGGCCAGCGCTGGCGCATCGCCACCCTTCCCCGCGAGGCGCTGACCAGCTGAACGGCTCCGTCGCGGACGATGTAGTCGACGTCGGGACGGAGTAGGGCGTGAGCGTAGAGGGCGACGTTGACGCGGGACAGGGTGTCAGCGTGGGCGTCCGTGTACAGATCGAGGCCGCCCAACTCCTCCTCCACCCTCTCCAGCCCCGCGTCGGTCAGGTTCGCCACCAGGCCGTCCTCGCCGACCTCGTAGTGCAGGTCGGGGGTGAGGCCCGCGACGATCCGGGCGATGACGGTGTCGCCGTCGTCCTCCCCTCCGGCGGCACCGGCCAAGACCAGCGGTACGCGAGCCTCGTCGACGAGAACGGCATCGGCTTCGTCGACGATGGCCACGTCGGGCCGCGGCTGGACGATCTGGCCCGGGTCTTCGCGCAGCCGGTCACGCAGCACGTCGAAGCCGAATTCGCTTACGGACCCATAGACGACGTCGCACGAGTAGGCGTCGCGGCGCTCGGACCATGAGGAGTCCTGGGCGACCCAGGAAGCCGAGACGCCCAGGAGCTCAAAGACCGGACGCATCCACTCGGCGTCGCGCCGGGCGAGGTAGTCGTTGACCGACATCACGTGTACGCGGTGGCCGCGCAGCGCATAGCCGACCGCGGTCATCGCCCCGACCAGCGTCTTGCCCTCGCCGGTGGCCATCTCCACGACGTTCCCCGCGAGCATCCCCAGGGCACCGAGGAGCTGCACATCGAATGCCCGCTCACCGAGCACGCGCCGGGCTGCCTCACGTCCCAGGGCACAGAGTTCCGCCGGGTCGGGATCGGTGCCGCCGCACGAGGCTTCCCGAACCATCTCGGCGCGATGCCGCAGCTCGTCGCCGCTCAACTCCCGCATCGGGGGTCCCAAAGTGCCCGCTGCCTCGACGACGCGCTCGAACCGGCCCATGTCGACGTGACCAGGCCGGTCCAGAAGCCGCATCACGCGCTCATGTATGTGGAATAGGGCCATCGCATCCTCCACCAGCAGAAAGCAGGACGACTGGGTGAAACCCGGGCGGGAGGAACTCGGCTACTCATGCTAGAGGGACGCTCCTAGCCCTTTCAGTTGGGGATCAGCGAACTACCGCAGGGTCGCTGATCCCCAACTGAAAGGGCTAGGAGCGGTTTGCTGCTGACAGCCCCTTGCACTTTCCAGACTTTGGGTGGGGGGTGCAAGCCCGGCCTTTTAGGTCGTGTCCCGCGGGAACGGGTGCTCGGCCCCCTCCACCGCGCACCCGCTGTTTGCCGCGTCCCGGTAGGCCCCTCTCCTTCCAGGACGCGGCGTTCCTCATTGGTTTATGCGAGGAAGCGGAGAGACCACCCCTGGGGTGCCATCCGGTCTCTCGCTCCAACAGTGTCCGGAAGCGTCCATGTGCCTTGCGGTGTGGCCAGCGGGCCGGATGCACGTGAGTGGCTGTCGCGCCGCGAGCCCCAGACGCTGACGGGGGTGCACGTGTGCGGGGAGACTCTGCCCGCAGGCGTCGCCGAGCCAGTCGGTGGCCCGGGCGAGGATCGCGAGCGAGGTTTCACGGGCGGCGGAGAACCAATAGGAGCGGTCCTGCGTCGCCTCGACAATCCGGTCAGCGAGTTCCCGCAGGCAGCGGGCTTCTTCAGGGGTGAGCTCGAGCACGGGGCGCACCCCCTGAGGCGCGGCTTCGTACAGCGGGATCCGCGTCGGGGCTGCGACTGGGGGAGCGGTTACAGTTCATGACGTGACCTCGTTTCGTCAGAGTTCGGGGTTGCTGTTGCTCTGTCGGGTGTGGGCGCACCCGGCAGAGCCCTCGGCGCTATGCCGCAGCTGCGGCCATCTGAGATCCGCGCGGCCGGGGGCGCCGCGAGAAGAGTTCTCTTACGCCCCCCTTTGTGCCTGCAACGAGAGAACGGGCGGCCATCTCGGGGTTGTCCGCCGGTATGGGGGCGCTGTCTCCTGTGACGAACCACCACTGATCATGGAGCCGCATGGCCACAATTGCCACGCGCGTGCCGTCAGATCGGAGGGCGTAGAGCACGGGGTAGTCGGTGTTGCCGAGCGCAACGAGTGCGGGCGTTCTCAGCCTGAGAATCTCGGCCTGGAGTCGAGCGGTTAGAGAGCGACGGGTCTCGCCTGCTGTGTGTGACGGAGACATCAGATCTCCTCTGTGAGGCATGGGCCTGAGTGCTGGTTCGCCTGCGGCTACGCCGCAGGCTGACTAGCCTTGAGTCCAGGTAACTGCTTTGCCAATGGAAAGTCAAGTAGAATTTCCACTTATACACTGATCTGGTTCACTGCCAGGCGTTATCGAGTACGGTTGCCTCCGTACTAGCAGCTGCAGGAGGCAGAACGACGATGGTGAACCCGGGGCCGCAGGTGCTTCGCTTGCAACTTGGTAGGGAGATCCGCCGCCTCCGTGAGGCCTCTGGATCCGTCTCCCGCGAGGACATCGCCCATGCCTTGGGGTGCGGTCTGTCCAAGGTCAGCAAGATCGAGCTGGGCTACAGCACGCTTAGTGCTGCAGAGGCGAACAAGCTTGTAAGGCTGTTCAAGCTGTCCGGTGATGAGGCTCGTGGTTTTCGGGATCTCGCAGCTTCCGCTCGCAAGCGTGGCTCATATGGGAAGGTGCCCGACTTCGCTCGAGGGTTCGTCAGCATGGAAGCTGGAGCTGACGAGCTGAAGATCTTCTATGAAGAGCTGATCCCGGCACTCTTCGAGACCGAGGCCTACGCTAGGGCGCTCTGCTCGACTTCCGTGACTAACGCTCCGGCTGACATCGCGCGCATCGTCAAGGGCCGAATGGACCGGGCTGCGATTCTCCACCGAGATCAACCACCGAACGTGTCGCTCATCCTGGGTGAAGGCGCCCTGCACCGCGCTGTCGGAGGCCGAGCAGCTCTCCGCGACCAGCTGTCCCACCTGCACAAGCTCGCTCAGCTCCCACATATAGACCTCCAGATCCTCCACTACGACTCTGGCGAGCATGCGGCGATGGGGGTCGGCTTCACCCTGCTCCATCTGAGGGAAGTAGAGTCGACCTACGTCTACTTGGAGGATCTGACCGGTTCCGACTTCTGGGATCGTCCCCAGCACACCAGCGTGTACGAGTTGGTCTTCAACAAGCTGCAAGTAGCCGCGCTCGGGACGCGTGAAAGCATGCTCCTTATAGAGCGACGGATTAATGAACTCAGTCAGGAGGCGCCCTGATGTCTCAGCAGGACCGGGCGTCGGCGGTGTGGCATAAAAGCAGCTACAGCGCAGGTGCCAATAACTGCGTCGAAGTCGCGGAAGGCAGAGTGACCAGTGTGCGCGACAGCATGAACCGCCATCTCGATGCCCTCTTCTTCACCTCTGCGGAGTGGCGTTCCTTCCTCTCTGGAGTGAAGAACGACGAACTCTGATCTGATATTCGGCGTATACGGTGACCGATCGCCGGCCTCCGCTCCCCGGAAGCGATCCCCCGACCAGGGATTTCTCTATGAACTCGTTCGAGGTGCATACCCTTGATGGGGTTCGGCTCGACGTAGTCCTGCACCTTGCAATGACAGGCACAACACGAGGGAAAATCACCTGGGCGCACGGCATTGCTGCTGATAAAGACGAGGGGGATGTTTGTTCGGCTGGCGGAGCAGCTCGCCATAGCAGGATTCGCTGTCACCCGGTTCTCCTTCTGCTGACACGGTAAGAGCGGCAGCGCCCCAGAAGGGGTGACCATTGTCGGAAAGACGCTGGATCTCCAAGCTGTCGTAAAGCACGCAACTGAGCGGCTCCTGGGCTGATTACTATTGTGGCCGCCAGCTTTGGGGCCGTCCCAACCGCACTGATGCTGTCAGTCCTGGAGAAGCAGCTCGCTTCCCTCGTGCTGTGGAGCCCGGTCTTCGACCTTGATCACACCTTCCTCCACCCCTAGCTTCCCTAGAGAAAGGCGAACTTCGGATCAGACCGACAGCGCAAGCTGCACGAGCAGGGCCGTCTACTGATCGATGGCGAGTTTCCGATCGGACAGGTGCTGTGGCAAGAACTCTCTCGCTACGACCTAATGAAGGAATTTGGTCGCTCCCAGGTACCTGACCTGGTCACTCACGGTGACCGCGACAGCTACGTCTCCTACGAAATCGCTCGCTCAGCCGCCGAAGAGCGGCAAGACACCGAGTTTCGCACGATCGAATCGAGCTCTGAGCATTAAGGGGACAACACTAGGGCTAATCGTTACCTGCCGTGCTTGAACACTGCGTGGAAGGGTATCAGGATTACCAGCAGGAGGCGATGCTTTCTTGAGCTGCGGGGCGCCTGCCAGCCGCCGAGCCGGTCATCAGGTTCCGCTCATGCTGACCATGACAGAGGGATTCCGATAGCCCTTGCCAGTTCTTCGTTGAAGAACGATATGTGGTCGTCAGTCTCAAATTCGCGGGGAGGTAAATGGGGCCTGCTCGGCGCACCGTTCCCGTGCACCGCGTCATCATATGCAGCTGAAACAGCAGATCCGATGAGGAAGCCTGTGGCATCTTCGATAGTCAGGGAGTTAGCGGGCCAACAGTACTTTCTCTCAGCCACCCTCAGTGGCGGAAAGATGCTCCAGATGCCGCGTTCGGGGGCTACGAAGCGACAGGCATCGGAATCAAGGAAATGCACCCCGAGGTGAGAGAGCAGGTGGGGGTTCTCACTTCGCTCGCGCCGAAGGTCAGCAGAAAAGAACAATGTGAGCCCCGGGATGCGTTGCACGTAATGGGATCGATTAGTCGCACATTCACGCAATGAGGAGTTTCTTGACAGAGGCGGGGTAACCGCCCCCCATGCGCAGGCCGGTCCGTCTTTCCAGCCAGGCTTGGAACTCAGCTACGGTGTCCCTGGAAGGCCAATCATCAAACTGCCAAAACGACAACTTAGAGGTAATTTCTACAGCCCGGGCGAACCGATACGGTGGATGGATCTCCTGTCAATCGACTTCGGGATTACCGTCATGAAGACCCGGAACAACGGGATTTAGGGCGAAGACGATCACGGCGAGTACGGTGAACGGATTCAAGTCGCGCCCAGCAATGCTCTCGGAAAACCGGTAGGCGATTCCGTACTGGTCAAGCGCACCACTCCTGGCTGTGCCGAGCGCGGGTTAAGGGCTGATCGACCTGCCCCCGCGTTGGGCGTGCACACGAGCGTACAGCAACGGAATTTCGAAAGACGCAGCGGCAGACAGGCAAGGGCAGCCACGGCACCCTCTCAGGCCGCAAGACCTGGTTCGAGATGAAAGACATCTGATACGAATAGAGGACTAAAGTCCCATCTGAGATTCAATATATGATTGCGCCAGACTGTATGCCGTTGTTTCAACATTGTCTCTTGCCCGAAGAAGAAATCTCTTGATTTTATGCTTTGCTGTCAGGCGATCCGACATCCTAGCTTCTTCGTCGGAAACTTCATGGACGGAGGCAACAAGCTCTGCCTCCTCAGCTCCACCATGGTTGCGAATCATTTCAATTAGAGCTTGCGCGTCCGGCCCAAAATGCTGCGTGCCGGCAACATTTTGGCTAACTTCTCCGCATGCCCGACCTATTATTTGTTGATTTATCTGAATCGGAGTCCGCTCGCTATTCTCGTCTATCGCATAACGTGTCATCAGATTTGTAAGATCGCCAGGAACTTCGGGGATCATACTTGCCACCAGGTTGCTCACTGCCCTCCAGTGAATCTCAGGCCTGTCTGCTTCATCTACAATTTCAGACTCCATGCGATGCCTAATTTGCATAACCCTTTGCTCCCTCTCCTGTTTAATATCAATTCTCAAGCGCCGAACTTCCTTGGCGTACCTCCCCACGAGTTCGGTTGCACCGCTCTTCTCAACTCCTATTCCTTGAAGTACAAGGGCGGCTTCATCTGGGTAGTCACAAAGGTCAAGAAATCGACCAAACTCCCGAATTTCTTCAGCTACCTCCTCTTTTCCGAGATTCCGTTCACTGAAAAATTCAAAGACTTGCCCCCGGCTTGTCTTGTATCCATCTTGTCTAATCTTTTCTTTCTTGACTGTTGTCAACCACTCCCGAAAAAGATCTAGGAGGCGCGACATTTCATTTGAGTACAACCTTCCCTTTGGCACGTAAATCCTGAAAAGGAGATTATTCTCCAAGTCTTCAATGAATGAATCTGCGAGAACGTAGAGTTCAGAATTCTTCTTATAGGAGGCCACTTGAATCTCGTGCTTTTTTAGCAAATCATTTGTAATGATCGTCTTTTCTTCTGGAATCTGGGACATGCAGGCATCGAATGAAGTTCTGTACAGCTCTCCCTTTGCATCGGCAACAGGCAATGGCTCCACGTAATTCCTGGCCGCATCACCGTTTATTATGTCTTCGTGAATAAAAATGATGTGTGGCACCTTGCTCAGATTCTCGAGCATTCCATTGGCGACTTCCAAGTGCTCATCGGACCCCATTCGCAGATAGGCCCCTCGGCCAAACTTTCCAAGTACGCCGACAAGGTTTGGATTTTCGAGTATTTTGGCTATTTTCTCCCAGTTTTCGGGGGACGATTCCATGCGTTTGGTAACGTACCAAACATCCGTTACATTGAGCTTGCTCCGCAAGCCCTCCTGAGAAAATGTCCCCAGAAAAAGAAATATCTTCCTCGGGTCTCCCATTTCTTTCCTCCTGCTATATGTATTCCGAGTTGGACTGTAAGGGATAGAGGAAGCGGTGCAAGCGCCGCCGCAGCCGCCTTCGGACGCGTATAGCTGTTGTGAAGGCACCCCCACAGAGTGAGCAGGGAATCAGGGGTGCCAGCTAGGTCCATGGTGACCCAGAGCGCGCATCTACACCACTTTTTCTGGCACCTTGGTTCCTGACCTGCTGCGATCCCGAGGCACCCGACAGTGGAGTGTGACTGTCCTGGGTGGCCGCCACGGCGCTGTCGGGGACCTCGGGCCGGTACCGTCCTGCCCACCGCACTGGTTACTGCGGGCGGCTGGCCCGCGATCACGGCGCGAGCTGGCCGGGCCTGGTATCCGCCCTCCTCTACGCAGTGAGGAGGCTTCCCGGTCCGCCGTGGCAGGGCGCAGCGCTCAGTCATTGCGGAGGCTTCGGATGGCCGCATCGATGCGGAAGCCCACCGCAGACAGGGGCAGGACCAGAACGGTCGGCCCCGTCCAATGCGCCGGAAAGGAGATGTGGAACTGAGGGGGCACAGGCCGGTAGGACTAATCGCCGTCGCCTCGACTCCCGCAACCATCGGGGAGGAGGCCCGAGAACGCTCTGCCTTCCGCCCAGTCTCCCCGCTTCCGTGCCCGCACGTGCCACACAGGACGGTGAACGACGGATAGCCGCGGGAATGAAGGGTTACCAGCCTGAAAACCGCAGGCCAGGAAGCCGCAGGAAATCCGGAAGGCCGGCTCTCGGTTTCCCAAGCTGAAATTGTGTCCGGGAGCAGGACGTCCCGGACACAATCATTCACCTTCCTGGGGAACGTAGAGGCAGCGTCGCGCGGACGTGGAGTTGGCGGCGCGCGCCGGCTTGACCGCTTGGTTGGGCTCCCCCTGAGGGTCCGTCCAGGCGTGGGTCTGGTGGCGCCCGTCGGCGTCCCGCCAGGTGAACGTCCCGCCGCGCACCCACACGGTGATCCTGCCCGGCAGCGACACCACCGACACCCGGGCGTCCACCGCCCCGAACACCCGGCCCACCCCCGCCGCCCGCAGTGTCGCGAACAGACCCTTCGCGGCCGCCCCTGCGCCGCCCCGACGGCCGCCTACAGGCTGTTCGCCTGCCCGGGGCGCATGTACCCCCACGGGGGCGCTGGTGGCGTGTGTGCGCCCCCGAACACCCGCGTGGGCTCGGTGGACTCCGCGGGCGGGGCCGGACCAGCCCCAACGGCCCAGTGTCCTGCACGGATGCGGTGGCGGTAATCGGCATGAAGGCCCTTCCCAAGACCCGGCGCTGCCGTTCGCGGCGCGATCAGCCCCAATGGACGCTCACCTCGACGAGAACCTTCGGACGAGGGCCGACCTGCGGCGATGTCACCGGAGGTGTCTATGCGCCTCGGCGCAGGTCTGTTGCTGTGCCCGAACGATGCTGTTCGGGCACTTGCCGCATTCGAGCTTTCTGCGGCTCAGGGAATAGGTCAGGGCCCGAACAACGCGACGTGGCCCGGCAACGGCCATAGGTTGCCGGGCCACGTGCATTCGTCAGTCAACGAGGTAGTGGGCTTCGATGTAGGCGACAGTGGAGTCATACGGCTCACCCACCGGCTTCAACCTGTACCGGCGGAAGACCGCAGCGGTGGCGCGGCGGACGCCTCGTTTGCGAGCCTCGGCGTTGTCCCACGACCGGGCGAGGGTGCGGGTGACCACCTGGTCGATCTCTTCGGCCAGGTTCCTCTCCGTGACTGTGAGGCCGGACGGTGCGTGGTCGTGGATGATCCGCGACAGGACACCCACGTGGTCGTCGTCCAGCACGACGACAGCTTCGTCGGGGTGTTTCTCGGCGTCCACGATGGCGCGGGCGACCCGGAGAGCTTCGGACAGGAACTCCAGGGCGTCCTGGGCGTTCTGGATGATCCGGTCCCGCAGCAGCTTGATCCGCTCCGCAAGGGCGGTGTACTTCGCCGACTCCGGTTCGACGCCCTTTTCGAGGGCGGCCTTGATGTGGTCCAGGATCTCCGCCGCGGACGGCGGCGTCTTGTCGTCGCTGTCGTCCTTGCCTGGCTTGGGGCGGACGAGGGACATTAGCTCCTTGAGCAGGGCGATTCCCCGGGCGTCCAGTACGAGGGATTCCCTTTGGGAGGCGACCACGGAGAAGGAGTGGACGTGGGCGTTGATGATCTCCAGGACCATCGGCCCCAGCTCGCTCAGCCGTTCCTTCCTCTCCTCCTCGGAGGACTTCTTGAAAAGGGTCGTGTACACCGACCCGAACAGCCCGATGCCGTCCCGGTACTTGGCGATGCGCTTGTCGGTATTGATGAGCGGGTACAGGCGGGCCAGGAGCCGGTAGTCCTTGGCGAACGCCTCGGCGGCGCCAGGGTTGGCGTCCAAGAAGACGTTGATGGCTCGCACGGACTCGTACCCATGGACCGTGAGGTCCAGGCCGTCCACGTCCGCGAGGAGATCTTCGATTCGGGCGAAGGTGGTGCGGAACTCGGCGACCAGCTCGGTCAGGTCGGTGACGAACCCGCCACCCTTACCGGCTCCCTTCGAGGTGGGGTCAGCGACGGCCCGCTGGACCTCTTCGGCTAGGCCGATGTAGTCCACGACCACGCCGGAGGTCTTCACGAACCCGGTCGGGGACACCCAGGGGCGGTTCGGTCGGGTGATCGTCTGGAACAAGGTGTGGGCCTTCAGCGGCTTGTCCAGGTAGAGGCCGCCCTCGTTGGGGGCGTCGAACCCGGTCATCAGCTTCGCGGTCACCACCAGGAAGCACAGCGGGTCGTCCGGGGTGAGGAACCGCCGCTTCTGCTCCTCCTCCTCGGCCTCCGAGAGCTGGAACGGCCGCATGGCGGGGTTTTCGTCCTTGGAATCCGAGACGGAGATGTTCACCTCGGCGGTGATCCGATCATGCTTCCCGACTTCATCGAGCACCTGTGACGCCTCAAAGCCGGCCAACAGCTCGTTGATCTTGTCCGTGTAGGCCACGGCCAGCTCACGGTTGTAGGCGACGACCTGGGCCTTGAGGCCGTTGCGGTAAGCGCCAGACAGGTAGTGGTCCACGATGTGCTGACAGACCGCGTGGATACGGTCGGGGCTAGCGAACACCGAGGTGAGGCGCCCGAACTTGCGGGACAGGGCCTCACGATCGGGATCGTCGAGGTCGAAGTCATCGGCAAACTGATCGAACTCAGCCTGCAACGCCTGGTCGTTCATCTCGAAGGAGACCGGGTGAGGGTCCAGCATGACCGGAACGGTCGCCCCATCCAGCAGGGACCGGGACACCGAGTACCGGTGCAGCACCCTGTCCGGGTCGGTCTGCTCGCCGAAGAGGGCGAAGGTGTCGGTGGCGAGGTTCCTGATGGGGGTGCCGGTCATGCCGAAGAACTTCGCGTTCGGCAACGCTGCGCGCATCTGCCCGGCCAGGGACTTCGACCTGGTGGACTGCGTGCGGTGTGCCTCGTCGACCAGCACGATGATGTTGCCCCGGGTCGACAGGTTCTTGCCGGCGTCGGCGAATTTGTGGACGGTCGTGGAGATGACGCCGCGCACGTCGTCGGCCAGCAGGGAACGCAACTCCCGACCAGTGGCGGGCTGGTGGAAGTAGGCGTCCCCCATCGCGGAGGTGAACACCCCCGAGGTCTGCCGGACGAGCTGGAGCCGGTCCGAGAGCAGGATGATCGTGGGCGACTCGGTACGGGGGTCGGTCAGCAGCAGCGAGGCGGTGAACACCATCAGCAGCGTCTTCCCAGACCCCTGGTGGTGCCAGATCAGGCCCTTCGCCCCGCCCTCCAGGACCCGCTTGTGGATCAGGTGCGCGGCCTCCATCTGCGGATAGCGCGAAAGATACTTGTTGTCCGCCCCACCCCCGGAGGTGTCGAAGAGGACGAAGTTGGCGAGCATGTCCAGGATCGTGGCCGGGCTCATCAGCAGCTCGACGGAGCGCTGCACGTCGGCCTGCCCGGACAGGTTCTCGTCATCCGCAGTGGACCGGAACGGATGCCACAGGGTCGTGGGCGCTCCGGCAGCACCGAACCGCAGATTCAGCCCGTCAGAGGCGACGGCGAAGACGTTAGGGGTGAAGAACCACGGGTACTCGGTGGCGTAAACGTCGTTGATCTCGCGGGCGGCATCGGCCCACGCGGACTTCGCGGTCGGGGATTTCACCTCCACCACGACTAGGGGCAGGCCGTTGACCCAGTACACGAGGTCGAAGCGGCGGGAGGTCTTGCCGGGAACGGTGATGGTCACCTCGTCCGAGACGACCAGGGTGTTGGCGGTCGGGTGTTCGAAGTCGATGACCTTCAGGGTATGCCACACACCGTCGGCGTCCCGGAACTCCTTGCGCCCGCGCAGCAGGTGCAGCACCTGCTCGTTGGCCCGCACCAGACCGCCCTCGACGACGTTGACCGTGGCGACGACCTCCTCGACCACTGCGTCCACGTCGAACCCGTCGATCACCCCAGGATTGAGCCGGACGATGGCATCCCGCAGCTGTCCGGCGACCACCGTCTGCGTCGTTTCACGCGCCAGCGACCTGCCTGCGGTGAACTCCCAGCCCATTGGGAGGGACCACTGGATCATCAGGTTCTGGAACTCACGCTCCCTGATGCCCTTCGCCACGGATCAGACCTCCGGCTCGGCGGACTCGATGTCGATGCTCCGATCCAGTAGACCCGACAGCAGGGCTGCCCGGGCGGTACGAAGCCTGGCAGCCTCAGCCGCCAGCGCACGAGATTCGGCTCGGAGCCCGCCTAGCGCAGTCCCGAGGGACTGGTTTTCCGTCCAGCTCCAAGGCACCTCCGTCGAACGGATCAGTCCCATGTTCAGCGAAGGGACGGCGCCCGGTCGAACCAGGCTCGAGAGTGCGAAGTTCTCCATGACCGCCAGCAGGTACTCCGAGTTCGTCCCTTCCCCGGGCGTGATGACAAGGTGGTTCTCATCCAGCGCTCCGGGGACCTCCACAATCCGCTTCTTCTCAGTGAGAACTGCCGCCCCCACCCTCGGGAATGTCACCGCGCCAGCCTCGACCACAACACCGCCAATCTCAGCCACCTCCGAGGGGGTAAGCCGCGTATCGGCAAGGGTGTAGCCGAACTCGTTCCCCGGGCCGGCCATGTCCGCAATCTTGTACCAAGAAACCTCGCCCGTTCGCTTGCCCTGGAACTCCTTCGGGAGCCCCTTCCCCTGCGACACAACCCCCAGGCTTCCGATGGGCACCTGCCCGGTATCGGCAGACCTTCGGACCAGGCCGGTACGGACTCTGACGACGGCCTCGGCCTCAGCCTCAAGTGCGGCTATCTGGTCGTCGACCGCGCCGATGATCTCGACGATCCGCTCCTGTGTCGGTAGGGACGGCAGCATGACGGAGATGTTCACGAAGTCCCGTACATGGAGGCGTCGGCGCTCTGTGGTGCCGACCGCTCGACTTGACGCCTCAGACTGGAACGACGCGGTGTGGAAGATAGCCTCGACATATTCCGGGAGGATCGCCTCGGGATTGACCTTGAACACTGGGAAGTCGTTGGTGACAAAGCAGCCGTCAGCGTCGTTCTTGACAACCCCGAAAGAGGCTTTGGTCGCCCACATCCGGTTGTACACGATGTCATCATGCTTGATCCGGTAGAGCGTCTTGCCCTTGATCTTCTCAGCGGGAACCGTCTCACGCTCGTATACTCCTCCGGCATGCCAGCGCACCCCGGCATATCGAGCCTCGGTCAGGTCCTCGACCCGGACTGCGCGGGAAACCTGGGTCATCACCTCCCCAAGGGTGGTCCGCTTCCAGTCACTCATCGAAGCCCTCGATTCCGGCATCGGCGAGGACCGCGAGCATGCGCTGCTCGCTCTTCTGGCGCTCGGCTCGGGCGATGTTGTAGGCGTCAATCAGGGTGCCGAGATCTTCCTGCTCGACGGCGGCCTGCTTGATGTACCGCCCGATGTTGAGGTCGTACCCGTTCGCCACGATCTCCGCGGCGGGGACGAATCGCGCCGCGATTCCGCCGTCGCCGTCGGGGTCGACCGGGTTGCCCTCGGAATCGAACTTCGAGTGGTAGGCAGTCACCACATCGGCGATGTCCGCCTCGGTCAGGACGTTCCGGTTCTTGCTCTTGGTGAACCGCTTGGAGGCGTCGATGAACAGTACCCCCTTCCGGCGCTCCTCGGCTTTGGTGCCGGGGGCACGGAACACGAGAATGCAGGTCGGGATGGAGGTCGAATAGAAGAGGTTCGCTGGTAGGCCGATCACGGCCTCGAGGAGGTCGTCATCCAGGACGCGCTGGCGGATGGCTGCTTCCTGGCCGCCGCGGAAGAGGACGCCGTGGGGAAGGACCACGCCGGCACGGCCCTTCTTCGGGCCCATGCTGGCGATCATGTGCTGGACGAACGCCCAGTCCGCCGACGACTGCGGTGCGACCCCGCCGAGGGCGCGCGGGTCATTGGTCCAGGGATTCCACTTCAGACTGTAGGGCGGGTTAGCGACGATCACATCGAACTTCGCGAGGGACCCGTCCGGCTTATTGAAACGCGGGTCCTTCAGGGTGTCGCCGATCTCGATCTGGAACTGGGTGAGATTGTGCATGAAGAGATTCATGCGTGCCACACCCGCAGTGTCCGGTACGGCCTCCTGCCCGTGCAATCTGAGCGTGTAACCACGCCCACCGCGGGCCTTCAGAAGGTTCGCGGAGGCGATGAGCATACCGCCCGACCCACAGGTCGGGTCGTAGACCGACTCGAAGCCCTTGGGGTCAAGGACCTCGACGATCAGCTCGACGACCTCGCGCGGGGTGAAGAACTGGCCGGCGCGGGTGCCGGACCCGTCGGAGAACCGCTTCAGCAGGTACTCGTACGCCCCACCGAGCACGTCGTAGGACATGTTGCCCTCGTGCATCTTCGGGGTGCGGTCCATCGCCTGCATGACCGCCGCCAGCACCTCCCCCGACAGCACCTCTTCGGAGGTCCAGGTCATGGACCCGAACAGGCGGGAGAACTTGTCAGGGTTGGCCGTCTCGATCGCCTGCAGGGAGGCGCGGACCCGATGGCCGAGGCCAGGCTGGGTAATGGTGGCGAGGATGGACGACCAAGAGGCGCGACGCTCCCGGACGGTGCCGGGGTGGATGACCGGGATCTCGAACGACTGGTAGTCGCGGTACTCGATCTCGCGGGCTTCCTCGGCCGAGAGGAGGTCGTCCAAGCCCTCGTTTTCGGCCAGGAACTCCTGGTGGTGATGCTCCCAGGTGTCCGACAGGTACTTCCAGAACATCAGCGGGAAGACGACCGAGGAGTATTGCGCTTCGGGCATCGCTACGCGCAGCTCGTCGGCGGCGTCCCACAACCGGCTCTCGATCTCCTGCTGGGTCACTGCCATCAGTCGGGGGTGTCCTTGTTCGTCAAAGGGAGGCGACCCGAAGGTCGTGGTGTTCCTGCTAGTCACCCAATTTAAGGCGTGCCCGGCATGTACACGACAGGTGTGTCCAGCTTGGTGAACACGCGCCGGACTGATACAAAGTCCAGGCGATCACGGAGGTGTGCAGGTGAGGGGAGTGCGATACTTCGCATTAGTCTCCAAAGAGGGATGCGCCCGATAATGTCAGGCGCGGTTTCCGCGAAGCAGGGCTGCCCGAACCGCATGCTGGCGGCCCGGGCAGCAGGCTGCGCCATGTTCCTGGGCGCCGCCGGGGTATCGTTGCGCTGATCGTCAGCCGACGGCTACCGGATTGACCGCTTGTCTGGGGTCCCCTTGAAGCCTCGGTCACGTCCCCCGAAGAGGGCTATTGGTGCTCAGCGCCTACTGATTTCCCGGGTGCGCGTCTCATAGCCAGGCGTATTCAGATTGCCAGTCGCATGTCCGGCGTGCACCCTTGGTGGTGCACCGGGCCTGCCGACTCGGTGGGGAACGGCCGCGGATGGACGGATGCGCTCCGCGTCGTTGTTACGTGGGAGCACGGTACGCCTGGTCAGGATCACCCGACAGCTTCCGGCGGTGCCTGTGGGAGGTTGCCTCCTGGACCATCATGGTTTGGGGTAGGCGCGTCCAGAATTGCGGTGCGTGCAGCCCAGGACAGCGCGCTCTGGTCCCGCCCTGAGAGGCCGAGGCGATTCCAGTGGAAGATCACTAGGTAGGACAAGATGCGACGCAAACCCCGTTCGAGTGTGCCGTTACGGACCGCCGCCCTCAGATCCCGACCCGCCTGGTCGGAGGCGGTGGCCCAGGTTGCAGCGAATTTCAGAGGGCCGTCCGGACCGAACATGAGCCCATCGGGGGCGGTATCGGCCAGCAGCAGTGTCTGTAGGGCATTGACCATAGGGCGAAGCCGTTCAGGGGTGACGTCCGGCGGGGTGGGGCGTTCGTGGCGGACGCGGTCCCACACGTCGCCCTGTTCGTACCATTCGAGGCCAGCGCCGCGCATCAGCGCTGTGCAGAGCAGGATGGACAGTTCACGGCGGCCAATCGTGGTGTGATCGCGCGTGGAGAGGTCCAGGACCGCCCTGCTGTCGGCGTGGAAGAGGTTGTGAGCGATCGCGATGCCGACATGTCCTCCGAACGCGGCGGTTTCCGGTTCGTAGATGCCGGTCCACCACCGTCGGATCCGCCCGGCGTTCACCAGGTCGTCCAGGGCCGCGCGGATCCGTGCTGGGGACTGCGGGCCGCGCGGGCGCAGGCGCAGTCTCCAGCAGGGGTATTTGCGGATGAACCACCAGCCGGTGATGTCCTGCTCGGCTTCCCAACGTCGCAGGAGCGGAGCAAGATGGTCCACTGCGTAGGACTCAGCCGTCTCCCATTCGGTGAATTCGACGTAGACCTGCCACCAGCGGGCGCTGGCGCGCTGGCAGAGGGCGTCGCGTCCGCCGCAGCGGAACACCCCCACTGCTGTGTCTAGCTCCGTGGGATCCATCCTCAGGTGCGCGGCCACGTCGGGCAGCGGGTTTCCACCAAGGACCTGCAGGACGGCGCGCTCCATGACCTCTGCTGTTGGGGCTTGAAGCGGGTGGATCAGTCGATCAGCAGGCATGCGTCCCATCCAGAGACCGGTTCGCGATCTTCGACGGAAGTGATTAGGGGGAGGGCAGCGCCCGCCTGGCCTTCCAAGAGTCCCGGAGCCGTGACGTTCGTGGGATCGGCGTGGCGGAGCAGCTGGGCAGCCAGGCGGGGAAGGTGGTCGGCCAGGGTCGGAAAGGTGGCGTCGCGAGCCATGCGCCACACGGTCTGGTAGAGGCCGGCCCAGCCGTGACACAGGCTGGCGTCGGTGAGGCGCTCCACCTGAACGGGGTCGGACAGGCATCGGTCGAGGGCGCATTCGAAGAAGCGTTGCCGGTGGGTATCGCCGATGGCCAGCGCGGCGAGTTGTCCGGCGCGGGCGATCCCGGGGGTGCCGTAGCACCAGGAGGGGCGCGTTGGGCCGGGTTGGTGGGTGGTTCCGGTGGCCAGATCGTGGGCGGTGAGGTGCTCGGGCCACCAGGGGCCGGGGTCTGTGTTCTGTTGCCAGTGGTCGAGGTGGGCGCTGATGGTGGTGATGGCCTCCTGGTGGCCGTCCACGGTGACTCCACGCCGCAGGGCCTGGCTGAGCAGCAGCAACGGGCCGGTGATGCCGTGGGCGACGCCGAGATTGCCGTGCCCGCCGGGGAAGTGAGGTGAAGTGCGGCGATGGGGGTCGTGGGCGACCCACCAGCCGGGCCGGGTCTGACCGTTAGCCATCACGGGGCGGGTGAGCGCAACCAGGTAGTCCAGGACGCGTTGCAGGGCACTACTGCTGGGGTCGCGGTGCAGGAGGTAGGCGCCGATTCCGGTGAGCCCGTAGAACACGTCGTACTCGCCGAAGGTGGCCAAGGCGCCGCTGTGGATACGGCTCATGGCGTTGTGGACGCGCCGGTGGGCGAGGGCCGACACGTGGTGGTCCACGGTGGACAGGGCGTCGGCATAGCGGGAGGTACCGGCGGCTGCGGCGTGCAGCATGAAGGCGATGGCGGGTGCACCCAGGAACAGGCCGGTGGTGTCGGCGGCGCTGACCTGCCCGGTGGTCGCTGCGGTGATCCAGCGGTGAGCCTGGTCCCAGGTGCCCTGCCGGGTGTGAGCGCGTTCGATGTGCAGCAGGGCGGTTCCCGCTGCGCCTTGGGCTAGGGACTGCCCCTCGCCCGGTGCGTTCGGGGGATGCGGGGCGGACAAGCGTTGGACGAGGCGGTCGAGCACGGCGGCCGGGTCAGTCGCTGGTATGGAGGAGGCGTTCATCGTGCCGTCCGCGCGGTGTGGGAGCGAGCGACAACGCGTGCGGTCCGGATGGTGAGGGTCTCCTGGTTGGGGCTGACGCCGAGCGCGCGCACGTGGTGGAGGTGGAGCAGGGACCGCAGGACCGTGTGCGGGTCTCGCTCGGAAGCCAAGTGCTTGTGGTAGTCGGCCAGGGCGGCGGCGCGGGTCTGCCATGCGGCGGCCACCTCATCGCCGCTATTCAGGGCGTATAGGGCGGTGCGGTCGCCATCGGGGGCGGCCAAGTGCAGGGCCTGGCGGCGGAGGGATTGGTCCACGGGGCCGGCAGTGTGGGGCATGTCGTCGGACAGCCATTGAAGTCCGTGGTCGGTGAAGGACGTGACGAGGTCGACCATGCTGGCCGCCGCCAGGGGCTGGGGAGCGGTGTGCGAGCGGCGGGCCGCGCGGATCTGTGCAACGGCGGCGGCTGAGTCGGCGGCGAACACCTCCTCGGCTGCCTGTAGCGCCGGGCCGTACCCATAGCGCCCGGTCTGCGGCTGGTAGGTGGCCAGAGCCAGGCGAGACAGCAGGCGATGGCGGCGCAGGTCTTGAGCCCAGGTGTGCACGGTCTCGACGGCTTGTCCGTAGGAGAGGGCGGGAGGAACGCGAAGGTAGAAGGCCAGGTACTGATCCGTATCCCGGCGCGTCATGTCGCAGTGCCGATGGAACCACCACGCGTCGCGCGCGTGGAGGAGGCACCCCAGCTCGGGCAGATAGGCGGTGATGATCTCGTCGAAACGCTGGGGGTGGGCATAAAGCTGGGCATGCACGACGTCTCCCCCGGGCAGATGGGCCTCCTGGGTGCTGACCGGACGTACGGGGAGCGGGATTAGGGGCGGCGGGGTGATGGGCTCGGGGCGTGTCAGGGTGAACAGCGCCTCGTGCGGATGACCGAGCCAGCCCATCTGCTCTGGAGCTGCGGCCTCCCGCAGCTCCACCCAGTCGTGGGTGCCCAGCCGCTGGCGCAGCAGTCGGCGGTGAACGGGGTGTGACAGGTTCAGCGGAAGCCGCCGATCGTGCTCCACCAGCGCGACTTGGTCGGGGACACGCCAGTGTCGACGCCATCGGGTGAAGCTCTCCTCCCACTCGGGAGTGGGCGCGGTGGCGCGAGGAAGGTTGTCGGCGTCGAGCAGCCACCGAGCGGCGGAAAGGATCGTGGTGTTGTAGCGCACCCGGGGTAGGTAGGGCAGGTGCGCGGCGGCGCCGAAGTCGAAGGGGCCATAGGCGGCGCAACGGCTGTGCGTGATCTCGGCGAGGAAGCGGGCCAGGGGCGGGGTGTGGGTTGCGGGTTCCAGGGCGTGGGTGACGTGGGCTTCAACGCGCTGGCCGGTGGAGATCCGCAGCAAGTGGAAGTGGCGGGCATCGGCGGTGACGGCGAGGTCGGAAAGCGGGATCACGTCGGGACCGGTCGAGTGGTGTTCGGCCAGTGGGATGGCCCAGGGCAGTAGGCGTGTGGTGCGGGCGATGTTGGCGTTTCGGCGCTTGCGTGGCGGAAACGACAGCTGCGCGACCAGCGTGTCGGGCTGCGGGCTGTGATAGGAGGCGGCGAGTCGTTGCTGGTCGTCGTCGGGCAGCAGGTGAGCGAATCGCCCGGCCATGCTGCTGGTCGGGCGCGGTGCTGCGGTCACGACGAGGCTGAAGTCCCCCTCTGCGAGCGCATGGAGTGTGGCGGCATGGATCTCTCCGCATAGCTCGACGCGAGGCACGGTCAGGACGTCGTCCTCGGGGGCGAGTTCGTCGATGAGGGGCTCGGTGAGGACGATCTCATCGCTGCCCTTGGCCATAGCTCTCTGGACAAGGGCGAGCAGGGCGGTGTCGCGGTCGGTCAGGGGCCGCGGCGTGCGTCCGCGCCCGGAGCCCAGGTATCCGGCAGGCAGGCCCAGGCCGCTGTCACTGACCAGGTCGAGTACGGGAACGAGCGCACCGGGGCCGTACCGTTCGCGGAAACGGGCGTGGTAGTCGCGCCAGGGCGGTGCGCCGAAGGGGTGGGAGCTCAGGCGGGTGAGCACATCGGCGGCCTCCTCCGCGGCGCGCACCACGTGGTGGGGCAGGCGCACTTGGCAGTCCACGATCGTGTCTACGGTGAGCGGCGTGGGGGCGATGCCCGTGAGCGTGTGCATCTGGTCGATGACAGGGGCCGTACGCTCCCGCAGGGTGGTCGGGGTCGGGCGGATGAGCTGCCGGTGGATCGCTTCCAGCCGCTCCACCACGTCGGCGATCTCGTCGATGTCCTGGGCATTGGCTGCCGCGAGTTCCTCACACACATGCCCCAGTGCGTCTATGCGGGTCATCGGTGCCCACAGGCTGGTGAGCAGCACGCGGTGGGCGATGAGGTCATCGAGCATCGCCATGATGCGCGCGGGGTCCGCCTTCGGGAAGCGCTGGGCGAGCAGGTCGCGCAACTGGGCGTAGGGCACGGGGGTGCGCGCGGCGTCCAGAGCAGCGGCCACCGGCGGGCTGTGACTGATGGAAACCTCTTCGGGTGCGGCCAGGTGTGTCTGGCCGTCGGCTGAGTGCCCGGACGTCACGAACCGTTCCCCGCGGACGTGGCCGGTGTTGTCCGTCACCACTCTCAGCCGCTCCAGCAGGGCTCGGCATCCGTGCAGGCGGTCGATGACATCGGACAGCCAGTCGGAGTCGGGGCGCGCGACGATGCGATGGTCGGTGCCCCGCACAGCATCGGGATGGTCCCCGATGGAGAGGGAGGCGACTCCCGCGAATGTCGCCAGCGGGGTCGGGCGCTGCCAGCGGAGCAGGTAGGCGACCAGCGAGAGCACCGTCTTGCGCACGCGGCGCGGGGTGGCGTCCTGCCTCGACAGGGTGGTGGTGATGTGGTCGCACAAGGCGGGGTTGACCGTGGCCAGGGCATCGCGGACCTCCTCGCGCTCCCAGACGCTGGCCAGCCACTCACGCCCCGGTGTGATGGAGGCGTCGTCGAAGGGGTCGTGGGGGACGGTGAGGTCGTGTGGGGTGGTGCTGGCGCGTAGCTGTGCTGCGCCGCTCCAGCGGTAGCCGTACGGGGATCGCTTCGACATGGTTGCCCTCGTTTCGTCCTCAACTCCATTCGTGGGGCGGGATGTGCGGGGGTGGGTCCGAAGCGGGGTTCCGACCCACCCCTGGGGCACGGGCGCCTCAGGCGGGGTCGCCCACGAAGGAGTTGCAGGCCGAAGCCCCCTGCTGGCAGGTATTGCCGCACCCGTCACCGGTGTTGCACATGAGCTTGCCGTTGGGGTGTGTGGACACTACGACCTCGACGTTGAGAGCGAACTCGTCGTCAATAGGGGTGGAGGTAGCCATGGGAATCACTCTCCTTACCTGTGGTGGTGTGAGATGGCCTAGCCCGCAGCGGTGGCCGGGGGCCAGGTGAATGTGACGCGGGTGTGCATCTTGGTGATGACCAGGTCCGCCGCTACATCAGCGGAGACGGGATAGACGTCGATACGCGGTCCGGGGCCGCCGCGCTGTTCGCGTGCCCAGGTGCGCACGTGTTCCGACACCGCGTCGGCGAACGCCGCCCCGTGAGGGCCGTAGGCGTGGATGCCATATTCGACCGACTGTTCCTCAGGGGTGCGGCGGGTGACGAGGTAGGCGAAGGTGTCGTCGTCGACGGCGGCCAGGGAGAAGCGGGGGTTGTTCGGTGAGACCAGCCCGGTGTCCAGGTTGGGGTCGACGGCCATGATGCAGAATCCGGGCAAGTGTGTGGCCAGGTACAGCTGGAGCGTGTCGATGACCTCTTGCAGGCCAACGGTGACCCCGGTCCAGGTCTCGACACGGGGGTGGAGTATCGCGTTGTCCAGCTGGTGGGGGTCAGCGGGCACCTCGTCATCGAAACGCAGAGCGATCTCCTCAGTTCCGTTGACCAGCACCAGCGTCTCGCGGTGCTCCTCGGCGCCCTGCATGGGCACGAACCCGCAGATGCGGGCCGAGGTGCTGGTCAGGTGATCGCCGGACTTGAGGAAGCTGATTGATCGGGTGAGGTTGCGCATTCGCAGGGGCACCACGAGCCGCCCACCAGCGGCGAGCTGGTCCATCCAGGCCGGTGGAATGTCCCAGGCCCCTGCAGTCACCAGGATTCGGTCGTAAGGGGCGTGCTCGGGAACCCCCTGGGCGGCATCGGCGCGCACCACGCGCACCCGCTCATAGCCGTTCTCCTTGAGGAGCCGAGTCGCGCGCTCTGTGACCTCGGGGTCGATGTCGATTGTGGTGACCGCACCGCCCGGGCCGACGATCTCGGCGAGCAGCGCCGCGTTGTACCCGCCTGATCCGATCTCCAGCACCCGGTGCCCCGGACGCAGGTCAGCCTGCTCCAGCATCATCGCCTGGATCTGGGCGGCCGACACCGAGCTGACCGCGACCCTGTGCTCATCCCGCTTGGTGATCACCGCGCCATAGGGGCTGTAGACGTCCTCCAAGGCGGCTTCGGGCGCGAATCGTTCACGGGGAACCGCGCGCATGGCGGCCTCGACCCGTTGAGAGACAATCGTGCCGTCGGTGACGAGCTGGGTGACGGCCTGGTCCCGCAACTCTTCGGCGCGGCCGGGGTCGATGGTCGCGTTTTCGCTCATTGGGGTGCTCCTCGTTGGGATCGATGGCCGATACGCCACAGGCTTGCCGCGCTGCTAGAACCCGGGCAACCGCACATCTATGAATGCTTCTCACGTCCTGCCCGAACGTGCGGCTGACCGCAGTTCCCAATTTGGTGGCGCTCAGGGGCACGAGTCGAGATGCTGATGCGGACAGCAGGAACTGTCCGCATCAACTCTCATCGGAGGTGCCCCGGTGCCTCAGCCACTCAAAGCGCTACGACCAGGTCATTCCATCGGTGCTTGGTTCGGTGCCGAGCTGCGTCACTGGCGACTGCAACGCGGCATGTCCCAAAAGGAACTCGGCCAACGGGTATGGATCAGCGGCAGCATGATCGGCAAGATCGAAACCGCTGAGCGCGCTTGCCCGAGCAGCCTCGCCTACAAACTCGACGAAATCCTCGACACCGGCGGCGTTCTCAGCCGCGCCTGGCCACTTTTGGACGCCCACCAGCGCCAAGCTGTGAGCCTGGCTCCCGAAGCTGTCTCGGGGCCCACGGCAGTGACCGGGCCGAACGTGTCACTGCACGGTGCGGCCGAACCCGGCGGGGAGGGCTATCTGAAAACTGCCTCGGGCCGCTTCTTCGCTGGTGCACGGATCGAAGTGCAGATCAGTCGAGCGACTCGGCGGGAGGACAAGATCCGCATTGAGGAACCGCCCGCTGCCGTGACGCCCGTCCAAGCCCAACTCCTGGTTGGAATCCACGACGATGCGGACGGCCCCGCGATGGTCGCGATCGATGCCCGCAGGAAACGCCGCCGACTCCGACAAGCACCCGGCACGGCCGACATCAGCATTCCCGGGGCGTATGTCCTCGATGACCTCACCACAGGTCTGCTGTGGGCGGCGAGCTCCTTGGACAGAGCGCTTCTGTTCGATGATGCGTTGATCTCCGAGCGCAAGTCCGAACTCGACAACTTCGAGAAGTTTCCTCGTTCCTCGGCCGGACGGGACATGGCCGCGGAGCTGACTGCGGTCTCCCAGTTGTGGATGGGCTCGGACTTCTGCGCCCGATACATCCTCCGCCAATCCTCCCGCCTCACCTCCACCCCTGACTTCTGGACGCGTGAGCGCACCGGCGAGGAGGCCAGCACGTGGCTGTTGTTCGCCCACAAGTACAGCTACCTCAAGGCCCTGTCCGAGAGGTTCCCGACCGGAGCGACGCGCTCATTTTGCATCCCCGAGTTACTCGTCGGATCTTCACCCCAGGCCGAACGGTTCCTGATCGTCCTTGCGGCAGCATTGATGGAGTCCTTCGGGATCCGGATTCAGGTATGCAGCGATCCCGAGTACAGCACGGTTGAGGGGTTCGTGCTCGATCCCTACCGTTGGGCGATCATCGCCAGTTGGCTGGGCACGGACGGCATCTGGCATGTGGACACAACCGACAGCATGGCGACGGTGCGCGAGTACACCGACATCACCGCCTACGCCAGCGCACACTCAGTCATCGACGCTCCCACGCCCCACGAGCGGCTGCGTGCGTTCGCGGACTATCTGAACGTGGAATGGTCTTGGTTGGTGCGCCGATGCGCCGAGCTCAGCACCTATGGAATCGCGGGATTGCTCGTCCCATCAAGCCGACTTCTCAGCACCACCGGGATCGACCGCGCCTGCAGATTCCTC
Organism: Nocardiopsis gilva YIM 90087; assembly: GCF_002263495.1. Classification (NCBI taxonomy): domain Bacteria; kingdom Bacillati; phylum Actinomycetota; class Actinomycetes; order Streptosporangiales; family Nocardiopsidaceae; genus Nocardiopsis; species Nocardiopsis gilva. Next base: position 5,952,089 of record NZ_CP022753.1, on the reverse strand, counting down.
GGAAAAGCGGCCTTGGTAAAGCGTTAGGCTGCCCGCACAGGAATCGGCGCGGAAGGAAGCGGAAATGCAGAACCAGGTTCCTCGTCGCCGGGTAGCGGTGTACGGCATGGGCGGCACCATCGCGATGGCTGGCGTGGGCGGCGTCGTCCCCTCGTTGTCTGCCGCCCAGCTCCTCGACGCTGTTCCCGGGCTCGCTGACACCGGTATCGACATCGAGGTCAACGACTTTCGGCGCCTGCCCGGTGCATCGCTGGGCTTCGCAGATCTGACCGCTCTTGCAGTCGACATCGACAAGCGACTGGCCTCAGGTGACGTCGATGGCATCGTGGTCACCCAGGGCACCGACACCATCGAGGAGACCAGCTACCTGCTCGACCTGTTCCACACTGCGCCGCAGCCGGTCGTCGTCACAGGAGCCATGCGCAACCCCACCCTGGCCGGAGCCGATGGCCCAGCGAACCTGCTCGCGGCCGTGCAGACCGCCGCCCACCCGGGTTCGCGGGACCACGGGGTGCTCGTCGTGCTCGCCGACGAAATCCACGCCGCGCGCCACGTCCGCAAGACCCACGCCACCAGCGGCCACACCTTTCAGTCCCCCAATACCGGCCCCTTGGGCCACCTCGTCGAAGGCAACCCGCACTTCCTCAGCCGTCTGCCCGCCGCCCGCGCCACCCTCGACCTCACTGCACTGCACACCGATCCCCGCGTGGCCCTGGTGACCGTTGTGTTCGGCGACGACGGCGCCCTCGTTCACGATCTCGCCGCGTGGGCGGACGGCCTGGTCGTCGCGGCATTCGGCGTCGGCCACGTCCCGCAGGGCCTCGTTCCGGTTCTCAGCGAGCTAGCCGAACACATCCCGGTCGTCCTTGCCTCGCGTGCCGGCTCGGGCCCCGGCCTGTCCTCCACCTACGGGTTCCCCGGCTCCGAAAGCGACCTGCTGGAACAGGGGCTGATCCGCGCCGGGTTCCTGGACCCACTAAAGTCGCGCATCCTGCTCTGGTCACTCCTGGCCACTGGTCATGACGGTGGATCGATCGCCGAGGTGTTCAGGAGGGCAGGAGCCTACGGCCAGGGCTGACCTGGCCACCACCATCTCCCCTCTGCTCCGCGACGGAAAGGAACGAGGAACGACGTGCGCAGCCATGAACTGACCCCGGGCCGCACCTTCGGTGTCGTCTTCGACCACGGCGAGAACTTCTTCGAGACTCTGAACGCGTTCTGCCGTACCAACAACGTCCGCCAGGGCTACATCCCGATGTTCATCGCGGGCTTCGCGCACGTCGACATCGTCGGTACCTGTGAGCAGCTCACCGATCCACTAGCGCCCGTCTGGTCAAAGGTCCACCTGACCAACGTCGAGGCCGTGGGCGGCGGCACCATCGCCCACGACGAGGCCAATGACACGATCTCGCCCCACGTCCACGTCTCCGTCGGCCTCAAGGAACACAGCGCTACCGGACACACCAGCCACCTCCTGGCCGCCGAGGTCCAGTTCCTCACCGAGATGGTTCTCGTCGAGATCACCTCGCCACAAATGCGGCGGATACCGAACCCTGCGCTCTATGACGTGCCTCTCCTTCACTTCGATCGCGAAGAATAAATGGGGACGCTAAAACACGCGCCTCAACACCTGTCTTCCCTCTGTCCTAGCCGATAACGGCATCAACCACGTTGCAGGCTGGCGTCATGTCGTCGTAGCAACGCTGCCGGTCAAAGGGGTTGCTGAGGCGGTATGACACCACCAGACCGCTCTTGGTCGAGCTCGCAAGGCTCACCGCCGAGGAGCGCCGGAGGGGCGCCGACCTGACTGCGGTGTGCCCCGGGATGGCCCGGCTCACCGCACACGATTCGTGGCTTCGCTCGGATGCTGTCACTCGCCCCGGACGACATTAGGATTCTCAAGGAGTGGACCACCACCGGTAGTGAGGATGACCTCTTCGAACGGCATGCCTTCACTCGTGGCCTCGGCCAGGGCCGCGACGTCGTGGCCGTGACCTGCCGTGACCACAACGGTGGCACGGCAGGTGCGAACGCATGGTCGAAGCTAATTAAACGGTAGATGTACAAGCGATCCGGTTTCCTCCTCCCACCTACTCCTTCGCCACCAAGGTCGCACGAGAGTGTGCCAGCACAGTCGGCGGCATGAGCACAGCTCTCTAGAATGTGACTTATAACACTTCTGTGGGGGTGGGCTGCAACCCTGTTAGAAAGGGGTTCCTAAAGGTGCTGGTCAGGAACGCGTGAGCCGCTGCGAAATTGGCCATTATTGGCCCTGACGTGCAGTTTCGCGAAAAGGTTGAGTCCTCGGCCAGCCCCAGTGGCGATACGTTGGCTTTGGCGGAAGCTTGACGCCTCCCTGCCGCAGGTGACCGACGGGTCGCTAGCGCTGGCGGTCACCGACAGCCGGTTGCACTAGGAACCGTATGGCAGAAGGAGGGCTATGGAGCCGAAGCCCAGTGACCAGTTTTGGAAGCTGCCAGACTTCTGGCGATTCCTTGAAGTGCTGGTCAGGCTCTTGATCGACGTGGCCAAGAGCTAGGCCGACCCCGCAGGGGGGGTCGGCCGCAGATGGTAAAGCCCCGGCGCTGCCTCCCAAGCCGTGTCGGGGCTTTGCCTATGTCCTCGCTGGCCAGCGCATTTGTGCAGCGCTGCACAAGGTAGACGCCGCCAAGAATACATGCGCTTTCTACACCGGGCACACGTCATCAGAAGCTGCATGGTTACTCTCTTCACATAAGCGCTGTCTTTGGGGGCTTCTAGCACGCATGTGCGGAAGCTCGGCTTAGTTCGGAAACGAATCGACGAAGCCCAATCCCGATGGGATGTGTGTCCCGCGTGTGTGGCTGGAGCGGTCCGGTGATTCCGGCGTTGTTGACCAGGACGTCGAGGTGTCCGGTCTGGTCCGCGATCGTGTTCGCCGTATCCCGGACTGAGGCGTCGCTGGTCACATCGAGTTGAACGGCGCGCCCGCCTGTCTCCTCCGCTGCCGACCGGTCCTGTTCCGGGTCTCGGGAACCCAGGAAGACGGTGTGGCCAGCGGCGATCAGCCTTCGGGCGGTTTCTAGGCCGAGGCCCTTGTCCGGATCAGCAATCAGTGCAGTGGCCATGACTACCGTCCTCCCTTGAAAACATGCGGATCGCACCGGCCGCTGCTCGTCACTTCTCGCCCTGCGTTCTCCCGGCCGGTTCAGTCGGCCTCGCCCTGGGGCGCGTAGGCGAGCAGGAAGGTGTCGCGGGCGGCTCCGGCCACGGAACGCAGCTCGGTGTCGGGGACCTGTCGGGTCCCGAGCCGGGAACGCAGCTCCATGGGACCGGTGAGTAGCGCGAGGAACTGCTCGCTCGCCTGTTCGGGGTCGGCGATGTTCAGCCGCTTGGCGAGTGCGAGCCGGGCCAGGCGGTCGGCGAGGGCGTTCTGGATGCGCTGGGCTCCCGCACTCTGGATCTCGTTCAACAGGTCGGGGAAGCGTGCGGCTTCGGCGTTGAGCAGTCGGCGTAGCGCCTGCGATTCGGCGCAGCAGTGGTTCTGCAGCAGTAGGTGCCCTACCTCTTCCAGCGTGGCACGCAGGTCGCCCTCAGATCCGCGCAGCTTGTCGAGCGCGGCCAGCGATCGATCGACTGTTCGGCCCACGGCCGCCTGCAAGGCCTCGTGGAAGAGAGTCTCCTTGTCGCCGAGGTGGTTGTAAACGGTGGGCTTGGCCACCCTGGCCTCATCTGCGATCTCGCGCACGCAGGACTGTCCGTACCCGTCCCGGGCAAAGACTCGGAACGCGGCGTCCAGGATCGCCTGCCGTTTGTCGATGCGCCCGCGGGGGCTGCTGCGGCTCCCCGTTTCTGAGGTCTTGGCTGCGTTCACAGCGGCATCGTACCGCTCTACTCCTCAGACTGAACCATCCGGTTCAAGATATTTCCAAATTCGGTTGCCCCGAGTTAGTTCCGTTAGTTAACTTGAACCGATTGGTTCAATAAATTGCACGAACTGGTAGCGGAATGGGAGCCGCATGACTCAAGTCAGAGACGACCGCCTGGACACCGCGCTCCTACGGCTGATCGGTGTGACTCTGCTGGGCGGGATCATGGGGATCCTCGACAGCACCATGGTCACCGTCGCAGCCGACACGCTCTCCCAAGCGTTCGGCAGCTCGCTCAGCGTGATCAGTTGGGCCTCGACCGGCTATCTGCTCGCGCTCACCGTCACCATCCCCATCACCAGCTGGGCCGTCCGCAGATTCGGCGTGAAGCGGCTGTGGCTGTTTGGTCTCGTCCTCTTCGTGGCGGCCTCGCTCGCCTCGGCGCTCTCCTGGAGCGTGGAGAGCCTCGTTCTCTTTCGGGTGGTCCAAGGCGCCGGCGCAGGCATTCTCGACCCGCTGGTGCTGGTGATCCTGGCTCGGGCCGCCGGCCCGAGCCGTGCGGGACGGGTTATGGGCATGATGGGCGTCGTGCTGTCACTGGGTCCGGTGCTCGGCCCAGTGCTTGGCGGCCTCCTGCTCGACTCCATGGGCTGGCGCTCGATGTTCTACATCAACCTGCCCATCGGCATCGTCGCCTTCATGCTCGCGCTGCGCGTGATCCCGACCGACCCGCCCGGGGAGCAGGACGCGCGCACGCCGCTCGACATCGTTGGCTTCCTGCTGCTGGCGCCCGGATTCGCCGCGACCGTCCTCGCGCTCACCCAGGCAGGCGAGCACGCGGAGTTCGCTGCGCCCGCGGTGCTGGCCCCGCTCTCCATCGGACTCGCCCTGCTTTTCGGGTACGTGGTCCACGCGCTGCGTGTCCGGACGACCGAGCCGCTGATCGACGTGCGCCTCTTCACCAGCCGCAGCTTCGCCGCGAGCGTGACCGTGCAGGGGCTCGTGGGCCTGGGCACCTATGCAGGGCTCTTCGCGCTGCCCCTCTACTACCAGATCATCCACGATCACGGCGCTGGCGGCGCCGGGCTGCTGGTGGCCCCGCTGGGGCTGGGATCGGCTTTCGCGATGCCCATCGCCGGGAGGCTCAGCGACAGGCTGGGGGCGCGCAGCCTGGTACAGGGCGGCGCGGTGCTGGCGGCGGCGGGCGCGTTCGCTCTCACCCGCATCGGAGCCGAGAGCGGGGAGGCGTGGTCGGCCCTGGCGGCATTGGTCATCGGATTCGGTCTGGGCGCTGTGGGTGCGCCGACCATGGGATCCCTGTACCGGACGCTGCCCGCCGAGAAGGTGCCGCAGGGCAGCTCCGTGCTCTACAACCTCAACCAGCTCGGCGGCGCACTCGGCGTCGCCTGCGCCGCCCTGATCCTCGCGGCCGCGGGAGCGGGCGGGGTATCCGGCGGGATCGGCGGCTTCCAGCAGGTCAACTGGTTCCTCTTGGCGGTGGCCGTGGTCATCCTGGCCGCCAGCCCGTTGCTGCCGGGCCGCCTGCAGGAAATCCCGTCGACGGCCCTGGACACGGCGTCCGACGCGGATCCTGCGGGCGAGCGACAGCAGGCGCATAGGTAGGCGCTCCCGAACAGGGAGAGAAAGGTGAGCACGTACGTCATCACCGGAGCCACCGGCAACGCGCCAGGCACCTCGTCCATGACCTCGCCGGGGCCGGTGCTCGGACGTGGGCGCGACGGGTTCGGCGGGCGGGTCGGGGAAACCCACCGGGAGTAATCTCGCCAGGGCGTCCTCGGCATCACGTTCAAGGGCATACTGCACGAGCGGGTCCGGTCCGCCGGACGCGACGCCGTGATCCCCTTGATCGAGGGCCGAGCCTGGATCACCGGCGTCAACCAGCACATCCTCCCCGACGCCCTGTTTCCTTGCGGCTACACGGTGGGTGACATGTGGGGTGGCAGCTTCTTCTGGGTTAGGAAAGCACCTGGTCAGGCCAGAGGGCTTCAGCGTTAGCCGATGTCCGGCGACGACCCTCACAGTACGCCAGAACTACAGGGCGAACCCGTCATCGGGGTCTCCGGGCAGCCTGAAGTGATTCATCGGAAGACGCGGGGTGGCGTCAATGTGCATCAAATTCGGCTTGACGTGACGTCATGATGACGTCATAGTGAAGTCATGGATCTGATGCCGTATGTGGACAACCTCCGCCGCCAGCTCGTGGTGGCCGCCGAAGCTGGCAACGAGGATGCTCGGGCGGTCGCTGAGCGGCTGGCGGCGGCGCTGGAGCCGGCTGCGCGACTGGCCTTACTGGATGCGCTTTCCGAGGCCGCCGACGAGATCACCCGCGATTTCGCTCCTGGTTCGGTCGAGGTTCGGCTGCGAGGGGGTCAGACTGACTTCATTGTGACGCCACCGCCGACGGACGAACCGGTCGACGGTCCCTCCGACGGGGGCCTCGCGTCGCCGCGGCCCTCGTCGGGCGAGGCCGCGGCGGAGGCCGGGCCCGTTGCGGAGTCGCAGCCGCATGACGCCGAGGACGGCGGCACGTCGCGGGTCACCCTGCGCCTGCCCGTCCACCTCAAGCCTCAGGTCGAGGAGGCCGCCCGCCGCGAAGGGCTGTCGGTCAACGCCTGGCTGGTGCGCGCAGTTGCCGCCGGGCTCGACACCGGCGCTCGACGGCCCGATCGGGGCGCGGGCCGCCAGGTCGGACGAGGCTACACCGGCTGGGTCCGCTAGCCGCCCCCGCCCCATTTCCACTACGTCTCCCACCAGCGGAGACGCCCACCACCGCCATGACCTGGAGACAGCCATGCCAACTTTCGACACACCCGAACCCATTACCGCCGAGATCGACCTCCTCGTCGGCGCCGTCCAGATCAACGCCGGCGACCGCTCCGACACGACCGTCGAGGTCCGCCCCCGCGACGCCGCCAAGGACGTCGACGTGCGGGTCGCCGAACAGATCCAGATCGAGTGCGCCGGAGGCCGCCTGCTGGTGAAGGACTCCGGAAACACCGTGCTGGGCTCGATGCTGCGCAAGGGCATGGCGGACGTGACCATCGATCTGCCGCGCGGCTCGCTGCTCCACGCCCAGGCCAGGCACGCCAACGTCCGCTGCGAAGGCGACCTCGGGTCCGCCGAGATCACTGCCTCCAGCGGCAACATCGCGCTGGACCGGCTGACCGGAAACGCCGAACTCACCTCGACGGACGGCTGGATCCGCGCCCACGAGATCGACGGCCGCGCCGTGGTCAAGACGTCCAGCGGTGCCATCACCCTCGGCACGGTCAGCGGCAAGCTGCGGATGAACACCGCCCACGGGCACATCAGCGCCCAGCGCGCCCTGGACTCCGTCCACGCGAGGGCCACCCACGGAAGCGTCCGGATCGGCGAGGTAGTCCGCAGCCGCGTGGACATCGAAACCTCCTACGGAGAGATCGAGGTCGGCGTCCGCGAAGGCACCGCGGCCTGGCTGGACGCCTCCTCCAAGCACGGCGCCCTGAGCAGCTCCCTGGAGGCGGCCGAGGGCCCGGGCACCGCCGAAGAGACCGTCGAGGTGCGCGCCCGCAGCGTCTACGGCGACATCGTGGTCCGCCGCGCCTGAGCCCCTCTGACCCCTTGGTGTCCGCGAGCCTCTGCGGGCTCTCCGGTGACGTGAGCATGCGGAGCGCGATCGCGGTGAACGAGAAACGAGGCAGACATGACCCGACACACGCCACCAGCGGCCGTCACGGCCACCGGACTGCGCAAGTCCTTCGGCGACCACGTCGTGCTGGACGGCATCGACCTGGACATCCCCGCTGGGACGATCTTCTCGCTGCTCGGACCCAACGGCGCTGGCAAGACCACCATGGTGAAGATCCTGTCGACACTGATTGCCGCTGACAGCGGCCAGGCGCGGATCTGCGGTCACGACCTGGCCCAGGAGCCCGACGCGGTCCGCGCCGCGATCGGCGTCACCGGCCAATATTCGGCGGTGGACGGCCTCCTCACCGGAGAGGAGAACCTGCTGCTGATGGCGAACCTGCACCGCCTGGGCCGCCGCCGCGCCCGGCAGCGCGCCGCCGAGCTGCTGGAGCGGTTCGACCTGGCCGACGCCGCCGGGAAGCCCGCCGCCACCTACTCCGGGGGGATGCGCCGTCGGCTCGACCTCGCGATGACCCTGGTCGGCGAGCCCCGCCTCATCTTCCTCGACGAGCCCACCACCGGCCTGGACCCGCGCAGCCGCCGCGGCATGTGGGAGATCATCCGCGACCTTGTCGCCGGCGGGGTCACCGTCTTCCTCACCACGCAGTACCTGGAGGAGGCCGACCAGCTCGCCGACCGCATCGCCGTCCTCGACCACGGCACCCTCGTGGCCGAAGGCACGGCGGCGGAGCTCAAGCGCCGCATCCCCGGCGGTCATATCCGCCTGCACTTCGCCGCGGCCGACCACCTGGAGTCGGCGGCCCGCACGCTCGGCGGGACGCGTGACGACGACGGCCTGACGCTCGATGTCCCCGGCGACAGCGGAGTCGCGTCGCTGCGGGCGCTCCTCGACCGGGTCGACGGCGCGTCCCTCGAGGTCGAGGAGTTGTCGGTGCACACCCCCGACCTCGACGACGTGTTCCTCTCCCTCACCGGCCATGCCGGCACGGACGACAACGCACGGAAGGCGGTCTCACGATGACCACCCTCACGCGCGCCACCGGTGACTCGGCCACCATGCTCGGCCGCCAACTGCGGCACCTGGTGCGCTATCCGTCCATGACGCTGCTGCTCGTCGGCATGCCGATCGTCTTCCTGCTGCTGTTCGTCTACGTCTTCGGCGGCACCATGGGAGCGGGACTCGGCGACGCCTCCGGCGGCCGCGCCGAGTACCTCGACTACATCGCCCCCGGAATCATGCTGATGGCCGTGGCCTCCGCAGCCCAGGGAACCGCCATCTCGGTGGCCATGGACATGACCGAAGGCATCATCGCCCGGTTCCGCACCATGGATATCGCCCGGGTGTCGGTGCTGACCGGCCACGTCCTCGGGACCCTCATCCAGACGCTGCTCAGCGTCGCCATCGTCACCGGAGTGGCGCTGCTCATCGGATTCCGGCCGAGCGCCGGACCCGGCGAGTGGGCCGCGGCCATCGGCCTGCTCGCCCTGGTCACGCTCGCCCTGACCTGGCTGTCGGTGGCGCTCGGCCTGGTCTCCGACAGCGTCGAGACCGCGAGCAACATCCCGATGCCCCTGGTATTCCTGCCCTTCCTCAGCAGCGGCTTCGTGCCCACCGACACCATGCCGACCGGGCTGCGGTGGTTCGCCGAGTACCAGCCCTTCACCCCCATCATCGAGACCCTGCGCGGACTGTTGATGGGCACCGAGATCGGCAACAATGCGGTGATCGCGGTCGCCTGGTGCGTCGCCATCGCACTGGCCTCCTACATCTGGGCGAAGAGGCTCTACAACCGCGACCCTGCGCGATAGCCCGACCAGGCTCCGACAGGGGGTCGTCTGAGCACCGCCGCTTCCTCGCTCGGTGTGAGGTAGCGGCGGTGCGTTCTCGGTGCTGCGGGCCGGGGCCGCTACCCGCGCGGGCGGAGGTGGATGTCGGGGCCGCTGGTGGCCGCTGTTTGGACGTCCGGGAGCAGGCGCATGTCGTGGTCGTAGTCGCCGCCGTCGAGCGTGCGGAAGGGGATCGGCTCGTCGGTGAAGAGGTGGTCGAGGCGGTCGGCGTACTCCAGCTTCGCAGGCTCGAAGCGGTCATCCGGGGCCTCGTTGACGTCGTACATCGCGAACGGTTCGAGCGGAGCCAGGGCGGTGAACCAGAACAGGCCGTGGTGGAGCGGGAACAGGACATCCTTCAGCCGTCCGTGGACGCCCCTGTCGGAGAACGACGGTTCGTGCGCGCCGAACGTCACCGATGCCAGGGCCCGGCGAGGCGCGAGCCCGCCGTTGCTGTAGGGCGGGGGCATCCCGGGGCCGTGGGCGAAACCGTAGGTGAAGACCCGGTCGATCCAGCCCTTGAGGATGCCGGGCACGGAGAACCACCACATCGGGAACTGCAGGATCACCGCGTCGGACCACAGCAGCTTCTCCTGCTCGGCGGTGATGTCAGGGGAGAGCCGCCCCTCCGCCGTGGCCCGCCCTGCGGCGTCCAGCACGTGCAGGCGCTGGTCCGCCGGATGGTCGGGGTAGTCGTCGGCGTCCAGCGTCGCCTTCCACTTCATCGCATACAGGTCGGACGTCCGCACCTCGTGCCCCGCCGCGCGAAGGTGTTCGGCCGCGAAGTCGGCCAGGGCGGCGTTGAGCGAGCGGGGCTCGGGGTGGGCGGTGACGATGAGGACGTTCTTCTGCGGCTGCTGTGCGCTTTCGGTCATGACGCCACCTTCGCCCGACAGCGAGAGGGGAGCCAGTACTCCCTTTGACCGGAGGCAGGCGGATCCTGGTACTGGGAGGGCCACCCATACTGGAGCACATGGACAGCGTGGACCGCACCATCGGACACCGAGACGACAGGGACAGAGGGGACCGCATCGACGGGCTCGGCGACCCGCGCCGGGCGCTCGGCGCCTTCCTGCGTACGCGGCGCGGGCGCGTCGCGCCGGAGGACGTCGGGATCACGGCGAGCCGTCGGCGTCGAGTGCGCGGCTTGCGTCGTGAGGAGCTCGCCCAGCTCGCCGGGATCAGCGTGGACTACTACGTGCGACTCGAACAGGGGCGTGCGGTCCAGCCGTCCGCCGAGGTGCTCGACGCGCTGGCACGGGCGCTCCGCCTGGACACGGCCGAGCGGAGACACCTGCGGACCCTGGCCGGTGCCGGGGGCGGCCCCGCGCCCCGACTCCAGGTCAGCCCCCTGCTACAGCGGGCCCTGGACGCCATGGTCGGGCTTCCGGCCTACGTGACGAACCACTGCCTGGACATGGTGGCCTGGAACGTGCTGGGCGCCGAGCTGATGGGCGGCCTGGGGCACCCCGGTCGCCGCGACCCGAACAACGCCAGGTTCCTCTTCCTCGACCCCGCGTCGCGCGACGTCCTCCCTGAGTGGCAGGAGCGAGCGGCCGAGGCGGTGGGCCTGCTGCGTGTCGCCGCGGGGCGCTACCCCGAGGACGGCTGCCTGGCCGCGCTCATCATGGAGCTGTCAGAGCGCAGCGAGGAGTTCCGCCGCCTATGGGAGACCGGCGAGGTGATGATGTGCGGCGCGGGACGCAAGCGACTGCGGCACCCGGCGATCGGGGAGATCGCCCTGGAGTGCGAGACCCTGCACGTCCCGGAGGCACCCGGCGAGACAGGCCTGGTGGTGCACGTGTTCAGCGCCGAGGAGGGGAGCCGAGAGGCGAAGGCCCTGGCCCGCCTGGCGGCGGAGGCCACCGTGACGTGTGCCGGATGAGGTGTGGAAAGAAGCGGTCGGGCGGCGCCGGGGATCGGCCGCGCAGCCGGGGAGGCTACACGTAGGTGGACGGCGTCGACGCGGCTTGGCAGGTCGGCGGTGCCGCGGGTGACACGTGTGCGTCGGGGGACGGGCAGGATCCTGGTCCGGCTCTTGCGCACCGGGCCCGCCGCCTGGGGAATTCCATACTCGATGTGCTGTGGCCATGGTGCGGCGCAGCTTTCGGGGCACCGTCGTCCAGCCCATCCTCCACCCCGTCGCGAACACGGAAGCGCACATGGACGGGGCCGCTTCGGCGAGCGTTGGGCGGGGATGGTGTCGCTCGATCGGCGGGGATAGCGTCGGGTGGTGTACGGCCACGCGGGGAGAGGAGACGGACCATGGCACGGCTCGCGCGGCTGCTCGGTGCGGCCACGGCGGTGTTCGGTGCGGCCACCGCGGCCCGGCCGGAGATCATTGCGCGTCCACTCGGCCTGACCGAAGAAGACGGCACGGTGCCGCCGCGGACGCGTCTGCTGATCGAGCTCATCGGCTTCCGCGACGTCGCCGTGGGAGCGGGTATGGTCGTCGCGCCGCGTGGTGCTCCGCTGCGGTGGCTGATCGCCGCCCGCGCCGTGTCGGACGCGGGCGACGCGTTCTTCCTGGGCCGGTCCCTGCCGAGCCCAGTGTCCCGGGTGTTGGGCGTGGCGATGGCGGGAGGCTGGGCCGTGCTGTGCGCCGCCAGTGCCGTCACCGCGGGCCGCCCTGAAGCGCCGGTCCGTCGCTCGCGCCGACCCGGTTCCGCTCCGGGCCGATGACACGACGCCGGTGCGCGTCCGGTTCTGGAACAGTGATGGGCCTTCCTCGTCGGCCGGCCCGGGGCTGGCCGACGAGCTCGCCGGGTGCCAGGCGACCCGTGATGATTCCGCGGTGGCACTCAGGCCAGGTCTTTCTTGAGTGCGAGGTGAGGTGCTGAAGCCGAGTCGTCCATGGAAGCGGGGGCGCCGGTCCGGGTGGTGCCGGAGGATTGTGCAACCGCGCGAGCGCGCCTCGCCTTCCGCGCACCCTATGAGTCGACCTCCCCGTCCGATGTTCCTCTCGCTCATGCGCACCCGGACGCCGTCGCTCCGAGCCCGAGTCGCGGAGCGGCGGGACAGCCCGGGGATGAATGTCGGCCGGAGAGTGCCAGAGGTGTCGTCGCCTCGCGCGGCCGCGGCCAGGAAGCGGCGGGGCCGTCGTCAATGGCTGCGAACACTGTGTGGCAGGCGGACAGGTCCTCGGCGTCCTCGCGGAGCCGTTCCAGGGGATCGTCGGCGAGCAAAGCCACGGTCGCCGGAACGCCGCACGACTCGGCACTCCGGATCGCCATTTCCCGTATCGCCGCGTGACGTCTTCGTTCGCGGTCTCGCGCGGCCTCTCCGGGAACGGTCCCCGAGAACCATGGGTCGGACGGCACCGGTCGGAGCGAGGAGAACCTCGCGGCGTCGTCGCCGGTGAGACGGAAAGACGAAAAGTCGACCAGGGCTCGCCCGGCCCACTCTCGGGCCGTTCACGCACCTAGCGACCAAGCAAGGTGGTGCCACACGACCTTTATCCACCGCAGCGTGCGGCTGTCGGCGGCGGGGTGGGCCGCACCGTCGGCGCATCGCCACCGTGAACGGTGTGCCCCGCGCCGGAGCGCGTCCCGATGGGTAGGCGGCGCCCGCATGGATCATGTAGGCCGCATCCGCTGGCCCAATCCCCCGCAGGGAGCGCGGGGCGCTTCGACCGCTCACGTGTTTCTGTGCCAGGACACGAGGTGCCCGGCCTCGGCCGGTCGACCGGGGCCGGGCACAGGGCGGCACGAGGGGTCCCCCATCCCCAAGGTGCCGCTTTCCAGGGTGGCTTCGTGTGTCGGTCAGGCCGGTCGGTGTCTTGGATGGCGAGGCGGGGCGGCCATGGAGAGCCGAACCACAGTTGGCAGGCGGTCGAGCTCCAGGGCGGTGCGCATGTCGTGCAGCGCCTCGGCGCGGAGGCGCCGCCACACGTTCTCGACGTCGGTGTCCTCGTCCACCGTGGCGTCGAGGCGCAGGTGCGGCCGCTGGGCCGACTCCGTCACGGCGGCGTGGGCGCGGCGCACGCCCGGGATGTCGAGGACCTGTCGTTCGAAGGCCGTCCGCGCTGCCTTGGAGCTGAGCTCGGTGCGGCCTCGGGCGTCGTGGTCACCGAGCGCGATCCGCCCGACCGCGTCGGTGCGCAGCTGGACCAGCAGCCAGCGCAGTGCCAGCAGCGCCACCAGGACCAGCAGGGCGGCGACCGCCCACGGCAGCCAGGCCCCTGCTTGTTCGATGAGCTCCGGCGTACCGGCGATCTCCACCTCGGCGACCCGTCCGCCGAGCAGCCCCCGGCCCGCGGCGAGTGACGCCGTTCCGCCGCCGAGCAGCAGCACGCCCAGGAGGGCCAGCCCCCACCGGTTGCCGCGCGCCGAGCGGCGCGCCCTGTTCCTCTCGCCCACTGTCCTCGCCCTCTTCACGCCTCTGCGCCGTCATCCCAGCGCGTGTTTATGGCTTCGTCCGCCGCACGGTGGTGGTCACCCTGTAGGAGCGCAGCGGAGCGATGTCCGCCAGGCGCTCCTCCACTGTGGCGGTGACCGCCGCCCGAAGCTCCGCGGTCTCGGCCAGTTCGGTGCGTACGCGCACGCGGATCCGTCGGCGCCGCACCGCCACCTTGGCCGAATCCACCCCGCCGGTGCCCAGCGCCGCCGCGGTCAGCGTCCGTCGGAGGGCGGGCCGGGACAGGCCGACGATGAGATCGGGGTCGCCGGTGTGCAGCGCCGCCCACCGGCCCTCGCCGGGCAGCAGCGCCACCGCGATCAGCAGCAGGCCGATCAGAGCCAGGGCCGCCGAGGCGAACTGCACCTCCGGGGCGTTCCACTGGGCGCCGCCGACCCGCTGGGCCGCCGTGCCGATGAACGGGATGCCCAGCGGCACACCGGCCAGCGCGGAGATCACCTCGGCCGCCGCCGTGCCCGCCACAGCGAGCAGCAGCACCGCCGCGATCACCGTCGGCCATATCCGGTACGGCCGGAAGGCGCGCACCGCCACCCGGCGGGCCCGCTCGGCCGTACCCGGGTCCGGCGCGCTCCACTCGGTGTCCGCCGTTGTCGTCATCGGTGCGTCCTCCCCGTCCCGCATGGCATCCGCTCTCGTGGTCCCGATCCGCATCGGTGCGGAACAACTCCGCTCATCTCGGCTGCGCCCGGTCTCCGGCCGCGTCTCCGCGGAGCAGCTCAACGACCTCGATGTCGACGCGGCCCACGCGTATCCCGGTGAGCCGCTCGACCGTGTGCGCGACGTGCTCCCGTACACGTCGGGCGGTCGTCGCGGCGGGGCGCGGATAGCGCACGGCGATGCCCAGCCGGATGGTCGCCGTGCGCTCCGCTTCCCGGCCGCTGAGGCGGACGGTGACCCGGGCGGGCCCCGCTCCGGCTCCGACTAGTCGCCCGAGACCGCCGCTGACCTCGCCGACTCCCGGCACCTCCGCAGCAGCACGTGCGGCGATCTTGGTGACGACCCGTTCGGGAATCGTCGTGCTGCCGTGCCCGTGCGCGGCAGCACCTCCCCGCTGCCGTGGCGGGTGCCCGGGCGCCGTGATCGCCGTCATGCCACCGCCCCCTTTCTCGGGCCTCGCCCGTTCCCTGTCCCTTCGGCGTCCCTGGTGCGTCCCGTGTTCCCGAGGGCGCTACCGACGCCGGAGGAACAGCTCGGACAGGTCGATTTCGCCCTCATAGGCGCGGCCGGCCAAAAAGCCGACCATGCCGAGTACGAGCACCAGCGCGAACGCCCCGAAACCGCCGAACGCGGCCGCCAGTGCCAGTACCGTGCCGTAGGCCAGTCCCACGATGGGCCACATGGCCACCCTCCTCGCTTTTCATCGCAGCCGCCGCGCCCGCTCGCGCCGGGCCGCCCTGCGGCGCAGCGCGAGCAGCACCCACGCGGCGGGCCCTCTCGGCGCCCGGAACGCCCGGATCCCGCCGGGTGCCCGGCCGTCCCCTGATGGCCGGGCACCCGGTTCGCCCAGCGACCGGCGCCATCGCGCCAGGCCCTCGGCGAAAGCCTGCGGATCGCCGCCCCGGTCGGGGTGGTTCTCGCGGACCCAGGCCCGGTAGGCCCCGCGCTGGTCGCGCGGCCGCCCGCGCACCGGATCAACCCCGGTCCGCGACGTCGGCGGCCACGTCCTCGACGGACACGTCCACGCGCCGTCCCGGTGCCATCGGTGCGACCAGCGCGCGGATCTCCTCCGCGACCTCCGGGATCGGCCGGCCGCAGCGCAGCACGACCCCGATCGCGACGGCGTTCTCGCGCACCGACACACCCTCGATCCGGTCTCCCGGGGTAAACGTGGCGGTGGTGCGGAAGGCACCCGCCGACAGGTCGACGACCTCGGAGAGGCCGCGCACCCGGTTGGCGATCTCCCGCGCGATCCGCGCACGGTGGTCCGCGCCGCCCGCTCCGGTCGCCGAGTCCGCGCCTCCCGCCCTGGAGTGCGGGCGGGAGGCGCGGGACTCACTGGACGCGCGGCTCGGATCCACCGTCGTCGACCTCGTCGTCGGGCAGGTAGATGTCGTCAATGGTGATGTTGACCTCGGTGACCTCCAGGCCCGTCATCCGCTCCACGGCGGTGATGACGTTGCGGCGTACCGCCGCCGCCAGGTCGGGGATGGACACCCCGTACTCGATCACCAGATCGATGTCGGCCGCCGTCTGGCGCTCGCCCACCTCCACGGACACTCCACGTGCAGCGGTCCCGGAGGTCGTGGCGCCGGGAATCCGGTCGCGCATGGCCCCGAAAGCCCGGGCGGCGCCGCCGCCCATGCTGTGCACGCCGCCCACCTCCCGCGCGGCCATGCCCGCGATCTTCGCGACGACGTGGTCGGCGATCGAGGTCGTGCCCTTCGCCGTTACCAGCTCACGGGCGTCGGCCCCGGAGGCGTTCTTCTCGCGTGCTTCAGGCACCTTGGGCTCTGCTTTCGAATCGGTCACTGTTCCATCCCCCCGTGCAGTGCATGGCGGCTCAGCGCTTGAAGACGTTCTTGATCTTCTCGGCGGTCTCTCCGGCCTTCTCCTTGACGTCCTCCGCGGCGTCCTCGATCCCGGCCTTGGCCTGGTCGAGCTTGCCCTCGGTCTCCAGCTCGGAGTCCCCCATGGCCTTGCCGGCGGTCTCCTTGGCTTTGCCCTTGGCGTTCTCGAACTCGTTCTCGATGTTGCCCATCGTTCGTTCCCCCTGTTCGTTCGTGTCGCGCTCCGCCCCGTCGGTGCCGGGAGGAGCGATCGCGCTTCCGTGTTACCGGTAGTAGCGCGCACCCCTAAGGACACGCGTGCCCCCCGCATCCTCACGCGGAATCGAATGTGAGCTGGGACACATTCGAGGCGGCCGACACCCCCGTCGGATTATCACAGACCGTGTATACAGAAATACTATGCGTAATATGGCTGGGTGGCTGCGGACGCAGGCGGATGAATGGCAAATACCCCGTATTGTGACGACACGGCGCTGGTCAAGCGCGCCCGGGACGGCGACGCCGCGGCGTTCGAGGTGCTGGTTCGGCGGCATCAGGACACCGTGTACCGGATCGCCTTGCGCGTCCTGAACGATCCGGCGGACGCCGCGGACGCGTCGCAGGAGGCGCTCGTCGCGGCATGGCGCCGCCTCCCCGACCTGGACGATCCAGCGACATTCCGGGCGTGGCTCTACCGCATCGTCACGCGCCGCGCTCTGAATACGGCGCGAGCGCGCACCCCTGAGTCGCCGAGCGACCTCCTGGAAGGCGAGCGGACCGGCCGCGGCGCCGGGCCCGAACACCACACGGTCGCCAGCGGCCTGCGCGATGCCCTCGCCCAGGCCCTCCTCGACCTTCCGCCGCAGCAGCGCGTCTGCTGGATCCTGTACGAGATGGAGCAGATGACCTACGGCGAGATCGCTGAGACCGTCGGTGTGACGACGGACGCCGTCCGCGGCCGCATCCACCGTGCCCGATCCCACCTCGTGGAGGCGCTGAAGCCATGGCGATAGAGCACACCGACTATGAACGGCTGCCGTGCGGCTCCGACATCGACACGGTTCTGGCGCACGAGCGCGACGGCGAGCCGACCGAGCATGAACTGCGGTGCCCGCACTGCCGCGCGGCGGTCGAGGAGCACGGCGTGCTGCTCGCCGCCCGGTCCGAGCTCGCCGCGGAGCGCGTGGTGGCTCCACCGCACCTACTCGACGACGTGATGCGGCTGGTCCGCGCCGACCCGAGGTCGCGCCGAGCCCTGCGGGTGCCTGGAGAGGAGGAGGGGGTGACCCGGGTCAGGCGCTCGGCTGCGGCCGCCGTGCTGCGCACGGCGGCAGAGGACGTCCCCGGTGTGGCCGACGCCCGCGTCGCGGAGCTCATCGAGGGCGAGGACGGGATCGAAATCGAGTTGCGCGTACGGCTGCACGTGGGCACTCCTGTCCCGCGGGTGGACGCCGCTCTGCGCACGCGGGTGGCCGAGGTCGTCCGCGACCAGCTCGGCTGGAGGACCGCCCGGTTGGACATCTCCGTGCTCGACGTCGAAGACGGACGCTGACGGAAATCCGGTACGCGCGCGGCCATTCCGACGCGCGGAAGGGTGCGCTACGTGGAAACAGCGTCTGACGCGCGATGGGACCGCCGCGATGGTGGAAAGGGATCACCGGGCTCGCTGCGGTGGTCCATCGCGCGGATCCGGAGGACAAGGCCGACCTCTACGCGAAGATGGGGCTGTACCTCGAATACCACCCGGAAACACGAATCGTGGAGGCACGGATCAAACCGCGCCTCCACGACGTGTGCGAATCGAAAGTGTCCGAGGGGGGACTTGAACCCCCATGCCCTTAACGGGCACTAGCACCTCAAGCTAGCGCGTCTACCTATTCCGCCACCCGGACAGTGCTGTCAGGCGCTTCCCGCGCCGGACATGGTTAACCATAGCAAAGGTCTGGGGTCCGACGTACACGGAAAACCTTGGGGCGGGACCATGGGAGGGTCGGTTGACGGATGCGACGATCCCGAAGGGAGCTGGTGGACGTGGTGGGAGAGACGGAGGGCATGAGTCCGGCCGAGGGTGAGGTTGTCGACCTGTGCCGGGAGCTCATCGCCATCGACACCTCTAACTACGGGGATCACTCCGGTCCCGGGGAGCGGGTGGCGGCGGAGTATGTGGCCGAGAAGCTCGATGAGGTCGGGGTCGAGTCCACGATCTATGAGAAGCATCCAGGGCGGAGCAGCGTCGTGGCGCGGATCACCGGGGCCGACTCCAGTCGGCCGCCGTTGTTGATCCATGGGCACCTGGATGTGGTCCCCGCCGATGCCGACGACTGGACGCATCACCCCTTCTCCGGGGAGATCGCCGACGGCTGTGTCTGGGGCCGCGGTGCGGTCGACATGAAGGACATGGACGCGATGGTGCTGTCCGTGCTGCGGCAGCGCATGCGCGAGGGGCGGATTCCGCCGCGGGACATCGTGCTCGCGTTCCTGGCCGATGAGGAGGCCGGGGGGTCGTGGGGTGCGCAGTGGCTGGTGGATGAGCACCCCGGCCTGTTCGCCGACTGCAGCGACGCGATCAGTGAGGTCGGGGGATTCAGTCTCACCGTTGCTGACGACCGGCGGCTGTACCTGATCGAGACCGCGGAGAAGGGCATCGCGTGGATGCGCCTGACCGCGCGCGGCACGGCCGGTCATGGGTCGATGGTCAATGACGACAACGCCGTCACGGAGATCGCCGCCGCCGTCGCGCGGCTGGGGCAGCACGAGTTCCCGATTCGGTTGACGAAGACCGTTCGCACCTTCCTCGAGGAGGTGTGCGAGGAGTTCGGTATCGAGTTCGACGAGAACGACGTCGAGGGAACCCTCGCCCGTCTCGGTCCCCTCGCCACCATGATCGGCGCCACGATCCGCAACACCCTCAACCCGACTGTTCTCAGCGGGGGGTACAAGGCCAATGTCATTCCGGGCACCGCCACGGCGGAGGTGGACGGACGTTTTCTGCCCGGTATGGAGGACGAGTACTTCGCCGAGATCGACCGGCTTCTCGGCCCGAAGGTGCAGCGCGAGTTCATCCATCACCTCCCCGCCGTGGAGACCGAGTTCGAGGGCGGCATCGTGAGCGCGATGGCCGACTCGCTGCTCGCCGAAGACCCGGGCGCCAAGGCGGTCCCCTACTGCATGTCCGGCGGCACCGACGCGAAGAGCTTCCAGCGGCTCGGTATCCGCAACTACGGGTTCGCCCCCCTGAAGCTGCCCCCCGAGCTCAACTTCGCCGGGATGTTCCACGGGGTCGACGAGCGTGTGCCGGTTGACGCGCTGCGTTTCGGCGTGCGGGTGCTGGATCGGTTCATCGAGGCGAGTTGACGCGAGGGCGACGGCGGCCCTGGCCGCTGATCGCCGCTGCGTCAGACCGTGATCGACCGCCGATTCCGGTCGCACAGCGGGCGTAGTCGGACACAGGGGCACGCCGGTGAAAAAATCCGGCGTGTCTCTCGCTCTGCGCGCCGATTGTTGCCCGTCGTGATGTTACGGTTACTCTCAGTTTCGAGAGATGGGTTGGCAGTAGCAACGTCCCACCCGTCACGGGTCGTCGCACGAAGGAGCATGCATGGTGCTCGCGGACTGGAGACGGCGGGGTGTCCCCGCCTGTTCGGTCTGCCCGTGGCTGGGGCGGACCCTGGTCCGCCTGGGCGCCGTCGCCGGTATCGCCGCCGCCGGTTGGCTGCTGGCGGGAAGCACCGCCTCCTACGCCGATGAGGCCCACTCCGAGAACCTCCACGAGATGGGGCGGCACCTCGCCGCCGACGTCGCGGGCTCCGCCGAGCGCACCGCCCAGGACGGAAAGAAGAGCGGGGCTTCTGCGACCGCCGACGTCACACGCGACGTCCTGCCGGTCGACCTTTCGCTCGAATCCACCACGGCGGCTCTCTCCGCCCCGGTCAACTCGACGACCGAGACCGCCGGTACCACCACCCGCACGGTGGTCAAGGGCGCGGCCCGCGAGACCGGCGGTGTCCTGAGCGGAACCGTTCGCACCGGGCAGAAGCTCACGGGGTACGCGGACTCGTCGCTGCGTCGCTCCTCGTCGTCGCTGACCACGACCGTTTCCAAGAGCTTGACCGGTAAAGACGGGCTCGTCGGTGAGAACGGACTCGTGGGCGAGGAAGGGCTGGTCGGGAAGAAGGGTTTGGCCGAGACCACCGGGCACCTGACGAGCCAGCTCGGCAAGACCATCGGTGGCGCTCCACGCGCCGGCGACCTGCCGCTCCTGTCCGACGGCAATGCGCCCACACCCCGCTCAACGGGTCTCGCACCGGGTTCTGCCCCGGACAACGGAAACGACGCCCCGCTCGCCGAAGACGAGCGTGGTCGCAAGCGGGAGCACGCCGACGTTGGCGCCACGCACCCGCTGCTCACCCGGCACGCGACGGCCGACGCGGCGGAGCACGTCGCGACGTTCGCCGCCGAAGCGCCGGGCGCGACCGGCGTGCACGACAGGGACGCCGAGGACACGGAGAACGACGGCCACGTCTGGCACGGCGGTGTCTCCGACTCCACGTCCACCTCCGCCGGGTCCGCGTCCTCCTCGTCGTGGACGCCGACCCCGGCAACGCCCGGCTTCCTGATGAACCGCGCCGACGTGCTGCGCGTTCCCACCCAGCGCGTCGCGCTGCCGGGCGACCCGACGCTGGTCGCGCGCGAAATCGCCGACGACCCGTCGTTCTCCCCCGACTAGTAGGTCCTTTTCGAGGGGCGGTCCGGACCCGCCGGACCCGGCCTGCGGCCGTTCACCGTGCCCGCACCAGCCGCCGTCCGCGTTTGCGTCGACTTCGTCCTTCTTTCTCCGCGCCGTAGCGATCGCGCCATCGCGTGCCCGTGCTGCCTGCGTTGTGAGCAGGGCCGGTGCCGATGCGGCTGTTGTGCGCGGCTGTCCCGTAGGGGTTTCCCTGTCCCGTGATGACGTGCATCCGCTTGATGTTGAGGAGTGCTGATGCTGACTGCCGATGACCGACGCGGGTGCGATCCGGCCCGGCGGCCCGTGCCACCCGGGTTACGCCCCCGCCCGCTGGTCGGTGTCCCGAGCTCGGATGACCGGGAGGTTGACGCGAGTCCCGCGGCCGCGGCCACGTTCGCGGGGTTCACCTCAGCCTCCGCTCAGCCAGAGCGGAGCCGACCGGGCGCACACACGCAGGTTCGTGAACACCGCGAAGGCGTCGCGCGCCCCTCGTCCGGGCGAAGGTGTACCTGCCAGGTACGCCGCCCCCGGGCCACACACCAGGCCACGGCGGCCGTGCTCCAAGCCAGGGGCCGACGGACTCCGAGGTCGACGGGTTCCAACTGAACACTCCATCGAATCAACGTTCATCGGTTTCGAAAGGACAACCCATATGCGTAGGTGGATTCGTACATCCGCCAAGACCATGCTCCTCGTCGCGGGCTTCGCGGCGATGGGGACGGGCGTCTCCTTCGCCGGAAGCGACCCCGTCACCTCCGGCGACGGTGCTGTGCGGAGCGACAGTCAGGTCCTTGGCGACCAGGCGCCCGGTCTCGCGGCCACCGACGAGACCACGTCTGAGGCCACGTCGGTCGACGAGCCCACGCCGACCACGGAGAACACGCAGGTCAAGGGGGCCACTCCGGTCGAGGGCGCCGCCCCCGAAGGCGGCGTCGCGTCGGAGCAGGGCACGGGTTCGGCACCGGCCCCGCCCCAGTCCCGGCCCGTCGGCCCGCTCGGTGAGCTGGCCAGCGCCTTCGGCCTCGAACTGGGGTTGTAAGCGACTCTCCCGGCGCGCTGCGGCGCGTTCGAGGAGGAAAGACCGGCGTGCGGTAGTCATCACCCGTCCTCCTGTCCCGTGAATGATGCGGTGGACAGGCAGGGGGACCGGGAGTGGCGACCGCGAGTCGGAGCGGCCGTTCTGCTGTTCCGTGAATGATGCGGTGGACAAGCAGGAGAACCGGGCGCGACGGCCGCCGAGTCGAGGCGGCCGCCTCCCTGTTTCCGTACGTGATGCGGTGGACAAGCGGGGAGGCGGGCGTGACGACCGCAACGTCGAAGCGGCGAGTCGTCCTGGAATATCCGGGGGGACTCGCCGCTTGCTGTGGACGAAGACCGACACCGACCGACAACCACCGGCGCCGATCCGCGACGGCCGAACAAGGGCCGAACGACGGTCAGACAGGGCCGCAGGGGGGACAAGGGCTGAGAGGCAGTCTGCTCCGACGCGTGACACCACGGCGATACGTGGGTGGCGCGCGCCCTCGTTCCATGTCCGTCACGCCAGGTGTGATGGGAATCACATCGTGCGGATCTGTCGAATGATCCGGCGGCGTAACGTGATGCGCCTGCTGCCGTCGGAATGCAGCCGCACCCGGGCCAGCTCCCAGCGTCCGTATTCCGCGCACTCGGCAAGCGCCTGCCGGGCCGCGCTGCGTGATGTACCTCGCGAGAAGCGGAGTTCGCGGTATTCGTACTCGAGCATTGCGCTTATTCTGCGGCTCCCGGCCGGGTTCGTGCCATAGCGTTCGTACCCGTGGATGACCGGGACGCCGATTTCTGGGGAACGATCCGTGTCGACACGGAACCGCACGGTCACGTCGCCTCGGGAAGCGATCCTTGCAGCCGTCGGTTACCGTCGGTGGCTGGGAACCGATGGCTCGCGGTCCGATTCGAACAGCGATCGCATATGACAGCGCAAGGCTAGATGTAGGGGAAAAGCGTGCCACCCACGAAGGGCAGCGCCGGTAAGAACGGCTCGAAGGACACTGGACGCCAAGGAGGCGGCAACCGGCTCGTCATCGTCGAGTCGCCGGCCAAGGCCAAGACCATCGCCGGTTATCTGGGCCCGGGGTACGTCGTCGAGTCCAGCATCGGCCACATCCGCGACCTGCCGACCAAGGCGGCCGAGATCCCGGCCCGCTACAAGGGTGAGCCGTGGGCCAAGCTCGGGGTGAACGTCGACCACGAGTTCGAGCCCCTCTACGTTGTGCACGCGGAGAAGAAGTCGCATGTCAAGCGGCTCAAGGAGCTGGTGGCCGAGGCCGACGAGCTCCTCCTCGCCACAGATGAGGACCGCGAGGGCGAGGCCATCGCCTGGCACCTGCTCGAAGAGCTCAAGCCGAAGATCCCGGTCAAGCGCATGGTGTTCAACGAGATCACCCGCGACGCCATCCGCAACGCCGCCGAGAACACCCGCGACCTCAACCTGCGCCTCGTCGACGCCCAGGAGACCCGCCGCATCCTCGACCGCCTCTACGGCTACGAGGTCTCCCCGGTGCTGTGGAAGAAGGTCATGCCGAAGCTGTCGGCGGGCCGCGTGCAGTCGGTGGCCACCCGTCTGGTGGTCGAGCGCGAGCGTGAGCGCATCGCCTTCACCTCGGCCGAGTATTGGGGCCTGAAGTCGGTCTTCGACGCCGTGGACGCCGTTGGGGGTGTCGACCCCTCGACTTTCACCGCCAACCTCGTGTCAGTCGACGGCGCCCGTGTGGCGCAGGGCCGCGACTTCACGTCGCGGGGCGAGCTGCGCTCGTCCAAGGGCATCCTCCACCTAGACGAGGAGGCCGCCCGGGGCCTGGCCGAGCGCCTGGTCAGCGCCGAATTCTCGGTCGGTTCCGTGGAGCGCAAGCCCTACAAGCGCTCGCCCTACGCCCCGTTCCGCACCACCACCATGCAGCAGGAGGCCTCGCGCAAGCTCGGCTTCTCCTCGAAGCAGACGATGCAGGTGGCCCAGCGCCTGTACGAGAACGGGTTCATCACCTACATGCGTACCGACAGCACCACGCTGTCGGACAGCGCCATCGCCGCCGCCCGCGACCAGGTCACCCGGTTGTACGGCGCCGACTACCTGCCGCCCAAGCCCCGCCTGTACGCGGGCAAGGTGAAGAACGCCCAGGAGGCGCACGAGGCCATCCGCCCCGCGGGGGACAGCTTCCGCACCCCTGCCGAGACCGGCCTGACCGGCGCGGAGTTCCGGCTTTACGAGCTCATCTGGAAGCGCACCGTCGCCTCCCAGATGAAGGACGCCGTCGGCGAGTCCGTGACCGTGAAGATCCACGGCACCTCCACCTCGGGTGAGCAGGCCGAGTTCAGCGCCACCGGCAAGATCATCACCTTCCACGGCTTCCTCAAGGCCTACGTCGAGGGTGCCGACGACCCCAACGCCGAGCTGGACGACCGCGAGCGGCGCCTCCCGCCGGTCGACGAGGGCGACCCGCTCAAGGCGCTGAGCATCGAGGCCGAGGGGCACACGACCCGACCGCCGGCGCGCTACACCGAGGCCACCCTGATCAAGGAGCTGGAGGAGCGCGAGATCGGCCGCCCCTCCACCTACACCCCCACCATCGGCACCATCCTCGACCGCGGATACGTGTTCAAGAAGGGCTCGGCCCTGGTGCCGTCCTTCCTGGCGTTCGCCGTGGTGCAGCTGCTGGAGCGGCACTTCGGCAACCTGGTCGACTACGAGTTCACCGCCCGCATGGAGGACGCGCTGGACGCCATCGCTCGAGGCGAGGCCGAGCGCGTGCCCTGGCTGCGCCGGTTCTACTTCGGCGAGGAGCAGGAGACCGGGCTGAAGGAGCTGGTCGGCGACCAGCTCGGGGAGATCGACCCCAAGGAGGTCAGCTCCTTCCCGCTGCCCGACAGCGACATCGTGATGCGCGTCGGTCGCTACGGCCCCTACATGGAGTGGGACGGGCGGCGCGTCAACGTCCCCGAGGACATGGCGCCGGACGAGCTCACCAAGGAGAAGGCCGAGGAGCTGTTCGCCCAGCCCAGCGGCGACCGCGAGCTCGGCACCGACCCGGAGACCGGGCGCATGATCGTCGCCAAGAGCGGGCGCTTCGGGCCGTACGTGACCGAGGTCCTGGAAGAGCCGGAGCCCGCCGCCGAGGGTGAGACCAAGCCCAAGAGCAAGGCGAAGTCCAAGGCCTCGGCCCCCAAGCCGCGCACGTCCTCGCTGTTCAAGTCGATGTCGCTGGAGACCGTCACCCTGGAGGACGCGCTGCGGCTGCTGTCGCTGCCGCGCGTGGTCGGCGAGATCGACGATGAGCAGGTCACCGTGCAGAACGGCCGGTTCGGCCCGTACCTGAAGAAGGGTACCGACAGCCGCTCCCTGGAGACCGAGGACCAGATCTTCACGGTCACCATCGAGAAGGCCAAGGAGCTGTTCGCCCAGCCGAAGCAGCGGGGCCGCCGCGCTGCCGCCGCCCCGCCGCTGCGGGAGCTCGGCGAGGATCCGGACACCGGGAAACCGATGGTGGTCAAGGACGGCCGGTTCGGTCCGTACGTGACCGACGGCGAGACCAACGCCTCCCTGCGGAAGGGCGACGAGGTCGAGTCGATCACCGACGAGCGCGCCGCCGAGCTGCTCGCCGACCGCCGCGCCAAGGCCCCGGCGAAGAAGACCACCGCGAAGAAGAGCACGACGAAGAAGGCGGCGGCCAAGTCGACCGCGAAGTCGACCACCAAGTCGACCACCAAGTCGACCACCAAGAAATCCGCGACCGCCACGAAGACGGCCGCGAAGAAGAGCACCGCGACGAAGAACGGGTCGGCCACGTCGAACAGCGCGGAGTAGATCGCCTCGCGACGGCCGGAATTTCTTCGCTCCGCTTCCTCGAAGCGCTGCCGAGGGAGCCGACATGGTCGAACATGGAGGAGAGACGGGCAACAGGGCGCCCCGCGGGGTAGCCGCCCGAGCCCGCCCGGCAGTACAGTGCCGCGGACAGCCGATCCGGAGGTCCGCGGCATCGTGCGTGCGGCACCCCTGAGCCGTATCCCGGATCGGGTGCCGCGAATCATCCATGCCCCCAGGTCGCGCGGCACATCCGCGTCGGGGCGGCCGCTTGCGCCACCCCGCCTTCCCCGTGCTGGTGCGGCCAGCGCCTGATCATCTGTTCCCGACCGGAAGCGTCGCTACTCTTAATCGTTATGAGCAGATCTGCACCCCCTGGAGCGCCGGACGAGGCGCGCGATGTCCTCAAGATCACGCCGTTCCGCCGGTTGTGGGTCTCGCTTTCGCTGTCCAGCCTCGGCGACTGGCTCGGCCTGCTGGCCCTGATGTCGCTGGCGGCGGCCCTGACCCACGACAGCGGTTCGTTCACGCAGTACGCGGCTGTCAGCGGCGTGGCGGTGCTCAAACTCGCGCCGCCGATCCTGTTCAGCCCGTTCGCCGGGCTGCTGGTCGACCGTGTCGACCGCCGACTCACCATGGTGGTCGGCGACGCGCTGCGCGCCCTCCTCTACATCTCCGTCCCGCTGGTGGGACGGGTCGACTGGCTGCTGGTCGCCGCCTTCCTGACCGCCGTCGTCACGCTGTTCTGGGCGCCGGCCAAGGACGCGCTCGTACCCGACCTGGTTCCCAAGGCCAAGCTGCGGCAGGCCGACCGCATCAGCCTGATCACCGGCTACGGCGCCGCGCCGGCGGCCGCGGTGCTCTTCGCGCTTCTGGCGTCCGTCAGCGTCCTGCTCGCCGGGCTGTTCCCAGCACTGGACACCCCCGCGGCCGACATCGCGCTGTACGCCAACGGTGTCGCCTTCCTCGCCGCGGCCGTCGTCGACTGGCGGCTGCCGGGTGCCACGCCGGGCGCGCCGAGCCAGCGGGCCGGGGCGGGCGGTCCCGCCCCGTCGGGGCTCCCGAGCCGCCGACGACCCCGCAGGCCCGACCGCCCCTCCGGCCGCGGCCATCCCGGCCTCGGGAGACGAGAAGACCGCAGAGATCGCCCCGCTGGGCTCGTCGGATGACGAGCGCACGGAGCAGATCGGCCACCTGGGAGCGGGTGAGGAGACGACCGAGGAGATCCAGCACCTCGGCGCGGGCGAGGAGACCACCGAGCAGGTTCCCCACCTCGGCGCCGGTGACGAGACCACGGAGCGCATCTCGACGTCCGGGACCTCCGAGCTAGCCGCCGGGGGCGATCGGGGCCAGGAGCGGGAGCGGCCGGCTCCGCCGACGCCGTCGGCCGCCCAGGTTCCCCCGGGCCCGTCGGGCGGGCAGCAGGGACAGCCGCCGCGGCAGGGTGCGGCGTCCCCGCGTCCCGCGGTGACCCCCGGACGCGTTCCGGAGAACATGCTCCGCACGTTCTGGGACGGCATGCGCTTCGCCGGGATCACCCCGCTGGTGCGCGGGCTGCTCCTGGGCATGCTCGGCGCCTTCGCGACCAGCGTCGTCGTCATCGGCGTCGGCCGGATCCTCGTGGACCGCCTGGCCGCGGGCAACGCCGGGTTCGGCGTCCTGTTCGCGGCCGTCTCCGCCGGGATGGCGCTGGGCGCCTTCGTCGGCCCCCGCGTGCTGCGCGCCCTCAACCGCCGTCGCCTCTTCGCCCTCAGCGTCGGCGTCTCCGGTGCCGCCCTCCTGCTCACCGGCCTGATTCCGAACATGGTGCTGGCCGCCGTCCTGGCCTCGATCACCGGTGTGGGCGTCGGGATCGCCTGGGTCATCGGCACGGGCCTGCTGGCGCGGGAGATCGAGGGCGACCTCCGTGAGCGCACCCTCGCGTTCCTGCACACCGCCGCCCGGGTGCTGCTGCTGGTCTCGCTCACGGTCGCACCGCTGATCGCCGGGCTCATCGGCGACCACCGCCTCGACGTCCGCGATCTCGGCTACGACGTCCTGGGCGCCGGCGCGGTGCTCGTGCTCGCCGGGTTGACGGCGCTCCTGCTGGCCGTGCTCTCCTACCGTCAGGTGGACGAGGGCTCCGAGGTCTCGCTGTTCGCCGAGCTGATCGCGGTCCTGCGCGGCGTTCCGGTCGGCCCGGAGAAGGAGGACGAGCGGCTCCCGGGCACCTTCATCGTCCTGGAGGGCGGCGAGGGCGCCGGAAAGTCCACGCAGGCGCGCCAGCTGTCGATCTGGCTGCGCGACGAGGGCTTCGAGGTCGTGACGACCCGCGAGCCGGGCTCCACCAAGCTCGGCATGCGGCTGCGTGCGCTCCTGCTCGACAAGGACCAGACGGGCATGTCCCCGCGGGCCGAAGCGCTGCTGTACGGGGCCGACCGCGCCGACCACGTGTCCCAGGTGATCCTCCCGGCCCTGCGCCGCGGGGCGATCGTCATCAGCGACCGCTACGTCGACTCCACGCTCGCCTACCAGGGGGCCGGACGCGAGCTGTCGGTCGGGGAGATCCGCCGGATCAACGAGTGGGCCACCGACGAGCTCGTCCCCGACCTCACCGTCCTGCTCGACGTTCCGCCCGCTTCCGGCCTGGCGCGGCTCGGCGGGACCACCGACCGCATCGAGTCGGAGTCCGAGGACTTCCATGAGCGCGTCCGGGCCGGTTTCCGTCGGCTCGCCGAGGGCGAGCCCGAGCGCTACCTGGTCGTCGACGCCCAGGGAGCGCAGGAGGACATCACCCGGGAGATCCAGCGCCGGGTCCGGCCGATCCTGCCCGACCCCGTCCCGCAGGACGCCGAGGCGATCACGGGGATGATGCCGATCATCAAGGAGTGACCGTGTGCCGGGGTGGGAGCGCGAGGTGAGTGCGCTGACCCCGGCGCCGCGTCAGCCGTTCGGCCCCGGCGCGCACCCGTCGACAGCGGGAGCACGCCGGGGCTTCGTCGTCGGAGCCCTTTACGTGGGTGGCGGCGCCTATGCTGAGGGGCGATGAGTGTCTTCGATGACCTGGTGGGCCAGGACACGGTGATCGAGCAGCTGCGTTCGGCCGTGCACGCGGCGGACGAGCAGCTGGCCGGTGGTGCGGGCGGCGGGATGACGCACGCCTGGCTGTTCACCGGTCCGCCCGGGGCCGGCCGCGCCGACGCCGCGCGCGCGTTCGCCGCCGCGTTGCAGTGCCGCGACGGTGGTTGCGGGCAGTGCGACTCCTGCCACCAGGTCCTCACCGGTACGCACGCCGACGTCCTCTTCATCCGGCCCAGCGGGCTGAGCTTCGGGGTCGCCCAGACCCGCGAGCTGGTGCTGAAGGCGGCGTCAAGCGCGTCCGGGGGCCGCTTCCGGATCGTGCTCTTCGAGGACGCCGACCGCGCGACCGAGGCCGCCTCCAACGCCCTCCTCAAGGCCGTGGAGGAACCCTCCCCGCGGACGGTATGGCTGCTGTGCACGCCCACTGCCGAGGACATGCTGGTCACCATCCGCTCCCGCTGCCGCCTGGTAGCCCTGCGCACGCCCACGACCCAGGCGGTGCTCGACGCGCTGGTCCACCGCGACGGCGTGGACCCGGTCACGGCGGCCGAAGCGGCGCGGGCCTCCGCGGGCCAGATCGAGCGGGCGCGGCGCCTGGCCACCGATGAGGAGGCGCGCCAGCGCCGCTCGGAGGTGCTGGCGATCCCCGCCCGCCTGGACGGGCTGGGCGCCTGCGTGTCCGCCGCCGCACGGCTGTATGAGCTGGCCGAGTCCGAGGCGAAGGCCACCACGAGTGCCCTCGACGAGGCGGAGAAGTCCGACCTCAAGGCGGCCTACGGCGAGGGCGCGACCGGCAAGGGCGTCGCCAAGGCCGTCCGGGGGGCGGCGGGTGCCCTCAAGGACCTGGAGGAACGGCAGAAGCGGCGCGCGACCAGGATCAAGCGCGACACCTATGACGTCGCGCTGATGGACCTGGTCGCCTTCTACCGCGACGTCCTGGCCATGCAGCTGGGCGCGCGGGTGGAGCTGTCGACCGCCAGTCAGCAGACCGACCTGACGCGCGTCGCCCGGGCGTCCTCACCCGAGTCCACCCTGCGCCGGATCGACGCCATCATGGAGTGCCGCGAGCGCATCGGCGCAAACGTGCACCCGCAGATCGCCATGGAGGCGATGACGGCTGCGCTCTACACGGCGTGAGGCCGCCGCGGCAGGCGCCGCCGCACTCGGGGTGACCGCGAGAACACGATCGTGACACCGGAACGCGCCCCGCTGATGTGACCGCGATCATAGGGTGAGCGCGTGGGCATGATGATGGCGGTCAGCTTTGAGCGGTACGGGCGGCTCTACTACCTCGATCCGGGCGATGTGAGCCCGGCGGTGGGTGACAGGGTCCTGGTGCCCACGGACGCCGGTCCCGAGGTGGCCGAGTGCGTCTGGGCGCCGCAGTGGGTGAGCGAGGACGTCGAGGGCTTACCCGTCTGCGCGGGGATCGCGACGGAGGCCGACGTCGCGCGCGACGAACGCAACCGACGCCGCCGGGCGGAGGCACGGGCGGTGGTCAAGCGGGTGCTGCGGGAGCGGCGCCTGCCCATCAAGGTCGTCGGTATCGACTACGCCGACCGCGTCTTCCTGGTGTACTTCACGGCCGCGCGGCGGGTCGACTTCCGCGGCATCCCGCGCGAGCTCTCCCGGAGGCTGGACGCCCGGGTGGAGCTGCGCCAGGTCGGCGCGCGCGACGAGGCGCGGTTGCAGGGCGGCATCGGCTCGTGCGGCCGGGACCTGTGCTGCGCCACCTTCCTCACCGAGTTCGAACCGGTGTCGCTCCGCATGGCCAAGGACCAGGACCTGCCGGTGAACCCCATGCGCATTTCCGGTGCGTGCGGCAGACTGATGTGCTGCTTGAAATTCGAGCATCCGCTCTATGCCGAGTTCCGCGCCGATGCCCCGCGGACGGGCGCCGAGGTGGGCACGCCGGAGGGCGACGGTGTCGTGGTCGGGCACGACCCGCCCGCGGATAGGGTCGTGGTCCGGCTCAACGACGGAGGGCGGCGGTGCGCCTGCGACCGCGCCTCGGTCTGCGGGCCGCGGCAAGCCTACGACCACGCCCGGAATGAACGTGCCGAGGACGAGAACGGAGCCCAGTGATCAGATCCGGTTGGGTCGGCGGCGCCCTCGCGCTGGTCCTGGTGGCGACGGGGTGCACCCCCACCACGCCGGCGGTCGACGGGGACGAGGGCGGGGACAGCGACCGGCTGGCCGCCTTCTACCAGCAGGACATCGACT
The DNA here is from genome assembly GCF_002263495.1 of Nocardiopsis gilva YIM 90087. Taxonomy (NCBI): domain Bacteria; kingdom Bacillati; phylum Actinomycetota; class Actinomycetes; order Streptosporangiales; family Nocardiopsidaceae; genus Nocardiopsis; species Nocardiopsis gilva. The sequence goes on along the minus strand of NZ_CP022753.1, from coordinate 5,921,018 downwards.
GGCGGGAGTGCGGCGAGGGCTTCGAGTGCGGCGGCTATGAGGTCCCGCTCGACTACGACGACCCCGGCGGCGAACGGCTGGAGATCGCGGTCAAGCGGCTGCCCGCGTCGGGGTCCGACGTCCTGGGATCACTGGTCGTCAACCCCGGCGGGCCGGGCGGGTCCGGGTACGAGTACGTGGACGCGGCCACCGGCGCGGTCAGCCGGCAGGTCCGGGAGCGCTTCGACGTGGTCGGGTTCGACCCGCGGGGGGTCGGCCGCAGCGCTCCGCTGACCTGCCTGGACTCTGGCGAGCTGGACGAGTTCATCGCCATGGACTACGACAGCGAGGGCGATGGCGCCGACCCCGCCGACGTGTCCGCCGCCGGGCTGAAGGAACTGGAGGCGGAGAACCGCGCGTTCGTCGAGGGCTGCCGGGAGCAGTCCGGCGACCTGATGCTGCACGTGGGGACGGCCAACGTGGCGCGGGACATGGATGTGCTGCGCGCGGTCCTCGGCGACGAGGGCCTCACCTTCCTCGGAAAGTCGTATGGCACCTACATCGGCACGCAGTACGCCGACCTGTTTCCGGAGCGGGTGCGTGCGCTGGTGCTCGACGGAGCGATCGACCCGGCCATGGACCAGCTGGAGCTGAGCGTCCAGCAGGCGCAGGGGTTCGAGACGGCGCTGCGCGCGTTCGTCGCGGACTGCCTCGACACGACGGAGTGCCCACTGGGAGATGAGGACGCGAGCGTGGAGGACGGCGTCGGCAAGCTCGTCGGCCTGATGGAGAAGGCCGGGGAGAAGCCGCTGCGCAACACGACCGGAGACGGCCGCGAGGTGAACCGGACCCGGGCCGAGCTGGGGGTGATGGCCGCCCTGTACAGCGAGAGCTTCTGGCCGCGGGTGCGCTCCGCGCTGGCCGACGCGTTCGAGGGCGACGGCACGGCCCTGCTGATGCTCGGCGACGACCTCTATGAGCGGGCTGACGAGGACTCCTACGAGAACTCCGCCGCCGCGCTCGTGGCGGTGAACTGCTCCGACCACCCCAGCCCGCGCGACATCGGCGCCTATGAGGAGGCGGTGGACCAGGCGGCGGAGGAGGCCCCCGTCTTCGGGCCGTCGCTGACGTGGGGCGCTTTGACGTGCGCCTACTGGCCGGAGGAGGCGGTGGCCGAGCCCGAGCCGATGGACGCGCCCGGGGCGGCGCCGATCCTCGTCATCGGCACCACGCGCGACTCGGCGACCCCGTATGAGTGGGCGGAGCGCCTGGCCAAGGGACTGGAGTCGGGGGTCCTGCTCACCCGGGAGGGCGACGGCCACACCGGCTACCGGAAAGGCAGCCTGTGCGTCGACGACGCCGTGGACGCCTACCTCTTGGAGGGGACACCGCCGGACGACGGCACGGTCTGCACCGAGTGAGGCGCGCGGCCGGGTGCGGCGATGGGGAGCAGAGCCGTGCGAGGGAAATCGTGTACAAGGCAGGTCCCAGAGCACGCTAGACTGGTCCCTGCCTCGCGCGCGATGCCGGGGTTCGGCCGCCTTAGCTCAGTCGGTAGAGCGATTCACTCGTAATGAATAGGTCGTCGGTTCGATTCCGACAGGCGGCTCTCAGGTCAACGGCCCCTTCCGATCTCGGAAGGGGCCGTTTTCGCTTTCGGCACTGCTCGCGGCAGAGGTCGACGCGGCCCTCGGAGTACTCCCGGCGCCGCACGCTCCACGGCACGTCGGTCTCTGCGAATCCGTGCTGGGGACGTGGGCGCCGCGCCATGACAGTCGAACCCGGGCTAGATGATGTGATGTAGCTGGCGCGGCTCTGCGCCGCGGCCTAAGCCGGGGCGGGGGCCGTCAGCGCTCGCTGGAAGCCGCGGACCTCGGTGACGAGCGCGCCGCAGACACCGCCGCTGTCGGGGTCGGGATCGCCGTGCAGCTGGAGGTAGTCGAAGCCGCGGGCGCGGAACTCGTAGGTGACCTCGTGCCAGTAGTTCTGCTTGTCGGGCTCGTCGACGAGGTCGGCGAGTTTTCCGAGGTTGTAGGTGACGCGGGTGGAGACGTCGTCGTTGACCTGGATCCAGAACCGGGCGAGCTTGTTCTCGCAGCTGCCGTAGGCGTTGTGGCCGGCCCGGAGTTTGATCGTGACCCAGTAGCCGGGGAGGGTGAGCAGGTCCTGCTGGATCTCGCCGACCTCGGTGCCGTTGAGGTTGACGGCCTGGGAGCTGTTGCCGGTCTGGGCGTAGGCGGCGCTGACGACATCGATGTTGCCCACGGTCACGGCCCAGCCATAGATGCTGGGGTTGGGGCTGAATGTGTCCCAGTCACCTGTGACGTGCGGGTTGGTGAAGCGGGGGTTGTCGATGTCGATGGGGGTGCCGAGCACCGTGTAGGAGGGGAGGTAGTGGGCGTCGGTCCGGGCCTGCGGGCTTCTGGACAGGTCGATGACGTTCCCGCTCACGGGCATGGATGGTCCTTTCCAGCACATGCGATGCCGACAAATCGTGATCGGGTGCGCACCCTGAGTATCCACCTAATCAACCGCAAAGCGGGATGTCCATACCTGAGTCACGACATGTGGGAGCGCGCGAAGTTTGCCCAGCACACGGGTTGTGAGCATGGCTGTGTCCTGGGTAAGCCCAGGTCATGAGCCTTGCGTTGATGCTCGTGGCGTTGCTCGGGGCCGTGGGGGTCCTCGGCCTCGGGGTCTGGGTGATGGGCCGGCTCGGGCCGGGGGAGGGGGAGGTCCCGTCCGGGCCGCAGCGCCCCGCTGTCCCGGAGCCGGGTGCGCCGGTCGGTGGTTACACATTGGTCAGTGCGGCCGATGGGGGCGACGCGGCCGAGGCCGATGAGCCGGTCCCGGCGCAGACCGTCGCGCGGGTGCGGGAACTACTCGCGCTGGGCCGGGGGGTCGAGGCGGTGCGGGTGATGCGCGACGAGACGGGGATGGACCAGCGGCGGTCCCGAGAGGTGGTCGACCGGCTGCGCGATCTGGGGCGCCCGTGATGCGGCGTCGGCGGAAGGCGTCGGGTTGTTGCCGGGCCTCACGCGCTTATTTCGGATTTCCGAAACCTGGTCATCTCTCGCGCTGATGGTGCGAGAAGTGCGGTTCGTCCTTTTTCTGAGGTCTGAGATTTTTCTCAGTTTCCGTGGTGCGGTTGCGCTTTCAACGAACGGCTCGTGCGCCGACGTGCGGATTGCGCGGATTTCCGGTTATCGCCGTCCTCGGGTCGAGATGTCATTGCAACCTGGCGGACGGGTGCGATAGTTTGCTGGACACCGGGCCGGGAGATGCTGTGTGGGGCCGATGAATCCTCCGACATCGCGAGGCGGTCGGCCACTGGCCCGCGGATGGCCCTCCCCATCGCAGGCGAGGTAGATCTGCCGCTTTATGGGCGATTTTGAGGGAATCCTGGTATCGCGCGGACGATATCTAAGTTGCTTAGTAGGATCGCAGTCACACAGAAAAAGGCCCCGACGTGATTTCCGGTGCGCCAACACCAGTCGCAGTCGGGGCGCAGAACGATCCGTTGCGTCAGAGAATTCAGCCGAGAAAATCTGCAGAACAGGAGCGTTCGCCTTGAACGATAGCATTCAGGGTCACCCCGAGGGAAGCCGCGGCGCCAAAGCCGAGAAGCCCTATTTCGGTGTCGTGCGCGTCGACGGCCGCAGCTACCACTTCTTCGGTCCGGGCAGGAATGCCCCGGTCTACGTGTACAGCGAGGACAAGGGGTCGCAGTGGCTGCTCACGGTCGATGACACCGCCCGCGAGCTCAATGTCTCCCGCCGCACCGTCTACGAACTCATCACCCGCGGGGAGCTGGCGTCCGTTCGGATCCGCCGCTGTCGGCGCGTCGCCATGAGCGCGATCCTCGACTATCTCGACCGCCGCAGCGCCGTACCCGCGCCGCGCGGGTCCGATCGGGGCTGGAAACGAAAATAGGCGGTGAGCGGGGCGGTCGGCGTGCCGGGGATCCCCGGCACGCCGACCGGTCGCGCGCCTACGGCCGCACCAGCACCTTCGCCAACTCGGGGAACGCCTCCATGTACCCGTCGAGCAGGGTGCGTGCGGTGTGCACCGAGTCCACGAGGGGATGGGTGGCGAAGGCGCGCAGGGCCGGGGTGCGCGACCCCGTGCGGACCGCCTCGATCACCTCTCGGTCGACCGCTTTGACCGCCTGGACCAGCGCGGACTGGTGGCCGGTCAGCGGAGCGGCGGCCAGTGGGCGCGCTCCGCTCGCGTCGACCAGGCAGGGCACCTCCGCCACCGCGTCGGCGTCCAACTCGGAGAGGGCGCCGCGGTTGCGGACATCGACGATCAACCGCGTCGGCTCGTCGCGGGCGACCGCCCGCATCACCGCCAGCGCCACCCGCTCGTACCCGCCGCCGTCGAGGTCCTCCTCGTCCCGCTGCACGTCCCCGGCCGCGCGGCGGTTGTCGGCCATGTAGGTCTCCTCCCGCTCCCTGCGGGCCGCCTCCCACAGCGTCAACGCGTCCTGGGGATCGGCGGCGGCCGCGCGGTAGAAGGCCTCCTGCTGCGCCACGAGTTGCTCGCCGCGGGTCTGCCCGCCGTGGGCGAGCGTCCGGGCGGTCGCGGCGTGCGCCTCCCGCGCCATGTAGTAGTAGTGCAGGTACTCGTTGGGCAGGCAGCCCAGGGCACGCAGCCAGTCCGCGCCGAACAGCCGCCCCTCCTCGAACGAGGTGAGCGCGGCGTCGTCGGCCAGCAGCTCCGGGAGCCGGTCGCGGCCGCCCGCCCACAGTCCGCGCAGCCAGCCCAGGTGGTTCAGGCCGACATAGTCGGCGTGCGTATCGGCGGGGTCCAGGCCCAGCGTCCGTGCCGCGCGCCGGGCCAGGCCGACGGGCGAGTCGCAGATCCCGACGACGCGGTCGCCCAGCACCTCGGCCATGGCCTCGGTGACCAGCCCGGCCGGGTTGGTGAAGTTGGCCACCCAGGCGTCCGGGGCCTCCTCGGCGATCGTCCGGGCGAACCGCAGGGCCACCGGAAGCGTGCGCAGCCCGTAGCTGATGCCTCCCGCACCGACGGTCTCCTGGCCGATGACGCCGGCCGCCAGCGCGACGCGCTCGTCACGTACCCGGCCCGGCATGCCGCCCACGCGGATGGCGGAGAAGACCAGGTCCGTGCCGCGCAGCGCCGCCACCGCATCGGTCTCGGCGCGGATGGCCGGCGCAGGGGCTCCGCCGGCCGCGCGGTGCGCGTCGCGCTGCCGCTCCAGAACGGCGCCGATCGCGCGCAGCCGCCGCTCGTCGGTGTCGAACAGCACCAGCTCGGAGATGACGCCGCTGCCGCGCGTAGCGTCGGCGAGCAGCGCCCGGTACACCAGCGGCACACGGAACCCGCCCCCGCCGAGGATCGTCAACCGCACGCTCGTCTCCTTTTCCCCGTTGATCTCGGGGATATTGGGGTTTCAGCGTCGATTTTTACCCCAATATCTCCGAGATCAACGGTAGAGGTGCGGGGTGTTGACCACCTGCGTACCCTGCACAACTAACGGCATCGAACAGGGCGAGGAAACCGGCATGGCGACGCGGGAGCACGAGGAGGAGCGGCAGGAGGCGGTGTCTGCGACGGCCTACGGACGGTTGGAATCCGCGCCCCTGGTCGGTGAGCGGCACGACGTTCTCGCGGGCGAGCGGGAGCCCGACAGCCCCGCTATCGACCTGGCCCTCAGCGGCACCGTCTTCTTCGACATCGTCCTCACCGGGCTGGCCGCGCCGCCCGCCTCCGGCACCGAGGTGGCGGCCGACGGCATGGGCTCCTGCCCCGGCGGAGTGGCCAACCTCGCCGTGGCCGCGTCGCGGCTGGGCCTGCGCACCGCGGTGGCCGCCGCGTTTGGCGAGGACGTCTACGGCGACTTCTCCTGGGACATCCTCTCCGACCAGGAGAAGGTGGACCTCACGGCGTCCCGCCGCATCTCCGACTGGCACTCGCCGTTCACGGTCTCGCTCGCCTTCCGGGGCGACCGGAGCCTGGTCACCCACGAACACCCCTCGCCGATCCCGCTGGCGGACATGGCGCGCGCCCTGCCGCGGGCGCGCGCGGCGTTCGTCAGCCTGGAGGCGGGGAACTCGGTGCCGCAGTGGGCGGTGGACCAGGCCGCACACGGCGCCAAGATCTTCGCCGACGTCGGCTGGGACGACAGCCAGACGTGGTGCGGTTCGGTCCTCCGGCAGCTGGAGCACTGCCACGCGTTCCTGCCCAACGCCATCGAGGCCATGTCCTACACCCGCACCGGAAGCCCGGCGTCAGCGCTGGCGGCGCTGGCCGAGTACGTGCCGGTGGCGGTGGTGACCGACGGCCCGCGCGGCGCGTACGCCGTCGATCAGGCGACCAATGAGAGCGCCGAGGTGGAAGGGCTGGTCTTGGAGGCCATCGACACCACCGGCGCCGGCGACGTGTTCGGCTCGGCGTTCATCGTGGGGACGCTGGCGGGGTGGCCGCTGGAGCAGCGGCTGCGGTTCGCGAACCTCTCCGCGGCACTGTCGGTGCAGCACACCGGGGGGTCGCTGTCGGCTCCGGGCTGGGCGGACATCGCCGCCTGGTGGGTGCGCGTGAACGCCGCGCACAGCGAGGCCGAGCGGAAGCTGGCCCGGGACTACGGCTTCCTGGCGGACCTGGTGCCGCGCGGGTGGCTGCCCACCGATCAGCGGCGCGCGAGCGCGACCATCGGTCGGCGCCCCTGACCGGACGCGGCGCCCTCGCTGGTCTCTGCGGCCACGCCGCCGAGACCAGCGAGGGGTGCCGGCTCAGCCGCCCGTCGAGCTGTAGGCCGGGGCCTGGTCGTCCGGAGCGGAGCCACCGTCCTCGTCGGCGGTTTCCTCCGCCGCTTCGGCGCTGTCGTCGGTGGAGGAGATCTCCAGCTGGAAGTCCCCGTCGTGGTCCTGCGCACCGGCGATGACGGCCGCCGCCACGACCTCCTCACCCTTGGCCGAACGCAGCACCACCGGGTCGCGCTGCAGGTCGCGGACGAGCGCGACGCACATCAGCACGATGATGATGGTGAACGGCGCCGCCACGATGATCGTGAGGTTCTGCAGGCCGGTGAGCGCGTCGCTGCCGCCGATCAGCATCATGATGGCCGCGACACCCCCCATCATCACGCCCCAGAACACCGTGACCTTGCGCTGCGGGCGGATCGCGCCGCGCTGCGACATGGTGCCCATGACGATGGACGCGGAGTCGGCGCCGGTGATGAAGAAGATCGCGATGAGCACGATCGTGAGCAGCATCATGAACGTGGGCGCCGGGTACTGGCCCAGCAGCGCGAACAGCTGCCCTTCGGCGCCGTCCGCCCCGGAGACCCCGTTGCCGTTCTGCTCCATGCTGAGCGCCGAACCGCCCATGACACAGAACCAGACCAGGCTCAGCGCGCTCGGCACCAGGATGACCCCGCCGATGAACTGGCGGATGGTCCGGCCGCGGCTGATGCGGGCGATGAACATGCCGACAAACGGCGACCAGGAGATCCACCACGCCCAGTAGAAGATCGTCCAGCCCGACAGCCACGTCTCGGTCGCGTCGCCGCCGACGTCGGCGGTCCGCGCCGACATGGAGAACAGCTCGTTGATGTAGGAGCCGAGGGCGGTCGGGAACAGGTTGAAGATGAAGACCGTCGCCCCTGCGAACAGCAGGAAGAACAGCAGCAGGAAGGCCAGGACCAGGTTGGTGTTGGACAGCCACTGAATGCCCTTGGCCACACCCGAGACGGCCGACAGCAGGAAGCAGACCATCAGGACGCCGATGACGCCGATCAGCACCGGGTTGGTGATGTTGTCGACCCAGCCCAGCTCCTTGAGGCCGCCGGCGATCTGCAGGGTGCCGATGCCGAGTGAGGCCGCGGTGCCGAAGAGCGTCGCGAACAGGGCGAAGATGTCGATGACGCGCCCGACGGCCCCGTTGGCGTGCCGCTCACCGATGAGCGGGGTGAACGCGGCGCTGATGAGCTGCCCGCGGCCGCGGCGGAAGGCGCCGTAGGCGATGGCCAGGCCGACGACCGCGTAGATGGACCACGGGTGCAGCGTCCAGTGGAACAGGGTGGTGGCCATGGAGTGCTCGATGGCCTGGCCCTGCACGGCGGCCTTGGCCTCCGTCGTCCCGCCGGTGAAGAACGAGACGGGCTCGGTTCCGGGAGGGGCGTTGAGGTAGTGCGAGATCGGCTCGCTGACGCCGTAGAAGACCAGGCCGATGCCCATCCCGGCGCCGAACATCATGGCGATCCAGGACAGGGTCTTGAACTCCGGCGCCTCGTCGTCGCGGCCCAGCCGGATGCTGCCGTACTTGCTGAAGGCCAGCCACAGCGCGAAGACCACGAATCCGGAGGCCGCCAGCACGAATCCCCAGCCGGCGTTGTGGATGAGGCCCTGCATCGCGCTCGCGGACAGCTTGCTCAGCGAATCCCGCGCGATCACGCCCCAGGCCAGGAAGGCGAGGGCGAGAACCGCCGAGACACCGAACACGATGCGGTCGGTCTTGGGGGCGCGGTCGGCCTTGGAGGTCTCCGGGGGCTCCCAGAGCAGGTCCGCGGTGCTGATCTCGTCAGTGTTGGATTGGGGGTTATTTCCGTTGTCTAACGCCACTGTCTAACGACGCCCCGTTCCGGCGCGCCTCCTCCTTTTCGTCGACTTACATCCGAACGCGTCCGTCGGCCAGGCGCGCGAGGGGGGAGGGGCGGCGCGGAGCGGGTGCGCTCGGGTGCCTCGGTCGAGGCGGGGGCGGATCACCCCGGTGTGCGCTCGCGGAATGCTGTGAACACTCCGGACACACGGCTACGCCCGGAGCGATGCTCCGGGCGGTCCACATTTCAGACTAAGGGGTGGAAAGTAAACGCGTGACACGGGGTGCCGGTGGTGCCTCGTGGGGGGCGATTACTCGGCCGTTGACGGCCAACTGCCGTCGATCACCCGGCCGTGGCCGGGCCTGCTGCGGTCGAGCCACTCCTGGCGGCTGCGCGCGTAGGCGGCGGCCCACTCGACCTGCCGGGCGTGCAGGTCGGTCAGGCTCAGCGCGGCGATATCCGGGTGGCGCGCGCCGATCTCGCGGGCCAGGGCGAGACAGGCGGCGGCATCGCCATGGGCCGTGTGGGCGTCGCCCGGATCCACGCCGTAGTAGGCGCACATCGCCGCGAGGTTGCGCGGCCCGCGCCGGTACGGGTCGATGCCGCGGTCGATGACCAGCGGGTCGATGATCGGGCAGGGTTCCCCGGACAGCCGCTCCGCCAGGGACTTCAGCCCGTGGCGGCGCAGCTCACCGGTGAGGACGCCGAGGTCGAACGGTGCGTTGAAAATCACCAGGCCGCGACCGGCGAGCAGGTGCTCGGCGAGGGACTCGGCGATCTCCGCCAGCACCTCCTCGGCGGGCGCGCCCTCGGCCCGCGCGCGCTCGTTGGTGATGCCGTGGATGGCGATGGCGTCCTGCGGAATCTCCCGGTCGCCGGGGTCGGCCAGCCAGGTGCGGGTGGCGCCGGAGGGCAGCATCAGCGCCGCGGAGACGAGGAACGCCGCACGCGGGTCGTTCGAGGAGGTCTCGCAGTCGTATCCGGCGAGGTCGCCGGTGTGCCAGCCCAGGTGGTCGCCGCGCGGCGGCGGAGTGGGGCGGGGCTCGTGCTCGGCGCAGTAGGTGCGCCACCGCCCGCCCTCCTTGAGGACGACGCCGTCCCCCGCGGCGACACCGGTACCGCAGGTGGTGCAGGTTCCCGGATAGCGGTTGCGCATGTGTCTCTCCGTGTGTGCCGAATCGCGGTCGCGGCCCCCGCGCGAGGCCGCCCGATCGCCCTTGTACCGGGCGGATCACGGCAATCCTAGTCGGGGGGTGCGACGGCCTACCGGCAATTCGTTGAGGCGGCGTGAGACATGGGCCCCCGCCTGCACGGGTAAGCACCAGTAACGCGTGAAGAAGCGCGCATCGGTGGCCTCAGGAGGCACACCGGGCGCGTCTGTCCGGACCCGCCTAGGGAAGGGGAGAACATGAGCCTGGAGGAGGCGGGGCGCCAGCTGGAGGCGGCCATCCACGACGCCCGGGTGGCGTTCGACTGCATCGCGCTGGACGAACTGGACCGGGCGCACACCAGCGCGATCACCGCCCGCGCCGCGGTTGACGCGGCCGAGTACGCGATCCGGGTCGAGGTCGAACAGCGGCAGGCGCAGCAGGCCCGGCACGATCAGGAGGGGCAGGACACCGGCGCGCCGACGACCGAGTAGGCGCGGCGTCGCGCCCTGCGGTGCGTCGGCACGAGGGCGGACGTCCCAGGTCCCGTACCGCGAATCGAACAGATGTTCGCAGGTCGGGTAGGGTGGAGGTATGACCGACCAGCAGTTGTCCGCGGACTGGCCGGCGAGCGTGCACCCGCCTGGATCGGAGTCCTTCGAGCAGACGGCGGTCGTGTGGCTGTTCGATCACGTCCCGGCCGACTACCGGCTGCACGGGGTACTGCGCCGCCACCCGGTGGCCCTCTCGCGGCTGGCCCGGCGGCATGTCGCCGCGACCCTCGAAGGAGCGCGCCAGGGGTACCGCACCGCCCGCGTCGACCTGCGCGAGCTCCTTCCCCCACACGCCATCGACCAGGTGATGAACGCCTACCGGTCCGAAGGGCAGCGCACGGCGGCGCTGCTCCGCTCCATCGAGGCGGTCGACGACGCCCTGCGCGCCACCACCGCCCCGGGGCAGGGCTGACCGCCGCGGTGGCTCCCGCGCCGGCTCAGACGAGGACGCGAACCGCCAACGCCGGTCCGGCGCCGGTGTTGACCAGGCGGTGTCCGTTGCCCGTGCCCAGGAGCCGGGTGGACCCGGCGGCGAAGGGGCGGATGACCGGATCGCCGTCGTCCTCGGGCGTGATCAGGTGCGCGTCGCCGTAGACGAGGTGGAGCGCCACGCCGCGGCGGGTCGCCGGGCGGTGGCGGCGTTCGGGGAGCTCGGCGGCCTCGCCCGGGGCCAGGGCGGCGACCTCCACCCGCAGACCGCGGTCCACGGCACGGCGGACGGGGCGCGGGGCGATGTACCAGTGGCCGCGGTGGCGCCGGAAGCGGCGCGAGAGCGATGACGGCGCGAGCGCCAGAGCCGACGCCGCCGCGCGCGCCGCCGCCACCAGACGTCCAGCCGTCGCGATCGGGCGGGCGGCCAAGTGCGCGTAGCCGGACGGCCGCCCGGCGAGCACGATGTCCCCGATGCCGTCGATGTCGTTGCCCGGGGGCACCTCATCGGCGGTGGAGACGGCGGGGCGGTCGGCGGGGAGCGGAGTGTGCGCGGGAGCGGTCGGCGTCAGGTGATCATTCCTGCGCGGACGGGTGGGAACGGAGACGGGAACGCTGTACGACACCGGTGTGTGGTCCTTCGTGGAGTGGCCGCCGGACCCGGGTCTGGCGGCGGAAACGCGGAGAGCGGCGAGGTGGAGCGCGCCGAGCGCGTCGGGTGGCTCCTCGCCTGTATTCACCTGCGGTGAATCGGCGGGGCACGGGACGGCACTCGCGTGCGTCGCGAGTAGGGGCGCTCAGATGGCCCCGTTTGCTGTCAGCTGCCGTTGGTCAGCGACAACACGAAGGACACGAACACAGCGCACCGGGCGCACGGCGAACGGCCGTGCGGGCCAGACGAGCCTCGACCTGTCGAACCAGGTGGGTGCGCGGATACATGTGAGCAAGGAGACCAATTCGCAGGTCATGGTGTCAAGCGGTTCGCCGATATCGGGATGTCGGATGCGTCACCAGGGCAACGATCGCCCCGTTTCGCCTCTCCTCCGCGTCCACCCTCCACGGACGACCCCCACCCGGCGGTGATCATGGGGATTCTCCCGGCAAACCGGATAGAACCGGGTCCCTCACCGTGATCATCGGTAGCGGGACCACCGATAGCGCCGTTTGCGGTCTGCTCCCGCGATCCCTGTGCGGCGCGGTTCTGACCTTGGATTTCTCCCCGGAGCGGCGGGTGCGCTTAGGCGGCGCGCGCCATCAGCGTAGGTTCGGGGATGCGTTTTCGCCCAGCCGAAACAGCCGGTCGGGCCTGCTCGCGCGACAGACACCGGTGAACGGACGGTCGTCGGAGGTGGCCAGTGGGGGACGGCGGTCCGATCCGCCCCGGGAGTACCGGGAGATCCACCGCCCTGCCCGAGGCGCGCCTGATGCGGCTCGCGGTGCGCGCCATGGTCGTGCTCGCCGCCGGGACCATGGCCACGGGCTTCATCCACTGGCGGGCCGGGCTGCTGGTGGCCGTCCTCACCGCGGTCACGTATCCGCTGCTCGGTCGGGACGCCTCCCGGCTCCCCGCCCCCTATGGGCGCGGGCGGCTGCTGCGCTCGCTGGAGCGGGCCGGATACCGGATCCTGCCCGATGGCATGTCGCGGCATGTGGCGGTGGGACCGGGCGGCGTATTCCTGCTGGAGACGCGGACCTGGCGGCACGCGGTGGCGCGGGCGCCGCGGGGATGGCTGATCGGCGGGGTTCCGGCCGGGCGCGTGGTGGAGCGGTTGTCCCGACACGCCGTGCGGTTGGAGGACGCACTGCGGCTGAGCGCGTTGACCACCGTCCCCCTGGTGCCCGTCATCACGGTCGGCGGCCGCCTGCCCGAAGCGGTGATGCGCGCGGGACGCGGCGTCATCGCCCGACCGCGCGGGGCCGTGGCCTACATCCGGCAGCGGCCCGCCGTCCTCACCGCCGAGCAGGTCGAGGAGATCGCCGCTCGGATCGACCTGTCCACCCGGCGCTGAGCGTGTGATGGTCACCGGCGGGTACGTGGGGACCTGCACCGCTTGCGCGTGCGCCGACGTTTTTACACCAGTGCGTGGTCCCGCGGTCGGATTCGTGGTAAAGGTCGTGAAACGCTACGAATTTTGGCAAAGGCGGTTACCGGCCCGCGAAGAGAGGCCTAGATTCTAGGAATATGACGGACCAGGACCTTGTCCACGCCCTGCGATCCAACAGGATTCAACCGTCGGACGCCTACGCTCGGCTCTATGACGCCTACGGTGAGGAGCTTTACCGCGAATGCTGGGTGTCGCTCCGTGACACCGACATGGCACACACAGTTCTGCGTGACACGTTCATCGTGGCCAGGGCGCACATCGATCGGCTTTCCGATTCGGCGCGGCTGCGAGAATGGCTGATCGCGATAGCCCGAGCGGAATGCGCACGGCATCCGGTTGCTGCACGTGCAAGTGCGACCGCACTTGCAGCGCCAACCAACCAGATGGCGGCGCCTATCAGCGGGGAATACGCCGAGCAGTTCACCGGTGAATCCCCACTCTGCCATCGGCCGCCATGTCTGCGGTTGCGCGTACTCAGCGGTGTTACCGGTCCGGACCTTTCCGGTTACCGCGCGCACATCGCCGAACGCGCCAACGCATTCGACCGGTGCGGATTCCCGCTTCCGCCCTCCACGAAACGCCCGGACGCCCTGTCCTCCCGACTGGTTCCGGGGCTCATTCTTGCCGCCTGTGCGCTGCTCATCCTGGTGCTGGTGGTCTACGTCTGCGTGCGGACCACCCCGGCCCCGATGCCATGGCCGATCGACCCCATCGTGACGATGTCGGGCTGACGCGGATCGGACGGCCGCCCGCGACGCGCCGACCGAGCCCGCGCGCACAGGTGGCGCGAACATGCCGCGGCCCGGTGACCGTCGAGGCACCGGGCCGCGATCGGCAGTCGCGCTCGTTGGAGATCCGCCCTGCCGGAGGACTACTCCTTGATGTGCGAGCGGTCCCCGTGGTCACCCGACGCCTCAGCGCGCTTCGCCGAGGCCAGGACCTCCTGCTCGGCCTCGTGGCGGCCGACCCACGTGGAGCCCTCGACGGACTTGCCGGGCTCCAGGTCCTTGTAGACCTGGAAGAAGTGCTCGATCTCCAGGCGCTCGAACTCGTTCACGTGGTGAATGTCACGGAGGTGCTCCATGCGCGGGTCCGTGGCCGGCACGCACAGGATCTTGTCGTCGCCGCCCGCCTCGTCGGTCATGCGGAACATGCCGACGGCACGGCAGCGGATCATGCAGCCCGGGAACGTCGGCTGCTTCAGCACAACGAGGGCGTCCAGCGGGTCGCCGTCGTCACCCAGCGTGCCCTCGATGAATCCGTAGTCGGCCGGGTAGCTGGTCGAGGTGAACAGCATCCGGTCCAGGCGAATCCGGCCGGTTTCGTGATCCATCTCATACTTATTACGCTCGCCCTTGGGGATCTCGATAGTGACGTCGAATTCCATGCTGTTCTCGGCTTCCCTTACGACTAGTGTCGTTACGTCAGTGCAGGTTTTCTCACGATGCCGAAGGAAGGCGGTGCCGGGGTGCGGCAGGTACGGGCCCGAGCTCTCCTTGCCTTGGCCATGCTCAACATATTCGTGCTGGTGGCAGGTGTTGTAGCGGCGGATGTGCTCAAGTCCCGGCCATCGGCGACCATGCCTTACCCTGTCGCCCTCGCCGAGGGCGCACCGGCTTCGGCACCATCGGACGCCGCCCCGATCGACCCTGACCGGCTCGCGGACAAGCTCGATGATCGCATGTCGGACTCCGGACTGAGTGACGGACTCTCCGCTTATGTCACGGATGCGTCGAGTGGGACCGTTGTCTTCGAGAAGGACGCCGTCACGTCGAGAATTCCCGCGTCGACCACCAAGATCGTCACCGCGGTCTCCGCACTCCACGAGCTGGGCCCCGACAAGCGCCTGCGGACCGATGCCGTCCGCGACGGCGACCGGATCGTCCTCGTCGGCGCGGGCGACCCCACGCTGACCGAGAGCAACGCCACCGGCGACTACCCGCAGATGGCGAGCCTGGAGGAACTGGCCGACCACACCGCTGCGGCGCTGGAGCGCGCGGGCGTCGACAGCGTGCGGCTCGGCTACGACAGCTCGCTTTACGCCGGACCCCTGGAGGGCCCCGACTGGAAGCCCAGCTACATCTGGGACGGCAACGTCGCCAAGGTCACCGCCCTGATGGTCGACGGCGGCCGGAAACACAAGGAGCGGAAGTACGGCGATCGCTACGACGACCCGCCGCGTGTCGCCGCCGACAAGTTCGCCCGACAGCTGCGCGAGGCCGGGGTCCGGGTCGAGGGGAAACCCGCCCCGGCCAAGGCCCCCCACGGCGCCGACCCCATCGCCTCTGTCGACTCCCCGCCCCTCGCCGCGCTGGTCGAGAAGATGATGCTGGAGAGCGACAACAACATCGCCGAGGCCCTGGCCCGTCAGGTCGCCTTGGCCCGGGGAGAGGAAGCCTCGTTCGCCGGGGCCTCGACGGGAGTGGGGCAGGTGCTGTCCGACCTCGGCGTGTCCGGCGTGCACGTGGCGGACGGCAGCGGGTTGACCCGCAACAACAGGATCAGCCCCAAGGCCCTGGTGAAACTGGTGGCGATCGCCTCGGACCCGGAGAACCCCGGCCTCCGCCCAGCGATCACCGGTCTGCCCACGGCACATTCCACCGGATCGCTCGGCCCCCGCTACACCGCTGACAGCGGAGCCGCGGCCGGTGCCGGGCTGGTCCGCGGCAAGACGGGGACGCTCAACGGCGTCAGCGCGCTGTCCGGCACCGTCCACGACCGCGACGGCCGCCTGCTGCTCTTCGCCTTCATCGCCAACGGCGACGCTGCCGCGGGCAGCACCCTGGACACCTTCGCCGCGGCGATCGCGGAGTGCGGCTGCTCCTAGGGCAGGGGCGCAGGCCACGCGGCCCGTCGACCGGGGGCGTCGGCCGAGCACCCCCTCGGGGGGAGCCCTGAGGAAACCCGGAAATCCAGGCGCGACTCGCCTTCGGTGGCATACCAATGGGTACGGTGAGAGCGTGAGTCTGATCGACTGGGACGTAGCCGTCAACACCGGAATCCGCCTCGTGCGCCCCGGCCCCCAAGTGGACCTCGCCGATGCCCGCCAAGCGGTGGCGCAACTGCGCGAGCTGTCCGTCACCGCCCAGGGCCACGTGCGCGAATTCACCGGAATGCAGCCCCTTGAACCGGCAGGACCAGCGGTCATCGTGGACCGTCCCGGCTGGATCAAGGCCAACGTCGAGGGGTTCCGCGTCGTGCTGGAACCCATGCTCGACCGCCTCGGCGCCGAGAAGCTGGGCAACAACACGGCCACCTCCATCACCTCGGCCGTGGGGTCCCGGGTCACCGGCGTCCAACTCGGTGCCGTGCTCTCCTACCTCGCCGGGCGTGTCCTCGGCCAGTACGAGCTTTTCCTGCCGCCGGACCCCGACGGCACCGCACCCACCGGCCGCCTCACCCTGGTGGCCCCCAACATCGTGCACACCGAGCGCGAGCTCGACGTCGACCCGCGCGACTTCCGGCTCTGGGTCTGCCTGCACGAGGAGACCCACCGGACGCAGTTCACCTCCACGCCCTGGCTGCGCGAGTACGTGCAGAAGCAGATGCAGGAGCTGCTGCTCGCCTCCAACGTGGACGCCGCGGAGTTCCTCGACCGGCTGCGCGCCGCGGGCGAGGCCGTCGCCGAGGTCGTCCGCGGTGGCGAGGGCAACCTCATCGAGGTGTTCCAGAGTGAGGAGCAGAGCGAGATCCTGGATCGGATCACCGCCGTCATGACCCTCGCCGAGGGGCACGGCGACTACGTGATGGACGCGGTCGGCCCCGAGGTCGTCCCCTCCGTCGCGCGGATCCGCCGCCGCTTCCAGCGCCGTCGCGAGGGCGCCAACCGGATCGACAAGATCATCCGTCAGCTGCTCGGCCTCGACCTCAAGATGAAGCAGTACGAAGAGGGCGCGGCGTTCGTCCGTACCGTCGTCACGCAGGTGGGCATGGCCGACTTCAACCGCGTGTGGGAGTCGCCCGAGACCTTGCCGACGATGAAGGAGATCCGCGCGCCGGAGCTGTGGATCAACCGCGTCGTGCGCGCCGGCGAACTGCCGGTCGCGCCCGAGGGTAACGGCCAGGTGGCGCCATCGGAGCGGTCGGGCGAGAACGGGGAAAGCACAGGCGAGGAGTGACCCACCGCCCGCCCCAGCCGCCGCCCGCCATCGCCACCGCCCGGCGTGCCGTGCGACGGGCCCTGACCGAGCCCGGCGGGCCGCGGGCCGGTGACCTCGTCCTCGTCGCGTGCAGCGGCGGGGCCGACTCCCTCGCCCTGGCCGGGGCGGCCGCGTTCGTCGCGCCGCGCATCGGGCTGCGGGCCGGCGGGGTCACCGTGGACCACGGGCTGCAGGAGGGGTCGGCCGAGCGCGCCGCCGCGGTCGCCGCCACCCTGCGCGGGCTCGGGTTCGACCCGGTCGAGCAGGTGAGCGTCGACGTCGGGCACGAGGGCGGTCCCGAGGGCGCCGCGCGCACCGCCCGCTACGCCGCGCTCGACGCCGCCGCCGAGCGCCACCGCGCCGCCGCCGTCCTGCTCGGGCACACCAGCGACGACCAGGCCGAGACCGTGCTGCTCCGGCTCGCCCGCGGCTCCGGCGCGCGCTCCCTGGCCGGGATGTCCCCGCGCACCGGCGGCTACCTGCGCCCCTTCCTGGGCCTCGACCGCGCCACCGTGCGTGCGGCCTGCGAGCTGATGGATCTGGCGGCGTGGGAGGACCCGCACAACACCGATCCCGCCTACGCGCGCTCCCGCGTGCGCGTCGAGGCGCTGCCGGTGCTGGAGAAGGCCCTCGGCCCGGGTATCGCCAAGGCGCTGGCGCGCAGCGCCGACCTGCTGCGGGACGACGCCGACGCGCTGGAGGCGTGGACGGAGGAGGCCGAGCGTGGCGTCCGGCGGGCGGACGGCGGGCTCGACGCCGCCGCGCTCGCCGAGCTGCCGCGTGCCGTGCGGACCCGGCTGCTGCGCCGCGCCGCGATCGCGGCCGGGTGCCCGGCCGGTGCCCTGACCGCCGGTCATGTGGCCGAACTGGACCGGCTGGTCACCGGGTGGCGTGGCCAGGCGCACGTCGATCTGCCCGGGGGAATGCGGGGGCGGCGGGTCGACGGGATGATCCTCGTCACCCCTCCCCTCCGCTGATCTCGGAGATATCGACCGAAAAATGGCCGTCATTCGGTCGATATCTCCGAGATCAACGGGGGAGGGAGGTGGGGATGGGGAAACGGGGGCACGTGGGCGCGCCGGGGTGTATATGGCCCTCGTGGCACCTTCTGCACCTTTATCCTGGTTGGCGCACCAAGTCCGACGGAGCAGCGAGGACAGTTAAGCGTGGACGCGAAAGACATGGGCGAGGACCTCGAGAAGGTCCTGGTCACCGAAGAGGAGATCAAGACTCGGCTGCGCGAGATGGCCGCCGAGATCGACGCCGCATACGCCGGCAAGGACCTGCTGCTCGTCGGTGTCCTCAAGGGCGCCGTGATGGTAATGGCCGACCTCGCCCGGGAGCTGCACCACCCCGCCGAGACGGACTGGATGGCGGTGTCGTCGTACGGTGCCGGGACGACCTCGTCGGGTGTGGTGCGGATCCTGAAGGACCTCGACGCCGACATCAAGGACCGCAACGTCCTGATCGTCGAGGACGTCATCGACTCCGGCCTCACGCTGTCCTGGCTGGTCGGCAACCTCAAGTCGCGGGGTCCGGCCTCCGTGGAGATCTGCACGATGGTGCGCAAGCCGCTGGCCTTCAGCGTCGACCTCGACGTCAAGTACATCGGGTTCGACCTGCCCAACGAGTTCATCATCGGCTACGGTCTGGACTACGCGGAGAAGTACCGGAACCTGCCGTTCATCGGCACCCTGGCGCCTCACGTCTACCAGGACTGAACGTGCGCACCGTGCGGTGCCGGAACGGTCGGATCGCCCGCGCCGCACGGTCGGTCCGGTCCATGCGCAGGGGGCCACGCCAGACTCCGGGAACAGATCGTGTCCATCACGCGTTGCCGTCATGACGGGTGCTCACCGGAACGCATGCCTCGGCGCACGAGTGCGTGCGTTCACGGCAGGGGTGTACCGTCGATTATCCCGGCATCATTATTCGGGAGTACGTGTCCGATAGGTCCCGCTTCCGGCGGCCACAGAAGGCCTTCCGGCAGGACGGTGGAGCAACTCGGGTGCGGCGCACCGCCGCGTCGTCCCGCGCCACCCGATCGCCTGGTCCGGCGCCTCTGCGGTTCTCGGGGCAGGCCGCCTGGTCAGGAGGGACGGACCCAGCGGGGTTCCGTATAGATGAATCTCAAGCGTTTGTACCGCGGGCCGTGGCTTTGGATCCTGGCCATTGGCCTCTTGCTCTTTGCGTTTTTCCAGTTCACGAATTTCGGGTCCGGCCCGGAGCCGGAGAAGGTCGACACCTCCAAGGTGTTCGATCTCATCTCCAAGGACAAGGTCGACAACGCGAAGATTATCGACAAGGACCAGCGGATCGAGCTGACGACCACCGACGACAAGGTGTATGAAGCCTACTGGGTCGAGGGTCAGGGCTACGAGCTCGCACAGGACCTCCGGAAGCAGGAGCTGGAGGGGGACAACCTCACGTCCTACGACGTCGAGGTCCCCAAGGACAGCATGTTCGTGTCCTTGCTCTTCAGCTTCCTTCCGCTGATCATCCTCATCGCCATCTTCCTGTTCGTCATGAACCAGATGCAGGGTGGCGGCTCCCGGGTGATGAACTTCGGCAAGTCCAAGGCCAAGCTGATCACCAAGGACACCCCGAAGAACACCTTCTCCGACGTCGCGGGTGCCGACGAGGCCATCGAGGAGCTGCAGGAGATCAAGGAGTTCCTGCAGAACCCGGCCAAGTTCCAGGCCATCGGCGCGAAGATCCCCAAGGGCGTGCTGCTCTTCGGTCCCCCCGGTACCGGTAAGACGCTGCTGGCGCGCGCCGTCGCGGGCGAGGCCGGGGTGCCCTTCTACTCCATCTCCGGCTCCGACTTCGTCGAGATGTTCGTGGGTGTGGGCGCCTCGCGTGTGCGCGACCTGTTCGAGCAGGCCAAGGCCAACGCCCCGGCGATCATCTTCGTCGACGAGATCGACGCCGTCGGCCGCCACCGCGGCGCCGGCATGGGCGGCGGGCACGACGAGCGCGAGCAGACGCTCAACCAGATGCTCGTCGAGATGGACGGCTTCGACGTCAAGGGCGGCGTGATCCTGATCGCTGCCACCAACCGCCCCGACATTCTTGACCCCGCGCTGCTGCGCCCGGGCCGCTTCGACCGGCAGATCGTCGTCGACCGGCCCGACATGGAGGGCCGCAAGGGCATCCTGGAGGTCCACGCCAAGGGCAAGCCGATCGCGAGCGACGTCGACTTCGCCGTCATCGCCCGGCGCACCTCCGGCATGACCGGTGCCGACCTCAACAACGTCGTCAACGAGGGCGCGCTGCTGACGGCCCGCGCCGGACGCACCGAGATCGACATGGCCACCCTGGAGGAGGCCATCGACCGCGTCATGGCCGGTCCGGAGCGCAAGACCCGGGTCATGTCGGACGCCGAGAAGAAGGTCATCGCCTACCACGAGGGCGGCCACGCGCTCGTCGGACACGCGCTGCCCAACTCCGACCCGGTGCACAAGATCACCATCCTGCCGCGCGGCCGCGCGCTGGGGTACACGATGTCGGTGCCGATGGAGGACAAGTTCCTCACCTCGCGCTCGCAGATGATGGACCAGCTCGCGATGATGCTGGGCGGGCGCGCCGCCGAGGAGCTCGTCTTCCACGAGCCCACCACCGGTGCGGCCAACGACATCGACAAGGCCACCAGCGTGGCCCGCAACATGGTCACCGAGTACGGCATGAGCGAGCGGCTCGGCGCGCGCAAGTTCGGTTCGGCCAGCACCGAGCCGTTCCTGGGCCGCGAGATGTCGCACGCCCGCGAGTACTCCGAGGAGATCGCCTCCCTCATCGACGAGGAGGTGCGCCGTCTCATCGAGGCCGCGCACGACGAGGCGTGGGAGGTCCTGGTCGAGAACCGCGCGGTCCTCGACGACCTCGTGCTGCACCTGCTGGAGAAGGAGACCCTCTCCAAGGAGGAGGTCCTGGAGATCTTCGCCCCGGTGAAGAAGCGCCCGTCGCGGGGGTCCTTCACCGGCTACGGCAAGCGGCAGCCCTCCAAGCAGCCGCCGGTGCTGACGCCCAAGGAGCTCACGCTCACGGGGCCGCAGGACGTCGAGCAGGTGGCCTCCGGGAACGGCCAGGCCTCCTGGAGCGGCAGCGGCGAGTCGTGGAAGGGCGGTGCCGAAGCCGACACGTCCCGCCGCGTCAACGGTACGCCGGAGTCCGCGGGTTCCGGCGGTGACCCCGAATCAGGGGAGCAGGCGTGAGTACCGACGCCGGGGGCGACATCTTCACGACGGAAGCGCCCGCCGCGGGTGTCGACCAGCCCAGGATCGAGAAGGCCGTCCGGGAGATCCTCCTCGCCATCGGCGAGGATCCGGACCGCGACGGCCTGCTCGACACGCCGGCGCGTGTCGCCCGGGCCTACCAGGAGCAGTTCGCCGGCCTCAGCCAGCGGCCCGAGGACGTCCTGACCACGGTCTTCGAGGCCGGCCACGACGAGATGGTGCTGGTCAAGGACATCGAGATGTACTCGACCTGCGAGCACCACCTGGTGCCGTTCCACGGCAGTGCCCACATCGGCTACATCCCGAACACCAAGGGCCAGATCACCGGCCTGTCCAAGCTGGCCCGGCTGGTGGACGTCTACGCCCGGCGCCCGCAGGTGCAGGAGCGGCTGACCACCGAGATCGCCGACGCGCTGATGGAGTACCTCGATCCGCGCGGCGTGATCGTGGTGATCGAGGCCGAGCACCTGTGCATGACCATGCGCGGGGTGCGCAAGCCCGGCGCCAAGACGGTCACCTCGGCGGTTCGGGGCGTGTTCGCCAAGCGCGACCGCACCCGCGCCGAGGCCATGAGCCTCATCATCGGGCACAGCTGAGCTCGACGAAGCGGACGAGTCGTACCTTCCGACGGCGCCCGTAGCGCTAATGAGTCGCTACGGGCGCCGTCGTGCGTCTTGTGTCTCATAGGGTGTGGGCATGGCGTCGACGTACAAGCTTCCCGGGTTGCCCGAACAGGGGCGCTGCCTGGTCATGGGGGTCGTCAACGTCACCCCGGACTCCTTCTCCGACGGTGGCGCCTACTTCGATCCCAAGAGAGCGATCGAGCACGGACTCTGGCTGGCCGAGGAGGGCGCCGACATCGTCGATGTCGGGGGTGAGTCCACCCGCCCCGGCGCCCAGCGCATCTCGCGCGACGAGGAGTTGCGCCGCGTGGGCCCGGTGGTGCGGGAGCTCAGCCGCCAGGGAGTGGCCGTCAGCATCGACACCATGCGCGCCGAGGTCGCCGAGTACGCGGTCGAGGCCGGGGCGCGCCTGGTCAATGACGTCAGCGGCGGGCTCGCCGACCCGTCGATGGCACGGCTGGTCGCCAAGGCGGGTGTCGCCTACGTGCTGATGCACTGGCGCGGGCATAGTCACGACATGCAGAACCGCGCCATGTACGACGACGTCGTCCGAGAAGTCCACAATGAGCTGAGGCAGCGCATGGAGGCCATGGTCGATGAGGGGGTCGACCCCGACCAGATCATCCTCGATCCCGGGCTGGGCTTCGCCAAGCGGCCCGATCGCAGTCACAACTGGGCGCTCTTGAGCGCCATGGACACGTTTCACGACATGGGGAGGCCTCTGCTGATCGCGGGTTCCCGAAAGCGCTTTCTCGGGCGTCTGCTGAGCGACGCCGAAGGCACCGGCCGGCCCGCCACCGGGTGTGACGCCGCAACGGTGGCGCTCACAACCCTGGCGGCCGATCGGGGTGCCTGGTGCGTCCGCGTGCACGACGTCCGGCCCAACGCCGACGCGGTGCGCGTCGCGGCGGCCTGGCGCAGCGGGGGCGCCGATCTTGACGAAGGCCGGGCCGACGTCATCGGCCGGGGCGGCCTGTGAGGTCCCGCCACGAGGTCATGGAGCGCGTGGCGGAGGCCAACGCGCAGTTCTACGGAGCCATCGAGAACGGTGACATCGACCTGATGCGCCGGGTCTGGGCGGAGGAGGACGAGGCCCCCGACCTGGTCTGCGTGAACCCGGGCTGGCCGCTGCTGCGCGGCCGTGCGGAGATCATGCGCGCCTGGTCGCTGATCATGGCCAACGTCCCCTACATCCAGTACGTCCTGACCGACACCCACATCGGGGTGAGCGGCGAGGTCGCGATGGTCACCTGTGAGGAGAACGTGCTCACCGCCGAGGACGACAGCCCCGGCTTCGTCGCGGGCGGCCAGGTGGTGACCACCAACATGTTCGTCAACACCGAGCACGGCTGGCGGCTGTGGTCGCACCACGCCTCGCCGGTGCTGATGGACGAGGAGGACGGGGAAGAGGACCACGAGTGACCGGAGGGCTGGATCGGCTGGACCGGATCGCCGTGCGGGGGCTGCGCGCCCACGGCTACCACGGCGTGTTCCCTGAGGAGCGGCGCGAGGGCCAGGACTTCGTGGTCGACGTCGTTCTCGGGGTGGACACCCGTGTGGCGGCGCGCAGTGACGACGTCGCTGACACGGTGCACTACGGCGTGCTCAGCGGCCGCCTGGTCGATGTGATCACCGGGGAACCGGTGAACCTCATCGAGACCCTGGCCGAGCGGCTGGCGGCGGTCTGCCTGGAGGAGTCGCCGGTGCGGGAGGTCGAGATCACCGTGCACAAGCCGGACGCGCCGATTCCGCACAAGTTCGACGACGTGACGGTCACGATCCTGCGGAGACGCACATGAGTGGGGGCGCAGGGTCCCCGGCGTCGGCGCGGCGGGTCGTGCTGGCGCTGGGGAGCAACCTCGGCGACCGGATGGCCACCCTGCAGGGAGCGGTCGACACCCTGTCCCGCGACCCCTCCCTGCGCATCGTGGCGATCTCGCCGGTGTACGAGACCGCGCCCGTGGGCGGCCCCGAGCAGGGCGCCTACCTCAACGCGGTGGTCGCCGCCGACTGCTCGCTGCGTCCCCGCGCCCTGCTGGAGCTCACCCAGGGGGTGGAGCAGGAGTTCTACCGGGTGCGCGCGGTGCGGTGGGGGCCGCGGACGCTGGACATCGACATCCTCGACTTCGATGCCGAGACCAGCGACGACCCCGTGCTCACCCTGCCGCACCCGCGGGCGCACGAGCGCGCCTTCGTGCTGCGGCCGTGGTCCGACATCGATCCCGATGCCGTTGTCGTAGGCCGCGGTACCGTGCGCGACCTGCTCGGCAAGGTCGCCGACCAGGAACTGTGGCGTCGATCCGATCTCGCCCTGCGACCGCCGGAGTAGCTGAGCCCATGGACGACAAGACGCACGAGGACGGCCGTGGGATGCGTCCGACCGGGTGGCAGGTGCCACTCGGGATCATCCTCGTCAGCGCCGCCCTCTCCTACGTGGTGGTCGACGCGTCCTATGACGCGCTCCCGATCCTGCCCTGGACGGCCATCCCCACACTGCTCCTGCTCGCCGTGGCCGAGGGCATCGCCGCCTGGCACACGCGCCGCCGCATCCGCCACCTTCCGGGGACCGAGCCGGTCGACCCGCTGAGCGCGGCGCGGCTGGTGGCCCTGGCCAAGGCCAGCGTGGTGATCGCGTCCCTGGCGATCGGCGTGTTCGGCGGAATGGCGCTGTCCCTGCTGGACCGCCTCTCCGTCCCGACACCGCGCGCCGATGCCACGACGGCCTTCGGGACGATGCTCGCGGGCGTGGTGCTGCTGGCAGTGGCGCTGCTGCTGGAGTATGCCTGCCGCGTCCCCGATGAAGGCGACGATTCCGGCAACTCAGGCGATCCGGCCCGCCCGCCGGCGTGACCTGAGTCGAGGTTGATGAGACGCTGGCCGCTTTTCCGTGATCATCGCGCGGCGGGGCGGGCTGCGGAGCCTGGGTCTGCTGGGCGGCCTTGTCGGCGGTCGCCCTGTACGGCGTTCTCGGGTGAAAAGCGGCACCGAGGGCGGTGGGGGCTCGGGCGCCCCTGTCGGCTCGCAGGCGGGACGGGCCCGGCGCCGGGCAGCGCGAAAGCGCTCTCCGTCCTGTCCTTCCGTTGATCTCGGCGATATCGACCGAATACCGGCGAGTATTCGGTCGATATCGCCGAGATCAACGGAGAGAGGGGTGGGTGCGGTGGTGAAACGGCAGTGGGGGCGGGCCGGAAGGCCGCGTTTCCGCTGGACGTGAAGCCGCTTCCGCGATGCGGGAGCACTCCCCCCCCGCAGGCCCCCTCCTGGCGATGATCATGGGAAAAGCCACCCATCGCGTCCCATGTGTCGGACTATTCCTCATGATCATCGCGGGGAAGTTATGGCAAACCGGTCATACCCGGCGCCCGGCGGCCCGGAAGCCGGGTTCCGGGCCGCCCGCATGGCCCCGCCCGGGAGCCGACCGGCGGCGCCGCCCACCCCCCAGCCTTCGCCGCTGCCGCCTTCGTTCCTCCACCAGGGAAGAGGCCGGGGTGCGGGCCGCCGCCGCTGCCCCGCCCGGCCGCATCCCCCGCGACGACCGGCGCCCCCCGCCCTCGTTGGTGCCGCTTTTCACCCAAGAACACCGGAGGAGCGGACCGGGCAGACCCAGCAGACCCCGCCCCCGGCCCGGCCCCATGATCAGCCGGGAACGGGGTATGAGCCGATCGTCGGCGTACCGCCCGGCTTTCGCGCGACGGTAATGGGACGAAAGCGGCATGTCCCTTCGGACTGGCGCGGGGATGATTGACTGGAATCGTGGAGTTTGCCGCGTCTGATGCGACGTCACAGCAATCCGATGGCAACGCGGGCTCCGGGGGCTCCCCGGAGCCCGATGGCGGTGCGCCGAGATTCGCGGCACCCGGGGCTGATGTCCCGCTGTCGCCGGAGGCCGACGGGGCGTCGGCCGACGGTCCGCCCTCTTCCTCCGTGAACGGAGCCGGGCCCACGGGTGCCGCGGAGGATGAAGCAGCCTCGGCAGGTCCAGAGGCGGCCGAGGGCGCGTCCGCGCCAGGGGCCGCGCCGTCGGCGGTCGATGCGGCGTTCGCCGCTCCCGACGGAGCGTCGTGGAACCGCGTCGCGCCGGTGCTGGCCTGGTACCGGAGGCTGATCCTGCTCGCCGTGCTGCTGCCCGGGGCCGTCCTCGGCGGAGCGCTGATCTGGGCGTGGTCGGGATGGGGCTGGACCATCGCCTGGCTGCTCCTGTGCGGACTGGGCATTGCTGTCGGGTGGGCGGCGGCCGAACCGGCACGCCGCTCCTGGGGATACGCGGAAGGACGCACGGACTTCTATCTGACCTATGGCGTCGTCGTGCGCCAGCTGGTGGTCGTTCCCTACGGCCGTATGCAGGTCGTGGATGTCACCTCCAACCTGCTGGAGCAAGCTCTTGGAATCGCGACATTGCAGGTGCGCACCGCGGCCACCACCGCCGACACGCGAATCCCCGGTATCCGCCTGGCCGACGCCGTCGAGCTGCGCGATCGCCTGGCCGCGCGCAGCGAGACCTTCTCCACGGGGCTGTGACGCGTGAGCGAAGCCGATCGGGAACAGCGCCCCGACCCCGCCGAGGGTGCGGCCGATGGTCGGCCGACCCCCGGTGCCGATAACGGGGCGGAGCAACGGGGGTATCCGCAGTTCGAGCACCCCGGACCCGGCCGCGACGTGGCGCGGTCCGACGAGGCCGAGGGGACCGAGGACGACTGGCTCTTCGCCGAGACCGCCGGGCCCTCAGACCTGCCCGCTCTGCGGGAGGTGACCGCACCCACCGACGCGAACTTCACCGAGCAGGTGGCGCCGCCGCTCCCTGGGGATGGCGACCACGCCGACCAACCGTCCGTCCCGGAGACAGGGGAGGCCGCGCTCGCGCCGCAGCGTCCCGAGGGGGCCGACGGTGCCGCGGCCGACCGTCCCGTGCGGTCACGCGAGGAGGGGCCGGGGCCGGTCACGCCGCTGTGGTCGAGGGTGAGCGCGGAGCCGGAGCACGAGTCTCCGGTCGCACCCGACACGGCCCGCGACGCGCTGGCTGACGGGCCTGCCGCGCACCATGGACCGGACAGCGGCGCCGCGGCTTCCCGCCGGGGGCGCCCCCGGTTCTCGCCGCCCGTGCTGCCCCCCGCTACCTCCGTCCCTGCCGCGCCCCGGGTAGGCCCGTACGCGGCGCGCCCCCATCCGGGGTCGGGTGCGCGTCCACCGGGGCCGTCGGGGTACCCGTCGGCGCACGATCCGGCCAACGGCGGTGCGGTCCCGGTGCCCCCGGGCTACCCGGTCCAGGGCCCGCGACCGCCCGGCCACCGGCCGGGATACGGCGCGGGTGGGCACATGCACGCGCCCTCCGGGGCACCCGCACCGGGCCCGCACCGGCCGCTCGGCACCGCGCCCGCACCTCCCGGGGCCTCCCACGGCGGGAACGTGCGCTTCCTGCCTCCCATGGCTCCCGCTCCGGCGAACGGTGCGGCGCATCGGCCTCCGCCGCCGCCCGCCCCGGCACGGGCGCCGCAGGAGGTCGAGGACGACGACGTCACCCGCGGATCTCACCAGCCGCACTGGGCGACCGTGCCGTTCCAGGTGCTGCTGGTCTCCCTGGTCTTCATCGCGGTGCCGGGCCCGCTGCTGATCGGTTTCGGGCCCGGCTGGCTGCTGCTGAGCACGCTCGCCGTCGCTCTCGGCACCACCGTCTACGCCCTGCTGTCCTGGTGGAACTCCTCCTTCGGGCTGCGGGACGACCACCTCGTCGTGCACAGCGGGGTGGTCCGGCGGGGCTCGCGCGAGGTTCCGCTGAGCCGCCTGCAGGCGGTCGACGTCGTGCGCCCCCTGCTGATGCAGATCCTCGGCTTGGCGGAGCTGCGGATCGAACTGGCCGGAGGCGACGCCAGCTGCGTCCGGCTGCGCTACCTGAGCCGGAGGACGGCCGAGCGGCTGCGTGCGTCACTGCTGGCCCACGCAGCGGGGCTGTCCGGGACGACCCCAGAGGCGCCCGAGTGGCCGCTGTACCGCCTCCCGTTCGGGCTGCTGCTCGGCGCGCTGGCCTTCCGGCTGCCGGTGCTGGGTGCGTTCGTGCTCTTCCTCGTGCTGATGGTCGCGGGGATCTCCAGCGGCGAGCCGGGGGTGCTGGGCGCCGCGGTCCCGCTCCTGCTCGGTCTGATGCAGGGCTTCATCGGCCCACTGCTGCGCTACACGGACTTCTACGCCTCACGCTCGCCGGACGGGCTGCGGCTGCGCTACGGGATCTTCCAGGCGCGCATGCAGACGGTGCCGCCGGGGCGGGTGCAGGCGGTCCAGATCGTCGAGCCGCTGCTGTGGCGGGCGCTGGGCGTCGCCCGGGTGGACGCCAACGTCGCCGGGTACGTGGGCGAGCGGCAGATGGACTCCTCGACGCTCCTTCCGGTGGTGCCGCGTGGGGTGGCCTACGCGCTCGTCGGCGAGGTCTTCCCGGGGGCGGACGCGGCGCGGGTCGCGCTGCGCCCCGCCCGGCGCGGTGGGTCCGCGCATGACGCGCTGGGCCTCGACGACCGCCTCTTCGTCAGCCGTCGGGGGCTCCTGTGCCGGGTGACGGAGATCGTCCCCCTTGCGAGGGTGCAGAGCATCCGGCTGACGGCCGGTCCGATCAGCCGTCGGCGGGGCGTCGCCGACGTGGACGCGGACACGCCTCCCGGCCCGATCCGGGCCCGTGCGGTCGGCCGCGACCTGGCCGAGGCGCGCCGCGTGGTCGACGCTGTCGCCGAACGCGGGCACGCGGCGCGGACGACTACGGCCGGCCCGGAGCGCTGGGCCACGCGCGGTGAGGGGCGCGGTCCCGTCTCGTGATCCCCGTTATTCGGGTGTGATTCGCGGGTGTGAAGTGACCTGGGGTGGGGGAGAAGTACGTCAGCTGGCGGGGTACTCCGCCGCTGCGTGGCCTTGACGGCAGGCTGAGCGGCCTGCCTCGGCCCCTGCCGCGGTGCGGAAGTGGCCTTCCCTGGTGGTGTGTCCGCAGCCGAAAAGCCCCCGACACGTCGCGCCGAAAGTGTGATCTGTGTCACGTGAGGTGCCGTGTGTTGCTGTGTTTCCTGTCGCCATGTCGCGATTTGTGGGCTTACTCCTGGTCAATGAAAGACGACCGCCTGTTACTCATGTTCCGAATTTTGCTGCTGTGACCCGGCGAACTGTGGCTACATGGAGATCGAACACACCACGTGTTCACGGACCCACGCAAAGCAAACTTTCCGGGTGGCTGGGGTCGCCCGGTTGAATGAGGAGATCCAAGAGTGATGAAGAAGACCTTCGCCACCGCCGCCGTCGCCGCTGCCGCCGCTGGCGTTCTGCTGACCGGTGCCCCCGCTCACGCTTCGGGCAGCTCCACCTCCGGTGACGCCAGCATCGCCGGCGGCAGCCAGACCCAGATCCCGGTGGCCGTCAACACCAGCATCTGCGGCAACAACATCCTCAACATCGCCGCTCACGCCAACGCCTTCTGCAAGGGCAACGCGAAGAGCTACCAGAACTAGTCGGTGCGGTCGCGTGCGCGGCAACGCGCACGCGACCCAGCGCCAGAGGATCGGCGCCGTCCTTCCCCCCAGGGCGGCTCCGGTCCTCTTTTTTGTTGTCCTGTTGCTGTCGTGGTTCTCCGGGTTTCGGGCGGAGGCCGGTGGCTCGGCTTTGGCCTCCCTTGCTCTCCCTGTGCTCCCCGTCGCTCTGCGGGGTTCTGCCCCACCTGGGGCGCGGTCGGAACTGTTCGAACTGAAACGTCGGTTAGGTGACGCGCAGAATTGTCCGAATCTGGTGTGTCGCGCGTCACACTAACCCCACGAGTCACAGAAGTTCCGTACGCAAAATCCGGATAAGTCGACTCACATTAAGTGGATGGATCGTTCCTCCACGTCATTGTTCGAGGTCATCCGCTGCGCGAAGGCGGCGGTGTCTGGCTAAATGACATGTGGGCACGGAAAGTGCTCACGTAGTCACCCCCCGATGGCCGGTCGGTTCCCCCGGGCCGGTCTGTACAAGGAGTCATGCAGTGCTGAAGAAGTCCATCGCCACCGGTGCCGTCATCGCCGCCTCCGCGGGTGTCCTCCTCTCCGCCGCCCCGGCCCACGCCGTTACCGCCGGCACCGTCGTCGTTCCCGGGGTGGCCACCGGTGCCGGCAGCGTTGCGGCCGCCACCAGCGGCGCCAGCGCCTCCGCCGCCTCCTCGACCCCGGCCGCCGGCATCGTCACCGGCGTGCCCATCGTCGGCGTGGTCGCGGCCAACGGCTAGCAGGACGGCACATCGCCGCCTGGCATGTTCGGCCGCGTGGGTAGCGCTGCGCACGCGACCGGACACCACGAACCCCCTCAAGCCCAGGCTCGACCGTGGATGCGCACCGCGGCCGGGTATCCGGCGCCGACTCCTCATCCCCCGGAGTCGGCGCCGTTCGCGTTTTCGAACGATGTGCACAGTCTCCGGCGGGACGAAGCGGGCAGAATCCCGCCTGTGCCGGCGATCATCCGGGGATTGCGTCCGGGGCCGCGCAGCAGACGCTGGGGGCTCCCGGTCCACTCGGTGCTCCACGAGCCAATGGCCGTTTCGTCGGCGTCGGCCCAATTTCTCGTGTCGTCGCACGTCCGGCCCCAGGTAGGGCAGCGTGCTGGGGATCCACTACGGACAGTAGGCTGTGCGCACGACGTCCGGTACCCGCCCGTGGACTGGAACGAGGGGCAGCGATCCGATGGACACCACACAGCAGCGACCCGCCCGGCTCACGGTCGGGGTGATCGGCCCCGGCCGCGTCGGGTCGGTGGTCGGTGCCGCCCTGGAGCGCGCCGGGCACACGGTCGCGGCGGCGTCGGCGGTCTCCGCCGCCTCGCGCGACCGTGTCGAGCAGCGGCTGCCCAACGCGCGCATCTGTGAACCGGCCGAGGTCGTCGCCTCCTGCGACCTGGTGCTGCTGACGGTTCCCGACGACGCCCTGCGTCCCCTCGTGCGCGGTCTCGTCGAGACCGGCACCGATGTCCAGGGCCGACTCCTCGTGCACACCAGTGGCGCCCACGGCTACGGCGTCCTGGACGACGCCACCGCCAAGGGCGCCCTGCCACTGGCCCTGCACCCGGTCATGACGTTCACCGGCCGCGACGAAGACCTGCCCCGCCTGGCCACCTGCACCTTCGGCGTCACCGCCCCCGACGCCCTGCGTCCCATCGCCGAGGCGCTCGTCGTGGAAATGGGAGCCGAGCCGGTGTGGATCGCCGAGGAGCACCGCACGCTGTACCACGCGGCCCTGGCCGGCGGCGCCAACCACTTGGTCACCCTGGTGGCCGAAAGCGCCGCGCTCCTCACCACGGCCGGAGTGGAGCAGCCCGGTCGTATGCTCGGGCCCCTGCTGGGAGCCGCGCTCGACAACGCCCTGCGGCTCGGGATCGACGGGCTCAGCGGCCCCGTACTGCGCGGTGACTCGGAGACCGTCGCCGCCCACATCGCCGAACTGCGCGTCCACGCGCCCGAGAGCGTCGCGAGCTACGTGGCGCTGGCCCGCCTCACCGCCGACCGCGCCATGGACGCCGGACTGCTCAAGCCGCACGACGCCGAACGCCTGCTGGACGTCCTCCAGGCGTGAGCCGCCACCTCGCCACCCCGCCCCGAACCATTGAGGACACCTGAGATGACCAAACCGGCAACCACTCCTCCCCGCACCGCCCCGGCCGTCGCCCGTACGCCCGAGGAGCTGGACCGGCTCCGCGCGAACCTCGGCCGCGTCGCGCTGGTGCCCACGATGGGGGCGCTGCACAGCGGACACCGCAGCCTGATCGCGGCCGCGCGCGACCACGCCGACACCGTGGTGGTCAGCATCTTCGTCAACCCCCTGCAGTTCGGGCCGAACGAGGACTACGACCGCTACCCGCGCACGCTCGACGACGACCTCGCGATCTGCGCGGAGGACGGCGTCGACGTGGTCTTCGCCCCGCCGGTCGAGGTGATGTACCCGGGCGAGCAGATGGTCACGGTCAGCCCGGGAAGGATGGGCCGGGTGCTGGAGGGCGAGTTCCGTCCCGGGTTCTTCGAGGGCGTGCTCACCGTGGTCAACAAGCTGTTCAACCTGGTCCGCCCGGACGTCGCCATCTTCGGCCAGAAGGACGCCCAGCAGCTGTCCGTGGTCCGCCGCATGGTCCGCGACCTGTGCATGCCCATCACCGTCATGGGCGCGCCGACCGTCCGCGACGCCGACGGCCTGGCCACGTCCAGCCGCAACGTCTACCTCAGCCCCGAGGAGCGCACCACCGCGCTGGCGCTGTCCCGCGCTCTGCTGTCCGGGGCGGACGCGTCCGTGACCGGGCCGGTCGGTATCCTCAGCGCAGCTCGCGCCGTTCTGGACGAGGCGGCCCTGGCGACCCCTCCGGTCGCCGTGGACTACCTCGCCCTGGTCGACGCGCACACGTTCGGTGAAGTCCCCAACGACTTCCGGGGCGAGGCCGTGCTCGCCGTGGCCGCATGGGTCGGCAAGACCCGGCTGATCGACAACGTGCCGCTCACGCTCTGAGCACAGGCGTGCCCCTCTCGGGGCCCGCAGGGCGCGGCACGGCCGACGGCCCCGGTCTCCCGGGCCGCACCGTGTGCCCCGGAGCCGAACGAAGTGGACATCAAGGAGGTCACACGGGTGAGCGAGAGACAGGCGCCGCTGCCCCGTCGGCTCACGGCGCCGGCGCCCGGCTGGTCCGTCGAGGCCGACGTGGTCATCGTCGGATCCGGCATCGCCGGGCTGAGCACCGCGCTGCGCTACGTCGAGCGCGACCCGACGGGCCGGGTCGTCCTCGTCACCAAGGACGTCCTCTCCACGGGCTCCACGCGCTGGGCCCAGGGCGGGATCGCCGCCGTGATCGACCCGTCCGACGCGCCGGTCGCGCACATGGTCGACACCGTGATCGCCGGGCGCGAGCTGTGCGCTCCGGAAGCAGTGCGGACCCTGGTCACCGAGGGCCCGGACGCGCTGCACTGGCTGATCGACCGCGGCACCTCCTTCGACCGCACCACGGCCGGAGAACTCGCCCTGACCCGGGAGGGCGGCCACCGCGCCCGCCGCATCGCCCACGCCGGGGGCGACGCCACCGGCGCCGAGATCCAGCGGGCGCTGAGCGACGCCGTCAAGGCCGAACCGCGCGTCGAACTCATCGAGCACGCCTTCGTCCCCGACCTGCTGCTCGACACGGGGGCTGAGGGGACCGTGCGCGGCGTCACCGTGCACGTCATGGGCGAGGGCGAACGCGACGGCGTGGGTGCCGTGCACGCCGGGGCCGTCGTGCTGGCCACCGGCGGCATCGGGCAGGTCTTCGCCTCCACCACCAACCCCGAAGTCTCCACCGGCGATGGCGTGGCACTCGGCCTGCGCGCCGGGGCGAGCGCCCGTGACCTGGAGTTCGTCCAGTTCCACCCCACCGTGCTGTGGCTGGGGGCCGACGCGCGCGGCCAGCAGCCGCTCATCTCCGAGGCGGTGCGCGGCGAAGGCGCCTTCCTCGTCGACGCCGAGGGCCGCCGCTTCATGCGCGACCGGCACGAGCTCACCGACCTCGCCCCGCGCGACGTCGTCGCCCAGGGCATCGCCGAGGCCATGGCCGCGACCGGCACCGACCACGTCTTCCTCGACGCCCGGCACTTCGGCGCGCGGATGTGGGAGGAGCGCTTCCCGACCATCCTGGCCTCCTGCCGCAAGCACGGCATCGACCCGGTCACCGACCTGATCCCGGTGGCGCCCGCCGCCCACTACGCCTCGGGCGGGCTCACCACGGACCTGGGCGGGGCCACCGACGTCCCGGGGCTGTACGCCGTCGGCGAGGTCGCCTGCACGGGAGTGCACGGCGCCAACCGCCTGGCCTCCAACTCCCTGCTGGAGAGCGTCGTGTTCGCCCACCGCGTCGCCGACCGGCTCGCCGGGCGCGCTAAGCCCGTTCCGGTCTCGGCGTCCAGCCCCGCCGTGGAGGACGTGCCGGACGCGGACCCGCCGTCGGGCCTGGTCTCGCCGACCGTCGTCCCGCGCATCCGCGCCGCGATGTCCCGCCACGTGGGCGTCGTCCGCGACGCGGCGGGGTTGGAGCGCGCGCTGCGCGAACTCGACGCGCTGGCGGGGGATCCCGCCAACGCCGGTGCCGAACCCGGCACCCCGGCGTGGGAGGCCGCCAACCTGCTGACGGTGGCGCGTACGCTCACCGTCGCCGCTCTGCACCGTGCCCGGCGGCTGCCCGCACGCCGCAGCCCGGTGGCGCACACGGGGCCGACGAACGTCGCGGTCCGGATCGGAGGGAACGCCATGTCCGTGGACCGGTCGCGAGGGGCGGCGCGGCTTCCCGAGCACCTCGCCGCGGAGCTCGCCGAGGTGACCAAGGGCGACGTCCGCGGTCTCGGAGCGGCGGCCGTCGAGCGGCTGATCGCCACCGCCCTCGACGAGGACCTGGACCGTGAGGGGATCGGCACCGACGTCACCACCGACGCCACCATCCCCGCCGCCCAGATCCGCACCGCCGATGTCGTGGCCCGCGCCGACGGGGTGGTGGCCGGGCTCCCGCTGGCTGAGGCCGTCTTCTGGATGGTCACCGACGGGGTCATGGAGGTGGAGCGGCACGCGGCCGACGGCGACCGGGTCCGCTGCGGCGACGTCCTGATGACCGTTACCGCGCGCACCCGCCACCTCCTCACCGCCGAGCGCACCGCGCTCAACCTGCTCACCCACCTGTCCGGTGTCGCCACGGCCACCCGCGCCTGGGTGGACGCCGTGGCCGGGACCGGAGCGCGGATCCGCGACAGCCGCAAGACCCACCTCGGCCTGCGCGCCGTGGAGAAGTACGCGGTGCGCTGCGGTGGCGGCGTCAACCACCGCTTCGGGCTGTGCGACGCCGCTCTGATCAAGGACAACCACGTGCTGGCCGCGGGCGGGGTGGCTGAGGCGGTGCGCGCCGTTCGGTCCGCCCACCCCGACGTGCCGCTGGAGGTCGAGGTCGACCGGATCGACCAGATCGAGGCGGCGCTGGAGGCCGGAGCCGAGGAGATCCTGCTGGACAACTTCTCGGTGGCACAGCTGCGCGAGGCCGTCGCCCTCGTGAAGGGCCGCGCCCGGCTCGAATCCAGCGGAGGTTTGACTCTTTCTGTCGCTTCCCAGGTGGCGGAGACCGGTGTGGACTATCTTGCGGTGGGTGCCCTCACACATTCCAGTCCGGCGCTGGACATCGCGCTCGATCTGCGTGAGAGCCACTGACCCACCTCACAACCTCGGATAAGGCCCAGATGCTGCTCGCTATCGACGTCGGCAACTCGCACACCGTCCTCGGTCTCTTCGACGGGGACGACCTGATGGAGCACTGGCGCGTGGGGACGGAGGCCCGTCGCACCGCCGATGAGTGGTCGGTCGTGCTGCGAGGCCTTGTGGACGCCAGTGAGCTGCACAGCGTGGGCGACATCGACGGGATCGCGATGTGCTGCTCGGTGCCCACGGTGCAGCACGAGATGCGCGAGATGTTCCGGCGGCAGTTCGGCGACGTCCCGGCGGTCATCGTCGAGCCGGGGGTGAAGACGGGCATCCCGGTCCGGATGGACAACCCCAAGGAGGTCGGCAGCGACCGCATCATCAACGCGCTCGCCGCCGTGCAGCTCTACGGCGGCCCCTGCGTCGTCGTGGACTTCGGCACCGCCACCACGTTCGACGCGGTGAGCGTGAAGGGCGAGTACGTCGGCGGGGCCATCGCCCCGGGGATCGACATCTCGGTGGAGGCGCTCTCGCAGCGCGGCGCGCAGCTGCACATGGTGGAGATCGTCAAGCCGCGCTCCGTCATCGCCAAGAACACCACCGAGGCGCTGCGCTCGGGCATCATCTTCGGTTTCTCCGGGCAGGTCGACGGGATCGTCGACCGCATGGCCCAGGACCTGACCGACGACGTCGACGAGGTGACGGTGGTGGCCACCGGCGGCCTGGCCCCGCTGGTGGTGGAAGAGTGCGAGACCGTGGACGTCCACGAACCCTGGCTGACCCTGGTGGGGCTGCGTCTCGTGTTCGCTCGTAACGTCGGGTGATCGGTGCCCTCGATCGCCGTCGATCGCTTTCGCCGCACGCTCCGGGCACCCGGATCGGGCCGATAGGATCGGGCCTGTGAGTGATGTGCTGGACGAATCCTACGACGAGCTGCCCGAACAGATGCGGGTCCGGCGCGAGAAGCTGGACCGTCTGCGGGGCGAAGGGGTCGACCCCTTCCCCGTCGGGTTTCCCCGGACCACCAGCATTGGCGAGATTCGGGAGAAACACGAGGGCCTGGAGCCCGACACGGCGACGGGCGAGCGCGTCGGGATCACCGGCCGGGTCATGCTCTACCGCACCGGGGGCAAGCTCTGCTTCGCCACGCTGCGCGACGAGTCCGGCGACATCCAGGTGATGATGTCCCTGGACAAGCTGGGCGCGGAGTCGCTGGCCGCCTGGAAGGGCGACATCGACCTCGGCGACCACGTCGGTGTTGAGGGCGAGGTCATCACGTCGCGGCGCGGCGAGCTGTCGATCATGGTCGACGCGTGGCGGCTGACCGCCAAGTGCCTGCGCCCGCTGCCGGAGAAGCACAAGGGGCTGACCGACCCGGAGGCCCGCGTCCGCCAGCGCTACGTCGACCTCATCGTGAACCCCGAGTCGCGGGAGATGGTGCGCCGCCGCTCGGCCGCGATCCGCTCGCTGCGGTCCACCCTGGACGACTTCGGCTACATCGAGGTCGAGACCCCGATGCTGCAGCCGGTGCACGGCGGTGCCACGGCGCGTCCGTTCACCACGCACATCAACGCCTACGACCTCGACCTCTACCTGCGCATCGCGCCCGAGCTCTACCTCAAGCGGCTCGCGGTCGGCGGCATGGAGAAGGTCTTCGAGATCAACCGCAACTTCCGGAACGAGGGCGCGGACTCCACGCACAACCCCGAGTTCACGATGCTGGAGTTCTACCAGGCCTACGCCGACTACAACGTGATGGCCGACATCACGCGGACGCTGATCCAGGATGCGGCCCGGTCGGCCTTCGGCTCGCTGGTCGTGGAGCGCGACGGCGAGGAGTTCGACCTGGGCGGCGAGTGGCCGTCGGTCACCCTCTTCGGCGCGGTGTCAGAGGCGCTGGGCGAGGAGATCACGCCGCGGACGTCGATCGACACGGTGCGCAAGTACGCCGACGCCCGCGGGGTGGAGTGGAGCCCGGACTGGGGCCAGGGCAAGCTGGTCGAGCACCTCTTCGAGGAGCTGGTCGAGCACACGCTGGTGCGGCCAACCTTCGTTCGCGACTACCCGATGGAGACGAGCCCGCTGACCCGGGTGCACCGGGAGGACCCGCTGCTCACCGAGAAGTGGGACCTCATCGGGTTCGGCATGGAGCTGGGGACCGGATACTCCGAGCTGGTCGACCCGGTCGAGCAGCGCCGCCGCCTCACTGAGCAGTCGCTGCTGGCAGCGGGCGGTGACGCCGAGGCGATGCAGCTGGACGAGGACTTCCTGCGTGCGCTGGAGTACGGTATGCCGCCGTCGGGTGGCGTGGGCATGGGCATCGACCGCCTGCTCATGGCGTTCACCGGCAAGAACATCCGGGAGACCGTGCTCTTCCCGCTGGTCAAGCCGGAGTGATGGCACAGGGCCGTCCCCGCCGCTCGGGATCGACGACCCTGCAGTGAGATGACCTCCGAGCTCGCGCGGTTCGCGTTGCGGGATCGTGATATTTGGTCATTGTGTAAAGCCCCAGGCCATAGCACTGTCTTCATGGTCACTTTCGGAATACTCTTCGGTAGATCACTGTCCGTGCGGTCTGTCTGAGCCGAAGATTATTTTCGCAGGTCACTGCCGACTTCGTAGGTTCTTGTTCTCTATGGACGTCACGGAACGTCTGTTTATATTTACTCTGAGTAATATATTCGACCTTGACGCCCTGTTCCCGGCCGCTTAGCGTTTCGAAGCGAGCGGAGATTTTCCGCCTGTTTGCCGTAGTGGATCTGAGGTGACGGCGAGTGAGGATGGCTGAGCACGGCTCCGGCAGGTTCGCCCATCCCTCGCCGTGTGTGCACTCGCCCGGTCTGTCCGTCCCAGACCGCGGTCATCGGGTCCGCGGATCATGGCCCACACCGACTTCTCGTTTCTGTGCCAGGGGAACGAGTATCCCGGTGACCTGCCGTCGGTCCGCATCAGCGCCCGAGCGCATATGTCCGGAGGTTCGTACCTCACCTCACCCAAGGTTCCTGCGGCGACGAGTTGTTGTTCCGCACTCACCATGGATGAGGGAGGACGGAGTGGAACAGGCCACACTCGTACGTCGTGCCGTAAAGGATCCCGGTGTCCCGCCGTTCGGCGAGACAATGGTGCCGGCCCCCGCGCCCTCGCGCGAAGGCGGGCCGAGCGTGCCGGTCGAACTGACCGACGATGAGCTCCAGCTGCTGGCGGAGATCGCCACCGGCGTGACCACGGACGTCGCCGCGCGGCGTCTCGAACTCAGCGCGCGCACCCTGCGCCGTCGGCTCCGGGCCATATGCGACCAACTGGGCGTCAACACCCCGATCGAAGCGGTGGTGTGGGCCGCCCGTAAGCAGTTGATCTAACAGGCCACCGAACCGTGGGAAGTCCCGCCCGGGGCCAAACCCGGGTGGGACTTCCGTGATGGCGGCCCGCGTCCGGGCGACGCGGGTGGGTAGTCTGATTCGGTCATGCCGATAACGCAGGTCACCATCCGCCGCGCGCGGACACGAGACGTCGTCCACATCCGCCGGCTCATGGACATGTTCAGCGGGGAACGCCGTGTCCTCTCCAAGAGCACGGTCAACCTGTATGAGGACATCCAGGAATTCTGGGTGGCCGAGGCCGACGACGGCGACCGGCGGACCGTCGTCGGCTGCGGTGCGCTGCACGTGCTGTGGGAGGACCTCGCGGAGGTGCGCACCGTCGCGGTCGATCCGGCCCTCCAGGGGCACGGGGTCGGCCACCGCATCGTCAGCGAGCTCCTGGAGCACGCCCGCGAGGTCGGGGTGCGCCGGGTCTTCTGCCTCACCTTCGAGACCGATTTCTTCGGCCAGCACGGCTTCATGCCCATCCAGGGCACACCGGTCTCCCCGCGCGTCTACGAGGAGCTGCTGCGCTCGTACGACGAAGGCGTAGCCGAATTCCTCGACCTTGAGCGGGTCAAACCCAACACGCTCGGCAACACCCGGATGCTCGTGTATCTGGAGGAGTGAGCCGCGATACCCCGTAGTGGCGGGAGCCGGGGCATAGATCAAAACACGGGCGACTTCGGGTACGTCCGTTCCGTTTATCGGCGGTGGGTTTCTCCACAGTGAGCATGAATCCCGGTGGTTTCTGACAACTGGTGGGGAGGGTGCGCAGGTTCCTTGCGTCGATTTCGTCCCGGTCCGGAACGAGCGGGCGCGGCGCGGGGCAGATTGGCGCGCAGATCCCCATACCGGGCGGGCGTGAGTGAAATCACCGGCGCCGGGCAGGTCAATGCCAGTACGGGGGCCCCATGGGACTGGACGTTCATGACCGGAATCCCACAGCGAGCCCGTGAGTACTTGGTGTGAATATGCAGATCAGGTCTCAACCCTGGGGTCGGACCTCCCAAAGTCCTCTTGTAGCGTGCCGTTGGGACTTACGCTCTTCTTAGATGGTGTCCCGTTAGGTACCGCCAGAGTCACGATCCCACAACTTGCCGAGGTCGTTTGCGCGTTCACGTCGACCGGGGTGAGAGTGGGGTATAGAGGCAGGTAATCTATGGATTGTGATCGAGAGGTCGCGGGAGGCTTCCTTCCGGACGCTCCGGGCTGGCTCAGTGACGCCGGTTTCATATCCCCCACCCTCTTGGGGGTGATTCCGCTCGCATGTGGCTACGAAGCGTTGTCAGTTCGCCGGTGATTCGGTCGCGAACCCCCACGCATATGGGAGACCGCGAAGTCGCCGGGACGCCGTGCCTCTTATTGCGTCCCCTACCGGTGCCCGGGCCGACAACCCGGCTTCCTCGCACGTAGGGGTCTTGGAAAGGGGCGGAAGGTGTCTATGATGTCGGAGTCCCCCTTCGCGCCGGGTTGGGGACGCCGTCGGAGCGTCCGTGTGACCCGAACACGCCCCTCCGTGGGGTAATTGCTGCATAAGGTAACGACAAGGAAGGGGAGTGCGCTCGATGGGTGATATTTTGTCGGCGCTGATCCCCCCTGCTGTTGTCGCGGCGGTCTTCTGTACGTTCGTCGTTAAGCTGCTCCGTAAGGAGATGGCCCCGAGAACGTCGGATGGGCGGCTCGTCAGTGAAGTCGACGACGCAACGGGTTCCACGCAAGGCGACGCCACAACCGCGACTCCGGCGGGGAGTACCACCGTTGCGGTAGAAGACGGGGCAAAGGGTGCGGACGGGTCTTCTTCGGAAGTTCCCGCCGACCGTCCCGACGCCGCTGACCGCTAACCGACAACGTATGGGAATGGGGGCAGCGCCCCCGCGTTAACCGCTGTCGCCCGCTCAGGGGTGCGGCAGCGGTATCGGGCGTCGTACCGAGCTTTTCGCTGTGGAGGCTCTCTGGCACGGACCGCGCGATTTGTGCCGCGCCGAGAATTGTCTTCTGGCTGCTATCCAGATAGCTTTATATTAAGGTGCCGTCGCACCGCACTCTTGAAAGGTTTGTATCTATGGCACAAAAGGTTCAGGTGCTTCTCGTCGACGATCTCGACGGCGGCGAGGCAGAGGAGACCGTTGCGTTCGGGGTCGACGGTACTAACTACGAAATCGACCTCAGCGCCGACAACGCGTCAAAGCTGCGTGAAGCGATCGCCCCGTACGTCGATGCCGCACGCAAGGCTCCGGCGAAGGCCGGCCGCGGGCGCAAGCAGCAGCGCAGCGCCCCCAGCCGCGAGCGCAGCGCGGAGATCCGCGCGTGGGCGAAGGCCGCCGGCAAGCAGGTGAACGAGCGGGGCCGCATTCCGGCCGCGATCGTCGCCGAGTACGAGGCCGCCCAGCGCTGATCACACGCGATGCGGGCGTGGCGTGCATCGCGTCGTGGTGCACGGCCGCGGGGAGACCACCGCGGCAGTGCGGGACTCCACTGCGCTTCTTCTGGACCCGTACGGGGAATAACGCCGGATCACCCGGCCCCGACGGTGTCCAGTCCCGCGAGGCGATGTTCGCTCAGAGCAAACCATCGCATGTATCCACAGCACGGCCCGTGTGCCCTCGCCATCCGGGGGCGCACGGGCCGTTCGCTTGCGGCGTACTTGGAACACTGAAGGCCCGATTGGTAGTTGGATGAGGGTGAACGCCCTATCGTCGGGGAAAGTCTCTGGCACGGATGGTCTGGGACGGCCACCGTGCGGGATGTGTTTGTCGGGTCGGTCCGGGTGGACCGGACGGCTTGGTGGACGGGTGCGGTAGCGCCCCACAGGGGCTCACTCCCCGGTGGGGCCGGAATGCGGAAAAGTGAGGGCCGGAGCTTCCGTCCCTGCCGGACCGCTCTGTGAGGAGCGACGAGACATGTTCGAGAGGTTTACCGACCGCGCACGGCGCGTGGTGGTCCTGGCGCAAGAAGAGGCCAGGATGCTCAACCACAACTACATCGGTACGGAGCACATCCTGCTCGGCCTCATCCACGAGGGTGAGGGCGTCGCCGCGAAGGCCCTGGAGAGCCTGGGAATCAGCCTGGAGGCGGTCCGCCAGCAGGTCGAGGAGATCATCGGCCAGGGTCAACAGGCTCCCTCCGGTCACATCCCCTTTACTCCGCGCGCGAAGAAGGTCCTGGAGCTCTCCCTCAGGGAGGCCTTGCAGCTCGGGCACAACTACATCGGCACCGAGCACATCCTGCTCGGCCTCATCCGTGAGGGCGAGGGTGTGGCTGCCCAGGTGCTGGTCAAGCTGGGTGCCGACCTCAACCGCGTGCGCCAGCAGGTGATCCAGCTGCTGCATGGCTACCAGGGCAAGGAGCCGCAGGCCACGGGTGCCTCCTCGGAGTCCACGCCGTCGACCTCCCTGGTGCTGGACCAGTTCGGCCGGAACCTGACGCAGGCCGCGCGCGAGAGCAAGCTCGACCCGGTCATCGGCCGGGACAAGGAAATCGAGCGCGTCATGCAGGTGCTGTCGCGCCGGACCAAGAACAACCCGGTCCTCATCGGTGAGCCCGGCGTCGGTAAGACCGCCGTGGTCGAGGGCTTGGCCCAGAAGATCGTCAAGGGGGAGATCCCCGAGACGCTCAAGGACAAGCAGCTCTACACCCTGGACCTGGGCGCGCTGGTCGCCGGCAGCCGCTACCGCGGTGACTTCGAAGAGCGTCTGAAGAAGGTGCTCAAGGAGATCCGCACGCGCGGCGACATCATCCTGTTCATCGACGAGCTGCACACGCTGGTCGGCGCGGGCGCGGCGGAAGGTGCCATAGACGCCGCCTCCATCCTCAAGCCGATGCTGGCCCGAGGTGAGCTGCAGACCATCGGCGCCACCACGCTCGATGAGTACCGCAAGCACCTGGAGAAGGACGCCGCGCTGGAGCGCCGCTTCCAGCCGATCCAGGTCGACGAGCCGACGATCTCGCACACCATCGAGATCCTCA
This sequence comes from Nocardiopsis gilva YIM 90087, assembly GCF_002263495.1. Lineage (NCBI taxonomy): Bacteria > Bacillati > Actinomycetota > Actinomycetes > Streptosporangiales > Nocardiopsidaceae > Nocardiopsis > Nocardiopsis gilva. The sequence continues at coordinate 5,878,743 of NZ_CP022753.1, read as the reverse complement.
AGGGCCTGCGCGACCGCTACGAGGCGCACCACCGGGTGTCCATCACCGACAGCGCCCTCGTGGCCGCCGCCCAGCTCGCGGATCGCTACATCAGCGACCGCTTCCTGCCGGACAAGGCCATCGACCTCATCGACGAGGCCGGCTCGCGCATGCGCATCCGCCGCATGACCGCGCCGCCGGACCTGCGCGAGTACGACGACAAGATCGCCGACGTCCGTCGCGACAAGGAGTCCGCGATCGACGCGCAGGACTTCGAGAAGGCGGCGTCGCTGCGTGACGACGAGAAGCAGCTGCTGAACAAGAAGGCGCAGCGGGAGAAGGAGTGGAAGGCCGGCGACATGGACGTCGTCGCCGAGGTGAACGAGGAGCTCGTCGCCGAGGTCCTGGCCACCGCCACCGGCATCCCGGTCTTCAAGCTCACCGAGGAGGAGAGCTCCCGGCTGCTGCGCATGGAGGACGAGCTGCACAAGCGGGTCATCGGCCAGGAGGACGCCATCAAGGCGCTCTCCCAGGCGATCCGCCGTACCCGGGCCGGGCTCAAGGACCCGAAGCGCCCCGGTGGTTCGTTCATCTTCGCCGGTCCGTCGGGTGTCGGTAAGACCGAGCTGTCCAAGACGCTCGCCGAGTTCCTGTTCGGCGACGAGGAGACACTGATCCAGCTCGACATGAGCGAGTTCATGGAGAAGCACACCGTCTCGCGGCTGTTCGGCTCGCCTCCCGGCTACGTCGGCTACGAGGAGGGCGGCCAGCTCACCGAGAAGGTGCGCCGCAAGCCGTTCTCCGTGGTCCTCTTCGACGAGATCGAGAAGGCCCACAACGACATCTTCAACTCGCTGCTGCAGGTGCTTGAGGAAGGCCGCCTGACGGACGCTCAGGGCCGCACGATCGACTTCAAGAACACCGTCATCATCATGACGACGAACCTCGGTACGCGGGACATCTCCAAGGGCGCGGCCATGGGCTTCGCCAAGGAGGACGACGCCAAGACCAACTACGACCGGATGAAGGCGAAGGTCAGCGAGGAGCTCAAGAGCAACTTCCGGCCCGAGTTCCTGAACCGTGTGGACGACGTCATCGTTTTCCACCAGCTCACCGAGAATGAGATCATCAGCATCGTCGATCTGATGGTCAGCCAGCTCGACGAGCGCCTCAAGGACCGTGACATGGGCCTGGAGCTCCGGCCGAAGGCCAAGAAGATCCTCGCCGAGCGCGGCTACGACCCCGTCCTGGGCGCCCGGCCCCTGCGCCGGACCATCCAGCGCGAGGTCGAGGACCAGCTCTCGGAGAAGATCCTCTACGGCGAGGTCGAGCCCGGCCAGATCATCGTCATCGACGCCGAGGGCGAGGGCACGGACGCCAAGTTCACCTTCCACGGTGTGCCGAAGCCCGAATCCGTCCCCGACACCCCGGCGGTCGAGGAGACCGCGGCGGGCAAGAGCGAGTAACCGAAAGGTCGCAGCTCAACCGCATCCCGTCCCAACAGGAGCGGGCCCCACTCTTTCAAGGGTGGGGCCCGCTCTTTGTATGTGGGGAGGTGCTGGGTTCTTTCGGCGAATTCGGCGAACCCCTGCGCGGAGGCGTGGGCGGGGAGTATGGTCAGAAGTATGGCAACGAAGAAAGTGACCATAACGATCCCTGAGGATCTCCTTGAGGAGATCCGCGGTGAGGTGGACGAGCGAGGTATCTCGGCCTACGTCACCGAAGCCGTCCGTCAGAAGCGGGACCATGACCTGCTTGTCGAACTTGTCGATTGGTTGGAAGAGGAACACGGCCCGGTTACCGAGGACGAATACGCCGCTGGACTGGCGGAACTGGATGAGCTTCACGCCGAACACGAGGCTCGGCGCGCCGCTGCTCACCACAGTGGAGACGCTGCGTGAAGCAGCGAAGTAGTAAAACCAAACCGCTGCAGATCTACGTACTCGACAGTGAAGCGCTCTCCCAGGCAGTGCGCGGCGACCGCAGGATGCTCACACGGTTCAAGCTCGCGGCGCAAAGGGAGGTCGAGTTGGTGACCTCTCCAATGACGCTCATCGAGGCGTGCGACGGCAAGACCACCGAAGGGCGGTGGAATTGGGTGCTCTCCCGTGTCCGGGTAGTCGCGATCGGCAAGGAAGAAGCCCGAGCGGCCCACCGCCTACTCGCGGACGCCCAGCTCCACGGCCACGAACACGCCATAGACGCGGTCTTGGCCGTCATTGCGCGCCAGCTGAAGGGTGAAGTAACGATCCTCACTTCAGACGTGGGAGATCTGGAGAAACTGGTCCCTGACACCACCCTCGTCCGGAACGTATGAGCGGCTGCCAGGTGGTCCTCGACGGGGCTGTAGAGGATCAACTTGGCAGCGCGTAGCGGCCGTCGTCGAGAGGGTCGACCAGGGCGTCCAGCGCCCGCTCGCGTTGTACCGGCTCGTCCCAGACCGCGTCCAGGGCGGGCTTGCCGACCAGCCGCCAGGCGCACTTGTCGGCGATGGGGCAGTCGCCGCAGGCGGGGGAGCGGGCTCGCGAACGCCTCCGCGAGCTGGTCGATTGGCTGGAGGAGGAGTTCGGCCCGGTCACCGAAAGCGAACTCGCCGCTGCGCAGGCGTGGTTGGACAAAATCGACGCCGAGCACGACAGGCGTCGCGCCCAGCGGGAGCGAGCCGCCGAAGACGGGCTATCAGGAGAGTGAGTATTCGCCGTTCTCCTCGTCCCACGTCAGGTCGTGGTCGTCGAGGTGGACCCACCAGGCGGCGCCCGGGAGTGCCTGTCGGAGCCGCGGAAGGGCGCACTGGGTGTAGTACTCCACCTGCTCCATCAGAGGTTCCATCCCGCATGATCCGTGGGAAACCTTGCTGGAGCCGTCGAGGATCACGTCGGGGGCGTCCGAGAGGTGAAGATGGAGCCCTTCACAGATCTGCGACGCGTCCTCGATAGATGAGGGGACCGTGCCGTCTTCCTTCCAACGCGGGAGATTCCGGTTCAGGCGCGCGACGAGTTTCTCGTTCGCCTCGGTGAGGACGTGTTCGACCGCGTCCCGCTCGGAATCGCTGAGCCCGTGTTGGCGGCGCGCGGTGTAGTAGAGCGATATACCCATCGTCATCCGTCCGTTCGGCCAGTTCCGTCGGCGGGACGAGCGTAGTTCGGGGTAGTGACCTACGGCGTCCCGCCGACTGGACGCGGGAGAAGGACGACAGACGGAAACAGTCAGCCCGGCAGCGCGTAGCGGCCGTCGTCGAGGGGGTCGACCAGACCGTCGGCGACCAGGGCGTCCAGCGCCCGTTCGCGCTGTACCGGCTCGTCCCAGACCGCGTCCAGGGCGGGTTTGTGGACCGGGCCGGAGGCGTCGCGGAGCACCGCCAGGAGGCGGCCGCGGACCTGGCGGTCGGTGCCCGCGTAGGTCTGGCCGCGGCGGGGAGGGCCGTCGTGGGCGGGTTTTCCGGCCAGCCGCCAGGCGCACTTGTCGGCGATGGGGCAGTCGGCGCAGGCGGGGGAGCGGGCCGTGCAGACCAGGGCGCCCAGCTCCATGATGGCCACGCCCCAGAGCGCCGCCACGTCGGCTTCGGGCGGGAGCAGCGACTCCGCCAGTCGCAGTTCGGCCTTGCTCTGCGTCTTGGGCGGGTATTCGATGCCGGTGTCGGCGCGGGCGAGGACCCGGCGGACGTTGGTGTCGAGGATGGCGTGCCGCTGGCCGAACGCGAAGCTGGCGACGGCCGCGGCGGTGTAGGGACCGATGCCCGGCAGCGCCAGCAGATCGGCGTGGGAGTCGGGCACCTCGCCGTTGTGGCGGTCCACGATCTCGCGGGCGCAGGCGTGCAGGTTGAGCGCTCGGCGCGGGTAGCCGAGGCGGTTCCACATCCGGACGGCCTCGCCCGACGGCTCGGCGGCGAGATCGGCGGGTGTGGGCCACCGGTCCATCCACGCCTCCCAGGCGGGCCGCACCCGCACGACCGGCGTCTGCTGCAGCATGATCTCGCTGACCAGGATGGACCACGGTGAGGCATCGGGGCGGCGCCAGGGCAGATCACGAGCGTTGGCCTGGTACCAGCTGAGAATGGCGGTGCTGTAGGGGTTGTCGAACATGCGCAATCAGTGGAGAGTTCGGCGGGTTGAGTATGTGACACGCGGGGAAACCCGGAATACTACGCCCCATGGCGGCTAGTGCTGGGCACCCTGGACCTGTTAGTCCGGAGACGTATTGGAAGCGGCGTGTGTTCGTCCTGGCGGGGCTCCTCCTCGTTGTGGCGCTGATCGCCTACGCGTGTTCGCGCCCCTCATCGTCGAATGAGGACCAAGCGGCGGCGGAAGCGGACGCCAGTCCCTCACCTCAGGCGCCCTCATCGCCCAGTGTCTCACCGAAACCGGCGCCCGATCGCTCCGCGAGCCCGAATCCCAGCGCGGGCGAGGGCGCGAAGGGCGGTGGGGCCGACGGGGACGAGGGTTCCGCGGCGGCCGGATCGGGGTCCGGCCGATCCAAGGGGTCGGGCGGCTCCGAGGGCGCCAAGTCGGTGCCGGTTCCCACGAAGGCCAGCGACCCGTGCCGACCGCAGGATGTCGTGGTGACGTTCGAGGTCGACAAGTCCGACTACGCCTGGGACGGCAAGCCCAAGATCGAGATCACCGCCGTGAACACGGGCGAGCAGACCTGCACCGTGGACATGGGGCCGAAGAACATGGAGGTGCTGATCAAGTCGGGCGACGACCGGGTCTTCTCCACCGCCGACTGCGCGAAGGGCGACAAGGCCGTGGTGAAGAAGAAACTGGAGCGCGGCGTTCCGCGGTCCCGGACCGTGACGTGGGACCGCAAGCGGTCCTGGAAGGAGTGCCGCGACGCCGACGTCGACGCCCGCCGCCCCGGTACGTACGTGGCCACCCTGGAGAGCGACTACGACGAGGGCGCCGAGCGGCAGGTCTTCCGGCTGAACTAGCCGTACGGGCGGCCCCGCGCCCGTTGAGGGCCCCTCCGCGCCGCGCGGTGCGGAGGGGGCCGTGAATGACATCGGTCGGGTGCCAGCCCGGCTGGCGCGGGAGGACCGCCGGATCGGCTACGACCGGCGGCGCGCCGGAAGGGCCAGCCGGATCCCCTCGGCGAGGTCCTCGACGCCGATGGTCTCGATGCCCTCGACCGGTTCCTCGCTGTTCCTGGGCACGATCGCCTGGGTGAAGCCGAGCCGCTGGGCCTCCATCAGCCGCCGCTGCACGCCGCTGACGGCCCGGACGTCGCCCGCCAGGCCCACCTCGCCGATCGCGATGAGCCCGCGCGGCAGTGCGACGTCCTTCACCGAGCCGGCCGTGGCCAGTGCCAGGGCGAGGTCCACCGCGGGCTCGCCCAGCCGGACGCCGCCCACGGTGGAGGAGAAGACGTCGGCGGTGGCGATGCGCACACCCGCCCTTCGCTCCAGGACGGCCATGACCATGTTCACCCGCCCCGTGTCGAGGCCGGAGGTGGCGCGGCGCGGTGCGGGCAGGTTGGAGGCGGAGACCAGCGCCTGCACTTCGGCGATCAGTGGTCGGCGCCCTTCGAGTGTGACCGTGACACAGGTGCCCGGCACCGGTTCGTTGCGCCGGGTCAGGAAGAGGCCGCTGGGGTCGGGCAGCCCGATGATCCCGGAGTCGCTGAGCTCGAAGCAGCCGATCTCGTCGGTCGGACCGTAGCGGTTCTTGACGGCGCGCAGCATGCGCAGCTGGGAGTGGCGGTCGCCCTCGAACTGCAGGACGACGTCGACGAGGTGCTCCAGCAGCCGCGGCCCGGCGATGGACCCGTCCTTCGTCACGTGCCCGACGAGCACGGTGGCGATGCCGCGCTCCTTGGCCAGGCGGATCAACGCCCCGGTGACTTCGCGCACCTGGGTGACCCCGCCGGGGACACCGGCGACCTCGGGCGAGACCATGGTCTGCACCGAGTCGACGATCAGCAGGCGCGGCGCCACCGCGTCGACATGGCTGACCACGGCGGACACCGAGGTCTCCGCCGCGAGGAAGAGCTTGGACGACAGGGCGCCCAGCCGCTCGGCGCGCAGCCGCACCTGGCCGGTGGACTCCTCACCCGTCACATACAGCACCGGCCCGCTGTCGGCCGCCAGTGCCGCGACCTCCAGGAGCAGCGTCGACTTGCCGACCCCCGGCTCACCGGCCAGCAGCATCACGCCGCCGGGAACCACACCGCCGCCCAGCACGCGGTCGAGCTCGTCGAGCCCGGTGGGGGCGGCGTGCGCGGCCTCCACATCGATCTCGGTGATGGGCAGCGCCGGAGAGCTGACGCGCGACGGCGCGATCACCTCGGTCGAGGGGGCGCCGACCTCGTCGACGGTGCCCCACGCCTGGCACTCGCCGCAGCGCCCGACCCACTTGAGCGTGGTCCAGCCGCATTCGGCGCATCGGAACGTGGTCTTGGGAGCCTTGGCCATGACAGCACGCTAGCGGTCGCCGCGGACATCTTGGGTCAGTTGTCCACAGGGTGGGGGCGCCAGTCGCTGTTGTACCTGGCTGTCCGATCAGGTGGGCGGTGTCCGGATGGGCCTCACGAGGGCCTGGGGCCGGACGTCGGCGGCCCCGATCAGTACTCGCGCCACCACAGATTGATCGCGTAGTCGACCTCCACACCGGAGTGGGCGGTGATGACGTCCTCGGCGACGGCGGGGGAGAACTCTATTCGGACGACCGATTCGAAGTCGGCGCGGTTGTCGAAGAGCCACCGCATGGTCAGCTGTTCGCGCTCGAATCCCTGCCGCGCCCAGAAGCGCTCGACGGCGGCCGGGTCGTAGGACGGGAGGAAGCGGCGGAACCAGCCGCCGAACGTGCTGCGGGTCGCGTCGTTGTCGATGACGAACGCGACGCCGCCGCGCCGCATGACCCGGCGCAGGTCGGCAAGGCCGGGTTCGCAGCCGGGGCCGAAGAAGTAGGCCCAGCGGGCGTGGGCCACGTCCACGGACGCGTCGGGGACGGGGAGGCGCTGGGCGACGCCCGTGCGGACCGTGACATTGGCGAGCCCGGCGGCCCGGGCGCGTGCCGCGCTGGCGAGTTCGCCGTGCGGTTCGATCCCGGTGACCCGCGCCGCCTCGGACGCGAAGCGGGGGAGATGGAAGCCGGTTCCGCAGCCGATGTCGAGCACGTGCGCGCCGTCCATCCCCCGGATGCGGCGCATGGCCGCGTCGATGACCCCGTCCGGGTCGACCGCCCGGTTCTCCAGCTCGTACACTCCGGGGCTGTTCCAGATGTTGGGGCTGGGAATCGCCCCCTGCAGCGCTGCTCTCACCTGCAGGACGATAGCGATCGGCGCAGCATCCGAGCCAACCGGCCGCCGCACCACATAGTCTTGTTCAGGTGAGCGCTATCCAGGTTCCAGACGCGCCCGTTGTGCTCTCGTCGGCGTCGGTCTACCCGGAGAAAACTCCAGTGGCCTTCGAACTCGCCGCGAAACTCGGCTACGACGGCGTGGAAGTGCTGGTGTCCACGGATCGGGTCAGCCAGGACATCGAGATGCTCCGGCGGCTCTCCGACTACCACGGCGTTCCGATCACCGCCGTACACGCCCCCTGCCTGATCTTCACCCAGGCCGTCTGGGGCCGCGACCCGTGGGGCAAGCTCGTGCGCTCCAAGGAGATGGCCGAGAAGCTGGGCGCCACGACCATCGTGGTCCACCCGGCGTTCCGCTGGCAGCGCGACTACGCGCGGGAGTTCGAGACCGGCATCGCGCGGATGCAGGAGGAGACCGATGTGGTCTTCGCGGTCGAGAACATGTACCCGGTGCACATGCGGGGCAAGGAGGCCGTGCCCTACGCGCCGAGCTGGAACCCGCTGGACCGCGACTACCCCGACGTGACCCTCGACCTCTCCCACACGGCCATGTCGCGCTCCGACGCGATGGACATGGCCAAACAGCTGGGCAACCGCCTGTCCCACGTCCACCTCGCCGACGGCACGGGCAAGCAGAACTTCGACGAGCACCTGATCCCGGGCCGGGGCACCCAACCCTGCGCCGAACTGCTGGAACATCTCGCCTCGACCGGTTACGAGGGGCAGCTGGTGCTGGAGGTGAACACCCGCAAGGCCGCCGACCGCGAGGCGCGCCAGCTGGAGCTGGCCGAGGCACTGGCCTTCACGCGGCTGCATTTCGCCGCGGGGGTGCGGGGGTCGTCCTCCGACGACCAGGGCTCGCGACACCAGGAGAGCGCCGACCGCCGCGAGCGCATCGCGATGCGGCGGCGGGGCGACACGACGCCGCCGCGTCACTTCGTCGTCGACAGTGACGGCACTGTCGCGGACGAAGCCTGACATTCTGGTCGCCATGGCGAGAACAGGACGACGGCCAGGCACCACACAGACCCGCGAGGAGATCCTCCGGGCCGCGCGGGAGCAGTTCGCCGACCTCGGCTACGACGGCGCCACGATCCGGGGCATCGCCCGGGCCGCGGGGGTCGACCCCGCGCTGGTCCACCACTACTTCGGCGCCAAGCAGCGAGTGTTCATCGCCGCGATGCGGCTGCCGTTCAATCCGGCCGACGAGGTGCGCGCGATCATGGCCGACCGCGAGCACGACCACGCCGAGTCGATCCTGCGCTTCTTCCTCCGCATGTGGGACGACCCGCAGTCGCGTGATCCGATGCTCGCCCTGGTCCGTTCGGCCACCAGCCACGACAAGGCGGCCGAGGCCGTGCGCGGCTTCATGAACGACCTGGTCGTGCACCACATCTCCAAGGAGCTCGGGCTCCCGCCGCTGCGCGCCGCGATGATCGGATCGCAGCTGTTCGGCATTGTCCTGCTGCGCTATGTGGTGGGGGTCGAGGTGGTCCGCTCGGCCGACACCGAGGAGATCGTCGCCATGTACGCCCCGGCAATCCGCGCCGTGATCGAGGACGGTGACCCGGCCCGTCCCACGGCGTGAACCAGCGGGTTCGAGGGTGTCGGGACCTGGCTCTGCTGTGCGGCCTTGTCGGTGGTTGGCTGATCCGGTGTTCTGGGGTGAAAAGCAGCACCGACGGCGGGTGGGGGGCCGGGGGCGCTGGTCTCCCCGGGGTGCGGCGCGGATCGGTTCGCGGCGGCGGCCTGCTGGTCATGCATCTTCCCGGGGGCAGGTCGGGAAAAGCGGCAGCGACGGCCGGTGGGGCCGGGGTGCCCCTCTTGGCTCCCGGGTGGGGCGGGCCCAGGCCCGGGGCGGGAAAGCGCTCTCTGTGTGCCCGTTATGTCCGCCGCTCCGTTGATCTCGGGAAAGTGCGCCAAATTCCGGTGGTTTTTTGGCGCACTTTCCGAGATCAACGGATCCACCGCGCACTGGCCACGACAAACGAGACAAAGCGCCCTCCCCTTCCCACCCGCGCCCCAGCCCCTCCCGCGAGGCAACAGGGGCGCCTGCCCCACCTCCTCGTCGGCGCCGCCCCCGTCACGGATCAGGGAGCTGTCAGCGGCGAATGCCCCGACGCTGGCCCTACCCGGCCCCACCCGGCAGCCAACAGGGGCACCCCAGCACCCCACCGCCGTCGGCGCCGCTTTTCACCCCAGAACACCGGATTAGCCAACCGCCGACAAGGCCGTACAGCAGACCCAGGCCTCCGATCCCGGACGTGATAGCGCAGATCCCCTGATCCCCTCGCCACTCGTGTCCATTGGCGCGCGTTCCCTTCAAGAAGTGCGGAGCCCCCGCAGCGTAGGCTCGAAAGACCCCGGTGTCGTGGTTGTGGAGGAGGAGCAGCGGATGGCCTGGCGGAACACTCTTCTGGCGGTGTCCGGGAACGAGCGGTTGCGGTCCTTCGTCTCGTCGTCGCGGATGACGCGCGCTGTGATCGACCGGTTCGTCGCGGGGGAGAGCGCGGTCGACGCGGTGCGTGTGGCCGGGGACCTGGCGGAGCGCGGGATCTATTCGAGCATCGACCTGCTCGGGGAGGACACCGCCCATCCGGCGCAGGCCGACGAGATCACCCGCGGGTACCTCCGGCTGCTGGAGCGGCTCGATGACGCCGGGCTGTCCGGGTGGGCCGAGGTGTCGGTGAAAGCGACCGCTGTCGGGCTCGCTCTCGGGGACGAAGGGGAGGCGCTGGCCGCCGACAACATCGGGCGCGTCTGCGCCGCTGCGGGCGACATGGGAACCACGGTCACCATCGACATGGAATCGCCGGACACCGTCGACGCCACGCTGCGCCTCGTCTCCTCGCTGCGCGACCGCTTTCCGTGGCTGGGCTGCGTGCTCCAGTCGTACCTGTACCGCACGGACGCCGACGCGGCGGCAATGGCGGGGCCCAAGGCCCGGATCCGGTTGTGCAAGGGCGCCTATGCCCCCGACCCCGCCACGGCCTACACGGCGCGGCGCGACGTCGACGCCGCCTATGTGCGCTCGTTGCGCGTGCTGATGGCCAGCGAGGCCTATCCGATGGTCGCCACGCACGATCCCCGGCTGATCGACATCGCCGGGACGCTCGCCCGCCGCTTCGGCAAGGGGCCCGGGGACTTCGAGTACCAGATGCTCTACGGCGTGCGCGCCGATGAGCAGCGCCGACTGGCCGACGACGGGCACAGGGTGCGCGTCTACGTCCCCTACGGCGACAACTGGTACGGCTACCTCGCCCGTCGCCTCGCCGAGCGCCCGGCGAACCTCGTGTTCGCCGCGCGGTCCGTCCTGTCCAGGAAGTGAGAAAGACGAAGCGCGGAGTAGCCGAGCGCCTATACCGTTGAAAGCGTTCGAAAGGTGGAATGAATGATCGCGATCATCGGTGCCGGGAAGATGGGCGAGGCCCTGCTCGCCGGGCTACTGGGGACCGGGTACGACCCGGCCGACGTCCTCGTCGTCGAACCGCGCGAGGAGCACGCAGCGCAGCTGCGCCAAGGCTACGGCGTGGAGACCGTGACGGCCGCCGAGGCGGCCCAGCGCGCCACCACCCTCCTGCTCGCGATCAAGCCGCAGGACATGGTCGACCTGCTCAACGAGCTCTCCCCGCACATGGGCCGCGGTGAGCGCCTGGTCATCTCGGTCGCGGCCGGGATCACCACCTCGCTGCTGGAGAAGCACCTGAGCGGCGACATCGCCGTCGTCCGCGCCATGCCCAACACCCCCGCGCTCGTGGGTAAGGGCATGACGGCGGTCGCGGCGGGCACGCACACCACGCCGGCGCAGCTCGACCATGCCGAGCGGCTGCTGCGCACGGTCGGGGAGGTGGTCCAGGTGCCCGAGAAGCACATGGACACCGTCACCGCGCTGTCCGGCAGCGGCCCGGCCTACTTCTACTTCATCGCGGAGACGATGATCGAGGCCGGTGTCGCCATGGGGATGCCGCGCGCCACCGCCCAGCGGCTCGTCGGGCAGACCATCGCCGGAGCGTCGGCCATGCTCAACGAGTCCGGTGAGCACCCGGTCGTCCTGCGCGAGGCGGTCACCTCGCCGGGCGGAACCACCGCCGCCGCGGTCCGGGAGCTGGACCGCCACGGCGTCCGCACGGCCTTCACCGACGCCATCGAGGCGGCACGCGACCGCAGCCGCGCGCTGTCCGAGGGGTGATCGGGCTCCGGTGATCCGATGCCGCTCCGCGATGCCGGGAGGCGTGCCCCGAGCTGGGCGGTGCGGCACCGTTCGGGGCACGCGACCCCCACAACAATGGGGAAACAGGCGCCGGGGGAATGACCCCGATGGTCCATTGGTTTGTACCAGTTGACTACTGTGTTGTTCGGCACACAACCAGATGCTGACCGCTGGGAGGGCGCATGGCCTGCTCGCTTCACCTGGCCTGGGATGATGGGCTGACCGCCTACAACTTCGGGCCGCAGCATCCGCTCGCGCCCGTCCGGGTGGAGCTGACCATGGCCCTCAGCCGCGAGCTGGGCGTCTTCGACGCGCCCGAAGTGTCCTTCATCGACGCCGAACCGGCCTCGGACGACCTGCTCAAGCTCATCCACGACCCCGGCTACATCGAGGCGGTCAAGCGCGCCGGCGACACGCTCATCGGCGACGAGCAGTACTGCCTCGGCACCCCCGACAACCCGGTCTTCCCGAAGATGCACGACGCCTCCGCGCTCGTGGGCGGCGCCTCCGTCGCCGCCGCGCGCGCGGTGTGGAGCGGCGAGACCGAGCACGCCGCCAACATCGCGGGTGGGCTGCACCACGCCATGCCCAAGCACGCCTGGGGCTTCTGCGTCTACAACGACGCCGCCCTGGCCATCGCCTGGCTACTGGACCAGGGCGCCAAGCGCGTCGCCTACGTCGACGTCGACGTCCACCACGGCGACGGCGTGCAGGCCATGTTCTACGACGACCCGCGCGTGCTCACGATCAGCCTGCACGAGTCGCCGCTGACGCTCTTCCCCGGTACCGGGCGCCCCTCCGAGGTCGGCGGGCCGAACGCCGAGGGATACGCCGTGAACGTCGCCCTCCCCGCGGGGACCGACGACGCCCGTTGGCTGCGGGCGTTCGACGCCACCGTCCCCCCGCTGCTGAGCGAGTTCCAGCCGGAGGTGCTGGTCACCCAGCAGGGCGCCGACACCCACCTGCTCGACCCCCTGGCCAACCTCACGCTCAGCCTCGACGGCCAGCGCCGGATCTACAGCGCGATGCACAAGCTGGCCAAGGAGACCGCGGGAGGGCGCTGGGTCGTGCTCGGTGGCGGCGGGTACGAGCTGGTCCAGGTGGTCCCCCGTGCCTGGACGCACCTGCTGGCCGAGGCCGCGGGTGTCGAGATCGACCCCGAGATCGCGACCCCGGACGCCTGGCGCGGCTTCGTCCGTGAGCGCACCGGCGAGGCCCCTCCGCTGTACATGACCGACGGGCGCTCCCCCGACTTCACCCCGTTCGAGGCGGGATTCGACCCGGACGATCCGGTGGACCAGGCGATTCAGGAGACCCGGAAGGCGGTCTTCCCCAGCCACGGGATCGACCCGAGCCTGTGAAGCCGGGATGCGGATCGGGGAGCCGACGGGTCAGGCAGGTGTCGCGTCGAGCGCAGAGAGCGGATCGGTCTGGTCGTGGCCGACCGGTGCGTGACGTTGAATCCGAGATGGACAGGGTATGACGACGCGTGCTGTCCGCTCCCGGGGGATCGGTACCGCGCCGTTCCGTGTGGAGCGGTATGCGCCGTTTCGCCTGGGGCGCGAGACAGGTCGTCGGCCGGGAACGAGCCGGATCGCCGCGTCCGGCAGTGGGAGGGGGATCTAAGGTGGCGCCGCCTTCGCGTGCAGAGCTCATCGCGCATTTGGTGCGTACCGGAATTGCCGGGCATGTGGACACTCCCCGGCAGGGCAACCTCCGGCACTACCGGCGGCTATGTCACAAGGACCCCTACTACCAGTTCGGTCTCACCTTCGCCCATGAGTGGTCGTTCTCCGAGGTCCTCGCCCTGATGGCGAAGCGCTGCGGGGTGGTGGCCGACGAATCGCACCAGTGGGGGATCGACACCATCGACCCCGACCTGACCGTGGACGCCCTGGAGGCCCTGGGCGACCGACTCGCCGAGGCGGCGCGGAAGCAGGAGCGGGTCATGTTCGCGACCGGGCATCCGCGCAACCTGCTGGAGACCTATCAGCTCTGGAAGAGCGAGCTGGAGAAGCGCGGCTGCGAGGTCGTCACCGCGGGGGGCGGATACTCCTATGAGGTGACGACCGAACATCCCCCCAATCGCCGCATCCTCGTCTGGCGCGACGGCGTCGGGTTGGTGGTCGACGGTGACGCTCCGCGGCACAGTCACCATCCCTTCGGAATGCGGGCAGCCCTGAACTCCCTTACTGAGCGGGGCGAAGAGTGGCCGCAGTTGGTCATCGCCGATCATGGTTTCGCGGGTGCCGCGGGCGAAGCGGGTATCCCCACCATCGGGTTCGCGGATTGTAACGATCCGGCACTGTTCCTCGCCGAACACGAGGGAAAACTCCTCACCACGGTCCCATTGGACGACGGATACTCCACCGCCGACTACCGTCCGCTGTCCGACTACATGCTGCACCGGGCGGGATTCAGGTGACAGGGGAGCCGTTTATACCCAACCGCTAAACCTCACGCGACCCCCTGCCCTCATGTAGCTGCAGAGACAGCAAAACCGGCCTTTCAAAGCCGTGCACGCGGATCTACCCTGAAAACGGACGTGTCAGCAGTTACCGAACGGCACGCCGGCGCGGCGATGGGGCGTAGCGGCCGGGAGTCTCCCCTCACTGCCGTACGGGGTCACCGCGTCGGCCGACAGAAGCAGTGACACCTACGCGCACGTCCGGAAGCGAGGGCGTTGCAGAACATGAACGGGAGTAAGGCACCTCTGGAAGAGGTCAGGTTCCTCACCGTGGCCGAAGTCGCCACGATCATGCGTGTCTCCAAGATGACCGTCTACCGAATGGTCCACTCCGGCGTGCTTCCCGCGATCCGCGTGGGCCGCTCGTACAGAGTGCCGGAACGCGCTGTCCACGACTACCTCCGCGAAGCATTCGTCGAGGCCGGTTGATTTAACGGCGTGTCACCCATTGGGGGCGGTGCAACCCCGCCCATCGCCCCTGAGGGTGGGCCTCAGGCCAGCGCACAGCACACGTCGATTCGCCACGTCGTGTCCTGATACGTGCCACGCGTGCGCGAAGACTGTGGAAGACCGGGGCATCCGAGCAGGCGCTGACGCATCTACTACACTTTGTCGTTGTTGACGTCGTGCCCGCTTTACCTCCCGTTTTCGAGGTTCCATCGATGCCCTGTTACAGATCCGGCGCCCGCGTGCGCCCGGTGCTTTTGCGTGCCGCCGCCGCGATCGCGGTCCTGGCGGCGCTGAGCGGATGCGCCGGGGGTGGGGCCACCCAAACCGGGAGTTCCTCCGACAACCGCTACATCGCCGGGGACGGCTCCAGCACCTCCTATGACCCAGGCGACCGCCATGCCGCGCCCGACGTCAGCGGCGACAGCCTCGACGGCGATCCCATCTCCCTCTCCGACTACCGCGGTGACGTCCTCGTGGTGAACTTCTGGGCCAGCTGGTGCGGGCCGTGCCGGTCCGAGACCCCCGTCCTGAAGGAGGTCCGCAGCGAGTTCGCCGACGACGGCGTGGAGTTCCTCGGCGTCAACATCAAGGACGACAAGACCGCGGCCCAGGCCTTCGAGAAGAGCCAGGGCATCAGCTACCCGAGCATCTACGACCAGCCCGGCGAGGTCGTACAGAAGTTCCGCGACACCGTGCCGCCCCAAGCGATCCCCAGCACGCTGGTCCTCGACCGCGAGGGACGGATCGCCGCGCGCGTCATCGGTGAGACCGACTACAAGCAGCTCAAGGGGCTCGTCGAGACCGTCGTCGCCGAGGACGGCGGGGACGCGGGTACGGCATGATCGCCGAAACCATCACCCAGGGCTCGCTCCTCTTCGCGATCCCGCTCGCCCTCGCCGCCGGGCTGGTGTCCTTCCTGTCGCCGTGCGTCCTCCCGCTGGTCCCCGGCTACCTCTCCTACGTCACGGGGATGAGCGGCGCCGACATGGCGGCGGCTCGCCGCGCGCGTCGGACCGCTGAGCAGGCCGAAGGAGGCACCGCCACCGCGACCGTGGCGACGGTCGACGAGGAGCTGGAGTCGCGCCGCTGGACCATGCTCCTGGGAAGCCTGCTGTTCATCGCCGGGTTCACCGCGGTGTTCGTCTCCGTGGGCGCGTTCGTCGGCGGCATCGGCGGCCTGCTGCTCGACTACGCCGACCCCATCACCCGTGTCCTGGGCGTGCTGACGATCCTGCTCGGCCTGGGGTTCATGGGCGTCATCCCCGGCCTCAACCGGGACATCCGCTTCAGCCGGATGCCCAAGGCGGGCCTGGCCGGGGCCCCGATGCTCGGCGTGCTCTTCGGCCTCGGCTGGACCCCGTGCATCGGCCCCACGCTGGCCGCCGTGCAGACGCTCGCCTTCACCGAGGGCAGCGCGGCCAGGGGAGCGCTGCTGTCGCTCGCCTACTGCGTGGGCCTGGGGCTGCCGTTCATCGGCGCGTCCCTGCTGTACCGCCGCGCCCTGGGCACGTTCGACTGGATCAAGCGGCACTACCGCGCGGTGACGGCCGCGGGCAGGCTGATGCTGGTGATCGTCGGCCTGCTCCTGGTCTCCGGCGTCTGGACCGACATCACAGCCATCATGCAGGGCTGGACCCAAGGCTTTGCGACGGTGATCTAGCAGTGACCTCAGTGACGACCGGCGAGCCCGGGGAGACCGAAGGCCCCGGCGGAGCCGAATCGGCAGCGGAGACCCAGGAGCCGACGCGCTCGGCGTCGGCCGGAGGCACGGGCGGCTCCCCTGACGACGTCACCGTGCCGCGCCTGTCCGCGCTGGGATGGGTGCGCTGGGCGTGGCGCATCCTCACGTCGATGCGCACCGCGCTCATCCTGCTCTTCCTGCTGGCCATCGGCGCCATCCCCGGCTCCGTGCTGCCGCAGCGCGGGGTCAGCGTCGACCAGGTGACCAACTACTTCCTGGACCACCCCGACATCGCGCCGTGGCTGGACCGGTTCTACCTGTTCGACGTCTACACATCGCCCTGGTACGCGGCGATCTACCTGCTGCTGTTCGTCTCCCTCACCGGCTGCGTGCTGCCGCGGGCCATGGCGCACTACCGCACGATGCGCGGCCGCCCGCCCAAGACGCCGCGCAACCTCAACCGGATGCCCTACTGCGCGCGCTTCACCACCGACAAGGCGCCCGACGCGGTGCTGGAGCACGCGCGGAGTGTGCTCAAGGGCTACCGGATGGAGACCGACGCTCCCGCTGACGCCGCGACCTGCACGTCCTCCATCGCCGCCGAAAAGGGCTACCTGCGCGAGACGGGCAACGTGGTCTTCCACTTAGCGTTGCTGGCCATCCTCCTCGCGGTGGCCGCCGGCTCCTTCTACGGCTACCGGGGCAACATGCTCGTCGTCGAGGGCACCGGGTTCGCCAACGGTGTCCCCTCCTACGACGCCTACTACCCGGGCACCGCCGTGAACGCCGGGGACCTGCAGCCGTTCTCGTTCAACGTGGACGACTTCAAGGCGACCTTCATCGAGGGCGGCAAACTCAGCGGCCAGGCCGACTCCTACGCCGCGGACCTCAGCTACAAGGAGGCGCCCGACGCGCCGGAGAAGCACCACAAGCTGGAGGTCAACGAGCCGCTGTCGGTGGACGGCGCACAGGTCTACCTGCTCGGCCATGGCTACGCGCCGGAGTTCGAGGTGACCAACGCCGACGGCGACGTCGTGTTCGACCAGGCCGTGCCGTTCCTCTACCGGGACACTTTCAGCTTCACCTCCGACGGCGTCATCAAGGTGCCGGACACCGGAGACGACGACCAGCTGGGCTTCAGCGCGGTGTTCTACCCGTCGGCGGCGAAGACCCCCCAGGGCGAGCTGACGTCCGACTTCCCCGACACCCGCGACCCCGTGGTCACGCTCCAGGCCTACCAGGGCGATCTGGGCATGCGCAGCCCCCAGTCCGTGTACCAGCTCTACACCGAGAAGATGGACGAGCTCGGCGAGTCCCCGGAGATGCGGCCCGGCGACACCTGGAAGCTGCCGGACGGCGCCGGGTCGGTCACCTTCAAGGGCTACCGCGACTACCTGAGCATGCAGGTGAACAGCAACCCGGCGCGTATCCCCGCCCTGCTCGCGGCGTCGGTGGCCGTGGTGGGACTGCTGGCCGCGCTGTTCGTCCGCCCGCGCCGTGCGTGGGTGCGCGCGAAGCGCGGGGACGACGGGCGTACCGTGGTCGAGGTCGCCGGGCTGAGCAAGACCGATGCCGCGTGGGCGACGGCGGAGTTCCACCGGATCGCCAGGACACTAAGGGACCGACTGCGGGACGCACCCGCCAACGACGCAGGGATGAAGGAGTAACCGGTGGTGCAGATGCTCGCCGCGGAGCCGGCGGTGGACAAGAATCTGGCATCGATCAGCGACAACCTGGTCCTTGCCATGATCGTGATGTACTCGATCGCCCTGTTCCTGTTCGTGATCGAGGCGGCGTACGGGCGCCGGGAGATCCTGCGGGGCAACCGGCTGGTGCCGGTGCGCGTGGAGGCCGGCGCGAAAACGTCCGCGTCCGCCGTGCCCGCCGCCACCGGAGCGGTCTCCGGAGGGCACGTCACCGCCGGGGGCACGGCCTCGGCCGGCGGCTACTCCGCGCCGTTCGACCTCGACGACGACATGACGGTCAACGTCCGCGACCAGGAACCCGAGGCCAAGGCCTCCCGGCACGTCGTAGGGAAGGTGGCGCTGGCCATCACCTTCCTCGCGTTCGGGGTCAACCTCGTCCAGATCATCACCCGCGGGCTGGCGGTCGACCGCTGGCCGTGGGGCAACATGTTCGAGTTCGTCGTGGCGCTGTGCCTGTGCGCGGTGACGGCGTTCCTCTTCGCTGCGGTCCGCTACCAGGCGCGCTACCTGGGCATGTTCGTGCTGATCCCGGTGGTGCTGCTGCTCGGGATCGCGGTCAAATGGCTCTATACCGAGGCGGGCCCGCTCATCCCGGCGCTGGACTCCTACTGGATCCCCATCCACGTCTCGGCGCTGATTCTGGCCAGCGGCGGCTTCATGGTGTCGGGTGCGGCGGCCATCACCTACCTGGTGTCCAGCCGCACCGAGCTGAAGCGTGCGGCGGGGGAGATGGTGACCGGCATCGCCGCCCGACTGCCCAGTCCCGAGCTGCTCGACCGGGTCTCGCACCGGTTCATCCTGTTCGCGTTCCCGCTGTGGACGTTCGGCGTCATCGCGGGCGCCATCTGGGCCGACGAGGCCTGGGGCCGCTTCTGGGGGTGGGACCCCAAGGAGGTCTGGTCCTTCATCACCTGGACCGTGTACGCCGCCTACCTGCACGCTCGCGCCACGGCCGGGTGGCGTGGGTCCAAGGCCGCCTGGATCGGCCTCATCGGCTTCGTCTGCCTGCTGTTCAACTTCTTCGGTGTGAACTACATGTTCAGTGGCTTGCACAGCTACGCCTGAGGGGCTGCGGGGGTCGAAGGGGGTCGTCCCCCTGGGAGGTACGGAACTTCTTCGGTGTGAACTACATGTTCAGCGGCCTGCACAGCTACGCCTGACCGTCGAACCTGTCGGCCGCGCGCGTAGTCCCGCTACCCGATGGCCAAAAGCGTGGGGGCGTGACCTGATATCAGGTCACGCCCCCACGCTCACGTGCAATGTCCTAGTCATCGGGGTTGATGCGCTTGTTCAGGCGGCGTAGGAACTCTGGGTCGTCGTCCGGGCCGAGCGGGTGAGACCGCCCGGACGGTGGCTGCGGATCAGACGGGTCCATGGGCTCGTTCGGCGCGGGCTGGGGCCGGGCCGACGCTGTGCTCGTGGTCGCCGCCTTCGGGCGCCCGAGAAAGAGCCAGAGCAGGGCACCGACTGGCACGAAGAGCACGATCACGACCAACCAGAGGAGTTTTGGCAGGTTGCGTGCCTCGTCCGCAGGGCAGGTGAGCGCGTCGAAGAACGCGTACACCCAGAGCACGATCGAGATCAGCGTGATCAGACCAGCGAGCCACACCATGGAGAAAGCCTATCTTCGTTCCACCCCACCTGCATGGGGAGACAGTGACTCGGTGGCCGAGGGGGAGATCCAACTTGCCGTTCTCCGCGTGACGGGCTGGGGATGAGGTCGTGGTGCTCGTCAGGTGGTCGTCTCAGTGGGCTCCCCGTGCAGCAGCGCGCGGACTTCGGACTCACGGAACCGGCGGTGTCCGCCGGGTGTTCGGATACTGCTGATCCGGCCGGAGGCGGCCCAGCGGGTCACCGTCTTGGGGTCGACCCGGAAGAGCGAGGCCACTTCTCCGGGGGTCAGCAAGCGTTCGCTTCCTCTTTCCACCTTCACAATCCCCCTTCGGGCCCGCCGTCGATGTCTGGGGGGAGGCGGGCGTCTGATCCCCTAGTCTGCACGAGTTAGTCCGTTTCCTCCCTAGTTTTCGTAAAAATTGAGTGGAACAGGTGGCGAGTGCGCGATATGTGATCGGAACGTAACTTTTATTGCAACCTGTCGGTTTCGATACATCCGATGATCGGCATTCCTTGTGGGGGTAGCTCCGTCCCGACACCCGCCCGGGGCCGATGCCGCACCCCACCGACCTGCCCTTACCCTGGTGAGGGAGGGGTGGTCCGGTGGGCACGCCGACGAGGCATGGGGCCGACGCCGAAGCCGCCGACATCACCTCGCCGGTGATTTCTCCCACAAGACCAATCTATTCCGATCTTCACCCGTTGTGAGGCAGTTTTCATGCGTAGCGTCCTCGCCTACACCGCGTCTCGGCTCCTGCTCTTCGCCGTGGCGCTCGGTGTTCTCTACCTCCTGGGCGCCCGTGATTTCCTCGCCCTGGCACTGGCGTTCCTGATCAGCGGCCTGGTGAGCTACGTGCTGCTGTCCAAGCAGCGCGACGCCATGTCCGCCGTCGTCGCCGAGGGCCTGGCCAAGATGCGCGGCATGGGGGAACGCCTGGAAGAAGGTGCTTCCAAGGAGGACGACGCAGATCGGCTCCAGCCCGCCGAGGCGACCGTGTCGACTGACCCCCGCACCGCTTCTCACGCCGACGGCACGAGCCCGGAGTCCCCGTCCGCCGCGAGCGGCGAGCGCTCCTGACCGGCCGTCGCGCCGGGGTCGGAATCGAGCGGGCCGCTCTCCGTTAACGGCATGAAGGTCGGCCGACACCGACCTCTGACAACAGATGGCCCCAGCAGTGGGGCCATCGCGTTGCGCGTCCTATCGTCGGCGTCTCACTCGGTGCGGCCCTTGAGCGGGAACATGCCGATGCGGCCGCGCTTGTAGCCCGCGAGGCGGCTGGTGTCGCTGCCGACGAACAGGCCGTCCGCGGTGGCCGTCAGGGCTTCGGCGCCGTGGCCCCGGGCGCGGCCGGGGTTCCAGGGCAGGGCCTTGCCGCTGTTGGGGTCGAGGGCGGCGATGCCTTTGCGCTTCACCGCGCCGGGGCCGGGCTCGGAGTTGCCCATCGCGTTGTTCATCCAGCGCTGGTGGCCGCCGACGTAGACGGCCGAGCCGGTGATCTCGACGGAGTAGAGGGAGTCGCCGCCGGTGTGGTTGGCCCAGGTGTGTCGGGCGTTGGGGTAGTCGCCCGTCTCCCAGCGGGTGGCGGTCTTGCACAGGCCCCGTTTGAGGATGGGGCCGCCGGCGGTGACGACCACGAAGTAGGAGCCGTCCGGGGAGAAGTCGATCTGGCGGATGTAGGTGTGCATCCGGGAGTAGTCGCAGCGGGCGGCGTAGCCCTCGGTGGACCAGCGGCTGAGGCGGGCGGGGATGACGCCGGTGTCGACCATGGCGATCTGGTAGCGGCGCTGGCCGCGCGCCCGGGTGAAGGTGCCGCCGATGACGAGGCGGGTGCCGCCGGGGCTGATCGCCAGCTCCTGAACGCGCAGTGTGCCCCGGCGGGAGTGGCTGAGGTGCATGTCGAAGCTCTGCTCCACCTCGCCGTTGTACGCGTTGAGCTGGGCGAGTCCGGCGCGGGAGACGCGGTTGACGGAGCCGAAGGAGCCGCCGATGTAGAGGCGGTGGCCGTGCCGGGCGAGGCGGTAGACCGAGCCGCTGCCCAGGCTCGCGTCGAACCCGGGCACCGGCTCGCCGGTGGCGACGGACAGGCGGGCGATGCCGCGGTGGCCGTCTCCGTTGACGCCGGTGAACGTGCCGCCCACATAGACGGTGTCCCCGGGCCCGGCCGCCAGGGTGCGCACCATGCCCCTGATCGTGGGGTTGAAGTCGGTGAGGATCCGGCCGGTGCCGTGCTCGAACGCGACGATGTTCTGCCGCGCGTGGGTGGTCTGCCGATTCGGATCGGCCACCTGGGTGAACTTGCCGCCCGCGATCACCACGTCGCCGACCTGCGCGATGGCCTTGACGGTTCCGTCGAGGATGTGCGGCGTCCAGGAGACGGGGCGCTCGCTGACGACCACGGAATGCGGGAACCCCGTCGGAGCGGCGTCGGCCGATCCCGCGAACAGCGCCGACGCGATGAGCGTGAGCGTGCTCAGCGCGACGGTGCACAGCGAGCGGGTGCGACCTGGGCGTCCCTGGTGTCCCTGACATCCCACGAGTGGCGTTCTCCAGATTCCTCGGGCATAACCACGCAGCCCCGTGGCCGGGTGACAGGACCACTGTGCGGGTTGGCGGCAGGCGCGCGGTTCTGTGACTATGGGTTACTATCCATTGCTTACCGTAACTGTTCTTGCGTGTGATACGGGGGACGGGCGCGGCGCGCTGTCGGAACCGGGTTCAACGGGGCTGGTGCCGCCGTAGTCTTGGGGCATGACCCGCGCCGAACTCGACAAGCAGCCGTACGACGTCGCCACGATGTTCGACGGCATCGCCAGCCGCTACGACCTGGTGAACGACGTCCTCTCTCTGGGGCAGGACCGCGTCTGGCGGCGCGCCATGGTGAAGGCGGTCGAGGCCTACAGCGGGGAGCTCGTCCTCGACCTGGCCGCCGGGACCGGGACCTCTTCGGAGTCGTTCGTGTCCAAGGGCGCGCGCGTCATCGCCTGCGACTTCTCCCAGGGCATGCTCCGGGTCGGTGCGGAGCGCCGGGGCGGCGCCTCGCGCGACGGGGTGACCTTCGTGGCCGGAGACGCCCTGCGGCTGCCGTTCGCCGACGAGACCTTCGACGCCGTGACGATCTCCTTCGGCCTGCGCAACGTCAACGACGTGGATCAGGCGCTCCGCGAGATGCGGCGGGTGACCAAGGTCGGCGGCCGCCTGGTCATTTGCGAATTCAGCCATATCCCGGTCGAACTGGTGGACAAGTTCTACGCCACCTATCTCATGGCCGCCCTTCCCAAGATCGCGAAGTGCTTCACCTCGAACGCCGCGGCCTATGAGTACCTCTCGGAATCGATCATGGACTGGCCCGACCAAGCCGAGCTGGCCGCGCGGTTGCAGCGCGCCGGGTGGTCGCGCGTGGCGTGGCGCAACCTCACCATGGGCGTCGTCGCTCTTCACCGCGGGGTGCGCGGCTCCTGACCTGACGCGTGCGGCGCCCCTCCGCAGGGCGGGAATAGTTTTTCTGGCAAAGGCCTCGAAACGGATGTTTCGGGGTCTTTGTCGTATATGGGATTAATGGCCATAAAGCAGACGTGTTTCACTTCAAGCACGCAGGTCACGCGCGAGATGTCTGCTTTGTCATGAATCGGTGGCGATCAAGAAGAGGGACCTCTGGGGCTCGCCCCGGAGGTGTCCAAGGGTCTAGACTTCGGAACGAAGCCTTGTGAAGTCCTTCACAAGCTAACGAGTCATTGATAACACTGGTTGTAGACGAACAACACAGGAACACCACAGAGCGTCACCCCGCAGACGCGCCCCCGCAGAGCGGTACACCGCTCACCACGCACGTCAAGGACCGAACTCGTGAGCGAGACAGCAGCCACCTCACTGTCCGTCCGGGACACCCCCGAACTCGAGGCCGACGTCATCATCGTCGGCGCTGGGCCCGCCGGTTCCACGACGGCCTACCACCTGGCCCAGGCCGGGCTCGACGTCCTCCTGTTGGAGAAGACCTCCTTCCCGCGCGAGAAGGTCTGCGGCGACGGCCTGACCCCGCGCGCCGTCAAGCAGCTGGCGGCGATGGGCGTCTCCTTCGACGACAAGGGGTGGATCCGCAATCGCGGCCTGCGCATCATCGGCGGCGGCGTGCGGCTCGAACTTCCCTGGCCGGACCTTGCCGAGTACCCCGGGTTCGGCCTGGTACGCACGCGCTACGACTTCGACCGCATCCTCGCCGACCAGGCCGTCAGCGCCGGGGCGCGGCTGTGTGAGAACACCACCGTCACCGCCCCGATCCTCGACGCCCGCACCGACCGCGTCGCGGGCGTCCAGGCCAAGAACCCCCACGGCGAACCGGTCAGCTACCGCGCGCCGCTGGTCATCGCCGCCGACGGCAACTCCTCCCGGCTGGCCGTGGCCCTGGGCATCCGCAGACGCGACGACCGCCCCATGGGCGTGGCCGTGCGCACCTACTTCACCAGCCCCCGCCACGACGACGACTTCCTGGAGTCCTGGCTGGAACTGTGGGACAACAGCGGCGCCAAGAACGTCCTGCTGCCCGGCTACGGCTGGGTCTTCGGCGTCGGCGACGGCACCTGCAACGTCGGCCTGGGCATCCTCGACTCCTCGGCCGGGTTCCGCGAGATCGACTACCGCAAGCTGCTGCGGCTGTGGACCGCGAGCATGCCCGAGGAGTGGGGGTTCACCGAGGAGCGCCAGCGCGGCCCCATCCGCGGCGCCGCCCTGCCCATGGGCTTCAACCGCACCCCCCACTACACGCGCGGGCTCATGCTCGTCGGCGACGCCGGCGGCATGGTCAACCCGTTCAACGGGGAGGGCATCGCCTATGCGATGGAGGCCGGGCACATCGCCGCCGACGTCGTCGTCCAGGCGCTCAGCCGCCCGACCGTGCAGGCGCGCGAGCGCACCCTGCACCGCTATCCGCAGGTCCTCTCCGACGCCTACGGCGGGTACTACACGCTCGGCCGCTGCTTCGTGAAGATGATCGGCAATCCGGACTTCATGAAGCTGGCCACCAGATACGGCCTCCCTCAGCGCACGCTCATGAAATTCATGCTGAAGATGCTGGCCAATCTGACCGAACCCAGTCGCGGAGACGCGATGGATCGCGTGATCAACGGGATGTCCAAGATGGCCCCCGCGGCGTAGCGACGGACACCGGCTCACGGGACGCGAACCTGATGGCGACCTCGGACCACCACACGACCTGCTACGTGAAAGCAATCACAAGCGGGTGCGCCGCCCTGCCCGCCGCGCACCCGGATCTGACACCCGCGCACTCCATGGGCACGAAGGGGAACGGCTGGTAATGGAGCTGTACACACCCGTCATCGTTCTCGGCGCGATCGGCGCCGCGTTCGTCGTGGTCTCGATGATCGTCGGGTCCATCGCCGGGCCGAAGCGGTACAACCGCGCCAAGCTGCAGTCCTACGAGTGCGGCATCGAGCCCACCCCGCAGCCGGCCGGCGGCGGCCGCTTCACCATCAAGTACTACATGACGGCGATGCTCTTCATCGTCTTCGACATCGAGATCATCTTCCTCGTTCCCTGGGCGGTCCACTTCGACGCGCTCGGGGTCTTCGGCGTCGTCGCGATCCTGCTGTTCCTGGTCAACGTGTCGATCGCCTACGCCTACGAGTGGAAGCGCGGAGGCCTCGAATGGGACTGACCCGCGCCGCGACGACCCCCGGATCGCGCACTCCCGCACCGGCGGTGAACCACCGGCGCTCCAGCCGCTCAACCGACTCCATTCACTCCAGCAACGGGAAAGGGGGTTCGCCGGATGGGGATTGAAGAGAAACTGCCGAGTGGCGTCATGCTCACGACCGTCGAGCAGGTCGCCGGGCTGGTCCGCAAGACCTCGATGTGGCCCGCGACGTTCGGTCTGGCCTGCTGCGCCATCGAGATGATGTCCGTGGGCGGACCGCACTACGACCTGGCCAGGTTCGGCATGGAGAAGTTCGGGGCGACCCCGCGCCAGGCCGACCTGATGATCGTGGCGGGGCGGGTGAGCCAGAAGATGGCCCCGGTCCTGCGGCAGATCTACGACCAGATGCCCGAACCCAAGTGGGTCATCGCCATGGGCGTCTGCGCCTCCAGCGGCGGCATGTTCAACAACTACGCCGTCGTGCAGGGCGTCGACCACGTCGTCCCGGTCGACATCTACCTGCCCGGCTGCCCGCCGCGCCCGGAGATGCTGCTCGACGCCGTGCTCAAGCTGCACGACAAGGTGCAGAACACCAAACTCGGCGCACACCGGCGCAAGGAGATCGACGAAGAGGAGGAGCGCCGCATGCGCCGCTCCCTCCCGCTGATCGACCGGCCCGAGCAGGTGACCGGATGACCGCCAACGGAGCCAACGGACACAACGGCGTGCCCGAGCAGGGGAGCGAGCAGGAGAACCTGCCCGCCAAGGCCGGGGAGGAGCGCCTCGCCTCGCCCATCGCCCGTCAGGGCATGTTCGGCACCCACACCACCGGCGACACCTCCGGTTACGGCGGCCTGCTGGTCCGCCGCCCGGCCGTGCCCGACGCCGAGCGCCCCTACACCGACCCGGAGGACCCGCGCACCGCCGACTTCGACACGGTCGCCGACGCCCTGGAGCGCACGCTCGACGACGCCCCGGTCTCCTACGCGGAAGCCGTCGAGCGGGTCGCCGTCGACCGCGGCGAGATCACCTTCCAGGTGCGCCGCGATGCCCTCCTTGAGGTCATGCGGCGGCTACGCGACGACCCCGCGCTCCGCTTCGAGCTGTGCCTGGGCGTCACCGGCGTGCACTTCCCCGAGGACACCAACCGCGAGCTGCACGCCGTCTACCAGCTGCGCTCGATCACCCACAACACCGAGATCAGGGTCGAGACCACCTGCCCCGACGCCGATCCGCACATCCCCTCGATCGTGTCCGTCTACCCGACCAACGACTGGCACGAGCGCGAGGCCTGGGACTTCTTCGGCATCGTCTTCGACGGCCATCCCGCCCTGACCCGCATCCAGATGCCGGACGACTGGCACGGGCACCCGCAGCGCAAGGACTACCCGCTCGGCGGGATTCCGGTGGAGTACCGCGGCGCCACGATCCCCCCGCCCGAGGAGCGGAGGTCCTACTCATGAGCACCAACATCACCGAGGACTACATCGACGCCTCCGGCGGCGACTGGGAGGAGGTCGTCGAGCGCGCCCAGTCGAGCGGCGCCGAGCGGCTCGTCGTCAACATGGGTCCGCAGCACCCGTCCACCCACGGCGTGCTGCGCCTCATCCTCACCCTGGACGGCGAGACCGTCACTGAGGCCCGCGTCGGCATCGGCTACCTGCACACCGGCATCGAGAAGAACACCGAGTACCGGACGTGGACGCAGGGCACCACGTTCGTGACCCGGATGGACTACCTCATGCCGCTGTTCAACGAGGCGGCGTACTGCCTGGCCGTGGAGAGGCTGCTGGGCATCACCGACCGCATCCCCGAGCGCGCCAACGTCATCCGGGTGCTGATGATGGAGCTCAACCGGATGTCCTCGCACTTCGTGGCGATGGCGACGTTCGGCATGGAGATCGGCGCCACCACGGTCATGACCAACGGCTTCCGCGAGCGGGAGATGGTGCTCGACATCTTCGAGCTCATCACCGGCCTGCGGATGAACCACGCCTACATCCGCCCCGGCGGGGTGGCCCAGGATCTGCCGCCCGGCGCGATCGAGAAGATCAGAGAGCTGCTCGCCGAGATGCCCAAGCGCGTCAAGATCCTGCGCAAGCTGCTCGACGCCAACCCCTTCTATCTGGCGCGGACCCGCGACGTCGCCTACCTGGACATGGCCGCGTGCCTGGCGCTGGGCGCCACCGGCCCGCTGCTGCGCGCCTCCGGTCTGGCCTGGGACCTGCGCAAGGCCAAGCCCTACTGCGGATACGAGAACTACGAGTTCGACGTCCCCGTCTCCGACGGCTGCGACGTCTACGCCCGCTACCGGGTCCGCGTCGCCGAGCTTGAGCAGAGCCTGCGGATCATCGAGCAGTGCCTCGACCGGCTCGAACCCGGGCCGGTGATGATCGACGACGCCAAGATCGGCTGGCCCGCGCGGCTCACCCTCGGGGCCGACGGCCTGGGCAACTCGCCCGACCACATCGCCCACATGATGGGCAACTCCATGGAGGCGCTGATCCACCACTTCAAGCTCGTCACCGAGGGCTTCCGCGTTCCGGCCGGGCAGGCCTACGCGGCCGTGGAGAGCGCCAGGGGCGAACTCGGCTGCTACACGGTCAGCGACGGCGGCACCCGGCCCTACCGCGTGCACTTCCGCGACCCCTCCTTCACCCACCTGCAGGCGGTCGCGGCCATGTGCGAGGGCGGAACGGTGGCCGACGTCATCGCGTCGGTGGCCAGCATCGATCCAGTGATGGGAGGGGTGGACAGGTGACCACGACGACCAGGGGATTCACCGACGAGGTACGGGCCCGGCTGGAGGTCGAGGCCAAGGAGATCATCGCGAAGTACCCCCGGGAGCGCTCCGCGCTGCTGCCGCTGCTGCACCTCGTGCAGGCGGAGGAGGGCTACGTGAGTTCCGCGGGCATCGCCTTCTGCGCCGACCAGCTCGGCCTGACCAAGGCCGAGGTCACCGCGGTGGTCACCTTCTACACCATGTACCGGCGGCGGCCCGGCGGCGACTACAACGTCGGGGTCTGCACCAACACGCTGTGCGCGGTCATGGGCGGCGACGAGATCTTCGGCGCGCTCAAGGAGCACCTGGATGTCGGCCATGGCGAGACCACCGAGGACGGCAAGGTCACGCTGGAGCACGTCGAGTGCAACGCCGCCTGCGACTTCGCCCCGGTCGTGATGGTCAACTGGGAGTTCTTCGACAACCAGACCCCCGAATCGGCCCGGCGACTCGTCGACGACCTGCGGCTGGGCAACGACGTGGTCCCCACGCGCGGCCCCGACCGGCTGTGCACATGGAAGCAGGCCTCGCGCGTGCTGGCCGGATTCCCCGACGGACACGCGGAGGAGGGCACCCAGGCCGGCGAGCCCTCGCTGCGGGGCCTGCGCCTGGCGCGCGAGCGCGGTTGGACGGCGCCCGACCCCGACGCCCTGCCGCCCCGCCCGGCCGACGACGCCGGTGAGGGGGAAGCGAAGTGACGCCACTGACACCCGTCCTCTCCCGCGACTGGGACCGGACGGACCTCTACACCCTCGACGGCTACCGCGCCACCGGAGGCTACGAGGCGCTGCGCACCGCGCTGGGCATGGAGCCCGACACCCTCGTGGGGATGGTGAAGGCGTCGGGCCTGCGCGGGCGCGGCGGCGCCGGGTTCCCCACCGGCATGAAGTGGGGGTTCCTCCCCAAGGACAACCCCAAGCCCCGCTACCTCGTGGTCAACGCCGACGAGTCCGAGCCGGGCACCTGCAAGGACATCCCCCTGATGCTCGCCAACCCGCACGTGCTGCTGGAAGGCGTCGCGATCTCCTCCTACGCGATCAAGAGCAACCTGGCCTTCATCTACGTGCGCGGCGAGGTCCTGCACGTCATCCGGCGGCTGCGCCAGGCCGTGGCCGACGCGTACGCCGCCGGGCTGCTCGGCAAGAACATCCTCGGCAGCGGCTTCGACCTCGACGTCGTCGTGCACGCCGGGGCCGGCGCCTACATCTGCGGTGAGGAGACGGCGCTGCTCGACTCGCTGGAGGGCTACCGCGGCCAACCCCGCCTCAAGCCCCCCTTCCCCGCGGTCGCCGGACTCTACGCCTCGCCCACCGTGGTGAACAACGTCGAGTCCATCGCCAGTGTGCCCAGCATCGTGGCCAACGGCGTCGAGTGGTTCACCGCCATGGGCACCGAGAAGTCCGCCGGGTTCGGCCTGTTCTCCCTGTCCGGGCACGTCGCCCGGCCCGGCCAGTTCGAGGCCCCGCTCGGCATCACCCTGCGCGAACTGCTCGACATGGCGGGCGGGGTGCGCGCCGGGCACGAGCTGAAGTTCTGGACGCCCGGCGGCTCCTCGACCCCCATCTTCACCGCCGAGCACCTCGACACCCCGCTCGACTTCGAGTCGGTCGGCGCCGCCGGGTCGATGCTGGGCACCCGCGCCCTGCAGATCTTCGACGACACCACCTGCGTGGTCCGCGCCACCGGACGCTGGATCGCCTTCTACGCCCACGAGTCGTGCGGCAAGTGCACGCCCTGCCGCGAGGGCAACTTCTGGATGGAGCAGGTGCTCGACCGCCTGGAGCGCGGCGACGGGACCGAAGCCGACCTGGAGAAGCTCCTGGACATCTGCGACAACCTGCTCGGCCGCTCCTTCTGCGCCCTGGGCGATGGCGCCGCCAGCCCGGTGATGTCGTCGATCAAGTACTTCCGTCAGGAATACGTCGACCACGTCGAGCAGGGCGGGTGTCCGTTCGATCACGCGAAGTCGACGGTGTGGGGAGGAGCTCGATGACCGTCACGACCAACACGACATCGGGCGGCACGCCCGCCGTGCCGCCGGAAGATCTCGTCACCGTCACCATCGACGGGTTCCAGATCAAAGTGCCCAAGGGCACCCTGGTCATCCGCGCCGCGGAACTGCTGGGAATCCAGATCCCGCGCTTCTGCGACCATCCGCTGCTCGAACCCGCCGGCGCCTGCCGCCAGTGCCTCGTCGAGATTCCGGACGCGGGGAACGGGCGCGGCATGCCCAAGCCGCAGGCGTCCTGCACCATCACCGTCATGGACGGGATGGTCGTCCAGACCCACCTCACCTCCGCGGTGGCGGAGAAGGCCCAGCGGGGGATCATGGAGTTCCTCCTGATCAACCACCCCCTGGACTGCCCCGTCTGCGACAAGGGCGGCGAGTGCCCGCTGCAGAACCAGGCGATGTCCAGCGGGCAGGGCGAGACGCGGTTCCTCGACGTCAAGCGGACCTTCCCCAAGCCCATCTCGCTCTCCAGCCAGGTGCTGCTCGACCGCGAGCGCTGCATCCAGTGCGCCCGCTGCACCCGCTTCTCCGCGGAGATCGCCGGGGACCCCTTCATCGAGCTGCTGGAGCGCGGCGCCCAGGAACAGGTCGGCATCGCCGAGGGCGAGCCCTTCCAGTCCTACTTCTCCGGCAACACCGTGCAGATCTGCCCGGTGGGCGCGCTCACCGGTGCCGCCTACCGCTTCCGCTCCCGCCCCTTCGACCTGGTCAGCACCCCCAGCGTGTGCGAGCACTGCGCCTCGGGATGCGCCCAGCGCACCGACCACCGCCGCGGCAAGGTCACCCGCCGCCTGGCCGGCGACGACCCGCAGGTCAACGAGGAGTGGAACTGCGACAAGGGCCGGTGGGCGTTCACGTACGCCACCCAGCCCGACCGGCTCAAGCGCCCCCTCGTCCGCGACGAGGAGTCCCGTGCCCTGGAGGTCGCCTCCTGGCCCGAGGCGGTGTCCATGGCGGCGCGCGGCCTGGAGCGGGCGCGCGCCAGCGGGCGGGCGGCCGTCCTCACCGGGGGCCGCCTCACCCTGGAGGACGCCTACGCCTACGCGAAGTTCGCGCGGGTCGCGCTGCACACCAACGACATCGACATGCGGGCGCGCGTCGAATCCGAGGAGGAGGCCGACTTCCTCGCGGCCCGCGTCGCCGGGACCGGCATCCAGGTGAGCTACGACGACCTGGAAGCCGCCCCCGCCGTCCTGCTCGCCGGGTTCGAACCCGAGAACGAGTCGCCCATCGTCTTCCTGCGGCTGCGCAAGGCCGCCCAGAAGAAGGGGACACGCATCTACGCGATCGCCTCGCACGCCGACCGGGGACTGGACAGGATGAGCGGCACGCTCATCGCGGCCACCCCCGGCGACGAGGCAGGGGTCCTCGACGGGCTCACCAGCGAGCAACCCGAGGTCGTCGAGGCGCTCGGCGCCGAGGGCGCGGTCATCCTCGTCGGTGAGCGCCTCGCCGAGACGCCCGGCGCCCTGTCCGCGGCCGTCCGGCTGGCCGACCGCACCGGCGCCCGGCTCGCCTGGATCCCCCGGAGGGCCGGGGAGCGCGGCGCCATCGAGGCGGGGGCGCTGCCCAACCTGCTGCCGGGCGGGCGCCCCGTCGCCGACGCCGGAGCCCGCGCCGAAGCCGCGCGCGCCTGGACCACCGGCCCGCTGCCCGAGCGCGAGGGGCGCGGCACCACCGCCATCCTGCGCGACGCCGCGGCCGGTGCGATCGACGCGCTGGTCATCGCCGGTGTCGACCTGGACGACCTGCCCGACCCGGCCCTCGTCCGCGCGGCCCTGGCCAAGGTTCCCTTCCTGGTCAGCCTGGAGCTGAGGGCGAGCTCGGTCACCGACCGCGCCGATGTGGTGCTGCCGGTGGCCGCCGTGGCGGAGAAGGCCGGCACGTTCGTCGACTGGGAGGGCCGCGAGCGCCCCTTCGGCGACGCGCTGAAGACCCCTGGCGTCCTGTCCGACCTGCGGGTGCTCGCCGCGATCGCCGACGAGATGGACGTCCACCTCGCACTGCCCTCGGCCGAGGCGGCCCGCAACGAGCTGGCGCGGCTGGGGGCCTGGAGCGGTGAACGGGTCCCCGACCCGCTCACCCCCGCCACGGCGCGCCCCGACCCCGGACCAGGGCAGGCGGTGCTGTCCACCTGGCGGCAGCTGCTCGGCGGCGGCCGCATGGAGGACGGCGAGCCCTACCTCGCCGGAACCGCCCGGCCCGCCCTGGCGCGGCTCTCGGCCGCCACGGCCGCCGAGATCGGGCTGTCCGACGGGGGACTGCTGCGGGTCACCGGCGACGGCGGGTCCGTCAGCCTCCCGGCGGTCGTCACCGACATGCCCGATCGGGTGGTGTGGCTGCCCGCCAACGGCGAGGGCACCAACCTCCAGCGCGACCTCGGCGTCGGCGCGGGCGCGCTGGTGGGGCTGGAGGTCGACAAGAGGGCCCATGAGGCCGCCGCGACGAGTGCTGGGAGTGAGAAGTGATGCCCATCTCCCCGGGAGACGCGGGCGCCGGACTGGTGCTGGCCGCCGAGCCCGGGCTCGACGCGTTCGGCGGTGACCCGTGGTGGATCACCCTGATCAAGGCGCTCGCGATCTTCGTCTTCCTGATGCTGTGTGTGCTGATGATGATCATGGCCGACCGCAAGGTCATGGGCCGGATGCAGCAGCGCCACGGCCCCAACCGGTTCGGCCCCTGGGGGCTGCTCCAGTCCCTGGCCGACGGCGTCAAGCTGTCGCTGAAAGAGGACCTGATCCCGCGCGGGGTGGACCGGGCGGTCTACATCGCCGCGCCGATGATCGCCGCCGTCCCCGCGTTCATCGCCTTCTCGGTGGTCCCGGTCGGACCCGAGGTCACCATGTTCGGCGTCCAGACGCAGCTGCAGCTCACCGACCTGCCGATCGCGGCGCTGGTGGTGCTGGCGACCGCGGCGGTCGGCGTCTACGGCATCGTGCTCGGCGGCTGGGCCTCCCAGTCGCCCTACGCCCTGCTCGGCGGGCTGCGCGCCTCCGCGCAGGTCATCAGCTACGAGATCGCCATGTCCCTGTCGTTCGTGGCGGTGTTCATGTACGCCGGGACGCTCACCACCTCCGGCATCGTCGACGCCCAGCGCCCGGTGTGGTTCGCGGTCATCCTGCTCCCGTCGTTCCTCGTCTACGTGGTCACCATGGTCGGCGAGACCAACCGGCTGCCCTTCGACCTCGCCGAAGGTGAGGGCGAGCTGGTCGGCGGCTTCATGACCGAGTACTCCTCGATGAAGTTCACCATGTTCTTCCTCGCCGAGTACGTGAACATGGTGACCGTCGGGGCGATTTCGGTGACCTTCTTCCTCGGCGGCTACCTCGCCCCGTGGCCCATCACGGCCTTCTGGGCCGGGGCCAACGAGGCCTGGTGGCCCGCGCTGTGGTGGCTGCTCAAGTTCATGGGCGTCATGTTCTTCTTCATCTGGATCCGCGGCACCCTGCCCCGGATCCGCTACGACCAGCTCATGCAGCTCGGCTGGAAGGTCCTCATCCCGGTGCAGCTGGTCTGGATCACCGCGCTGGCGATCGTCCGCGTCATGGCCAACGAGGGCGCCCCGCTCTGGGCGACCGGCGGCGTGGGCGTCGTCTTCGCCGCGTTGTTCGTCGCCTCCGTCTACGCCATGGTCCGGTCGGAGAAGCGGCGGCGCGCCGCGGAGGCGGCCGAGCACCACGAGGAGCTCCGGCGGATGCGCGCGGACGCCTCCTACGGCGGATTCCCCGTGCCCCCGCAGAACCTGCCGCACTACGGCAGCAGCGTGCGCGCGGAGGAGCCGCGCCCCACCACGAACGCACCGAACCGATCCGAAAAGCGTGAGGAGGTTACCGGTGCTTG
This sequence comes from Nocardiopsis gilva YIM 90087, assembly GCF_002263495.1. Taxonomy (NCBI): domain Bacteria; kingdom Bacillati; phylum Actinomycetota; class Actinomycetes; order Streptosporangiales; family Nocardiopsidaceae; genus Nocardiopsis; species Nocardiopsis gilva. The sequence goes on along the minus strand of NZ_CP022753.1, from coordinate 5,845,060 downwards.
ATTTCCTCAACCCCGTGAAGGGGTTCGGCGTCACCTTCCACACCATGTTCACGAAGGTGCCGACCATTGAGTATCCGGAGGTGAAGCGCCCGACAGCGCCCCGCTTCCACGGGCGGCACCAGCTCAACCGCTGGCCCGACGGGCTGGAGAAGTGCATCGGGTGCGAACTGTGCGCCTGGGCCTGCCCGGCGGACGCCATCTACGTGGAGGGCGGCGACAACACCGAGGACGCCCGGTTCTCGCCCGGCGAGCGGTACGGCCGGGTGTACCAGATCAACTACCTGCGGTGCATCCTGTGCGGGCTGTGCGTCGAGGCGTGCCCCACCCGGGCGCTGACCATGACCAACGACTACGAGCTCGCCGACGACAACCGCGAGAGCCTCATCTGGACCAAGGAGCAGCTGCTCGCGCCGCTGCGCGAGGGGATGGAGGCGCCGCCGCACCCGATGCGGCTCGGTGAGACCCAGGAGGACTACTACCGGTCCGTCAACGGCGCCTCCCAGGACATCGAGAACGACGGCGAGGCGGTCCGGTGACACCGACGACCGTGACTCCCGCGCCCCCCGTTGACGCGCACGCGCTGGCCGCCCCCATCTCGGCGGGCGAGGGCATGGTCTTCTGGGTGCTGGGCTCCGTTGTGGTGCTCGGCGCGCTCGGCGTGGTGTTCAGCCGCAAGGCCGTGCACTCCGCGGTGATGATGGCCGTCGTCATGCTGGGGCTGGCCGTCTTCTACGGCATCAACCAGGCCCCGTTTCTGATGGTGGTGCAGGTCGTCGTCTACACCGGCGCCGTGCTGATGCTGTTCCTGTTCGTGCTGATGCTCGTCGGCGTCAGCTCGGCCGACTCCCTCGTCGAGACGATCCGCGGGCAGCGGCTGCTGGCCGCGCTGGTCGCCCTCGGCTTCCTGGGCGCACTGTCCCTGGGGCTCACCCGCGTCGTCGTCGGCGACCCGGTCGGCATGGACGCGGGGGTGGCCGCGGCCGGCGGCAGCGTCCCGTGGATCGCTGGAGAGGTCGTCTACCGCTACGTCGTCGCGTTCGAAGCGACCGGCGCGCTGCTCATCACCTCAGTGCTCGGCGCCCTGGTGCTGGCGCACGTCACCCGGCTGAAGAAGCGCCGCACGCAGCGGGACTTCTCCCGGGAGCGGGTCCGTGGCGATCACCTCACGCCGCTGCCCGGCCCCGGCACCTACGCCCGCCACAACGCGATCGACATGCCGGCGCTGCTGCCCGACGGGTCGATCTCCCAGCTCTCGCTCAACCCGGTGCTCGCCGCCCGCGACCCCGAGCTGCAGTCGGGGGTGCCGCGGGAGGTGCGGCTGGGGACCGAGCCGGAGCCGGGCGGGGCGTCGGCCTCGGCGTGGTCCAAGGAGGGCCACGAGCTCGGCGAGCCCACCGACGGGAACGGGGAGGACGCCGAACCGGAGCGAGACGGCGACGGCACAACGACGGGCAGGAGGTGAACCGGGCGTGGACCCGATGAACTACATCGCCCTCGCGGCGATCGTCTTCACGATCGGCGCTGTCGGGGTACTGGTGCGGCGCAACGCGATCATCGTCTTCATGTGCGTCGAGCTCATGCTCAACGCCTGCAACCTGGCGCTGGTCGCGTTCGCGCGGCTGCACGGCGACATCGGTGGCCAGGTCATCGCGTTCTTCGTGATGGTCGTGGCCGCGGCCGAGGTCGTCGTTGGGCTGGCCATCATCATGCAGATCTTCAGGACCCGCAGGTCGGCATCGGTCGATGACGCCAACCTGCTCAAGAACTAGAAGGCGACGTGGCTGTGTCCGACCTCTTCCTCGCCGCCGAACCGGTGGTCACAACGGACGCCAGCGGGGCGATCATGTCCAACGCCTGGCTGCTCATCGCCCTGCCCCTGCTGGGAGCGGCCATCCTGCTCCTGGGCGGGCGGCGCACCAACGGCTGGGGCCACTGGCTCGCCGTCGCGCTGCCGCTCGCGGCCTTCGTGTGGGCCGTGCTCGCCCTCGTCGAGCTCCTGGGGATGGCGCCCCTCGACCGCAGCGTCTCCGTCCCCGTGTACACGTGGTTCGAAGCGGGGCGGTTCAGCGCGGACGTGACGCTTCTGGTCGACCCACTGTCGATCAGCTTCGCGCTGCTCGTCACCGGCGTCGGCTCCCTCATCCACATCTACTCGGTGGGCTACATGGCCCACGACGACGACCGGCGACTCTTCTTCGCCTACCTCAACCTGTTCGTCGCGGCCATGCTGGTGCTGGTCCTCGCCGACAACTACGCGCTGCTGTTCCTCGGCTGGGAGGGCGTGGGTCTGGCGTCCTACCTGCTCATCGGGTTCTGGCAGCACAAACCCGCGGCGGCCGTGGCCGCCAAGAAGGCGTTCCTGGTCAACCGTGTCGGCGACCTCGGGCTGCTCATCGGGGTCATGCTGATGTTCTCCACGTTCGGCACGGTCGCGTTCGGCGACGTGCTCGGGGCCGTGGACGGTGCCGGGCAGGGCGTGCTCACCGCGGTCGGGCTGCTCCTGCTGCTGGCCGCGTGCGGCAAGTCCGCCCAGCTGCCGCTGCAGTCCTGGCTGCTGGACGCCATGGAGGGCCCGACCCCCGTCTCCGCGCTCATCCACGCCGCGACCATGGTGACCGCCGGTGTCTACCTGATCGTGCGCTCCGGGCCGATCTTCGAGGCCGCGCCGACCGCGCAGCTGGCCGTCGCCATCGTCGGCGCCGCCACGCTGCTCGCCGGTGCCGTCATCGGGTCCGCCAAGGACGACATCAAGAAGGCGCTGGCCGGGTCCACCATGAGCCAGATCGGTTACATGACGCTGGCGGCGGGCCTCGGCCCGATCGGCTACGCCGCGGCGATCGCCCACCTCATGACGCACGGCTTCTTCAAGGCCGGGCTGTTCCTCGGTGCCGGGTCGGTCATGCACGGCATGAACGACGAGGTCGACATGCGCCGCTACGGCGGGCTGCGCACCTACATGCCGATCACCTTCGCGACGTTCGGGCTCGGGTACCTCGCCATCATCGGGGTCCCGCTGCTGTCGGGGTGGTGGACCAAGGAGGGCATCATCCAGGCCGCCTTCTCCTTCCCCGGTGTCGCCGGACAGCTGCTCGGCACGGCCACCCTGCTCGGCGCCGGGCTGACCGCGTTCTACATGTCGCGGATCATGTTCATGACGTTCCTGGGGGAGAAGCGCTGGGCCGACGACGCCCACCCGCACGAGTCGCCCACCTCCATGACCGGGCCGATGATCGTGCTGGCCGTCGGGTCGGTGGCGCTGGGCGGGCTGCTCGTCTTCGGCAACACCTTCGCCGAGTTCCTCGCCCCGGCCGTGGGCGCCGAGGTGCACCACTTCGACTTCGTCCACATGCTGACCGGCCCCTACTCGCTGATCGCGCTCGCCGTGCTGGTCGCCGGTGTCGCCGTGGCGTGGTGGCGCTACGTCTCGGCGCCGGTGCCGGTGGTCGCGCCGCGCGGCAACCTCGTGGTCGTGGCCGCGCGCAACGAGCTCTACGGCAACGCCATCAACGAGGGGCTGTTCATGCGGCCGGGGCGGGTCCTGGCCGCCGGAATGGACATCTTCGACAGGGCGGTGGTCGACGGCCTGGTCAACGGCGTCGGCACCAGTGTGCGCGACACCTCGCGAGAGCTGCGCACCACACAGACCGGGTTCGCCCGCACCTACGCGCTGACGATGCTCTTCGGAGCCGCGATCGTCGTCGCAACGCTGGCTGTGAGGATCTAAATGACCGATATCCCCTGGCTCACCCTGGCCATCGCGCTGCCCGCCCTGGGCGGCCTGGCCATCGCGCTGATGCCGCGCGAGCGGATCGAGACCGCCAAACGGGTGGCGCTCGGCGTCACGCTCGGCACGCTGCTGCTCGTCGTCGCCATGGCCGCCCGGTTCGACGTGGCGAGCACGCAGCGGCTGCAGTTCACCGAGGTCCACGCGTGGATCCCGCAGTTCGGGGTCAGCTACGCGGTGGGAGTCGACGGCATCGCGCTCGTGCTCATCCTGATGTCGGTGCTGCTGGTTCCGCTGGTGGTGTTGGCGGCCTGGAAGGAGAACGACGCCAGCACTGTGGACGACGGGGGCAAGGGCTACTTCGCGCTGATCCTGCTCCTGGAAGCGATGATGATCGGGGTCTTCGCCGCCACCGACGTCTTCCTCTTCTACGTCTTCTTCGAGGCCATGCTCATCCCGGTCTACTTCATGATCGGGCGCTACGGCCGCGGCGAGGACCGCCGCCGCGCGGCGATCAAGTTCCTGCTCTACAGCCTGCTGGGCGGGCTGCTGATGCTGGTCGCGGTGATCGGCGTCGCCGTCTACGGCGGCACCTTCCTGTGGAGCGACCTGGTCGCGCCGGGCAGCGCGCTGGCCGGGGTCGACACCACCGTGGCCCGCTGGCTGTTCCTCGGGTTCTTCATCGCCTTCGCGATTAAGGCGCCCATGTGGCCGGTGCACACCTGGCTGCCGTCCGCCGCGGGGTCCTCCCGGCCGGGCACCGCGGTGCTGCTGGTCGGCGTGCTCGACAAGGTCGGCACCTACGGCATGCTGCGCTACTGCCTGGAGCTGTTCCCCGGCGCGGCCGCGTGGTTCGTCTGGCCTGTGGTGGCGCTCAGCCTGGTCAGCATCGTCTACGGTGCGATCCTCGCGGTGGCGCAGAGCGACATGATGCGGCTGATCGCCTACACCTCGATCTCCCACTTCGGGTTCATCACCCTGGGCATCTTCGCGATGACCACCCAGGGGCAGTCCGGCGCGGCGCTGTACATGGTCAACCACGGCTTCGCCACCGGCGCGCTCTTCCTGGTCGTCGGGTTCCTGATCGCGCGGCGGGGCTCCTCGGCCATCGCCGACTACCAGGGGGTCCGTACCACGGCCCCGCTGCTGGCCGGGACGTTCCTGGTGGCGGGCCTGGCCGGGCTCTCGCTGCCGGGGCTGGCCCCGTTCGTCAGCGAGTTCCTCGTGTTCATCGGCGCGTTCATGTTCCACCCGGTTCCGGCGATCATCGCCACCGCCGGGACGGTGCTGGCCGCCCTCTACATCCTGTGGATGTACCAGCGGACCATGACCGGCCCGCTGCCCGCATCGCTCGGCCGCCTTCCCGATCTGTCCCACCGCGAGGTGTGGGTGGTCGGTCCGCTCATCGCGCTCATCGTGCTCTTCGGCCTCTACCCCCAGCCGCTGCTGGACGCCATCAACCCCGCCGTGGAGCAGACCATGCAACAGATCGACGCCACCGACCCCGCACCGGCGCTCGACGCCGCCGGTGAGGCGGCCGGCGGGCAGGAAGGAGCCGACGAGTGATCGCCCCGATGGTCTCGGCGCCCGCTGCGGTCCTCGCCGCACCGGTCATCACCGATGAGGCGCCGAAAATCGACTACTGGCAGCTCTCCCCGATGCTGGTGATCTTCGCCGCGGCGGTGATCGGCGTGCTGGTGGAGGCGTTCGCCCCCAAGGAGCGGCGCCGCCCCATCCAGCTCACCCTGACCATGGCCTCGGTCCTCGGCGCCTTCGCGCTCTCCGTGCTGCTGATCGGCGGGATTCCGGCCGGGGAGGCCGGGACGACGGTGGCGCTGGGCAGCGTGGCCATCGACCGCGTCTCCCTGTTCCTGCAGGGCACCATCCTGGTGCTGGCCTTCATCAGCCTGCTGCTCATCGCCGAGAACCGGCACGCGGAGACGGCGTTCGCCGCGCAGGCGGCGGCGGTCCCCGGCAGTGAGGAGGAGCGCGGGCACATCCTCGCCGGGTCGCGGCACACCGAGGTCTACCCGCTGGTGCTGATCGCACTGCTGGGCATGATGCTCTTCACGGCGGCCAACGACTTCCTCACCCTGTTCGTGGCGCTGGAGGTGATGAGCCTCCCGCTCTACCTGATGTGTGGCCTGGCGCGTACGCGTCGGCTGTTCTCCCAGGAGGCGGCGGTCAAGTACTTCCTGCTCGGCGCTTTCTCCTCGGCGTTCTTCCTGTTCGGCATCGCGCTGGTGTACGGGTACGCGGGCGCGGTGAACTTCGCCGAGGTGCACGCGGCGATCGAGGCGGGCGGCGCCGAGGTGTTCGCCAATCCGGAGGCCGCGCAGCCGCTGCTGCTGGTCGGCATCGCGCTGATCGGGGTGGGGCTGTTCTTCAAGGTCGGCGCGGTCCCGTTCCACAACTGGAAGCCCGACGTCTACCAGGGCGCCCCGACCCCCATCACCGCGCTGATGGCGTCGTGCACCCTCGTCGCGGCGTTCGGCGCGCTGCTGCGCGTGTTCCTCGTGGCCTTCGGCGCCTCGGTGGAGCAGTGGCGTCCGATGCTGTGGATCGTTGCGATCCTCACGATGGTGCTGGCCGCGGTCATCGCGGTGACGCAGCGGGACATCAAGCGGCTGCTGGCCTACTCCTCGGTGGTGCACGCCGGGTTCGTGCTCACCGCCGTCGTGGCGGCCAGCTCCGAGGGCATGGCGGGCGCGATGTTCTACCTCGCCGCCTACGGGTTCACCACGATCGGCGCCTTCGCCGTCGTGACCCTGGTGCGCACGCACGAGAACGGCCCCGAGGCCGGGGAGCTGACGCAGTGGGCCGGGCTCGGCCGCACCGCGCCGCTGCTGGCCGGGTCGCTCGGGCTGTTCCTGCTGGCCTTCGCCGGTATCCCGCTGACCAGCGGGTTCATCGGAAAGTTCGCGGTCTTCCAGGCGGCGATGGCGGGCGGAGCCACCCCGCTGGTGGTCGTGGGTGTGCTCAGCAGCGCCGTGACCGCGTTCTTCTACGTCCGCATCATCGTGCTGATGTTCTTCGCCGAACCGGCCGCCGAAGGCCCGACGGTGATCCGCGCCGGGGCGTTCACCGGCTCGGCCATCACCATCGGCGTCGCGGCCACCCTTCTGCTCGGTGTCTATCCGACGCCGCTGCTCAATCACCTCTACCCGCGGGAGGGGGCTGACACGGGCACAGCGGTGCAGGCCGTAGCGCAGGTCGACGGGTTCGCTCGGTAGCCGCGGGCACTCGGTGGGTGGCTTTGGCTGTGCAACCCCCGTCGGATAACTTGGCTATCCGGTTTATGTTCATCCCGAGAGCGCGCGATACGTCCGTTTGGGTATCGCGCGCCTGTTGACATGTGGAGCTTTCTGGTGAGCGGTGCTGTCCCGAGCGGTTTCCTCGCTCTGCCGTCGATCGACGCGACCCTCGCCCGGGAGGTCCAGGAAGGTCTGGAACAGGTCGAGGAGGTGCTGCGGGAGTCGGTCGCCTCCAGCGACCCGATGCTGTACGAGGCCGCGACGCACCTCCTGGCGGCGGGCGGCAAGCGGTTCCGCGCCACCCTGGTCCTGCTCGCGGCCCGTTTCGGCGATCCGACCTCGTCCGACCTCGTCAAGGCCGCCGCCGTGGTCGAGCTCACCCATGTCGCTACGTTGTACCACGACGACGTGATGGACGAGGCCGAGCTGCGCCGCGGCGAGCCCAGCGCCAATCAGCGCTGGGGCAACACCATCGCCATCCTGACTGGCGACTACGTGTTCGCGCAGGCCTCGCTGATGCTCGCCGATCTGGGCACGGACGCCGTACGGATGCAGGCGCAGACCTTCGCGCGGCTCGTCCAGGGACAGGTCCTGGAGACCTCGGGGCCGCGTGACGGCGTCGACCCGATGGATCACTACCTGCAGGTCATCGCTGACAAGACGGCCTCGCTGATCGCCTCCTCGGCGGAGATCGGCGCGATGTTCGGCAAAGCCGACCCCAAGGTCCAGGAGACGATCGCCCGCGCGTGTGAGGCGCTGGGCATGGCGTTCCAGCTCTCCGACGACATCCTCGACGTCGCCAGTGAGACCGCGGAGTCCGGCAAGGTTCCCGGCACCGACCTCCGCGAGGGGGTACTGACCCTGCCGATGTTCTACGTGCGGCGCAGCACCGACCCGGCCGACATGCGCCTGCGCGAGCTGCTCGGACGCGAGCTGGACGACGCCGAGACAGAGGAGGCGCTGACCCTGCTGCGCGCTCACCCGGCGATGGACGCGGCCCGCGCCGACCTCGCGGCCTGGGCGGACAAGGCGCGCGCCGAACTCGCCACCCTGCCCGCCGGCCCGCCGCGCGACGCGTTCGAGGCGCTGTGCGACTACGTGGTGGCGCGCACCGGCTGATCGGCGGCCGCGGCGGCCCCTGAGCGAGAACGGCCCGCACCCCCGTGAGGGGGATGCGGGCCGTTTTTCTTGTTCGTTCGCAGATCAGGGCGGTTAACGCGATGTCCTGAAATTGGTATCGGCGAGGTAAGACCGGCATGGCGGGCAAGGGGGCGGGGAACCCGCGCACTGCACACTGGTGATCCCGTGATGGCGCTGTGAGCTGCGCGGACGCGGACGCCGCGCGGGGATGTTCGGGGTAGGCGATATGGAGGGAGCGAACCGCCGTGCAAGCACAGCTTGGAATTCGGAACCTCATCGGGCACCGGTTGCTGGACCGGGACGGTAACAGCGTCGGCAAGATCGGCCAGGTGTTCTTCGACGATCAGACCGATGTGCCGAAATGGGTGACGGTCCGCTCCGGGCTGTTCGGCACGCGGGAGAACTTTGTCCCGCTGAGGGGGGCTCAGGCGGTCGATGACGGCCTTCAGGTGCCCTACACGAAGGCCATGATCAAACAGGCCCCGAGCTTCCAGGTCAACCAGCACATCTCCATGCGGCAGGAGGACGTCGTCTACCGCCACTACGGGCTCGACCCGGCAGTGCCCGACCCCCGGGCGTCCGAGTCGGGCTGGAAGCCGCAGGGCAAACACGCCCGCCGCCCGGACGCGGGGCCGAGCGCCGACTACCACGGCGGGGAGGCGGCGTGCCGCGGCTTCCCGGAGCCGCCGCGAGCTGGGGAGACGGCGTGCCACAGCTACCCGGAGCCGCCCCGTGCTGGGGTGCCCCAGCGCCGCGGCTACCAGCAAACGCCCAACGTCCGGAGGGTGTCCTATCCCGGCTACGACCCAGGGCCGCAGGGCGGGGACGCCGCGTGACGCGGCTACGGCGGCACGGGACCACCCGCCGCCTCCTGGGTGGCCGCGCCGATCCGCCCGCGTTCGGCGCCACCGTCGGCAGCACCGCCTCCCGCCGGGCGTAGGTCGGCAGCGGGCGAATCGTCGGGAGGCGGTTCGGCGACGGCCGTCCGCGCCGGACGGGGCGTGGTGTTGCGCAGCATGTCGACGGCGAACACCACCAGCGCCGCCCACACGATGCCGAACCCGAGCCAGCGGCTGAGGGGGAGCTCCTCGTCGAAGACCAGCCAGGCGAAGAGGAACTGCATGATCGGCACCATGAACTGGAGCAGGCCGATAGTGCTGAGCGGGATGCGGCGTGCCGCCATGCCGAAGCAGAGCAGGGGCAGGGCGGTGACGGTTCCGGCGCCGATGAGCAGGAGCGTGTGCGTGGTGGAGACGCTGGTGAACGTCCCTGTCCCCGCGTGCCCCAGGTAGAGCAGGTAGCCGAGTGCGGGCAGGAACATCAGCAGCGTCTCGATGGCCAGACTGTCCAGACCGTCGAGACGCACGAGCTTCTTCAGCACACCGTAGGTGGCGAAGGAGAACGCGACGGAGAGCGACATCCACGGAACGGCGCCGTAGGCGTAGGTGAGGACGGCCACCGCGAGCACGCCCAGCGCCACGGCGACCCACTGGGCGCGGCGCAGCCGCTCGGAGAAGATGATCACCCCGAACACGATGCTGACCAGCGGGTTGATGAAGTAGCCGAGCGCGGCCTGCGAGGTCTGCCCCGAGTTCACGGTGTAGATGAAGACGCCCCAGTTGACCGAGATGACGAGGGCCGCTCCGGCGAGAATCAGGATCTTGCGCGGGTCACGGAGCGCGGCGACGAGCCCGCCCCACTGCCCGCGCGCGGCAAGGATGACCGCGACGGCGAGCAGCGCCCAGACCATCCGGTGGGCGAGGATCTCCACGGGTCCGGCGGCGTCGAGCAGCGGCCAGTAGAGGGTGGAGATGCCCCACATGAGGTAGGCGCTGGCTCCGAGGAGCACGCCGTTAGGGGAATTGGAGTCCGACACGCGTTTCAGATTATTGGAATGGTCATCGGATGAATAGTTAATTCTTCTTACACGATCTTTGAAGCGATCGGAAAACCTCGAGTGCCGGCCTGTGGCGGCGTTCCGGCACGGGGATACGCGCACCGCGGCCCGTCTCGCGCTTCACCGGCGAACCGGACAGAACGGCTAGGCTGGACGCATGTTCGGGCAGAAATCCACCATGGTCGACCGGGCCCAGGCACTTCCCGGCCGCGACGCTCCGACCCCCGCGCTGCCGCCCCACGAGGTCCTGGGCACGCCGCTGACCCCGCCTTACCCGGAGGGCAGCGCGATCGCCGACTTCGGCATGGGCTGCTTCTGGGGCGCCGAACGCAGGTTCTGGCAACTCGGCGCCGAGAACGGCATCATCACCACGGCCGTCGGCTACGCCGGGGGCTACACCCGCAACCCCACCTACGACGAGGTCTGCACCGGCCGCACCGGCCACACCGAAGCCGTCCGCGTGGTCTTCGACCCGGAGAAGATCTCCTACACCGACCTCCTCAGGGTCTTCTGGGAGAACCACGACCCCACCCAGGGCATGCGCCAGGGCAACGACGTGGGCACCCAGTACCGCTCGGCGATCCTGTACCACGACGACACGCAAAAGGCCGCCGCCGAATCTACCCGCGACGCCTTCCAGCCGATCCTCACCCAGGGGGGCTACGGCGCGATCACCACCGAGATCCTTCCGGCGGGCGAGTTCTATTTCGCTGAGGTATATCACCAGCAGTACCTGAGCGACACCAAGAACCCGCATGGCTATTGCGGGGTAGGAGGCACCGGCGAATCCTGCCCTGTGGGCGTCGCCCGAACGGGGGAGTGAGCTCCCTTCTGTGTTCGGTTACGGCCGAGTACGCGAAGAATCGCAGCGCCGAGTCTTCCGTTCCTGTCGCACGTCCGGCACGCGTCTGCGCAAAGCCCGCGCAAATTTGGGCGAGGAGGGCAGGAAACTGTCACAGGCGGAGCCTAGGTTTGCCCCATGATGCAGAAACTGCACTCCACCACGGTCATCGTCGCCGACCAGGAAGAGGCCCTGCGCTTCTACGTTGACACCCTCGGCTGGGAGAAGCGGCAGGACAACACCATGGGCGAGATGCGCTGGCTGACCGTGGCGCCGCGCGGAGCGGAGACCGCTGTGGTGCTCGGGCAGCCGGAGGTCTACAACGAGCAGGCCCCGGGGCCCGGCCGGTCCAAGGGGTGTGGCATCTCGGTGACCACTGATGACATCGACGCCGAGTACGCCGCGCTGACGGAGAAGGGCGTCAACTTCAAGCAGGCGCCGGAGATGATGCCCTGGGGCGACAAGGCCACCTGGTTCACCGACCCCTCTGGCAACGAGTTCTTCCTCGTGCAGGAGATGGGGGCCGCGTCCTAACCGCGCGGAAATCCCCGCAACAGGCGAGGGGCGGGGCGGCGGCCGTGGCGGCACGCCGGACCATCGTTCGCCGAGATTGTCGGTTCCCAGGAGAATACTGGGGCGCGTGATCGACCACATATCTCTACAAGTGGCGAACGTGCAGGCCAGCGCCTCCTTTTACGAAACGCTCCTCGCGCCTTTGGGCGCGCGGCGGCTGCTGGAGTTCGGCGATTTCGTCGGCTTCGGCACGACGCGGCCGACCTTCTGGCTCGGGCCGGTCACGAACGAGGGCGTGCCGCGCGAGACGCACGTGGCCTTCGCCGCGGACGACCGTGCCGCCGTCACCGCGTTCCACGACGCCGCCGTCGAACTGGGGACCGAGATCCTGCACGCGCCGCGCGAGTGGCCGCAGTACCACCCCGACTACTTCGGCGCGTTCGTCCGTGACCCGGACGGCAACAACGTCGAAGCCGTATGCCACGCTCCCGCGTGACGGGTGGTCTCTTGAGTCGATCTCGCTGCAGGACCCCTCAACTCCGTGCCGTTCCTGGCGTCTGGTGGGCGTCTCGGTGGTTTGGGAGCCTGAAGCATGCTGGGAACGGAACTGTACGCGGACAATGCCGTGCACCTGTGGCGGAGTATGGGGCCGGGGGACTCCGACGAGCTCGACGCGCCGCCAGGAGTCGCGATCTTTCGGCTTCCCGTGCGGCGAACCATCAAGGTGGTCGTGCGGCGGGCCATGTGGGAGGCGGGGGACTGGTGGGAACGGCTGCTCGCGGCGCCCGATCGTGAGGCCGTGCTCCTGGAGGACCCCTTCGGCGCGCTGCGGCCGAACGGCAACGGCGGCGCGCCGGATGCGTTCCAGAACATGCCTGTCATGGGAGCGCGGGCGGAGGACGTGATCGACCACGGCTCGTCGCCCCTGGTTCGGGTGGAACCGGTGCGGGATGCCGAGGAACTGACCGGGGCGGAACGGATCATCATCGACGGCTTCCCGGTACGCGACCCGACGCCCGGACGTCCCGGCGGACACCTGCCTCCGAAGCTGATCGAGCGTCCCGGCCTCCGTGTCTGGTCGGCGCATCGTGATGGGAGGCCAGCGGGGGCATGTGTCAGCTGCGACGATGGCGTGGCGGTCGGGATCTATTGGCTGACCACTCTGCCGGAGTACCGGTCGACGGGGGTCGGTCGCGCATTGATGAACGCGGTCGTGGGCGCGTCCCCCGGCCGGGAGATCGTCCTGACGGCCACGGACGCGGGGGTGCCGCTGTACCGATCCCTGGGATTCACCGAGTTCTCCGTGGCGGCCTGGTCCACCTGGGAGCCCCGACAGAGGCGCGCGGCCGCGCCGCCACACAGGCGCCTCGGCACCGACTGACCAGGCTCGGCCTCTGGACTCACGACGACGGCCCGCGTGCGCACTCGCTACGCGGGCCGATCGACGTCGGAGACGAAGCGGGGCGGAGGGCGGGCGCCCTCCGGTCAGGGACCCCTCAGGCGGCGCTGGTTACCAGCCCTGCTGCTGGCCGTAGCCCGGGTACTGCTGGCCATAGCCGGGCTGCTGGCCGTACCCCGGGTACTGCTGCTGGTCGTAGCCGTACCCCGGCTGCTGTTCGTAGCCCGGGTACTGCTGGTACCCCGGGTGGGCGTACCCCTGCTGCGGATGGCCGCCGGTGTGCTGCTGGTAACCGGTGTAGGCATCCTGCTGCTGGGCGCCGGTCGGGTGCTGGCGGTAGGTCTGGTGGGCGCCCGTGCCCTCCTGGGACGCGGTGTCCTTCGCGGGCTGCTCAGCGCTCTGTTGCGGGTCGAGCCGGAAGATGAACAGCCGCATGGACTTGCCCTCGGTGTCCTCGGTGGGCGTGATCAGGTCCAGTCGCCACCCGGCCTCCTCGATCCCCTCGAGGATGCGGGTGAGACCCGGCCGCACCTTGCTGGAGCCGTCGTCGTAGCCGTTCACATCCAGCTGGATGATGAACATCCGGCGCTTCTGCTGTGCCGCGACCTTGGCATGCTCGACGACGGTGCTGTCCCTCACGACCTGCGTGACGCTCATGTGTGAAACCGTACCTATCTGTTCGCTGGGGCGCGGACCCTCCCCGCGAGCGCGGGGAGCGCCGCCGAACGTCCGTGTCCGCTACGGAGAACCTTCGCTACGGAGGACCATCGCCGGGCCGTACCGCACCCATGATGCCCCCTATGGGCATATCTGGCCACAAGGATGCGCAGACCCGATCACTCCGCCACGGCGGCCACAGCCGCGCCGATCGGAGTCTCCCCGTCCACCAGCTCGAGCACCTTGCCGATGGTGGCCGGTTCGTCGAGCAGCCCGACGATCACAGCGGCGACGTTGTCCCGGCTCACCTCGGCGCGGCCCGTCTTCTCCGACAGACGGACCTTCCCGCTCCCCGACGCGTCGGTCAGGCGGCCCGGGCGCAGGATGGTCCAGTCGGTCTCCAGGCTGCGCGACCGCAGGTCGTCGTCGGCCGCCCGCTTGGCCTCGACGTAGGCCGCCCACACCGGTTCGGCGTCGGGGGCGGGACCGTCGTCGACCCCGATCGCCGAGACCATGATGTAGCGGCGCACACCGGCCAGCGAGGCGGCGTCGGCCAGCAGGCGGGCCGCCCCGCGGTCGACCGTGTTCTTGCGGGCCGCCCCACTCCCCGGCCCGGCCCCGGCGGCGAAGACCACCGCGTCGGCGCCCATGACCTTCTCGGTCAGTTCGGTGACGGTCGCCGACTCCAGGTCGATCAGTACGGGCTCGGCACCCGCGGCCGCCACGTCGTCGGCGTGATCGGGATTGCGGATGAGGCCGACGGGGTTGTCGCCGCGCGCGGCCAGCAGTCGTTCGAGACGCAGCGCGATCTTTCCGTGCCCTCCGGCGATGACAATACGCATGATCGCAGGCTATGCCTTCGGCGCCGACGCGGGCGACGGCCGGTCCCAGCGTCGCGCGATCGGTGGCAGGAACGTCCACAGCAGCAGCGTCAGGGCGACCGTGAACAGGCCGAGGCTCATGCCGGCGATGATGTCGGTGCCCCAGTGCACGCCCAAGAGCGGCCGCGACAGCGCGGTGCTCAGGGCGATGACGATGGCCACCACCCACGCGATGCTCCGCCAGGCGCCGCGCAGTAGCGGAAGCACGGCGAAGAGCAGGATGCCCATGCCGGTGACGGCCATGAGCGCGTGCCCGGAGGGGAAGGACGGTCCGACGGCCACCGAGATCGGGTCGGCGAACTCCGGCCGCGGGCGGTCCACGGTGAGCTTCAGGATCAGCCCGAACAGGTTGGCGAGGAAGACGGTCGCCCCGGCCCAGACGGCCGTGCTCACCTGGCGGCGGATCAGCAGCCAGGCGGCGGCCAGCAGGGACACGATCCGCATCGCCCAGGTTCCGAACGCGTCCGTCCACAGCTCCAGGCCGTGCGCGAGTCCGGGTGAGGGGGCGATGGCGTCGTGCAGCGACTGCGCCAGCGACTGGTCGAAGGACATCAGCGGCGCCCACTGGCCCGCGACCAGGGACAGGAGGAGCAGGAGCGGAAGCGCCGCGACGATCATGGTCGTCGCGAGGACGCCGCGTCGGTCGGGGAGCGGCCCGGGCCGCGGGAGTCACGTCGCCTCTCTCCGGGGGCGGGGTGTGTCTGTGATGACGAGGGGGAGAACTGGTCGAATGTGCGCTCATAGGGGCGAAAGACTAACAACGAGTTTAATCAACATGGCCTAAAAGCGACGCTTTGCCCAACATCTGGGTGAATTTCTCGTGTTCGCTCCAGGGGTGCGGGTCGGGCTGGGCCGAGCGGGGAGGGTGGGGGTGGCCCTACGTCGGGGGAGCAACGCACGCTGCGGCGCTCGGGCCGACGCCGCGCGGAGAAGCGTGAACGCCGACAATGCGAGGGGCCGTGCACCGGAGCTTTCCGGTGCACGGCCCCTGCCGTCGGTGTCGGTGATTCTCGTCGCTGGTGATGTTCCTCGCCGTACCGGGTGGCGCTCCCCGGCCGGATCCTCGCTTTACTCCACCGTCCAGGTGTCGCCGCTGGCCAGCAGGCTGGCCAGTTCGCCGCGCCCCTGCGTCGCCTGGGCCTCGCTCAACTGTTCGGCCATGAGTTCGTCGTAGGTGGGACGCGCGACGTCACGGAAGATCCCCACCGGCACGTGGTCGAAGGCCGGGTAGTCCAGCCGCGACAGGGCGAACGCGAATCCCGGGTCGGCACGGTGCGCGTCGTGGCGGAGGATTCGCTCCTCGCCCACGTCCGCGATGTCGGCTACGCCCAGCTCGCCGTACTCGCCGAGCACCACGCCCCGGTCCTCACCGATGCGCAGCGGTTCGCCGTGCTCCAGCCGCAGCAACCGGGTGTCGCGCTCGGCCGGGTCCTTCAGCGGCTCGAACGCGTCGTCATTGAAGATCGGGCAGTTCTGGTAGATCTCCACGAACGACGCGCCCTCATGGTCGGCCGCGGCGCGCAGCACGCTGGTGAGGTGCTTGCGGTCGGAGTCGACGGTGCGCGCCACGAAGCCCGCTTCCGCCCCCAGCGCCAGCGACACCGGGTTGAAGGGGGAGTCCAGCGACCCCATCGGCGAGGACTTGGTGACCTTCCCCGCCTCGGAGGTCGGCGAGTACTGCCCCTTCGTCAGCCCGTAGATGCGGTTGTTGAACAGCAGCACGTTGATGTTGACGTTGCGGCGCAGCGCGTGGATGAGGTGGTTGCCGCCGATCGACAGCCCGTCGCCGTCACCGGTGATCACCCACACCGACAGGTCCGGTCGGCTCGCCGCGAGTCCCGTGGCGATGGCCGGCGCCCGCCCATGGATCGAGTGCATGCCGTAGGTGCTCAGGTAGTACGGGAACCGCGAGGAACAGCCGATCCCGGAGATGATGACGATGTTCTCCCGGGGCACGCCCAGCTCAGGCAGGAACCCCTGGAACGCCGCCAGGATCGCGTAGTCCCCGCAGCCCGGGCACCAGCGCACCTCCTGGTCGGACTTGAAGTCCTTCATCTTGTACGACGCGTCGCCGCGCGGGACGAGCTTCAGGCCCTTGGGGGTCCATCCGCCCTGCTCCGACGCCGCGTTGGAAGCCTTGTCACTCGGCACGGTCGATGACCTCCTGAACCACGCCCGCCAGCTCTTCGGCCTTGAACGGCAGACCGCGGACCTTCGTGTAGCCAATGACGTCGACCAGGAACCTCGCGCGCAGTAGGAGCGCGAGCTGGCCGAGGTTGATCTCGGGGACGAGAACCCGGTCGTAGCTGTGCAGCACCTCACCGAGGTTGGCCGGGAAGGGGTTGAGATACCGCAGGTGCGCCTGGGCGACCTTGCCCCCCGCGCGCCGCACCCGCCGCACGGCGGCCCCGATCGAGCCGTAGGTGCCGCCCCACCCGAGCACGAGGACGCGCGCGTCGCCCGTGGGGTCGTCGACCTCCAGGGGCTGGAGGTCCCGCGCGATCCCGTCGACCTTGGCCTGGCGCGAGCGCACCATCAGGTCGTGGTTGCTCGGGCTGTAGGAGATGTCGCCGCTGCCGGAGCTCTTCTCGATGCCGCCGATGCGGTGCTCCAGCCCCGCGGTCCCGGGCACCGCCCACGGTCGCGCCAGCGTCTCCGGGTCGCGCTGGTAGGCCAGGAACTCCCCGTCGGGGCCGTTGGGCTCGGTGGTGAAGTTCACCGACAGGTCGGGCAGGCCGCCGACGTCGGGGATACGCCAGGGCTCCGACCCGTTGGCGAGGTAGCCGTCGGAGAGCACGATGACCGGGGTGCGGTACGTGGTGGCGATCCGCGTTGCCTCGATCGCGATGTCGAAGCAGTCCGAGGGGGAGCGCGGCGCCAGCACCGGCACCGGCGACTCGCCGTTGCGCCCGAACATCGCCATCAGCAGGTCGGCCTGCTCGGTCTTGGTGGGCATGCCCGTGCTGGGGCCGGCGCGCTGCACGTCGATGACGATCAGCGGAAGCTCGGTCATCACGGCGAGGCCGAGGGTCTCGGCCTTCAGCACCATGCCCGGTCCGGAGGTCGTCGTCACACCGAGGGAGCCGCCGAATGCCGCGCCCAGCGCCGCGCCCACACCCGCGATCTCGTCCTCCGCCTGGAAGGTGCGGATGCCGAACCGCTTGTGCTTCGACAGCTCGTGGAGGATGTCGGAGGCGGGCGTGATCGGGTAGGAGCCCAGGAACAGCGGCAGCCCGGACAGCTGCGATCCGGCGATCAGGCCGTAGGAGATGGCCACGTTGCCGGTGATGTTCCGGTAGGTGCCGGGGGCGAGCCGCGCCGGTTTGATCTCGTAGGAGACCGCGAAGTCCTCGGTGGTCTCGCCGAAGTTCCAGCCGGCCTGGAACGCGGCCAGGTTGGCCGCCAGGATCTCCGGCTTCTGGGCGAACTTCGACTTCAGGAAGCCCAGGGTGCCCTCCGTCGGCCGGTTGTACATCCACGACAACAGGCCGAGCGCGAACATGTTCTTCGCGCGCTGGGCGTCCTTCTTGGAGATGTCGAAGCTCTCCAGCGCCTTGACCGTCATCGAGGTCAGGGGGACCGGACTGACCTTGAACCCCTCGAGCGTGCCGTCCTCCAGCGGATTGGTGTCGTAACCGACCTTGGCCAGGTTCCGCTTGGTGAACTCGTCGGTGTTGACGATGACGATGGCGTTGTCGGGCAGGTCGTCGATGTTGGCCTTGAGCGCCGCCGGGTTCATGGCCACCAGGACGTTGGGGGCGTCGCCCGGTGTCATGATGTCGTGGTCGGCGAAGTGCAGCTGGAAGCTGGACACGCCGGGAAGGGTCCCCGCGGGAGCACGGATCTCCGCTGGGAAGTTCGGCAGGGTGGACAGGTCGTTGCCGAACGACGCGGTTTCCTGGGTGAAGCGGTCGCCGGTCAGCTGCATCCCGTCGCCGGAGTCTCCTGCGAACCGGATGATGACACGGTCGAGTTGTTGGACCTGTTTGGTCACTGAGATCGCCGACCTCCTTGGGGAGCCACCGCATACGGGGGTGGCGGCTCACTGATTGCCTCAGTTCTCGCCCCTGGGCGGGGGACCGGTCGCCTGGGTGGGCGGAACGCGTTGGATATCACGGCCGCGATCGCTTTACCAGCACCGATGGACTACCGGGAGCGGGATCCGCGCGCGGCAGCGGTCCGCGATTCCGCGCCATTCTCGGGACTCGGCGCGGGGCGGGCCGCGCAGGGTTAGGGGCGACACATCACCCCGGCGGTGCGGACGGTGTCCAGGAGCGGACGGCCGACGAGCGGCGCCGCCGGCTGGGCGATCAACGTGATACGAACCACTCTTGCACTATAGGTCGTCCTTCTCGGGCGAGTGGGGAGTGGTGGGGTAGATCACACCCCTAGTTGTGCTGGGCCGCCGGGGTCCCGGTAGGGGTGGACCGAGGTCACGGGGGCAGGCTGCGGCGGGCCCGCGGTGCTTTTCCGGCCGGTCTTCGGCTGGACGAGGGAAGGGCGAGCAGGGCCGAGCAGAGGACGCCAGATCCGCTGACAGCCGATGGGATCCCGCCCCGCCTGGTGGCCCGGTTCTTCCCTTATCGCCCTCTTCCGGGGCTTATCTGGCTCCTTTTCCCATCCGGTGGTGACGTTCATCCCGCTACGACGGGAACGTGGGGCCACGACTTGCGCGTTCGAATGGGTGGACGGGCCTGGAGAGGGACCGGAGAGCGAAGGAGGGCGCAGTCGTCGTGTACCGCAACACGATCCGCGCGGCGTGCCTTCTCGTCGGGCTATCGGTGCTGGTCGTCATCGGCGGCTGGGCGTTCGCGGGAGCGCAGGGGCTGCAGCTCGGAGTCGTCCTGGTGATCGTGATGAACGGCCTGGTGCTGTTCTTCGGCGACTCCATGGCGCTGCGTGCCATGCGCGCGCGCCCCATCAGCGAGATCGAGCGGCCGGAGCTCTACCGGATCGTGCGGGAGCTGGCCACCGAGGCACGCCAGCCGATGCCGCGGCTCTATCTGTCGCCGACACCGGCGCCGAACGCCTTCGCTACGGGACGCGGGCCGCGCCGGGCCGTCATCTGCTGCACCACCGGACTGCTCCGCCTGCTCAACGAGCGGGAGCTGCGCGGGGTCATCGCGCACGAGCTGGCGCACGTGCGCAATCGCGACACGGTCGTCTGCTCGGTCGCGGCGACACTGGCCGCGATCATCACGTCGATGACCGCCCTGGCCTTGCTGCTGCCGCTGGGCGATTCCGAGGACGAGGATGTGCCGAGCCTGCTGAGCGGGCTGCTCTTCCTGGTTCTCGGCCCGGCCGCCGCACTGGTGATCCGGATCGCCGTCACACGGGGTCGGGAGCACTGCGCCGACGAGGCCGCGGCGCGCCTCACCGGAGACCCGATCGGCCTCGCCAACGCCCTCCGCAAGATCGAGGTGGGCACCCGGACCCACCCCCTCCCCACCGAGGGGCGGCTGCTCGCGTCTGCTCACCTGATGATCGCCCACCCGTTCCCGCCGCAGGGAATGAGCCGCGTCTTCGCTGTGCACCCGCCCACGCGCGAGCGCATCCGCCGCCTGCGGCGCATGGCCGTGGACGGCGGCTGGGGACTCGACTGACTCGTGAACCCGCGCGAACGCGAGGGGAGGGTCGGCAGGCCGGTCCGGAGCGGACGAGCAGGAGAGAGCTAGGGAGAGAAATACGAGCGGCCCGCCCGGACCGAGAGGGGCGAGCAGGCCGCGGACCGCCTGACTACCGGTAGTTCACAAACTGGAGGGCCAGGTCGAGGTCCTTCTCCTTGAGCAGGTTGATGACCGACTGCAGGTCGTCCTTCTTCTTGGAGCTGACCCGCAGCTCGTCGCCCTGGATCTGGGCCTTGATGCCCTTGGGGCCCTCGTCGCGGATGATCTTGGAGATCTTCTTGCCGTCCTCGGTGGAGATGCCCTCCTTGAGGGCGACCGGGAGGCGGTACTCCTTGCCGGAGATCTTCGGCTCGTCCGCCGGGTCGAGGACCTTGAGCGAGACGTTCCGCTTGATCAGCTTCTCCTTGAACACCTCGAAGGCGGCCTTGACGCGCTCCTCGGAGTTGGCGCGGACCTCCACGCCCTGCTCTCCCGACCAGGTGATGGTGGCACCGGTCCCCTTGAAATCGAAGCGCTGGGAGAGTTCCTTGCCGGTCTGGTTCAGCGCGTTGTCGACCTCCTGGCGGTCGAGCTTGGATACGACGTCGAAACTGGACTCAGCGGCCACGTGTGTTCACACCTTTGAGAGACGGTTGGCAGACGACCTTCGGGCCCGCCCCGCAGGGCACCCGACGGGAGTTGTCGACGCAGCCGGTCCGCGACGGCCATGTCGTCCGGCTGCGGCAGAGACAGAGCTTAGCCGCGTGGCGGCCCGAGCGTCCTGACAGCATGCCGAACGCCGTCCCAAACGCCCGCGAGGTTTTCGATTTCGTGTCCGCGCCACATGTCCGCTATCCTCATTCATGCGCCGCGACACCACGTCGCCGCATCCCAGGCAGGTTGCCCGAGTGGCCAAAGGGAGCGGTCTGTAAAACCGCCGGCTCAGCCTACGTAGGTTCGAACCCTACACCTGCCACCCACGGAGAACGCCCTCTGACCAGCATGTGCGGTCAGGGGGCGTTTTCGTGTCGTACGGCTGTGCCCGACGACGCCGCACCGGCACCGCACGGGGGCGCGAAGCGGACATGGTACAAGTGCCGATGGCTCCAACCCTCGATTTGTCCGGAGGTCCTACGTGTCCGCGAAGTCCGCGCCGATCCGCATCAGTGACCAAGCCGCCGTCAGCCTTCTCGTCGTTGTCGTGATGGTCGGCTTCGCCAACGGAGAATTCTTCGACGGCGCCGCCCAGATCCCCGGCGTGGCATTCGTGATCCTGGCCTGCGGGGTCATCGGCGCCGTGTTCGGTGCCAACGCCCGCCGCCGTCGGCGTGGCCAGGAGTCCTGAGCGAAGTCCGGGCGGGCGGGCTCGGAGCAGGGCAGAAGTCATCACTTGCGTCGAATACGCGCCGACGATGTGACACCGACGGCGTCGCTGCGCCGAAAGCGCTCCTTGACCAGCGTATGTGCTGGTCGAGGAGCGCTTTTGTGTTTGTCGGGGCTCCTCCGGTCGGGCCGGACGCGAAGGCCGTTCGCGGTGACGTCCGTGGCCGCGCCGGTGGTCGTGCTCCGCCGTGTTCCTCGTTCCTCTCCGCCGTCTCCGTCGGTTGCGGCCCGTGCTCGGCTGCCGCTGGGAGCGGGTGCCTTCCGTGGGGGACACGCCGACGCTCGTCGCGGATGTGGGCCATCTGTCACCGGGGCACGGATGCCATGCCGTCACTGTTTCTCACTCGCGGGGCTCTGCCGGGTATCGAGATACCGATCTGCGACACGCCGATTTCCTGAGGGGATTCTGATCCGTCGGGCGGGGTCGGCAACGTACGAATCATGTGCTGGAAGGCGTCCGCCAAGTCCGAATCCGCCTTGATTAAAGGTGTTTTATAGAGTGCGGTAAATGAATATCTAAAAGATTCGTCAATGGACCACGGTGTGATAAGTGATTTCCTTCTCCAACCATCACTGAACGGATGAAATGGACATTTGGATTTCCCCGTTTTGGCGTTGACAAAACTCTTGGCTTCGGATGATGATTGCCGACGTCCACCGCATCAAGGGGTGCCTGTGTGGGTGCCCTTATTCTCAGTAGCATCGCTTATTTAATTCGGGGGATCCGACATGAAAAGGCTCGTTTCCGCGGGCTTCGCGGCGGGCGCGCTAATGGGCGCGTTGTTCATGGCCGCGCCTGCTCACGCGGATGGCAGCTCTCAGACCAACAACAACCTCCAGGTGCTGCCGATCCAGCTCTGCAACTCCAACATCCTGCTGGGTGTGCCGATCGCTTCGCCGCAGACCACTGGCCACTGCACCAACGGCCCGATCAACGCGAACGTCGACAAGCACAAGCACCACGGCCACCACGGCAAGCACCACGGTTACCACTACTGACTCAGGAAGGAACCCCATGCTTCAGAAGCTGGGAATCGCCGGCCTAGTCGCCGGCGCTGCGATGGGCGCAGTTATGGCCGCCGCTCCTGCCTACGCGCAGGACGGCTCTCAGGCCAACAACAACCTGCAACTGGTTCCGATCCAGGCGTGCAACCTCAACGCCGTGATCGCCGTGCCGATCTTCTCGCCGCAGCACACCGGCCACTGCACCAACGGGCCGATCGACGTGAACGTTGAGAAGCACAAGCACCACGGCCACCACAAGCACCACGGTTACTACTAGGGGAACACATGCTTCGCAAACTTGGTATCGCCGGCCTGGTCGCTGGCGCTGCGATGGGCGCGGTGCTGTCCGCCGCGCCTGCTCACGCAGACGGCGGCCATCAGACCAACAACAACCTGCAGCTGATTCCGGTCCAGCTCTGCAACTCCAACATCCTGCTCGGCATCCCGGTCTTCTCGCCGCAGCACACCCACAACTGCACCAACGGCCCGATCAACGCGAACGTTGAGAAGCACAAGGGCCACCACCACGGTCACCACGGCCACCACCACGGCCACCACGGTCACCACGGTCACCACTACTGATTCTGGTAAGGAGCTCCACAATGCTGCGCAAGTTCGCTGCGGGTGCCCTCGTGGCCGGGGCCGCCATGAGCGCCCTGATGATGGGGACGCCCGCTCACGCCGACGGCTACACGGCCAACAACAACCTGCAGCTGATTCCAATTCAGCTCTGCAACGCCAACATCCTCGCGATTCCGATCGCGTCGCCGCAGCACACCGGCCACTGCACCAACGGCCCGATCAACACGAATGTTGAGAAGCACAAGGGCCACCACCACGGCCACCACCACGGCCACCACCACGGCCACCACGGCCATCACCACCACGGCCACCACTACTAATCAGGTAGTTGGGTGACGCGGCGGCCGTGACCTAGTCGCCGTAGTCAGCGCCGAGATTCGAAAGAAAGGGAGGATTCCCCGCGCCTTTCCCCGCACCGGGGTGGGCCGGGGGATCCTCTCGCCTTTGTGATCACCGTCGGAGGACGACCGCGGAGCCGTGCCCGAAAAGGCCCTGATTCACCGCGATTCCGACGCGTGCGGGGCGCACCTGGCGGTCGTCGGCCCGCCCCTGCAATTGTCGGGTGATTTCGTATACCTGGGCGATCGCCTGCGCGGGGACCGCCTCACCGAAACTCGCGAGTCCGCCGCTGGGATTGACCGGGATGCGCCCGCCGATCTCCGTCGCGCCGTCGCGCAACAATCCCTCGGCGTCCCCGACCGGGCACAGCCCGATGTCCTCGTACCAGTCCAGTTCCAGGGCGGTCGACAGGTCATACACCTCGGCCAGATCGAGATCCTCCGGCCCCACCCCGGCCTGTTCGTAGGCGGCCTGTGCGATGGAGGCGCGAAATGGCGTCTCGGGTGGGTTGAGAACGAGGCAGGAATCGGTGGCGAAGTTCGGTATTTCCAGAAGGTGGTTCGGAAAGCGCGGCGTGACCGTGGCGACGGCGCTGAGGCGTACCGGCCGCCGCTGGCGTCGGCGCGCGTGGTCCACCCCGGTCAGAACCAGAGCGGCCGCCCCGTCGCTGGTCGCGCAGATGTCCAGCAGCCGCAGCGGGTCGGCCACGATCGGGGACGCGAGCACGTCCTCCTCGGTGACCTTCGCGCGGTAGCGCGCGTTGGGATTGGCCGCCCCATGGCCCGCGTTCTTCACCTTCACCCGGGCGAAATCGGCCGAAGTGGAGCCGTACAGCGCCATACGGCGCCGAGCCGCCAGCGCGAAGTAGGCCGGGTTGGTCGCGCCCAGGAGACGGAAGCGGAGCCAGTCGGGGTCGTCCGGGCGGTCCCCGGAGACGGGCGCGAAGAAGCCCTTGGGCGCGGAGTCCGAGCCGATGACCAGGGCGACGTCGCACAGCCCGGCCAAGATCTGCGCGCGGGCGACGGCGATGGCCTGCGCGCCACTCGCGCACGCCGCGTAGCAGCTGGCGATCTGCGCGCCGCTCCAGCCGAGCGCCTGGGCGAACGTGGCCCCGGCCACGAACCCGGGGTAACCGTTGCGGATGGTGCAGGCTCCGGCGATGAAGCCGACGTCGGTGTGCTCGATGCCGGCGTCGGCGAGGGCCGCTCGAGCGGCGGTGACGCCGTATTCGACGAAACCGCGGCCCCACTTTCCCCACGGGTGCATGCCGGTGCCCGCGACGGCGACGTCGGCGGCGGTCATCGGCCCGGCCCCGCATCCGGCCGGGGCCGTGTGCGGGCATCGACGCCGTCGCCCCCGCCCTCTGCGGGGCCGGGCAGCGGACGCCACTTCCAGATGAGGTACTCGCACGCGTCGTCGGCGTACAGCACGCCCGCGGCCAACTCCGCTTCCTGGCCGATCTCCAGGTCGTCGACGGTCACGCCGGGCACCGTCTGCCCCAGGATGACGATGCGCTCGGCCGCCAGCTCCACCGCGGCCAGCGTGAAGGGTTCGTAGGGATCGGTCCGCGCGATGTAGGGCGCCGGGGGCGGGTAGCGGCTGTCGGTATAGGACCAGATCTGGCCGCGCCGGGAGAGCCGGATGTGCGCGAAATCCTCGCCGGAGCAGGACGGATTGCGGCAGAACCCCCGCTCCGGCGGAAAGTGCACGGTTCCGCAGTCCGCGCAGCGTGTCCCCAGGAGGTGGGGACCGTCAGCGTCGACCATGAACCATCCCTCGGCGGCGGAGACCCGTGGCGTGCTCATGACCCCCTTATAACAGCCAAGCGCTTGTTTGGTAATGGGGGTTGTGGCACGCAGATAGGGCGGCGGCCGCATGGGGGTGCGCGACGACAGCGGCCCGCGTCCGGGTCACCTGGAAGTGAGATCGCTCGCAGAAAGGGGATCACCACGGGGCGTAGCCAACGCAGTGGTGGGAGGGGACGACATGGACATGACACGCCTGGCTGTCGTCGGGGCGCTGTGCGCCCTGACAGCGGTCGCCGGATGCGGGGACCGAAACGGCGGCTCCGGAGGTGGTCCGGGCGGCGCGCCCTCGCCGACCGACAGGACAGCGACAGCGGGCGAGCCCACGCCCACCGATGGGGACGGCCGCGACGACGGCGAGATCTACGTCTTCAACACCTACGGCAACGAGGAGGGATTCCGCGACCAGCGCCCGAAGGTCCTGGTCGCCTCGGAGTTCACCACCTTTTCCGACCTGACCTGGTCCGGCTGGGGCCAGTCGCCGGCCGTCGGCGAGGGCACGGTGTCGGGAACCTGGTGCCTCCCCGAGTGCCAGGACGACCCCTTCCCGGTCACCGTCGAGCTCGACACCCCCAAGGACTTCGACGGCGACGACTACTACACCGCCTATTCGGTGCCGGACGACTCCGAGCTTCCCCCGGACATGAAGGAGCGCATGGAGGAGGCCGACGGCGGCCGGCTGATGGTTCCGTCGACCGACTAAGGACCGCGGGCCGCCCGGTCCACTGGCCGACCCGTCCCCGCGACACCGCTCGGCCACCGTCGCGGGGACGGGTTCTCCTCAAGAAATACAGGGGATGGTTTCTTCGCAGGTCAAGGCGTAGTTTCGGGTATCGCCGCGGATGTCGGAGCCCGGGTTTTGGGCGCGACAGTGGCCCAGGGTCTTTAGTCTGCTGAGTTGTGGGTGACTCAGCGAACCAGGCGACGACGGCGACCGCCGACGACGGCGTCGCGCGGGCCAGCGAGCGCGCGGACGACACGGGTGTGCCTGTGCCCAGGCACGGCCGCGCCGCGCTGCTCCGCCTTGCCTCCTGGTTCGAAGCCGCTGAGACCGACACCGCGCACGAGCTCTTCACCGCCGCGTTCGCGGTCCACCCGGCCCGCCACCTCGGCGGCACCGGTGAGGACGCCGTCGCCGCCACCACGAGCTGGTGGGACGCGCCACTCGCCCGCACCGCCGCCCTCCGGCTCACCAGCGCTCTGCCCCCCGCCCCCATCCCCGACCACACCGACCAGCAGGCGCGCCTGCGCGACGCCGCCGAGTCCTCCGCTCACTGGCGGCGCACCGCCGCCCAGGAGCTGCGCCGCGTGCTGGCCGAACCCACGGGCGACAATGCCCGGCCGCACCTGTCCGGCCTCGCGCTGGAGGTGCTCATGGAACTCCTCACCGCCACCCTGAGCGCCGGTGACGCCACCCTCTCCCCCGTCTCCGCCGGAGACCTCGAACTCGGTATCCGGCTGCACATCCGCAGCGCTCCGACGGCACGCATCACCCTGCGGGGGGCTGACGGCGACCTCACACTCGAAGGCCTGCGGATGCAGATCACCGCATACGCGGTCGACGCGGGGACCGACGCTGACGAGATCGACGACACCGAGGACACCGACGACACCGCCGTGTCCGACACGACGACGGACGACTGCGGGCTGGCGGGGCTGGATCCCGGGATCCGGCTGGTCCGCCAGGCGTGAATCGGGCCGGGCGATCTCATCGGCGCACTGCCCTGGCCTACCCCGACCACCACGAGACGACCGGCGCCCCTTCGGCCCCGAGAAGCACATAACCAGGCGCAGGAGGTGACGGACACCAGTGGAGTCCAGCGAGGACATCGCGCTCATCGGAGAGCGCCAGGCGGCCGCGCGGCGGCTCCTGACCGCCCCGATCGTCACCGCCCGCACCCACCCCGAGGACTTCGCGGTCATCCGCGCCCACTCCGACTGGCTGATCCAGCGGTTCCACCGAATCCTGGACTACCGGTTGACGGTCGCGGCCGACCACGCACGCCTCGCCAAGACCGGCCTCGTCCGGTCCGTCGCCCGCCCCCTCACCCGGTCCAGCGGCGCCCACTTCTCCCCGCGCGCCTACACCTACCTCGCCCTCGCCCTGGCCGCCCTGGTGGAGGCGCCGCCCACGCTTCCGGTGTCGCGGCTGGCCGCCGACGTGCATGCCGCTGCCACGGAGGCCGGACTCGACCTGGACCCCCGCGACCGGATGGCCGAGCGCCGCACCTTCGCCGCCGCACTGCGCCACCTCGTCGGCTGGGGCGTGATCACCGAACGCGAGGGGACGCTCGCCGCGTACTCCGGGTACGCCGCCGACGGGGCGCGGGAGGTGTGGCTGGAAGTCGATCTGGAGCTGGCCCGCCGCGTGGTCGCGCACCCGCCGCACTCCGCTCCCGACCCCTCCGTCTTCGTGGAGGGGATGGAGGGCACCGACCCGTCGGGCGACGAAGCCGGTGAGGTCGCGCTGCGTCGCATGCTCGCCGAGACGCCCGTCGTCTACCGCGCCGACCTGTCCGAGCGGCAGCGCGAGCGCCTCGCCCACCACCAGTGGCGGGCCGTCGCCGAACTCGGCGAGCTGCTCGGCTGCGACGCCGAGATCCGCGCCGAGGGCATCGCGCTGATCATGCCCGACGAGACCGAGGAGGACCGCGGCGCCGTCTTCCCCAGCGGCGACCCGATCGGCCAGGCGGCGCTGCTTCTGCTGGAGCGCCTGATCGCGCGGCTGCGTCCGGAGCACTCACCCGTGCACGCTGTCCCCGTGCCCCCCGACACCCTGCGCACCGAGATCGCCGCCGTTGTCGCTCCCGACGCCGAGCCGCGCCACTGCTGGTCCCGTACCGCCCTTTCCCACATCCCCGACCAGGACGACCTCACCCACCGTGTGCTCCGACTGCTCCGCGACGCCGGTCTGATGAGCCACCCCTCGCCGAGCGCCACCGGGTACGACGGCTGGAGCCTCCTCGCGGCCGCCGCCCGGTACGGAGGCAGACGGGGGCAGCGATCGCAGCGCGCGGACGCGACAACGGTGCGGGGTGAGGGAGAAGAAACGGAGTCGGTGCCGGGAGAGCGAGCGTGACACGGCGAGCGATGTCTTCTGCGCCGATGGCGTCCGTCCGCCCGCGGGGATCCGGGACAATGTCAGGACCGCCGACGGGCGGGGTCCCCGGCGCGAGGCCGACGCAGGACACGGTGCGGAGGACGGCCGGTGAGCGGGAGCGGGGCGAAGGGCGCCGCCAACATGATCGAGGGAGCGGAGACGTCGATGTCCGACCTGGATGACCCGATCGCCTCGGTGATGCGGCAGGTCCGCAGCATGGGCCCGGCCCAGGGCGGCGACGACCGCACGGTTCCCTCGGCGCCGTCCCCATCCGACGAAGCCGGTGCGGGCGAGGACAGCGGGACCGACCTCCTGGCGTCGTCTGGCGCCCCGGTATCCGAGGACGACGGCGCGGCCGCCGCCCCGTCCCCGAACGGCCACGCTCCGGCCCGGTCCGGGACCGCGCTGGAAGAGCGCACCGAGGAGACCGCGGCAGGAAACGGCGCCGCCGGCACCGACGCCGCTGACGCACCGGACACGCCGGCAGGCGCGTCCGCGGACCGTCGGTCGCCGAGCGACGGGGAGGCGGACCGCGCCTGCCGGTACCGGCTCAACCGCGCCGGAATCTGCAACGTCTGGCAGTACGACGACCACACCTTCGACTTCGCGGACGGCCGCCTCCTGCTGCGCGGACGCAACGGCACCGGCAAGTCCAAGGCGCTGGAGATGCTGCTGCCGTTCCTCCTCGACGGCGACGCCCGCCGCCTCGACACCACCGGCACCAGCCGCACCAGCCTGCGCTGGCTCATGCTGGACGGCCGCACCCCCGCCGACGGCGACGACGACCGTGACGGCGCGGGCCGCGGCGACGAGAACACCGACTCCGCCCCCACCACCTCCCTCCTCGGCTACCTGTGGGTGGAGTTCGTCCGCGACGGCGACACCGAGGAGTCCGGCGCCGCCCACCTGACGCTCGGCGCCGCCATCACCGCGTCCGCCGACACCGGCGCCCGCAGCGTCTTCTTCGTCACCGACCGCCGCGTCGGCACGGATCTCAGCCTCGCCGTCGACGACCGCCCGATGCCCATCGACCGGCTCCGCACCGAGGTCGGCCAGGACAACTGCTACGACACCCCGGTCACCTACCGGGCCCGGGTCATGCGCGAGCTGTTCGGCATCGACGACCCCGTCCGCTACCGCAACCTCATCCACCTCCTCTACCGGCTGCGCCGCCCCACCATCGGCGAGCGGCTGGAGGCCGGTGAGCTCGTCTCGGTCCTCGCCGAGGCCCTGCCTCCCATGGACGAGACCGTCCTGGACGAGGTCGCGCGCAATATCGCCGACCTGGAGGAGGCACGCGACCGCCTGGCCTCCCTCGGCACGGCACGCGACCAGGTCTCCGCCTTCCTCACCGACTACCGGAGCTACCTGCGCGGCACCCTGCGCACCGAGGCGCACGCCGTCCGCGAGCAGATCGGCGAGTACCAGCATCGCGACTCCGAGGTCGCCCGCCTCACCGACGAGCTCGACCAGCTCGTCGCGGCCGAGAGCGCCGTCCAGGAAGAGCGCGACCGGCTCCGCCGCACGCGCGACACCGCCGCCTCCGACGCCGACACCCTCACCGCGGGCGCCATGGCCGACGCCGGTGTCAGCGTCCAGGAGCACGAGGCGCGCCAGGCCGCCGTCAGCGCCTACATCCGCGCGGCCGAAGCCGCCTGGACGGCCGCGGGCTACGCCCTGATGTCGGAGGAGCGCGCCAAGGAGAGGTTGACCAACGACATCGCCTCGATCGAACGCGCCCTGTCCGGCCTGCAGCGCCTGCACTCCGAGATGGAGGAGACCGCCCGCACCGGGGGCATCGATCCCGGCACGCTCGGGCAGGTGCCGCAGCCGGTGCCGACCATCCTCGCGCCCCGCGAGAGCGTCACCCACGTCGACCTGGAGGGCCTGGAACAGGCCGTCGAACGCGATCCGGTGGCCGGTATCGACCTCGTCGAGCTGCGCGGCAGACTCGCCGAGCTGCACGACCTGCTCGGCTACGCCGACGGGGCGGCCGCGGCGCGCGCCGAGACCGCCGCGGCGCTGCGCGACCGCGCCATCGAACGGGCGGCGGCCGAGCGCCGCGAGGCCGCACTCGACGGCGAGGCCGAGGCCGCCGAAGCCGCGCTCGAACGCGCCGCCGAACGGGAGCGGTCGGCCATCGACGCGGTCCGCACCGCCAGCGCCGACTACGCCCACCAGGTCCGCGAATGGACCACCCGGCTGCGCGAGGTCGTTCCCGAGGCCGACCTGAACGAGGCCGTCGCCGCCCTCGAGGAGCACGTCGAGCTGCCGCTCGACGACGCGCGGCGGGTGCTCGACGCCGACGTCCCCGCGACCATCGCCGACGCGGTGCACGACATGGTCGACCCCCTCCTGCGCGACCTGCGCACCCGGCGCGACACCGCCGTCGGCGAGGAGCGCGAACTCGCCGGAGAGCTCGACGACCTCGCCGACCGCAAGGACAACGGGAGCGATCACATCCCCGCGGCCCGCCCCCAGTGGGCGACGGCCCCCCGCAGGCCCAGCGCCGGCCTCCCCTTCTACATGGCCGTCGACTTCACCCCCGAACTCACGACGTCGGAGCGCGCCGGCCTGGAGGCCGCCCTCGAGGCGAGCGGCCTGCTGTCCGGGTGGATCACGGCCGACGGCGCGGTCGTCGACCCCGGAACCCGCGACCTGGTCCTGACCCCCTCGCGCCAGGCCAACGGCCGCACCCTCCTCGACGCGCTGACCCCGGCCGACATGGGCGACTCCGGCATCGCGCCCAGGACCGTCGAGGCGCTGCTGTGCTCCATCGGGCTGCTGCCCGCCCCCGGCGAGGAGGTCGTCGACCCCCAGCCCCGGCACCGGCGGGACAGCGCCTCACCCCCGGCGAGCGCGGTCTCCCTCGACGGGCGGTGGCGGCTCGGCGTCACCTCCGGCGCCCACTTCAAGTCGGCCCCCGAGTACATCGGCGCGGACGTGCGCACCGATACCAACGACCGCCACGTCGCCAACATCGACCGGCGCATCGACATCGCCGAGGCCCTGCTGGCCGAGGCGGGGGAGCGGCGCAGCGACATCGAGCAGAGGCACGGCGCCCTCGTGGCGACCGTCCGGGACCTGCCGGACCCCGGCGGCCTCGCCGCCGCGTGGGCGGCGCTGGACAACGCCCGCTCCTGGCTGGCCGACGCCAAGCGCGACCACACCGCCGCGACCGACGCCGCCGAGGCCGCCCGCCGCGACGCCCTGGCGCTGCGCTCGGAGATGGCCGAACCGGCGGCCGAGCACGCCCTGCCCGCCGCCCCCGACCAGCTCACCGGCACCCTGACCGTGCTCGACCGGCTGCGCGTGCAGATCGCCTCGGCCTACCGCGATCTGGAGGCCCTCGCCGTCCAGCTGGAGGAGTACCAGCGGCACACCGCAGACTGGGAGCGCACGCGTTCCGACCGCATCATCGCGGAGGACGCGCGCACCGCCGCCATCGGCGACATGATCACCGTGCGCCGCCAGATCGAGCTGACCGACCGCGCCCGTGTGGCCGTACCCGAGCAGATCGAGACGGCCGTGGGCGAGGTCCGCGGGCGCATGGAGGAGGCCGAGAAACGCCTCCCCGAGGTGGAGCGCGCGGCCCAGCAGGCCCGTGACGACCGTGTCGCCGCCGAGACCCGCCTCGACACCGCCGTGTTCGAACGCGCCGGGCAGGCCCGTCGCGCCTGTGCCGCGGGCGACGGACTGCACCGGATGATCGAGGACGCCGACGGACGGCCCGACACCACTCTGCTGGCGGCGGCCGGTCTCGCCGACGTCGCCCCTCTGGCCGGACGGCGCGATACCGAAACCGCGGACGGCGCGGAGGACACCGCGGAGCCGGCCACCGACGGCGCGACCGACGACGCCGGGGCCGAGGACGCGGAGGACCACGACGCCCTGGCCGAGCGCGTGCGTGAGCTGGACGCCCTCGTGGCCGCCATCGAGGCCGGGCTCGGGGAGGGCGCCGAGGACCCGCTGATCGACGACAGCGGCATCCTGCGGCGCCGTGAGGAGCTGCACCGGCTTCTCGCCTCCAGCGGGGCCGTGGGCGCGCGCACCGAGCTCACCGAACCGGCGGGGCTCAAGCGCGTCACCGTGCACGACGACGGCGGCTCCTACGACATCACCGACTACGCCGACCGCCTCGACCGGGCCATCGCCCAGGCCGAGGAGGCCGTACTGATCCGAGAGGAGGAGGCGTTCGAGCGCCACCTGCTCGGTGAGCTCGCCGGACACCTCTCCCAGCAGATCGACGCCGCCCGGGCGCTCATCTCCTCGATGAACGGGGTGCTGGGCGACGTCACCACGTCCCAGGGCCTGGGCGTCCGGCTGGAGTGGGACCTCGCCCCCGATGCCGACGAGGACATCCAGGCCGTTGTGCCGCTGCTGGCGCGACCCGCCGCACAGCGCACCCGGGTGGAGAGCACCCGGCTGCGTGACGCGCTGCGCCGCTGCATCGAGGCGATCCGCCGACTGGACCCGACGGCGACCGGTGGCGCGCAGCTCCGGGCGGCACTGGACTACCGCTCCTGGTTCGCGTTCACCGTGTACGTGACCAACGCCGCCTACCCCGAGCGCGAACGCCGGCTCAGCCACCGCACCGCCCTGAGCCAGGGCGAGCAGCGCGTCATCGCCTATCTGGTGCTGTTCGCCGCCGCGGCGGCGCAGTTCGACGCGCTGGCCGAGCAGGCCCCCACCGCGCCCCGGCTCATCCTGCTCGACGACGCCTTCGCCAAGGTCGACGAACCCACCCACGGGCGCCTCCTGGGACTGCTCGTCGAGCTCGACCTCGACTTCGTGCTGACCTCGGAACGGGTCTGGGGCTGCTTCCCGAACGTGCCGAGCCTGCACATCTACGAGTGTCTGCGCGATCCCGCCGTGCCGGGCATCGCCACCCTGCACTTCAGCTGGGACGGGCGGCGGAGGCGCCTTATCGGGGTGTGATCACGTGCTCCCGGCGGCCGGGAGACCCCGTCCCCGGTGGGACGGGGTGGACGCGGCGGCGCGACCCGCCCCGCGAAGGTGCCGAGGGCGGTGCGCGGCACCGGGCGAGCGTCAGCGCCCGGTGTGCGCATCCGGCTATTGCTTTCATCCCATCTGTCCTAACCTGCAAAGGAACAGTAAAGCGATGGGGCGGGTGGGGTGATCGGCGGTGACGACAATCCCTGCGACGTTCTCCGATGAGGACGCCGGTCAGGACGACGGCGGCGAGTCGGCTCTGGAGGTTCTGGAGCGGCTGGCCGAGTCCTCCCTGGGTGCGACGGCGCGGCAGTGGGTGGCGGCCGCTCTGCACGGGGACGACGCTGTGGCGGCCCTTGCCCGGGGTAAGGCGGTCGACGGGCTCGCGGACGAGGTGCGCACCCCGCCGCCCAGGCCCCAGCTGCGGCGAAGCTATCTGGGCCGGATCGAGGTCCAGGGGTTCCGCGGCATCGGCCGCCCGGCCCAGCTGGAATTCCCGCCCGGCCCCGGCCTGACCGTCATCGTCGGCCGCAACGGATCCGGGAAGTCCAGCTTCGCCGAGGCCGCCCAGGCGGCGCTGACTGGTCGGAACCCCCGCTGGGACGCGATGCCCACGGCGTGGCGCGACGGCTGGCGCAACCTGCACTTCGAGGACAGCACCGAGGTCAGCGTCGAGCTGCACATGGACGGCGACCCCGGCCCCACACGTGTCACCCGCCACTGGACCGGCGACAGCGTGCGCTCCGCCCGGGGCGAGGTGGTGTCGCACTCCGGCATGACCGCGCCGCTGCGCAGCCTCGGCCTGGACCCGGAACTCGCCCGGTACCGGCCGTTCCTCTCCTACGACGAGCTCGGCCGGACCGTCACCGGGCGCGCCGTCGAGCTGTACGACACCATCACGGCGCTCCTCGGACTCACCGAGCTCGCCGAGGCCGAGCGCCGCCTCGCCAAGGCCTGCGACCGCCTGGCAAAGGTGCGCGATCGCCCCAGTCGCGATCTGCCGTTCCTGATCTCCCAGCTCAAGGACGGCAGCGACCCTCGCGCCACGCGCGCTGTGGAGTTGCTCACGGCGGCGTCCGCGTCCATCGACCTCGACCGGCTCGCGGTCATCGCCGCCGACGACGGCCCGGCCGACCCCGGCCAGCAGCTCGTCATGCGACGGCTGCGCCGGATGTCGGTTCCGGAGCGGTCCCTGATGAGCGACGTCGTCAACGAGCTGCGCGGAGCGGCGATGGAACTGGCCATGGCGGCCGGGACCAAGGGCGACCGCGCGCGCGGCGTCGTGACGCTGCTGAGCCAAGCGCTGGAGCACCACCAGCGCCACCCCAAGGAGTCCGACTGCCCGACGTGCCACGCCGAGGGAGTCCTCGGGCCGGACTGGGCCCGGCAGGCCAGAGCGGAGATCGCGAAGCTGGAGCCTATTGCCGCGAGTGCCGCGGCCGCCTACGAGCGCGCCGAGGACGCCCGTGACAAGGCCCGGTTCCTGCTGGCGCCGATGCCGTCCTGGCTGCCGGCCGACAGCGAGCTCGGGCAGGTCTGGGCGCAGTGGGAGGCGGGCACGAAGATCACCGACCTGGGTGAGCTGGCCGACCACATCGAGACCGTGGGCCGCCGCTTCCGCTCGGCGGCCACCAGCGCCCGGAGGGCCGCCGGTGAGCGCCTCGACGACCCCACGGACGGCTGGGCCGCCCTGGCCGAGCAGCTGTCCGCGTGGATCGACGACGCGCGCTCGGCCTCGCGCGCGCACGAGACGCTGGTCCCCGCCGAGCAGGCGCTGCACTGGCTGACCGGCCTGGCCGGGGAGATCCGGGCCGAACGCCTGCGCCCGCTCGCGGCCCAGGCCGAGCACGTCTGGCAGCGGCTGCGTCAGGAGCGCCACATCGACCTGGAGCGGCTGCGCCTGGTCGGCCGGGGGATGCAGCGGCGGATGGCCGTGGACGTCGCCGTGGACGGCGTGGAGAACGACGGCAACGCGCCGGGGCTGCTGAGCCAGGGCGAGTTCCAGGCGCTGGCGCTGTCGGTGTGCCTGCCGCGGACCCTGATCCCGGGCAACCCGTTCGGCTTCCTGGTCCTGGACGACCCGGTCCAGGCCATGGACACCGAGACCGTCGAGGGGCTGTCCGCAGTGCTCGCGGAGGTCGGCCGCCACCGCCAGATCATCGTGTTCACGCACGACACCCGGCTGCCCGACGCCCTGATCCGGCTGGGCCTGCCCGCCACGATCCGGACGATCCACCGGGACGCGATGTCCAACGTCTGGGTCGACGCACCCGGGCAGTACGGTGGATGAGTGCTGGTCGCGGGGGTCCTCGGCGTTCGATTTGGCAGAGCACCCCGAAACCCCTGTATAGTCATCACCAACGCGAAGGGCGGAACCCCGGAAGCCCCGGGGGAAAGCCA
This sequence comes from Nocardiopsis gilva YIM 90087, assembly GCF_002263495.1. NCBI lineage: Bacteria > Bacillati > Actinomycetota > Actinomycetes > Streptosporangiales > Nocardiopsidaceae > Nocardiopsis > Nocardiopsis gilva. The sequence goes on along the minus strand of NZ_CP022753.1, from coordinate 5,809,581 downwards.
AGGGAGCGTGCCCCTTTAGCTCAGTCGGCAGAGCGTCTCCATGGTAAGGAGAAGGTCTACGGTTCGATTCCGTAAAGGGGCTCCACCACTTGTTTGAGCTTCCGGTCCACTCAGGTGGGTGACCGGCGGAATCTCATTCGCCGGTCGAGCCGAGCCTCCGGTATCCTTTCACTGCGGATCCGGAACGCCCGGGCATCCAGGCGGAGTAGCTCAGTCGGTAGAGCAAGCGGCTCATAATCGCTGTGTCGTCGGTTCAAGTCCGGCCTCCGCTACCACCTGCGAGACCCCTGTCACTGTGCCAGGGGTCGACGCGGGTCTTTTGCAGTGTGCTGCGTTAGCACGCAGTTGTCAGTTTGGATTCCAGCGAGAAAGGCACTCCGACGTGGCTGCCACCGCCGATGTGAGGCCGAAGATCACCCTGGCCTGCCAGGAGTGCAAGCACCGTAACTACATCACGCGCAAGAATCGTCGGAACAACCCCGACCGTCTTTCGCTGAAGAAGTTCTGCCCGAACTGCCGGCAGCACTCCGAGCACCGCGAGACCCGCTAGTCCCGCTTTCGTAGCGGAGGCGCCGCGCGCCGCGATCCCCACCGTCCCATGGGGTCGCCGTTCTCCGTCCCGGCCGCGTTCCGCAGAGCCGGTCCGCCCGGGCGCGACGGCCGGATCAGCGGCGGTTCCGCGGTGATATACGCGCAGATAGCCCAGTGAGCGTCGCAGCTCACTGGGCTATTAGTGTTAAGGGGGCGCGTATGCCGGACGCGGCCCATCATCGGCTTTTGAGAGGGAGTCCATGGCGATCAACCGCGACTTTGTGGGGCGGGAGTACCGGGCGGCACAGCCCTACGACGTCACCCGCGGCAAGATCCGGGAGTTCGCTGGCGCGATCCAGGACTCGAACGCCCTCTACACGGACATCGAGGCGGCCAAGGCCGCCGGCTACCCCGACGTCATCGCTCCGCCGACCTTCCCCATCATCCTGGGCATGGACGCCGCTGCGCAGGCCGCCGTCGACCCCGAGCTCGGCCTCGACTTCTCCCGGGTCGTCCACGGGCAGCAGACCTTCCGCTACAGCCGCCCCCTGCGGGCCGGTGACGTCGTCGACACCGTGACGCGGATCGCCGAGATCAAAACCCTCGGTGCCACCGAGATGGTCACACTGGAGAGCGAGATCTCCACCGTCGAGGGCGAGCACGTCGTGACGTCCGTCAACATGCTCGTGGTGCGCGGCGAGGCCGCCCAGGACCAGAAGTAGGGAGCAGGGAGCACAGTATGGCCGCCACCATCCGCTACACCGATGTCGAGGTCGGCACCGAGCTGCCCGAGCAGGTCTACCCGGTCCGCCGCCTCGACCTGGTCCGCTATGCCGGGGCCTCTGGCGACTTCAACCCGATCCACTGGAACGAGCGCGTCGCCAAGTCCGTGGGCCTGCCCAACGTCATCGCGCACGGCATGTTCACCATGGCCGAGGCCGGTCGCCTGGTCACCGACTGGGTCGGCGACCCCGGCGCCCTGGTCGAGTACGGTGTGAAGTTCTCCGCGCCCGTCGTGGTGCCCGATGACGACGAGGGCGCCGAGATCAGCGTCAGCGGCGTCGTCAAGGAGAAGCGCGACGACAACCAGGTCGTGGTCGCCCTGACCGCCCGCTCCGGCGGCGCCAAGGTGCTGGTCCGCGCCAACGCGGTCGTCCGGCTCGCCTGAGGCCGCCCCGCTCGGCCGCGCATCGTCTCCGATGCCATCGTCCCTGAGCCCCGCTTCCGTCGCACGCGGCCGCAGACCGGCGGCCGCGGCGGGGAGCCGCCACCTTTTCCCCGTCCCACAGAGGTAGCACGTGACCGTTCACACCGAGTCCGACGTTCGGCTGGCCGACTACACCACCCTCGGCCTCGGCGGCCCCGCCGGGCGGTTCGTCACCGCCCGCGACACCGCCGAGCTGGTGGACGCCGTGACCGCCGCCGACGCCGCCGGTGAGCCGCTGCTCGTCCTGGGCGGCGGCAGCAACCTCGTCATCGCCGACGCCGGGTTCGCCGGGACGGTGGTCCACGTCGACTCCCAGGGCGTCACGATGGAGCCGGGCACCCGGGACGACACCGTCCGCCTGCGCGCCGACGCCGGCGTGGGGTGGGAACCCCTCGTCGAACAGACCGTCGCCGAAGGGCTCAGCGGGATCGAGTGCCTCTCCGGTATCCCCGGCCGGGTCGGCTCCACCCCGATCCAGAACGTCGGCGCCTACGGCCAGGACGTCAGCCAGACCATCACCGAGGTGCTGGTCTGGGACCGGCACACCGGCGAGCGGCGCGTGATGGACAACGCCGCGTGCGGCTTCACCTACCGCGACAGCGTCTTCAAGGGCAGCGACCGCTACGTCGTGTGCGAGGTCGTGTTCGAACTCACCCGCGGCGACCTGAGCCGGCCCATCCGCTACGCCGAGGTCGCCCGCACCATGGGCGTCGAGGCGGGGGAGCAGGTGCCGCTGGCCGAGGCGCGCAGCACCGTCCTGGCGCTCCGCAAGGGCAAGGGCATGGTGCTCGACCCCGCCGACCCCGACACGCGCAGCGCCGGGTCCTTCTTCACCAACCCCATCCTCGACGCCCAGGCGTTCACCGAGTTCACCAAGCGCGTCGCCGATCGGCTCGGCCCGGACACCGCGGCGCCCGCCCACCCCGCCGCCGACGGCCATGTGAAGCTCTCCGCGGCCTGGCTCATCGACCGCGCCGGATTCCACAAGGGCTACGGTGCCGGGCCCGCCCGGATCTCCACCAAGCACACGCTCGCGCTGACCAACCCCGGCGGCGCCACCACCGAGGACCTGCTGCGGCTCGCCCGCGAGGTGCGCGGCGGGGTGGCCGAGGCGTTCGGCGTGACCCTGGTCAACGAGCCGGTGATGGTGGGCGTCGGACTTTAGGCTCCCGGACCAATTAATTTCGGGGTACCCAACTCTGATATTCGGCATTCTTCGGGCATTTATGAGCCGCCCCGAGAAATTGCATTTCCCCTTTTCGGCGTATAAAGTCCGATTCGTCGAAGGGGAGTAGTCCCTAATCCATGCGATCGACACGCTGGCCGGCCACGACGTCGGCCCGGTCGCATGAGCCTCCACTGCCACAGGCGGACGAGACCTTCGGTCCGGACATGCGTTCCGGGTCGAAGCGTGGCGTCCGCTTTTTCGCTTCCGCCCGGTGCGCCGCAGCGCGACGTGGAAAGGGAAGCGGGACGATCATGGAGTTCGCCACCGCATTGGCGGTCGGAACCGGCGCGATTTTCATCGCGGAAATGGGCGACAAGACCCAGCTCGTCGCGATGTCCCTGGCCACGCGCTATCGGGCGGGGACCGTGCTGCTCGGGATCACCGCCGCGACCGTCGCGGTCCACGGGTTCAGCGTCCTCCTCGCCGAAGTGCTGGGCCTGGCCATCCCCACCGACTGGGTCACGCTGATCGCCGGGGTCTCCTTCATCCTCTTCGGCCTGTGGACGCTGCGCGGCGACGACCTCACCGCCAAAGACGAGGAGCGCGCGGCATCGCGGCGCATCCCCTCGGCGTTCGTCACCGTCCTCGTGGTGTTCTTCGCCGCAGAACTCGGCGACAAGACGATGCTCGCCACGATCGCCGTCGGCACGCAGTACGACTGGCTCCCCGTGTGGATCGGCTCCACCATCGGCATGGTGGCGGCCGACGCCATCGCGATCGGACTCGGCGCCGTGCTCGGCAAGAAGCTCCCCGAACGCGCCATCCAGGTCGGCGCCGCCGTGCTGTTCTTCCTCGCCGGAGGCGGCATGCTGCTGCAGGGGCTGCGCACAATCGCGCTCTGACTCCCCTGTTGATCTCGGGAAAGTGCGCCAAAGAGTCGATGATCTCGGGAAACTGCGCCAAAAAACCGCTGGAATTTGGCGCGCTTTCCCGAGATCAACGGGATCACTGGGGCGGGGGCGTGGCCAGCCACGCGTCCACGCCCGCCAGGAGCTCCTTCTTCAGCGCGTCGGGCGCGGCCGACCCGCGGATGGACATCCGCGCCAGCTCGGCCAGCTCGGGGTCGGTGAAGCCGAACACGGTGCGCGCGATCTCGTACTGCTCGGCGAGCCTCGGCCCGAAGAGGAGGGGGTCGTCGGCACCCAGCGCGATCGGGGCACCCGCGTCGAACAGCCAGCGCAGCGGCACGTGCTCGATCTCCTCGAACACCCCCAGAGCGCCATTGGAGGTGGGGCAGACCTCCAGCGTGACCTCCTGCGTGGCGATGCGCTCCACCAGGTAGGGGTCGTCGACCGCGCGGACGCCGTGGCCGATGCGGTCGGCGGCCAGCTCGTCCAGGCACTCCCGGACGCTGCGGGGGCCGCCCAGCTCGCCGCCGTGCGGGGCCGACAGCAGATCGGCGCGCCTGGCGATCCGGAACGCGCCCTCGAACTCCAGGGCCCGGCCGCGCCGCTCGTCGTTGTTGAGCCCGAACGAGACCACGCCCCGCCCGCTGTACTGGGCGGCCAGCCGCGCCAGCGCCTTCGCGTCCAGGGGGTGCTTGGTGCGGTTGGCCGCGACCATGATCCCGATCCCGACCCCCGTCTCCCGCTCGGCCACGCGCGCGGCGTCCAGGATGAGCTCCAGCGTGGCCGTGAGGCCGTCGAAGCGGGGCGCGTACCCGCTGGGGTCGACCTGGATCTCGAGCCACCCCGAACCGGCGGCACGCTCGTCCTCGGCGGCCTCGCGCAGGAGCCGGTACATGTCCTCGGGCCGGCCCAGCACCGACCGGGCGATGTCGTACAGGCGCTGGAACCGGAACCAGCCGCGCTCATCGGTCGCCCGCAGCCGGGGTGGCCAATCGTCGACCAGGGCCTGCGGGAGGTGGACCCCGCGCTCCCGGGCCATGTCCACCAGGGTCGAATGGCGCAGGGAGCCGGTGAAGTGGAGATGCAGGTGGGCCTTGGGTAGCTGGGTGATCGGGCGTTCCATGAAACAAGGGTGCCGTACGACGGCGCGTGCCGTCACAAGGTCCCCCAGGAAAAGGATCGCTCGAAGGCGGGGCCGACCGCCGGGACGGCGGGCGGACACACGTGGGCCCCGGAACCCGCGGGTTCCGGGGCCCAGGATGTGGGGACGGAGCGGGCCGCGGGGCCGCTACTCCGCTTCGCTCAGCAGCTTCTGCATGCGGCCGACGCCCTCGGCCAGGTCGCTGTCGCCGAGCGCGTAGGACAGGCGCAGGTAGCCGGGGGTTCCGAACGCCTCGCCCGGAACGACGGCCACCTCGGCCTGCTCCAGGATCAGCTCGGCGAGCTCGGTGGAGGTCTGCGGGCGCTTGCCGCGGATCTCCTTGCCGAGGACCTCCTTGATCGACGGGTAGGCGTAGAACGCGCCCTGCGGCTCGGGGCACAGCACGCCCGGGATCTCGTTGAGCATCCGGACGATGGTGCGGCGGCGCCGGTCGAACGCGGTGCGCATCTCGGCGACCGCGTCCAGCGAGCCGGAGACGGCGGCCAGGGCGGCGGCCTGCGACACGTTGGCGACGTTGGAGGTCGCGTGCGACTGCAGGTTGCTCGCGGCCTTCACGACGTCCTTGGGGCCCACGACCCACCCCACGCGCCAGCCGGTCATCGCGTAGGTCTTGGCGACGCCGTTGACGATGATGGTGCGGTCGAGCAGCTCGGGCACCTCGACCGGCATGGAGCTGAACTTCGCGTCGCCGTAGACGAGGTGCTCGTAGATCTCGTCGGTCAGCACCCACAGCCCGTTGCGCGCCGCCCACTGGCCGATCTCCCGGACCTGCTCCGGGGTGTAGACCGCGCCGGTCGGGTTGGACGGGGAGACGAACAGCAGGACCTTCGTGCGCTCGGTGCGCGCGGCCTCCAGCTGCTCGACGGAGGCCAGGTAGCCGGTGGACTCGTCGGTGACCACGTAGCGCGGCACACCGCCGGCCAGCTTGATGGACTCCGGGTAGGTCGTCCAGTAGGGAGCGATGACGATGACCTCGTCGCCCGGATCGAGCAGCGTGGCGAACGCCTCGTAGATGGCCTGCTTGCCGCCGTTGGTCACCAGGACCTGCGCCGGGTCGACCTTGAGACCGGAATCACGCAGGGTCTTGGCGGCCAGCGCCTCCTTGAGCTCAGGCAGGCCCCCCGCCGGGGTGTAGCGGTGGAACCGCGGTTCGCGGCACGCCTTGGCGGCCGCTTCGACGATGTAGTCGGGAGTGGGGAAGTCGGGCTCCCCGGCGCCGAATCCGATGACGGGGCGCCCGGCCGCCTTCATGGCCTTGGCCTTGGCGTCAACGGCCAGGGTCGCCGACTCGGAGATGCCGCCGATGCGTTCGGAGATACGAGGTCGGTCAGTCATGTACCCCATGCTTGCATGAGGTGCCGGGTGGTTTCCCGGAAGGTGGGACTACCCGCTGCGCGAGCGCCGGGTTGGTCTTGGGTCTCCAATGGGCATAGACTCTGGCATCCGATGGTCCTCGGACAGGCGGGACGGGTCGTGGAAAACGTTGTGCCCCGCCTCTGTTGTTGCGGCTATCGTGGGAACGCGGCTATCTTGGCGGAGCAGCCGAGAATGCGGCACCCGAAGGGCAGTGGCTCAATTGGAAGAGCACCGGTCTCCAAAACCGGCGGTTGGGGGTTCGAGTCCCTCCTGCCCTGCAAACAGCTCCCTCACGGCGGCGCATCGCGAGCGAGCGCGCTGGGATCTCCGCCACAAGCGGGGGTCACGCCGAGAAGGTGCCGGACGGACCGACGACTCCTAAGGACTTCAGGTGACACAGACTGACGCCGACGCGAAGCCCGAGAAGGAGCGCAAGCGTCGTACGGGTCCGGTGACCTTCAGCAAGCAGGTCGTCGGCGAGCTTCGCAAGGTTCGCTGGCCCACGCGCCGCGAACTCATCACCTACACGATCGTCGTGATCGTCTTTGTCCTCATCCTGGTCGGGTACGTCTCTCTGCTCGACTTCGGCTTCGGTGAAGCCGTCACCTGGCTCTACAGCACGTTCGGCAGCCCGGAGGCCTGATCCGGGCCCCACAACCCGGGGCTGATACGCGGCGCGGCGCGCTCGCTGTGTCCGGCCTGGTCCCATCGCGGCCGATGAGACCGTAAGCTGGCAGAAACCGGCACCGGCGCTACCGATGGATGCGCCGATCCGCGAGCGCCTAACCGACGAGAGAAAGAGCAGCCGTGTCCGAGTCCCCACTGACCTCTGACGACCTCCCCGCTGAGGAAACTGATCAGTCGTCGGAGGAAGCGACCGGTCAGCACGCCGAGCAGGTGGAGCCCGAGGCGTCCGACGCCGGCGCGACCGGCGACGCCGCCGACACCATCGAGGGCGATGCCGCCGACGACGGTGACGAGGCCGTCGACGGCGAGGCGGGGGAGGCAGCTGCGCCCGAGCTGCCCAAGCTCGACCCCGTCGAGGAGTTCAAGATGGAACTCCGGCTGCTTCCTGGCGACTGGTACGTCGTGCACACCTATGCCGGTTACGAGAACCGGGTGAAGGCCAACGTCGAGAGCCGCACGCAGTCGCTCAACATGGAGGACTACATCTTCCAGGTCGAGGTGCCCACCCAGGAGGTCACCGAGGTCAAGAGCGGCAAGCGGCAGCAGGTCACCGAGAAGGTGCTGCCCGGCTACGTCCTGGTCCGGATGGAGCTCACCGACGAATCCTGGTCGGCCATCCGGAACACCCCGGGCGTCACCGGCTTCGTGGGCCTGTCCAACAAGCCGGCTCCGCTGAGCCTGCAGGAGGTCGCCGACCTTCTCGCGCCTGAGCCCGAGGAGGAGCCGGAGGAGACCAAGAAGGAGAAGCCCGAGGTCCGCTCGGACGTCGCCTACGAGGTCGGCGAGTCGGTCACCGTCATGGAGGGCCCCTTCGCCACGCTTCCGGCGACCGTGAGCGAGATCAACCCCGACACCCAGAAGCTCAAGGTGCTGGTGTCGATCTTCGGTCGCGAGACCCCGGTCGAGCTCGCCTTCAACCAGGTCTCCAAGATCTGATACGTCTCCGCGCGCCGCAGCGGCCAGTTGAGATCGCCCGCGGCGCGGCCATCGACCGATGGCGCGTAGACTTGATGGGTCCGCCCTGCTGGGGCGGGCCCGTCGTGCCCCGCTCCTGCGGGGCATTATTCGCGCTCCGCCCTGGGCCTGGCAGGGGCGCGCTACTCCACGCGGGTGACGGTGTTCGTCCGGAGCGGTTCGTGCAACCGCCCGGCCGACCCTCCGCGAACCACACCGCTTCGCGCAAGCGGTGCGGATCGGCCCAGGCAAACACAGCAGACCAGGCAAAGGACCCGAAATGCCTCCGAAGAAAAAGGTCGCGGCGCTCGTCAAGGTTCAGCTTCCCGCTGGCCAGGCCACGCCGGCCCCGCCCGTCGGTACCGCTCTCGGTCCGCACGGCGTCAACATCATGGACTTCTGCAAGCAGTACAACGCTGCGACGGAAGCCCAGCGCGGCAGCGTCATCCCCGTTGAGATCACCATCTTCGAGGACCGCTCCTTCACCTTCATCACCAAGACGCCGCCGGCTCCGAAGCTGATCCTCAAGGCCGCCGGCATCGACAAGGGCGCCACGGACCCGAGCCGCACCACGGCGGGCACCATCACCCAGGACCAGGTGCGTGAGATCGCGCAGACCAAGCTGCCCGACCTCAACACCGAGGACCTCGACCAGGCCGAGAAGATCGTCTCGGGTACCGCCCGCTCCATGGGCATCGTGATCAAGTAGCCCGTCCGGCGTCGTTGAACATCCCGTGGCAGGGCCAGGCGCTGGCCCCCGACCACACGTCTCACAGGAGATTTTCGTGAAGCGCAGCAAGAACCACCGCAAAAGCAGCGAGCTGATCGACCGCAGCAAGCTCTATGCTCCGGCCGACGCGGTGAAGCTGGCCAAGGACACCAGCACCGTCAAGTTCGACGCGACCGTCGAGGTCGCCCTGCGCCTGGGCGTCGACCCGCGCAAGGCCGACCAGATGGTCCGCGGCACCGTCAACCTGCCGCACGGCACCGGCAAGACCGCTCGGGTCCTGGTCTTCGCCACCGGTGACCGCGCGGAGGCGGCGCGCGCCGCGGGCGCCGACTACGTCGGCGACGACGACCTCGTCCAGGAGGTCCAGAACGGCTTCCTCGACTTCGACGCGGTCGTCGCCACCCCGGACCTCATGGGCAAGGTCGGCCGCCTGGGCCGCGTGCTCGGTCCGCGGGGCCTCATGCCGAACCCGAAGACCGGCACCGTCACCCCGGACGTGGCCAAGGCCGTGACCGACATCAAGGGCGGCAAGATCGAGTTCCGCGTGGACCGCCACGGGAACCTGCACTTCATCGTCGGCAAGCTCTCGTTCGACGACGAGAAGCTGGTCGAGAACTACAGTGCCGCCCTCGACGAGGTGCAGCGCCTCAAGCCGTCCGCCGCGAAGGGCCGCTACATCAAGAAGGCCACCCTGACCACCTCCATGGGCCCGGGCATCCCGCTCGAGGTCTGATCGCGTCAGGACCACGCGTAGCGATCAGCGGCGGCCGGGTTTTCCCGGCCGCCGCTGATGTGTCGAGGGGCGCCGTCCCGTCCGTACGGACGGGACGGCGCCCCTTCGTGTTGCCCACCCCTCCGATCTCGCGCGTCATCGAAGGGGTGGGAGAGCGGGTCAGGCCTTCATCTCACCGATCTCGTCCTCGGCGGGGACCTCGAAGGAGACCTTGCCGATCTCGGAGAACTCCATCGTCATGTCGACCTCGTCGTCCTTCAGGGTGACGCGGTGCGGGATGCTGTCCGCGTCGGCCCACACGTCGAAGTCGAGCTGACCCTCGATCTCCCCGTCGAAGAGCTCCTTCAAGGTTTCGCGCTTGTCCGCGTCCTCGGTGGCGTCGATGGCCTTCTGGGTCAGCGACCCGGTGAAGTGCGTGGTCTCCTGCCCGTTGATCTCCTCGGTCCCGGCCTCCTTCACGTCGTCGACCTGGGACAGCGCCTCGGTGAGGTCGATGAAGTCGTCGAGTTCGACGTCCGGCATGTCCTCCCGGGACTCGTCGGTTGAGCGCACCCAGGGAGCGTCGCCGTGGAGCCCGTGGTCGTTCTTCACGTAGACGTCGTCGCCGACGTAGACCAGGGTGGTGTGGGTGAAGGCGTCGAGGCCGCCCGGAGGCTCCTCACCGCCCATGGCCTCCACCAAGGCGTCGCCGAACTCCTCGCCGAAGTCGACATCCATGAGGATCGCCTCCGGATCGTCCATGACCTGGTACGAGAAGGACGGGCGGTAGGTGCCGATCTCCTCGTCCTCCACGGTCATCTCGACATCGACCCGGTAGTTGTCGAGCTCGGCCGTCTTCGTGCCGAGAAGCTCGAAGATGTCGCTGGGCTTCGTGGCCGCGGTCTCCTGCTGCGGCTCGGACTCGTGCGTCTTCTCGGGGGCGTCCTCGGCGGCGCCACCGCCGCAGGCGGTGGTGACAAGGGCGAGGCCGCCGACGGCCATGAGCGCGGGGATACGGGATCGCACTGGGGTATTCAGCTTTCTGCTTCTCATGTAGGGGACCCATGGGCGGGGAACATGGGGCCGCGGGGGTGCGGCACCGTCAATGATTCCACTGAAGTGTGTCGAAACGGTCGCTTTGTCGTGTTCGCCCGCGACCTGCGACCGGTCAGCGATCCGCCCGCCGTCGAATCCTCCCGCGACGAGGCGGAACCCGAGTGGCGTATGCGACGTCAGAGACCGCGTATGGATCGAACCGGCCGATTTCGGCTGATATCTGAAGTGGGAGCTTGATCGATGCTGAAGAAGATCGCTGCGGCCGCTGCGGGCGCGGGCCTGGCGTTGGCCGTCTCGGGCTGTTCGGTTCTGCCGTTGCCGGGGCTGGGCGGTCCGAGCCCGCTCGAAGTCGTCAAGAACATGGCGAACGACGCCGAGAAGGCCGACACCTACACGGCGTCGATGACGATGTCCGGCTCGGTCGGGGCCCAGAGCATGGACATGTCCGCGGACATCGACTACACGCGCAACCCCGAGCCGACGCTCCAGATGGAGATGGACATGCAGGGCCAGCAGGCGACCGTCCTGATGCGCGGCACCGACATGGTCATGAAGGCCGACTCGATGGGCATGGGCCAGATGGGCGGGGACACCCCCGAGTGGATCCGCTTCGACCCGGGCGACCAGCAGGTCGACGTCGGCAGCCAGGACCCGCTCTCCGAGGTCGAGAAGCTCATGGCGGTCAAGCAGGCCGAGGAGGCCGGGAGCCAGGACATCGACGGTGTCCCCACGACCAAGTACACCGGGTCCTACAGCACCGAGGAGGCGCTGCAGGAGGTCGACGACGCGGACGCGCAGCAGGCGGCGCGGGAGCAGTTCGAGCAGGCCGGTGTCGACACCGTGGAGTTCGAGGCCTACATCGACGGCGACGGGCTGCCCCGCCGCGTGGTGACCAAGCTCGGCGACGCCTTCACGTCGACCGTCGACTTCCACTCGTTCAACGAGCCGAGCGAGGTCCAGTTCCCGAGTGAGAGCCAGATCGGCAGCATGGACGACCTCACCCCGGGCCTGGGCGGCGGCTCCGACCTCGGCGGGTACTAAACCGCGCCGGCATCCGAAGGCGGTGCGTGCGCCGGGCCCGCGAACGCGCCCGGCGCACCGCTCGTCACCCCTTCGTTGATCTCGGGGATATCGACCGAATGATCGCCGACATTCGGTCGATATCCCCGAGATCAACGGAGAAGTCTGATGGTGTTCGCCGCACCCCGGGACATCGGTTAACATGGAGAACTGCCGAAGACCGCCGGTCGTCACCCAACGGGTGACCTAAGGTCCCACGTGATGTGGGCGGCCTGCGCAGGTGTGCTGAGTGCCGTGTTGATCCCTGTCCTCCGTGGACGGCTGTGTTCGTCTGTGGGATGTCGTGGATCCGCCCGCCCCGTGCGCCTGCGCCGGGGCTTTTTTCATGCCCTCGCCCGCTCCTCACCTGGTCCCTTGGGAACCACCGGCGTTCACTGTTGGAAGGAGTCCCATGGCGAGGCCGGATAAGGCAGCCGCGGTCGCCGAGCTCACGGAGGAGTTCCGTGACTCGCAGGGCGCTGTGCTGACCGAGTACCGGGGGCTCACTGTGGCGCAGCTCAGGGAGCTGCGTCGTAGCCTCGGCCAGAACGCGCGCTTCCGCGTCGTGAAGAACACGCTGACCAAGATCGCCGCCGACGAGGCCGGTCTTGGCGAGCAGGTCGGCGACCTGTTCGAGGGTCCCTCCGCCATCGCCTTCGTCCACGGTGACGTGGTCGAGGCCGCCAAGGGGCTGCGTGACTTCTCGAAGGCGAACAAGCCGCTGGTGATCAAGGGCGCCGTCATCGACGGTAAGGCGATGTCGCCCGACGAGATCAACAGGCTGGCCGATCTCGAGTCCCGCGAGGTCATCCTCGCGAAGCTGGCTGGCGCGCTCAAGGCCAAGCAGGGCCAGGCCGCCGCCGTGTTCCAGGCTCTGCCGTCGAAGACCGTGCGGCTCGCTCAGGCGCTGCACGACAAGCGTACGGACGAAGCCTAAGAAACCCCACGATCCTTGTCGGTGCGGTCGCGCCGATATGGCAAGGCTCGGCACGGCGTCGCCGGACGCGCGTGTTGCTAGAGAAAGAGAGATCGCAATCATGGCGAAGCTCAGCACCGAAGAGCTGCTGGAGCAGTTCGAGGGGATGACCCTTCTCGAGCTGGCCGACTTCGTGAAGCAGTTCGAGGAGAAGTTCGACGTCACCGCCGCCGCCCCGGCCGCGGCCGTCGTCGCCGCCCCGGCCGCCGGTGGCGGCGAGGCCGCCGCCGAGGAGGAGAAGGACGAGTTCGACGTCGTCCTCGAGTCCGCCGGCGACAAGAAGATCCAGGTCATCAAGGAGGTCCGTGGTCTCACGAGCCTCGGCCTGAAGGAGGCCAAGGACCTGGTCGACAACGCCCCGAAGCCGCTGCTCGAGGGTGTCAACAAGGAGAACGCCGAGAAGGCCAAGGCAGCCCTCGAGGGCGCCGGCGCCACGGTGACCCTCAAGTAGTCCGGCCGGACTGCACCGCTGTTTCGCACAGCTTGCACAGGGCGGTCGCCCCTTTTCGGGGGCGGCCGCCCTTCGCTGTGTATCTCGCTGTTCTCCGTGGCGTCCGCGATGTCCGTCCGCGCGGCGGCTGGCCCGATCTTTCGGCAGCGCCTCGTGCGGAACCTGTAGGTCCAGCTTGGCGCCGACGGCTGCGTGCCGGGCGACCCGGTGTCCGCATCCGGTCGGACAGGGCCGAATGCCGACGATGCTGGTGAGTTTCGGGCGTGCCGCGTGGCCATACGGGTGGTGCCGATGGGACTCGGGGGGAGTTCTCGCGCCGTTCCGTGTCTCGGTGTGACTCCGCCGTTACCGACCGATCGCGGTTGGCCCGTGTCTCCGGTCTCGGGGATACTGGGGGCGGTGGTGACCGGATGGCGCCTGGACCTACGGGTCTTTCCCGGTTATCCGGTCATTCACACCCCCGGTGGCCTGTGGGACCTCTCACGGCCCCGGGAGCCCCCTCTGAAGGGGCTCCGGGCTTGACGGATTCGTCGGTTGGGGCGATGCTGCGTGGTGTCGTGAATGACTCCGGGGGCCACGGTTGGACAGCGGTGTAGTATTCGGCTACACTGCCCTTTTGCGCTGCCCTTTGACGATCCGTGTGCCGGTGTCCGTGCGTTGTGTCCGATTCTTCGTGATCTCGGCGCTCCTCGTACGTGCTCCTGACGGGAGCCTTCCGATTTCGACGGTACTCCGACACCTTGGGTCGTCCGGCGTGCGCGCGCATCAACCGCCACAAGCCTTCGGAAGGACCCCTGTTGGCAGCCTCGCGCAACGCCTCCGCTAACGCCCTTGGTCCGAACCGCGTTTCTTTCGCTCGCATTCAGGAACCACTCGAGGTCCCGAACCTTCTCGCCCTGCAGACCGACTCGTTCGACTGGCTGCTCGGCAACGAGAAGTGGCGTGCCCGAGTGGAGGCGGCCCGTAACGCCGGCCGTAAGGACGTTCCGGAGCAGTCCGGTCTCGAAGAGATCTTCGAGGAGATCAGTCCCATCGAGGACTTCTCGGGCACGATGTCGCTCTCGTTCCGCGACCATCGGTTCGAGCCGCCCAAGTACTCCGAAGAGGAGTGCAAGGACAAGGACATGACGTACTCCGCCCCGATGTTCGTCACGGCGGAGTTCATCAACAACGACACCGGTGAGATCAAGAGCCAGACGGTGTTCATGGGCGACTTCCCGCTCATGACCGCCAAGGGCACCTTCATCATCAACGGCACCGAGCGTGTCGTCGTGTCTCAGCTTGTCCGTTCGCCGGGCGTGTACTTCGACCGCCAGATCGACAAGTCCTCCGACAAGGACCTCTACGGGTGCAAGGTCATCCCGTCGCGCGGCGCCTGGCTGGAGTTCGAGGTCGACAAGCGCGACTTCGTCGGTGTCCGCATCGACCGCAAGCGCAAGCAGGGCGTCACCGTCCTGCTCAAGGCGCTGGGCTGGACGACCGACCAGATCCTGGAGCGCTTCGGCCACTACGAGTCCATCCGCAACACGCTGGAGAAGGACCCGACCGCGGGTACCGACGACGCGCTGCTGGACATCTACCGCAAGCTGCGTCCGGGTGAGCCGCCCACGAAGGAGTCGGCTCAGGCGCTGCTGGAGAACCTGTACTTCAACCCCAAGCGCTACGACCTGGCCAAGGTCGGCCGGTACAAGATCAACAAGAAGCTCGGGGTCGACGCCGAGTACACCCAGGGCACGCTGACCGAAGACGACATCGTCGCCACCATCGACTACCTCGTCCGGCTGCACGCCGGTGAGGAGGAGCTGGAGACCGCGAACGGCTCCCTCCCGATCGAGACCGACGACATCGACCACTTCGGCAACCGGCGCCTGCGCACCGTCGGCGAGCTCATCCAGAACCAGGTCCGCCTGGGCCTGGCCCGCATGGAGCGTGTCGTCCGCGAGCGCATGACCACGCAGGACGTCGAGGCCATCACGCCGCAGACCCTGATCAACATCCGGCCGGTCGTCGCCTCCATCAAGGAGTTCTTCGGTACCAGCCAGCTGTCGCAGTTCATGGACCAGACCAACCCGCTGGCGGGCCTGACCCACAAGCGCCGCCTGTCGGCGCTGGGTCCGGGCGGTCTGTCCCGTGAACGCGCCGGCTTCGAGGTGCGCGACGTCCACCCGTCGCACTACGGCCGCATGTGCCCGATCGAGACGCCGGAAGGCCCGAACATCGGTCTGATCGGCTCGCTGGCCGGGTACGGCCGGGTCAACTCCTTCGGCTTCGTGGAGACCCCGTACCGCAAGGTCATCGACGGCCGCCTGACCGACGAGGTCGTCTACCTGACCGCCGACGAAGAGGACCGCTTCGTCATCGCGCAGGCCAACACCATGGTCAGCGCGGACGGCACCTTCGAGACCAACCGCGTCCTGGTCCGCCGTAAGGGCGGGGAGTTCGAGCTCGCCTCCGTGGACGAGGTCGACTACATGGACGTCTCGCCGCGCCAGATGGTGTCGGTCGCGACCTCCATGATCCCGTTCCTGGAGCACGACGACGCCAACCGCGCGCTCATGGGCTCCAACATGCAGCGCCAGGCGGTGCCGCTGCTGCGGGCCGAGGCTCCGGTCGTGGGTACCGGCATGGAGTACCGTGCCGCCACCGACGCCGGCGAGGTCATCCTGGCGGAGAGCGCCGGTGTCGTCGAGGACGTCACCGCCGACTACGTCACCGTCATGGCCGACGACGGCTCGCGCAAGACCTACCGCCTGGGCAAGTTCCGCCGCAGCAACCAGGGCACCTGCTTCAACCAGCGCCCCATCGTCACCGAGGGGCAGCGGGTCGAGGAGCGCCAGGTGCTCGCCGACGGCCCCTCCACCGACCAGGGTGAGATGTCGCTCGGCAAGAACCTGCTCGTGGCCTACATGTCCTGGGAGGGCCACAACTACGAGGACGCGATCATCCTCTCCCAGCGCCTGGTGCAGGACGACGTCCTCTCCTCGATCCACATCGAGGAGCACGAGGTCGACGCCCGCGACACCAAGCTGGGCCCGGAGGAGATCACCCGCGAGATCCCCAACGTCAGCGACGAAGTTCTGGCCGACCTCGACGACCGCGGCATCATCCGCATCGGTGCCGAGGTCGTCGACGGCGACATCCTCGTCGGCAAGGTCACGCCCAAGGGTGAGACCGAGCTGACGCCGGAGGAGCGGCTGCTGCGCGCCATCTTCGGTGAGAAGGCGCGCGAGGTGCGCGACACCTCCCTGAAGGTCCCGCACGGTGAGTCCGGCAAGGTCATCGGCGTGCGCGTCTTCAGCCGCGACGAGGGCGACGAACTGCCGCCCGGCGTGAACGAGCTGGTCCGCGTCTACGTCGCGCAGAAGCGCAAGATCACCGACGGCGACAAGCTCGCCGGCCGCCACGGCAACAAGGGCGTCATCGCCAAGATCCTCCCCCAGGAGGACATGCCGTTCATGGCCGACGGCACGCCGGTCGACATCATCCTCAACCCGCTGGGCGTTCCCGGTCGAATGAACGTCGGGCAGGTGCTGGAGGTCCACCTCGGCTGGCTGGCCAAGAACGGCTGGGCGGTCGACGGCGACGACGAGCCGTGGAAGCAGGCGCTCCACGAGATCGGTGTCGACACCGCCGAGCCCGGCACCAAGGTCGCCACCCCGGTGTTCGACGGTGTGCGCGAGGACGAGATCGGCGGCATGCTGGCGTCCACCCTCCCCAACGCGGACGGTGAGCGCCTGATCGGCACGAACGGCAAGACCACCCTGTACGACGGGCGTACCGGTGAGCCGTTCGCCCACCCGATCTCCGTCGGCTACAAGTACATCCTCAAGCTGCACCACCTGGTCGACGACAAGATCCACGCGCGCTCCACCGGTCCGTACTCGATGATCACGCAGCAGCCGCTGGGTGGTAAGGCGCAGTTCGGTGGCCAGCGCTTCGGTGAGATGGAGGTCTGGGCGCTCGAGGCCTACGGTGCCGCCTACGCCCTGCAGGAGCTGCTCACGATCAAGTCGGACGACGTCCTGGGCCGCGTGAAGGTCTACGAGGCGATCGTCAAGGGCGAGAACATCCCCGAACCGGGCATTCCCGAATCCTTCAAGGTGCTCATCAAGGAGATGCAGTCGCTCTGTCTGAACGTGGAGGTGCTGTCCAGTGACGGTATGTCCATCGAGATGCGGGACACAGATGAGGACGTCTTCCGTGCAGCGGAAGAACTGGGGATCGACCTTGGTCGGCGCGAGCCGAGCAGTGTCGAAGAGGTCTAACTTCCGCGATCTTCAAGAGCAGGGGACGAATTAAGTGCTCGACGTCAATTTCTTCGACGAGCTGCGTATTGGCCTCGCGACCGCCGACGACATCCGCCAGTGGTCGCACGGCGAGGTCAAGAAGCCGGAAACCATCAACTACCGAACCCTGAAGCCGGAGAAGGACGGGCTCTTCTGCGAGAAGATCTTCGGCCCCACCCGCGACTGGGAGTGCTACTGCGGTAAGTACAAGCGGGTCCGCTTCAAGGGCATCATCTGTGAGCGCTGCGGGGTCGAGGTCACCCGGGCGAAGGTCCGTCGTGAGCGCATGGGCCACATCGAGCTCGCCGCTCCGGTGACCCACATCTGGTACTTCAAGGGCGTGCCCAGCCGCCTGGGGTACCTGCTCGACCTTGCCCCGAAGGATCTCGAGAAGATCATCTACTTCGCGGCCTACATGGTCACCT
Source organism: Nocardiopsis gilva YIM 90087 (assembly GCF_002263495.1). Taxonomy (NCBI): domain Bacteria; kingdom Bacillati; phylum Actinomycetota; class Actinomycetes; order Streptosporangiales; family Nocardiopsidaceae; genus Nocardiopsis; species Nocardiopsis gilva. The sequence continues at coordinate 5,791,913 of NZ_CP022753.1, read as the reverse complement.
GGGTCGACACCGAGGCGCGTGAGCGCGACATGCAGTCGCTCGAAGCGCACATCTCGGTGGAGCGCCAGCACCTGGAGCAGCGGCGCGACTCCTCGGTCGAGGAGCGCCACCGCAAGCTCGAGGCCGACCTCGCCGAGCTGGAGGAGCAGGGCGCCAAGGGCGACGCGCGCCGCAAGGTGCGCGAGTCCGCCGAGCGCGAGATGCGGCAGATCCGCGAGCGCGTGCAGCGCGAGATCGACCGCCTCGAAGAGGTCTGGAACCGCTTCAAGAACCTCAAGGTCCAGGACCTCGAGGGCGACGAGATGCTCTACCGCGAGATGCGGGACCGCTTCGGGAAGTACTTCCGCGGCGGCATGGGCGCCCAGGCCATCCAGGAGCGCCTGGCCAACTTCGACCTCGACGCCGAGGCCGAGAAGCTGCGCGAGACCATCCGCAGCGGCAAGGGCCAGAAGAAGGCCCGCGCCCTGAAGCGGCTCAAGGTCGTCGCGGCGTTCCTCAACACGCGGAACAGCCCGATGGGCATGGTCCTGGACTGCGTCCCGGTCATCCCGCCGGACCTGCGTCCGATGGTGCAGCTCGACGGTGGCCGCTTCGCGACCTCCGACCTCAACGACCTGTACCGCCGGGTGATCAACCGGAACAACCGCCTCAAGCGGCTGCTCGACCTCGGCGCGCCCGAGATCATCGTCAACAACGAGAAGCGGATGCTGCAGGAGGCCGTCGACGCGCTGTTCGACAACGGCCGCCGCGGCCGACCGGTCACCGGTCCGGGCAACCGTCCGCTGAAGTCGCTGTCCGACATGCTCAAGGGCAAGCAGGGTCGCTTCCGGCAGAACCTGCTCGGTAAGCGCGTCGACTACTCCGGCCGTTCGGTCATCGTCGTCGGCCCGACCCTGAAGCTGCACCAGTGCGGTCTGCCCAAGCAGATGGCCCTGGAGCTGTTCAAGCCGTTCGTGATGAAGCGCCTGGTCGACCTGAACCACGCGCAGAACATCAAGAGCGCCAAGCGGATGGTCGAGCGTTCCCGCCCCGTGGTGTGGGACGTCCTCGAAGAGGTCATCACCGAGCACCCGGTGCTGCTCAACCGTGCGCCCACCCTGCACCGTCTGGGCATCCAGGCCTTCGAACCGCAGCTGGTCGAGGGCAAGGCCATCCAGATCCACCCGCTCGTCTGCACCGCGTTCAACGCGGACTTCGACGGTGACCAGATGGCCGTGCACCTGCCGCTGTCGGCGGAGGCCCAGGCTGAGGCGCGCCTGCTCATGCTGGCGACCAACAACATCCTCAAGCCGTCCGACGGCAAGCCGGTCACCATGCCGACGCAGGACATGATCATCGGCCTCTACTACCTGACCACTCTCAAGGAGAATGCGAAGGGCGAGGGCCGCTCGTTCCGCACGCCGGCCGAGGCGATCATGGCCTACGACAACGGCGAGCTCGACCTGCAGGCCAAGATCCAGATGCGGCTCGACCACGATGTCCCGCCGCCGCGCGGCTGGGAGGCGCCGGAGAGCCTCGAGGCCGGAGAGCCCTACCGGCTGGAGACCACGCTCGGCCGGTACCTCTTCAACGAGACCACGCCGCTCGACTACCCCTACGTCAACCACCAGATGGGCAAGAAGCAGATCTCGGTCCTGGTCAACGACCTGGCCGAGGGCTACGACAAGGCCCAGGTCGCCACGACGCTCGACGCCCTGAAGGACGCCGGGTACCACTGGGCGACCCGTTCGGGGCTGACCATCGGTATCGGCGACGTCCTCGCGCCTCCCGGCAAGCAGGAGATCCTGGACGGCTACGAGAACCAGGCCGACAAGATCCAGCGGGAGTACGACCGCGGTCTGATCACCGACGATGAGCGCCGCCAGGAGCTCACCGAGATCTGGACCAAGGCCACCAACGAGGTCGCCCAGGTCATGGAGGACAACTTCCCGGTCGACAACCCGGTGTGGATGATGGTCCAGTCCGGGGCCCGTGGTAACCCGATGCAGGTCCGGCAGATCGCCGGTATCCGTGGTCTGGTCTCCAACACCAAGGGTGAGACCATCCCGCGTCCGATCAAGTCCTCCTACCGCGAGGGCCTGTCCGTGCTGGAGTACTTCATCTCCACGCACGGTCAGCGGAAGGGTCTGGCCGACACCGCGCTCCGGACCGCCGACTCCGGGTACCTCACCCGTCGTCTGGTGGACGTCGCCCAGGACGTCATCGTCCGCGAGGTCGACTGCGGTACGGACCGCTCGCTGTGGCAGGAGGTCGGTGAGAAGAACGCCGCCGGCACCGTCGTGCGCAAGCACAACGTCGAGAACACCGGTTTCGGCCGTACGCTCGCCGAGGACGTCGTGGTCAACGGCGAGATCATCGTGCCCGCCGGGGGCGACACCTCCGAGGGCAACATCGACAAGCTGGTCGCGGCCGGGATCGAGCGGGTGCGCGTGCGCAGCTCGCTGACCTGTGAGGCCAAGATCGGCGTCTGCTCGACCTGCTACGGCCGCTCCATGGCGACCGGTAAGGCCGTCGACGTCGGCGAGGCCATCGGCATCATCGCCGCGCAGTCGATCGGTGAGCCGGGTACCCAGCTGACCATGCGGACCTTCCACATGGGTGGTTCCGCCGGTGCGGACATCACCCACGGTCTGCCCCGTGTCCAGGAGCTCTTCGAGGCCCGCATCCCCAAGGGTGTGGCCCCGATCTCCGAGCTGCCGGGCCGGATCCGGATCGACGACACCGAGAAGAGCCGGAAGATCGTCCTGATTCCGGACGACGGCTCCGACGAGATCGCCTACCCGGTGCCCATGCGGGCGCAGCTGCTGGTGAGCGACGGCGACCACGTCACCGTCGGCCAGCAGCTGATCGCGGGTGCGATCAACCCGCACGAGGTGCTCCGCATCCAGGGCCCGCGCGCGGTGCAGCAGCACCTCGTGTCGGAGGTCCAGGAGGTCTACAAGTCGCAGGGTGTCTCGATCCACGACAAGCACATCGAGATCATCGTGCGGCAGATGCTCAAGCGAGTGAACATCCTGGAGTCGGGCGACACCTCGCTGCTGCCCGGCGAGATGGTGGAGCGTCCGAAGTTCGAGGCGATGAACCGCGAGGTCGTGGCCGAAGGTGGCCAGCCCGCGGCCGGTCGACCGGTTCTTCTGGGCATCACCAAGGCCTCGCTGGCCACGGAGTCGTGGCTGTCGGCGGCCTCCTTCCAGGAGACCACCCGGGTGCTCACCGAGAACGCGATTCACGGCAAGAGCGACCCGCTGGTCGGGCTCAAGGAGAACGTCATCATCGGTAAGCTCATCCCGGCGGGTACCGGACTTCCGAAGTACCGCAACATCCGGGTGGAGCCGACCGAGGAGGCGAAGGCGTCGATGTACTCTGTCTCGGGCTACGACGAGCCCAGCGAGTACACCTTCGGTCAGGGATCCGGTGAGGCGGTTCCGCTGGAGGAGTACGACTTCGGCCCCTACAACAGGTGACGTCGAGAGACGACCGGTGAGATCGATTGATTGATCTGGCAGCGGCGGTAGTCCACTCCGGAAGGGGTGGAACTACCGCCGTTCGTCGTTCCCGGTCGGCATACTCGGATTCGGATGGGGACTCAAGCGCGCAGGCGCGGTCTGGAGAACGAACACAGTGACGGACAACGGGGGAGGGCGGTACGGGTCATCGGAGGAGGAGCAGGAGCGGCAGAAGCCGGGCTCCTGGTTCACGCCGACTGGCGACCGGTACCGCACACAGTCGCATTACCAGGACCCCTACACGGGGGACGACGAAGTCGACGGAGCGGCGGGCGACGCCGCACCGGCACGCGACGCGGACAGCACGCCCGGCTCCTTCGGTGGGTTCCCGAACACCGGCGGCTACCCGGGGATGAGCGGAACGCGCCCGGGCATGGCGGAGCCGTACCCCTCGGCCCTCGGCGGCCTGGGGTCGGACACGCGTGAGCCCACGGGCGCGCAGCCGTCGCAGAGCGGGCTGGGGTCCGCTCCCGGCCAGGACCTGCCGGGGGGCCTTCCGCCGCTGCCCGGTGCGCCCGGCTACCCCGGAGCGACCGGCGGACAGCCGCCTGTCGGCGGACCATCGCCCGCCGACGGACCGTCGTCCACCGGCGGCGCACCGGCCACGGGAGAGCAGTCGTCGCTCGGCGGCCGACCGCCCGCAGGCGGGCCGACCCACAGTGGCGGCTGGCCCGGCATGCCGGCGTCGGAGCCCGACGCGCCGATGCCGACGAGCCCCCAGTACGACCTGGGCACCGGCTCGGCACCGGCGTACGACCCCCGCACCGCACCGGGTCTGCCGCCCTACGCGTCCGGCGCTCCCGCGCCCTATGCCGGACCGGGCGATCCGATGACCGGTTCCACCCCCTCGGAGCCCTCCGCCGGAGACGCGCGGGACCGTCCCATGGCGGGAGCCGATGACCGACCCGCGCCATCGGCCCCCTCCGACGGTGAGAGCACCGACGAGGCCCCCGCCGGTGGGGTCTACCGGGTGCCCACGGGCGCGCAACCGGCGTGGACGCCTCAGGGTGACCTGCGGGACCTGCCGTTCAATGTGCCCGGCGGCACGGGCGGCTACCCCGGGTTCGGATCGAGCGTTCGCCGAGAGCGTCCCGACGCCCCGATGGCGCCGACCACCGAGGAGGCTCACCCCGCCGCCCCCGACCAGCAGGACCACCGCGGGACGGACCACGCCGCCCTCGGCCAGGAGCTCGGCCACCCGCAGGAGGCGGCCGGTCCGGTTCCGGGGGTTCCCGCGCCGGAGCCGGGACGGCCCGACGATCCCTCCGCCCGGCTGTTCGGCGGCCCCGCCCTCGGTGCCGACACCAACGTCCGGAACGAGCCGGAGCGGACGGACCACGCGAACGGCTGGGCCCCCGAGACCCCCGCCGACACCACGGACTTCTCCTCCTCCCCGGCCCCCTCGGCCTTTCCCCCGTACTCGGACCAGCCCGAGCGGTGGGACCGCGCCGACGCGTCCGGGCCCCAGCCCCGACACGGGGATGGCGGGGTCCCCGGCGGGGCGACACCGGACCTGGCCCCGAAAGGCCCCCAGGACGGCTTCGCGCCACCGCGTGACGAGCCCGGCCGCCCCGCCTACGGTGAGCCCTTCGGTGCCCCTCCGGCGACGACCGGCGGCTTCCCGGCGGTCTCGACGGATCCCGCGGCCCGGTCCGGTGCGGGCTATCCGGCCGGTGGCGCGGACGAAGGCCGCCGGGACGTCCGGTGGGACGACCCGCTGAGCGCGGGCGGCACCTGGACCCCGTCGGACGACGCTGTCCAGGAGGCCGGCTGGGAGCGGTCCGCCGGACCGGTGGAACCGTCGCTGCCCACCGGCGAGTACACCGACGAGCTCTCCCGGCCCTACATGGGGCGGCAGCCCGCGGAGGAGCCCCCGGCCGGGGCCACCACCGGCCAGTGGGAGAGCCCGTGGGCCGCGACCGACGTTCCCCCGCCGACCACCGGTCCGTTCGCGCGGATCGACCCGGCCGCGCCGTCGCCCGCCGAGGGCGACACCGCGCGAAGCGGGGAGGGGGTACCGCGCGACCCGGAGGCTCCCGGCGCCGGCACCCCGGCGCCCGGCGGTGCGTCGTCGGACCTCGGCGGCCAGCTCGGTACGGGAAGCGGGAACACCTGGGCGTTCAGCAGGGATGACCCCCGCCTGCCCGACTCCGTGCGCGAGGAAGCGCTGCGGGCCGAGCAGAAGCGGCGGGACGGTTCGCCCGAGCACACCACGCAGTTCTTCGCGGCCGACCCCGCCGGTCCGTCCGCGGCGGACTCCGAACCGGGTGCGGACAGTGCCCCGGCGGCCGACGACCCGCTGGCGTCCATCGCCGCCCAGCAGGCGCAGGCGCGCGCGCAGGGGGGCGGGGCGCCCGACTCCGACGAGGGCGCGCGTCTCGACGACTGGGGCGCACGGCTGAGCCCGATGCCGTCGCCGCAGCGGGGGGTCGAGGACGAACTCGGTCCGGACCGGCGCGGCGAGGCCGAGTACGACCAGCGCGGCGACGCGTTCGGTCGCGGCCCCGGCGTGGACGAGGCCTACGCCCCCGAGCCGTGGGCCCCGCGGCCCGACGTGATCGGCGGCGGAGCGAGTGGCGAGCCTGAGCGCGGCGCGGACACGCAATCCTGGGCGGAGAATACGAGCTACGCCGACGCGATGCAGGGGACGCAGGCGATGCCCGCGCTCCCCGATGACCTCGGCGCGGACCGCCGCGGCGACGCGTACGCCGACCCTCCCGCGGGGGACCGGCCGGCGGAGTACGGCTACGACGGCGGTCCTGACGGCCACTACGCCTACGGCGACCGCCACGTCGAGGACGGACCCGGCGGCTGGTCGGACCACGACGGTTACGATCACCGGCCCGGCCCCGACCAGGGCTATGCCGACGATCACGGGCCGGACGCCTACGGCGACTACGGTCCGGACCGCGACGGCCGCTTCGCGCCCGACGGCGGTGACCCGTACGCTCCGGCGCCCGAGCACGGCGACCGGTACGCCGACCACGCCGACTACGACGCCGGCTACCGCGACCGGGACGGTGCGGAGTACTACGACGACGAGGGGTACGACGGCTACGGCGAGCCCGCACCCGAGGAACCGTCCTCGCGCCGGGGCCGTGGCGGTCGCGACCCGATCGCCGACGACTTCCCCGGTTTCAACGACGGTCCGCTGGACGGCGGCAGCGGCGACCCCTACCCGGGGTACGACAACATCGACTACTGGCCGGAGACGGAATCCGGAGCCACCACCACCCTGTGGCTCGGCATCCTCGGTCTCGTTCCGGTGATCGGCCTGTTCACCGCGCTCGCGGCGTTCATCACCGGGCCGAAGGCCAAGCGCAACATCCAGGCCTCCGACGGTGAGCTCGAAGGCCTGAACCTGGTGACCACCGGTACCGTCCTCGCCGCGGTCGGCATCGTGCTGTTCCTCGTCGAGGCCGCTGTGGCCGTCGTGATGTTCATCTGAGCGGCGACCTCACGCCCAGCCGACGGCGCCCCGCCGTCCCGTGCACCACGGGACGGCGGGGCGCCGTCGTCGTGATCGTCGCCACGTCCACGACGCGTACCCCACCCCTTTTCCGGGCGACACGCCGAGGTTGTCGGGTGGAGCCACGCCATGTTTCCCCGTGGTATAGAGGTTTCGTGCCGGAGTGCGACCGTTGGCCAACCCGACCACTGCTCTGACGGCGTACACTGATAGTGGCCTACGGCAGCATGCGGCTCCGGAGTACGGGTACCGCGGAGTGCTGGTCTTACGTTTTGACCAGGCACAACCGATTCGGTACTCTCTAACTTCGTGCCCGTGAGTCAACGGGTCACACGTGTGTGCTTTTTCGCCGGTCCCGCGTGCGGGCGGCGAGGAAGAGTGCCACGTGACACCTCCTCCCACGTGATTCGACCACCAGGTCGGGCGTATCGATATTCGCCATGCTTGGGGTAGAGCGCGACACGCCCGGATTCGGGGGTCGGGGGGAACGGGAAATTCAGCAGGTCAATAGCGATATCGGCTAAGAGAACCGGCGTAGGTCACGAGAAAGACGGAGACGCGGTGCCCACCATCCAGCAGCTGGTCCGCAAGGGCCGACAGGACAAGCTCACAAAGAGCCAGACCCCGGCGCTGAAGGGGAGTCCGCAGCGTCGTGGTGTGTGCACGCGTGTTTACACCACCACGCCCCGGAAGCCGAACTCCGCGCTGCGCAAGGTCGCCCGTGTGAAGTTGAGCAGCGGTATCGAGGTCACTGCCTACATTCCCGGTGTCGGGCACAACCTGCAGGAGCACTCCATCGTGCTCGTGCGCGGTGGCCGTGTGAAGGACCTGCCGGGCGTCCGGTACAAGGTCATCCGCGGTTCGCTGGACACTCAGGGCGTCCGTAACCGCAAGCAAGCGCGTAGCCGTTACGGCGTTAAGAAGGAGAAGTAAGCATGCCGCGCAAGGGCCCGGCGCCGAAGCGCCAGCTGATCACTGACCCCGTCTACGGGTCGCCGCTGGTTACCGCACTGATCAACAAGGTGCTGCTGGACGGCAAGCGCTCCATCGCCCAGGGGATCGTCTACGACGCCCTCGAGGGCTCCCGCGAGAAGACGGGCCAGGACCCGCTCGTGGTTCTGAAGCGTGCTCTGGACAACGTGAAACCCTCCCTTGAGGTGCGCAGCCGCCGCGTTGGTGGCGCCACCTACCAGGTGCCGGTCGAGGTCCGTGCGTCCCGGAGCACCACACTCGCTCTGCGCTGGCTGGTCACCTACTCGCGGCAGCGCCGCGAGAAGACGATGACCGAGCGCCTGATGAACGAGCTGGTCGACGCCAGCAACGGTCTTGGCGCGAGCGTCAAGCGCCGCGAGGACACACACAAGATGGCGGAGTCGAACAAGGCTTTCGCCCACTACCGCTGGTAATCCCCGCGGCCGAATCGATACGAGAGACCGAGAGAAGACGAGCCACATGGCTACCACTGCTCTTGACCTAGCCAAGGTCCGCAACATCGGGATCATGGCGCACATCGACGCGGGTAAGACCACGACGACCGAGCGGATCCTCTACTACACCGGCGTGACCTACAAGGTCGGTGAGGTCCACGATGGCGCGGCCACCATGGACTGGATGAAGGAGGAGCAGAGCCGAGGGATCACGATCACCTCGGCCGCTACCACCACCCATTGGGACGACCACACCATCAACATCATCGACACGCCCGGCCACGTGGACTTCACGGTCGAGGTCGAGCGGTCGCTGCGTGTCCTCGACGGTGCGGTCGCGGTGTTCGACGCCAAGGAAGGCGTTGAGCCCCAGTCCGAGCAGGTGTGGCGCCAGGCCGACCGGTACAACGTCCCGCGTATCTGCTTCGTCAACAAGATGGACAAGATCGGCGCCGAGTTCCACCGCTGCGTGGACATGTTCGCCGACCGCCTCGGGGCCAACCCCATGGCGATCCAGCTGCCGATCGGTGCGGAGTCCGACTTCAAGGGCGTCATCGACCTCGTCCACATGAAGGCGCTCGTCTGGAACGCCGAGGCCAAGCTGGGCGAGATGTACGACACGCTCGACATCCCGGAGACGCACGCCGAGGCCGCCCGCGAGGCGCACGACAAGATGATCGAGACGCTGGCCGAGGCCGACGACGAGATCATGGAGCTCTACCTGGAGGGCGTCGAGCCCACGGTGGAGCAGATCGTGCCCGCCATCCGGCGCGCCACCATCGCGGGTACCGCGGTTCCGGTGCTGTGCGGCACCGCGTTCAAGAACAAGGGCGTGCAGCCCCTGCTCGACGCGGTCACCGCCTACCTGCCCTCGCCCCTGGACGTCGAGTCCGTCACGGGTCACGACCCCAAGGACGAGTCCGAGGAGGCCAACCTCACTCGCAAGCCGAGCGAGGAGGAGCCCCTCTCCGCTCTGGTCTTCAAGATCATGAGCGACCCGCACCTGGGCAAGCTGACGTACCTGCGCGTCTACTCCGGTGTTCTGGAGGCCGGCACGCAGGTGCTGAACAGTGTCAAGGGGCGCAAGGAGCGCATCGGCAAGATCTACCGGATGCACTCCAACAAGCGCGAGGAGATCGCGCGTGTCGGTGCCGGTGACATCGTCGCCGTCATGGGCCTGAAGGACACCACGACGGGTGAGACGCTGTGCAGCTCCGCGCAGCCGATCGTCCTGGAGTCGATGAGCTTCCCGGCCCCGGTCATTCGAGTCGCCGTCGAGCCGAAGACCAAGAGCGACCAGGAGAAGCTGGGCGTCGCGATCCAGCGTCTGGCCGAGGAGGACCCGTCCTTCCAGGTCTCCACCGACGAGGAGACCGGCCAGACCATCATCGCCGGTATGGGCGAGCTCCACCTTGAGGTGCTCGTCAACCGGATGCGCGACGAGTTCAAGGTCGAGGCGAACATCGGTAAGCCCCAGGTGGCCTACCGCGAGACCATTCGCAAGAAGGTCGAAAAGGTCGAATACACCCACAAGAAGCAGACGGGTGGTTCGGGCCAGTTCGGTCGCGTCATCATCGACCTCGAGCCCCTCGCGGCCGATGGCGACGGTGACAGCGGCGGTTACGAGTTCGTCAACAACATCACTGGTGGCCGCATCCCGCGGGAGTACATCCCGTCCGTGGACGCGGGCTGCCAGGAGGCTGCCGAGTTCGGTGTCCTCGCTGGGTACCCCCTGGTCGGGATCAAGGTCACCCTGCAGGACGGCGCCTACCACGACGTCGACTCCTCCGAACTCGCCTTCAAGGTCGCCGGCTCCATGGCGTTCAAGGACGCGTCCCGCAAGGCCAAGCCGGTCATCCTGGAGCCGGTCATGGCGGTCGAGGTCACGACGCCCGAGGACTACATGGGCGACGTGATCGGTGACCTGAACAGCCGACGCGGTCAGATCCAGTCGATGGAGGAGCGCGCCGGCACCCGGCTCGTCAAGGCCCTGGTTCCTCTGTCGGAGATGTTCGGCTACGTGGGTGACCTGCGCAGCCGCACCCAGGGTCGGGCCAACTACACGATGGTGTTCGACTCCTACGTCGAGGTGCCGACCAACGTCCAAGAAGAGATCGTTGCGAAGGCGCGCGGCGAATAACCGCGGACACGTAACCAGTCAGCTAGCAACTCTGTACGTCTAGGAGAAGTCCAGTGGCGAAGGCCAAGTTCGAGCGGACCAAGCCGCACGTAAACATCGGCACCATCGGTCACATCGACCACGGTAAGACCACGCTTACCGCTGCTATCACCAAGGTTCTGCACGAGGCGCACCCGGACCTGAACCCGTTCACGCCGTTCGAGGACATCGACAACGCTCCGGAGGAGCGCGAGCGCGGTATCACCATCTCCGTCGCTCACGTCGAGTACCAGACCGAGGCGCGTCACTACGCCCACGTTGACTGCCCGGGTCACGCGGACTACGTGAAGAACATGATCACCGGTGCCGCGCAGATGGACGGGGCCATCCTCGTCGTCGCCGCCACCGACGGCCCGATGCCGCAGACCAAGGAGCACGTGCTCCTGGCCCGCCAGGTCGGCGTTCCGGCCATCGTGGTCGCCCTGAACAAGGCCGACATGGTGGACGACGAGGAGATCTTCGAGCTCGTCGAGCTGGAGATCCGTGAGCTGCTCACCGAGTACGAGTTCCCGGGCGACGACGCTTCGGTCGTCAAGGTCTCCGCGCTCAAGGCCCTGGAGGGCGAGCAGAAGTGGAGCGACGCCGTCCTGGAGCTCATGAAGGCCGTGGACGAGAGCATCCCCGAGCCGCAGCGTGACACCGACAAGCCGTTCCTGATGCCGATCGAGGACGTCTTCTCGATCACCGGTCGCGGCACCGTCGTCACCGGCCGCATCGAGCGCGGCATCATCAAGGTCAACGAGACCGTCGACATCGTCGGCATCAAGGAAGAGAAGCAGACGACGACCGTTACGGGCGTCGAGATGTTCCGCAAGCTCCTCGACGAGGGCCACGCGGGCGACAACGTCGGTCTGCTGCTGCGCGGTACCAAGCGCGAGGACGTCGAGCGCGGCCAGGTTGTCATCAAGCCGGGCACGACCACCCCGCACACGGAGTTCGAGGCCCAGGTCGTCATCCTGTCCAAGGACGAGGGTGGCCGCCACACGCCCTTCTTCAACAACTACCGCCCGCAGTTCTACTTCCGGACCACGGACGTCACCGGCGTCGTCACGCTGCCCGAGGGCACCGAGATGGTCATGCCGGGCGACAGCACCGGCATGACGGTCCAGCTGATCCAGCCGGTCGCCATGGAAGAGGGTCTGAAGTTCGCCATCCGTGAGGGTGGCCGGACCGTCGGCGCGGGCCGCGTTACCAAGATCATCAAGTAGCAGCAACGCGCAGGGGCGGCATCGTCCGCCCCTGTGTGGCGGCCGGGTCCTCGTGCCCCTCGGGGCGCGGCAAGCCCGGACCCGGCCGCCACACCATGAACGACGTCATCGGGCTCTGTAGCGGTGATGCACCTCCAGGGGACAGCCCTGTAGCAGTTTCTCAGGTGAATAGAGCCTCAGTAATTAAAGGGCAGCCTCTGCAGGGCACAGGGCCGGTCAACTGGCACCGCGCCTCTACGGACACTAAGCGAAGGACGAAAAGGCCACCATGGCGGGACAAAAGATCCGCATTCGGCTCAAGGCCTATGACCACGAGGTCATCGACAGCTCGGCTCGAAAGATCGTCGAGACCGTGACGCGGACTGGCGCGAGCGTCGCTGGCCCGGTGCCGTTGCCGACGGAGAAGAACGTTTACTGTGTCATCCGCTCGCCGCACAAGTACAAGGACTCGCGCGAGCACTTCGAGATGCGCACGCACAAGCGGCTGATCGACATCATCGACCCGACGCCGAAGACCGTCGACTCGCTCATGCGGCTCGACCTTCCGGCCGGCGTCGACATCGAGATCAAGCTTTAAGGGACGCACAGACATGGCCACCAAGCAGATCAAGGGAGTTCTGGGCGAGAAGCTCGGCATGACCCAGGTCTTCGACGAGTCGGGCAAGATCGTGCCCGTCACCGTTGTGAAGGCCGGTCCGTGCGTCGTGACGCGCGTCCGTACCCCGGAGACCGACGGTTACTCCGCCGTCCAGCTCGGCTTCGGGAAGATCAACCCGCGCAAGGTGAACAAGCCGCTCGGCGACTACCTGCGCAAGCACGAGCTCACCCCGCGACGCCACTACGTCGAGGTGCGCACCTCCGACGCCACCGAGTACCAGCTCGGCCAGGAGGTCACCGCCGACGCCTTCGAGGTCGGCCAGAAGGTCGACATCACGGGCAAGACCAAGGGCAAGGGCTTCGCCGGTGTCATGAAGCGCCACGGCTTCCACGGCCTGAGCGCGACGCACGGCACCCAACGCAAGCACCGCTCGCCGGGCTCCATCGGCGGCTGCGCCACGCCCGGCCGCGTGTTCAAGGGCCTGCGGATGGCCGGGCGCATGGGCAACGTGCGCAAGACCGTGCAGAGCCTGACCGTGCAGTCGGTGGACGCGGAGAAGGGCCTCATCCTGGTCAAGGGTGCGGTTCCCGGCCCCAACGGCGGGCTGGTGCTCGTCCGTACCGCCGCGAAGGGGGACAAGTAAGACATGGCGACGATCGAGGTCAAGAGCCCCGACGGCGCGGCCGGCCGGAGCATCGAGCTCCCTGAGGCGATCTTCGACCAGCAGGCGAACATCTCGCTGATGCACCAGGTCGTGAACGCGCAGATGGCCGCCGGGCGCCAGGGAACCCACGCCACCAAGACCCGCGGCGCCGTCCGCGGCGGTGGCAAGAAGCCCTACCGCCAGAAGGGCACCGGCCGGGCCCGCCAGGGCTCCATCCGGGCTCCGCAGTACACCGGCGGTGGCACGGTCCACGGGCCGCAGCCGCGGGACTACGCCCAGCGCACGCCTAAGAAGATGAAGGCCGCCGCCGTCCGCGGCGCCCTCTCCGACCGGGCGCGCAACGGGCGCGTGCACGTCATCAGCGACTTCGTCGCTGCCGACGTCACCACCAAGCGCACCCAGACCGCTCTGAAGGCGCTGCGCCAGCTCACCGACTCCGACAAGGTGCTGGTGGTCCTGGCCCACGAGGACGAGCACAACCGTCTGGCGCTGGGGAACCTGCGCGAGGTGCACATCCTCGACGCCGACCAGGTGAACACCTACGACGTCCTCTACTCGGACGACGTCGTCTTCACCGAGGCCGGCTACGAGGAGTTCCTGGCTCACGCGTCCGGTGCCGCGAAGGCAGCGACGTCTCAGGAGGACGACCAGTGAGGATCCCCGACCCTCGGGACATCATCGTCGAGCCGGTGATTTCCGAGAAGAGCTACGGCCTGATGGACCAGAACCAGTACACGTTCCTGGTCCGGCCTGACGCCAACAAGACGCAGATCAAGATCGCGGTGGAGAAGATCTTCGACGTGAAGGTCACCGCCGTGAACACGATCAACCGTCAGGGCAAGCGGAAGCGCACGCGGTTCGGTTACGGGAAGCGTCCCGACACCAAGCGCGCGGTCGTGAGCCTGCGCGAGGGCGACCGGATCGACATCTTCGGCGTCTGATCAGGTCCGCCTGACCGCTTCAGCACAAGTAACACGCAAAGGAATGCACGAAGAAGATGGGCATTCGTAAGTACAAGCCGACGACACCGGGTCGTCGCGGTTCCAGCGTGAGCGACTTCGTCGAGATTACGCGCTCGGAGCCGGAGAAGTCCCTGGTGCGTCCGCTTCACTCCAAGGGCGGGCGAAACGGCCACGGCCGGATCACCGCTCGCCACCAGGGTGGCGGACACAAGCGCGCCTACCGCGTCATCGACTTCCGTCGCCACGACAAGGACGGTGTCCCGGCCAAGGTCGCTCACATCGAGTACGACCCGAACCGCACCGCGCGCATCGCCCTGCTCCACTACGTCGACGGCGAGAAGCGCTACATCCTCGCCCCGGCCGGCCTGAAGCAGGGTGACAAGGTCGAGAACGGCCCCACCTCGGACATCAAGCCGGGCAACTGCCTGCCGCTGCGCAACATCCCCACGGGTACGTTCGTGCACGCGGTCGAGCTGAAGCCGGGTGGCGGTGCCAAGCTGGGCCGGTCCGCCGGCACGCAGATCCAGCTGCTCGCCAAGGAGGGCGCCTACGCCACGCTGCGTATGCCGTCCGGTGAGATGCGCCAGGTCGAGGTCACCTGCCGGGCCACGGTGGGACAGGTCGGCAACGCCGAGCAGTCCAACATCAACTGGGGCAAGGCCGGCCGCTCGCGGTGGAAGGGCAAGCGCCCGACCGTCCGCGGTGTGGTCATGAACCCGATCGACCACCCGCACGGTGGTGGTGAGGGCAAGAGCTCCGGTGGCCGCCACCCGGTCAGCCCGTGGGGCAAGAAGGAAGGCCGGACCCGGGCGAAGAACAAGGCCAGTGACCGGCTCATCGTGCGTCGGCGTAGCAAGAAGAAGCGGTAAGGAGCACGTCTGATGCCACGTAGCCTTAAGAAGGGTCCCTTCGTCGACCACCACCTGATCAACAAGGTGGAGGTCCAGAACGAGAAGGGCACCAAGAACGTCATCAAGACGTGGTCCCGGCGTTCCATGATCGTCCCCGAGATGATCGGGCACACCATCGCCGTCCACGACGGTCGCAAGCACATTCCCGTGTTCGTGTCCGAGTCGATGGTCGGCCACAAGCTCGGCGAGTTCGCTCCCACGCGCACTTTCCGGAGCCACGTCAAGGAAGACCGCCGCAGCCGTCGTTAGCGGTTGCAGTAGGAGTAAGAGCCATATACCCCACAGTGCCCAGTAGAGAAAGCGGTGCGTGGGGGTGATTTCCGTGAGCGAGGGAAAAGCGATGGGAACGAGGGCACAGGCACGGTTCGTCCGTGTTACGCCCCGAAAGGCCCGCCGGGTGGTGGACCTTATTCGCGGGTTGCCCGCTGACGAGGCAGTGGCGGTGCTCAAGTTCGCGCCCCAGGCGGCAAGCGAACCTGTGGGCAAGGTGCTCGCGAGCGCCATCGCCAACGCCGAGCACAACGACAAGCTGGACCGCGAGACGCTGGTTGTCGGGCGCGCCTGGGTGGACGAGGGTCCGACCCTGAAGCGCATCCGGCCGCGGGGCTTCGGCCGCGCCTTCCGGGTCACCAAGCGGACGAGCCACATCACCGTGGTCGTTGAGCCGCGCGACAGCGCCGGCGCCTCGTCGAAGACGAAGGAAAGGACCCGATAGTGGGGCAGAAGGTCAACCCGCACGGGTTCCGACTCGGTATCACCACCGACTTCAAGAGCCGGTGGTACGCCGACAAGCTGTACAAGGACTACGTCAAGGAAGACGTGGCCATCCGCCGGATGCTGACCCGCGGCATGGAGCGTGCCGGGATCTCCAAGGTCGAGATCGAGCGCACCCGTGACCGTGTCCGCGTCGACGTCTACACCGCCCGGCCGGGCATCGTCATCGGCCGCCGCGGTTCGGAGGCCGACCGCATCCGTGCCGACCTTGAGAAGCTGACCAAGAAGCAGGTCCAGCTGAACGTCTTCGAGGTCAAGAACCCCGAGACCGACGCTCAGCTCGTCGCTCAGGGTGTCGCGGAGCAGCTGTCCAGCCGAGTCGCGTTCCGCCGTGCCATGCGTAAGGCGATCCAGACCGCGATGAAGGGCGGCGCCAAGGGCATCCGCATCCAGTGCGGTGGCCGTCTGGGCGGCGCCGAGATGTCGCGTTCGGAGTTCTACCGCGAGGGCCGCGTGCCGCTGCACACGCTGCGCGCCGACATCGACTACGGCTTCTTCGAGGCCCGTACGACGTTCGGCCGCATCGGTGTGAAGGTGTGGATCTACAAGGGCGACGCCCCGGCCACCCGGGCCGAGCGCGAAGCGGCTCAGGCCGCGCAGCGCACGCCGGGCGGCGGTGGCGGCGGCGGTCAGCGCCGTGAGCGTCCGCAGCGTCGTCGTCGTGGCGGTCAGCAGGGCGGCCAGGGCCAGCAGGCCGAGGCCAAGTCCGGCGCGTCCGCGGAGTCGGCCGCCGGCACGGCCGAGAAGTCCGGGAACGAGGGGAGCTGACCGATGCTCATTCCCCGCAAGGTCAAGTACCGCAAGCAGCACCACCCGGACCTCAAGGGTCGCGCCAAGGGTGGGACGCAGGTTCACTTCGGTGAGTACGGCATCCAGGCACTGGAGGCCGCCTACGTCACCAACCGGCAGATCGAGTCCGCTCGTATCGCCATGACGCGTCACATCAAGCGTGGCGGCAAGGTCTGGATCAACATCTTCCCGGACCGCCCGCTCACGAAGAAGCCGGCCGAGACCCGCATGGGTTCCGGTAAGGGCTCCCCCGAGTGGTGGGTGGCCCCGGTGAAGCCCGGGCGCGTGATGTTCGAGCTGTCGGGTGTGCCGGAAGACGTGGCCAAGGAGGCCATGCGTCGGGCGATGCACAAGCTCCCGATGAAGTGCAAGTTCGTGAAGCGCGAAGTGGAGGCGTGATGGCGAAGTCCCTGACCGCCCAGGAGCTTCGGACCCAGTCCCAGGAGGACCTGGCCGCCAAGCTCAAGGAGGCGAAGGAAGAGCTGTTCAACCTCCGCTTCCAGGCCGCCACCGGGCAGCTGGACAACCACGGGCGGCTGCGCACCGTGAAGCGTGAGATCGCTCGGATCTACACGGTCATGCGGGAGCACGAGCTCGGCATTGTGCCGCTGGCCGGTGAGTCGGCTGAGAAGACGAAGGAAGCAGCCGAATGAGCGAGAACTCCGAGAAGGTGAGCGCGACGGGCTCCGAGCGCAACTACCGCAAGGTGCGCGAGGGCTACGTCGTCAGCGACAAGATGCAGAAGACCGTGGTCGTCGAGGTCGAGGACCGGGTCAGCCACGCGCTGTACGGCAAGATCATCCGCCGCACCACCAAGTACAAGGCCCACGACGAGGCGAGCTCCTGCGGCATCGGTGACCGGGTCCGCTTGATGGAGACCCGCCCGCTGTCCGCGACCAAGCGCTGGCGCGTCGTGGAGATCCTGGAGAAGGCCAAGTAAACCCCTGCCTCGGCGGCCGGTTCGTGGAGATCGGCCGCCCAAGGGGTGAGACCACCTAGCAGTGCGGGTCGGAACCCGCCTGCCAATATCAGGAGCAGACGTGATTCAGCAGGAGTCGCGACTCAAGGTCGCCGACAACACGGGGGCCAAGGAGATCTTGACCATCCGTGTCCTCGGTGGCTCGGGTCGGCGCTACGCGGGCATCGGCGACACCATCGTCGCGACGGTGAAGGACGCCCTTCCCGGCGCCGGCGTGAAGAAGGGCGATGTCGTCAAGGCCGTTATCGTGCGTACCTCCAAGGAGCGCCGCCGGCCCGACGGCTCCTACATCCGCTTCGATGAGAACGCCGCCGTCCTCATCAAGGACGGTGGGGACCCGCGAGGTACTCGCATCTTCGGCCCGGTCGGCCGTGAGCTGCGGGACAAGAAGTTCATGCGCATCATTTCGCTGGCGCCGGAGGTGCTCTAGGCGATGAAGATCAAATCTGGCGACGAGGTCATCGTCATCGCCGGCAAGGACAAGGGTGCCACCGGGAAGGTCGTCAAGGCTCTTCCCAAGGAGCAGCGTGTCGTCGTCGAGGGCGTGAACCTCATTAAGAAGCACAAGAAGGCGAACCCGGCGGCCGGCCAGCAGGGCGAGGTCGTGACGAAGGAGGCGCCGATCCACGTGAGCAACGTTGCGCTCGCGGAGGACGGCAAGGCCACCCGCGTCGGGTACCGCTTCGAGGACGACGGCACGAAGGTTCGGATCTCCCGCCGTACCGGTAAGGACATCTGATGACGGTCACCAATGAGACGGCGAGCGCAGGCACCGCCGCCCCGGCGATGCCCCGCCTCAAGGAGAAGTACCGCTCGGAGATCGTCCCTTCTCTTCGCGAAGAGTTCGGCATCGGCAACATCATGCAGGTCCCCGGTCTGACGAAGATCGTGGTCAACATGGGTGTCGGTGAGGCCGCTCGCGACGCGAAGCTGATCCAGGGCGCGATCACCGACCTCACGGCGATCACCGGGCAGAAGCCCAAGGTCAACCGTGCGAAGAACTCGATCGCGCAGTTCAAGCTGCGCGAGGGCATGCCGATCGGCGCCAGCGTCACGCTGCGCGGCGACCGCATGTGGGAGTTCCTCGACCGGCTGCTGAGCCTGGCGCTTCCCCGGATCCGGGACTTCCGCGGGCTCTCCCCGAAGCAGTTCGACGGCCGCGGCAACTACACCTTCGGGCTGACCGAGCAGGTCATGTTCCACGAGGTCGACCCGGACAAGGTCGACCGCCAGCGTGGGATGGACATCACTGTCGTCACCACGGCGACCAACAACGAAGAGGGGCGCAGCCTGCTCAAGCAGCTCGGGTTCCCCTTCAAGGAAGCCTAGGGGGATCTGGGATGGCTAAGAAGGCGTTGATCGCCAAGGCGAACCGGAAGCAGAAGTTCGCTGTCCGCGCGTATACTCGTTGCTCGCGGTGCGGCCGCCCGCGTGCCGTCTTCCGGAAGTTCGGCCTGTGCCGTATCTGCTTCCGCGAGATGGCGCACCGGGGCGAGCTCCCGGGCATCAGCAAGTCGAGCTGGTAGTCCCCACCGGGCCGACCCGAGGGTCGGCCCGGGGACCCGCCCGGTGAAGAACCGGGCCTCATACGAAGCGGATGGTAGGACTCCGTCATTACCACCGCGAGGACGACCGGGCCTGAGCCGCCGCCGTCGAGACGGCGTCCGCGGCCGGGCGCGGTAGCTCATAAGGAATGAACCGACAGGGCACGGTGACCGCTCCGGCGGCACGGTGCCCACGACCACGCCGTAGGTCCTAGAGGAACCCGCGCGCTCATGAGTGCGCGGGAACAGGCTGCACTGGACAGTACTGTCCTTGGGGAAACCGCGGTGAGGAAGGGCCTATCGGCCATGACGATGACCGACCCGATCGCAGACATGCTTACGCGTCTGCGTAACGCGAATTCGGCGTACCACGAGAGTGTGTCAATGCCGTATTCCAAGATCAAGGCGCACATCGCCGAGATCCTCCAGCAGGAGGGGTACGTCCAGGGCTGGCGTACCGAGGAAGCCCCCGTTGGCCAGAACCTCGTGGTGGACCTGAAGTACGGGCCCACCCGTGAGCGTTCGATCGCCGGCGTGCGCCGGGTTTCCAAGCCGGGCCTGCGGGTCTACGCGAAGAAGGAGAACCTTCCGCGTGTCCTGGGTGGCCTCGGCGTTGCCATCATTTCGACGTCCGGTGGCCTGATGACGGACAAGCAGGCCAAGAAGCGTGGCGTGGGCGGCGAAGTCCTCGCCTACGTCTGGTAAAGGGAGAGATTTCAGCATGTCGCGAATCGGTCGACTGCCGATCTCGGTCCCGAAGGGCGTCGAAGTCACGATTGACGGGCAAGACGTCAAAGTCAAGGGGCCGAAGGGCGAACTGTCGCACACTATCGCCGCTCCGATCACCGTCTCGCAGGAAGACGGCACGATCACGGTGGTGCGTCCCGACGACAAGCCCGAGAACCGGTCGCTGCACGGCCTGACCCGTGCGCTGATCGCGAACCTCATCGAGGGCGTGTCCCAGGGGTTCACCAAGACGCTGGAGATCCACGGCGTCGGTTACCGCGTCCAGGCCAAGGGCTCCAACCTGGAGTTCTCGCTGGGCTACAGCCACCCCGTCGTTGTGGAGCCGCCGGAAGGCATCAGCTTCCGCGTGGAGAAGCCGACCCTGCTGCACGTCGACGGTATTGACAAGCAGCTTGTGGGCCAGGTCGCTGCCAACATCCGCAGCCTGCGCAAGCCTGACCCGTACAAGGCCAAGGGCGTGCGGTACAAGGGTGAGCACATCCGCCGCAAGGCCGGAAAGGCGGGCAAGTAAGCATGGGCAAGGCAATGACGCTGGTGCGCAAGGGCACGAGCAAGCGTGCGGCGTCCCGTGCGCGGCGGCACCTGCGGATCCGCAAGAAGGTCACGGGCACGTCGGCGCGTCCGCG
Organism: Nocardiopsis gilva YIM 90087; assembly: GCF_002263495.1. NCBI lineage: Bacteria > Bacillati > Actinomycetota > Actinomycetes > Streptosporangiales > Nocardiopsidaceae > Nocardiopsis > Nocardiopsis gilva. The sequence goes on along the minus strand of NZ_CP022753.1, from coordinate 5,771,530 downwards.
CCTGGTCGTGACCCGCTCCTCGAAGCACATGATCGCGCAGATCGTGGACGACACCGTGGGCCACACCCTGGTGTCCGCCTCCACGATGGACCCGAGCATCCGCTCGGTCGAGGGCAAGAAGACCGAGAAGTCGCAGAAGGTCGGCGAGCTCATCGCGCAGCGCGCCAAGGAGGCCGGCATCTCCGCGGTCGTCTTCGACCGCGGCGGCAACCAGTACACGGGCAGGATCGCGGCGCTGGCCGACAGCGCGCGTTCCGGCGGGCTGGAGTTCTAAGGTGATGAACTCTCAGCTCGGAAACAACGACGGGAAGAGGAACCACTGATGGCTGCAGCTCCGCGGCGCGGCGCCGGTGGCGAGCGGCGTGACCGCCGTGACGATCGCCGCGGCGGCGCCGCAGACAAGGGTGTCTCCTACATCGAAAAAGTTGTGACCATCAACCGGGTCGCCAAGGTCGTCAAGGGTGGTCGGCGCTTCAGCTTCACCGCCCTGGTGGTCGTCGGCGACGGCAACGGCATGGTCGGTGTGGGTTACGGCAAGGCGAAGGAAGTTCCGGCTGCCATCGCCAAGGGTGTCGAGGAGGCGAAGAAGAACTTCTTCCGCGTCCCGCGCATCGCCGGCACGATCACGCACCGGGTCCAGGGCGAGGACGCCGCCGGCGTCGTCCTCCTGCGTCCGGCGGCCCCCGGTACCGGTGTTATCGCCGGTGGCCCGGTCCGCGCGGTGCTGGAGTGCGCCGGCATCCACGACGTCCTGAGCAAGTCGCTCGGCTCGTCGAACCCGCTGAACATCGTCCACGCCACGGTCGCGGCTCTGAAGGACCTGAGCCGTCCCGAGGAGATCGCGGCCCGCCGCGGTCTGCCCATCGAGGACGTCGCTCCGGCCGCCATGCTGCGCGCCCGTGCGGAAGCGAAGGCGGGGGCCTAGACATGGCGAAGTTGAAGATCACGCAGGTCCGCTCGAAGATCGGCGGCAAGCAGAAGCAGCGCGACAGCCTGCGCTCGCTCGGTCTGGGCCGGATCGGCAAGTCCGTTATCCGTGAGGACCGTCCCGAGGTTCGCGGGCAGATCAACGTCGTTGCGCACCTCATCTCTGTCGAGGAGGTCAGCGAATGAGTGACTCCGGCGAGCTGCTCAAGCTTCACCACCTCCGTCCGGCTCCGGGCTCCAACAAGGCCAAGATCCGCAAGGGTCGTGGCGAGGCGTCCAAGGGCAAGACGGCCGGTCGTGGTACCAAGGGCACGAAGGCTCGTTCCACCGTCCCGGTCGGCTTCGAGGGTGGCCAGATGCCCCTCATCCGCCGGGTGCCGAAGATCAAGGGCTTCAGCAACGCCAGGTTCAAGAAGACCTACCAGGTCGTCAACCTGGACAAGCTGAGCGAGCTGTACCCGGAGGGTGGCGAGGTCACCATCGACAGCCTGGTCGCCAAGGGCGCGGTTCGCAAGAACCAGCTCGTCAAGGTGCTGGGCACCGGGGAGATCTCGGTGGCCGTTCAGGTGAGCGCCAACGCGTTCTCCACGTCCGCCAAGGAGAAGATCACCGCCGCCGGTGGCACCGTCACCGAGGTGTAGGGATCATTCCCACGTGCGTGCGAAAGGGCGTCCGCCATCCCACCCGATGGGACCGGCGGGCGCCCTCGCTCGTATTCCGGGGGATTTGCCCGGTGATGTGCGGGTGTTGTGCTGATCGCCACGGGGGTTCGGAACGATCGGCCACGGCCGATCGTTAGCATCCCGATCCCGCCTGACCGTGCGATGACTGTTACAGTTCCCTATTGCATTGCTTGCGGTCCATGCTGTGGAAGATCTTCTCGCGTGAACACCGCGGAGATCGAAATGGCGTGGATCGCTACTGCTCAACCGATTTCAACGAGGAATTCCGAGTTCCGGGCAGACGCTCGGGGCTGACGCTCTACGACGATTCAGGATCGGCCGCGATGTCTCGAACCGGTTCCGCCGCCGAAGCCTCGCAGGAGGAGACGTGCTAGGTGCGTTCGTCCGTGCGTTCCGCACGCCTGACCTGCGTAACAAGCTGCTGTTCACACTGTTCATCCTGACCATCTTCCGCCTTGGATCGGTGATCCCGGCTCCGGGCATCAACTCGGCGGCGATCAGAGACCAGCTCGAGGCCGTCCAGCAGACGGACGCCGCTGGCGTGTACGCGCTGATCAACCTGTTCAGCGGTGGCGCGTTGCTGCAGCTGGCGGTGTTCGCGCTGGGCATCATGCCCTATATCACCGCGAGCATCATCATCAACCTGCTCACGGTGGTCATTCCACGGCTGGAGGCGCTGAAGAAGGAGGGCCAGGCCGGGCAGACCAAGATCACGCAGTACACGCGGTATCTGACGCTGGCTCTGGCGATCCTGCAGTCCACCAGCATCATCGCGATGGCGCGTACCGGGCAGCTCTTCCAGCAGCAGATCCCGGTGAGCTCCTACATGCCCAACCAGGACCTGCTCACCCTGGTCACCATCGTCTTCGTGATGACCGCCGGAACCGGCATCATCATGTGGTTCGGTGAGCTGATCACCGAGCGCGGTGTCGGCAACGGCATGTCGCTGCTGATCTTCACCCAGGTCATCGCGACCTTCCCCTCCGCCATCATGACGATCTTCCAGGAGCAGGAGGCCTGGATCTTCGCGCTGATCGTCATCGCCGGCATCGTGCTGATCGCGGGCGTGGTCTTCATCGAGCAGGCCCAGCGCCGCATCCCGGTGCAGTACGCCAAGCGGATGGTCGGGCGCCGGATGTACGGCGGCAGCTCCACCTACATCCCGCTGAAGGTGAACCAGGCCGGCATCATCCCGGTCATCTTCGCCTCCTCGCTGCTGTACCTGCCCCAGCTGGCCATCGGCCTGATGGGTCAGGAGTCGGACAACGTCGTTGTGAGGTTCCTCTCCGAGTACTTCGTCAGCGGCAGCCATCCGGTCTACATGGCCACATTCTTCGTACTGATCGTTGGCTTCGCCTTCTTCTACGTGGCCATTACCTTCAACCCCACTGAAGTGGCCGACAACATGAAGAAGTACGGTGGGTTCATCCCGGGTATCCGTCCGGGGCGTCCGACCGCGGAGTACCTCGACTACGTACTCACGCGGCTCACGACGCCCGGGTCGCTGTACCTCGGGCTGATCGCTCTGCTGCCGATGATCGCGATGGGTGCCTCCGGTGCCACACAGAACTTCCCCTTCGGCGGTACGAGCATCCTGATCATGGTCGGTGTCGGGCTGGACACGGTGAAACAGATCGAGAGTCACCTCCAGCAGAGGAACTACGAAGGTTTTCTGCGATAGTGCGTGCCGTATTGGTGGGACCGCCGGGTGCCGGTAAGGGCACCCAGGCCCAGATCCTGGCGTCAGAATTGTCGATTCCGAAGGTGTCCACCGGCGACATCTTCCGTGCCAACGTGAGCGGCGGCACCGAGCTTGGTAAGCAGGCCAAGGCCTACATGGACCGGGGCGACCTGGTTCCCGACGAGGTCACCAACGCGATGGTCCGCGACCGTCTCGGCCAGGAGGACGCCCAGGGCGGCTTTCTGCTGGACGGGTTCCCGCGCAATGTCGCCCAGGCGGAGACCCTGAACAAGATCCTCGACGACATGGACGAGCGCCTCGACGCGGTGCTCGAGCTCAAGGTCGACGAGGAAGAGGTCGTCAAGCGGCTGTCGGGCCGCCGTTCCTGCCGCAACTGCGGGCACGTGCAGCACGTGCTGTACGACCCGCCGAAGCAGGAGGGCGTGTGCGACCTCTGCGGCGGTGAGCTGTTCCAGCGCGACGACGACCAGGAGGAGACCATCCGGCACCGCCTGGAGGTCTACCGGGAGCAGACCGCGCCGCTGGTCTCGTTCTACGAGGGCGGTGGCCTCCTGGTGTCGATCCAGGCGACCGGCGCGGTCGAGGACGTCACCGCCCGGGCCAAGGAAGCGCTGAGGGCCAAGGGCTGATGTTCCGCAAAGCAGAACCCGCGATCCAGCTCAAGAGCGCGGGTGAGATCACGAAGATGCGGGCGGCGGGCCAGGTCGTGTCCCGCACGCTCGACCTGCTGCGCTCCTCCGTCGAACCCGGCATGACCACGCTGGACCTCGACGCGATCGCGGAGCGCAGCATCCGCGACTCCGGGGCGGTGCCCTCCTTCAAGGGCTACCACGGCTTTCCGGGGTCGATCTGCGCCTCGGTGAACGAGGAGGTCGTGCACGGCATCCCGCGCGACACCAAGGTGCTGGAGGCCGGGGACATCATCTCCATCGACTGCGGTGCCATCCTCGACGGGTGGCACGGCGACTCCGCGATCACGGTCGCGGTGGGGGAGATCAGTGCGGCCGACCAGCGGATGCTGGAGGTCTGCGAGGAGTCCATGTGGCAGGGCATCGCCCAGCTGCGTCCCGGCAAGCGGCTCGGTGACATCGGACACGCCGTCGACTCCTACATCCAGTCCCAGGGCGGGTACGGCAACGTGCAGGAGTACGGCGGGCACGGCATCGGGACCGAGATGCACATGGAACCGCACGTGCTGAACCACGGGCGGCCGGGCAAGGGCATGCGGCTGGCCGAGGGCATGTGCCTGGCCATCGAGCCGATGACCAACCGGGGCACCCGGCACGTCGTGCAGCTGGAGGACGGCTGGACCGTCGTCACCCGCGACGGCGAGCGCTCGGCCCACTTCGAGCACTCGGTCGCGATCACCGCCGATGGCCCCCTTGTCCTCACCGCTCGCGAGGAGAACCGGGCGAAGATGGCCGAAATGGGCTTTGTGGACCCAGGCTTCTGATGATCGGGATGGAGGGGCACCGGTCCGGTCGCTAGGATGGGCCGCGTGGTCATCCGGCCCCGGTCAGTCATCGAGGATGGTGTGAGTGGTGTCCGAGTCAGCGCCGGAGATCAGGGCTTCCGACACCGATCGCGATCGCGTGGCCAAGCTCCTGCAGGAGCACTTCGCCCAGGGGCGGTTGGACAACGACGAGTTCAGCGCCCGGCTCGAGAGCGCCTACAAGGCGCGGACCGTCGGTGAACTCGACCCCCTCACCCGCGACCTGCCGGAGCGCGACCTCACGGAGAAGCGCCGCGCCACCGAGGGGCAGGCGGTGCGGGAGGCGCGACGCACCGAGAGTGCGGGGGACGAGCGCTCTCCGCAGACGAGCGACCTGCTGAAGGATCCGGCACTGCTGATTCCCTGGGGGCTGTGGGCCGGGGTCAACACCGTCTGCTTCTCGATCTGGTCGATCCTGTTCCTCACCGGCACCACCGACGGCTATCCGTGGTTCCTGTGGGTGCTCGTGCCGTGGGGGATGATCATGCTGCTGATCACCCTCGCGTTGTTCTTCACCAAGACGGGGTCCGACCGGGCGGAGGACGACTGACCGCCTGCGGGCGGTAGACAGGGGCGGCGGACACCGGAGGAAACGCCGGCACCGCCGACGCAGCGGGACGGTATCGCCGTTCCGCGGCACGTCACGTGCCTAGTGTCGAGACCACTCGCCCGAGCACGCTAGACTGGCTATGCCCACACTCGGGCTGTTGGGTCAGGCTGCCTGAAATCGCATCCGCTCGGTTCCTCGACGTATGCTGACGCAGTTGACCTGATTTCTCAGTGTTCGATTCAGCAATTGGTACCGGGCCGCCAACGGCCCTGCCTCGTGTTCCCCGCGGCCACGGGGCTGATTCCGAAGCGTGGAGGATATGGCTAAGAAAGACGGCGCCATCGAGATCGAGGGCTCCGTTATCGAGTCCCTGCCCAACGCTATGTTCCGAGTGGAGCTCGACAACGGGCACAAGGTGCTTGCCCACATCAGCGGCAAGATGCGGATGCACTACATCCGTATCCTCCCCGACGACCGCGTCGTTGTGGAGCTGAGCCCGTACGACCTCACGCGCGGGCGCATCGTTTACCGCTACAAGTAGGCCCTCGCGCGTCGGCCGCCTTCCCCGAGGGAGACGGCGTAGCGTGATGGCATGAGTTCGGAGACACCATGAAGGTCAAGCCGAGCGTCAAGAAGATCTGCGCGAAGTGCCGTGTCATCCGCCGCAACGGCCGGATCATGGTCATTTGCTCGGACCCGCGCCACAAGCAGCGTCAGGGCTGACGGCCGCTTCTTGACAGGCTCGTCCGCCACGTGGGCGTTGGACGTCCGCGCCTCGGCGGCGAAGAAGAAGCTGTAGAAGTCTCGTTCCATCTCCTCGGATCCGCGAACGATCGCGGCGGGAGATAACCCCCGGTCGGAGGCCGGGGCCTCGTCGATTGGGCGACGAGAGGGTTGGGGAACGGGAAAGACCTCCGCACTAGTACGAAGGAGTTCGCCCACATGGCACGCGTTGCCGGCGTTGACATCCCCCGCGACAAGCGGGTGGAGGTCGCTCTCACTTATGTTTTCGGGGTCGGGCGCACCCGCTCTATCGAGACTCTGAAGAACACGGGCGTCGACCCGAACACCCGCGTCCACCAGCTCACCGAAGACCAGCTGGTGAAGATTCGCGACTACATCGACGCCAACTACAAGGTCGAAGGTGACCTCCGCCGTGAGGTCCAGGCCGACATTCGGCGCAAGATGGAGATCGCCTGCTACCAGGGCATCCGGCACCGTCGCGGCCTGCCGGTCCACGGCCAGCGGACGCAGACCAACGCGCGTACCCGCAAGGGCAAGAAGAAGACCGTGGCCGGCAAGAAGAAGGCCGGTAAGAAGTAGTCCGTCCGGACGTAAGCCAACAGCTTCGAGTCCGGAAACGCCAACGGACCGATGATCTTGGGAGTAGTCAGGTATGCCGCCTAAGGGCCGTCAGCAGGGCGCCGCGCGTAAGGTGCGTCGCAAGGAAAAGAAGAACATTGTCCACGGGCACGCTCACATCAAGAGCACGTTCAACAACACGATCGTGAGCATCACCGACCCGACGGGTGCGGTGATCTCGTGGGCGAGCTCCGGACAGGTCGGCTTCAAGGGCTCGCGTAAGTCCACCCCCTTCGCCGCGCAGATGGCCGCCGAGGCCGCCGCGCGCCGCGCCCAGGAGCACGGGGTGCGCAAGGTGGACGTCTTCGTGAAGGGCCCCGGCTCCGGCCGTGAGACCGCGATCCGCTCGCTGCAGGCCACCGGCCTGGAGGTGGGCTCGATCCAGGACGTGACGCCGGTTCCGCACAACGGCTGCCGTCCGCCGAAGCGCCGCCGGGTCTGACCCGCCCGTCGACCGCGTTGTCCTCGCGGGTCCTTTCCTTGGGGCCCGCGAGGCGGGGTAACCCGGAGATCCGGGTAAGAGGTAATCAGGGCTTCGCGTTCGCGGAGCCGTCCAGTGGCCGTCATATAGCGGGCGGCCGTGGGAAAGGAATCACGGACCATGTTGATCGCTCAGCGTCCGACGCTCTCCGAGGAGTCGCTCGCGGAGTACCGCTCCAAGTTCGTCATCGAACCCCTGGAGCCGGGCTTCGGCTACACGATCGGGAACTCGATCCGGCGGACCCTGCTCTCGTCCATCCCCGGTGCCGCTGTCACCAGCATCCGCATCGAGGGCGTGGAGCACGAGTTCACCACCGTTCCCGGTGTCAAGGAAGACGTCACCGAGCTCATCCTGAACCTCAAGGGCCTCGTCGTGAGCTCCGAGCACGACGAGCCGGTGCTGATGTACCTGCGCAAGCAGGGCCCGGGTGTCGTCACCGCCGCGGACATCGCCCCGCCGGCGGGTGTCGAGGTGCACAACCCCGACCTGCACATCGCGACGCTCAACAGCAAGGGCAAGCTGGAGATGGAGCTGACGGTCGAGCGCGGCCGCGGCTACGTCTCCGCCGCGCAGAACAAGCAGCCGGGCCAGGAGATCGGGCGCATCCCGATCGACTCGATCTACTCGCCGGTCCTGCGGGTCACCTACAAGGTCGAGGCCACCCGTGTCGAGCAGCGCACCGACTTCGACCGGCTGATCGTCGACATCGAGACCAAGCCGGCCATCCGGCCGCGCGACGCCGTCGCGAGCGCCGGCAAGACCCTGGTCGAGCTGTTCGGTCTGGCCCGTGAGCTCAACGTCGACGCCGAAGGCATCGACATGGGCCCGTCGCCGACGGACGCCGCCCTGGCGGCCGACCTGGCGCTGCCGATCGAGGACCTCAACCTCACGGTCCGTTCCTACAACTGCCTCAAGCGCGAGGGCATCCACAGCGTCGGCGAGCTCGTCGCACGCTCCGAGCAGGACCTTCTCGATATAAGGAACTTCGGCGCGAAGTCCATCGAAGAGGTCAAGCAGAAGCTCATCGACATGGGCCTCTCGCTCAAGGACTCCCCGCCCGGATTCGACCCCAGCAGCGCGGCCGACTCCTACGGTTCCGACGACGATGACCAGTCCTTCGTCGAGACCGAGCAGTACTAGAAGACGTCGCCCAATGGTCCACGGCCGAGTGCCTGGTCGAGGACCGCATCACTAGGAGAACGACACAATGCCCACGCCAACGAAGGGGCCTCGCCTGGGGGCCGGCCCGGCCCACGAGCGGCTCATGCTGGCGAATCTGGCGACCGCGCTGTTCCAGCATGGCCGCATCAAGACCACCGAGGCCAAGGCCAAGCGGCTGCGCCCGTACGCTGAGAAGCTGATCACCCTGGGCAAGCGCGGCGACCTGCACGCGCGTCGCCAGGTGCTGACCAAGATCAGCGACAAGTCGGTCGTGCACGAGCTGTTCACCGAGATCGGCCCGCGCTTCGAGAACCGCAACGGCGGGTACACCCGGATCACCAAGATCGGTCCGCGCAAGGGCGACAACGCCCCGATGGCCGTGATCGAGCTGGTCGAGGCCCTGTCCGCTCCGGCCGCCACGACCGTCCCGGCCGCGCCGGCGGCGGAGCAGGCCACCGAGGCCAAGGCCGAGGAGACCACCGAGGCTCCGGCCGAGGCCGAGACCAAGGCCGACGAGACGACCGAGGAGAAGTAGGAACGCTCAGCGTTCGCGCTTCATCGGTCATCGGCCTCATGCCGGCCCGGTCGGCATGAGCGCCGTACGCATCGCCTTACGCGACGAAGTGCCCGATCCCCGATCCGGGGGCCGGGCACTTCGTGCGTCGGGGCCGCGGGTGGGGAGCACAGCGGCATGGGTACCTGGGGACACGCACCCCACCGGCACGACGGCGATCCCACACGACCTCGACGATCCTGGAGACCACAGATGCACGACCCGGCGTCGCCCACGACGAGCACGCCTGAGCTCCTCCGGCTGCGACTGGACATCGCCTACGACGGCACCGAGTTCTCCGGGTGGGCCGAGCAGCCGGGACGGCGAACGGTCCAGGGAGAACTGCAGTTCGCTCTGGCACGTGTGCTGCGTCTGGACGGCGTTCAGTTGACCGTGGCCGGACGGACGGACGCCGGCGTGCACGCACGTGGGCAGGTGGCCCATCTGGACGTCCCTGTGGATCTGTGGGCCGCTGAGGGTGACCGTCTGCTGCGTCGCCTGTCGGGGGTCCTCCCCGCTGACGTCCGAGTCCGCGCCGTGGCCCCGGCTCCCGAGGGCTTCGACGCCCGCTTCTCCCCGCTGTACCGCCGCTACGTCTACCGGGTCAGCGATGCCCCCGGCGGCGTCGACCCACTGCGCCGCCACGACGTCCTGTGGCACAAGCGCCCCCTCGACCTGGACCGCATGAACCAGGCGGCGGCCGAGCTCCTCGGCGAACACGACTTCGCCGCCTACTGCCGCAAGCGCGAGGGCGCGACGACCATCCGCGAACTGCTGCGCCTGGAGTGGGTGCGCGAGGACGAGCACCTCTACGCGGGCACCGTCCAGGCCGACGCCTTCTGCCACAACATGGTCCGAGCCCTGGTCGGCGCCGTCCTCGCGGTCGGCGACGGCCGCCGCGACACGTCATGGCCCCGAACCGTCCTCAACGCCGGAGTCCGCGACTCGGCCGTCCACGTCGTCCCACCCCACGGCCTCAGCCTGGAGGAAATCCGCTACCCCGCCGACACCGACCTGGCCACGCGCGCCACCGCCACCCGCAGAGTGCGGACCCTGTCCGGTTAGATAGGGATCGGGAGAGTCCCGGGGGTCTGCTGGGCGGCCTTGTCTGGTGGTTCCCTTTCCGGCGCTCTGTGGTGAAAAGCGGCAGCGACGGCGGAGGGGGCTGGGGGCGCCTCTCGGCTCCCGGGAGGGCGGGCGGACGGCCCAAAAGCCGGATAGCGAATCACCCGGCGCCGGGTATGCCCGGTTTGCCACAAGTTCCCCGCGATGATCATGGGAATTGTTCCGGCAAAACGGACAGAGTCAGAGAAATTCCCATGATCATCGGCGGAAGGGGGCCGCGGTGGTGCGGCGCGGCGGGCCCTTTGCCCTGTTTGTCCTGGTTGGCGCAGGGTGGATTCGTTGATCTCGGCAAAGTGCGCCAAATTCCAGCGGTTTTTTGGCGCACTTTCCCGAGATCAACACAGGCGCGGACATAACGGGCCTACAGCGAGCGTCTTCCCGCCCCGGGCCACCCACCCGACGCCGCTGGACGACCACGGCGCCCCACCCCCACCGGCCCTCGGTGCCGCTTTTCACCACGGGACACCGGGCAGGATGAACGCCGACAAGGCCGCCCAGCAGACCCCCCGACCACACCGCCGACCACGCGGTGATCACGGCGGAAGTCGCCGATTCTGTCCGTTTTGCGCGGACGAACCCAGTGATCACCGGCGGGTGTGCGGCTCGGGGGTGGTGTCAGTCGACGTTCTCGGCCAGGGACTCCAGGGAGTTGCTGGTGAAGCCGTCGCTCAGGTCGGCCAGATCGGAGTCGTCGCCTTCGGGGGCGCGGCCGTCGCTGTTGGCGGCGAGGGTGAAGACCAGGTAGGGGCCCCACTGGGCGCCGGAGGCGTGGCCGCCGGCGAAGCCCATGCGTTCGGTGCCGGTGTCGTCCTTCCCCTTGAGACCGGCGAACCATGTGGTCGCGCCCAGGTCCTGGGCCTCCTGGGCCGCTGTCGCGTTGTCCGGGGACGGAAGCGCGGCGACACCGGTGGTGATGGCGCGGGTGGCGTCCGCGTCGACGTAGGTGGCGCGGATGAGCTGCTGGCAGTCGTTGTCCTTGAGGACGTCGCCGTAGCCGCCGTGGGTCGCGGTTTCGCACTTGTCGCCGGTGTCGTCGGTGATGACCCGTTCGAACTTCACGCCCTCGATCTCGATGTCCTCCGGGAAGAGCGCGCCGGTTTCGAGGGCGACCGGCGCCTCGGGAGCGGCGGCCTCGCCGCCGGTGGAGCCGGTGTCCGACCCGTCCGACCCGCTGTTGCTGGCGATGAGGAACGCGCCCCCGCCGCCGATCAGGAGCAGAGCGACGAACCCCGCGCCCAGCAGGATGCCCTGCTTGTTTCGGCCGTTGGTGCCGCCGCGGCGCCGGCCCCGCTCGCGGCTGGGGGTGTCGCCGTCGACGTCCATGCCGGACAGGTCGATCTCAGCGGTGCGCTCGTAGGTGGCGCCGCCCTTGCGGGTCTCGTCCCGGAACATGGGCAGGCCGCCGAAGTCGTCGTCGACCGGCGGGATGGCCTGGGTCGCGTTGTCGTCGACGACGGCGTTCATGTTCTGCGTGGCCGCACCGGCGTCCTGGGGGAAGACGGGGTCCTCCGCCGGAACGGAGACGGCGTCCGCGTCTGGTGCGGGCGCGCCGGGTTGCAGGACACGTCCCTGCAGCGGTTGGTGCGGCCCGCTGTTCGCGGGCGGCTGCTGGGGCTGCGGTTCGGCGGCGTGCCGCTGCGGACCGCCGCCACCCGGGACCTGCTGGGGCCCGCCCATGGGCTGCTGTCCACCGGTGGGGGTGCCCATGGTGGGGCCACCCATCGGGGGCTGCTGGCCGCCGGTCGGCCGGCCCATGCCGGGTTGGCCACCCGTCGGCGCGCCGGTAGGCGGCGGCTGTGGCGGCCCCGAGGGTAGGCCGTGCGGCGCCTGCGGGCCAGGGTGTTGCTGCTGCGGCTGCTGCGGCTGCTGTGGTTGTTGCGGGCTGGGGCCGCCTTGGGCGGGCGGTGGCCCGGCCGGGCCGGGCCGCTGCGGTGCACCTTCGGCCGCGGGTGGAAGCGCGGGGCGCTGTGCCTGGGGAGGTCCGGGCGGGGGCGCGGGTGCGCCCTGCGGGGCGCCCCGGTGCGGTTGTGGCTGTGGGGGCTGTTGCGGTCCCGGCTGGTGCTGCGGCGGCCGTGCTCCGGTCTGCGGTTGCTGGGGCGAACCGGGAGGCGGCTGCATCGGAGGCTGACCGCCGGTCGGCGGGTGGGGGCCGGGGCGAACGCCCGGCGCGGGCGGCTGCTGGGGGCCGGGCATGGGGGCCTGCTGTCCGCCGGTGGCGCCGCCCATCGGGGGCTGACCGTTCACGGGGCGCTGCGCTCCCGGACGGCCTCCGTTGGGCGGGGGCGCCGGGGGGAGCGGCTGCTGAGGTCCGGGGTGCGGTTGGGGCTGCTGCGGACCGGGGGCGCCCGGCGCCGGTGCTCCCTGGGGAGCGCCCGGTCCCGGTCGGGGACCCGCGTGTCGCGGCTGCGAGGCGGGCGGTCCGGCGTGCTGGGGTGATCCGGGGGAGGGCGGAAGGGGCTCCTGCGGTCCCATGGCACCGCCGGGTCCGCTGCGCGGGGGCTGGCCCGGCTGCGGCGGTCGCGGGGTCTGCGCGGGCTCCTCAGCAGGTCCGTTGTTCATGGCGGCGTGCTGCCGCTGATGCCGGCCGTCAGGGCCGGGGCGGCCGTCGGTTGGCTCGTTCGGATGCGGTGCGATGGGAGGCTCCGGAGACTGTCCTGGGGCGGCACATGGGGGTTGATGACGCGGCCGGTCCGGGGTCCGGGCCCGTGATCGTGCGGAGTCGTGGACCACAGCGGTCGGATGCCGCCCGACTTCGGGGTGACCTGCTGTGTTCCAAGACGAGGCGCCGACGGATCCGTTCGCGGCTCATCCGATGTAGGGCATCGAGCGTGCGGCCCGAGGATAACCCGTCGTGGGTGCCGAGAGCCGTGGTAGGGCGACTCTCGCGCTATCAGGTGCCCTCCGGCGTCGTGAGCGGACGGGAAGCCGGGCACGGTGAGCGCGGTCCGTCCGAGAGCCGGGGCCACGTCGGTCGAGCGGCGCGGCAGCGGCGCTGATCGGGACTGCCGGCACGCTATGCTCGGATGCTCCGCACGCGACTCTAGCGTCCGGTTCGGGACGAGTGGTGGGAGTATGGCGGTAATCTCCCAACTCTTCGCGGTTCGCCCGGCCTGAGCGGCCCCGATCGCCCAGCCGGTGGGCATTGCGGCGGCCGATCGACGCGGCGTGCGGGTACGGTGGCGCCCGGAACCGGCGAAAGCACTCCCCAGGGAGGGCATAATGAAGGTGGAGTAATCACGGATCGTGGTGTCAGTGCTTGTCGGCCCATGTCAGTGCAGAGTTATGATCATGGGTCATTTTGACTTGCGGTGCACTCGATCGGTAAGATACTCCGTCGTTGTGCGTTGAGTTGCCGTGGGTTCCCACATCTGTGTTGGATGGGCGCCGGTCACGCATCATCGTCTGCACACTCATCGCCGGCCGGGCCCTCAGACACGTTGAGGCGGCCGGTCCAGTTAATTACGAGTTCCCCATCTCCGCTCGCGGGGATGGACCACGCCGACTGAGAAGGCTTACGATCGTGCGCACATTCAGCCCTAAGCCCAGCGATGTCCAGCGTCAGTGGCACGTCATCGACGCCAGCGATGTCGTGCTCGGGCGGCTGGCCAGCCACGTCGCCACGCTGCTCCGAGGCAAGCACAAGACCTACTACGCGCCCCACGTCGACACCGGTGACTTCGTGATCATCGTGAACGCCGACAAGGTGGCGCTGACCGGTAAGAAGCTGGAGCAGAAGCGGGCCTACCGGCACTCCGGTTACCCCGGCGGTCTGCGTTCCGTCGCCTACAGCGAGCTGATCGAGAAGCGCCCTGAGCGGGCCATCGAGAAGGCTGTCAAGGGCATGCTGCCGAAGGGCTCCCTTGGTCGGCAGATGGCCAAGAAGCTCAAGGTGTACGCCGGCCCGGAGCACCCGCACCAGGCCCAGAAGCCGGTGCCGTTCGAAATCACCAAGATCGACCAGCCCGCCTAGGCGTTCGCGAGACTGAAGGAAGTACGAGGAGAACCGTGGTCGAGCCCACCGGTATCGAAGACGTCACCACCCAGGACTTCGACGAGAACTCCGACGAGTTCCCGAGCGAGTACACCAGCGAGACGCCCGAGGCGTCCGGTGCGGCTTATGTCCCCACCGCCACCGGCCCGGGTGCCGGGACCGGCCGCCGCAAGCAGGCCATCGCCCGAGTCCGTATCACCCCGGGTGCCGGCGAGTGGAAGGTCAACGGCAAGCCGCTGGCGGACTACTTCCCGGACAAGGTCCACCAGCAGGTCATTAAGGAGCCGCTGGTCGCCCTGGGCTTTGAAGACTCCTACGACGTCTTCGCCCGCCTGAACGGCGGCGGCCCCAGCGGCCAGGCCGGCGCCCTGCGCCACGGCATCGCCCGTGCGCTGGCCGGGCTGGACCCGGAGAACAACCGCCCGGCGCTGAAGAAGGCCGGTTACCTGACCCGCGACGCGCGCGAGGTCGAGCGGAAGAAGGCCGGTCTCAAGAAGGCCCGCAAGGCTCCGCAGTTCTCCAAGCGGTAACCACTCCGTCGAGACTCTCGAGCACCGTGCATGTCGGTGCCGCACGCTACGGCCCGCCTGTCCCCTGGTCCCCGGGGGCCAGGGCGGGCCATAGCTGTTTCTCGGCTCCGTTGCGGTGAATGTATCCCCAAGGGCGCGTCGTCCAGGGATACTCACACGGGAGTTCCCGCGCGTCGTCGCGCCGAGAACGTTCACCATTCGGGGCCGTCAGGGCCGGGCCCCGGGTCGCCCACCGCTGTCCGACGGACGCGGTGGGCGGGAGTGGGACGCCGATGCGCGTCCCGACGGCCCTGTCGTCGAACCTCCATGAGATGTGTAAGGGGCGAAGGATACGTGGCTCGGCTGTTTGGTACTGACGGCGTGCGAGGGGTCGCCGGGCGCGATCTCACCGCGACCCTGGCTCTGGATCTGTCCATCGCCGCGGCGCGGGTACTGACCGAGGGACGCGATGCGGGCGCGAGTGCCCGCCCTTTCGCGGTCGTCGGGCGGGACCCGCGCGCCTCCGGTGAGTTTCTGGAGGCCGCGGTCGTGGCCGGGCTGGCGGGTGCCGGGGTGGACGTGATCCGCCTGGGCGTGCTGCCAACCCCGGCGGTCGCGCACCTCACCGCCGAACTGGACGCCGACTTCGGTGTCATGCTCTCCGCCAGCCACAACCCGGCCCCCGACAACGGGATCAAATTCTTCGGGCGCGGCGGGCAGAAGCTCGCCGACGAGGTCGAGGACCGCATCGAGGCCCAGCTCGCCCAGCCGGCTGCGGGGGCGACCGGCGCGGACGTGGGCCGGGTCACCGACGCCGCCGACAGCGCGGAGCGCTACATCGCGCACGTGGTCGCCTCACTGCCGCACCGCCTCGACGGTCTGCGGGTCGTCGTGGACTGCGCCCACGGCGCCGCCTCCGAGGTCGCCCCCGAGGCGCTGCGCCGGGTCGGGGCCGAGGTCATCGCCATCGGCGACCGGCCCGACGGCCTCAACATCAACTCCGGCTGCGGGTCGACCCACCTCGACGCGCTGCGCGCGGCCGTGGTCGAGCACGGCGCCGACGCCGGTATCGCCCACGACGGTGACGCCGACCGCTGCCTGGCCGTGGCCGCCGACGGCTCGGTCGTGGACGGCGACCAGATCCTGGGGATCCTCGCGCTGGAGCTGCAGGAGGCCGGACGCCTCGCCCAGGACACGCTCGTCGTCACGGTGATGTCCAACCTGGGGCTGAAGCTGGCCATGCGCAAGGCCGGGATCAAGGTCGTGGAGACGGCCGTGGGCGACCGCTACGTCCTGGAGGCCATGAACGCCGGGTCCTACTCGCTCGGCGGCGAGCAGTCGGGGCACGTCGTGCTGCTCGACCACGCCACCACGGGTGATGGCCTGCTGACCGGCCTGCACCTGCTCAGCGCGGTGGCCCGGCGCGGAGCCTCCCTCGGCGAGCTGGCCACGGTCATGACCCGGCTGCCGCAGGTACTGGTCAACGTCCGCGGTGTCGACAAGAGCCGGGCCGCGACGTCCGCCGTGGTCGCCGACGCGGTGAAGTTCGCCCAGGACGAGCTGGGCGAGTCCGGCCGGGTGCTGATCCGGCCCAGCGGAACCGAGCCGATGGTCCGGGTGATGGTCGAGGCCACCACCGAGGGCAGGGCCGAGGAGATCGCCGGCCGCCTCGCCGGGGTCGTCAAGTCCGACCTGGGCTGAGGCGGGGGGCCGCGGAGGCGCCCCTCCCGTCTGCCGAGCCGTTCCTCGACCGACGTGCCGGTGTGCTCGATCGTGAGCACACCGGCACGCGTGTGTCGTGGGGCCGCGCAGATCCGGTCGGCCGCCCCGTCCGCGGGGCACCGCGACGGCGCTAGTGCGCGTGGGCGTGCGCGTGTCCCTCCCGGTGCATCAGATCGTGGTTGGCCTTGATCTTCTTCCAGGACTTGGGTTCCTTCGGCCGCTCGTCGCCCGCCGGGGCCGACAGCGTCCGGGTCGTGGCCTGCGGCGCCGGGGGCTCGGCGGGACGGCCCTCGGTGTAGAGCCACGTGTCGAACAGCTCGGTGAGGTCCTGCCCGGAGACCTTCTCCGCCAGCTCGATGAACTCCTCGACGGTGGCGTTGCCGTTGGCGTGCTCCTGCTGCCAGGTGGTGAGGATGTCGGCGAACGCCGCCTCACCCACCTCCATACGCAGCGCGTGGACCGCGAGCGCGCCCCGGTCGTACACGGCGGAGTGGAAGACGTTGTCCGCCCCCGGGTCGCCCGGCTTCACCTGCCAGAACGGGTCGTCCTCGGGGTTGGAGTCATAGACGTAGTCGGCGATCTCCTGGACGGTGCCCTCTCCCTCGTGCTCGGACAGCATCCACTCGGCGTAGCTCGCGAAGCCCTCGTTCAGCCAGATGTCCTGCCAGCGGGCGACCGAGACGTGGTTGCCCCACCACTGGTGGGCGAGTTCGTGCGCGACCACGTACGGGTTGGACCCGCGGGCGAAGAACGCGTGGCTGTAGACCGGCCGGGTCTGGGTCTCCAACGCGAAGCCGAGCCCCGAGTCAGGACCCGCCACGATGCCGCCCAGGGCGTTGAACGGGTAGGGCCCGAAGTCCTGCTCCTGGAACTCCAGGATCTCCTCACTGCGCTCGATGCTGGCCTTGGCCGCTCCCATCAGCGAGTCGAGGCCCGGGTCGTAGGCGTTGTACACGGGCAGACCGGATGCCGTGGTGCCGGTGTTCACCTCGTACTTGCCGACCGCGAGCGTGGCCAGGTAGGTGGCGGCGGGCTGGTCCTGGCGCCACAGGTAGACGGTCCGCCCAGCCCGGGTGAACTGGCCGGTGAGGACGCCGTTGCTGACCGCCTTGTAGTCCTCGGGGACGCTGACCCGGACGTCGAAGGTCGCCTTGTCCAGCGGGTGGTCGTTGCTGGGGAACCACCACCAGGCGACTTCGGGCTCGCCGAGGGCGATGGCCCCGCCGTCCGACCGGTGCCAGCCGGTGACCTCGCCCTTGCTCCACTTCACCGAGGATGGGACGTCGGCGTACTTGACCACGACGGTCATCTGGTCGCCCGCGTCCACGGGCGCCTTGGGGGTCACGATGACCTTGTGGTCGCCGTCGGATTCGAACGTGGACTTCTTCCCGTTGACCCGGATGGACCTGACATCCAGCAGGAAGTCGAGGCTGAACTTGTCGAGGTCTTCGGTGGCCTCGGTGACCAGGGTGGCGGTTCCGGAGAGCCGGTCGGTGTCGGGCTGGTAATTCAGCCGGAGGTCGTAGTGCTCGATGTCGTAGCCGGTGTTGCCGTAGGTGGGAAAGTACGGGTCACCGATCCCGTCACCGGGCGCCGCGGCCGCCATCGTTGCGGGTCCCGCGGCGAGCAGCACCGCCGTCACCGACGCGGCGCCGACTCGTCTCAACCGGCTGCGTGCCATGCGTGGGTCCTTTCCGTCATGGAATATCGCCTCTATTCACTGGCACGGCACCGGACCCGGTCGATAGTCGTCCAGGCCGCAATGGGTGCGATGCCGTCTAGAAGTTCATCGTGGTGTGTCTCCGGCCGATCGCCGAGAACCGCCACGCGGTAGCCGGTTCTACCCGTGTCAATTGATCCCTGAACATTTCCAGTGACCGCTTATGGTCACAATTGGGTGTCTCCGTAAACCCGCTCCGGGGGATTCTGAATTGCCCGAATCCTTCGTGACGTCGGAAAATTCGGCCTGGTTATGGTCGCGATTCCGAATGCCTGTACATGACTCTGGCGAAAAAACGAGAAAAGCGGGCGGATCTTCACAAAGATCCGCCCGCTTTTCGTGGACAACGGGAGCTCGGGCACCCGGAACCGAGCGCGACTACTCCACGGTGACGCTCTTGGCCAGGTTGCGCGGCTGGTCGACGTCATTGCCCTTGGCCAGGGCCAGCTCGCAGGCGAACACCTGCAGCGGGACGGTGGCCACGATCGGCTGCAGCAGCGTCGGCACCGCCGGCACCTCGATGAGCTCGTCGGCGAACGGGCGCACCGTCTCGTCGCCCTCCTCGGCGATCACGATGGTGCGTGCGCCGCGGGCGCGGATCTCCTGGATGTTGGAGACGATCTTGTCGTGCAGCACGCCGCGCCCCTCGCGGGACGGCACCACCACGACGACGGGGAGGTCCTTCTCGATCAGCGCGATCGGGCCGTGCTTGAGCTCACCGGCGGCGAACGCCTCGGCGTGCATGTAGGCGAGCTCCTTGAGCTTGAGCGCGCCCTCCAGGGCCACCGGGTACCCGACATGGCGGCCGAGGAACAGCACGGTGCTGGCGTCGGAGAGGGTGCGGGCCAGGTTCCGCACCGGCTCGACCGTGGCCAGGACCCGCTCCACCTGCTCGGGCATGTTCGCCAGCTGGGCGATGACGGCGTTGATCTCGTCGCCGAACTTCAGCCCGCGCACCTGCGCCAGGTACAGGCCGATGAGGTAGCAGGCGATGAGCTGGGTGAGGAAGGTCTTGGTCGCCGCGACACCGACCTCCGGTCCCGCGTGGGTGTAGAGCACGCCGTCGGACTCGCGGGGGATGGTGGAGCCGTTGACGTTGCAGATGGCCAGCACGCGCGCCTGCTGCTCGCGGGCGTAGCGCACCGCCATGAGCGTGTCCATGCTCTCGCCGGACTGCGAGATCCCGATGACTAGCGTCTGCCTGTTGAGGATCGGGTCGCGGTAGCGGAACTCGCTGGCGACCTCCACCTCGCACGGGATGCGGCACCAGTGCTCGATCGCGTACTTGGCGATCAGCCCCGCGTGGTAGGAGGTGCCGCACGCGATGATGACGATCTTCTCGATGTCGCGCAGGTCGGAGGGGGCCAGGCGCATCTCGTCCAGGGTGAGGGTGCCGTCGACGCCGACGCGGCCGAGGAGGGTCTCGTAGACGGCCTTCGGCTGCTCGACGATCTCCTTGAGCATGAAGTAGTCGTAGCCGCCCTTCTCGGCGGCGGAGGCGTCCCAGTTCACGTGGTATTCGCGGACGTCAACGGGGTTGCCGTCGTAGTCGGTGACGGTCACCGCGTCGCGGCGCAGCTCCACGACCTGGTCCTGGCCCAGCTCGATGGCGTCGCGGGTGTGCGCGATGAACGCGGCGACGTCGCTGGCGAGGAAGTTCTCGCCGTCGCCCCGGCCGACGACCAGCGGGGAGTTGCGGCGGGCGGCGACGACCAGGTCGGGGTCACCCACGAACATCGCGACCAGGGTGAACGCGCCCTCCAGGCGGCGGCAGACCGCGCGCATGGCGGCGGCCAGGTCGTCGTCGCCCCGGTCCTTGAGCTCCTCGGAGATCAGGTGCGCGGCGACCTCGGTGTCGGTCTCGGAGCTGAACTTGCAGCCCCGCTCCTCCAGCTCCAGGCGCAGTGCCGCGAAGTTCTCGATGATGCCGTTGTGGATGACCGCCACCCGCCTGTCGTTGTCGACATGGGGGTGGGCGTTGAGGTCGTTCGGGGCGCCGTGGGTGGCCCAGCGGGTGTGCCCGATACCGATCCCGTCGGCGTCGCGCGGGGTCTGCTCCAGCGCGGCCCGGAGGTTCGCGAGCTTCCCGGCCCGCTTCTCGGTGTCGAGTTTGCCGTCAGTGAGGACGGCGACACCCGCGGAGTCGTACCCGCGGTACTCCAGCCTGGCCAGGCCGTCCACAATGACCTCGAGCGCCGGTTGCGGCCCGACGTAGCCAACGATTCCGCACATGAGCGCCAGCGTAAGCGATCAGAGGGGGTCACCGAGCAACTTACGACACCAGACCATTAGCCATTTTCGCAGGTGGCGGTATAGACCAGTTGGTGTGTCGCGACCCGACGGCGCACGTCAGGCGCGCGCGGGGGCGGCGAGTGCCCCCGCGACGTGTCCTTGGTCTCGTGTCGAAAAAATCCGCCCAGAAGCCGATCCGGACGCACATATCGGGGGAGATAGTCCAGAACTCAATTCGGCCGCGGCGCAGGGGCGGTGCGTCGACCGGGGTAGGGGCTGATCTAAGGTGGGCAGACGTGTCTCAAGCGACGAAGAACGGCTTCTCAACGCCCTACGTTGAGCTCGACCGGCAGGCGTGGGCGGCGCTGCGCGACTCGACCCCCCTCTCCCTGACCGAGGCGGAGCTCGAAGTCCTGCGCGGGACCAGTGACCCCACGTCGCTGGAGGACGTGCGGGACATCTACCTGCCCATGTCGCGGCTGCTCAACCTGTATGTGAAGGCGACGCGGCAGCGGCACGGGGCGGTGCGCGCGTTCCTGGGCGAGGACGACCGCCCGGCCCCGTTCGTCATCGGCGTGGCCGGCAGCGTGGCCGTGGGGAAGTCCACCACGGCCCGCCTGCTGCGCACCCTGCTGGCGCAGTGGCCGGACCACCCCAATGTCGAGCTGGTGAGCACCGACAACTTCCTCCATCCCAACGCGGTGCTCAAGAGCCGGGGCATCATGAACCGCAAGGGGTTCCCGGAGAGCTACGACCGGCGCCGGCTGGTGCGGTTCGTCTCCGAGATGAAGTCGGGCGCGGAGCAGATGGAGATCCCCGTCTACTCGCACCTGCACTACGACATCGTGCGCGACGAGCGGCAGACGGTGTACCGGCCCGACATCCTCATCCTCGAGGGCATCAACGTGCTCCAGCCGCCGCTGCCGGGGCGGCTCGCCGTCGCCGACTTCTTCGACTTCTCCATCTACGTCGACGCCAAGGTCGACCACATCCGCTCCTGGTACATGGAACGGTTCCTGGAGCTGCGCCGCACCGCGTTCTCCGACCCGCGCTCCTACTTCCACTCCATGGCGACCACGGTGCCCGAGGATGAGGCCACGAAGTTCGCGCTGGACACCTGGCGCACCATCAACGAGGTCAACCTCGTGGAGAACATCCGCCCCACACGTGCGCGGGCCACCCTCGTCCTCTACAAGGGCGAGGATCACCGCATCCGCCGCGTACGGCTCCGCAAGACCTGACCGGATTCGGCCAGGTTTGCGTGAACTTTCACGTTCCGGTCGGGAACCTCGGCGCCCGCGGAACGGTCACAATCAGGCATGGGGCGCGGGGGCGACGCGAAGCTCCCCACCCATCCCCCCCACCACTGACGAGCCGAGGAGAAGCAGCAGCGCTATGTCGCCAGGGAACACCGCCGCCCCCCGCGAGAACGGGGAGGGCGCGCAGCCGGGGAGGAAGAGCTCGTCCACGGTACTGATCGGCACCATCGGCGTCCTGTCGCTGGCGGTCGCCGGGTGCTCGAGCCCCAAGGAGGTCACCGCTCACTGCGTGCAGGGCAAGGAGAAGCGGGTCGTCGACGAGCGGTACTGCGATGACGACGACACCTACAGCAGCGGCGGCAGCTACCACTACTACTACGGCGGGACCGTCCGGAACGGGCGGGTCAGCGGCGGCAGCGTCAAACGGCCCTCGGACGCGCGGATCGTGACCAAGCGCGGCACCGTCATCCAGCGCGGCGGCGCGGGCGGCCGCGGTGGCAGCGGTGGCAGCGGCCGGGGAGGCTGATCCGAAGATGATCAGGAAGAGCGGCAACCCTGTCCGCCCGAACTGGCCGGAGATCGTCGAGTCGCAGGGGCTCGGCTTCCACCGCGCGGTCCATCCCGAGCACCTGTCGCGCACCTACTGGGACGAGTCGGTGCACTACGAGTTCGAGATGGACGAGGTGCTGCACCTCGAAACCGTGGTGGAGTCCCTCCACCAGATGTGCCTGGAAGCGGTGGAGCACGTCGTCGCGGAGAACCGGTTCGCCGACTTCGGTATCCCCGAGTGGGCGGTGCCCGCGATCCGCGACTCCTGGCGACGCACCGACCCCTACCTGTACGGCCGGTTCGACCTCCGCTACGACGGCGTCAACCCGCCCACACTGCTGGAGTACAACGCCGACACCCCCACCTGCCTGGTGGAGGCGGCGATCGTGCAGTGGCACTGGCTCCAGGACACCCACCCCGGGGCCGACCAGTGGAACTCCCTGCACGAGCAGCTCATCGACCAGTGGGCCGCGCTGCGCCCCCGACTTCCCGACGGCCTGGTCCACTTCGCCTGGACGAACGAGGACGAGACCGGCGAGGAGGCGCTGACCACCGCCTACCTTCAGGAGACCGCCCAGCAGGCGGGGCTGCCCACCCAGGAGATCGCCCTGGAGGACATCGGCTGGGACTACTCGGCCAGCGAATTCGTCGACCTGGAGGAACGCGCCATCACGGCCGCGTTCAAGCTCTATCCGTGGGAGTGGCTGATCCACGACCGGTTCGGCCCCCTCATCCTGCAGCGGCTGCACGGCGCGCCCTGGGTGGAGCCGGTGTGGAAGATGGTGCTGTCGAACAAGGCGTTGCTGGCGATCCTCTGGGAGCTGTACCCGGGCCACCCGAACCTGCTCCCGGCCTACCTGGGCGACCCCGGGCCGCTGGACACCTACATCGCCAAACCGCTGCTCGGACGCGAAGGGGCGAGCATGCGGATCGTGACGCCGGACGGGGAACTGGAGCGGACCGCGGGCGACTACGGCACGGAAGGGTATGTCTTCCAGCAGTTCCAGCCGCTCCCCGAGATCGAGGGGTGGCACCCGGTGCTGGGCACGTGGGTGGTCGGGGACACCTCAGCGGGGCTGGGCATCCGCGAGACGTCCAGCCTGATCACCGACGACACGTCGTCCTTCGTGCCGCACCTCATCCGCTTGTAGCGGCGCGGCGCCGCTCCACGTGACCGGCGGCGGTCAGGCAGGCGGCGAACGGCCCCGTCTCCGACCGCAGCCGGTCCAGGACCGGATCGAGGTGGTCGCGGTGCCACACGGCCGGGCCGACCGGCCCCGAGATCGAGGTGTCGGCCAGCTCGCCGTAGGCGAGCCGCAGCGCGTGCAGGCGGCCGACCGCCTCATGGTGTTCCCACCAGGCCGGGCACCAGGTGGCGCCGTCGCCGACGTAGACGGGGACCAGGAATTCGTCGACCCACCTCACCAGCGCCGCGAGTTCGCGCTTGTAGGCGTCCCGGGACATGTTGAAGATGAACGGGGCCGGCTCATCGGACTCCTCCTCCGCCTGCGGGGGAGCCGCGGTCGCGAGATCGGTGAGCTGGGTCTGCAGCCTGATGACGTCCGCGCCGAGCTTGTGCATGGCGTTCTGCAGGTGCGCGACGCGTTCGGACAGTCCGTCATCGGTCGCGATGCGGTTGTCGGTAAAGGTCATGCGGAAACGTCCTGTGCTGCTGTCCGTGCCTGGAATATCGTTTTTCGGGCCAGTAAATCAGTGGTCCGCGCGCGCCGCTTCACACCGGTGCGCATAACGGGGGGTTTCATCGACGGTACGCGACCGGGGGCATCGGGCGGTCCTGTATCCGGTACCGGCTCCCCGTCGCGGGCGCGATGAGGCCGCTCCCGGTGGGGCATGCTCTGGTCGTGAGGACCTCGTAAGGTGTCCGGGGTTGCGGAGCGACGGACGGGAGGCGCTGTGCGGTACGCACACACGGTCGAGGCGGTGCGCAAAGCCGAGGGCGAGCTCATGGCGCGGCTCCCCGACGGGACGCTGATGCAGCGGGCGGCGCGAGGACTGTCGGCGATCTGCGCGCGGATGCTGCCGCGGGTCTACGGCTCCCGGGTCGTGCTGCTGGTCGGCAGCGGCGACAACGGCGGCGACGCCCTGTACGCGGGGACCATCCTGGCCCGCAGGGGAGCGGCGGTGCGCGCCGTCCTCACAGGGTCACGGGTCCATGAGGCGGGGCTGGCCGCGCTGCGGGCGGCGGGCGGCCGGACCATCGCGGTACGCGGCCAGGAGGGCGGCGCCCCCGAAGGCTCCGCCGGCGCGGTCGGCGCGCCGATCTCCGAGGCGGCCGCCGAGATCGCCGCGGCCGACCTGATCATCGACGGCCTCGTCGGCATCGGGGGGCGCGGCGGGCTGCGCGAACCGCACGCCGCGATCGCCGCCCTGGCGAGCGCGGCCGCGGCACCGGTCGTGGCGGTCGATCTCCCCAGCGGGATCGACGCCGACACCGGCACCGTGGACGGTACGGCCGTGCGCGCCGACGTCACCGTCACCTTCGGCACGCACAAGGCGGGACTGTTCATCGACCCCGGGGCGGAACGGGCCGGGGTCGTGGAGTTCGTCGACATCGGACTCGAATCCGAGCTGCCCGCCGCGCGCGTGGAGTGCCCGCAGACCGAGGACATCGCGCGCCTGTTACCGGCCCCGGGCGGCGACTCCGACAAGTACCGCCGCGGCGTGCTCGCCATAGCGGCGGGCTCGGCACGCTACCGGGGCGCCGCGGTGCTGACGGTGGGCGGCGCACTGCGCGGCGGTATCGGCATGGTCCGCTACGCCGGACAGCGCGACGCGGTCGACGAGGTGCTGCGCAGCTGGCCGGAAACGGTCGCCTCGGTACTCGACCCGCTCGACCCGGTGAACGGGCTCCCCAACCGTGTGGCCGCCTGGGTGATAGGTCCGGGCCGGGGCCTGTACCCGGCCGCCATGATGGAGCTGGCGTGGGTGCTGTCCAAGGAACTGCCGGTGTTAGTCGACGCCGATGCCCTCACCCTGGTGGGGAGAAATCCCGAGGTCGTCCGAGAGCGGCAGGCCCCCACGCTGCTGACCCCGCACACCGGGGAACTCACCCGCCTGCTGCCGGGAACCGACCGCGCCGACGTGGAGGCCCGACGCCTGGAGTACGCCACCCGCGCGGCCGAGGAGTACGGCTGCACGGTCCTCCTCAAGGGATCCACCACGATCGTCGCCGAACCCGGACGCCCCGCCGTCGTCAACCCGACCGGCACGCCACTGCTGGCCACGGCGGGCAGCGGCGACGTTCTGTCGGGCCTCATCGGCTCGCTCCTCGCCGGAGGCCTGACGCCGCGCGAGGCGGCGCTGTGCGGGGCCTATCTCCACGGTCTCGCGGCGCGCGTGGCCAACAACGGTGCTCCGGTGTCGGCCTCGGACCTGCTGGAGGCCCTGCCGCGAGCGATCCAGGCCGTCCGGAGGCCCTGACGGGCGTCGGGGCGGACGGTGTCTGTCAGCCCCGATCGCGCAGCATTCGGGCGCTATCGAGCCCTCGGGACACGATGTCGGTGATGAAGTAGTCGCCGGGGTCGCGGTGGTCGTGCAGCAGGTGGACGTGGTCGTCGTCCACCCACATGAACTCGGTGTGCTTGCCGGGCTCCAGACGCGGCGCGGTCAGGTCGCCGTCGACGCGGACGAGGTAGTCGACCTCGTGTCGCTCGATGCCGTCGTCAGGCGTCCAGATCAGCCGGTACAGCTCGTCGAGGACCGCCGTGAGCTCCCAGCCGGTCTCCTCGGCGATCTCCCGCCGCAGGGCCTGGACCATGGTCTCCCCGCTCTCGACGTGCCCGCCGACGACGTCCCAGCAGTGCGGGAAGATCTTCCGGTCCGGCGAGCGGCGCTGGGCGAACGCGCGGCCCGCGTCGTCGATGATCACCGCGCCGCCGACCCACAGGTTGCCGTCCCCGGTATCGGGGAACACGATCCCTTCCGCGATCTCCACGTCCGCCGACACCCTGCCGCCCCCTCGCTCTTCGTTCACCCGACTCATCGCCTGCCGCACCGACGCTACCGGCGTCGGCCACACGCCACGGCCATGGCCGACCGGCCCATTACTCGTCGTCGATCTCCTCGGTCGCCTCAGGCTCCGCGTCCGCACGGCCCTTGCGACGGGGCAGGCGGAGGGTGAGGAGCTTGGCGCGCGGCGCCATGCGCGCGGCGAGGTCGAAGACCGCCTCCGTGCGGCTGCGGTCCTCGTCGAGCACGGAGAAAAAGTTGGCGCCCATGTAGTAGGTGATCGCGCCGTAGGCGACCTCGCGGGCGGGCAGGAGGCGGGCGAGGGGCGATCCCCCGACGACGCGCTCGTAGTGCTCCTCGACGAACGCGATCCAGGGCTCGGCGCGCGCGTTGATCTCCGCGCGCAGTTCCGGCCGGGTCACCGCGGCGGCGACCAGTTCGGCGAACTCGGCGAGGTAACCGCGCTCCAGGTCGGTGTGGTAGATCTCCACCGCCGCCTCGATCAGTTGCTCCAGCGTGGTGGCGCGCGACGCGGTGGCCTGGTGCAGCGCCATGCGCTCCTCGGCGGACCGGTCCAGCAGGGCGAGCAGCAGCTGGTCGACGCCGCCGAAGTGGTAGAAGATCAGCGCCGAGTTGGCGTCGGCGGCTTTGGCGATGACGCGGGCCGACGCCCCGGTGTACCCCTCCTCGCGCAGCACCTGCCCAGCTGCGGTGATCAGCCGGTCCCGTGTCTCCTCGCTGGACTTGCGAGCCTGTGCAGCTCCCTTGGCCACGGCTTCCCTCTCCTCTTTCGCACTGGGGTCCCTTCATCGTACGCTTTAATCATCTGATTAAATCAAGCGATCAATCGATGGCCGAGCCATTGCGAAGGGAGAGGACGTCGTGCACGAGGACGGATCGCCCACAGGAGACCCCGAGCAGCGCCGTGCGGAAGACGACGGTCCGGGGCGGGTGGAGTCCGGCTCCGCCGACTCCTCCGGCGTCCCCTACTACGTCCGGTACCAGGACGAACCGGAGCCGCGAGCGCACCGCAGTGCCCGCTGGACCCTGGCGGCCGTGCTGCTCGCCCTCTATGGCGCGATGCTCGCCTACCGGGTGCTCATCGCGGGGCGGCTGGAGCAGACGGCACTGTTCTACGTCGGACTTCCGGCGCTGATCGCGGTCACGATCGTCCTCGTCGCCCGCCCGCGCAGCCCCGGCGGTGTGACCATGGGAGCGCTGACCATCGGCCTGCTGCTCGCCGGACCGATGCTCGGCGAGGGCGTGATCTGCCTAGTCATCGCCGCGCCGCTGTTCTACCTCGTGGCGGGGATCATGATCTTCGCCCTCAACCGCCTCACCCGGGACGACGGCCCGGCCGGACCGCGCGCCCTGGTGGCGCTGCCCCTGGTCGCGGTGCTGGCCCTGGAAGGCGTCGGAGGGCTCACCTATCTGCCCCGGGACAGCGCGGGCTCGGCCGAACGGCTCGTGGACGCCACACCCGGGCAGGTGGCCGCCGCGCTCGGCGCCGCCCCCGAGTACGGCGACGTCGAATCGACCCTCCTGACCGCACTGCCGTTCCCGGCCCCGGTCGAGGCGCGCGGCGGTGGTTTGCAGGTGGGCGCCCGACGGGTCGTCGAGTTCCGGGGGCGCCCCTTCCTCGGCTTGAGCGCGCCGAGCACACCGCGCGGCATGACGCTGGAGGTCGTCCAGAGTGAGATCGGCGCGGACGGCGGTCGTGTCGTCTTCCTGGTCACCGACGACACCACGGTGGCCCGCTGGCTCGACCTGCGCCAGGCGGAGGCCACGTGGACAGCGGAGGGTGGGAAGACCCGGCTGAGCTGGACGCTGTCCTACGAGCGGACCTATGACCCCTCCTGGTACTTCGGCCCGGTCCAGGAGTACGCGATGGGGGAGGCCGCCGCGTACCTCGCCGACACCTTCGCCGCGGGCGCCGTCGCCGCCGGAACGCCCGCCGAGGGAGGGCGGGAGTGGTGACCCTCGCCGCAGCCGACCAGCTCATCTGGGGCCTGCCGCCGGTGGCCGGGGACCCGGCGGTCATCCGGACGGTCGCCCTGTTCGCACCGGCGCTGGTGGTCGCGGCGCTGATCGCCGTGCACCGCCCGTCGACGCGCGACATCGCCGCCGCAATCGTCGCCACAGCCTGGAGCGGGATCACCATCTTCGGGCTCAACCTGCTCGCCTTCCGCATGGGCTGGTGGTCCTTCCACGCGCAGGGCGCGGTCGCGCTGGGCATCCCGGTCGACCTGTGGATCGGGTGGGCGGTCCTGTGGGGTGTGCTGCCCGTGCTGCTCGCCCGCGACCTGCCGCTGCCGCTCGTCGTCGGGGCGATCGTCTGGCTGGACCTGATCCTGATGCCGCTGACCGCGCCGGTCGTCCGCCTGGACCCGGGGTGGCTGACCGGTGAGGCCGTCGGCGTGGTCCTCTGCCTCCTCCCCGCCGTCCTGCTGGGGCACTGGACGCGCCACGACCGCCTCCTCGGCGTCCGCGTCTGGGCGCAGGCGGGGCTGGCCGGAGCCATCATGGTCGGACTCCCGCTCTACCTGCTCGGCGCCGAGCCCGCCTGGTCGGTACCTGCCACCGCGGCCGGGGTCCAGGTCCTGACGGTCGTGCTCCTGCCCGGGCTGGCGGCGGCCCTCGAATTCGCCCGCGCGGGCGGGGGCACGCCGCTGCCCTACGACCCGCCCAAGCGACTGGTCACCACTGGCCCCTACGCCTACGTGCGCAACCCCATGCAGCTCTCCGTCGTTGTGGCCTACATCGGCTGCGCGGTGCTCACCGCCGAGCCGCGGCTGCTCATCGGTGCGCTGGTCGGGTTCGCCTACGGGGCCGGGATCGCCTCCTGGCACGAGGGCGACCAGCTCCAGAGCGTCTTCGGCGCGTCCTGGGCGCGCTACCGGGCTGCGGTCCGGCCCTGGGCGCCCCGCGCTCGTCCCTGGGCGGGCTGCCCGGAGGCGACGCTGTACGTGGCGGGCGGCTGCGACATGTGCTCGGGGCTCGGCGGGTGGGTGGCGGCGCGCCGACCGGTGGCGCTGCTCTTGCGCCCGGCCGAGGCGCATCCGGGTGCCCTGCGGCGGCTGACCTACGAGAGCACGGACGGCACCCGCGCCACCGGAATCGCCGCGCTCGCGCGGGCGCTGGAGCACATCCACCTCGGGTGGGCGCTGCTCGGCTGGCTGCTGGTGCTGCCCGGCGTCGGCTGGTTCGCCCAGCTCATGGCCGATGCTCTGGGTGCGGGCCCCAAAGAGCCCCGGCCGCGCACGGATAGCGGGTCCGCCCTCGGCACGGACACGGACGCCGCCCTGGATGATGCGCGGTGACGGGATGACCAACGGGCGAACCATCGTCAAGGCCTTGCCCTGGGCTGCCACCGGCGCGATAGCGTAGGCGATCGCCGGGGAAGGGTACTCGCCTCGGTGCGATAACGCGGGGGAATTATCGAGAACGTGTCGGATTCTGCCCTGGATAAAGGGAGCCAATGGACGAACAGGCCATGCTCACCCGCGACCTCGTCCTGCGCCTGTGCGCCGACCCCATCGAGTTCGATGAGGAGTGGCTCCGGTCGGACCGCAAGACCGTCGTCCCCTTCACCGCCCCCCGCGACACCTCCCTGATCGACACCATCGTCGCCGCGGGGCGGGCCGTGGGCGTCGACCGTCTCCTCATCTGCCGCACCCGCAACGAGTTCGCCTTCGAGCCGGTGACCGATGTGCCCGCCGATACGGCCAGCATCGTCGCTGTCATCCGCGCCTGGGGGGATGAACCCACCGACCTGCTGGTCGCCGTGGAGGACCTTTCCGCCGCGGTCCTGGTCACCGCCTCCGAGCTCACCGTGGCCGCGGGTTCCGACGACTTCCTGCGCCCCTTCGTCGGACGCGACCTCGCCGGTGCCCGCACCGGCTTCGCCGAGGAGGCCCGCAAAGACCGCCACCCCGAGCTGCTGCGCGCTGCCCAGCTCTACGGGTGCATCGACCAGGGACACCCGTCCGGGACCCGCGCGCCAGGTCCGGACCTCACCGAACGGGTCGCGGTGCGTGGTCGCAAGCTGCGCGAGAGCGCCGATCAGGCCGTCACATGGATGCGCGCCCTGCGCGGCGCGTGGGGCTGGGCGATGGTGGCGGTTCTGCTGGTCGCCGGACTGATCGTGCCGGGTGTGTCGGTGGCGCTTCCCGTGCTGGTCGGAACGCTGTGGCTGATGGCTCAGTTCGCCTGGTTCGCCCGCTCCCGCACCGTCGGTTTCGCGACGCTGATGCGGGTGCTGGCGCTCGGCGCGCTGATGATCTGGCCGGCCGCGCTCGCCGAGAATCTGCTGTCCGGCGCGCTGGGCGGCGTCGAGGAGTGGTTCGGCCCCACCTACATCGCCGTCCTCGTCGAAGAACCGATCAAGCTCCTTCCGCTGCTGCTCTGCCGGGCGGTCGCCGGACGCCGCTTCAAGCGCTTCGCCGCCGTCGACTACCTGCTGCTCGCCGCCGCTTCCGGGGCCGGCTTCCACCTGGCCGAGCAGGCGCTGCGGGGCGTCACGGGCGGCACCGTCCCCGCGCCCCCTCCCGTCTACGAGGTCCTCACCCTGTTCCCGGGGTGGATCGAACTCCCCGGGCTCGGCGTGCAGTTCTCCGGCCACGCCGTCACCACCGGGCTCGTCGGAGCGGCGCTGGGTCTGGCGATCGTGGGCCGCCGCCACTACGGGGCGCGGCTCTGGCTCCTGCCGCCGATCGCCCTGTGGGTCGCCGCGCTGGAACACATGAACTTCAACGCGGCACTGGCCGGGGTCGATCCGACACCCGTCACCGCCTTCCTCGCCGCCATCACCGGAGGGGGCGCCGCGACCCGCTGGGTTCTGCTGCTCCTGCTGGGCGCAGCGGTGCTCATGGACTACCGGCTGGCCATCTCGACGGCCGACACCACCCCGGCCCTGCCCGGCGAGCCGCCGCTCGCGGGGCTGCGCCGATGGGCGCGCGGCAGGTCGGTGCGCCTCCGGGTGCGCGTCCCCGGCGACATCGCCCCCATGTTCCAGCGCGCGGCCTACGCCTGGGCCCTTCTCCCGGTGACGCTCGCGACGACACTCTCCACGATTCTGCACGAGCTCGCGGTGATGATCACGGCGGCGAGTCGGGGACCGGCCACGCTCTCCGCGAGCTGGGACTTCCTGCGGCACCGCCGCGCCTTTGCGATGGGCGCGGCGCGTGCCGGGGAGCGGCCCTGGCGCCGCTTCCCCCGCCAGGAGGAGCTGACGGCGTCGGCGCGCGAACTGCGCAGAGCACTGGCACCCGCACCCGCCTCCGTGGCCGTCGCGGTCGCCGCCAGTGCCCTGATCGCCGTCCACCCGCACGTGGGAGTGGGTTCGGGCGACGGCGGCTCGGCGGGCTCCGCCGCCTCCGCCTACGCGCTGGAGGTCGTGGCCGGTGCCGAGAGGTGGCTGGGCACGCTGTCGCCGGTTGAGACGGTGTGGGTAGGGGCGGCGATAGTAGCGCTGCTCAGCCTGCTGGTCAGCGGCTGGAGCGTGCCCCGTGTCTACCCGACCGTGCGCGAGTTCCTGCGCACTCCGGGCCGCAACTTCGGCCTGCTCCTCGGCGCCTGCGCCCCAGGACAGGCCGCCTACGCGCTGACCGCGTTGGCGGGCATGGCGCTGCCGAGGAGCACCGACCGGCTGCTCCGGCGCTAGCAGGACCAGGGGGATCGGCGATCGGTCGGGAATGCGCCTGCGCGCCTCCCCGACGCGATGCCCGCTGCGACCCACCCGCGCGGGTGCCGATCCCCGTTGCCTATGCCACGCCTCCGCCGAAGCGTGTCCGCGCAGGTCGGTCCGCACACGTGCCAGACTTGGAGGCATGCCTCCTTCTTTCGCCGAAGCCCGCGTGGATCTGGGCGTGATCAGTGAGAACGTCGCGGTTCTGCGTGGCCGGGCGCAAGGTGCGCAGGTCATGGGCGTGGTGAAGGCCGATGGCTACGGACACGGAATGATCCCGGCCGCCCGCGCCATGCTGGCCGGTGGCGCGACCTGGCTGGGCACGGCGTTCATCGAGGAGGCCCTCGAACTTCGGGGTGCGGGGATCCAGGCGCCCACGGTCTCGTGGATCATTCCGCCCGGCGCCCCGCTGTCGGCGGGGATCGCCGCCGACGTCGACCTGGGCGTGAGTTCGCTGTGGCTGCTCGACGAGATCGCGACGGCGGCGCAGGAGGCCGGGCGCCGGGCCCGCGTCCACCTCAAAGCCGACACTGGGCTCACCCGCGGGGGCGTGACCGCCGCCGAGTGGCCCGACGTCGTGGCCGCCGCCGCACGCGCCGAGGCGGCCGGGCTGATCCAGGTCACCGGCGTGTGGTCGCACTTCGCCTGCGCGGACGAGCCCGGGCACCCCTCCATCGCCTCCCAGATCAACGTGTTCCACGAGGCCCTGGAAGTGGCGGAGAAGGGCGGTCTGCGCCCCGAGGTCCGACACCTGGCCAACTCCCCGGCGACGCTCACCCTCCCCGAGACCCACTTCGACCTGGTGCGCACCGGCATCGCCAGCTACGGGATCAACCCCATCCCCGAGCTCACCTTCCCCGAGCTGCGCCCGGCCATGACTCTCCACACGAAGATCGCCCTGGTCAAGAGGGTGCCGGAGGGCAGCGGCATCTCGTATGGACACCGCTACACCACCACGCGTCCGAGTACCCTCGCCCTGATCCCGCTCGGCTACGGCGACGGCATCCCGCGCGCCGCGACCAACCTCGGCCCGGTGCTGGCCGCCGGGCGCCGCCGCACGATCGCGGGGACCGTCTGCATGGACCAGTTCGTCCTCGACATCGGCGACGACGCCGCCGAGGCCGGTGACGACGCCATCCTCTTCGGCCCCGGTGACAACGGCGAACCCACCGCCGAGGACTGGGCGGCGGCCCTGAACACGATCCCCTACGAGATCGTCACGCGCATCAGCCCGCGCGTGCCGCGCGTCTACGTCGGCGGCTAGATGGTTGATGGGAGATCTTCGGCCTGGCCGGTGGCGGCAGGCGAGCAGCGGACGCATGGGCGGGACGGCGCGCCCGCGGGCCTCCGGCGGTGCGTTCCCGGCGCCGCACCATCGCTCGCTTCGTTGATCTCGGCGATGTGCACCTCATACCGGTGGGTATGAGGTGCACATCGCCGAGATCAACGAACGGGGAGGCAGGAAACCTGCCCGGGCAGGGCCGCTCCAGCCGACTCCCATCAGCGATCTAGCGCCTCCTGGATCCCCGCCACCCGAGACCGGCGCGGAGAGCGGTTCCGGTCGAGGGGACACGCGAACGTGGAGATGTGCCTACCCTGGTGAGGGGCACCGACATCGGGCCACACCTTCTTCGACACCGCTGTGAGCTCATGACCGATACCACCGAGACCACCACGCTGGGCGCGACCGCCCTCGTCACGGCCGAGACCGACGCATCCATGCGCACTCTGGGCAAACGCATCTCCGGGCTGCTGCGCCCCGGCGACCTGCTGATCATGTCCGGTCCGCTCGGCGCGGGGAAGACGACCCTGACCCAGGGCATCGCCGAGGGGCTGAACGTGCGCGGCCCGATCACCTCGCCCACCTTCGTGATCGCGCGCGTGCACCCCTCACTGGATGGCGGACCGGCGCTGGTGCACGCCGACGCCTACCGCCTGGGCAGCGCCGCCGAGGTCGACGACCTCGACCTGGACGCGAGCCTCGCCGACTCGGTCACCATCGTCGAGTGGGGGGAGGGGGTCGCCGAGGAGCTGTCCGACGACCGGCTGGAGATCTCGATCGACCGGCTCCCCAACGACGCCCGCACCGTCCGGCTGACCGGTATCGGCCCGCGGTGGGCCGATGTGGTACTGAGCGCGGACTAGGCTGGACGATCGTGCTGCTACTGGCTTTCGACACCGCGACCCCGGCGGTCACCGTCGCGGTCTGCGAATCCTCCGGCGCCGACGTCCGGGTGCGTGCGAGCACGTCCTCGGTCGACGCGCGCCGCCACGGTGAACTCCTCACGCCGAGCGTGCGCGACATCGTGGAACAGGCGGGCGTGGCCCTCGGCGAGCTGACCCACGTCGCGGTCGGCATCGGCCCCGGCCCCTACACCGGCCTGCGGGTCGGGCTCTCCACCGGGCAGGCCCTAGCCGACGCGCTGGGCATCCCGTGCCACGGGGTCGCCACGCTGGACGCCGTCGCGTTCGCCTCCGGTCGGACCACCCCCTTCATCGCGGCCAGCGACGCGCGCCGCAAGGAGGTGTTCTGGGCGCACTACGCCGACGCCACCACCCGGACCGGGGAGATCGCCGTCGACCGCCCCGCCAACATCGACACCGGAGGGCTGCCGGTGATCGGCCACGGCGCGCAGATGTACGCCGAGGTCTTCGGGCAGGACGAGGCGGCGGCCGAGCCGCTGTACCCGTCCGCCGCGGCCCTGGGCGAGGTCGCGCTGCGCCGCCTCGCCGCGGGCGAGGAACTGCCCGAGCCCCGGCCGCTCTACCTGCGCCGCCCGGACGCCGTCGTGCCGGGAGCGCCAAAGAAGGTGCGGCAATGGCAGGCATGACCTCCGGCATCGGGCTGCGCCCGATGACCGGTGCCGACGTCGCCCCGGTGATCGCGCTGGAACGCGGGCTGTTCCCCAAGGACGCCTGGACCGAGGCGATGCTCCGCGGTGAGATGGCGGAAGCCTCCCGGCACTACGTCGTCGCGCAGGAGGGCGAAGGCGGGGCGATCGTCGGCTACGCGGGCCTGCGCGCCGTGCCGCCGCAGGGCGATGTGCAGACCATCGCCGTCGCCGAGTCCCACTGGAGGCGAGGCATCGGCTCCACGCTGCTGACGGAACTCATCAACGAGGCCGGCAAGCGCGGGGTCACCGACCTCTTCCTGGAGGTGCGCTCCGACAACCCGCGCGCCCAGGAGCTGTACCGCCACTTCGGGTTCACCGAGATCGGGATCCGGCGCCGCTACTACCAGGACGCCGACGCGATCGTGATGCGCCGCTCGGCCACGGTCGCCGAGCGTGCCGCGGGCGGACTGTCGGCATCGGCCAACGGCACGCGCGCGGACACGCGTGCCGCCACGAGCCCTGACCTGAGCACCGCCACGGGAGCGGACGCGACCGTGACGGAGAATGAAGAGAAGACGCGATGAGCAACCGTGACCTGCCCCTGATCATGGGGATCGAGACCTCGTGCGACGAGACCGGCGTCGGCCTCGTCCGCGGCTGCGAGCTGCTCGGCGACGAGGTGGCGTCCAGCGTCGAGCAGCACGTCCGCTTCGGCGGCGTCGTTCCCGAGGTGGCCAGCCGCGCCCACCTGGAGGCGATGGTGCCGACCGTGCACCGCGCGCTCGACAGCGCCGGGGCGAAACTCTCCGACGTCGACGCGATCGCCGTCACGGCGGGGCCGGGCCTGGCCGGGGCGCTGCTCGTCGGGGTCTCCGCCGCCAAGGCCTACGCGCTCGCGCTCGGTAAGCCGCTCTACGGCGTCAACCACCTGGTCGGCCACGTGGCCGTGGACCAACTGGAACACGGCCCGCTGCCCAAGCCCGCCATCGCACTGCTCGTCTCGGGCGGCCACACCTCCCTGCTGCTGGTGCGCGACGTGGCCACCGACGTCCAGTCGCTCGGCGACACCGTCGACGACGCCGCGGGCGAGGCCTACGACAAGGTCGCCCGCCTGCTCGGCCTGCCCTACCCGGGCGGCCCCCACATCGACCGCGCGGCCCGCGAGGGCGACCCGAGGTCGATCCGCTTCCCGCGCGGCAAGTGGGGCGACGGCACCTACGACTTCTCCTTCTCCGGCCTGAAGACCGCGGTCGCCCGATGGGTGGAGGACGGTGAGCGCAACGGGAGCGACCTGTCGGTCCCCGACATCGCCGCAGCCTTCCAGGAATCCGTGGCCGACGTCCTCACCCGCAAGGCGGTGGACGCCTGCGTCGAACACGGCGTGGGCAGCCTGGTCATCAGCGGCGGCGTGGCCGCCAACTCCCGCATCCGCGCCCTGGCGGAACAGCGCTGCGCCGAGGCCGGGGTGGAACTCCGCGTCCCCCGCCCCCGACTGTGCACGGACAACGGCGCCATGATCGCCGCCCTGGGCGCCGAAGTCGTCGCCGCGGGCCTGCCGCCGTCCACCCTGGACCTGGCCACCGACACCTCCCTGCCGATCAACCGCCCTCTCGCGGTCTAACGGCGAGTGGATCCCACCTTTCCCTCCAGCGGATAAGGCTCGGGCACGTCAAGTCAGGAATCCCCGCATGTGCGGGGCTTACCTGATGGCGCGCTGCTGCCAGTAGCGGGCGCGCGGTCCACCCCCGCGTGCGCGGCTTACAGCAAATGACCTGCTGAAATGTGGCGCGTTATGTTCTTGTGATGTCGCAGTGTGGCTCCAGGGTGGTAGCTGGAAGACGCCGAGAATCTCGATTTCGCGGGATCTCCTGTGGCTTGGCGGCCATCTGACTGTCTCGAACGGTGGCGACACTAGCGGGCGTGTGCCTTCTGCATATGGCCGGGAGCCGCCCGAGCCGGGTTACCGCGAACCTGCCGACAGCTCCCCATGCGCTCCCCGGCCGGGCGCTGTCTGTGGTCGAGCGTAGGTCAGGCATCTCCAGAGCGGCGAGACTTTCCACAGGCTGAGGAAAAAGGGCCGGTCCGTGCGGACCGGCCCTTCGTGTCGCGCGGGTGACGACGCCCTCGTTACTCGTCGTCTTCGTCATCCTCGTCGCGGCGGCGCTTCTTCTTGCCGTCGCGGCCGGGGCGCAGCAGCGCCTCGGCGAGGGCGAGCATGGTCTCTTCGAGGGACGCCAGGCGCTTGGTGACGTCGTCGTGGGACGTTTCCACGGCCTCGTTGATGGTCTCTTCGAACTCGTGCCGGTCGGGGCGGTTCTGGAGTTCGCGGAGGATCGGCTCCAGGGACTCGAGCAGGCTGCGGTCGACGGCGTCGAAGCGGTCGGAGTGGTCGATGACCGGACGGTCGACCAGTTCGGTGAGGCGGCGGTGGAGTTCGCTGACCTCCATCGAGGCGGGCAGCTGGCCGAGGCGCTGGTTGAGGGCTTCGAGGCGGTCGTCCACGGCCTCCAGGCGGCCGTCGACCCCGCTGATGTGGCCGTTGACGCCCTCGAACTGGCCTTCGACGCCGGTGACCCGGCCTTCGATTCCGTCGAGGCGGCCGTTGAGGCCGTCGAGGCGACCGTCGACACCGTCGATCTTGCCGTCGATGCCTTCGAAGCTGCCCTCGAAGTGGCCTTCGAAGGTGTCGAAGCGGTCGGAGAGTCGGCCGAGGCCGTGTTCGTACTTGCCGGTGATGGAGCTGAGGTGCTGGTCGACCTTGCCGCTCAGCTCCCGGTGCTGCTGGTCCAGGCGCTCGTCGACGGACGTGCGGTACTCCTCCAGGCGTTCGTCCACCGAGGTGCGGTGCTGCTCCAGGTGCTCGGTCACCGCCGCCCGGTGCTGCTCGCCCAGCTCGGTCAGGGCGGTGTGCCGCTCGTCGACCTTCTCGTTGAGTTCGCGGACGCTGCGGTCCAGGGAGGTGCGCATCTCGGCCAGGGCGGAGGTGGCCGCCGCCACGTCCTCCTCGGCCTTGGTACGCAGGGTCTCGGTGGTCTCCGCGAGCCGGGCGAGGATGCTCTCGCGCTGCTGGTCGTCGCGCTCGCGCAGTTCGGCGCGCTGCAGTTCGAGCTGCTCGTTCAGCTCACCGAGGCGCTCGCGCAGGTGGGCGCTGACGGAACCGAGCTTCTCGTCGGTCGCCTCGGCCAGCTTCACGACCGCGCTGTTGGTGTCGGCGACCGCGGCGGTGGCCTCGGCGTGGTTCTCGTCGGCCTGCGTGCTGAGGTTGGCCACGCTCTCGCGCAGAGCGGTGGTCAGCGCCTCGTGCTGCTCCTGAGCCGTGCCGGTCAGGGTCTGGACGTCGTCGTCGAGCTTGGCGGTGAGGGCGGTGTGGTGCGTCTCGGCGGTGCCGCGCAGGTCCTCGGTGCTGGCGTCGACCTTGGTCCGCAGCTCCTCGGACGCGCTGTCCAGCTTGCCGCTCAGGGTCTCGGTCGCGCCGTCGAGCTTGCCGCCCAGCTCCTCGGCGGTGGTCTCCAGCTGCGTGGTGACGGTGCTGTGGTGCTCCTGGGCCGTGCCGGTCAGGGTCTGGACGCCGTCGTCGAGCTTGGTGGTGACCGCCTCGTGCTGCTCGCGCAGTGTCTCCTGCAGCGCCTCGTGCCGCTCGGTGACGGCCGCGGCCAGCGCCTCCCGGCCCTCGGTGACCGCCTGCTCCAGGGCGGCGCGCCCCTCGGTGACGGCGGTGGTCAGGGCCTCGTGCTGCTCGGCCGCCGCGCCCATGGCGGCCTCGTGCCGACCGTCCACGCGCTCGCCGACGTCCGCGATCGCGGTCTCCAGGGCCTCCGCGCGGGCGGCCAGCGACTCGATCGCCTCGTCGGCGCGGCTGAAGCGCGCCTCGATGGTGGAGGCCAGTTCCTCCAAGCGCTCGCTCACCGCGTCGACCTGGGCCGCGGTGCGGGATCCCGTCTCGGCGACGCTCTGCAGCCGGGTCAGCGCCGTGTCGACGTTGCCGCCGATCTGGCGGACGTCGGTGCGCAGCGTGGCCATTTCCGCCAGCGGCTTGACCCGCTCGCCGACCAGCGCGATGTGCTCGGCGAGGGTCTCGGCCCACTCCGGCGGACGCGTGCTGAGCTCGTCGACGCGGCTCTGTACCGCCGCGAGGCCCTCCGCCAGCGTGGCGAACTCCCGCTCACGGAACTCGCGTAGCAGCCACTCCATGCCCTCAAGGCGCTGGCGCATCTCCTCGGAGATCGCGCCCTGCGTCTTCTGTTCCGAGACCTGGTCCTGCGCGGCCCGTGAGAGGAGGTCCCGCATTCGGTCGGAGATCCCGGTCTGACCTCCTCCGTTGAGGAAGTTGTGGTTGGACTGTTCCACCGAGGTGCTCCTTTGGCTCTGGCGCCCCGGTCCTGCTCCGACGGGAGGACGGGGGTGTTGTGGAGAGAATCGCCGGCACGGAGGAAGGGGCGGGACCTGCCGACGTATTGCGTTCACATTCGGATGTCCGACGCCTACTCGCCGTAAGCCTACGAGGCGCGGTGAACCATCGTTCGTTAGGGGTTCACTCTCCGCCCATACGGCTGACAGAGAATCCGGGAGTAGGGGGAATGGATTCAGTGGGGGTCAGTCTAACGACATGGGGCAGCGTTCACTGTGATCGAGGAAGAAAGACATCGGTTCCGGATGCAACACCGGTGTTCGTCACATTAGTACTGTCTGTCCTATCAGTCACGCCCGCCCTTTTCTGGAGTTGTCGGAAACTCTCTTTACGGGAAGGCCGTGACCTCGCAACACAGGAGAGCCACGGGGCGTTCGCCGATCCTGGTGAGCACAACCACAGCCGACTCCGGTCCCGACGCCCGGAGGTCGCGCCGTAGTTTCTCGACGTCGACGGCCGATCCCCGTTTCTTGATCGTTACGGTTCCGACCTGGCGTTCTCGAAGTGCGGAGCGCAGCCGCTTTAGGGAAAAGGGCAGTACATCGGTCACTTCGTAGGCACGGGAGAACGGCGTGGCGACCAGCCGATCGGACGTGATGTAGGCGATGTGCGGGTCGAGCAGGGCGCCCTCGACCT
The DNA here is from genome assembly GCF_002263495.1 of Nocardiopsis gilva YIM 90087. Lineage (NCBI taxonomy): Bacteria > Bacillati > Actinomycetota > Actinomycetes > Streptosporangiales > Nocardiopsidaceae > Nocardiopsis > Nocardiopsis gilva. The sequence continues at coordinate 5,731,979 of NZ_CP022753.1, read as the reverse complement.
CCTCCGCCGCCTCGGCGACCAGATGGGCGCGGATCACCGCGCCGTCCGGCTCGTACAGGTAGCGGCCCGGCTCCGCCACCGGTGGAGTGCCCAGGCCGGGGTCGGCGGTCAGCGTGGCCGGTTCCGCCCCCGCACGCAGAAGCGTGGCTCGGCGGCCGCCGTCGCTCAGCGCCCCGAACCACAGCGCGGCCTCCTTCACCTCGCCGCCCACCGAGATCCACTCGGCCGCGCACCCCTCGGGCACCAGGTCGTGCGGGATGCCCGGGGCCGCCTTCACGCACGCGGCCGACGCGGCCTGGGCGAGCGCCATGACCGCGCTCCACGGCGGCGAGTAGGCGTCGGGGTCGAAGATGCGGCCCCGCTTGCCGCGCCGCGCCGGGTCGCAGAACACCGCGTCGTAGGCGCCGGGTTCGGTCTCGGTGACGTCGCCCTCCCGCACCCGGGCGCGCTCGCCCAGCCCCCGGGCCGCGATGTTGGCTTCGGCGACGGCGACCGTGAACGGATCGGCGTCGACGCCCTCGACCCGCAGCCCCGCCTCGGCCAGGCTCAGCAGGTCGGCGCCGATCCCGCAGCCCAGGTCGCCCACGAGCGCCTCCCGCGACACGCCGGCGGCGAAGCGGCGGGCGCGGTACGCGGCGACCGGGCGACGGGTGGACTGCTCCAGCCCGTTGGGGGTGAAGTACATGCGCTCGGCCGACTCGCCGAACTTCTCCCGCGCGCGCCCGCGTAGGCGCGCCTGCGTGAGCGCCGCGCCGACCAGTTCGGACAGGTCGACCCCGAGGGCGTCGGTGCCCTCCACCGGCGTGCGGCGCAGCCGGGTGGCGACCCCGAGCGGATCGGCCTCGACCTCGGCCGGGTCCAGCGCCTCCAACAGCCGCTGTCCAGCGGGCGTGAGCAGCGCTTCGAATGCCGAGATCTGAGCCGTGACCTGCTCGTTGCCCTGCACGCTCTTCCCCCTGTGACCTGTTGTTTGACGAGCCTCACGGGCACGACTAATGTTCCATACTGGCACTCTCAAGGGTAGAGTGCTAACCGCGACGAGGCCGGTCTGGCACCCGCGACGGCAGGCCGCCGTGGTCGCCCCTTTTGCCAAGCATGACGTCTCGAACCATCGAATGAAGGGGGAGGTCACAACCGTGTCGACCGCCACCAAGACCGTGCTGAAGCCGCTTGAGGACCGCGTCGTCGTCAAGACGCTGGAGGCCGAGCAGACCACGGCGTCCGGCCTGGTCATCCCGGACACCGCCAAGGAGAAGCCGCAGGAGGGCGAGGTCCTCGCGGTGGGCCCGGGCCGCCTCGACGACAAGGGCAACCGTGTCGCCCTGGACGTCAACGTGGGCGACGTCGTCCTGTACAGCAAGTACGGCGGCACCGAGGTCAAGTACGACAACGAGGAGTACCTCGTTCTCTCCGCCCGCGACCTGCTCGCGGTCGTCGAGAAGTAGGTCTCGGCACTCACTGACGTCACCCATGTGACATCCCGCCCCGGCCGGCTCGCAGCCGGGCGGGGCGGTTCTCTTATCTCCGACGTACTTGCACGGATTGAGGAAAGCTCACCATGCCGAAGATCCTGGAGTTCGAGGACGAGGCTCGCCGCGCCCTCGAGCGGGGCGTCGACCGCCTCGCCAACGCTGTGAAGGTGACGCTGGGCCCGCGCGGGCGCAACGTCGTCATCGACAAGAAGTTCGGTGCTCCGACCATCACCAACGACGGTGTGACCGTCGCCCGTGAGGTCGAGCTGGAGGACCCCTACGAGGACCTGGGGGCCCAGCTCGTCAAGGAGGTCGCCACCAAGACCAACGACACCGCGGGTGACGGCACCACCACCGCCACCGTGCTCGCCCAGGCGCTCGTGCGCGAGGGCCTGCGCAGCGTCGCCGCCGGTGCGTCCCCGATGTCGCTGAAGAAGGGCATCGACGCCGCCGCGGCCCGCGTCTCCGAAGCACTCGTGGAGCGCGCCCGCGAGGTCGGCGAGCGCGCCGACATCGCCTACGTCGCGACCAACTCCGCCCAGGACGCGCAGATCGGTGACATGATCGCCGAGGCCTTCGACAAGGTCGGCAAGGACGGTGTCATCACCGTCGAGGAGGCCCCGACCTTCGGCCTCGACCTCGACTTCACCGAGGGCATGCAGTTCGACAAGGGGTACATCTCGCCCTACTTCGTGACCGACGGCGAGCGCCAGGAGGCGGTGCTGGAGGACGCGCAGATCCTGATCCACCAGGGCAAGATCTCCAACCTCAACGAGCTGCTTCCGCTGCTGGAGAAGATCGTCCAGAACAAGAAGCCGCTGCTGATCATCGCCGAGGACATCGAGGGCGACGCGCTCGGCGCGCTGGTCCTCAACAAGATCCGCGGCACGCTCAACGTCGCCGCGGTCAAGGCCCCCGGCTTCGGCGAGCGCCGCAAGGCGATGCTGCAGGACATCGCGACCCTCACCGGCGGCCAGGTCATCGCCGAGGAGGTCGGCCTCACCCTGGAGAACGCCGAGCTCGACGTCCTGGGCTCCGCCCGTCGCATCACCATCACCAAGGACGACACCACCATCGTCGACGGTGGCGGTGAGCAGTCCGCGGTCGACGACCGGGTCAACCAGATCCGCAAGGAGATCGAGGCCAGCGACTCCGACTGGGACCGCGAGAAGCTGCAGGAGCGCCTGGCCAAGCTGGCCGGCGGCGTCTCCGTGCTGCGCGTCGGCGCGGCCACCGAGGTGGAGCTCAAGGAGAAGAAGCACCGCCTGGAGGACGCCATCTCGGCCACCCGTGCCGCGATCGAGGAGGGCATCGTCCCCGGTGGTGGCGCCTCCCTGGTGCACGCCGCCGCGGCCCTGGACGCCCTCGACATGAGCGGCGACGAGGCCACCGGCGCGTCGATCGTCCGCCGGGCGCTCAACGAGCCGGCCCGCTGGATCGCCGAGAACGCGGGCGCCGAGGGCTACGTGGTCACCCACAAGATCGCCGAGCTGGAGGTCGGCCACGGCTACAACGCCGCGACCGGCGAGTACGGCGACCTCATGGCGCAGGGCATCATCGACCCAGTCAAGGTCACCCGCTCCGCGGTGCAGAACGCCGCCTCCATCGCCGGCATGCTGCTGACGACCGAGGTACTGGTCGTCGACAAGCCGGAGGACGAGGACGAGGGCGCGGCGGCCGGTCACGGCCACGGTCACGGCCACTGATCTCGGCTGGTCTCCGCCCTGTGGGGTGGTGAAGCGGCCCGCGTGCGCGGGCGTCTGCCGTACCACGCGTGCCCCGGGTCCCACTCGGGGCACGCGTGTCATTACCCGGCATTTCCCTTAAATGTGATCATTCTGTAGCCGTGGTTCGTGACTGGCGGGTCCGCTCGCGGGGGCATCATTCGATACGTGACGGATCCACGCGGTGCGGGGGGCATGCTCGCGGAACGATCAGGTGCCCGGCGGCACGACACAGAACTGAGCCAGCTGACCACGCTGGCGGTCCAAGGTGATCATGGGGCGGTCGACTCCCTCATCCGCGAGGTGCGCCCCATGGTGGTCCGGTATTGCCGAGCGCGCCTGGCCCGCGTCTCGGGTTACGTACACTATTCCGATGACGTCGCGCAAGAGGTGTGCATCGCACTCCTGGCCGCGCTCCCCCGCTACGAGGACATGGGTCGGCCCTTCGCGTCGTTCGTGTTCGGGATCGCCGCGCACAAGGTGGCCGACGCACTACGCGGCTCCACCCGCGACGTTCCCACCGACGCGGTACCGGACTGTCCCGACGACGGGCCGGGCCCGGAGGAGGCCGCAGTGCGCACCATCGAGGCGGAGCGGGCCCGTGCACTGCTCAGTGAACTCCCCGAGCAGCAGCGTCGGCTGCTGGTCATGCGCGTGATTGCGGGTCTATCTGCTGATGAGACGGGACATGTTCTGGGAATGTCGGCCGGAGCGGTTCGGGTTGCCCAGCACCGAGCTCTTGCTCGGCTTCGGAAGGTGGCCGTGGCGAACCGCCTCATCTAGCCGTACCCACCACGCCCCGATCCGTCCCGGTCCCCGCGGCCGTCGCTGCCCGTCCCGGATCCGCACCCGCGACCACTGCGCCTACGGCCGCCGCATCCACTGACGGCAACTGCGCGGCAGGCGAGGTGTGCCCGGGAGCGGTGTGATTCCGCGCACGGGGTGCCCGGTGTGACGTGGGTCGTCACGCCAGACGCAAGATGCGCGCCGGTCAGCGCCCTAGGATGAAATAACACGCGGGAGTGGTCGCAAGAGGGCGGAGGGCGTCATGACGCAGATGAACACGGGGGACGGCGAGAAGGTTCTGCCGCCGGGACTCACCTACGACGACGTGCTGCTGGTTCCGGGCTACTCGGACCTGCAGCCGGGAGAGACCGACACCGGCACCCGGCTCTCCCGCAACATCAGCCTGCGCATCCCGCTGCTGTCGGCCGCCATGGACACCGTGACCGAGGCGCGCATGGCCGTGGCCATGGCCCGCCAGGGCGGCGCCGGGGTGCTGCACCGCAACCTGTCCATCGAGGACCAGGCCGCCCAGGTCGACCTGGTGAAGCGTTCCGAGGCGGGGATGGTCACCGACCCGGTGACATGCGGCCCCGACGACACGCTCGCCGACGTCGAGGCGCTCAGCGCGCACTACCGCATCTCCGGCGCCCCGGTCACCGACGACGACGGGCGCCTGGTCGGCATCGTCACCAACCGCGACATGCGCTTCGAGGACGACCGCAGCCGCAGGGTGCGCGATGTCATGACCCCGATGCCGCTGGTCACCGCACCGGTCGGGGTGAGCCGCGACGAGGCCTTCCGGCTGCTGCGCGACAACAAGGTCGAGAAGCTGCCGCTGGTCGACGGCGAGGGGCGGCTGCGCGGCCTGATCACCGTCAAGGACTTCATCAAGAGCGAGCAGTTCCCCGACGCCACCAAGGACGCCGACGGCCGCCTCGTGGTCGGCGCCGCCGTGGGCGTGGGGCCGGACTCCGAGCAGCGGGCCAAAGCCCTGATGGACGCCGGTGCCGACTTCATCGTCGTCGACACCGCCCACGGCCACTCCGCCGGTGTCCTGGAGATGATCGCCAAGCTCAAGGCCAACTCCCGCGCCGACATCATCGGCGGCAACATCTCCACCCGCGCCGCCGCGCAGGCCCTCATCGACGCCGGTGCCGACGCCGTCAAGGTCGGGGTGGGCCCCGGCTCCATCTGCACCACCCGCGTCGTCGCCGGTGTGGGCGCCCCGCAGGTCACCGCCGTTCTGGCGGCCTCCAAGGCGGCCGGACCGGCCAACGTCCCGGTGATCGCCGACGGCGGCCTGCAGTACTCCGGCGACATCGCCAAGGCCCTCGTGGCCGGTGCGAGCACCGTGATGCTCGGCAGCCTGCTGGCGGGCGTGGAGGAGAGCCCGGGCGAGCTCATCTTCATCAACGGCAAGCAGTACAAGACCTACCGCGGCATGGGGTCGCTCGGCGCCATGCGCGGGCGCTCCTTCTCCAAGGACCGCTACTCCCAGGCCGACGTCGCCTCCGAGGAGAAGCTCATCCCGGAGGGCGTCGAGGGCCAGGTGCCCTACCGCGGTCCGCTGGAGGCGGTCTCGCACCAGCTCACCGGCGGCCTGCGGCAGTCCATGTGGTACGCGGGCGCGCGCACCGTCGCCGAGCTGGGGGAGAAGGGCCAGCTCATGCAGATCACCTCGGCCGGTCTCAAGGAGAGCCACCCGCACGACATCCAGATGACCGTCGAGGCGCCGAACTACTCCAAGCGCTAGAAGCGGGTCCAGGGGCCGCGGAATCGAAGACGTCGGGATCCCGGACGACCAGGGCGTTGGCCGCGACCAGCGGGCGAGTCTCCCGGGAGGCGGCGGGCCGCCGCCACCCGGCCCGGAGGTAAACTCGCGGCGGCAGTATCCGCCGGTGATCGTGCCGGTGAAGCACGCAAGAGGGGATCTAAGCGTTGGCTCAGGTTGAGATCGGGCTGGGCAAGAACGGGCGCCGCGCCTACGAGCTCGACGAGATCGGGATCGTTCCCGCCCGACGGACCCGTGACCCCGAGGAAGTGTCCATCGCGTGGCAGATCGACGCCTACCGGTTTGAAACGCCGCTGGTCGTCAGCCCGATGGACAGCGTCGCCTCGCCGAAGACGATCGTCTCCGTCGGCGAGCAGGGCGGTCTGGGCGTCCTGGACCTGGAAGGGCTGTGGACGCGCTACGAGGACCCCGAGCCGCTACTGGCCGAGATCCACGAACTCGATGACGAGGCCGCGACCCGGCGGCTGCAGGACATCTACTCCGCCCCCATCAAGGAGGAGTTGATCGGCCGCCGCATCGAGGAGATCCGCGCCTCCGGTGTCGTCACCGCCGCCCGGCTCTCGCCGCAGCGCACCGCGCAGTACCACAAGGCCGTCATCGACGCCGGTGTCGACATCTTCGTCATCCGCGGCACCACGGTCTCGGCCGAGCACGTCTCCGGGCGCGCCGAGCCGCTCAACCTCAAGCAGTTCATCTACGACCTGGATGTCCCGGTCGTCGTCGGCGGCTGCGCCACCTACACGGCGGCGCTGCACCTCATGCGCACCGGCGCGGCCGGTGTGCTGGTCGGCTTCGGCGGCGGCTCCGGGCACACCACCCGCTCCGTGCTGGGCGTGGCCGTGCCGATGGCGAGCGCCATCGGCGACGTGGCCGCGGCCCGCCGCGACTACCTCGATGAGTCCGGCGGCCGGTACGTGCACGTCATCGCCGACGGCGGGATGACCAGCAGCGGCGACATCGCCAAGGCGCTGGCCTGCGGCTCCGACGCCGTCATGGTCGGCTCGCCGCTGGCGCGCGCCGCCGAGGCGCCCGGCCACGGCTACCACTGGGGCAGCGAGGCCCACCACAGCGAGCTGCCGCGCGGCGAACGGGTGAATGTCGGCACCATCGGCGACCTCAAGTCGATCCTGCACGGCCCCGCGTCCACCAGCGACGGCTCCATGAACATGATGGGCGCCCTCCGCCGGACCATGGCCACCGCAGGGTACACCGACCTCAAGGAGTTCCAGCGCGTGGAGGTCGTGGTCAACCCGCACCGCTGACCGACGTCCGTGTGGGCATGGCCCGTTCCCTCCGGGCGCGGTAGCGCTCGGCCGCGGGGGATGGGGATACGCCGTCCCGCTGGGAGGGCAGGTCGCGCACTACCATCAACCGGGGCGCCGCTCGTGTGAAATCGAGCGGCGTCCTTCCTTTTTTCGTTCGGCCCCTGCCTGTGATCCGCGAAGTCGCGTAGGTTGTTCTCTCGGCGTAGGCCGTTGCGTACGTGAGCGTGTGTCGAGGGCGACCGATTCGTCCCGTCGTGCGCTCGGTGAGCGAGTGAGGTAGTCCGTGACAGTTTCCCCCCCGGTCGGGCAGGACGCGGAAGCGTCCGCGGCCCAACCCCTCCCTCATCGGAAACCAGCCGCGGTCGCCGCCGCGGCCGTCCTCTCCGCGGCGGGACTGACCGCCGGGATCGTGGCCGTCGTCGGCGGCCTCAACCCTTCAGCGGTGCCCCCACAGCCCCCACCCGGTCCGCAGGAGGCCGGTGGCGTCATCGACACCGTCCCCGCCGACGGCGCGGAAGCGGCCGAGCAGGCCGAGCTCCACGCCGACGAACGCCCGTCGCCCGCCGCCCAAGAGACCGCGTCGGCGGATCCCCTCCCCGAGTGGCTCGACACCAACTCCGAGGCCTCCGGTGTGCCGCGCCGCGCCCTGCTGGCCTACGCCAAAGCGCAGCTGCGGCTGATGGAGGAGCAGCCGGGGTGCCGGATCTCCTGGCCCACCCTGGCCGCCATCGGTGAGGTGGAGTCCAGGCACGGCACGTACGCGGGCGGGGAAGTCGGGTCCGACGGGCGCACCACCGTCGACATCATCGGCATCCCGCTCGACGGCTCCAACAACACCGCGGCCATCGTCGACACCGACGGGGGCGAGCTCGACGGCGACAGCAGGTGGGACCGCGCGGTCGGGCCGATGCAGTTCATCCCCACCACCTGGGAGCAGTGGGGCGCCGACGCCGACGGCGACGGCCGCGCAAACCCGCACGACATCGACGACACCGCCCTGACCGCCGCCCGCTACCTGTGCGCGGAGGGACGCGACCTGACCGACCAGGAGGACTGGTGGCGGGCGGTGCTCGCCTACAACCAGTCCGAGTCCTACGCCCGCGACATCCTCGACATCGCCAACCGCTACGCGGCCGACGCCGCCCGCGCCACCTGACCCGGGCGCTCGCAAACGACGCGAGTGCCCCCACACCCCCGATGGTCTTCCGTTGATCTCGGAGATATCGGGGTAAAAATCGCCGCTGAAACCCCAATATCCCCGAGATCAACGAAGGCATCGGTGACTCCCGACGCGCCGACCGCGTCGACGCTCTTCCCGGAGAGTGGCGGGTTAGCCTGGATGTCCGCAGATGTTCCGAGTAGTGCCAGGTGGGCACGTGTCGGGAGGGCGTGACATGACGGCAGCGCGCATGGGACCGGACGAGCGGGCCGAGGCGCTCGCGCACATGGCCGAAAACGAGCTCGACGTCCTGGTCGTCGGCGGCGGCATCGTGGGCGCGGGCGTCGCGCTGGACGCGGTGTCCCGCGGCCTTTCGGTCGGCCTGATCGAGGCGCGCGACTTCGCCTCCGGTACGTCCAGCCGGTCCAGCAAACTGATCCACGGCGGCCTGCGCTACCTCGAACAGCTCGACTTCGAGCTGGTCCGCGAGGCACTGACCGAGCGCGGGCTGCTGCTCGGCCGCCTCGCCCCGCACCTGGTCCGGCCGGTGCCGTTCCTGTTCCCGTTCCAGAAGCACTGGGAGCGCGGCTACATCGGGGCCGGCGTCACCCTCTACGACATCCTGGCGATGACCGGCCGCAACACCCGCGGCCTGCCCCCGCACCGGCACCTCACCCGCTCGGGCGCGCTGCGGGTCTTCCCGGCGCTGCGCCGCGACGCGCTCGCCGGTGCCCTCCAGTACTGGGACGCCCAGGTCGACGACGCCCGCTATGTCCTCACCGTGCTGCGCACCGCCGCCACCTACGGCGCGCGGATCGCCTCGCGCGCCCAGGCCGTGGGCTTCCTGCGCGAGGGCGAGCACGTCACCGGGGCCCGGGTCCAGGACCTGGAGACCGGCCACGAGATCGACGTCCGCGCCCAGCAGGTGGTCAACGCCGCCGGGGTGTGGACCGACGACATCCAGGAGATGGTGGGCGGCCGCGGGCAGATCCACGTCAGCGCCTCCAAGGGCATCCACCTCGTCGTCCCGAGGGACCGGATCCAGGCGTCGACGGGGATGATCCTGCGCACCGAGAAAAGCGTGCTGTTCGTCATCCCCTGGGGGCGCCACTGGATCATCGGCACCACCGACACCCCGTGGAACCTGGACAAGGCGCACCCGGCGGCCAGCCGCGCCGACATCGACTACGTCCTCGACCACGTCAACGCCGTGCTGCGGGTCCCGCTGAGCCGGGACGACGTCGAAGGCGTCTACGCCGGTCTGCGCCCGCTGCTGTCCGGCGAGTCCGACGAGACCTCCAAGCTCTCCCGGGAGCACACCGTCGCCCACCCGGTGCCGGGCCTGGTGCTGATCGCCGGGGGCAAGTACACCACCTACCGCGTCATGGCCAAGGACGCGGTGGACGCGGTCGCCCACGGCCTCGACGGCAAGATCCCCGAGTCGGTCACCGACCGGGTGCCGCTCGTGGGGGCCGACGGGTTCGCGGCGCTGTGGAACCAGCGCCACACCATCGCCCGCGACGCCGGCCTGCACGTCTCCCGGGTCGTCCACCTGCTGCGCAGGTACGGGTCGATGATCGACGACCTGCTGGAGCTGATGCGCCAGCGCCCCGACCTCAAGGAGCCGGTGGCCGGGTCCGACGACTACCTGCGCGCCGAGATCGTGTACGCGGCCGCGTCCGAGGGCGCCCGCCACCTCGACGACGTGCTGTCGCGGCGCACCCGCATCTCGTTCGAGACATGGGACCGCGGCATCGCCGCGGCGGAGGATGCCGCCGAGCTCATCGCCGAGCCGCTGGGCTGGAACGAGGAGCAGATCAAGCGGGAGGTCGAGTACTACCGCAAGCGCATCGAGGCGGAACGCGCGGCCCAGGAGCAGGAGAACGACCACGAGGCCGACGCCGTCCAGCACGGCGCGCCCGACATCGTCCCCGAGGCCACGCCCAAGCCGCCGCGGGCGCGGACCTAAGCGCCGGACCACCCCCGCTGGGCGGCGGCCAGACGCTGCCCAGCGGGAAAATCCCTCGAAATCGGGTATCGGCATCCCCCAAACTGGGGGCGTGCTACTGACGATCACGACCACCCACCGCCCCGCCACCGACCTGGGCTACCTGCTCCACAAGCACCCCGACCGGGTGCAGCGGTTCAGCCAGTCCTTCGGGACGGCGCACGTCTTCTATCCGGAGGCGGAGCAGGAGCGCTGTACGGCGGCGCTGCTGCTGGAGGTCGATCCGCAGCAGCTGCTGCGCTCCCGTTCGTCGGTGGCCAGCCCGGACTTCGCGCTCGCCCAGTACGTCAACGACCGGCCGTATGCCGCGTCGTCGCTGTTCGCCGTGGCGCTCGGCGATGTTTTCCGGTCCGCCCTCAAAGGGCGCTGCGCGGCCCGCGCTGATCTCGCCGCGACGCCGATCCCGCTCACCCTCGCCCTCCCGGCGGTGCCCTGCCGGGGCGGGGCCGAGCGGGCGCGGGCGCTGTTCGAGCCGCTGGGCTGGCAGGTGGAGGCCGTCCCCGTGCCCCTCGACCCCGGCCTGCCCGGGTGGGGCGACTCCCGCTACGTGCGCCTGACCCTGACCGGCGAGATGCGGCTGGCCGACGCGCTGAGCCACCTGTATGTGCTGCTGCCCGTCCTGGACGGGACCAAGCACTACTGGGTCACCGCCGACGAGGTCGACAAGCTGTTGCGGGCGGGCGAGGGGTGGCTTTCCGGACACCCGGAACGCGCCTGGATCACCCGCCGCTACCTCTCCCGCAAGCAGCGCCTGTTCCGCCAGGCGATCGCGCGCCTGGCCGAGGTCGACGACCTGACCGAACCGGACGAGGCTGACCACCCCACCCAGGAGAGCGACCCCGCCCAGGAGGAGGCGCCCGACACCGACGCCGCGGCCCCGCAGACCGCGGCGGCTTCCTCCGGGCGGCGGGACCCGGACGACGACGGCCCCCGGGAACCCTCGCTCGCCGACCAGCGGGCCGGGGCGGTGCTCTCGGTCCTCAAGTCCGAGGGGGCCCAGCGCGTGCTCGACCTCGGCTGCGGCACCGGCAAGCTCGTCGGGCGGCTGCTCGACGACCCCGCGTTCACCCTGGTCACCGGGGTGGACGTGAGTGCCGACAGCATCGGCTACGCGCACCGCAGGTTGCGCGTCGAGCGCATGCCCGAGTCGCGGCGCCGGCGGTTGGAGCTCCTCGTCGGCTCGGCCCTCTACCGCGACCGGCGGTTCTCCGGCCACGACGCGATCGTCCTCATGGAGGTCATCGAGCACATCGACCCGGCCCGGCTGCCCGCGCTGGAGCAGGTCGTCTTCGGCGGCGCCGCCCCGCGCGCCATCGTCGTGACCACGCCCAACGCCGAGTACAACGCCCACTACGAGGGACTGGCCGACGGCGGCTTCCGGCACGCCGACCACAGATTCGAATGGACCCGCGCCGAATTCCGCGCGTGGGCGGACAACGTCGCCCGCACCCACGGTTACCGGGTGCGGTACCTGCCCGTGGGGCAGGACGACCCCCAGGTGGGGGCGCCGACGCAGATGGGAGTCTTCACCCGATGAGCGAGAACAACCCGGAGTTCGAACGCGTCGAGCGCACCGAGCACGCCGCGACTGGCGGGAGCACGGAGCACTCCGGGGACACCGGCGCGCCGGAGCCCGAGCCGACCGGGCCGGGCCAACCGCGGGTGCTGAACGTGCCCGAGATGGGGCTCGTGCTGCTCGTCGGGGTCTCCGGTTCGGGCAAGTCCACCTTCGCCGCCCGGCACTTCACCCCCACCCAGGTGGTCACCTCCGACTTCTGCCGGGCCGTGGTCAGCGACGACGAGAACGACCAGTCCGCCACGGCCGACGCCTTCGACCTGCTCCACTACATCGTCAACAAGCGGCTGCGGCGCGGCCTGCTCACCGTCGTGGACGCCACGAACGTGCAGCAGAAGGCCCGTCAGGAACTCGTCCGGGTCGCCAAGGACAACGACGTGCTGTGCACGGCCATCGTGCTCGACGTCCCCGAACGGGTCGCCCGGGAGCGCAACCGGACCCGCGCCGACCGCGACTTCGGCGACCACGTGATCTCCCGGCAGCGGCGCGACCTGCGGCGCAACCTCAAGCGGCTGGACAAGGAAGGCATCCGCAAGGTCCACATCCTGCGGGGCGTCGAGGAGATCGACTCCGCCGTCATCTCCTACGAGAAGTCCTGGACCGACAAGCGCGAGCTGACCGGCCCGTTCGACATCATCGGCGACGTGCACGGCTGCCGCGCCGAGCTGGAGGAGCTGCTGGAGGAGCTCGGCTACACGATCGCCCGCGACGCCTCGGGCCGCGCCACTGGTGCGCGGCACCCCGCCGGGCGCACCGCCGTGTTCGTCGGCGACCTCGTCGACCGCGGCCCCGACACCCCCGGCGTGCTGCGGCTGGCCATGGGCATGGTCGCCGACGGCGACGCCCTGTGCGTCTCGGGCAACCACGAGAACAAGCTGGTGCGAGCGCTCAAGGGGCGCAAGGTCACCGTCTCGCACGGGCTGGCGGAGTCGCTGGAGCAGCTCGACGCCGAGGAGGCGGAGTTCCGCGCCCGGGTGGTGCACTTCTGCGACGGACTGATCAGCCACTACGTGCTCGACGGCGGCAACCTCGTGGTCGCGCACGCCGGGCTGAAGGAGGAGTACCACGGCCGCGCCTCGGGGCGCGTCCGCTCCTTCGCGCTGTACGGCGAGACCACCGGTGAGACCGACGAGTTCGGGATGCCGGTCCGCCTCCCGTGGGCGCGCGACTACCGGGGCAAGGCCGCGGTGGTCTACGGCCACGTGCCCACGCCGGAGCCGCAGTGGGTGAACAACACCATCTGCCTGGACTCCGGGTGCGTCTTCGGGGGCAGGCTGACCGCGCTGCGCTACCCGGAGCGCCAGCTCGTCGACGTCCCGGCGCACCGCACCTGGTACGCGTCGGCCAAACCGTTCCTCGACGGCGACGCCGCCGCGCCCGCGGCCGAGGCCGACGCGCGCGCCTCCGGTGTGCTCGACGTCGGCGACGTGCTCGACGGCAACGACGTCTCGGGTGGCGGCGTCGAGACCGGGCACGGACGGATCAGGATCGCCCGGGAGAACGCCCTGGCCGCGCTGGAGGTGATGAGCCGCTTCGCGGTCGACCCGCACTGGCTGCTCTTCCTGCCGCCGACCATGGCCCCCGCGCCGACGTCGGCCGACCCTGAGCTGCTGGAGCACCCGGCCGAGGCCTTCGCGCACTACCGGAGCAACGGTGTCGGGACCGTCATCTGCCAGGAGAAGCACATGGGGTCGCGGGCGGTCGCGGTCGTCTGCCGCGACGCGGCCGCCGCCGAGCGCCGCTTCGTGCCCGACTCCCTCGGCGCGGTCTACACCCGCACCGGGCGCCCGTTCTTCTCCGACCCGAAGGTGGAGTCGGAGGTGCTGGCCGACCTGCGCTCCGGGATTGAGGCGGCCGGGCTGTGGGAGCGGCTCGACACCGACTGGATCGCGCTGGACGGCGAGATGCTGCCGTGGTCGGCCAAGGCGGAGGGGCTCATCCGCGACCAGTACGCGTCGGTGGGCGCGGCGGCACGCGCGGCGCTCCCGGCCGCCGAGGCCGCGCTCGCAGCGGCGGCCGGGCGGGGCTGGACGTCGGCGGCCTCGCCGACCGGGTCGCCCGGCGCACGGAGGGGATCGAGGCGTTCAGCCGGGTCTACCGCCGGTACAGCTGGCCCACCGACGGAGCGGCCGGGCTGCGCTACGCCCCGTTCATGGTGCTGGCCGCCGAGGGCCGCACGTTCACCGACGCCGACCACCTGTGGCACATGGCGGTGGCCGAGCGGCTCGCCGAGGCCTGCGACCTCGTGCGCACCACGCGCTACCTGGTCGTGGACGTCACCGACCCCGACGCCACCGCCGCCGCGTCTGCGTGGTGGCGCGACCTGGTCGACGCCGGTGGCGAGGGCATGGTCGTCAAGCCCCTCACCGGGGCGCTCGCGCGCGGACGCCAGGGCCTGGCCCAGCCGGGCCTGAAGGTGCGCGGCCCGGAGTACCTCCGGATCATCTACGGCCCGGACTACACCGAGCCCGACCGCATGGAGGTGCTGCGCGACCGCCGCCTGGGGCGCAAGAGCGGCCTGGCCATGCGCGAGCACAAGCTCGGCCTGGAGGCCCTGGCCCGGCACGCCCGCGGCGAGCCGCTGTGGCGCGTGCACCAGGCCGTGTTCGGTGTCCTGGCCCTGGAGTCCGAACCGGTGGACCCGCGGCTGTGACGCCGCCCCCTCCGTTGATCTCGGCACAGCGCACCGAATTCGAGCGGTTTTTCGGTGCAGTCCGCCGAGATCAACGGAGGGGTGGGAGCCGTCGGTTCGGCGCGTCCGTGGCCTGCATATCCTGAGTGGAGTGCCGCATGTGGCCGGGGAACCGTGCGGTCGTCTCCCAGGAAGCAGGAACGCTGATGAACGTATTGCTCACCGGTGGCGCCGGGTACATCGGCACGCACACCGCGGTCGAGCTCATCGGCGCCGGCCACGACGTCGTGGTGGTGGACGCGCTCAGCAACGGCAACGCGGAGGCCGTCCGCCGCGTCGAGCGCATCACCGGGCACGCCGTCCCGTTCTACCCGGAGGACTGCTCCGACCCGGTCGTCATGGAGAAGGTCCTCACCGACCACCCCGTCGACGCCGTGATCCACTGCGCCGGGCTCAAGGCCGTGGGGGAGTCCACCGAGCAGCCGCTGCGTTACTACCGCAACAACCTCGACGCGCTGCTCACCGTGTGCGAGGCCATGCAGGCCCACGGCGTGCGGCGGATGGTGTTCAGCTCCTCGGCCACCGTGTACGGCGACCCCGCCCGCGTTCCGATCACCGAGGGCATGCCGCTGTCGGTGTCCAATCCCTACGGCGCCACCAAGCTCTTCATCGAGCAGATCCTGCGCGACCTGTCGGCGGCCGACGAGCGCTGGGAGATCATCTCCCTGCGCTACTTCAACCCGATCGGCGCGCACGAGAGCGGCCTCATCGGCGAGGACCCCCACGGCGTCCCCAACAACCTGTTCCCCTACCTCGCTCAGGTCGCCGCCGGACGCCGGGACAAGGTGCGGGTCTTCGGCGACGACTACGACACCCCCGACGGCACCGGAGTGCGCGACTACCTGCACGTCACCGACCTCGCCCTGGGCCACCTCGCGGCTCTGGAGCACCTCGCCGGGACCCCCGGCCACCGGGTCTACAACCTCGGGACCGGGACGGGCACCTCGGTGCTGGAGTCGATCGCCGCGTTCGAGCGGGCCTGCGGCCGTCCCATTCCCTATGAGGTGGTGGGGCGTCGGCCCGGCGACATCGCGACCTGCTACGCCGACCCCAGTGCGGCCCGGCGCGACCTCGGCTGGCAGACCACCAGGAGCGTCGACGAGGCGTGCGCCGACGCCTGGCGCTGGCAGTCCGCCAACCCCCGCGGGTTCGCCGGCTAGGCGGCCGCGGCGCCCACCGGCCGCTCCGGCGTGTGGACGTGCTCCGGGCGCAGGCCCAGCATCACCGCCCGTAGCCCGAAGCGCGGGGCGAGCGCGGCCAGCGGGGTACCGGCGATCACCCGCAGCGGGAGCGGGAGGTCCAGGGGCGCGTCCGGTGATGCGGCCAGAACCGGGGTGATCACTCTGTCCTGCACCACCTGCTGGAGCCGCTGGGTGCCCACCGTGGGCATCCACCGGCGCCGCTGCACCCGGGCCAGGAGCTCGGGGTTGAGCGTCTTGCCGAACCGGTCCGGGTCGCGCTGTGCCCGGTACAGCGCGTCGGCCAGCAGGTTCGCGGTGGCCACCGCGTCTTGGACCGCCAGGTTGATCCCCACGCCGCCGACCGGCGTCATCGCGTGGGCGGCGTCGCCGATGCACAGGTAGCCCGGCCGGTACCAGCGTTCCAACCGGTTGAGCCCGACCCGCAGGAACGCGACCTTGTCCCAGTCGTCGAGCGATCGGACCGCCGTCTCACCGAGTGCGGGCAGGAGCGCGAGCATCCGGTCCTGGAGCACGGCGATGGGCTGGGACCGCATCTCCTCCAGCCCGCCCTTGGGGATGAGGTAGGCGACCTGCCAGTAGGAGCCGCGGTCGAACGCCACGAGCATGGAGCCGTTGCCGACCCGCCCATAGAGTCCGGTCTCGTCCTCCGCGCGGCGCTCGACACGCATCCACAGCACGTCCATGGGCGTGTGGAGTTCCTTGGGGACCATCCCGGCGGCCTCGCGCAGCTGGGAGCGGCGGCCGTCGGCCGAGACGGTCAGCACGGCGCGCAGCTCGTGCTCGCCCTCCCGGTCGGTGTAGCGGATGCCGCGTACGGCGCCGTTCTCCTCGATCGTTTCGGTGGCCTCGGCGTTCATGAGCAGTCGGAAGCCGGGGTAGCGCTTGGCGTGGTCGACGAGCAGGGTGAGGAAGTCCCACTGCGGGACCATCGCGACGTACTGGTACCGGCCGGGGAGGTGGTCGAGGCCGGTCGCGAAGAGGGGCCCCTCGGTGCTGCCGAACTCGACCGAGCGGACCTTGCGGTGCGGGAGCTGCTCGACCGCCCCGGCCAGCCCCAGTTCATCGAGGAGCTGCAGCGTCGACGGGTGGACCGTGTCGCCGCGGAAGTCCCGGAGGAAGTCGCCGTGCTTCTCCAGGACGGTGACGTCGATACCGGCGCGGGCGAGCAGTAGGCCGAGCATGATCCCGGCGGGACCGCCGCCGGAGATGGCGACGGTGGTGGTTTCGGTGCGCGTCATTGCGACCTCCGCGTGGAGTGTGCTGGTTCGGCTGACCGACGTCATGCGGTCTTGATTCAACATTCGCTTAATTCAACGCCTGATGAAGTAGAACCTCGCAAACGCCGGATTGTCCAGCGAGGCGGGGATGTGACGTGCGATACACCCCCGATGCCGGCGCTCCCGCCCCTCCCACTCCGACACATTCCCCGCGCCACGCCACATCCACGGTTACCGATAGGTAGTCAAGCCGCGGGCAGCGGACTACGCTCCCGATATGGGTATCGCCACAGGTTCCACCGAGACCCCGGCCGTGGACTCCGCGATGGTCGAGCGCCTGACGCGCCGCGTCGCGAGTACGTCCGGGCACAGCAGCACGATCACCGCACCGTTCACCGGAAAGCCCCTGGCCGAGGTCCCGCAGTCGACGGCCGCCGACGTGGCTGACGCGTTCCAGCGCGCCCGCACGGCCCAGCGGGCCTGGGCGGCGGTGTCCCCGCGCGACCGGGTCGCGCCCTTTCTCCGCTTCCACGACCTGGTGCTGGACCGCCAGCACGAGATCCTGGACATCCTCCAGGCCGAAACCGGAAAGGCCCGGCGGCACGCCTTCGAAGAGGTCTACGACGCCGCGGCGGGCACCCTGTACTACGCGCGCCAGGCGCCCCGGATGCTGCGCCGCAGGCGCGTTCCCGGAGCGATGCCCGGCGCCACCCGGGCGTATGTGAACCAGCAGGCCAAGGGTGCCGTCAGCGTCATCTCCCCGTGGAACTACCCGCTGGCGCTCCCGGTCGGCGACGCCGTACCGGCGCTGCTGGCGGGCAACGCCGTCGTCGCCAAGCCCGATACCCAGACCGCCCTCAGCGCCCTGTGGGCGATCGACCTGCTCGTCGAGGCGGGTCTGCCCGAAGACCTGTGGATCCCTGTCCTCGGCGAACCCGCCGAGATCGGCGACCCCCTCATCGACAACGCCGACTACGTCGCATTCACCGGCTCCTCGGCCGCCGGGGCGAAGATCGCCCAGCGCGCCGCGAGCCGCCTGGTCGGCTGCTCCGCCGAGCTCGGCGGCAAGAACCCCGCGATCATCTGCGAGGACGCCGACCTGGACTGGACCATCGAGGGTGCGCTGCGCGCCTGCTTCAGCAACGCCGGGCAGCTGTGCATCTCCATGGAGCGCGTCTACGTCCACGACGCGATCTTCGACGAGTTCACCGAGCGCTTCGCCGAGGCGGTGCGGGGCATGGAGCTCAACGCCCGCTACGACTTCTCCGCCGACATGGGATCGCTCACCTACCCGCGCCAGCTCGACCGCGTCATCGAGCACGTCGACCAGGCGCGCGAGAGCGGGGCGACGATCCTGGCCGGGGGACGGCCGCGCCCCGACATCGGGCCGCTGTTCTACGAGCCCACCGTCATGACCGGCGTCGAACCGACCATGACGGCGTGTTCGGAGGAGACCTTCGGCCCGCTCGTCTCCCTCTACCGCTTCACCGAGGAGAGCGAGGCCATCGACCTCGCCAACGCGACCGACTACGGACTCAACGCCAGCGTGTGGACCCGCGACACCGCGCGCGGACGCCGGATCGCCGAATGCATCCACTCGGGCACCGTCAACATCAACGAGGGCTACGGCGCCGCGTGGGCCAGCTACGGCGGCCCCATGGGCGGCATGAAGAAGTCGGGACTGGGCCGCCGCCACGGCGCCGAGGGGCTGCTGCGCTACACCGAGGCGCAGACCATCGCCAGCCAGCACTTCGTCGGATTCGGCGGCCCCCCGGGCATGGACGGCGCGACGTTCGCCGCACTGCTGACCCGCGGCGCCCGGTTGATGAAGCGCTTCCACATCCGCTGACCCCCGGACCGGCGCGCGTCGGCCCCACGCGAAACCGCCCCGCCCGCTGTCGCTGGCCCCCGCCGCCGCGACTGCGGCGCGGGGCGGGACGGTCCCGCGGATCGGGTGCCCTCGGTGGCGGGCGTGCCCCGATGGCCCGCCGACCGCTAACACGTCGGAATCTCCGCGTTCCGTTCCCTCCTCGACAAAAAAGCGGAAAAGCCCTGCGTACGCTTCCCGTCCCGGCGTAACGTTCCGTGTACGGAAACCGTGCCGCCACCCCTCGCTCCCCACGCACTCGGCGGACGCGGACCGTACGGGTCACATGGAGGCACTATGCGAGTAATAGATGCCGCCGTCCCGCTGGAACGAGACGACTTCATGCGCCGCCTCCTCACCGAGCTCGCGGCCGCACTGGAAGCCGTCGTCGGACTCGAGGAAGCGTCCGGCTACATCGCTCTGGCAGGACAGCGCATGGGGGATACGCTCGGCGACCTCTACACCAGAGAACTGGAGCTGGAGAACCTCGACCGCCACCAGATCGCGGAGGTACTGGTCGACCTCTACCGGCGAATCCAGGGGGACTTCTCCATCGTCTCCGTGGACGAGGACCGCATCGTCCTCGCCAACAGGGCCTGCCCCTTCGGCTCGCCGGTCGAGGGCAACGAGGCGCTGTGCACGATGACGTCCAGTGTGTTCGGCAACCTCACGGCGCGCTATCTCGGCTATGCCAAGGTCGACCTGGCCGAGACCATCGCACGCCGCCACCCGCGCTGCATGGTGGTCATCCACCTGCGCCCGGGGCCCGGCGCCGATCAGGCGTCCGGAAACGAGTACTACGGCGAATCCGCGGAGTTCCCGCACGTCCTGCCACCGTGCATCGGCGGCGGCACCGAAGACGACCGTGAGCGCGGGTGAGCTGTTCGGTGCGATCACCCGCACCGTGAGCGAACCGATGCTGCTCGTGGGCATCTCCGGAACGATCCTGGGGGCCAACGCCGCCATGCTCCGCACCTTCCCCGGGGTCGGTACCGGATCCAACCTCCACGACCTGACCACCGACGACGCGGGCGACACCGCCGAGACGCTGTGGCGATGGGCGCGGTGCGGCGCCCCGCTCGTCGGTGCCCTCGCCCTGCGCGACGCCGACGGCGGATCCCGGCACTGCCACTGCTTCGGCGCGCGGGCCGCCTGGGTGGCCGACGCCGCCGACGAGCCCGTCGTGCAGGTCCGCCTCGTTCCCTCGGCCCACCGCGGGAACGTCCCGCGCCGGGCCGCCGCCTTCAACGAGCGCGAGCGGTATCTCCGCGCCCGCCTGCAGCGCGAGCACGAGGTCGTCGCCGAAGTGCAGCGCAGCTTTCTTCCCGACCACATCGACGGCACGCCGCTGAAGGTCGCGGTGGACTACCGGCCCACCGTCTACGGGGCCGAGGTCGGCGGCGACTGGTACGACGTCTTCGGCGTGCCCCACACCGAGCGCGTCGCCCTGGCCATCGGCGACGTCGCCGGACACCGGCTGTCCGAGGCCATGATCATGGCGGAGCTCCGCAGCGTGCTGCGCGCCGCCGCCCTGGAGGAGGGAGCCCGCGCCGACCACGTCGTGTCCCGCGTGGACCACTACGTCGACACCTACCTTCCCGCCAGCATGGCCACGGTCTGCTACCTCGTCTACGAACCGGAGGAACAGCTCCTCACCTACGCCAACGCCGGGCACGTCCCGCCTCTCCTGCTGCGCCCCGACGGGCGCTGCGCGCCGCTCGACGCGGTCGTCGATCCGCCGCTGGGCTGCTCCATGGGCACCGGGCGCAATCGCGACCAGACGGTGGTGGGCCCCGGCGACATGCTCATTCTCTACACCGACGGCGTGGTCGAGCGACGCGGCGAGTCGCTCGACATCGGGCTCGGTGAACTCGCCGACCTCCTCACCGGCCTCAGCGACCCCGGTCCCACCGATGTGTGCTCCGCGATCATGGAGTGGTCCTCAGGTATCGGCCACGCCGACGACCGCGCCGTGCTCGTCGCGGAGTTCTAGGCGAGGGCGCGCCTCAACGCTCCGCTCACGGCCCGACCTTGGAGGGACACGCAGGCCACGCCCGACCACCGGTTTTCCGGGCGTTCCGTATCCGCAGTGACGCACACCCCGCCCGCTGACTCGCCACCTGGTCCGCGCGGCGCCTTAGACTGGGAGGCAATCCATATCTACCTGCGGGAAGGCCGTTACGTGTCCCTTGCCGGTGCTTCCGATAGCACGTTCGACACCGTTCTCGTCGTGGATTTCGGCGCGCAGTACGCACAGCTGATCGCCCGACGGGTCCGCGAATGCCACGTCTACAGCGAGATCGTGCCCTCGACCATGCCGGTCGAGGAGATGCTCGCCAAGAACCCCAAGGCCATCATCCTCTCCGGCGGCCCCTCGTCCGTCTACGCCGAGGATGCCCCGCAGGCCCCGGTCGAGCTGTTCGAGACCGGCGTGCCGACCTTCGGCATCTGCTACGGCTTCCAGGCGATGACCCAGGCGCTGGGCGGCACCGTCGAGGAGACGGGGCTCAGTGAGTTCGGCCGCACCTCGATCGAGGTCGGCACCGACACCGTGCTGTTCGACGGCCTGCCCGCCGTCCAGCAGGTGTGGATGTCGCACGGCGACTCCGTGAGCAAGGCCCCGGAGGGCTTCCGCGCCACCGGCACCACGCCGGGCGCGCCGGTCGCCGCCTTCGAGAACCCCGAGCGCGGGCTGTACGGCGTGCAGTTCCACCCCGAGGTCATGCACAGCGAGCACGGCCAGGCCGTCCTGCGGCACTTCCTCTACGAAGCCGCCGGATGCCGCCCCACCTGGACGATGGTGAACATCGTCGACGAGCAGGTCGAGCGGATCCGCGCCGAGGTCGGCACCAAGCGCGTCATCTGCGGGCTGAGCGGCGGCGTCGACTCCGCCGTCGCGGGCGCCCTCGTCCAGCGCGCCGTCGGCAACCAGCTCACCTGCGTCTTCGTCGACCACGGCCTGCTGCGCAAGGGCGAGGCCGAACAGGTCGAGAAGGACTTCGTTGCCGCCACCGGCGCCTCGCTCAAGGTCGTCGACGCCCAGGAGCGCTTCCTGGCGGCGCTGGCCGGGGTGGGCGACCCGGAGGAGAAGCGCAAGATCATCGGCCGCGAGTTCATCCGCGTCTTCGAGCAGGCGGCCCGCGAGGTCGTCGCTGAAGGCGGAGCCGCCGGGGAAGAGGTGGAGTTCCTCGTCCAGGGGACGCTCTACCCCGACGTCGTCGAGTCCGGCGGCGGCACCGGCACCGCCAACATCAAGTCGCACCACAACGTCGGCGGCCTGCCCGACGATCTCCAGTTCACCCTGGTCGAGCCGCTGCGCGAGCTGTTCAAGGACGAGGTCCGGCGCGTCGGCGAGGAGCTGGGCCTGCCGACCGAGATGGTGTGGCGGCAGCCGTTCCCCGGCCCCGGCCTGGGCATCCGGATCATCGGCGAGGTCACCCGCGAGCGGCTGGACGTGCTGCGCGAGGCCGACGCCATCGCCCGCCAGGAGCTGACCCGCGCCGGGTTGGACCGCGACATCTGGCAGTGCCCCGTCGTGCTGCTCGCCGACGTGCGCTCGGTGGGGGTGCAGGGCGACGGCCGCACGTACGGCCACCCCGTGGTGCTGCGCCCGGTGAGCAGTGAGGACGCCATGACCGCCGACTGGTCGCGGCTCCCCTACGACGTGCTCGCCACGATCTCCAACCGCATCACCAACGAGGTGCGGGAGATCAACCGCGTCACCCTCGACGTCACCAGCAAGCCGCCGGGCACCATCGAGTGGGAGTAGCCGGGCGGTCGCCTGACCGTCGCACGGCCCCGGACGGGCGATGCCCGTCCGGGGCCGTGGTGGTTTGTCGCTGTTGGTTTGTCGTTGGTTTGTCGCCTCGGCTACGTGTCGGCTCTGTCGTCGCGCGCCTCGCCCGACGCGGCGGACCGCGACAGCGCGCGGGCCAGCCCGGCGACCCCGAGGCCGATGGTGAGAATCGGCAGCACCCAGATCGGGTCGAACCCCCAGTCCGTGCGCTGGCCCACCACGAAGGCGATCCCGAGGCCCACGAACAGCAGGCCGGCGATCAGCGAACCCCAGTCGGTCTTACGGCGTCGCACGCCCCACCTCCATGTCGGCAACGTAGGACGCCAGGTTCAGGACCACCGTGGGCGGTTCGCCGGACGCCTCCTTCCCGTCGGTCGCCCGCGCCTCCGCGGCCTTCGGCTCCAGCGTCGTCCGCACGTCCAGTCGCGTGCCGGCGCGCTGCGTGTTGTCCACGGAGATCCTGCCGAGCTTCGAGGCGGCGTGGACGTCCACCCGGGCGGTGTCCGGAACCTCCACGTCCAGTGCCCCGGCCGCCACGGTCGCGGAGACCTCCACCCGCTGACCGGGCTCCAGATCGAGCCGGGTCAGGTCGAGCGACGCTCCGCCGAGAGTGAGGCCGTAGGGCTCCTCCGCCTCGGCTACGGTCCGCGGCCGCCACTCGGCGGTCCCGAACCGCATCGCCGTCACATCCACGGTCGACACGGCCACCAGGAGCAGCGTCCCCACGAGACCCAGGGCCATCAGCCCGCGCGGGTCCCCGACCCAGGCGCCCAGGATCAGGGCCAATCCGATGATCACGACGACGCTTCCCAGATAGACCGGGCCGGTCTCGGGCCCCACCAGGGCCGACAAGGGGGATCCACCGGTGCGCATGAGCGCAAGTCCGGTGGCCACGAGGAGGGCCCAGAAGACGAGGGTGCACAGGCGCACGCCTCGGTTCCTGCGCGCCGCCCGACGACGCTCGCGCGCCTCCCGGCGGCGTTGGCGCGCCTCTCGGCGCCCCTCTCTCGCGTCCGACGCCCAAGTCGAAGGTCCGCCTTCGTCGCCGTCGTCGCTCTCGCCCGGCTCGTGCGGGTGCTCCCCGGAGTGCTCGCCCGCCTCGGGCGTCGGCCCGGCGATCACCGCCAGGTCGATCGGTCCGCTGGGTGCCTGCGCCCACGGCTGAGCGGGGTTGTAGTAGGCGGGTGTGGGGGCCGGGGCCGGAGCGGTCGGCGGCGGCCCGCCCGACCGCAGCAGGGACGGCAGCTCGCGATAGGCGTGGCGCAGATCGACCCCGCGGTTGTGGGCCACCAGCACGCCCAAGATGAGCGGCGTGGCCAGGACGAGGGTGCCCCAGCCGAACCCGCCGATGAGACTGAGCGCGGTTGCTACCGCCAACCCCGCGCCGAGCAGGGCCGGGACCGCCCGAGCGGAGATCCGCCGGTTCAGCAGCTGCTCGGCCATGGCGGGACCGCCCTGCTGGTCCCGCATCACCATCCACGCCATGATGTACAGCAGGACGCCGACGAGGCTGCTCAGCGCGGTCAGCGAGAACGCGACCCGCCACACCACCGGGTCGACCCGCGTGTACTCGCCCAGCCCGGCGCACACCCCCGTGACAACACCGGTCTCGCTGTGGCGGCGCAGCTCTCGCTCCTCGGGTGCGAACGCGGAGTCGCCGGTCGCCGACGCCGGGTCCCCGGCGCCGTTCGTCGGCTCTCGTTCGTCACTCATGGTCGGTCACCACGCGTCTCCCTCACACCGTCCATCGTCGCCGGTTACGTGCACAGATTCCCATCCGGGAGGACCCTGACCACACCCTGAACCTCTCCGGGACGGGTGGGGGCGAGCCCCTGATGCCGGAGGGGAGACAAGGGGGCATCCTGGAATCGAGGACACGTGGAACACACCCGCGACCACCGTCCGATATCACCGACCACCACCGATGACGGGCACGACGTCCCAGACGACGACACCTACGAAGCCAACGAAGACGAGGACACCGCGACAGTGACGGAGACGGCGACCGAGATCCCGCGGCTGTACCGGGTCCGCGACGGGCGGCTGCTCGGGGGAGTCGCGGCGGGCCTCGCCCGGCACCTCGGCATCGACCCGGTCGTGACGCGGCTCGCCTTCGTCGCGCTGGGCATCGGCGGTATCGGCATCGCCGTCTACCTGGTCATGTTCTTCTTCGTCCCACTGGAACCCGCGGCCGAGGAGGCGGACGCGGGCGAAGGCTCCGACGCGGGCGAACACGAACGCGTGCGTCAGAAGGGGCGCGACGTCAGCCAGCTGCTGGCCTACCTCGCCCTCGCCAGCGGACTGGGCGTGCTGTTCCTCATCTTCGGGGGCGTCTTCGACCCACTCCTGTGGTTCCTCGTCTTCGGCGCGCTCGGCGGTGCGATCCTGTGGCAGCAGGCCAACCCGGCGGTCCGCGACGAGTGGATGTCGGCCACCGTTCTGCACAGCCGCAAGAGCTGGGTGCGCAGCGGGCTCGGCGTGCTGCTCGTCATCATCGGCGTTATCGGCTTCCTCGGATTCCAACAGCAGCTCCAGGACGCGCGCGCCGGGCTGACGTTCGCGATCACCATGCTCGCCGGGATCTCGCTCATCGCGGCTCCGTGGATCATCGGCCTCGTCCGTGAGCGCGACCGTGAGCGCCGCGAGCGCATCCGCAACCAGGAGCGGGCCGAGCTGGCCGCGCACATCCACGACTCCGTGCTGCACACCCTGACCCTCATCCAGCGCCGCGCCGACGACCCGCGCGAGGTGCAGCGTCTGGCCCGCGTCCAGGAACGCGCCCTGCGCGGCTGGCTCTACCAGCGTCCGGCCGACGCCGAGGCCACGGTGACCCCCGCCCTGGAACGGGTGGCGGCCGAGGTCGAGGAGGTACACGGGGTGCCGATCGAGGTGGTGTGCGTCGGGGACTGCGAGATCGACGACAACATCCAGGCCGCGCTGCGCGCCGCCCGTGAAGCCATGGTCAACGCCTCGAAGTACGCCGGGGCCGACTCCATTTCGGTGTTCGGCGAGGTCGACCCGGACGAGGTGCTGATCTTCGTGCGCGACCGGGGATCGGGGTTCGACCTCGACGACATCCCCGAGGACCGCATGGGCGTGCGCGGGTCGATCGTCGGCCGCATGGAGCGGCACGGCGGCAGCGCCCGCATCCGCACCGCCCGCGGCGAGGGCACCGAGGTGCAGCTGCGCGTCCCGCGCGCCTCCGAGAGCGACTAGCAGAGCGGCGCGGGCCCGGACGACGTGGCCGCTGTCGGCCCGACCGGGCGGTGAAAGCCCATTCACGAGGACGCAATGGGTAGAGTCCGACATGTGGGAGACGACAACAGCACTTTTGCCAGCGGCGCCGCGGTCCCGCGCGTCGTGATCGTGGATGACCACCGGCTCTTCCGCAGCGGAGTCCGCGGGGAACTCGGGGACGCCGTCGAAGTCGTCGGCGAGGCCGGAGACGTCGACGGCGCCGTGCGCGTCATCGGCGAGCAGCAGCCCGACCTCGTCCTGCTCGACGTCCACCTGCCCGGGGGCGGCGGGGTGGAGGTGCTGCGCCGGGTCCTCGGTTCGCATCCGGAGATCCGGTTCCTGGCGCTGTCGGTGTCCGACGCCGCCGAGGACGTGATCGGCGTCGTTCGTGGCGGTGCACGCGGGTACGTCACCAAGACGATCTCCGGCAAGGAGCTCGCCAACGCCATCGTCCGAGTCGCCGACGGCGACGCCGTGTTCTCCCCGCGCCTGGCCGGCTTCGTGCTGGACGCCTTCGCGGCCACCGACGCCCCGCCCATGGACCCCGAGCTCGACCGGCTCACCCAGCGCGAACGCGAGGTCCTGCGCCTCATCGCGCGCGGCTACGCCTACAAGGAAGTGGCCAAGGAACTCTTCATCTCGGTGAAGACGGTGGAGACCCACGTGTCCTCGGTGCTGCGCAAGCTCCAGCTGTCCAACCGCCACGAACTGAGCCGCTGGGCGACGGCGCGCAAGCTGGTCTGACCCATCGGGCGAAGACGACAACGGCGGTGCCATGACCGGCACCGCCGTTCGAGGGCCAAAGCCTCGTCATCCCACCTCGGGCGCATCGGCCCCCGCGGTGGATCACGGGTATGTCAGCGCAGCGCGTCCATCATCCGCTTGAGGAAGGCCTCGCCGTCGACCTCCTGGACCAGCGTGATCTTGGGACGGTCATCGGCGTGGTCGGCGGCGTCCGGGCGCAGGTCGGCGATGGTCAGCCCGCGCGTGTGCTCGCCCTTCAGCTCCACTCGGACCGGAACGTCGATGGACGTGGTCACGATCTCCGGGTCCAGCAGGATCGCGGCGGCCAGCGGGTCGTGCATCGCGCACTGGCGGACCCCGAAGACGTTGCTGTACCAGCCCACGTAGAAGTCGAGGAACGCCGAGGTCTTCTGGGCGCGCTCGCCCTCGACCGTCTTCAGCTCGTCGAGCCACGCGCCGGTCGCCACGGTCTTCATGGTGATGTCCAGCGCGACCAGCGACAGGTCGAACCCGGCCGCGAACACCACCTCGGCGGCCTCGGGGTCGTTGGAGGTGTTGGCCTCGGCCCACGGGGTCACGTTGCCCGGCGCCTGCACCGCGCCGCCCATGATCACGACGCGGCGGACCAGCTTCGGCAGCTCCGGCTCAAGCGACAGCGCCACCGCCAGGTTGGTCAGCGGGCCGACCGCAAGCACGTCGATCTCGCCGGGGGCCGAGCGCGCCAGCCGGACCAGCAGCTCGGCCGCGGACTCCTCGACCGGAGCGCTCGCGGGAGCGGGGGTCTCGACGTCGCCCAGGCCGTTGGCGCCGTGCACCGACTCGGCGAGATGCGGCGGCTGGACCAGCGGCCGCGACGCACCGCGCGCCACCGGGACACCGGAACGGCCGTAGAGCTCCATCAGCCGCAGCGCGTTGTCGGTGGTGATGTCGACGCTGTTGTTACCGAACACCGCGCCGATGCCGACGATCTCCACATCGGGCCGCGCGGTCAGGTAGGCCAGCGCCAGCGCGTCGTCGATACCAGGGTCGCAATCGACAAAGACCCGCACGTTTCCCCCACGTTGTCTCATTCGTCCAAGGTGATCACTGATCACCTCAAGTGCCCATCCAGGGTAGGCGCGCCGGACAGTCACTCGTCCGCCACCCGTCCGCGCCGCACCTGGTCCGGCCGTCCCTCAGCGCCGCGCACGGTGCGGATATCCCCTCATCAGGAGGGACGTTCTCAGCCGATTCCCGGCGATGCGAGGGATCAGCTGAGAGAAGGAGATGTCCCCTCGCGAAGGCTCGTAGTCTTGGTGACGTGTCCTCCCAAGAGCAGCTTCTCGAAGGCCTGAACGTTCCTCAGCGCGACGCCGTGACACACTCCGGCGGCCCGCTCCTGATCGTTGCCGGTGCCGGGTCCGGCAAGACCCGGGTCCTCACCCATCGCATCGCCTACCTGCTGGCCGAGCGGGGCGTGCGTCCGGGCGAGGTGCTCGCGATCACCTTCACCAACAAGGCCGCGGCCGAGATGAGGGAGCGCATCGAGGACCTCTTGGGCGGGCGTGTCGCCAGCGCCATGTGGATTATGACGTTCCACTCCGCGTGCGTGCGCATCCTCCGCCGCGAGGGCGGGCGCCTGGGGTACCCGAGCAGCTTCACGATCTATGACGCGGCCGATTCCAAGCGGCTCATGCAGCTGGTCTGCAAGGAGATGGACCTCGACCCCAAGCGGTTCCCGCCGAAGTCGTTCTCCGCGCAGGTGTCGAACCTCAAGAACGAGCTGATCGACTACGACACCTTCACCGAGCAGGCACAGACCGAGCAGGAGAAGAAGCTCGCGGAGGCCTACACGCTCTACCAGCGGCGGCTGCACGAGGCCGGCGCCATGGACTTCGACGACCTGATCATGATCACGGTCAACCTGCTGCAGATGTTCCCGGACGTCGCCGAGCACTACCGCCGGCGGTTCCGGCACGTGCTCGTCGACGAGTACCAGGACACCAACCACGCCCAGTACGAGCTGGTGCGCCTGCTGGTGGGCGAGGGCGGTGCGGACGCTGTCGTGCCGCAGTCCGAGCTGTGCGTGGTGGGCGACGCCGACCAGTCGATCTACGCGTTCCGTGGCGCGACCATCCGCAACATCCTGGAGTTCGAGCGCGACTATCCCGAGGCGCGCACGATCCTGCTGGAGCAGAACTACCGCTCCACGCAGAACATTCTGAACGCGGCCAACGCACTCATCGACCGGAACCCGGGGCGCCCGGTCAAGAAGCTGTGGTCGGAGCAGGGCATCGGGCCGTCGATCACGGGCTATGTGGCCGACAACGAACACGACGAGGCGTCGTTCGTCGTCGGCGAGATCGACCGGCTGACCGACGAGGGTGCGTGCAACCCGGGCCAGGTCGCGGTGTTCTACCGGACCAACGCGCAGTCGCGTGTATTCGAGGACGTGTTCATCCGGACCGGCCTGCCGTACAAGATCGTCGGCGCTGTGCGCTTCTACGAGCGCAAGGAGATCCGGGACATCCTCGCCTACCTGCGGGTACTGGCCAACCCGGAGGACACGGTCAGCTTGCGCCGAATCCTGAACGTTCCCAAGCGGGGGATCGGCGACCGCGCGGAGGAGACCATCGAGCTCTTCGCGGCGCGCGAGCGGATCTCGTTCTCGCAGGCCTTGCGCCGGGCAGAGGAAGCACCCGGGCTGGCCACGCGGTCGCTGAAGGCCATCCGCGAGTTCGTGGCTCTGCTGGAGGAACTGGAGGGCCTGGTTCCCGACAGCTCCCCGGCGGAGATGGTCGAGGCGGTGCTGCAGCGGACGGGGTATCTGTCGGAGCTCACCAACTCCAAGGACATCCAGGACGAGAGCCGGGTGGAGAACCTGGAGGAGTTCGTGGGCGTGGCCCGCGAGTTCGAAGCGTCGTTCACCGGATCGCTCTACCCGGAGGACGACGGGCTAGAGGAAGCGGACGAGGTAGCGGCACAGGCCACAGAGCCTGCGGAGCGCCCGGAGCACGGGGACGAGGAAGAGGAACCGTCCGGTGGGGCATCCGTACCGGAACCCACGCTGGTCGACTTCCTGGAGCAGATCTCCCTCGTGGCCGACACCGACCAGATCCCGGACACGGACGAGCACGGTGGCGTCGTCACGCTGATGACGCTGCACTCGGCCAAGGGGCTGGAGTTCCCGGTCGTGTTCCTCACCGGTATGGAGGACGGAGTCTTCCCGCACATGCGCACGCTGGGGGAGAAGGCCGAGCTGGAGGAGGAGCGGCGCCTGGCGTACGTGGGGATCACCCGTGCCCAGGAGCGGCTCTTCCTGAGCCGATCGGCGGTGCGGAGCGCTTGGGGCACACCCTCGTACAACCCTCCGTCGCGGTTCATCGATGAGATCCCGAAGGAACTCATCGAGTGGCGCCGTGCCGAATCGTCGTTCGGCGCCAGCGCACCGATCACACGCCGCAGGAGTGAGCCGTCGACGAAGAAGGCGGCCGGGAACGTGCCGACACTGAGTCCTGGGGACAAGGTGAACCACGACTCGTTCGGACTTGGGACGGTGCAGCTCGTCGATGGTGTCGGGGACAAGACCAAGGCCCGCATCGACTTCGGAGCGGACATCGGCGAGAAGGACTTCCTCGTGAAGTTCGCACCGATCGAGAAGCTGTGACCTGGTCGGTTGCTCACAACTCAGTGAAACCGTCCAGAGCACCGTCCCGAGGCTTGTAGTCTTGGGGAGCACCGAGCGAACCGAACACGGGCCCAGCCCGTGGGCGAGCCGGTTCTCCCCACTCTGACGAACTGGTCCGAGCACTCGGATCGACACGCTAGGGTGGAATCACTCCGGAAAACACCGCAGTTCTTGACTGAGGCGAATTCGGGAGTAAGCTTGAAGGGTTGGCCTCAAGTCGGAGCATCTGATAAGCTCCGAATGGGGAAATCCCAATAAATATGCAGAACGCACCGCCTCTACAGAAAAGTTAGACGGAAACGTCGGCTTGTATGGGATGAGCGGTTGTTTCTTGAGAACTCAACAGCGCGTGTTTGTTTTTCTTTCAGCCAAGTTTGTTTTGGCCCCTTTTGAGCACACGGAACCACCTGTGGTTGCGGGGTGCTCGGGGTTCCTTTGATTGGCCATGATGCGAGTCATGGTCGGTCAGGGTTATCTCTTCCAGGTTTACCCGCCCGCTTGCGGCGAGGGTGTATGAAGCCTTTGATGGAGAGTTTGATCCTGGCTCAGGACGAACGCTGGCGGCGTGCTTAACACATGCAAGTCGAGCGGTAAGGCCCTTCGGGGTACACGAGCGGCGAACGGGTGAGTAACACGTGAGCAACCTGCCCCTGACTCTGGATAAGCCGTGGAAACGCGGTCTAATACCGGATACGACACCCTGCCGCATGGCGGGGTGTGGAAAGTACTTGTCGGTTGGGGATGGGCTCGCGGCCTATCAGCTTGTTGGTGGGGTGAAGGCCTACCAAGGCGATTACGGGTAGCCGGCCTGAGAGGGCGACCGGCCACACTGGGACTGAGACACGGCCCAGACTCCTGCGGGAGGCAGCAGTGGGGAATCTTGCGCAATGGGCGAAAGCCTGACGCAGCGACGCCGCGTGGGGATGACGGCCTTCGGGTTGTAAACCTCTTTTACCACTCACGCAGGCCCGGGTTTTCTTGGGTTGACGGTAGGTGGGGAATAAGGACCGGCTAACTACGTGCCAGCAGCCGCGGTAATACGTAGGGTCCGAGCGTTGTCCGGAATTATTGGGCGTAAAGAGCTCGTAGGCGGTGTGTCGCGTCTGCTGTGAAAGGCTGGGGCTTAACCCTGGTTTTGCAGTGGATACGGGCATGCTAGAGGTAGGTAGGGGAGACTGGAATTCCTGGTGTAGCGGTGAAATGCGCAGATATCAGGAGGAACACCGGTGGCGAAGGCGGGTCTCTGGGCCTTACCTGACGCTGAGGAGCGAAAGCGTGGGGAGCGAACAGGATTAGATACCCTGGTAGTCCACGCCGTAAACGTTGGGCGCTAGGTGTGGGGGCTTTCCACGGTTCCCGTGCCGTAGCTAACGCATTAAGCGCCCCGCCTGGGAGTACGGCCGCAAGGCTAAAACTCAAAGGAATTGACGGGGCCCGCACAAGCGGCGGAGCATGTTGCTTAATTCGACGCAACGCGAAGAACCTTACCAAGGTTTGACATCACCGGTAAACCATCGGAGACGGTGGGTCCTTTTGGGATCGGTGACAGGTGGTGCATGGCTGTCGTCAGCTCGTGTCGTGAGATGTTGGGTTAAGTCCCGCAACGAGCGCAACCCTTGTTCCATGTTGCCAGCACGTGATGGTGGGGACTCATGGGAGACTGCCGGGGTCAACTCGGAGGAAGGTGGGGATGACGTCAAGTCATCATGCCCCTTATGTCTTGGGCTGCAAACATGCTACAATGGCCGGTACAGTGGGCGTGCGATGCCGTGAGGTGGAGCGAATCCCTAAAAGCCGGTCTCAGTTCGGATTGGGGTCTGCAACTCGACCCATGAAGGTGGAGTCGCTAGTAATCGCGGATCAGCAGTGCCGCGGTGAATACGTTCCCGGCCTTGTACACACCGCCCGTCACGTCATGAAAGTCGGCAACACCCGAAACCTGCGGCCTAACCAGCTTGCTGGGGGAGTGGGTGAAGGTGGGGCTGGCGATTGGGACGAAGTCGTAACAAGGTAGCCGTACCGGAAGGTGCGGCTGGATCACCTCCTTTCTAAGGAGTCTTATTTGGCTGGTCGTGGCATCGGCTGTTGTGGTCGGTGGCGGTCGGCGGACTCGAAAGTGGACCCGGCATGGTGGCTGATGCTCCTTTGGGGGCGTTGGTTGGTGTCGGGATGGCTGAGCAGAAGAACGAACTTCCCCTGGTTCTGGAAGGCCGGGGGCGCGCTGTTGGGTGTCTGAGGATGCAACCGTTGGTTGTGTTCCTGGGTGCCACCCTGACGAAGACCCGGCAGGGCCGCCGTCTCCACGGCTGAGGTGTTCCTCGGTATGTGGGGTTGGGTGTGACCGTGCTGGTGGGTTGTGGTTGGGTGTGTGGCTGGTGTTTTGATTCGTGGATAGTGTGCGCGAGCATCTTGTATCTGTGGTGGCCAAGTTAGTGTGGCATACGGTGGATGCCTTGGCACCAGGCGCCGATGAAGGACGTGGGAGGCCGCGATAGGCCGCGGGAGCTGTCAACCGAGCTGTGATCCGTGGGTGTCCGAATGGGGGAACCTAGCCCGAGTTGTGTCGGGTTGCCGCCGTCTGAATGTATAGGGCGGTTGGTGGTGACGCGGGAAGTGAAACATCTCAGTACCCGTAGGAAGAGAAAACAACAGTGATTCCCTGAGTAGTGGTGAGCGAAAGGGGATGGTGGCTAAACCGTGCGCGTGTGAGAGACGGCAGTTGTTGCGTGTGCGGGGTTGTGGGATGCATCTGGCCTGGTCTGCCGACTGGGCGCGTTGGTCGATTGTTGTAGCCGAAGCCGTTGGGAAGCGGTGCCGGAGTGGGTGAGAGTCCCGTAGGTGAAGCGGCAGTCGACGCGTTGGTGTTTTCCCGAGTAGCGCGGAGCCCGAGGAATTCCGTGTGAATCTGGCAGGACCACCTGTCAAGCCTGAATACGTCCTGGTGACCGATAGTGCACAAGTACCGTGAGGGAAAGGTGAAAAGTGCCCCGGTGAGGGTCGTGAAATAGTACCTGAAACCGTGTGCTGTCAAGCCGTCAGAGCTTTGCCTTCGGGTGGGGTGATGGCGTGCCTTTTGAAGAATGAGCCTGCGAGTTATGGTGTGTGGCGAGGTTAACCCGGGTGGGGTAGCCGTAGCGAAAGCGAGTCTGAAGAGGGCGAATGTGAGTCGCATGCTGTAGACCCGAAGCGGGGTGATCTACCCATGGCCAGGGTGAAGCGGCTGTAAGAGGTCGTGGAGGCCCGAACCCACCAGGGTTGAAAACCTGGGGATGAGCTGTGGGTAGGGTGAAAGGCCAATCAAACTCCGTGATAGCTGGTTCTCCCCGAAATGCATTTAGGTGCAGCGTCGTGTGTTGCTTGCCGGAGGTAGAGCGACTGGTTGGCTGATGGGCCCGACAAGGTTACTGAGGTCAGCTAAACTCCGAATGCCGGTTTAAGTTATAGCGCGGCAGTGAGACTGCGGGGATAAGCTTCGTAGTCGAGAGGGAAACAGCCCAGATCATCAGCTAAGGCCCCTAAGCGTGTGCTAAGTGGGAAAGGTTGTGGAGTTGCTGAGACAACCAGGAGGTTGGCTTAGAAGCAGCCATCCTTTAAAGAGTGCGTAATAGCTCACTGGTCAAGTGATTCTGCGCCGATAATGTAGCGGGGCTGAAGCACACCGCCGAAGCTGTGGAGCCGACACATACGTGTTGGTTGGTAGGGGAGCGTCGTGCGTCCGGTGAAGCCTCGGGGTGACCTAGGGGTGGAGGGTGTGCGAGTGAGAATGCAGGCATGAGTAGCGAAACCGGAGTGGGAAACTCCGGCGCCGATTGACTAAGGGTTCCTGGGGCAGGTTAATCCGCCCAGGGTGAGTCGGGGCCTAAGGCGAGGCCGACAGGCGTAGTCGATGGATAACGGGTTGATATTCCCGTACCCGTTCACACGCGCCCAGTACCGAGTCCTTTGATGCTAACCACCACTGAAGCGGTGGTGTGCCTTCGGGTGCGCTGTCGTGGAGGCGTGGGACCCAGGAGGGTAGTAGGTAAGTGATGGGGTGACGCAGGAGGGTAGCTCTACCGGGCGGTGGTTGTCCCGGGATAAGCGTGTAGCCCGGAGCATAGGCAAATCCGTGCTCCATCAGGGGTGAGGCGTGATGTCGAGCCGTTTGTGGTGAAGTGAGTGATCCCGTGCTGTCGAGAAAAGCCTCTAGCGAGTGTGTGGGCGGCCCGTACCCGAAACCGACGCAGGTGGTCTGGTAGAGAATACCGAGGCGTTCGGGTGAACCATGGTTAAGGAACTCGGCAAATTGTCCCCGTAACTTTGGAGAAGGGGAGCCCTGTCTGGTGATGGAACTTTGCTTCTTGAGCTGGGTGGGGTCGCAGATACCAGGGGGAAGCGACTGTTTATTAAAAACACAGGTCCGTGCGAAGTCGTAAGACGCGGTATACGGACTGACGCCTGCCCGGTGCTGGAACGTTAAGAGGACCGGTTAGCAGGAGTGATCCTGCGAGGCTGGGAATCTAAGCGCCAGTAAACGGCGGTGGTAACTATAACCATCCTAAGGTAGCGAAATTCCTTGTCGGGTAAGTTCCGACCTGCACGAATGGCGTAACGACTTCCCCGCTGTCTCAACCATGGGCCCGGTGAAATTGCACTACGAGTAAAGATGCTCGTTTCGCGCAGCAGGACGGAAAGACCCCGGGACCTTCACTATAGCTTGACATTGGTGTTTGGGATGGTTTGTGTAGGATAGGTGGGAGCCGGTGAAGCCGCCACGCTAGTGGTGGTGGAGGCGTTGGTGAAATACCACTCTGGCTGTTTCGGGCATCTAACCCGCACCCGTGATCCGGGTGGGGACAGTGTCTGGTGGGTAGTTTAACTGGGGCGGTTGCCTCCTAAAGGGTAACGGAGGCGCCCAAAGGTTCCCTCGGCCTGGTTGGCAATCAGGTGGTGAGTGTAAGTGCACAAGGGAGCTTGACTGTGAGACGGACGTGTCGAGCAGGTGCGAAAGCAGGGACTAGTGATCCGGCACCGGCGTGTGGAAGCGGTGTCGCTCAACGGCTAAAAGGTACCCCGGGATAACAGGCTGATCTTCCCAAGAGTCCGTATCGACGGGATGGTTTGGCACCTCGATGTCGGCTCGTCGCATCCTGGGGCTGGAGTTGGTCCCAAGGGTTGGGCTGTTCGCCCATTAAAGCGGCACGCGAGCTGGGTTTAGAACGTCGTGAGACAGTTCGGTCCCTATCCGCTGTGCGCGTTGGAGACTTGAGAAGGGCTGTCCCTAGTACGAGAGGACCGGGACGGACGAACCTCTGGTGTGCCAGTTGTTCCGCCAGGAGCATGGCTGGTTGGCTACGTTCGGGAGGGATAACCGCTGAAAGCATCTAAGTGGGAAGCTTGCTTCGAGATGAGGTCTCCTGCCCCTAAGAGGGGTAAGGCTCCCAGTAGACGACTGGGTTGATAGGCCGGGTGTGGAAGCCTTGTGAGGGGTGGAGCTGACCGGTACTAATCGGCCGAGGGCTTGTCCACCGCAGATGGCTGGGTGCTCGCGCACACTATCAACACCTTCATGGACTGTTGGGTTCATGGGTGGGTGTTGGCGAAATTTCGCACACGAATCAGAATAGTTTCATATTGCCGCTCGTTGCGGCCCTTGGTTTTCCCGACACGGATCGTGTGGTTCGTGGTGTGGGGTTAGGGTTGCGGTGGTTTTTGCGAGGGGGTCACACCCGGTCTCATTTCGAACCCGGTCGTTAAGTTCCTCAGCGCCGATGGTACTGCCTCCATGGTGGGGGTGGGAGAGTAGGACGCCGCCGCGCATTTCTTGTGGAGGAGGGGTGCCCCTGTGGGGGTGGCCCTCCTCCTTTTTTATTGCCCTGGATTGTGAACACGTGAATCTTGCGTGCTGGTCTTCAGCCGGGGATGTGCTCGCCGTGCTCGAGGTAGCGTGTGGTGCCCTCGGTGCGGGCTTGGGTTGCGTGGACGATACGTCGGGCCAGGCGGGGGATGGTCGCTTCGTGGATGGCGTTGACGTCGTGGAACTCGTAGCCGGTCAGCTCGTCAGGGGACGGCTGGATCTTGTCGAGGTAGGTGTGGGTGAGTAGGCCGCCGTCGAAGATGAACAGCTGCTTGTCGCCTTCCTTCGGATTGGGTGCCCAGTCGGTGACCAGGAGTCGGCCGATTGGGGGAGCGATGCCGAGCTCCTCCCGTACCTCACGGGCCGCGGCCTCTCTGGGTGTTTCTCCGTGTTCGATGTAGCCGCCGGGGATATCGAGGTAGTCCTTGTAGGAGGGGACGACCATGAGAACTCTGTCGTGCTCGTCGAAGAACAGGACGCCGGCGGCGACTCGGGGGCGCGCAAAGTTCGCAGTGGGATCAGCTGTCACCTTCGTGACTCTAGGGGATCGGTTAGAGAACCTGCATGCGACGTGCGAGCGCCCCTAGCTTCTGATCCTGATAGCCCGACTTACGGCGCAGCATCCGGACTACGAGCTGACGTGCCATGACATGGTGGTGGACCTGCTCGGCCGAGACCTTCTCAGCTTGGAGCAGTTGTGTCAGTGCGTCGGCCTGCTGGTTCCTGCGGAGATGCGCGTTCGCGACCTCGAATGCGTGGCGCACTCGCCGCTCTACCGGCAAAGCTGATGTGTCGATGCCTGGCCCTATGTCGAGAGCGATTCCCACATCGCCGAGCGCCATTGCGATCACTACGCGATGTACCGCAACATTTGTCGGCCCGAACGCCGTCCACAGGTGGTTGGAGTCTTTTCCCTGGCGATCCGCTGCCTGCTGAGCTTCGTCCAAAGTAGGCCTTGGCCGTCGTTCGGTCACCACTTCGAGCTGCGGCGACAACGCCGGACAGTAGCAAAGTCCCATAGATGGACAGCATGCGCGGCGACGACCAGTCCATCCGCACATGAATGAAGTCCGCTGCCTGCTGTGTCATCTCGGCTGAGGCCCGGGGCTGTTCGTGGGAGTGGAGAGAGTGAACTACTGACCGGAACAAGGAACCGATGATCGCGTCATCGCCGGACTGCTCCGCTGCCTTCAGCCCTCGTTGAGCTGAAATCCACGCGAGGTCCGATTCCCCGAGCTTGGTCAGAATCGTGGCGACTGCCTGGTTAGCCAAGGCTGAGAGCCGTTGCGCGGTGACCTGCTTATCCCCGCTGTATTCGTAGGTGGCGGCATGCGTGCGAATGAGCAGATCGGGAAGTCGACGGAGCATGCGGCCGTAGCCGGACGCCTGGTAGGCGCCCATGACATAGTCGATGTCCTGACGCAACGCCTGAAGATCCGTCGGCTTGGAATCGCTTTGTACACGGGCAAGTAGAGGACTGAGCTGCCGGTAGTCAAGCAAGGCTGACCGAAGTCTCTGCACGTCGAGATCGTTCCTCGACGCGACCCTTCGGCCTGTCCTTTTGTCGATGAGATCGAGGACGGAGACATCAAGGACATCAGCGAGCGACCGAATCACGCTGAGCCGATCTAGCGGCGCACGGTCGTTCTCGATCTTGCCTAGCCAATCGGCGGTACGACCAATGAGCCCGGCCAGAACTTCCTGGGACATGCCGCGCCGCACGCGATACCAGGCAATACGCTGCCCAGGGCTTAGCCCCTCGGGAGTGATGGGCATGATCGCTTCTCCCAGACCAGCGATCCCGGAATTTTTTCCGGGTCGGACCCGCGTTTCGAGCCTAGCTTCTTAGCACGTCGCTGAGCAGCGAAAAGCGGCGGGCATGTGGACGCCGATGCGGGGAGCGTCCCACCTGAGCAAACGACCCCCGCGACGGGGGCATCCGTCCGGGGGCGTGGCCAGCAGCTACCGAGGAGCTGATGACAATGTCCATCCTGACATCACGGCGAAGTCGCCGTATCCGCCCCTACCTCACGGCGCTGGAGCACCAGCGCGTCGCAAGGGGCCGTCTCTTCTGGCGGTTCGCCGCGTACCTGGCTCTGGTCGGCGCGGGCGTGGAGCGATGACCAACGAGAACGATCCGCTGCTGCGTGGGCACTATGGGGATCGTTGGGCGATCCGGCGGACCGAGAACCTGTGGGTC
The DNA here is from genome assembly GCF_002263495.1 of Nocardiopsis gilva YIM 90087. Taxonomy (NCBI): domain Bacteria; kingdom Bacillati; phylum Actinomycetota; class Actinomycetes; order Streptosporangiales; family Nocardiopsidaceae; genus Nocardiopsis; species Nocardiopsis gilva. The sequence continues at coordinate 5,693,739 of NZ_CP022753.1, read as the reverse complement.
GCGGTGGCCCATGATCCCGAGGCCGACCACGCGCCGACCATCGTGCAGCCCGACATCAACACTTTCCTGTCCGACCTGGAGAACCCGCCGCCCCGCGCGGGTCATCCCCGCTCGCTGATGTCGGCTGAGTTCTTCGCCGCGCGGTATGAGCAGGTCGACGACGGCGTATGGCGCAACAACGCCCCACCTGAGGGCTGACACGGACTCCATACGGCCAACAGTCCAGTTAGTCGATCAACGGACTCCACCCCGCCGGTCACGATGAGCCGTGCTGGCTGCCTGCCCGACGGACTTCTAGGGATTTCGTGGGTTGTCCACAGGCGGGAAATTTGTTGCGACACCGCCTGTGCGGGGTTTCTAGCTTGGATGTATGAGCGATGGCGCGGGTTTCACCCCTTCTTCCTCCCGGCCGCCGGGTGGCGGTGCGGGCGAGGCGGTGGCGTGCCTGCGCCGTGCTGCGGAGGTGTTGGGCGAGGTGGCCGGGGCCGACATCCCGCCCGGGCTGAGCACACCGTGGGCGAGGACCTGATCCAGGTCCTGCGGGGCCTGGATGAGGTGAAGCTCGCTGCGGCCGATGCTGCGGGGGTGTTCGAGGCGCGTGGTGGGCTGGTGGGCTCGGGGCAGTTCAGGCTGTCGCATTGGTTGCAGCACACCGCGCACCGGTCTCCGGCCGAAGCGCGCCAGCTGGCGTCGTTGGCCCACCGCTCGGCGCATCTGGAGGAGTCCGAGCAGGCCTACCAGCAGGGCGAGATCTCTCTGGCGAAGCTGGAGCGCATCGCCCACTGGGTCAACGAGGGCCTGGCCTGCCGGTCGGTGCAGCGGTGGCCGGAGGCCGAGGCCTTCGCCCACACGGCTGAGGGTCCGTTGTTGGGGTTGGCGTGTGAGCCGGGGGTGACGGTGTGGGGCCTGGACCAGGTCGGACGGCGGTTGCGCTACACGTTGGACCCGGCGCGTCAGGAGAAGGAGTACCAGGACCGCTATGCGGGCCGGGGTGCGAGGTTTATCCGGGGGATGGATGACTCCTTCCACCTGGAGGCCTGGGGGGACGAGGCGTCGGGGGACGTGTTGCGCAACGCGCTGGACGCCTTTTTGGCCCCGCCGGCCACGGAGGGGGAGGAGCGCTCCTCCTACCAGCGCACCCATGACGCGTTGGTCGAGATGTGCCAGACCGTGGTGGAGCTGCCCGCCGAGCAGGCGCCGCGCCGCAGGGCCGGTGCCAACCCGGTGGCGTTGGTGGTCGGGCTCGACCTGCTGCAGGGCCAGGAGGGGGCGGGTCCGGCGGTCAGTGAGTACGGCACCCTGTGGCCGGCCTCGGCGGCCCGGGCGCACGCTTCGGATGGTGTGCTGCGGCGGGTGGTGTGTGATCCGGTCAGCGGGCAGCCGCTGGATGTGGGTTATGCCCAGCGGTTGTTCTCCCCGGCGGTGCGCACCGCTCTGCTGGTGCAGCGCCAGAGGTGTGCGTGGGAGGGTGGGTGCGACCGGCTGATCGCGTGGTGCCAGGCCGACCACAAGGTCGCCTGGTGGGACGGCGGCCCCTCGGACCTGTCCAACGCCCAACCACTCTGCCGGTTCCACAACCTGGAGAAGGAGCACCGCCGGGCGCGGGAGCGCGGCTGGGCCCAGCGGCCCCGCCCACGGCACAGGCCCCACCCGCCCCACCCCCCGCCGCCGCGGGCGCCGGGCGGTCCCGAGCTCCCCCACCGCACCGACCGCCCTGACCGGGGTGCGCGCCCGCCGGCTGAGGACACCGGCGGGGGTGAGGGCGGCGCTGATCCGCCACCGGATGACACTGTTTGACGCCGCTTGCTCGTGTGATCTTGCCGGACCCGCCAGGTCCCCCCGCCCGGCGGGCCATCGGCATGCCGTCGACCCGCGGACGTGGTGAGGCACGCGTCGATACCCTGCCCCGCGGCACCTGGTCGATCAGGGCGGGCGGTGACGCCGTCATCCACGCGATCACCGGCCCGCACCACACCCATCGACCAATCCTGCCCCTTATCGTGGTCGCTTACGACCCGGATGCTCGCCGTGCGCCGATCATCGTGCAGCCCGACATCAACACCTTCCTGTCCGACCGGGGGAGCCCGCCACTCCGCGCGGGTCACCCGCGCTCGCTGATGTCGGCCGAGTTCTTCGCCGCCCAGTACGAACAGGTCCACGACGGCATCTGGCGCAGCAACAACCGCCCGAAAGCTGACCCGGTAGGTGAAGCGATCGTTTGCCGTATGGGGTGACTGTCCCCACCGGCCCTGGTGAGCCGTTGGGGGTCCACTGATCGTCGCGCTCGGTGGCTTCATCTTGTGGGAGTGTGCGAAGGGGGACGCCATCTGCATTGACTCACTGCTGGAAGGACGTCACCGCCTTGCGGAGGGTTTCGTCGATCGCGGTGCGGTCGTCTTCAGGCCCGACGGAGAGCACGATGTAGGTCGTATCGTCCGCGGGGGTGAGGGCGGCGGCCATGACTCGGCGCGGTCCGTGGTCCTTGTGGTCGTAGGTGTACTCGATCTCGGCCGGGCCAGCGCCCGCAGCCTCTCCGAAGCTGACTTCCTCGTAACCGTCGTTCTCGGATGCCGTCTGGCGGACTCTTCGTTCCAGGATCTCCTCAGGGGAATCCGTGGAGTCGTCCTCCCACATGACTTGGAGGAGATACCGCTCGTCGTCGGGCGCGGTGTAGATGGCTCCTGCCTCTTCATCCTCGTCCTGCGAGCGTGTCCACGATTCGGGGACGTAGAGGGCGAACCCTTGGGGATCATCGATCAGTTGGTAGGCGTCGGACGATGTGGGCTGTTCCTCGGGCTGCTCGGTGCTCGGACTGCCGTGCTCTTCGTCCTGCTGGTTGTCCAGACCGCCATTGACGTCGGCGTCTTCGGTGGGAACCTCGGGCGGAGGGGTGGCGACCTGTGCGTCACCACCATCCGATTCGTCTTCCGAAGTATCCGTGAGCACTGCCACGCCGCCGACGAGCAGCACAATAGCTCCTCCTGTCGCGGCAAGGAGTCGGACGCGGTTCTGGGGCTTCGTCCACGTTTCGGGTATCAGCCCGACCGCGCGATAGGGCAGGGTTCCCAGCGGTGTCGGGGCGGGATCGGGCCGGTCCGTTTCTGAGGTGAGGTCGTCGCGGTCGGGCAGGGTCCAGCATTGCTCTTCGGCATCCCATACGGCCGTGTCGTGGTCCGCTGTGTCGTGGCCGGTCATGCGCACCTTCCTGGGTCACTCATCCGGTTCGAGCTCTCCGGCCGCCAACTGGGTAGTGCTCGCGATGTTCTTCAAGGCTTCCAACGCGACAGCGCTGTCCGTGACGCTCTGCAGGATCGTGCTGCCACCGCTGAACAGGGAAACCAGACGATCCAGCAGCGAGCGGCCGACGGTCCCCGTGGACTCGATCTGCTGCTCGGCCTCGGCCAGTTCGCGGTCGACCGCCTCGACCTCGAACGTTCGCTCTCGCTTCGCGAGTTCACGACGCACGCAGGCCAGACTCTCCGCGAACTCCCGGTGTGCGGTGTCGATGCGTACGGACCTGTCGGCTGCCTTGCTACGCGCGCCGGTTGCCACCGCCCCGCCCGCGAAGTGTCCGCCGACCACGGTCTGTCCAGGAGGAGCCGAACTCAGTCGGGATGACGGGGCGGGAAGGTCGGCCGCCGTCGGTCCTCCCTCCTTCCTGCTGCTGTCCTCCGCCTCGGAGTCCGCGCCCGTCGCCGCAGCGCCGCCGATCATCGATCCGGCGATGTAGACGCCGCCGCTCTCCTCCGGCCCACGTTCGTGGTCGTCACGCTCGCGCTCGGTCATGCCTCTTTTCCCTTCCCTCTCCTCGTCGTGGTGCCCTACGTCGCCTTGGCCTGTGCGCTATCTGCCGCCGCTGGGGAACTGCTGCCGTGGCGGGCGGCTGCCCCTTCTCCCGACGCGATGGCTCCGCCGGACATCGAGCCTCCGATGAAGACCCCGCCGCTACCGATGTTGACGATCTGCTGCTGGAACTCGTCGGTCTGGTACCCCGCCTCGACCAGTGCCTGGCGGACCCCCGAGGCGATCCGGTCCTGCAGGGTCTTCACGTACCTGGCCACGTCCATCTCCTGGAACAGGGAGAGCGGACCGGCCGCGGCCTGCTCGCGGATACTGATCAGTGGCGCTTCCACGCGGCTCCCGTCGGGATTGCTGCGCCATGAGCGGGACCTGGAGGCCATGGTCTGGAACAGCGAGACCAGTGCGGACACCGAAGCGACCGGTGCGGTGGCGAGTGCTGAGACCGCGCGGCGCGCACCACGATCCGGCACGATCGCGTCCACAGCACGGAACTCCTCGCGGATCGGCGTCAACACGTGCGGCACCACCTCCAGCAGGAGCATCCGCCCCTGTGTGTGAGCCCGGACGAAGAGGGTGGTGACCACCTCTTCCGCCCACGCCCCGACGCGGATTCGGAGGAAGTGGCGGCGCTGCTCGGCTCCTTCACCGACCGCGTTGTCGATGTGCCGCATCACCTGCGGAGCGTCGCTGTCCCCGACAGGTAGCTGCTCCCGTTGGTAGCCGAAAGGCAACGGCGCCGGCAGGAACACGCACTCGCTGACCTCCAGGCCGCTGAGGCGGTCGCGGCTGGTCGCACCGGCCCGCTCGGCCAGGGACGCGAGCTGCGGCCGAACCAGGTCGATGATCCGCCGCCCGGTGAGACCGTCCGTGGGTGTCCTGCCGTCGGCGGGACGCAGCTCAAGGGCGAGTGACCACGGCTTGTGCGGCTGCCCGGCCCCGCGGAAGGGGGCGGCGGGGTCGTAGATGACCACCGAAGAGTGCTGTTCGCGGGCGACCGCGTCGAGGAGGGGAGCGTACTTTTCGGCCACCTCGGGACCTTGGCCGCTGAAGCGCGGCTTACTGAGGTCGACCGACAGGACGTGTTCCACCGACGCTCGGTACCAGGACACGACCCACGCGACCAACGCGAGAGCACCGATCAGCATGAGCGCCGCGAACTCCGTGGCGTCGAACTCCGCCCATCCGGAGCCGTAGCCTCGGTCAAAGACCAGGGTGAGTATGAAGCCTGCGTACGAGTAGCCCATCGCCCAGGCGGCGATTCGGATCACAGTGCCCAGCCAGGCGAGAATCCCCTTCCTCGGAGATCTCTCCGCGCGATCGTCGACGTAGACCGAGGTGCTGCGTCCGCTCACCACCCGGCTGAGCCACGCGAGCAGGCACAGTGCCACGAAAAGCATGACACCGGGGGTCACACCGACCAGCGTCGCCGCCACGAATAGGTCGGCTTCCGAACGATCGGAGAAAACGGCGATGGCGATCCAGACCAGGAAAAGGGCCAGAAACGGTACCGCCCAGGCCGCGGTGAGCCACCCCAGGCATTTCAGCTCCAGTCGGCGGGCGTGCAGGCAGTGTCGCACCACCGGAACCGCGTCGAACCCCAGGGACGGTGCGGCCACCTGTTCCCGCCGTTCGACGAACTCCTTGATGACGCTGCGGCGAAACCGCCCGTCCAGGTAGGCGCTGGCACACAGCAGCCGGGTGACCTCACTGCGGGCGTACGGGGAGGCGTGTGCACCGTCATCCGGTGCCGTCCGATTCGCTGCAGCGCTGCTGCGCTTCCGCGCCTTTTCCTTCGTGCTCGCTGATCCCGCGTACGAACTCCTGGGCATGGGCCCTCCTGAACATTCACCATTGGCAGGCTCGTGAGCGCTACGCATCAGGGATCGCTTCGAATGTGATCGCCCCAGCGGCTCCCCGGCCCGGCCTCGGCGCCTGCGATTGCCCCTGTCCCTGCCCCTGGCTAGAGTCCGGATCGTGGCCGCCACTCCTTTGTGCCGTCTCGCGCGGGGCGGAGCCGCCGGTGCCGCGCGCTTCCGGCGGGCGAAGGGACGGCTGAGGAATGTAGAGGTAGGCCTCCGCCCGGTACTCCTTGTCCGGAAGGTCGACTTCGGTCTCGTGGAAGTGGCGGGGCGCCAAACCGACATAGCCGCCCAGCACCGCGTCCTCATAGACGCGCCGGGTGATCCCGGCCGCGAGGAAGGTGATCTCCGGGTCGGAGTCGGCCAGACCTGCACGCAGGGCCGGAGCGTCGAGCAGCCGGTGTGTCTCGTTCATGGCCGTGCCGACCCCGTCGCCCCGCTCATCGCCACCGCTGTCCGGGAGCGGCCCCAGGCCGATCGCCGCGCGCAACCGGAGACGCAGCGATCGGTCCTCGAAGGCGAGGCCCGGCTGTATCTCGCCCAGCACCGCCTGGAGTTCGCCCAGCAGCGGATGGATCAGCAGGGGCAGGTGCTCGGGCTGGACACCGACCACATAGCCGTCGCCGGTGGTCTGGGGGAAGGAGGCGTTCCTCCACAGGTGCTCCAGTCCGCTGCCGCGGAATGCTTCCTCCAGCGCGTCCCGCACCGTGTTGCTGAGGATCCGCTGGTTGTAGGAGGACGTGCGCGAGTACTTCTCCGCGTCCACCGCGAGAACGGCGCGATACGGCGGCATCGGAATGCTGGTGCGCCGGACCCGGCGCGGGATCTCCGCCATTGTCGGGGCTCCTGAGGGGCGAGTCGGGATGTCTGGCGGCCCGGTCGGGCCGTTCACCTCGACCATGTCGCGAATCTGCGTGGGGCAGTGTCCAAAACTGGACACAGGGCGGCGACCCGCGTCGCGCGGTACGGGGGTGAGCCGGGGTGTCAGGGCTGACGTCGGTGAGACGATGGTGAGAACGCGTGCCCCTGTCATTCCTCGCCCTCGGCCAGCCTCCTCAGGCGTTCGACATCGCGGATCGCGACGAACCGACGTCCGGTGCTGATGACGCCGAGGGAGCGCAGCTTCCCGAACTCGGCCGCGATCGAGGCCCGGGACAGGCCGATGGAGTCGCCGAGCTCGCGCTGGGTCAGCCCGAACTTGAGGACGGTTCCACGGCGCGCGCGGGTACGCCCCGTCCGGCTTTCCTGCCGATCGGGCGGTCCTCCCGCCTCGCTGACGTCGCTACCGAGCGACGCGGCGAGCCTGAGGAGTGTGATCGCCAACCGTTGCCCCGCGGGCAGCGCGGCCATTTCCGCCCGCAGCGATTCACTCTCGTGCTGTCGCAGCACGATGTGCTCCCACAGAGCGTGCTCCAACTCCATGGTTTTCACCAGCAGCCGGAACTGGGCGCCACTCAGGACGCGGGTGAGACACGATCCGCCGGAGGCGGCCACGGTGGCCGTTCGGGGGAGCCCGGACAACGCCGACAGCTCGCCGAGCGACTCGCCAGGGCCACGGAGCGCTATCAGCGATTCGGTCCCGTCCGTCCGCACCATGGAAACTTTGACCGTGCCTTCGGCGAGCATGTACACGGCTTCGCCGCGGTCACCCTGGCGGATGATCACCTCTCCGACCTGGAACCGGCGGGTGGTCCCCGCCCTGAGGAAGCGTGCCCACTGCTCGTCCGTCAGGAGCGCCCCAAAGCCTTGTCTGCCCACATCTGCCCCTCCCGATCCGGTGACCCCAGGGCCCACGGATCAGGGTGGCGTCGGGGAGTGCCCCGCAGGCATGACCGCGGGGCCGGGGGTCACGTCCGGCCGCGTCCCCATGCTCGCTGCGGGCGGGTATGCGTCGGTTGGGAATGGAATGGGTTGTTGCCCAACCGTGATGCCGACTAGAGCGGTCCGGAAATAGGTGGGAGGACACGGAAACGACAGGGAGACGATACGGAGACGACACGGAACAGAGGTGACGCCATGCGTCGGCGGTGGCGGTCCGCCCGGCCCTACGTCGGGGCGTCAGGGCGCTGCTGTGCCGCCGTGTGTCGACGCTTCGTCGATGATGTTTCTGAGCTGCGGGGACTTCGGCGTGAGGACGTCGAAGAGGCCGACCGCGCGCACCCCCGGGACGAGCTCCCTGATTCGGTCCGCCAACATCTTCCATTCGGCACTGCCCTCTTCGACGCCGTCCAGGGCCTTCACATTCGCGACGAAGGCCGCCACGGTCCCCTTGCGAACCGTTAAGCCGTCGAGAACCGTGTGGTCATCGCCATCGGGCAGGATTTCCTCGGGCCGTACACTCCCCGGCATGGGCACTCTCCTCTCCACCGCACGGGCAGATGCGGGTCGAATAATGCGTGTATTTTGCACGCATAACCCAATCTACTGGCGACGGGAGAGCCGCGCAATGGCGCACGGAGCGGGGGCAACAGCGTGAGCGGGGATCTCGGCAGACGTACGGAGGCCGCACTCGGGGAGCTGCTGCAGCGCCGTGTCCGCGCCGACCTCTACGGCGACCTCACGGACGGGATAGGTCACGGCGTGGACCCCACGACCTATCCCGTGATCAGCGGCATCGCCCGGCTCGGTCCCATCACGGCGGCGCGCCTGGCCGCCGAGGTCGGAATCGACCGGTCGGTCGCCAGCCGCTACGCGTCCAGACTCGAAGAGCACGGCCTCATCCGCCGTGGCAGAGATAAGCATGACCGACGGGCCGTCCTGCTCACACTGACGCCACGGGGTCAGGAGATCGTCGGGCTGATGCGGGGACGGCTCGTGGCCCTTCTGGATGAGCGACTGGCGGCCTGGCCGCCCGACCAGGCCGAGGCGTTCGTCGCGGGGCTGGAACGGTTCGTGGCTCAGACGCTGGGCGACGTCCCCTAGCGAGACCGGGCCCCGTGGCCTCCACACCGGTCGCCGCGCCGCTCATAGCCCGGCTGGACCCGGCCGGAGCGGGCCGGGCCGCCGCTGTTCCGCGGGCCTAGCCCGCGAGTCGCGCCAGAGCGTCGTCCGAGGAGAGGCGACCCCTGGTGGCGAGGTCGAGGTTGGCGAGCGACGCCTCGTGGACCGCGTCCTCCGCCGCCGCCACGCAGTCGGCGACCACGTGCACGGTCGAGCCGAGGTCCGTGCCGTGCCGCGCCGTCTGCTCGACCGTCAGGTTGGTGGCCACACCGGTCACCAGCAGGGTGTCGATACCCTCCGCGGCGAGCAACTCCGGCAGGCTGTTCCCCGCGAGCCCGGACAGCTTCTGGTTGTCGACGACGCGGTCGCGTTCGCCCAGCCGAGCCATCTCGGGGATCAGCTGGGCGCCTGGTGCCTCGGGCCGGAAGGACTCCTGAGCCTCCCCCACCGCGTTCATGAATCCGGTGTTGCGTACGAGGCCGCCTTCTCCCTCGGGCACGGTGAAGCGGGTGAACACGATGGGCAGACCGGCCGCGCGAGCGCGGTGGTGGAAGTCGGCGGCCCGCTCCACCACACCGCTGCGGCGTACGGGCTCGCTCAGCATCTCGCCGAAGAAGCCCTCCGGCTTGATCACGTTGACCTGCCAGTGCAGGGCGAGAACGGCGGTTCGTTGTGGATCGATCGTCATGGGGGACGATGGTGCCACCCGCCGCGACGCCCCCTCACGTCGGGGCGGGCGGAGCTGCCCGAGGCTGCGCCGCGCCGAGCCGTGGCGCGCTGCGTCGAGCCGTAATGGTCGGCAACCGCCGTCCCCTCACTCCTCGATGGCGAGCGCACGCACCGGGCACAGGCGCACCGCCTGCCGTACCCGCTCGGCGCTTTCGGCGCCCGGCCGCTCGTTGAGCACGACGACTCGGCCTTCCTCCTCGTCCTGGTCGAAGATCGCCGCATCGGTCAGCACGCACTGCCCGTTTCCGGCGCAGCGATTCCGGTCCGCTACCACGCGCATGGCATGACCCTCGAAGTGGTCTTCGACTCCGGGCCGCGAGCCGCCCGTCCCGTCGGCTGTCCCCGCAGCGCCGCTACCACCTGACGGGCAGCTCGTACAGGCCGTAGACCATGGAGTTGTCCTTGTACGGCAGGCTGTCCAGCGGCGCGTCGATCCGCAGGTTCGGAATCCGCCGGAACAGCGTCTCGATGGTGATCTGCAGCTCCAGCCGCGCGAGGTTCTGCCCGGCGCACTGGTGCGGCCCGTAACCGAACCCGAAGTGGTGGCGCGCCCCGCGGTCGATGTCCAGCCGCTCGGGGCGGGCGAAGACCGAGGGGTCGTGGTTGGCCGAGGGCACGTGTGCGATGACACCCTCGCCCGCGCGGATCAGCACGCCGCCGATCTCGATGTCGGCGGTCGCCACCCGCGCCGTGATCGCGTCGGTGACGCTGCAGAACCGCAGCACCTCCTCGACCGTGGCGGGCAGCAGGCCGGGGTCGGCCCGCATCTTGGCGAGCTGGTCCGGGTGCTCCAGCAGCGAGGCCACACCCATCGAGATGACGTTGGCGGTGGTCTCATGCCCGGCCACGAGCAGCATCAGCGCGAGGGCGACGAGTTCGGCGTGGTCGACCTCGCCCTCCTCGCGCCGGTACCGCAGCACCTGGCGGCCGAGTAGGTCGTCCTCCGTCGGGTCCGCCTCCTTCTCCCGGCACAGGCGTTCCAGGTAGACGCTCAGGTCCTCGGCGGCCGCGAAGCGGTCCTCATCGGACACCCCCGCCGACATCATCCTGCGCGTGCTGTCCTCGAAGAGCTCGTTGTCGGAGTAGGAGGCTCCAAGCAGCCCGCACACGACGAGCAGCGGGACCGGGAGAGACAGCATGTCCACCAGATCCACGGGCGGTCCGGCGGCCAGCATGGCGTCGACGCGCCGGTCCACGATGCCCTGCACCCACGGGCGCATCTCCCGCACCCTGCGGACCGTGAACTCACTGAGAATCGCGCCGCGGGCCTTGCTGTGCTCGGCTCCGTCCAGGTTGACGATGGGTGGCTTTTCCTCCTCCCGCGGCTGGATGTCCTCCAGCCCGGCGATGAGCCGAGGGAAGCCGGGGTGCGCGCGGTCCGAGCTCATCCTGGGATCCGCGAGCAGGGTGCGCACGTCCTCGTAGCGCGTCACCACCCACGCCTCTCCGCCTCCGCGCATGGCCATGCGGGAGATCGGTCGCTCGGCACGGAGGCGGTCGAACTCGGGTGATGGGCGCAGCGGGCAGGTGCGGGGCGGCGGGTAGGCCGGAATGGTGTCGGCGATGTCGCTGGTCATGGTGGTGTCTCCCAGAACCGGACGCTACGTGGCGGCAGTAGGCGGAGGGCGGTCGGCCGTAGCCGAAGATCGCCGTCCGTATGGCGCCTCAACGTAGTGACGCGGTCGATGGGCGGACCACATACCAGGGGAGGGGTAGGGGCCATCCCCTGTTAAGGGGATCACGACCATCCTCGCGAAGGATTCGCGCAGGCCGCACGTGCCGGTCGAGGTGGGGCGCGCCCTACCGGGGCCGGTGCGACGGCCAGCATCATCGCACGGGCCGGATCGATGGGGTGAACGAAGATGGGGTGAACGAACCGGTCGGCGCGTCATCGGCCGACGCGCCGACCGCGACCCCACCGGATTCGGCGCGGTCGGCGGCCGACGCCTCAGTCCGCGACGAAGACGGCGACCGTCCGCCCGGGGACGGTCAGGGCTCCGGTCTCGGTATCGGCCGAGGACTCCTTCACCACGGGGTCGTCGGATTCCGCCTGGACGGGGTGCAGGGCCACCTCGGCGCCCCTCAGCGCCGCGATGGTCTGGCTCTGGGAACGCGGAGACGCGTTGAACACCACGGTGATCGACGACCACCGCGGGTCGATCCCCTCGGCGTCGAGGTGCATCGTGATGACCCCCGGTGTCTCCCGCGCGCCGCTGAGCGGGAAGGACACCCGCCGCTGCACCTCCTCCGCGGAGTCCAGTGCGAACACCGGCGAGGAGTCGCGGACGCGCAGCAGTTCGCCGAAGCGGGCGCGGGCCTTCCGGATGGCCGCGCAGTCCGCCCGCAGGTCGGGGTCGGCGAGCAGCGGGCGCGCGTAGGGCCATTTGTCCTGGTTGTCCGCCGCACGCGGCAGCCCCGCGCCGAAGTTGTTGCCGTCCTCGCAGTCCCAGTTCAGCCGGTTGAACCAGTCGCCGGAGTCGTAGGAGTTGCGGTCCAGTGACTTCGAGCGCAGCCGCTCGCTCCCGGCGTGCACGAACGCGGTCCCCTGTCCGAGCAGCGCGGTGCTCAGTGCCAGCGACTGCATGCGCACCCGGTGCTCCATCGAGGTGTCCTGCGGGAGCTTGTAGGCCAGTGCGTCGTAGAGGGTCTCGTTGTCGTGCGCGTCGACGTAGGTCACGGCCTCACCCGGATGCGCGGTGTACCCGGCGGGGGCGCCGTTGTAGTCGACCTCGCCGCCGGTGACCTCCCGCCCCGAGGAGGCGGTGAACCGGTAGTCCCTGAGGTTTCCGGTCAGCCCGACTTTGATCAGGTCCTGGTCGTGCAGCAGCCGGGCCCGCTGCTGGGCCTCGGTCCCGTTCCCCGGCGCGGCGTTGGGGGCGGTGAACAGCCCGGAGCCGAACCCCTGGAGGCGGGGGTCGGCGTCGAAGGGGCCGCCGCCGCGCACACCGTCGCGCAGCCGGTCGTTGAAGGTGCCGATGCCCGTCCCGGCCATGGTGATCTGGGTGGCCTGCTCGAAGCGGGCGCCGCCCGCGACCTCCCCGAAGTCCCAGCCCTCGCCGTAGAGCACGATCGAGGAGCCGTCCACGCCGTCGCGATCGGGCGTGAGCCGGTCCAGCGCCGCGCGCACCGCGAGCATGTTCGACTTGGGATGGTGGCCCATGAGGTCGAAGCGGAAGCCGTCGACCTTGTACGCACGCGCCCAGGTCACCACGGAGTCCACGACGAGTTTGCCCATCATGGTGTGTTCGGGGGCGGTGTTGGGGCAGCATGTCGACGTGGCGACGGAACCGTCGTCGAGCAGGCGGTGGTAGTAGCCGGGGACGACGCGGTCGAGCACGGACCTGTCGTCCTGCCCGGCGGCATAGGTGTGGTTGTAGACGACGTCCATCACGACGCGCAGTCCGGCGCGGTTCAGCCCGCTCACCATCTCCCGGAACTCGGTGACGCGGGCGGTGCCGTCGGGGCTGCTGGCATAGGAGCCCTCCGGGACGGTGTAGTGGACGGGGTCGTATCCCCAGTTGAAGGCGTCGTCCTCGGCGGTGCGCTCGACGCAGGCCTGCTGCTCGGTGGAGTCGGAGGGGAAGGACGCCAGATCACACGCGGGGGCCTTCTGCTCGGAGCGGCGCTCGGGGACGGAACCGAAGTCGAAGGCGGGCAGCAGGTGCACGTAGTCGACGCCGTCGTCGGCGAGCCCGCGCAGCTCCGTCATCCCAGCGGAGCCGTCGCGGGAGGCGCGGAAGGCGCGGTACGTCCCACGGTCGGCCTCGGGAACGGTCGTGTCGGAGGCGGAGAAGTCGCGGACGTGCAGCTCGTAGATGCTCGCGGCGTTCATCGGGGTGGGCGCGGGCTTGGTCAGGGAGTCCCAGCCCTCCGGGGCGAGGGCCGGGTCCGCGAGGTCGATGAGCAGGCTGCGTTCGGAGTCGGCGGACAGGGCGAGGCTGTAGGGGTCGGTGACCGTGTTGGTGACGATCCTGCCGACAGCAGGGGAGTACACCTCCACCTGGAAGGCGTAGTACTTCCCCTTCCAGCGGGCCGGGCCTTGCGCCGACCAGGTGCCGGTGGCGGCGTCGCGCTTCATCCGCACGGTATGAGACTCTGCCGAGCGCGGGTCCTCGTAGAGCACGAGCTTCACGTCACGGGCGGTGGGCGCCCACAGCGACAGCGCGGGTCTACCGTTTTCCCAGACCGGGCCGAGCGTGGCGTCGGCCGCCGCCGCGTACACGTCGTCCAGCACGCCGGGGATCTGGGCTCCGGTTGCCGCGACCACGCGCCCGTCACCGTCGCGCTCGACCACGACGACCTGGCCGCGCAGAGCCTCAGTCACCTCAGACAGCACAGCCACCTCAGACAGCACAGTCACTTCAGACAGCACAGCCACCTCAGACTGGTCAGCCATGGAGCCGCGGCTCCGCAGCGCGGTGCGGTTCGCCAGATGCGGCCACTTGGCGCGCTGCTTGTCAGTGAGCCCGCCATCGGCGACCCGCAGCGGGATGGTCCGGAAGTCACCGGTGAGTCGGTCGTTCTCGACACCGATCGAGGCGTCGGCGGAGTGGATCAGGTCGTAGGAGTGGTCATCGGCAGGAGGGCTCGGCCAGGCGATGGCGCCGCGGTCGATCCAGTGGGCCTTGGCGGCGCCGAGGTCGTGGCCGATGGGCTCTCCTTCGGTGGTCGGCCGCACTTCGCCTGGCGGGAGCGCGGCGTTCGCGGTGGATCCGCCACTGTAGGTCGCCAGCAGGGCGGTCGTCAGGCCGAGTGTGAGAAGGCGTGCGACGCTCAACCCGCGCCGCGGCCGTGAACAGAGGGACGGCATGGGGGAGGGTCCTCTCGCTCTGTTGCCGGCAGGCTACGCGAACGCTAATGAGCGTCAGCCGAAGCACGCAATAGTTTGCGGAAATTTTCTGCAATTTTCCATGATCTGCTAGGGAGATCAGACAGATGCGGCGCGGCCGTCGGCCGCGCCGCGGGCGTCCGCTGAGTCGCGGCTCACTCGGGCACGGCCGGTCAGAGGTGTGGGTGGTCGTGAGTGTGGGTGGACGGCGCTCACCAGGTCACGGGGAGCTCCCGCACGCCGTAGACCGTCGACTCGCGCCGGTAGCGGACCTCCTCGAAGGGCACGGCGAGCTTGAGCCCGGGGAAGCGGCGGAGTAGTGCGGGGAACGCGATCTGCATCTCCAGCCGGGCCAGCTGCTGGCCGATGCACTCGTGCGCCCCGTGGCCGAACGCCACGTGCGGGCCGGGCTTGCGGGAGATGTCGAAGCGCTCGGGGTGGTCGCCGGCCAGTGCCTCGTCTCGATTGGCCGTGACCAGGGAGGTCTCCACGATGTCCCCGGCTCTGATCCGCTTGCCGCCGAGTTCGAGGTCCCTGGTCGCGAAGCGCGGCATGGGGGAGTGCACAACGGACAGGTAGCGCAGCATCTCCTCGACCGCGGGAACGACCGCCTCCGGGGCGTCGCGGACCGCGGCGAGCTGGTCCGGATGGCGTAGGAGTAGCAGCGTGCCCATGCTGAGCATGTTGGAGGTCGTCTCGTGTCCAGCGATGAGCAGCAGGCTGCCGATCCCGACCAGTTCCGCGTCGGACAGCTCGTCGTCGTGCTGGGAAATCAGCCGACTCAGCAGACTGTTGCGGGGCGCTGCGCGATGCGCGCCGACCAGCCCGCCGATGTAGGCGTTCATCTCGGCCATCTCGGCGATGAGTTGCGCGACGGCGCGTGGCATTGGATGCGGTCGCCCTCCAGCGGTCGGCTTGCTGTGGAAAACCGACCACTAGCCATGGCCGTATGGCATCGTTGGAGTCGGCTGGAGGGGGTGACGAACATGGTGGACAAGTTCTCGGCTCCGATGCTGACGTGAAGGGAAACCGCACGTCACCTGCGTATACCGGAGTCAACCTTGAACGGATGGTTGAATGAGGAGGCCGGAGGAACACCGCTGGTACACGGCGTCGAACCGGTGAAACGCGGGGCTCCCTCCGTGCCGTTCATCGCCGTCATCGAGGCATATGTACTTCGATCCCTGCGGGACCTCGGACTCAGCAAACAGGCGATCCGGGATGCAGCCACCACGGTCAGGGAGCGCTTCGGGACGCCGTACGGACTTGCGACGCAGCGCATCGCAACTGACGGTGTCGACATCTTTGTTCATTACCTCGATAGTGACGACCTCGCTCGGGCCCGTGACGGACAGCGTCCGATCAGGGAGGTCATTCGTGATTACCTCAAATACATCATCTGGGACGCCGATGACGATTTCCCGCAGCGCCTGAGACTCCGCCAGTACCCCGACGCTGCTCCGGTCATCATTGATCCGAGATTTGGGTGGGGAGCACCTGTCCTAGAGGGCAGTAAGGTACCAATCGACGCGATTGTCGGTCTCTGGCAGGCGGGGGAATCTCTGGAAACCGTCGCTGAGGAATTCGGGATCACGCGTGATCAAGCCGAAGAGGTCTGTCGAGCCGCACTCCGCTACGACGCCGCCTGAGTTCTTCCTCGATCGATGCCTGGAAAAGAGGGTTGCCGCGGAACTCCGTAGCCGAGGTCGGTCAGTACATCTGGTTGCGGACGCATTTCCCCAGGACGGGCAGGAAACTAGCGACGAAGAGTGGATCGCGTACGGAATATCACAAGGGTGGTCGCTTCTCACGCAGGACGATCGAATCCGGTATAGGGCGGGCGAACTCGCCGCTCTGGCAGAGGGGTCGTGTGTGCTCTTCTGCCTCAGCAGCGCCAAATTGAGCGTGGTGGAGAAGACCACAAGATTCCATAACATGCGTGGCAATATAGACCGGGCAATCACCCGTGGCGGCCCCGCGTTCTACAAGGTCTATGAGGATCGGATCGAGAAGAAATGGCCTTAGGCCAACCTAGGCGACAACGAGGTGATGGCCGGGCGCATCAAGCTCGCAGTGGCCGAATCCTGCTTCACTCACGGCCGGGGCCCGTTCGTCTTGACCGAAAGGCGGAACTAGAAGGTGGGATGTTCGGGGAATCCTACCGGTGGCCAGGGCTGGACCCGCCCCCGTGACGCGAGGGGCGGGCCAGGGGGATGCACGACAGCTGCTACCGATAACCGCCGCGCTCCAGCCGGAGCAGGTGCCGCTTGCGGGGGAGGCCGCCGCCGTAGCCGGTGAGGGCGCCGTTGGCGCCGATGACGCGGTGGCACGGGACGATGATCGAGATCGGGTTGCGGCCGTTGGCCATGCCGACCGCGCGGGAGGCGGTCGGACGGCCGAGCGCTTCGGCGATGGCGCCGTAGCTGGTCGTGTGGCCGTAGGGGATGGTCGTCAGCTCGCGCCACACCCGCAGCTGGAAATCGGTGCCGCTGGGCGCAAGCGGCAGGTCGAAGTCGCGCAGCTCCCCGGCGAAGTAGGCGTCGAGCTGGTCGACGGTCTCCCGGAAGCTCTCCGGAGCGTGCTTCCAGTCCGATGGGATCGGCTTCAGGCCGGACTCGGGCTCCGGAAGCATATACAGGCCGGTCAGTGCTCCGCCGTCGCTGGTCAGCAGCACATCCCCGATCGGGGACGACCGGGTGGTGTAGAGGGTCGGCCCGTCGCCGGGGCGGGCGAACTCCACGGCGGCGACCGGCTCAGGCGCCTCCGGAGTCGGTACGCCCAAGGGCAGCGGGTCCTGGTCGGTCAGTGAGCTCATCGTGTGTCCTTGGTGGTCGGGTGCGGCGTGCGGCGGTGGGCGGATCGCGGTCTGGTGCGCGGAGGTGACGGGGCCGCCCGTGAGTTCGATGCCCACAGGTGGTGGCTGGCGTACGAACGCCAGGGACGCCAGGCGCGGGCGGTCGTCGCGGCCGAGTGGCCGTCGCCGGGGTGGCCCAGGCGTTCCAGGGCTTGGCGCACCCCCAGATCGGTGTGGAGGAAGACGTCGGGGTCGCCGAGGGCGCGCATGCGGATGTAGTCGGCGGTCCACGGGCCGATGCCGGGCAGCGCGCGCAGCCGCTCGGCGGATTCGTCTCGGTCGGCGCCGGGCCCCAGGTCGATGTCGCCGGAGGCGAGTGCGGTGGACAGGGCGACCAGCGCGCGGGCGCGTCCGCGGGGCATCGGCAGCTCCTGTGGGTCCGCCTCAGCCAACGTTTCCACCAGCGGGAACACGTGCGTGAGTCCCCCGCTGGGCCCGCCTATGGGCACGGTCAGCGGTTTGCCGTAGCGCTCGACCAGCCGACCCGCGACCGTGCGGGCGGCGGCCACCGAAACCTGCTGACCGACGATCGCGCGCACGGCGAGCTCCGCCGGATCGACGTGCCCGGGCGAGCGCAGCCCGGGAGCCGCCGCGACCAGCGGCGCCACAAGGGTGTCGGTTCCCAGCACCTCCGCCACGGCCTGCGGGTCGGCATCGAGGTCGAGCAGCCTGCGGCAGCGCTGGACCGCTGTGCCGAGGTCGCGCAGTTCCTCCAGCCGGAGTCGGCACCGGACATATCCGGGGCCGTCCCCCGGGGCGAGTTCGGCGATCCCGGTGCCGTGTGGGAGCCGCAGCACGCGGCGGTACCCGTCCGGCGTCACCTCCTCCACGCCCGGAACCGCGCGGGCGCCCAGGAAACCGAACGTGTGCCCCAGGTCGCACGGCGCCCGGTAGGGGAGCCGGAGGCTGATCGTGCCCGCCAGCGGACCGCCGTCCGGGTGGCCGACGGTGTCGAGGCGAGCCGAACCATCGCGGTGGGCGGAGCGTGCACGAAGCTCGGTGGGGGTCCGCGCGAAGACCTCACGGATCGTTTCGTTGAACTGGCGGATGCTGGCGAACCCTGCGGCGAACGCGGTGTCGGCCATCGACAGGTCCGTGGTCTCCAACAGGACGCGGGCCGTCTGGGCCCGCTGCGCGCGGGCGAGGGCCAGCGGCCCCGCGCCGAGTTCGGCGGTGAGGAGCCGCTGCAGCTGCCGCTCGCTGTAGCCGAGGGCCGCCGACAGCCCGGCGACCCCGTCGCGGTCCACGGCACCGTCGGCGATCATCCGCATGGCGCGGCCCACGGCGTCGGCCCGCGCGTTCCACTCCGGCGATCCGGGTGTGGCGTCGGGACGGCACCGTTTGCAGGCGCGGAACCCCGCTCCTTGTGCGGCCGCGGCGGACGGAAAGAAGACGGTGTTCTCCCGCTTGGGCGCCACGGCGGGGCAGCTCGGTCGGCAGTAGATGCCGGTGCTGGTCACACCCACGAAGATCACGCCGTCGAACCGCGCGTCGCCGCTGCGGACCGCCAGATAGCAGTGGTCGTCATCCATCACGTGACCATCCTCGCGCGCGCCGTTTCCGCAGGCTAGCGGATTTCCGACATGTACGTCGCAATGGTGGTGTGGAGATGAGGCACTGCGGTGAGGCACGGCGGTGAGGGCGGTGGTTCCTCGCCTGGTGGGGAGCCAGTCAGGCAGGGAATCGGTCGGGTGGCGAAGCAGCCGGGTGGGGAATCGGCGCGGAAGGTGAATGCGGCGCGTTCGCCGCGCTAGGAGTCGGCGATCAGGTGTCAGCGATGTCGTTGGGCTCGGCCTCGGGCTTCGCGATGTCGGTGGCGTGCCGAGCGAGATAGTCGACGTAGAGGGGGCGCAGCGCCTCTTGGACCTCCGTGTCGGCTTCGGCGGCAAGCGCCTCGTGGAACAGCCCGGACGCCTGGGCCACACTGGCGTCGCTGGCATCCATGTGGCCGGCGGCGGCCTCCGCCGCGGGGAGGCTCTCCAGCAGGTGCCAGAAGAACCGCACGTCCCATCGGCGCTTGGCCAGGGCGACCGCGCGATCCCGCAGCTCCATGGTCGTCATCTGGTCGATCCGGGGCAGATCATCGGTCATGTCCTTGAGGTACCCGCCTACCCGGTCCGTTCAACAGTGAGTGAGCTGCGTTACTCTGCTCACAAGTCCATCCGACCCGCCCGCGCGCGGCTTACGGCCCACAAGGACGGCGGCACGGCGCGGGACAGTGCGAGCAGGTGAAGAGAGGCTGGCTGAGCATGGGCGCGTCATCAGCGGTACGGGTCGTCGTCGCCAAACCGGGGCTCGACGGTCACGACCGGGGCGTGAAGGTCGTGGCTCGCGCACTGCGCGACGCCGGTGTCGAGGTCATCTACACGGGGCTGCGGCAGACTCCGGAGATGATCGTGAACGCCGCTCTGCAGGAGGACGCCGACGCGATCGGCCTCTCGGTGCTGTCCGGCGCGCACATGACCATGTTCTCCCGCGTCCTGGAACTGCTGGAGGAGAACGACGCCACCGACATCATGGTCTTCGGCGGCGGCATTATCCCTGATCGGGACATCCCCGAGCTGGAGCGCCTCGGTGTCGCGAAGATCTTCACGCCCGGGGCGGCCACGGCCGAGATCAGCGACTGGGTGCGGGAGAACATCCGATCCGCGCACGCGGCCTGACACCGGGGGTTTCATAGGGGCTGTCATAGAGGGGGCGCTGTAGGGCGGACCCGGGCCCTGGCTACACTGCCCGTCTTGTGACACTTCCCCTTCTTGTCCTGCTTAGCGGCTATTCCGCGCCCACTCCGGCGGGTCGGTAGCCGGGCGTGGACATCGGCATCGACCTCATAGCAATTCTGCTGGTGGCGGCGGCCGCCGCCGGGTGGATCGACGCGGTCGTGGGCGGCGGCGGACTGCTCCTCCTGCCCGCGTTGATGGTCGCCTTCCCCGGCGCCCCGGTCGCCACCCTCCTCGGCACCAACAAGCTCGCCGCCATCTTCGGCACCTCCTCGGCCGCGATCACCTACACGCGCGGTGTGCGGTTGGAGCCCCGGATCGTCGGGCCGACCGCCGGTCTGGCGCTGGCCGGAGCGGGCGGCGGGGCCGCGCTCGCGGGCTCCATCTCCTCGGACGCGCTGCGCCCCACCGTCATGCTGGTGCTCGCCGTCGTCCTCGTGCTGGTCATCGCGCGTCCCGCGCTGGGCGCCGCGGCCGACCCCGCGCGCCTGACGCGCTCCCGCATCGTCACCGCGATCCTGCTGGCCGGGGGCGGGATCGGTTTCTACGACGGCCTCATCGGGCCGGGTACGGGAACGTTCCTGATCATCGCGTTGACCACCGTCACCGGACTGGACTTCGTGAACGCGTCCGCCTCCGCCAAGATCGTCAACACCGCGACCAACGTCGGAGCGCTCGCGGTCTTCGCCTGGAACGGCAACGTGCTCTGGCTTCTCGGGCTCGGCCTAGCTGTGTGCAACATCATCGGCGCGCAGATCGGCGCCCGCATGGCGCTGAGCCGGGGCACCGGGTTCGTCCGGGGCGTGCTGGTGGTCGTCGTGCTCGCCCTGCTGGTGAAGCTCGGCCTCGAACAGTTCGGGTGAGATCGCGTAACGTCGTGGTGGAAGCGATGTGACCCGTCACACGAATTCTCACCGCCGTCCCTGGCAGAAGCGGGTCGGATGGTGGCTCTTGGGAATGGATTGACTGGTCAACACGGCCCCGGTGTCCGATGTCAAGGGCCAGGAGGACTAAGCTTCCGCATGTTGCGGATGGCTTTTTCAGCGAACTTCCAACGCGGCAGATCCGGTAAAGGTTCCCCGGGTTGAGTGACACGACTTCCGCAAGACACTGCAGCCAGCGAGCAACAAGGACGGACCCTCGTGGACCTTGTCGAGTACCAGGCGAAGGAGATCTTCGCGGAGTATGGGGTCCAGGTACCCCAGGGAAAGGTGGCGAGCACCGCTGCTGAGGCGCGTGCGATCGCCGAGGAATTCGCGGCGGCCGGTAAGCCCCGCGTAGTTGTCAAGGCGCAGGTCAAGACTGGCGGCCGCGGCAAGGCCGGCGGCGTCAAGCTGGCCGATGGTCCCGAGGACGCTCAGGCGAAGGCCGAGCAGATCCTGGGTATGGACATCAAGGGCCACACCGTCCACCGCGTCTACATCGAAGAGGCCAGCGACATCGCTGAGGAGTACTACTTCTCCTTCCTCCTCGACCGTGCCAACCGCACCTTCCTGTCGATCTGCTCCCGCGAGGGCGGCGTGGAGATCGAAGAGGTCGCGGAGACCAACCCCGACGCCGTCGCCAAGGTCGCGATCGACGCCCTGAAGGGCGCTCCGGCCGAGGTCGCCGCCGAGATCGTCAAGCAGGGCAAGCTGCCCGAGGCCGCCGCCGCGGGCGCGGTCGAGATCGTCTCCAAGCTCTGGGACGCCTTCGTCGGCAAGGACGCCACGCTCGTCGAGGTCAACCCGCTCATCCTGAGCGGTGACGGCCGCGTGGTGGCCCTGGACGGCAAGGTCACGCTGGACGAGAACGCCGAGTTCCGCCAGGACCTGGAGCGCTTCGAGCTCGCCGCCGAGGGGGACCCCCTGGAAGTCAAGGCGAAGGAGAAGGGCCTCAACTACGTCAAGCTCGACGGCGAGGTCGGCATCATCGGCAACGGCGCGGGCCTCGTCATGTCCACGCTGGACGTCGTGGCCTACGCCGGTGAGCAGCACGGCAGCGTGAAGCCGGCTAACTTCCTTGACATCGGCGGTGGCGCGTCGGCCGAGGTCATGGCCAACGGCCTGGAGATCATCCTGGGCGACCCGGACGTCAAGAGCGTGTTCGTCAACGTTTTCGGCGGCATCACCGCCTGCGACGCGGTGGCCAACGGCATCGTGCAGGCGCTGGAGCTGCTGGAGGGCCGCGGCGACGACGTCAGCAAGCCGCTGGTCGTCCGCCTGGACGGCAACAACGCCGACCTTGGGCGCAAGATCCTGAACGACCGTAACCACCCGGCCGTGCGCCAGGTGGACACCATGGACGGCGCCGCTGCTCAGGCTGCCGAACTGGCCGCGAAGTAGGGGCGGAGAAGAGCGACAATGGCTATCTTTCTGACCAAGGACAGCAAGGTGCTGGTCCAGGGCATGACCGGCTCTGAGGGCACCAAGCACACCCGGCGCATGCTGGCCTCCGGGACCCAGGTCGTCGGTGGCGTGAACCCGCGCAAGGCCGGGACGAGCGTGGACTTCGACGGCACCGAGGTGCCGGTCTTCGGCTCCGTCGCCGAGGGCATGGAGAAGACCGGGGCCGACGTCACGGTCATCTTCGTCCCGCCGAAGTTCACCAAGAGCGCCGTGATCGAGGCCATCGACGCCGAGATCGGCCTGGCCGTCGTCATCACCGAGGGCATCCCGGTGCACGACACCGCCGCCTTCTGGGCCTACGCCAGCGAGAAGGGCAACAAGACCCGCATCGTCGGCCCGAACTGCCCCGGCCTGATCACCCCGGGCCAGTCCAACGCCGGCATCATCCCGGCCGACATCACCAAGCCGGGCCGCATCGGCCTGGTGTCGAAGTCGGGCACGCTGACCTACCAGATGATGTACGAGCTGCGCGACATCGGCTTCTCTAGCTGCGTGGGCATCGGTGGTGACCCGATCATCGGCACCACGCACATCGACGCCCTCGCGGCGTTCGAGGCCGACCCCGACACCGACGCCATCGTGATGATCGGTGAGATCGGCGGCGACGCCGAGGAGCGGGCCGCGGAGTTCATCAAGGCCAACGTGACCAAGCCGGTCGTCGGCTACGTCGCGGGCTTCACCGCTCCGGAGGGCAAGACCATGGGCCACGCCGGCGCCATCGTGTCGGGCTCCTCGGGCACCGCCTCCGCGAAGAAGGAGGCCCTGGAGGCCGCCGGAGTCAAGGTCGGCAAGACGCCGAGCGAGACGGCCAAGCTCGCACGGGAGCTGTTCTAGGTCCTTCCCCTGCGGGAGCGGACACTGGAGTGGTCCGACCTGTTTCACGCGTGTGCCCCGCCTCGGGACCCGAGGCGGGGCACACGCGTGTCGGCGGGCAGTGCTCTTAGGAGAGAGGGCGGACGCTGTCCGCCTGTGGTCCCCTATCGCCTTGGACGACCTCGAACTCCACTCGCTGATTTTCCTCCAGGGACCTGTATCCGCTGCTCACTATCGCCGAGTAGTGGACGAACACGTCGTCACCACCGCCGTCGACCGCGATGAAGCCGTATCCCTTATCAGCGTTGAACCATTTCACGACGCCTGTCGTCATCGATCGATGTCCCTCCTTCACGGGTGGTCGACGGGTCATCGATCCGACGGACGGTGTCCCCTCGACAACTCAATAACTTTCTGTAGTCAAAATATCACTTGAAGTGCGCATCTTTGGGGGTGCGCAAGCTCCGGGATAGGCGCAGGGCAGCTGCAGGGCAGCTGCAGGGCAGGTGCGGGGCAGGTGTACAGGTGTCGGCGTCATCGGGGCATCGGTGGCCGGCCGACACACGCGGTGCGAAGGCTCCCGATCCGGTCATGAGGCTGGCAGCATGGGCCGGGTGAGTGCGCCCGCAGATCCTCCCTCGAAGTCTTCTCGGCCGAAGCGCAGCCCGGCTCGTGGCACAGGCGGCCGGTCGGCGACGCCGGGTCCCGTGCCCGGCCCGCGTGACCCGCGACCGGTGTACACGGCCGGTGGGATGGCCGCCGCCTGGGCCGCCGGTGTCGGCCTGGTCGTGCTGCTGACGATCACGGTCATCGGCTGGGCGGCGGCGCCGCACGGCCCGTTCGGCCAGGACATCGACCATGTGCTGCGCACAGCGGTGCAGATGTGGCTGGTCGGCCACCTGGTCGGCTTCGGGATCCCCGGCGGCGAGATCGGGATGCTCCCGCTGGGCCTCGTGGTGCTGCCCGGCCTGGTGCTGTACCGCTCCGGGCGGTGGCTAGCGCGCAGCTGTGAGCTGCCGCGGCTGCGCCACCTGTTCCGGGCCGCCCTGGCCATCGCTGGGCCGTATGCAGCGATCTCAGGGACGCTGGCGCTGATCGGGCAGACCGAGGTGGTGCAGCCCAGCGTCGTGGAGGCGCTGTTCGCCGGGTTCGCGCTGGCCCTCGTCGCCGGGGGCATGGGCGTGCTGCACCAGCTGCTCAACGACAAGGGCATCCCCAAGCGGCGGCTGCTGGAGGTCGTGCCGGACCGACCGCGCTCGCTGCTCGCGGGGACCCTCGGCGCGACCGGCACGCTGCTGCTGTCCGGCGCGCTGCTGGTCGGGATCGCTTTCGCCCTCGACTACGGGGAGGCCGCCGCCATCACCGGGCAGCTGGCCCCTGGCCTCGTCGGCGGCGCGTTGCTGATCCTCCTGCAGCTGCTCTACCTGCCCAACGCCATCGTCTTCGGGACGGCCTACGCGGTCGGCCCCGGCTTCGCGCTCGGCACCGGGACCATGGTGGCGCCGACCGGGATCGCGGTCGGGCCGCTGCCGTTGTTCCCACTGCTCGCGGCACTCCCCGACAACGGGCCTGCCCCTGTGATCTCCCTGGTGGCCCTGGCCGCCCCGTTCGTCGCCGGGGGCGTCGGCGGGGTTCTCACCCAGCGCAGTGCGCCCACACTGGTCGGTGAGGCCGCGCCGATGTGGGGGTTCGTCTGCGGCGTCGGTACGGGAGCGGTCCTCGCCGTGCTGTCGCTGATCGCGGGCGGCTCCCTGGGCGCGGACCGGCTCGCCGAGGTCGGGCCGTCCGCCTGGCAGGTGGGGTTGATCACGGCACTGGAGGTGGGGGTCGCGGCGGCGATCACCGCGTGGGTGGCCAACTGGGCCTACCTGCGACGGATGCGGACCGACGCAGCGGCGGACGGCGACGCGGCGACGGAGTCCGCTGACCCGGTGGAGACCGGGGAAGGGCTGGAGGCGGACGCCGCCACGGCCGATGCGTCGGCCTCCGGCCGCGAAGATGGGGCAGGCTCCGGCCGCGAAGATGGGGCAGGCTCCGGCCGCGAACCCGTGCTCACGCTGGTCAAAGCCGATCCCGACACCTACGTCGCGGCGGAGGACGTCGATGCCCCGGTTCTCCCGGCGGAAGACCGGGGCGACGTCGACGATGCACCGGAGCCGAACCGCCGCGCGTCGGGGCGCTCGGCCTGGCGTTCGCGCCTGCCGCGCTTCGGATGGCGGCGCCGCGGCGCCCCCGACGTCGGCGACGACGCCGAGGAGCTCTACGGGATCACCTACGAAGCGGACCCGGAGTCCACCGCCCCCGAAGGCGGGGATGGCGGGGACAGCGGGGATGCTGCGCCGCGGGAACCGGGGCGCTGAGGTCCGCATTCGGAAACCGGGCGGGATGTACGGGGCAGGAAGTACGGGGGCGGGATTCACCGTCAGGATGTATCCGAGCGGGTCCGCGCGCCTGCGCATTCGGTGCGCACGCCGGTGAACGGGCCGGGGCCGGCCTCGCTCAGACCCCCATGTTCGGCATCGGGACCTGCTCCTTGGGCAGACCGGTGCGCTGGGCGATGGCGTCGCGCAGGTCCTCCTGCAGGGTCTCGTCGCACTGGCGCTGCGTGCTCACGGTGTGCGCCCGCGACGAGCACTGCTGGTAGGCGTCGAACTCGCTCCAGAACATCAGCATCCCGATGAGCCCGAGGGCCGAGATGGCCACGCCGAGCCAGCCCAGCACCACGCTGGGGATGGCCCCCGGCGCGGTGGTGTTGTTCTGCTTCGCCGCCCGGCGCGCCTTGTGCCCCTGGTAGATGCCGAGGATCGACAGCAGCACCCCCATCGGGAACAGCAGCACCAGCCCGGCGGTGGACAGGATGAGCCCCCACAGGCCGCCTCGCTCCACGGCGGGCGGCTGCCCGTCGGCACGCGGTTCGGTCGGCTCGTTGCTCACGGGGGCTCCTTCGGGGCTTCGTTGCCATAGTGGCGCGGTGGCGGGCGCGTCGAGGCACATCAGGTCGACGCGCAGCCGAGGGCGCGCGCCGACAGTGGGGGGAAGAACAGCGCGCACACGGCCCTCACCACGGCGGCAGACCGCACAGTGAGGGTCCTCTTGGAGTAGACGCTACCTCGCCAGATAGGGTGTTCAAGCGGACGGGGCGCGGATTAGTCCCCGGTCTCGCCCGCCATCGGGCGTATCCGCACACCCCCGGATGCTGCGCGTTCACACCGCGCCCCCGGGACACGCAGGACGCGAGTGTTCGGCGCATCGAATTCTCACTGAGGAGGAAGCACTCTGTCGGCGCGAGTAGTCGTCCTCATCTCCGGGACGGGGAGCAACATGGCCGCCCTGCTCGACGCGGCGGCCGATCCGGGCTACGGGGCGGATGTCGTCGCCGTCGGAGCCGACCGTGCGAGCGCGGCCGGGATCGACCTGGCCAAGCAGGCCGGTGTCCCCACGTTCGTCACCCCCTTCCGTGCCTATCCCGACCGCGACCAGTGGAACACCGCACTGGCCGAAGAGATCGCCCGGTTCGAGCCCGACATCGTGGTCTCGGCCGGATTCATGCGGATCCTCGGCCCCGCGGTGCTGAGCCGGTTCACCGTCATCAACCTCCACCCCGCGCTGCTGCCCTCCTTCCCCGGCGCGCACGCCGTCCGCGAGGCGCTCGCCCACGGCGTGAAGGTCACCGGCGCCACCATCCACTTCGTGGACGCGGGCGTCGATACCGGGCCGATCATCGACCAGGTCACGGTCCGCGTGGAGCCCGACGACGACGAGCGGTCCCTGCACGAGCGGATCAAGCGGGTTGAGCGGACCATGCTGGTCGACGTCGTCGGCCGCCTGGCCCGGGACGGATGGACCCTGGACAAACGACACGTGCGGCTGGGCTCGCCCGAGCCCGGACCGGAGCAAGCACCCGGCTACGTTGCAGAGGAGAATCGGTGAGCCAGCAGGCCGTTCGGCGTGCGTTGATCAGCGTTTACGACAAGACTGGGCTGGAGGAGCTGGGCTACGGCCTGGCCGAGGCCGGTGTGGAGATCGTCTCCACCGGTTCCACCGCCGCCCGCCTTACGGCGGTCGACGTCTCCGTCACCCCCGTGGAGGACGTCACCGGTTTCCCCGAGTGCCTGGACGGCAGAGTCAAGACCCTGCACCCCCGGGTGCACGCCGGGCTGCTCGCCGACCGCTCCAAGGAGGAGCACCGCGCCGCGCTCGACGAGCTCGACGTGGAGCCGTTCGACCTGGTCGTGGTCAACCTCTACCCGTTCCGTGAGACCGTCGCCTCGGGCGCCTCCCCCGAGGAGTGCATCGAGAAGATCGACATCGGCGGCCCGGCCATGGTCCGCGCGGCGGCCAAGAACCACGGCAGCGTCGCCGTCGTGGTCGACCCGACCCGCTACGACGAGGTCCTGGAGGCCATCCGGGCCGGCGGCTTCACGGCCGAGCAGCGCAAGCGCATGGCCGCGCAGGCCTTCGCGCACACGGCGAGCTACGACGCCGCCGTGTCGAGCTGGTTCGCCACCGCCTTCGCGCCCGACGACGTGGCCGCGGAGACCGGGTGGCCGGACTTCTACGCCGACTCCTACGAGCGCGTGTCGACGCTGCGCTACGGCGAGAACCCGCACCAGACCGCGGCGCTGTACCGGGGCGACGACCCGGCCGGGCCGGGGCTGGCCGGTGCCGAGCAGCTGCACGGCAAGGAGATGTCCTACAACAACTATGTGGACGGCGACGCCGCGCTGCGCGCCGCCTACGACTTCACCGACCCCTGCGTCGCGATCATCAAGCACGCCAACCCGTGCGGCATCGCGGTGGGCTCCGACATCGCCGAGGCGCACCGCAAGGCGCACGCCTGCGACCCGGTGTCGGCGTTCGGCGGCGTCATCGCGACGAACCGCCCGGTGAGCGTGGCCATGGCCGAGCAGGTCGTGGACATCTTCACCGAGGTCGTCGTCGCGCCGGGGTTCGAGCCGGGCGCCGTGGAGGTGCTGACCCGCAAGAAGAACATCCGGCTGCTCACGGTCGCTCCGCCGGACCGTTCCGCCCGCCCCGAGACGCGGCAGATCAGCGGCGGCGTGCTGCTGCAGGCCGCCGACACCATCGCCGCCACCGGCGACGACCCGGCGACGTGGGAGCTGCGGGCCGGTCCCGCCGCGGACGAGGCCACCCTGGCCGACCTGGCCTTCGCCTGGCGGGCGGTGCGCGCGGTGAAGTCCAACGCGATCCTGCTGGCCGCCGACCGCGCCACGGTGGGCGTGGGCATGGGGCAGGTCAACCGGGTGGACTCGGCACGGCTCGCCGTCACGCGGGCGGGCGACCGGGTGCAGGGGTCGGTCGCGGCGAGCGACGCGTTCTTCCCGTTCCCCGACGGCCTGGAGGTGCTGACGGACGCGGGGGTGCGGGCCGTCGTCCAGCCGGGCGGGTCGGTGCGCGACGAGGAGGTCATCGCGGCCGCTGAGCGCGCCGGGGTGACCCTGTACTTCACTGGGACCCGGCACTTCTTCCACTGAGCGGTGCCAACCGAGCGGTGACAGGGGCCGCGGGTCGCGACCAGTGATCGGATCGGCCCGGGACGGCCTGGACCGTGACAACGCCGCAGTCGCCCCCACCACGGGCGGCTGGAGAATCGCACAAGGTAAGGACTCGAACGCTCGTGAGCGCACAGATTCTCGATGGCAAGGCGACCGCCAAGGCGATCAAGGCGGAGCTGAAGGAACGCGTGGCCGCGCTGCGGGCCAAGGGCGTGGTTCCCGGCCTGGGCACGGTCCTGGTGGGCGACGACCCCGGTAGCCACTCATATGTCAACGGCAAGCACCGCGACTGCGCGCAGGTGGGGATCGAGAGCATCCGCCGCGACCTGTCGGCCACGGCCACGCAGGAGGAGATCGAGGCGGCCGTTGCCGAGCTCAACGCCGACCCGGCGTGCACCGGCTACATCGTCCAGCTGCCGCTGCCCAAGGGCCGTTACGAGAACCGGGTGCTGGGTCTGATCGACCCCGCCAAGGACGCCGACGGGCTGCAGCCCTCCAACCTCGGCAAGCTGGTGCTGATGGAGGAGGCCCCGCTGCCGTGCACGCCGCGCGGCATCGTGGAGCTGCTGAACCGCTACGACGTCCCGCTGAAGGGCGCCGAGGTCGTCGTGGTCGGGCGCGGCGTGACCGTGGGTCGTCCGCTGGGCCTGCTGCTGACGCGGCGCAGCGAGAACGCGACCGTGACGCTGTGCCACACCGGCACGCGTGACCTGGCCGAGCACACCCGGCACGCCGACATCGTGGTGGCAGGGGCCGGGGTCCCCGGCCTGATCACCAAGGACATGGTGAAGCCGGGCGCGGCCGTACTCGACGTCGGTGTCACCCGTACCGACGACGGCCTGGCCGGCGATGTGGCGCTGGACGTCACGGAGGTCGCCGGGTACGTCTCGCCCAACCCGGGCGGTGTCGGCCCGATGACCAGGGCGATGCTCATGGTCAACGTGGTGGAGGCGGCCGAGCGCCGACTCGGCTGACGTCCCGAGGAGCACGCGGCGGCGGGGTAGTGGCCTCGCCGCCGCTCGTCGTTCGGCCCGGAGGACGGGAAGGAGAGGGCGGGAAGGAGAGGGCGGAAAGGGCCGGACGCCCGTCGGTGTTGGAAGAGCCCGGTCACAGGTGCCCGGTCAGAGGAGCCCGTTCACCAGGACCACCACCGAGATCGCGATGAAGATCAGCCCGAAAATGGTGAAGGCGTAACCCGTGAACTTTCCACTGGAGTCGCCCGCCACGCGGAACCTGTCGGGGGACTCGGGCAGGTAGAGCACCTGGACGTACTGGCCGGGGCTGTAGCGGGGCGGGTTGGTGCCGATGGTGGCCCGTTCGTGGATGTCGCGGCCCTCCAGGGTGCGGTAGGCCACCACGGGGTGGTAGTAGGTGCGGGGCCCCGACCTGCGACCTCCGCCTCCGCTGCTCACTCGTGAGACGACGTCGGTGACCTGGCCGGGAACGGCGACACCGCGCGTCCGGTAGACGTTCTCCCGGCGTACCAGGACGATTCCGAGGACGCTGAAGGCGAGCCCGAACAGCCCGAAGGCCGCCGTCAGGATGAGCAGTGTCCCGTCGTCGTTGGCCATGCCGCACGCACCTCTCCGCTCTGCGCTCCGCGCTCGACGCGCCGACCGTACATCGACGCCGTGCGGCCTGGCGCACGGGAGGTGGGCCACCCCGCGTCACACGCGTGCCCGCGTGCCGAACCGATGGGGATTCGACGCGTGCGACGTGGTGGAGGTTCCCCGGTTCCGGCCCTGCTGCCTGCACAGGGTTACGGTTCCGCGGGCTCGGTGGTCATCCTGCCTTGCGTTCCCGATCCAAGACCGGCATGGGGCGTACGAGGCCCAGAGCGACGACCTCATTGGCGAGGCGGGTGCGCCGGTTCGGTCCTTCAGGGATCCGGAACTTCTGGTAGAGGCGGAGCAAGTGCTGTTTGACGGCGGCCTCGGTGACCACCAGATCCTCGGCGATCTCGCGAGCGGTCGCGGGGGAGACGAACGCTTCATCGGAGAGCGCCGGACGGCACAGCGATGTGAGGACGTCGAGTTCGCGGCGGGTCAGCTCGGGGGTGGCACCCTTGCGGAGCTCGACGTCGGGGTGGAGTTCCTCGCGGGGCAGACCGCCGACCTTGCAGCGTGAACTGCCGAATGTGACGACATCGCCTTCTTCGAGAACCCTGCGCGCGATGGGGCGGCCGTTGACCCTGGTGCCGTTGCGCGAGAGGCCGAGATCGACGACATAGACGTAGGGGCCGCGGCGCACCAGCTCCGCGTGGAGCTGGGAGACGCTGGGGTCACTCAGGTGGATATCGGCTCCTTCACCACGTCCGACAGTGGTGACCTCGGCGTTCAGCTGCTGAACGTCCCCGCTTTCCTCGACCCGTATGTAGGGCCCGTCCACGGTTGTTCCTCCCAGTGTGGGGCGCGGTCGATGAGCGGTTTCGCGGCAGGGCGTGACAGGGTGCCTCACATTGGAAACGGATCGATTGCCGGTCGCTGGTCGAGTGGGGTTCATGGGGGGCTGTCCTCGCTCACCGTGGCGCTCATCTGGTGACTGGTTACCCGGGCACTGTGGGTTCTACGCGCTTACTCTCGGGTTAGACAGCTATCCCGGCACGTTTACGGCACATTCCGGCAATAGGGTCGGTCCATCGAGCGCTGCCACTCCGGCCGATACGGTGGGGCGTGAGGTGCGGACGGGCGTCGGCTCACTAGAATGAGGGGCGCTGTAGCCAGTAGCTATGTGTGATCGATCAAGTCTTGCTCGTCCGTTGATCTCCCGAACGCGTCCAGTTTCGGTCTCGGTCGGATCGCCTGTGGCCGGTCCGCGCCACGACCCGCTCGGTCGGCCTGTGGGGGTCCGGAATATGTCTGCGTTAGGGCGAGGTTTACGGTGAGCCATAAAACGGTGGAGGACGCTGTCGCACCCCAGTCACGCCCGTCGGAGGAGGAGCCGGGGCGCGCGTCGGATTCGGAGCGGGAGCCCGCTGCAGGCACGCCTGGCCCCGCTGACACCTCCGATGCCGCCGGCACAGCTGACGCTTTCGGCTCGGCCGGAACAGCTGACACAGTGACCGAAGAGACCCCCGGATGGCTCGCCCAGGTCCCCTACTTCCTGGTGCTCGCGACGATGTCCGCGGGGATCGTCGTGGTCGCGGCCGCCTACTTCAAGCGCGGACCCGCGCTGATCGCCGGAGCGCTGCTGCTGGCCGCGGCCTTCCGCTACCTCCTGCCCCCGGGGCGGATCGGCATGCTGGCGGTCCGGCACCGCTGGATCGACATCATCACGACGGTCACGCTCGCGGTCCTTCTGATCGTGCTCGCATGGGTGGCGCCGCAGCTGTCATCGTGAGTGTCTAATAAGCTTGATATCGAGATACCGCAGACGATCGAACGAGATTGCCGCCCGCAGCCCGGTCTGAGCAGGCACGACGACCGGACTGGCAGGCGGTTGAAGGTTTTGCGGCGAGCTCACAAGGCGAGACGTGGGACCGGCCGCCGCCTGCGCGGTGGTCACGGGCCCGCCACGGCGGTCGCGGCGGCAGCGCCGCGGCCGTAGTGCGCGAGCCCGACTCCCCGCGCGCGAGGCCTCCAGCCACATGACGGCTAGCCGAAACGAAGGGACAGCCACACAGCCATGGCCAAAATCAAGGTTGAGAATCCCGTAGTAGAGCTCGACGGCGACGAGATGACCCGGATCATCTGGTCCTTCATCAAGGACCGGCTGATCCTGCCCTACCTGGACGTCGACCTCAAGTACTACGACCTCGGCATCGAGGAGCGGGACCGCACCGACGACCAGATCACGGTCGACGCGGCCAACGCGATCAAGCAGTACGGCGCCGGCGTCAAGTGCGCCACCATCACCCCCGACGAGGCCCGCGTCGAGGAGTTCGGCCTGAAGAAGATGTGGCGGTCGCCCAACGGCACCATCCGCAACATCCTCGGCGGCGTCGTCTTCCGCGAGCCGATCATCTGCCAGAACGTTCCGCGCCTGGTCCCGGGCTGGACCCAGCCGATCATCATCGGCCGCCACGCCCACGGCGACCAGTACAAGGCCAGCGACTTCAAGGTGCCCGGTCCCGGCACGGTGACCATCACCTACACGCCCGAGGACGGCGGCGAGCCCATCGAGATGGAGGTCGCCAGCTTCCCCGAGGGCGGCGGCGTCGCCATGGGCATGTACAACTTCCGCAAGTCCATCGAGGACTTCGCCCGGGCCAGCTTCGGCTACGGCCTGGACCGCGGCTACCCGGTCTACCTCTCCACCAAGAACACGATCCTCAAGGCCTACGACGGCATGTTCAAGGACGTGTTCGCGGAGATCTACGAGGCCGAGTACAAGGAGAAGTTCGAGGCGGCCGGGATCACCTACGAGCACCGGCTGATCGACGACATGGTCGCCGCCGCGCTGAAGTGGGAGGGCGGCTACGTCTGGGCCTGCAAGAACTACGACGGCGATGTGCAGTCCGACACGGTCGCGCAGGGCTTCGGCTCCCTCGGCCTGATGACGTCGGTGCTGCGCACGGCCGACGGCAGCACCGTCGAGGCCGAGGCCGCGCACGGCACGGTCACCCGGCACTACCGCCAGCACCAGGCCGGCAAGCCCACCTCGACCAACCCGATCGCGTCCATCTTCGCCTGGACCCGCGGCCTGGACCACCGGGGCAAGCTCGACAACACCCCGAAGGTCAACGAGTTCGCCCACGCGCTTGAGGACGTCGTCGTCAATACCGTCGAGGGCGGCCAGATGACCAAGGACCTCGCGCTGCTGGTCGGCGGCGAGCAGGACTGGCTCACCACCGAGCAGTTCCTCGCCGCGCTGGACGAGAACCTGCAGAAGCGCCTCGCCTGATCCGGACCGGCGCCGCTCGTTCGGAGTTCCCAGGCCGTCCCGCCGCATCGCGGTGGGGCGGCCTTCGCATTTCGTGCTGTGGTGTATTTCACGCTGTATTTCACGCACTGCCGGTCGACGTGGGGTATTGCGCGAGGGCCCGGTAAGAACGCCACATAAATGCACATGCGACGTTGCCATGGCCCATTATGAGCGTTTTGGGTATGTCTGGTCACTGTGCGAAGGGAGTGCGGCGAAGGACACGTAGGGAAGATTCGCGTATTTCGCGAACATTGCCCTATCTTGAAGGTGTCTGCCCGAGCGATTTACCTGCCGGGCAGTAGTCTCGAGTTTGTCGAGATGAGGTCATCCCAGACCGACGTTCCGCCCCCGCGCCCGCTGGGGGGTAGGCGCGCGAGGCGCGGAACGTCAGGATAAGGGCCCGTTGCCCCAAGGGCAGCGGGCCCTTTTCATGTCCGGCGTCGGCTCGCCGGTCGTAGGACCGGGCACAACCGCCCCGCAGGGCGACGCCGAGTGCCCTCAGGGGCACGGCGCCACAGAGCCCGACGTCGCACCGATGCGCCGCGCCTATCCTTGCCCAATGTTCGATTCCCGGCATGTCCGCGTATTCGCCGAAGTCGTGCGGACGGGTTCCTACACGGCGGCGGCCCGGAATCTCGGATACACCCAACCGGCGATCAGCCAGCAGATGAAGGCCCTGGAACGCGCGGTGGGAACGCCGCTGTTCACCCGGGTCGGCCGCCGCCTGCGGCTGACCGAGGCCGGTGAGGTGCTCTCCGGCCACGCCGAGGGCATCCTCGGGGCGATGTCGGCGGCGCAGGAGCAGATGACCGCGATCGCCCGGCTGCGCTCCGGCCACGTGCGTGTCGCCGCGTTCCCCAGCGCCAGCGCGACCCTGGTGCCCCAGACGACGGCGCGGGTCATGGCGGAGCACCCGGGAATCCGTATCGAGCTGCTGGAAGCCGAGCCGCCCGACTCCCTCGACATGCTGGTGCGCGGCGAGTGCGACGTCACCCTGGCATTCGGCTACGACGAGACCCCCGCTCCTCCGGAGGAGCTGATGGAGGTGCCGCTGCTGGACGACCCCCTGGTGGTGCTCCTGCCCGCGGGGCACCCGCTCACGGAGGAGGCGTCGGTGGAGCTGCGCGCGCTGGCGGGCGAGCGGTGGATCGCGGGCTGCCGCCGTTGCCGGGGCCACTTCGCCCAGGCCTGCCGGGCCGTGGGCTTCACCCCGGACATCGCCTTCACGACCGATGACAACCTCGCGGTCCAGAGCCTGGTCGCGTCCGGGGTGGGCGTCGCGCTCATGCCCCGGATGGTGCTGTCGTTCCTGCGCCACCCGAAGGTGACCGGACGCCCCCTGACGCCGATCGGGCGCCGCCGGATCTCCGCCTACACACTGCCCAGCCACCGGCGGATCCCGGCCACCCGGCTGATGCTTCTCGCCCTGCGGCGGACAGCGGACGAACAGACACGCGACGAACAAACGGCGGAGGAACAGGGCGCGCCGGCGCCGACCGACACCGATATGGCGCGAGCGGAGCCGGGCACTGAACATCCTGCCCTGGACCTATAAGTGGATCTTTGGATCCCGCGAAGAAACCTGAACTGGACCTCATGCTTCTGGAGGGCAAAGCTACGGGGTAAGAGAGTCGATCACTCGTCGTCGATCCGTGCGTCCACTCCGGTGTCCCTCTGCCGCTATCTGCGCGGACGGAAAGCCGGTTCGACGGATTCGACGGATTCGACCACGAGAACGGAGAGGAAGCGGCGATGGCCCCCAGCACCTTCAGTGGCACCACCGCGATGACCCCCCGCCTGGCCGAACTCATCACCGCCGTGGGTGAGGCCGTCCGCATGGAGCGTCCGCCGTCCGAGACGGCACAGCTCGTCGCGGAGCGGCTGCGCCCGTTCCTGCTCGACCCGGACCTGCTCCCGGACGAGTACCGCGTCGGCGATCCCGACCACTACCTCCAGCACGTCCTCCACGCCGAGGAGGACGGAAGCTTCTCGGTCGTGGCCCTGGTCTGGCTCCCCGGCCAGCAGACCCCGATCCACGACCACGTGTCGTGGTGCGTCACCGGTGTCCACGAGGGCACCGAACTCGAACGCCGCTACGACCTGCGCGGCGCGGGCGAGACCCTGCACCTGGTTCCTGTGGAGGACGTGGTCAACGCGCGCGGCACCGTCTGCGGCTTCGCCCCGCCCGGAGACATCCACCTGGTCCGCAACGACTG
This sequence comes from Nocardiopsis gilva YIM 90087, assembly GCF_002263495.1. Taxonomy (NCBI): domain Bacteria; kingdom Bacillati; phylum Actinomycetota; class Actinomycetes; order Streptosporangiales; family Nocardiopsidaceae; genus Nocardiopsis; species Nocardiopsis gilva. The sequence continues at coordinate 5,658,213 of NZ_CP022753.1, read as the reverse complement.
CGACAGCATGGCGATCTCGCTGCACGTCTACGGTGCCGACATCTCACGTCTCGGCAGCAGTGTCCGCCGCCAGTACACCTGTCCCGTCATGGAGAGCTGACCGCACGGGCCGGGGACGCGAACCCCACCCGGGTCACCGAACGGCAGAGATGGCCTGTGGGAGGTGCCGCGGCACCTCCCACAGGCCATCTCGCGTGTCGCGCTTATCGCGGTGGGCGCCGCCGCCCCCTCGGCGTCAGTCGCGCAGGGCCGACTCCGGGATCTCCCGTCCCTCCTTCATGGCGGTGAACATCTCCCCGGACGCGGCCTCGTCCCACAGCACGACCGACCCCACGTTCAACGTCGGTGTGGAGCCGACCGGGATCGAGGTCGTGGTGGGGTCGTCGCCCATCGCCAGGGCCATCCATCCGAGGTCGCTGAGGTGGTCGCCCTCATCCACCTCGAAGGTCGAGGTGCCGTTGGTGACCAGCGGTACTGAGCGGAACGGGTTGAACAGGGTCCCGGGGGAGGTGGCCTTGTCGACCAGCTTGCTGAAGAACTCGCGCTGCCGCTGGATCCGGTCCAGGTCGGCGCGGGCCGAAGCACGGGTGCGCACATAGCCGAGTGCGGTGGCGCCGTCCATGGTCTGGCATCCGGCCTTGAGGTCCAGGCCCGACTTCGGGTCCTTCATGTCCTCCTTGGGGCACATCTCCACGCCGCCGACCGCGTCGACGATGTCCACGAAGCCCGCGAAACCGATCTCCACGTAGTGGTCGATGCGGACGCCGCTCTCCTGTTCGAACGTCTGCACCAGGGTCGACGGGCCGCCGCCGAGGGCGGTACTGAAGGCCGCATTGATCTTGTTGTCGCCGATGCCGGGGATCGTGACGTAGGAGTCGCGCGGCACGCTGATGATGGTCGGCTTTCCGCTGTCGGGGACGTAGAGGACCATGATCGTGTCGGTGCGCTTGCCCTCGGCGCGGCCGGTGCGCAGGTCCTGCACGTCCTCGTCGCTGAGGCCCGCACGGCTGTCGGACCCCACGACCATGTAGGTGGTGCCGGGCTGCTCCTCGGGGCGGCCGTCGTAGTCCTGCAGGGCCTCGACGCGCACGAGGCGGGAGTCGGCCCAGAAGTAGAAGAGCGCGGGCAGGACGACCAGCACCACCAGAACAGTGATGAGGATGGTGCGCCGCCGCCGCGCCCGCTGCTCCCGCTCCCTGCGGGACCTGCCGGTGCCGTCGTAGACGCGTCCACCACCGTCCCGGCCTCCGCCGCCGCCACCACCGTGGCGCCCGCGCCCGTCGCCTCTGCCGCCTCGTGCGCCGCCCGGCTGACGCGACCCGCCCGCGTCCGCGGGCCCACGCGCGGACCGCTGCTCGGATCGCCGCGGCCGGTACAGCCTCTCGATCTCGTCGGGCCCGCCATCGCCACCGGGGCGCCGGAACACCCCGGTTCGGTTGTGGTCTCCAGTGGGCCCGTTAGAGGGCCGGTTGCGCCCGTTGCCTCGATCAGCCATCGCCGTGGTTATCCATCCGTTCCGTGCCCGCGTGTCCTACATCGCTGCTTCCGGTGTGACTGGCCACATCGTATGTGGGTTCGCTCTGGCCGTGCCGGAGCGAGAGGGGGCAGCGGGGAAAACGCGACCGTGATTCTGGCTGTCCGTTTAGAACGCACTTTCGATCCGTATGTCGAAAACCCGCTGGTAACCCGACATCACTCCCGAACACTGGTCCGCATGCGAGTTAGGAGGCAGTATGTCTGTCATGACCATGGGGACGTCGGAACCGCAGCAGCGACCGCTCACCGTCGAGGACCTGGAGAGAATGCCCGACGACGGCAGGCGGTACGAGCTGGTCGGCGGGAGGCTTGACGTGTCTCCCGCGCCGGTATTCGTTCATTCCCTTGTCGAGGGGCGGCTGCTGTACCACCTGATGACGGCGGCGCCCAAGGGGCACATCGTGCTCCCAGGAGCGGGAATCAACCTCAATGACGCCGGGACGCACCACCGGATCCCTGACCTTCTGGTGACGCGCAAGGCGGATGTGGAGAAGCCGTACCTTACCCGGCCGCCTCTGTTGGCGGTGGAGGTTCTTTCACCCGAGAGCGTGTTCCGCGACAACCACACCAAGCGTGCTGAGTACGCCGAGTTCGGGATCGGGTCGTACTGGATCTTCAACCCGTCGACCGAGAAGCCGGGCCTGCTCGAACTGCGTCTCACGGACGGTGAATACCGTGAGGTGACACAGGTGTTCGGCGAAGAGGTCTTCGCGACCGATGCTCCCTTCCCGATGAAGGTCGTGCCTCAGCACCTTGTCGATGAGGCGCTTGATGACTGGATGGAATCGGTCGGAGACAACTAGGGGCAGCGTCCCAGCGCGGAGCCGATGAAGGGACCTCCTCACTGGGGAGGTCCCTAACGCGTCGGACCGGCACCCGAGGATGGCAGGGCGATCCGGAACTCCGGTGCCTGGAAGCCCTTGTCGGCGAACGCTGCGGACACGCCCTCGCGCACCCCGCCCACCTTCTCCTCGGCGACGAGGGCGATGGCGCTGCCACCGAGGCCGTTGCCGGTCATCTTGGCGCCGCGGGCGCCTGCGTGGACGGCGGTTTCCACGGCGAGGTCGAGTTCGGGGCAGGACACCTCGAACTGGTCGCGCAGGGAGAAGTGGGAGGCCGTGAGGACCGCGCCGATCTCGGGGAGGGCCTTCGCGCGCATCAGGCCGACGGCGGCGTTGACGCGGTGGATCTCAGTGACCACGTGCTGGACGCGCTTCCGCAGCGCCAGCTGCTTCAGACGGTCAAGAGCGGAAGCCAGGTCCTCGACATCGCGAAGGGTTTCGACGCCCAGCTGCCGTGCCCCACGTTCGCATTCGGTGCGTCGAGTCGCGGCGATGTGTGCCGCGTCGCTGGGGCGGGGACGGACGCGGGTGTCGATGACGAGGAGGCGCAGTCCCGCTTCGTCCAACGGCAGGGGGACGTTGCGACCGCCCTCGGTACGGCAGTCCAGGAACAGGGCGTGCCCTTCCTTGCAGCGCAGTGGCGCGTTGTGCGCCATGGCCCCGGTGGGGGCGCCGATGAATTCGGTGGCCGCGCGACGGGCGAGTCCGGCCATGCCGCGCCGGTCCTTGGACAGGTCGCTGATGTCGTGGGCCTCGGCCAGGGCCAGCAGCGTCGCGCAGTGCAGTGCGGCCGACGAGGAAAGTCCGGCCCCGACCGGGAGGTCGGAGTCGAGCATGATCCGGGCTCCCGCGCTCGCATCGAGGTGTCCGGCTTCGCGGGCCGCCGAGAACACCGCCGCGACGTTTCGGCCCCAGCCGGTGATCGCCGCGCGGGCGGTGGTGGCCGCGTCCACCTCGGCGGTGGTGAACCGGACCGCTTCCCCCGGGCGCTGGATGCTGCGTGCTTCGACCGTTCCGTCCGCGGTCGGCTGCAGGGCCACCGACACACCCCACGGCACGGCCACGGGCAGGACCAGCCCGCCAACGGCGTCGGTGTGCGTGCCCATGAGGTTGGCCTGGCCGGGCGCGCGCCAGATTCCCGTCGGCGGGGTGCCGTAGGCCTCGGTGAAGGCGGCGGACAGCGCGTCGTCGTCGACCTGGGCGCTCACCCGCCACTCCTCGGCCGCCTCGGCGGCATTCCGCCGACGCGCGGTCGCAAAGGGCTTCAGCAGCCGCCGCAGTGTGTCCACGCCATCCCTCACCTGCTCATCCCGGGGCGCCGGCCCGTGCGTCCCGCTCGTCTCGACCATCCTGGGCCGTGTGGAAGGCCCACGCGTCGGCGACGATATCCCGAAGTTCAGGTAGGCGTGGTTCCCACCCCAGCTCGGCCCGGGCGCGCTCGGCCGAGGCGACGAGCACCGCCGGGTCTCCGGCGCGGCGCGGTGCGGGGACCGCCGGGATGGGGTGGCCGGTGATCTCGCGGCAGACCTCGATGACCTCGCGCACCGAGAACCCGGCACCGTTGCCGAGATTGAAGACGCGGTGCGCACCTGGCACGCAGTACTCCAGCGCGCGCAGGTGGGCGTCGGCGAGGTCGGTGACGTGGATGTAGTCGCGCACGCAGCTGCCGTCGGCGGTGGCGTAGTCCTCGCCGTACACCGCGACCGAATCCCGCAGGCCGCGCGCGACCTGCAGCACGATGGGGATCAGGTGGGTCTCGGTGGCGTGTCGCTCCCCGTGGCGTCCGTGTGCACCGGCGACGTTGAAGTAGCGCAGGCTCACCGCGCCCAGGCCGTGCATCCGGGCGTGCTCGGCCAGCGCGGCGTCGACCGCGGCCTTCGACGCCCCGTAGGGGTTGGTGGGGCGCACCGCGGCGCACTCGCGGATGGGGACCTCCTCGGGCTCGCCGTAGACGGCGGCCGTCGAGGAGAAGACGATCCGGCGCACGTCTGCCGCGCGCATCGCCTCCAGCAGCGCGAGCGAGGCGCCGACGTTTCCGGTCCAGTACAGCTCGGGGCGGCGCACGGACTCCGGGACGACGGAGCGGGCGGCGAAGTGCAGCACCGCGTCGGTGCGGCCGTACCGCGCGACGTCTCCGAGCACCTCGGCCGCACGGTCCCGGATACATCCCTCGACGAACGTGCACCCGTCGGGAACGGCGTCGCGATGGCCGGTGGACAGGTCGTCGATGACGGCCACCGCGTGTCCGGCCTCCAACAGGCGTGCCGCCACGACGCTGCCGATGTACCCGGCGCCGCCGGTCACCAGAACCCTCACGGCTGCTCCTAGCGCGATCCTCGCCTGCCTCGTGCGGTTCTCCCGATTGTGGCGTGAAGCGCGTCGTGATCTCCCGCGCGGCGCGCCGGAGCTGCCCCGGCGCGGTGGGCACGGCTACGCTCGCCTCACCTGTCCACGGACGAATGGGGCCGGAGCGGACACCGATGGCATCGTTGCTGGAAACGGTCAAGGACACGGTCAAGGACAAGGCCCGGCACTACGGCCACTTGGCCATGGAGACCTATTGGGCCGCGCGTCGCCGGCGGCCCGCCTTCGACCATGCCGTGCGCGCCGTGGAGCGTTACGGCGACCGCCACGGCAGCGCCTTCGCCGCCTCGGTCACCTACTTCGCCTTCCTGTCCTTCTTCCCGCTGCTGGCGCTCGCGTTCGCGCTGGTCGGCTACCTCGTGGAGTTCCACGCCGACCTGCGCCAGTACCTGGAGCTCGCCATCGAGGAGATGCTCCCGGGCCTGTCCGAGCAGCTGCCCATCGACGAGATCGCGCGGGCCCGTACCGGAGCGGGGAGCATCGGTCTGCTCGGCCTTCTCTACGCCGGCCTCGGTGCGGTCGCGGCGCTGCGCGAGGCGCTGCACCAGATCTGGCTGAAGGACGTCCGCTCCGGCCCGAACATCGTGCTGGCCAAGCTCTATGACGTGGCCGTGCTGATCGTCGTCGGTGTCGGCCTCCTGGCCACGGTGGCGCTGACCAGCGTCGCGCAGGCCGCCACCGCATGGCTGCTCTCGTGGGTCGGCCTGGACGACTCGCTCGCCGCCATCGTCTCGACGCGCGTGCTGGGGCTGGCCATCGCCATCGGCGTGAACCTGCTCATCTTCCTGATGCTGTTCTCCCGCCTCTCGGGGACGCGGCGTCCCTGGCGGCTGCTGTGGCGCGGCGCGCTCATGGCCGCCGTCGGGTTCGAGGCGCTCAAGGCCGCGGGGGCGCTGCTGATCAGCAACACGCTCGGAAACCCCGTCTACGCGTCGTTCGCGGTGGTCGTGGGCCTGCTGGTGTGGATCAACCTGGTGATGCGGCTGGTCCTGTTCTGCGCCGCGTGGACCGCGACCTGGCTGGCCGTTCCGCCGCCCTACCAGGGAAACGTGCCGATGGGGATGGGGGTGGGGATTGCCGCTGGTGCGTGGGGCGGCGGGAGCGGCGCCGCCCGCGCCGGCCACGGAAACGGAGGCGATGCTGGAAGAGACATCCCTGACGGAGCCACGCCGCGGGTGCCGGGTCGGGATGGAGGTGCCCGCGCCCTCGGGCCAGAAGCGGGCGCGGAGGCCCCCGCCCGGTTTCGGGCCGTCCGCGCCGCCCTGCGTCGCGCCGCCCTCCCGGCGGTGGTGCTCACCTGCCTCGCCGCCCTCGCCGTGTGGGTACGCAAGCACCGGGGGTCGGCACAGAGCACGCGTTGAGGCCGGATCCGGCCATGTGCCGTCGCTGATGGCATCCGACGCGTCGTATCACGTATAGGTCAACTTCCCGGTTTTCGGCCCGGATCTTGGGTAACGTGTAGCTCTGCCAAGGTCATTGGCGGGTCTCACGGGAATTCGTCGGAAAGCTACGACGCTGTTCCAGTTGACGCGGAGGATGCGCTCCACGGTCGTCTGGTCCCGAATGATGAGACGACATGGAGTCCCACAGGGGCGTGATTCGCGGTTTTCCGGCAGGTTCACTGGGGCACCTGCAATCCTCGTTCGGGTGGCGCCACCCACCCGCTCGCTGAGCTGGCACGCGGCGGCCTTCCGTGGCCTGCGATGCCTTTCAAAGGAGAGTGAATTCGGTCATGAGGCGGACTGACATGCGGGACCCCGCCTCGCTTATGGTGCCTCTGACGTCGGTGCGCAAGCCGGCCGGACAGGGCGGAGGATGACCGTGGCCATTGAATTCAACGCTTCTGACCGCACCACCATCGGTGCCGAGTGGGAATTGCAGCTCGTCGATGTGAACACCCGGCACCTCCGCCAGGAGGCCCAACAGGTCCTCGGAGCCCTTCCCAGCCTGAGTCAGACCGCCAGCCCGCCGCTGCGCCACGAGCTCATGCAGTGCACGATCGAGGTGGTCACCGGGATCTGCGAGACCGTCGAGGAGATCAAGGCCGACCTCGCCGCCAACATCAAGCAGATCACGTCGGTCCTCGAGGACCGCCAGCTGGCTCTGGCCTGTTCGGGCACCCACCCGCTGGACGACTGGCGCGATCAGACGACGTCCCCGGTGCAGCGCTACGGCGAACTGATCGAGGATCTCCAATGGCTCGCCCGGCGCATTCTCACCTTCGGCGTCCACGTGCATGTGGGGGTCCGTTCGGCGGAAAAGGCCGTTCCGATCGTCAACGCACTCTCGAAGTACCTGCCGCACTTTCTCGCGCTGACCGCCTCCAGCCCGTTCTGGAGCGGCCACGACACCGGTCTGGCATCCGCCCGATCCGTCGTATTCGGCGCGCTTCCCACGGCCGGTCCGCCACCGCTCCTGCCGGACTGGACCACATTCGAGGATTACATGGAGACGCTGCTGCGGGCGGGCACCATCCGCAGTATCAAGGAAGTGTGGTGGGATGTCCGCCCACACCCGGATTTCGGCACCATCGAGATCCGGATGTTCGACGGAATTCCCACTCTGCGCGAGGTCGGAATGGCGGCCGCGCTCTCGCAGAGCCTCGTTCGACTGTTCGACCAGCAGCTCGACCGCGGATACGGATTGCCCAGCCCACCCTCCTGGGTCGTCAACGACAACAAGTGGCGGGCCACCCGCTACGGGTTGGACGCACGGGTCATCACCGACGGGCACGGCACCACCGTGCCCCTGCGCGATGACCTGTACGAACTCCTGCACGAGCTGGAGCCGGTCGCCGCTCGGCTCGGCTGTGCCGAAGACCTCGACGTCGCTTTCGAGGTCTTGGACAAAGGCGCCCCGTATGAGCGCCAGCGTGCCGTGATCGACCAGGGAGGCACGCTCAACGACGTCGTGGACGCACTGATGGCGGAATTCCGAGCCGGAGTGGACGGCCCCTGGCCGAGCTCCGGGGGCGGGGCCGGAGAGCGCGGGGCGGAGCACGGCGACACCGGCGGAAACGCCGACCGAGATCAACCGTCGAGGAACAGGGGGCCATCGCATGCACGGACGTGACCTGCCAGACCAGTTGACCGCCTTTCTGGCCCGGCACGAGCGCGAATTCGTGGAATTCCGGCGAGACCTGCACATGCACCCGGAACTCGCCTTCGCCGAGCACCGCACCACCCAGCGGCTGGTGGACCGCCTCCGGCGCGCCGGCCTGGCGCCCAAGGTCCTCCCGCAGGGCACCGGACTGATCTGCGACATCGGCTCCGACGACGGGCCGACGGTGGCGCTGCGGGCCGACCTCGACGCCCTGCCGCTCACCGACGAGAAGGACGTGCCCTACCGCTCGACCGTGCCGGGCGCCGCCCACGCCTGCGGACACGACGTGCACACCACCGTCGTCCTCGCCGCCGGCCTCTTCCTGGCCCAGCAGGCCAGGGCCGGTGCCCTCCCCGGCCGCGTGCGGCTGCTGTTCCAGCCGGCGGAGGAGTTGCCCGGAGGGGCGCGTGAGGTCATCAACGCGGGCGGGATCGACGGCGTCGACCGCGTCTTCGCCCTGCACTGCGACCCCCGGCTGCTGAGCGGTCAGGTCGGCCTGCGCGTCGGCCCCATCACCGCCGCCTGCGACCAGCTGATGGTGCGGCTGTCGGGCGCGGGCGGCCACACCGCCCGGCCGCACCTCACCACCGACCTCGTCTACGCGCTCGGCAAGGTGGTCACCGAGCTGCCGGCCGCGCTGTCCCGCCGGGTGGACCCGCGCGCCGGGTTCAGCCTGGTGTGGGGGCGCATCAGCGCGGGGTCGGCGCCCAACGCGATCCCCGACGACGGTGTCGCCGAGGGCACGGTGCGCTGCCTGGACGACGACGCCTGGCACGCGGCCCCCGACATCATCAAGGAACTGGTCGAGTCCGTGGTGGCCGGTTACGGCGCAACGGCCGACCTCGACTACCGCCGGGGCGTCCCGCCCACCGTGAACGAGGCCTCCAGCGTGCGGATGCTGCGCGCCGCCTGTGCGCAGACCCTGGGCCCGGAGTCGGTGGCGTCCACGCCGCAGAGCCTCGGCGGTGAGGACTTCGCCTGGTACCTGGAGCATGTTCCCGGCGCGATGGCGCGGCTGGGCACGCACCCACCGACCGCCAGCGGGCCCATGCTCGATCTGCACCAGGGCGCGTTCGATGTCGACGAGGGCGCCATCTGCACCGGTGTCCAGCTCATGGCCGCCGCCGCGCTGACCGCCCTGTGGGAGTGCGCCCGGCCCGGCAGCGATGAGACGGTGGAGGACGCCGCCCTGGCCTGACGGGCCCCTGACTCCCCTCCCCTCGTTTCCCCCATCATCCCCAGGGCCGCGGAAGTACGCCACGCCGCCGCGCAGGGCCCGTGCCCGCGCGGCGGGCCCCATCGGCGGCGGGCGGCCGCGCCGTCGGCCGAGATCAAGTGGCATCCTGAGACGCATGAGCCACCAGTTGACCTTGGACCAGATCCGACGCGCGCCGAAAGTTCTCCTGCACGACCACCTCGACGGCGGGCTGCGGCCTGAGACAGTCGTCGAGATCGCTGACGCGACCGGCTACTCCGCACTGCCCACGAAGGACCCCGTCGAACTGGGGCAGTGGTTTCGCGACGCCTCCGACTCCGGTTCCTTGGAGCGCTACCTGGAGACGTTCTCGCACACCGTCGGCGTGATGCAGACGCGCGAGGCGCTGATCCGGGTGGCGGCCGAGTGCGCCGAGGACCTCGCGGCCGACGGCGTCGTCTACGCGGAGGTCCGCTACGCCCCCGAGCAGCACCTGGAAGCCGGGCTGACCCTGGAGCAGGTCGTGGAAGCCGTCCTGGAGGGCTTCCAGCTGGGCCAGGAGCGCGCCGCCGCGCAGGGGCGCACGATCCGGGTGGGCACCCTGCTCACCGCCATGCGGCACGCCGCCCGCTCGCGGGAGATCGCCGAGCTGGTCGTGCGCTACCGCGACGTGGGCGTGGTCGGCTTCGACATCGCGGGTGCCGAGGCCGGCCACCCGCCCACGCGCCACCTCGACGCCTTCGAGTACCTGCGGCGGGAGAACGCCCACTTCACCATCCACGCGGGTGAGGCGTTCGGGCTGCCCTCCATCTGGGAGGCGCTGCAGTGGTGCGGCGCCGACCGGCTGGGGCACGGCGTGCGGATCGTCGACGACATCGAGCGGATGGCGGACGGCCAGACGCGCATGGGCCGTCTGGCGCGCTACGTGCGTGACAAGCGCGTGCCGCTGGAGATGTGCCCCAGCTCCAACATCCAGACCGGGGCGGCCACGTCGATCGCGGAGCACCCGATCGGCATGCTGCGCAGCCTGCGCTTCCGGGTCACGGTCAACACCGACAACCGGCTGCAGAGCGGCACCACACTGTCGGAGGAGTTCGCGCGGCTGTGCCAGGCGTTCGACTACGGCTGGGACGACCTGGAGTGGTTCACCGTGAACGCGATGAAGTCGGCGTTCCTGCCCTTCGACGAGCGGCTCGCTCTGATCAACGGGCACATCAAGCCGGGCTTCGCGCAGCTCAAGTGGGCCGATTAAGTGGACCGCGGAGTGAAGCCCTTCACCGCTCCGCTGTCGCGGGTCCTGGGCTGGGTCTGGATCGGCGTGGTCGTCCTGCTGCTGATCGACCTGCTGGTGAACGGCGGCGGCCGCACCGCGGTGGTCGCGGCCGCCGTCCTGCTGTGCACGGTGGGCGCGACCTACGTGCTGTGGCTGCGCCCGCGCGTGGCAGCGCAGGAGGACGGCGTGCGCGTGGTGAACCCGCTGCGCGAGACGTTCGTGCCGTGGGCGGCCTTCACCTGGGCCGATGTCACCGACGTGCTGCGGATCCACGCCGGTGGCCAGGTCATCCGGTCCTGGCCGCTGCGGGAGACCAAGCGCGCCGTGGTGCGCGACAACCTGCGCCGCGCCGGGTCGGACGGCGGTCCGATCCTGGAGGAGGAGAGCGACGACCCGCGCGAGCTGCGGCCGGTCAATCTGGTCGCCCGCCAACTGCGCGAGGAGGCGCAGCGGCGGAAGGCCGAGCCGACCGCCGCGGCCGCGGACGACTCGGGCGCGCTGTCGACGGTGTGGTCGCCTGACGCGCTGGTCGCGCTCGGTGTGCCGGTGCTGCTGCTGGTCGCGGCGCTGCTGGTCGGGTGACATCCGCTCCGCGGAGCGATGCGGGACGCCCCTTTCGGGGCGTCCCGCATTTTTTTGCCCGCGTGACTTGACCGCGACCCCCAGCTACTGGTTAGGTAAGGCATGCCTAAGGGCCACGGGTTCGGGGGTCCGGTGTCAGCGCGGATCGCCGGGCCATCCGAATCCGGGTTCCCTCAGGCGTCTGCGGGTCAACTGAATAGCGGGTGCGCCGCCGCACGAATCGCCACTCGTGCGGGTCGCCACCGGAAAGGTGTCGCGGGGACTCCTTTCCGGGCCTGCCTTCGGGCAGGGGCAACCTCGGCGGCGCGCTGTATCCGAAGAACGTACGGTCCGGTTCCAGCGGTGTCTGCGGGGACTCCCGAGGAACCGGGCCGTACGGGGACCTCACCGCCACGGGACGGACGGTGCCAGTCATCCTCGGCCTCAGGATGCTGCTCGCCACGCGGCGCCGTCCGCCTCCGCGTTCGAGTCCTGCTTCACCACGGAAAAGGGATCGCCGACCCTGGCGCGGATGGGGTCGGCGATCCCCGTTTTTCCGGCGGTGGCATGTTGTCCGGCGGTGGTACGGCTTTTCCGGCGGTGGTACTGCGGACGGCCGTTGCGCGGGGACGCGGGCGCTACAGCCGCATCAGGATCGTGTTCAGCAGCTCGCCCAGCCGCGGACTCCGCTGGCGCACGGCCTCCAGCGCCCGCTCCTGGTTGAAGGGCTCGTAAACCCCGCCGATCGCGTCGTTGCTGATCATCGCCAGCGCCAGCACCTCGGCGCCCATCTCCACGGCCGCGATGGTCTCCAGCGCGATGGACTGGCCCACCAGGTCGGCGCCGGACGCGCGCAGCATCCCCAGCTCCGCCGGGGTCTGGAACTGCGGGCCGGGCACGGTCGCGTACACGCCCTCGGCCAGTGTCGCGTCCGAGGTGTGGGCGAGCTCGCGCAGCCGCTCCGTGTAGGCGTCGCTCAGGTCCACGAAGTCCGGACCGGCCAGCGGTGACGTCGCGGTGAGGTTGATGTGGTCGCGTACCACGATCGGCTGACCCACGGCGAAGTCGGCGCGCAGCGACCCGGCCGACCCGGTGAGGACGACCGTGCCGGCGCCTGCCGCGACGCCGGTGCGGACCGCGTGCGCGACCTGCATCGCGTCGAATCCCTCATACAGGTGGACGCGGCCGAGGAACACGGCGACGCGTTTGGCGCCGACCCACATGCTCCGCACCTTGGTGGAGTGGCCCGCCGCCGTCGGAGCGGCGAACCCCGGAAGGTCGATCACGTCGAGGTCGATGTCCGGTGTCCCCAGATAGTCGGCGGCATCCGCCCAGCCCGATCCGAGCACGACAACGGCGTCGTAGCCGTCGGCACCGCTACGGGACTTCAGCTCATCCGCCGCTTGGGCCGCCAGCTCCTTCGCGTCGGCGGTCCGTATCACGGGACGATCTTGCGTGGATTCGCTCACATCTCCGGAGCGTACCCCTGCGTAACCGATTTGTGCCGGACCGCAACGCAGCGTGTCTGAGGCGGCTATAAACGCCGCTATGGGCGGTCAGGGACGGCCCTCCCATTCGCGCCGTGGCGGCCCCGCACACGCTGGTCGTCGGGGCTACGGCACCGAGAGAGCGCATGACGCCACCCCGGTGCGAACTTCGCGACCGGGGATGAGAGGACAATGGAGGGGAGCGACAGGCGAGCGAAGACCCAGGCGAAGGGCCCTACAGGGCCGTGGCATGCCCGGTGACGGGCGGCCGATCGCCTTCAAGGAGTGGAGCAGACGTGACGAAGGTCGTGATCATCGGAGGCGGGCCAGGTGGCTACGAGGCGGCTCTGGTCGCAACGCAGCTGGGCGCCGAAGTGACGGTCGTGGACCGTGACGGTATCGGCGGAGCCTGTGTGCTGACGGACTGCGTACCGTCCAAGACCATGATCGCCACGTCCGTCCGCTCCACCTACGTCCGGGAGTCCGCGAAGCTGGGCCTCAACGTGGGCGCCGAGCCGGCGGGGCCGTGCAGCGTCAAGGTCGACATCGGCACCGTCAACGCGCGCGTCAAGCGGCTGGCCCAGGCGCAGTCCGACGACACCGCCGCCCGCGTGGTCAAGGAGGGCGTCGAGATCGTCCCGGGCGAGGGTCGCCTGGTCGACCCGCGCATCGTCGCGGTCGGCGACCAGCGCCTGCGCGCCGATGTCGTCCTCGTCTCGACCGGCGCCCACCCGCGCGAGCTGCCCAACGCCAAACCCGACGGCGACCGCATCCTGACCTGGCGCCAGCTCTACGACCTCGACACGCTGCCCGAGAAGCTCATCGTGGTCGGCTCGGGTGTCACCGGCGCCGAGTTCGCCAACGCCTACCAGGCGCTGGGTTCCGAGGTCACCCTGGTCTCCTCCCGCGACCACGTCATGCCGACGCAGGACGTCGACGCCGCGAAGGTGCTCGAGGGCGTGTTCCGGCGCAGCGGCATGACCGTTCTCGCCAACAGCCGCGCCGAGTCGGTCACCAACACCGGCGACGGCGTCCACGTGACCTTCTCCGACGGCCGCGAGATCGAGGGCAGCCACTGCCTGATGACCGTCGGCATGATCCCCAACACCGCCAACATCGGGCTGGAGGAGACCGGAGTCCGGCTCGACAAGGGCGGGTTCGTGCAGGTCGACCGGGTCTCGCGGACCTCCACACCGGGCGTGTACGCGGCCGGCGACTGCACCGGGGTGAACATGCTCGCCTCGGTCGCCGCCATGCAGGGCCGGATCGCGATGTGGCACGCGCTCGGCGAGGCCGTCTCACCGCTGAAGCTGTCGACCGTCGCCTCGACCGTGTTCACCCACCCCGAGATCGCCGCGGTGGGCGCCAGCGAGGAGGACGTGCGCTCCGGCAAGGTCGACGCGCGCATCGTCACCCTGCCGCTGGACACCAACCCGCGGGCGAAGATGAACAACAGCAAGGACGGGTTCATCAAGCTGATCTGCCGTCAGCAAACCGGTATCGTGCTGGGCGGCGTCATCGTCGGCCCCCGGGCCAGCGAGCTCATCCTGGGCGTGTCCATCGCGGTGCAGCAGCGCCTCACCGTCGACGAGATCGCCCACACCTTCGCGGTCTACCCGTCGCTGTCCGGCAGCGTGACCGAGGCGGCCCGCTCCCTGATGCAGGCCTCCCCCGAGTAGGCACCGCAGATACCCGGACGACCGACGGTCGGCCGCACCGGGGAAAGGCGCCCACAGGCGCCTTCGGCGGTGACGCGTCGGTGAGGGGTCACCTGTCCTTGAAGTACCGGAACAGATGGTTCTCCCGGATCAGCAGCAGGGCGACGACCGCCCCCGCCAGCGCGGCCGGCACCGCGGCGGCCGGGCCGCGGATGTCGATGGCGAACGCGTGCAGCGGATCGGCCGGGTTGTTCGGGACCACCGCCAGCAGCAGCGCGCACGCGGCCAGCGCCAGCGCGGCCACGGACCACGCCGCGGTCTCCAACACGACCGTGGCCAGCAGCGCCCGCCGCGACTGCCCCACGTGCAGTGCCCCGGCGATCTCCAGGCGCCGGGCGCGGATCGCGACGAAGCCGAGGACCAGCCCGGCCAGCGCCGCCCCGGGAACGGTGGTGCGGGTGATGCGCCCGGAGAACTCGGCGGCGGCGTCGAACGAGGCCCCCAGCCGGGTGTTGAGCTGCCCGACGGTCACGGAGGTGTCGGGGTCGACGTCGGCGGCCACCGCCGAGCGGATGAGGCCGTCGGCCTCCTCGGTCACCGGCCACGCGTTCGCCCAGCACTGGTCGAACGCGCCCGCCGCCACCGTGGGGATGACGAGGGCATACCCCAGCCTGCTGTCGCGGCCGTCGTCGGGGTAGTCGTAGACACCGGCGATGGCCAGCGGACCGCGGTCGGTCTGGAGGGTCCGGCCCGCCTCCAGCCCCAGCTTCTCGGCGACGTCGGTGGGGATCCACACGCCCTCGGCCGATAGCGGGCGCACCCCCAGCACCTCGCCCATCCCCGGGGTGACCTCGTAGGAGGGGATGGGGTTGTCCGGCATCACCGCCAGTGTGACCGGTGTTCCCTCGCTGACGGCCCCGGCGGAACCGACGGCGGGAAGGCCGGACAGCGCCTCGCAGGAGGGGCCGTCGGTGGAGCCCGCGGCGTCGAGGACCCGCACCGACGCCCCGGCGGCGATGAACTCGGCGGCCCGCTGCTGCAGGGCGATGATGGCGCGGGCGTCCGTGATCGCCAGGCTCGCGGTGACCGCGGCCAGCGCGATCGCGAACACGGCCGCCCGCGTGGTGCCGGTGGCCAGGTTGCGCCAGGCCTCGGACAGGATCGCGGCGGGGCGCATGGCGCCGCCCGACCCGCTTCCGAGACGTCCCTCCGACGCACCCGGCCGCCCGGCGTCCTCCCTCCTCCCCCTCCCGGGGTTCTCAGGTGTGCGTTCCTCCGGCACGTTCATCAGGCGGCCACCTCACCACAGCCGGCGGTCTCCATGTCGATGACCTCGGTGCACGCTTCGCGGGTGTGCGGGTCGTGCGTCGCGATGACCACGATGGTGCCCTCCTGGGCGATGTTGCCCAGGGTCGCGTTGACCGTGGCGGCCGTGCTGAGGTCGAGCTGGGCGGTGGGCTCGTCGACCAGGAGCAGGTCCGGGGCCGAGCACACCGCGCGGGCCAGCATCAGGCGCTGGGACTCCCCGCCGGACAGCTCCCGGAACGGCTGGTCGGCCACCTGGGCGAGGTCGAATCCGGCCATGACCGCGGCGGCGCGTTTCTCGGCGGGCGGACGGTCCCACCCGCGGGCGAGCAGCGGGAGGGTGACATGGTCCAGGGCGCTGCGGGCCGGGACGCCGTAGGGGTTCTGGAAGACCCAGCCGGTCCGGTCGATGCCGGACATCGCCAGGGTCCCCTCCACGGGGGTCAGCCAGCCGGCCAGGATCGACAGCAGGGTGGACTTGCCGCACCCGGACGGGCCGCAGACCCCGGTGATCCGGCCGGGGCGCAGCTCGAAGCCCAGATCGGCGAAGAGGGTCGCGGTTCCGGGAAAGCGGTGGGTGAGCCCTGTCGCGCGGACGTAGGTGGCGCTCATGACGCGTCCTTTTCGCAGGAGGTGGCGGTGATGGCCGGACCGAGCGCGACCTCGTCCGGGACGTCGTCCTCCGCGACGACGATGGTCGAGCCCAGGTTGGAGCCGACGATCCGCACGGGGATGACGTTGTCGCCCGACTGCAGGCAGCCCCTGCCGTCCGCGGTGCCGAACAGGGCGCCCGGGGCGACCTTCAGCGCGTCCAGCGGCTCGGTGAGCGCGACCGAGGCGCTGATCGGCTCGTCCTCGCCCTTCTGGGCGGCCTGCGCCTCCTTGGTGTCGGACAGCTCGCGCATGAAGTCCGGATCGTCCGCGGCCCCGTCCTCGCTGACCGGGCCGCTTACCCCGGCGACGGTGAGGGTGCGTTTCCCCGGCGCGGCGTCGGTGGGGACCTCCTCCAGGGTCGCCGACTCCACCTGCCCGGGAACGGAGGCGAACGCCTCTCCTTTGCTGATGCTGGAGCCCAGCGGCGCCGTGCACTCCTCGGCGGTGACCGTGGCGGACGGCAACCAGACGAACCGGTCGACGGCGACCTTGCCGTCGGGGTTCTTCATCCCGTTGGCCTTCTTCAGGGCGCGGACGGCGTTGTAGGTCTGGCGTCCGAAGGTCCCGTCGGCCGCGGTGGAGTGCCCGAGTCGGGACAGCTCGGTCTGCAACGCCTTGACGTCGGCGCCCTTGTCGCCCCACGACAGGTCGCGGTAGAGGGGAACCTTGGTGGCCAGGGCAATGAGTCGCTTGCCGTTGACGCGCATCGGAACGCTGCCCGACTTCAGCGTGGCGTCCGCCGCGCAGGTGGTGGAGGTGACCCTGCCACCTGTTCCCACCACCAGGTCGGTGGCGGGGGCGATGTTCAGCGCGACCTGCACCGTGCGCTCGTCGACGAACTCCTCCTTGGCGACCGGCGCGGAGGTGATGGGGTCGGCGGCCGCGAGGTCGGGCGGCGGCCCGGCCGGGCGCAGCAGGAATCCGGTCACGCCGCCGGTGGCCAGCAGCACCGCACCGGCGAGGAGCGCGGTCCCCGTAGGTCGGTTGAGCATTGCACCACATCCAATGGGTCCGATGCCTCCTGTGCCGCTGTGTTCGGTGTGCGGAAAAGAGGAGGTCACGAGGGGTTAGGAGCAGGAACAGGGGGACGAGCGGGAGCAGAAGTAGGAGGCGGGGAGGGGGTACGGGGCATGGAAGCGGATGCCGGTCCCGGTGTCGTCTCCGGTGGGCTAGCGGAAGGAGTGCCAGGCGTACCTCGGTGTGTCGGTGGGAGAGCACCGCACGGTGACGCTCGCTTTGGTCGTGACCCAGCCCGTCGTCTTCATCTTGGCGCCGCAGCGGACCGTCGCTCGGGCCTGGCGGTCGCAGCCGGTCACATCCACCCATGCGGAGATATAGGAGTCGGTGATCGAATAGCCAATGTCACAGGCGGCCGCCTCAGCCGGCAGCGCGGTGACGGTGCCGAGCGACGCCGCGATGGCGAGTGCCGCCAGGACGGTCGCGATACGCGACCGGAGTCGGCTCACCGCGGCTGTGGACGCGTCGGACATGGTCATTCATCTCCCATCTCGAAGGTGATCCCGGCCTTGTCCAGGCACTTCTTGACGACCGGGTTCTTTCCGTCGAAGTCGGCGCTGTCGAACCCCGACTTCAGGTCGGCGTCGAGCTTCTCGGTGGTGTAGTCCTCGGGTGCGAGGCCTTCCTCGATCAGGCAGTCCACGGCGGGCTGGATCTCCTCCCCCATGACGTAGTCCGGTTCGCCTCCCGCGTTGTGGCTCTTCACGGCTCCGGCGGGGCCGCCGGGCGACGCGGACGCGTCGGGCGTGCCCGTGCCCGCTGGCTCCTCATCGCCCCCCGGGGAACAGGCCGCCAGCATGATGAGCCCGGCGCAGGCCAGCGCCGCGATCGCGGAGTAACGGTTCATGGCCATCGAATCCTCCCTGGTATCGGTGCGCGGGTGTCGGTGCGCAGGTGTCGGTGCGGATGCGGCGTCGTTCCCTGTGTCGGGACAACGGGGTCAGTCACCGACGCTGAGCGAGTAGCCGGCCGTATGCAGGCACTCCTCGGCCTTGGGGTCGGTGACGTCGAAGTCGGCGTCTTCGAACGCGCTCTCGAAGTCCTTGTCGAACTGCTCCTCGGTGTAGTCGGCGGGCGCGATCCCGGCTTCGATGAGGCACTGGACGGCGACCTTGCGCGGATCGTCGAACTGCTCGGGGTTGCCGACCTGCTGCTGGTACATCGCCTCGATGCGGGCGATGGTGCCGTCGGCGCACTCGGCGCTCTTCTCGAAGTGCTCCTGGTTCGCTTTTTCGTCGTCGGCGCCGCCCGCGTCCCACTTGACGAGTTTGTAGATGCCGTTGGGGAGCTTGGTGTAGGTTTCGTCGAGCCCGGCGCCCTCGGCGCACTCCATGTATTTGTTGAACGCCTCTTCGTAATCCTCCGGCGCGATCTCCCCCTTCTTGATGGCGCGCTCGAAGACCTCGCGCTCGAAATCGGAGGTGGCTTCATCGCGCATCTGCTTGTACTGCTCGACGAGGGAGGGCTCGGAATTTCCCGCGGCATTTCCGGCGGGATCATCGCCGCCGAACGCATTGCACCCGGACAGTACGGCGACGCATAGGGCGGCGGCTGCCGCCAGCGTTCTCGGTCTGAATTCCATGGTGATTCCCGATCCGGAGATTCCCGGGGGATGGGTGGGGCGGAAACCGACCATGGCCGGCCGGTGCCCGGTGCGGAGGTGCGGCTCCGCTCAGGGCGTTGGGGTGGCCATGGTCGGCTCTCCATCACTTGTTGCGATGACGTATCCGGATCAGCGGGTCAGCGCGTATCCGGCGTACCTCGGTGTGGCGCCCGTGTAGTGGCGGGCGTAGGCACTCGAGGACTTGGAGGTCCACGGCGTCGACGCGTAGTAGCGGCCGTGGCGGGCCCACGAACGGCCGTAGTAGCGGCAGTGCGCGGTGTTGGTCCAGGCATAGGACCGGTAGGCGGTGACGGAGTAGCCGCCGCTCCTGCAGGCGGCTTCCGCCGGGGAGGCGATGGCGACACCGAGAGTGCCGGCCAGGCCGAACGCCGCGACAATGGCGCCCGCGCGTGCGGCCAGCGAGCGCCCTGTCGTGGTTGGCGTGGAGGACATTCGTCCCTCCCTCTCCTAGTGACAAATGTTTTCGGAGTCCCGAGGAAATTGGCGTTCTGTGCACGGGAATGCCGCCCCATTGAAATGGAGTCCCCGAGCCCGAAACTGGCAGCGATGGCCATCGCCTTCGTGTGTACCGTGGCCGGGAGGCGCTCGGCAAGTGTCGATTCACCCTGGCCGAATAATGATCTTGTGTTGTCGATGTGGCGGTTGGGTAGATCTGGGAATTCGAAAGCGATGTCGCGGGCGGAGAATGAGTGCAGGTGGCGGGGTCGGTTGATCTTTGCGGTTTCCGGATGTGCGGGCCGCCGGCTCTCCTTCGATTTGGCGGCTCAAATGGACGTCGATTGGCCGCATGAGGTCATTGGGATGTGCTCGTTCGAGGGCGGGAGTAATCGTCTGACGGGAATGTCTCATTTCTGTCATTTGTGAGAACTCCAGAATTGTGCTCAGTGCGTCGCTCTGCGTACTAGTGGGATGTGCGGACGAATCGCTGTGGTCGCCCCGATAAAGGTGATAATCGGAATTGCCAACGTGATCAGGGTGATCAGTGGCCAGGGCACGACCACGGACCAGGACTCGTCGGCGTATCCGTACTGGTGGCGTTCCATCAGGACCTGCGCCACGCCCAGGGCAAGTCCGCACGCCAGGCCGAGCCCGACACCGGTGGCGGTGATCACCAGCCCCTGCGCTCCGCTGACCCTGCGCCGGGTCGACGGGGCCGCGCCGACCGCAGCGAGCGTCGCCATCTCGGGTCGCGCGTCGGTCGCGGCCAGACCCACCGCGACCCACGACGCCCCCACGGCGACGACGGCGGCAAGGCTGATCAGGGCGTACAACCGTGTCATGTTCGCTGGTGCCCCACCATCGCGTTCGACGACGACCTCGACCGATCCGGTCGCCTCCGCGAACCCAGCCGCTTCGGCCTTGGCGACCGCAGCGCGGGCGCGATCGACGGCTCCGTCACCGGGTGTCGCGTCCGTCGGCGCGACCAGGCCGACCGTCCGCGCCTCCCCGCCCCACTCCTTCAGCAGCGTGGGAGGGATGATCAGCTCGTACTGGGCGCTGGGCCAGTCCACGGTCACCGCCGGAACCGTGGCGACGTTCCCGTCCTTGAACGGTGCGTCGCCAGTGCGGCCGTCGGAGTCCCCGTCAACGTTCCTCATCTGCAGGAACGCCACGCGTGCCGTGTCGTCGGACCAGAGATCCAGGTCGCGGGTGACCACCGCCTTGCCCTCGGCCAGCGCCGCGGCGGCCTTGGCGGCCTCCGGCAGACCCAGGGCACGGACGACAGACCCGTCGTCCACCAGAGGTGAGACTTCCCCCTGCGTCTGCCACAGCGTCTGCCGGTTGCGGTCGCCGTTGACCTTCATCGGCGCGCAGTCGACGTCGTTGACGCTCATGTCGGCCGCCCGCGCCGGGGACGCGGGGGGCACCACGGCCCAGAAGGGGCAGGACTGGTTCGGGTCGGGAAGGGGAGCCACGGAGAAGTCCGTGTCCATCATTCGCACGGGCAGGGCATCCGTGGCGGGGAGTTCGCTGGTCAGTGCCGATGCCACCCGGTCGACGGTCGCGCTGTCGGCGCGGTCCGGATCGGTCAGGTACGCCAGCACGGTTCCCTCGGCCGCACGCGGGAAGTGGAACCACCCTTCGTGCTCCGCCTCCGACACGGTGAACACGGCGGTGGCGACCAGGAAGGTCAGCGCCGCGAAGACGGCGGCGATGGCGGGAACCGTGCGCGACCGGTTCCGGGCGGAGTCGCGTAGCGCGATCCGGAGCGACAGCGGCAGTCGGGCCGCGACCCGCCCCAGCGTGCTGACGATGGCCCCCGAACACAGTGCGGTGCCGACCACGATCACGATGATGCCGGAGGCGGAGAACACGTAGCGCGTCAGCGCGATGCCCGCCGTGACCGCCGCACCACCGGCCACGACCAGCAGCACGCCGATGATCTGCGGGTAGGGGCGGGATCCGGTGGCGGTGCGCCGCCCGGTCAGGACGGCCACGGGATCCATTCGCCCCGCCTTCCGGGCGGGCAGCCACGCGGCGATGACCGCGATGGCCACACCGAACAGCGCGAAGGCGGCGATGTCGGCCCAGGGCAGGATCAGGTTCGGGAAGTTCGGGTTGCCCAGGGCCCGCAGGAGGAGGAACCCCGCGGCGGCGACAGCCGTTGCCAGCAGCGCGCCAGCCACCGCCGCTGTCGGACCGACGACCAGCGCCCCACTGAGCACCATCCGCCGCAGGTCGCGAGAGGACCCGCCCTGAGCGGAGACGACCGCCAGCCGTCGGGCCGACCGTTGCGCCCCGACCGCGAAGGCGGGGGCGATGAGCAGCACCGTCACCAGCAGACCGGCTCCGAGGACGCCGGCGTACATCATCAGCTGCTCGGCGTCGGCCTCGACCGGGGCGCCCTGGTAGATCGGCATGTCCTCGGGGAGGGGCGGGTCCAGCACGACCGCCCGGCTGACCACGCTCGCCCCCAGCTCGTTGACGGCGAGTACCTGCTCCCAGGTCACCGCGTCGGAGCCGGTGGAGTACCAGACAGGTGACGCGGAGCCGCCGCCTGGCCGGGACCCGGTGTCCAGGAGCGTGCCGGACGCCAGGGCGAGCTCGATCTCGTTGAGGGTGGTGCGGTACACGCCGGTGACGGTGCCGGAGCGGGTCTCGCCCGCGCCGTCCACCAGCTCGACGGCATCACCGGGCTCCACCTCCAGCCGCCGAGCCAGCCCCTGGTTCACGACGACCTCGCCCGGTTCGGTCGCCACACGGCCCGCCTCCATTCGGAACAGGCCCGCAAGCGCTGGAGCGTCGAGGTCGGCCTCGACCGCCGGCAGCTCCTCGGTCCTCCGATCACCGGCGCGGACGGCGACGGGACCCTCTGCTGTACGCGTCAACTCGGTTCCGGGGGGCAGCGCTTTGAGCAGGTCGCTTTCGTAGGCCGCCGTGGAGTCGGGCGGTTCGTCGTCGGAAGTCCCGAGCCACAGATCCTCGCGCTCGTCCTGGACGACCTCGCCGGGCATCCGCCAGGCGATCCGGGCCTGCGCGTTGTCGCCGAGCATCATGTCGTTGAAGGTCGCGGGCTCGGGGACGGCGGAGCGGAGCATGATGTCGGCGAGCGCACCGCCCAGCACCGTCAGCGCGATCATCGACGCGATCAGGGCGGTGGTGCCTCGGTTGCGCAGCGCGTCGCGTCTCGCCGCCCGCAGGCTCGCCCGCCAGGGCGCCCACCAGGCCCGCAGCGCGCGCCTCATGGTTCGGGCTCCGAGCGCGGGGGCGGCGGGGCGCCCGGAGTGGTGAACAGCGACTCCACGCCCATCCGAGTCCCGGTGGAGCCGGTGAGGCGTCCGTCCCGCAGGAAGACCGTGCGGTCGGCCCATGCCGCGTAGCGGGCGTCGTGCGTGACCAGCACCCCCGCGCTTCCGGCGTCGATCCGGCCGCGCAGGACCAGCATCATCTCCTCGCCGGTGGCGGTGTCGAGCGCGCCCGTCGGCTCATCGGCGAGCAGCAGGCGACGCGGCCCGACCAGGGCTCGGGCGACCGCCGTGCGCTGCTGCTGCCCTCCGGACATCTCCTCGGGGAAACGATCGGCCAGGTCGCCGACCCCGACGCTGTCCAGCGCCGCGATCGCCTGCTCACCGGCCCGCCGTGCCGGGACTCCGTCGAGTTCCAGTGGGAGGGCGACGTTCTCGGCCGCGGTCAGCGACGGGACCAGGTTGAAGTCCTGGAAGACATACCCGACCAATCGCCTGCGCAGGCGGGCGCGGGCCGTGGCACCCAAGCCGCTCAGCTCCTCCCCGACGACGCGGATGCTCCCGGCGGTGGGGGTGTCGAGCCCGCCCGCGAGATTGAGCAGGGTGGACTTCCCGGACCCCGACGGCCCCATGACCGCCACCAGCTCACCGGCCCGCACCTCCAGGTCGACCCCGTCCAGCGCGACGACCTCGGTCGGCCCCTGCCCGTGGACCCGGGTGGCCCCGACGATCTCCAGGACCGGCGTCTCCACCTCGCTGCCGTCCGGGTGCGGAACCCCGGCCCCGCCGGCCATCATCGACGCGTCCCGCGTGCGGCGGAGGTGTCCGCGTCGTCCTCGGTGGGAGCCGTGTGTGCGGCCGACAGCGCCGCGCGGGCCACCCGCGCTTCCACGTGGTCGAGCCACTGGATCTCGGCCTGCGCGGCGAAGATCAGCGAGTCGAGGATCAGATGCCAGGCGAGATCGGCCTCCATACTCGACGGCTCCGGTGCATCGTGCCGCGGCATCTTGAGCCGGGTGTAGTCCTGCAGGCATCGCAGGGTCTCGGACCGCTGCCGATCGACGATCCCCCGCACATCCACGCCCGGTGTGGTCACCGCGAGTGCCAACTTGATCGCCAACTCATCCCGTGCGGGCGCCCCGCGCTCGACCGGTGTCTCCCACCAGGCCGTGACCTCACCCCGCCCGGTCTCGGTGAGCTCGAACCTCTCGGGATCCCCCTCGGCCCCACCGCTCACCGGCTCGACCAGCCCGTCACGATGCAGGCGCTGCAGCGTGGTGTAGGCCTGGCCGATGTTCAACGGCCAGGTGCCACCGGTGCGCACCTCGAACTCCGCGCGCAGCTGGTAGCCGTGCTTGGGGCCTTCGGCGAGCAAGGCCAGCAATCCCTGCCGAACGGACATTTCGACTCCTACTTACCGAGTAACTAGCACCGACCATACTTACCCGGTAACCATAAATCCAGGCTTCCCTCTGGCCGGACCCGGCCACCCGGTGATGCATCGTGATCACCCTGCGCTCACGCAGGAACCGACCGCCCGAAGCGGGAAGCGGAATGAAAAGCAGTGGTGGCCGTCTCCCGCAAAGCTGTCGGGGCACGGAGCCAGGACGTGGATTTCGTGTCGGGGCCGAGAATCAACTACCGCCCGCTTGTGGGCGGACCGGGCGTCCGGTGGTCACCGAACCGACGTTCGTCGCGGTCGCGCCCACGCCGACGCTCCGCAGCGCTGCCGTGCACGGCGACGTCCCCGACGCCATCGAGCCCCTGTGCCAAGGGTCGGGGAAACAAGAAAGGGGGCCCGGCCAGACGGCCGGGCCCCCTTTCTTGTTTCTCTGTCTCGGAGAAG
Organism: Nocardiopsis gilva YIM 90087; assembly: GCF_002263495.1. Classification (NCBI taxonomy): domain Bacteria; kingdom Bacillati; phylum Actinomycetota; class Actinomycetes; order Streptosporangiales; family Nocardiopsidaceae; genus Nocardiopsis; species Nocardiopsis gilva. The sequence continues at coordinate 5,634,063 of NZ_CP022753.1, read as the reverse complement.
CTCAGGGCTAGAAGTCGCCGAATCCGCCGAAGTCGCCGCCGTCGAAACCGCCGCCGCCGAAGTCGCTCCAGCCTCCGCCGTCGCCGAAGTCGCCGTCCATGCCGCCACCGACGTCGCCGCCTCCGATGTCGCCCCCGAAGCCGCCGCCCATCATGGATCCCATCATCGAGCCCATCATCATGCCCGTGAACATGCCCATCATCATGTCGGTGCCGTGATAGCCGCCCGCATAGGGGGCATAGGCCGGACCGGCGTCGTAGTACGGGCGTCGCTGGCCGTCGACCTCGACCATGCGGACGTCGGGGTCGAATCCGGCGAGGACCGCCTGGGCGCAGTTGGCGCACGCCGTGACCGTGCGGGGGCTGCCGCCGGGCGGTGCCCACATGACGTCCTGCTGCGACGGGCCGTGCTGCGGGTTGAAGAAGCAGGGGCCGCGCCGCTCGGGGACCGGTTCGCCGTTCATGCGCGCCCGGGTGGCCGTCATGTAGTAGCGGCCGTCCTCCAGGGACTTGGTGATCTGCTCGACGTCCTCGGGACGCTGGATGGAGTCGAGCGTGTTCTTGGCCTGGTCGTAGGAGTCCATGGCCCGGGTGTAGTCGGCGCGCGTGGGGTCGTCGACCCTGCTGAGGTCGATCTCCAGGCGGGCGATGTCCTCACCCAAGGACACGACGTCCTCGGTCGTCATCTGCTTGATCTCGGCGAGTTCCTTGGCCTTCTGCGCCTCGCGCTTCTTCTTCGCGCTGTACAGGAAGAACCCGCCGCCGACGACGGCGACGACGAGCAGACCGATCAGAATCATCCCGAACATGGCCCCGGACTCGGCCGCGCTGACCTCGCTGTCGGCCTTCTGGATGAAGGCGTTGGCGGCGTCGGTCGGGGTGCCCTGCTGCTTGGCGGCGGTCTTGGCGGCGTCCACCGCGCCGGAGTCGAGGACCGTGGAGTCGGCCTCCAAGTCCTTGCCGTCGATGAGGAGGTAGGTGCCGTCACCGACTTCCTGCTGGACCTGGCCCATGTAGCCGCCGGCCTCGGTGCGGGAGCCGACCGTCCCGTCTTCGAGGACGACCACGTAGACGGGGGTCTCCGCCTTCTCCGCCTGCTGGCTGACGAGCCCGGATTCGGTGTCGGAGATGGTGTCCACGCCCTCGTCCACGTAGATGTGCGAGCCCTTCAGCTCGTTGGCGACATCCTGGACATCGGGGGCATCGGCGGCGCTCGCAGGGGCCGCCGCGAAAGCGGTGAGCCCTGCGGCCAGCAGAGCGGGCAATACCAAGCGGCGCAACATCATGGTTCCTTTCGCCTCCGTCACAAGAGTCTGACGAACGACGGCGTTCGATGGTTCCCCCGCCGGGTCGCCCTACCCCAACACTACGGGCGGCCCGCAATGATTGCGGGCCGCCCGTAGCGCGCGTTGTGATCGGAAACAGGCGCTACGACGCCGTCGATGCCGAGGCCACCGACGCCGGTTCCCGGTCCGCCTCCGCGGGCTCCTCGGCGGAGCCGTCGAGATCGACGGCGTCGGCGGTGTCGGCCGAGCTGCGGAACTCCGGCACCACGAACCCGTCGAGACCGCGCGGCTCGTTGTAGCGCTCCAGGTCGATGATGCCCTCACGCTTCGACACGATGGCCGGGATCAGCGCCTGGCCGGCCACGTTGGTGGCGGTGCGGCCCATGTCCAGGATCGGGTCGACGGCGAGCAGCAGGCCGACGCCCTCCAGTGGCAGGCCCACGGTCGACAGCGTCAGCGTGAGCATGACGGTGGCGCCGGTGGTGCCCGCGGTGGCGGCGGACCCGATCACCGAGACGAAGACGATCAGCAGGTAGTCGGTGATGCCCAGGTCGACCCCGAAGAACTGGGCGACGAAGATCGCCGAGATCGCCGGGTAGATCGCGGCGCAGCCGTCCATCTTGGTGGTGGCGCCGAACGGTACGGCGAAGGACGCGTAGTGTCGCGGCACGCCGAAGTTGGTCTCGGCCACGCGCTGGGTGACGGGCATGGTCCCCATGGAGGAGCGCGACACGAAGCCGAGCTGCACCGCGGGCCACACACCGCTGAAGAACTTCAGCGCCGACAGCCCGTGCGCCTTGGTGAGCAGCGGGTAGACGACGAACAGCACCAGCGCGAGGCCGACGTAGATAGCCAGGGTGAACTTGCCGAGGGCGCCGATGGTCGTCCAGCCGTAGCTGTAGACGGCGTTGCCGAGCAGACCGATGGTGCCGAGCGGCGCCAGCCGGATGACCCACCAGAGCACCTTGAGGACGATGTCCAGCGTCGACTGGGTGAAAGCGAGGAACGGCTCGGCGGACTTGCCGACCTTGACCGCCGCCACGCCGATCGCGATCGCGATGACGATGAGCTGGAGCGCGTTGAAGTCGAGACTCGTGCTGAGCACCCCGGCGTCGTCAGCGCTGGTGCTGGCGGCCAGGCCGAGGAAGTTGGTCGGGACCAGGCTTTCGAGGAACGCGAGCCAGGAGCCGTGGGTGCTCGGGTCCGCCGCGGTCGACGGGTCGACGCCGCTGTTCATCCCCGGGCGGATGATGAGGCCGAGACCGATGCCGATCGAGACCGCGATCAGCGCGGTGATGGCGAACCAGACCAGCGTCTGCCCGGCGAGGCGGGCGGCGTTGGAGACGTTGCGCAGGCTGGCGATGGAGGAGATGACCGCGAGAACGATCAGCGGCGGCACGATCGTGCGGAGCAGGGTGACGAACGTCGAGCCGATGGTGTCGAGGGTGACGGCGAGCCAGTTCGGGTCGTCCGCGCCTCCGCCCATGTGACGGGCGATGACTCCGAAGGCGATGCCGAGGACTAGGGCAGCGAAAACCTGTACGGCGAATGGGACACGCCGAAGTGCGGATAGCACTGGGAGACTCCAAGATCAGAGCGATGCCCGGGCGCTCGCGGGGATCGTGCGGCGGCCCGGTGGACGATGGCGCGCGGCCAAAGGCGCGCTGGGGGATGGGTCGTTCCTAGGAACGACGACACGCTTGGCTGGCGACCCGGCACAGATCGATGTGCCGTCGCTCGGTGAGGCCCCAAATGTTCGTCACGAACGTGAACAATAGCCAGCACGGCCGCTTTATTCCCAATCGCCCTGGTATCAACCTGATCACGTGTGCGCGGATCATCGGATGTGTGCGGGGATGTGGGCGGGAAGAGATGTGCCCCACAGACTGTCTTTCGAGGTCAGAAGCGCAGGATCGCGTCGGGGCATGCTCGACGTGAAGCGTGCCGGTGGGTGGGGAAGGTGGCGGCGACAGCGGGTGGGGGCTGGCCGCTGCTGTTGGCCACCGGGGGGCTGGGTGGCCCCGAAAGGACGGGATAGCGCTGTCCGCAGCCCTGTCGGCGATGATCACGGGGACTCTGTCGGAAAACGGGCGAAAATCGACAGAAACCCCGTAATCAGCGGCGAGAGAGAGCTGAACTGCCGCATGGCGGAAGTGCTCTCGCGTGCAGCGGAAGAGCGGCGTTTCAGTCGGGCTGAGGGGCGTCGACTGGCCGGGACGGATCCGCGCCCCGCGCCCCCACGCCCCAAGGCCGGGAGGATTCCCAATGAAGTCGTCAAGGCCGAGCGGTAACAGGCTGTGAACGCCTCAAGCCGCCGCGGTCAACTTCATGGCAGTGGCCGCAACGAACGGGCGCCCATCGCGCAGCATCGCCCAGAGCACGTTGACCCGACGGCGGGCCAGCGCGATCACGGCCTGGACATGACGCTTGCCCTCGGCCCGCTTGCGCTCGTAAAACGCCTTGGAGTCCGGACAGCAGTGGATGCTGACCTGGGCCGACATGTAGAACACTCGCAGCAGGCGGCGGCTGTAGCGCCTGGGCCGGTGCAAGTTGCCGCTGATGCGCCCCGAGTCCCGGGGGACCGGTGCCACCCCCGCAACGCCGACCAGCCGGTCCGCACTGCCGAAGGCGGCCCTGGCCTCCGCCGCCGTCGGTGCTGCTTTTTGCCACTGAGCATCGGAGGAGCGGAGCGGGCCGACCCAGCAGACCCGTGCAGGGCGGGGCGGGGACGCATGCGTCCCCGCCCCGCTGTTGCTTGCTCCTTCGCCTACGACGGCGGTTCGGTCAGGAGTCCTTGATCTCGCAGACCACGCCGCCGTTGGAGATGGTCTCGCCCGCGGAGACGGCCAGGCCGGTGACGGTGCCGGACTTGTGGGCGGTCAGGGGCTGCTCCATCTTCATGGCCTCGATGACCACGATCGTGTCGCCCTCGGCGACCTCCTGGCCGTCTTCGGCCACGAGTTTGATGACCGTGCCCTGCATCGGGGAGACCAGCGCGTCGCCGCTGACCGCCGCTGCTGCGCGGCTGCCGCCGCGGCCGCGTTTGGGGGGCTTCTTGGCGGACTTGCCCGCACCCGCTCCAAGGTCGGCGCCCAGTCCGGCCGGGAGGACGACCTCGACGCGCTTGCCGCCGACCTCGACGGTCACGGTGTCGCGCTCGGAGGTCTCCGCCTGTTCGCTCTCGCCCGCGTACGGGGCGATCTCGGTGGCGAACTCGGTCTCGATCCACCGGGTGTGGACGGTGAACGCCGCGCTCGGGTCGGTGGGGGCGAAGGCCGGGTCGCGCACCACGGCCTGGTGGAAGGGCAGCACGGTCGGCATCCCGCCGACCTCGAACTCGGTCAGGGCCCGGCGCGAGCGCTGCAGCGCCTCGGTTCGGGTCCGGCCGGTCACGATGAGCTTGGCGACCATGGAGTCGAACGCCTGGGGCACGGTGAACCCGGTCTCGCACCCGGTGTCGACGCGCACGCCGGGGCCGCCGGGCAGGTTGAACGTGGTGATGGTGCCCGGGGCCGGCATGAAGTTGCGACCGGCGTCCTCGGCGTTGATCCGGAACTCGAACGAGTGCCCGCGGATCTCCGGGTCGTCGTAGCCCAGCTCCTCGCCGTCGGCGACCCGGAACATCTCGCGCACCAGGTCGATGCCGGTGACCTCCTCGGTCACCGGGTGCTCCACCTGCAGCCGGGTGTTGACCTCCAAGAAGGAGATGGTTCCGTCGGTGCCGACGAGGAACTCGCACGTTCCGGCGCCGACGTACCCAGCCTCGCGCAGGATCGCCTTGGAGGAGGAGTAGAGAAGGTCCATCTGTTCCGTGGACAGGAACGGCGCCGGGGCCTCCTCGACCAGCTTCTGGTGGCGGCGCTGCAGCGAGCAGTCGCGGGTGGAGACCACGACCACGTTGCCGTGCTTGTCGGCCAGGCACTGGGTCTCCACGTGGCGGGGCCGGTCCAGGTAGCGCTCCACGAAGCACTCGCCGCGCCCGAAGGCGGTGGTGGCCTCGCGCACCGCCGAATCGAACATGTCGGCGACCTCGTCCAGGGTGCGGGCGACCTTGAGGCCGCGCCCGCCGCCGCCGAAGGCCGCCTTGATCGCGATCGGCAGCCCGTGCTCCTCGGCGAACGCGACGACCTCGTCGGCCCCCGACACGGGGTCGGGGGTTCCGGCCACCAGCGGGGCGCCGACCTTCTGCGCGATGTGGCGCGCCTGGACCTTGTCGCCCAGCGCGGTGATGGCAGTCGGCGGCGGGCCGATCCAGGTCAGTCCGGCGTCGATCACGGCCTGGGCGAAGTCGGCGTTCTCGGCCAGGAACCCGTAGCCCGGGTGGACGGCGTCGGCGCCGGACTCGGCGGCGATCGCGAGGATCTTGTCGATGTTGAGGTAGCTGTCGGCGGGGGTCTGGCCGCCCAGGGCGTAGGCCTCGTCGGCGGCCTTGGTGTGCAGGGCGTCCAGGTCGGGTTCGGCGTAGATCGCGACACTGCCGAGCCCGGCGTCGGTGCAGGCGCGCGCGACCCGCACCGCGATCTCGCCCCGGTTGGCGATCAGAACTTTACGCACGGTCGAATTTCCTCCTGGTACGGCGCCGGACCGGATGGGTGTCGCGCCTGGTCGTGAGAAGTCTAGAAAGCGTGCGGGGCATCCGCCCGGATCCAGCGAGGATGGTTGTCTCCTACCCCGCCTGTGGCCGGTTGGCCCCGGCGCCGGTCACCCGGACCGGAAGCTGTTCCGCCAGGCGCCGGGCCCCGGGGTGAGGGGACGGCGCACCAGCCGGGAGCGGTCGCGCCAGGCCGAGGGCGCGCCGCGGCCCGACGCCGCGGCCGCGTGTGCCGTCCGCGTGGCCCGCGCGCGTGCGGTCAACACCGTCACCAGGGCGGCGACCTCTTCGTTCGAGGGGTCCCCGCGGACCACCCGCAGGTAGGGCGCGGGGCTCCGCGGCTGCTCGGCTGCGTTCGACATCTACACCCTCTCGTTCCCTGCGCCGGCCGCCGGCGCTGCCGCGCGACGGTGCGTGCGGCCGGGGCGCCGGGACCCGTCGCGTTCCTCCATCACAGGGGAATGTTCCCGTGCTTCTTCGGCGGCAGCTGCTGTCGCTTGTTGTCCAGGCTGCGTAGCGCCTTGGCAACGGACACCCGGGTCTCCGACGGCAGGATGACGCCGTCGACGTACCCCCGCTCCGCGGCGGAGTAGGGGTTGAGCAGGGTGTCCTCGTACTCCTGGATGAGCTTGGCGCGCTCGGCCTCCACGTCGTCCGAGGCGGCCAGCGTCCGGCGGTGCAGGATGTTGACCGCTCCCTGGGCGCCCATGACCGCGATCTGGGCCGTGGGCCAGGCCAGGTTGATGTCGGCGCCGAGGTGTTTGGACCCCATGACGTCATAGGCGCCGCCGAACGCCTTGCGCGTGATGATGGTGATCAGCGGAACGGTGGCCTCGGCGTAGGCGTAGATGAGCTTGGCTCCGTGCCGGATGATGCCGTTCCACTCCTGGTCGGTGCCGGGCAGGAAGCCGGGCACGTCCACGAATGTGAGCACCGGGATGTTGAACGCGTCGCAGGTGCGGACGAACCGCGCCGCCTTCTCCGAGGCGTCGATGTCCAGGCATCCCGCGAAGCTCATCGGCTGGTTGGCGACCACGCCCACCGGGCGGCCCTCAACGCGGCCGTAGCCCACCACGATGTTGGTGGCGAACTGGGCGTGCACCTCCAGGAACTCGCCGTCGTCCAGCACGTGCTCGATGACCGTGTGGATGTCGTAGGGCTGGTTGGCGGAGTCCGGGATGAACGTGTCGAGTTCGAGGTCGGACTCGGTGATCTCCAGCTCGGCTTCGGCGCCGGAGTCGAGGACGGGCGCGTCCTGGAGGTTGTTGCCCGGGAGGTAGGACAGCAGCTCCTTGACGTAGTCGAGCGCGTCCTGCTCGTCGGTGCCCATGTAGTGGGCGACACCGGACTTGACGTTGTGCGCCCGCGCGCCGCCCAGGTCCTCCATGGAGACGTCCTCGCCGGTGACGGTCTTGATGACGTCGGGGCCGGTGATGAACATCTGCGAGGTCTGGTCGACCATGACGATGAAGTCGGTCAGCGCGGGGGAGTAGACGTGCCCGCCCGCTGCGGCGCCCATGATCAGCGAGATCTGCGGGATGACGCCGGAGGCGTGCACGTTGCGCTTGAAGATCTCGGCGTACAGGCCGAGCGCGACCACACCCTCCTGGATGCGCGCGCCGCCGCCCTCGTTGATTCCGACGACGGGGCAGCCGGTCTTCAGGGCGTGGTCGAGGACCTTGACGATCTTCTCCCCGTAGACCTCGCCGAGGGAGCCGCCGAACACCGTGACGTCCTGGCTGAAGACGGCGATCGGTCGGCCGTCCACGGTGCCGTAGCCGGTGACCACGCCGTCGCTGTAGGGCCGGTTCTTCTCCAGTCCGAAACTGGTGGAGCGGTGCCGGGCCAGGGCGTCGAACTCCACGAAGGACCCGGGGTCGAGCAGGGCGTCGATGCGCTCGCGCGCGGTCATCTTGCCCTTCGCGTGCTGTTTCTCAATGGCTCGCTCGGACCCCGCGTGCACGGCCTCATACCGGCGGCGCTGTAGGTCGGCGAGCTTGCCCGCGGTGGTGTGGATGTCGATCTCGGCCGCGGGCAGCGGTTCAGGGGCTTCGGTCGCCATAAGGCCTCACCATAGTCCCGGCGTGGAGCTCCGCAGGAACGTGACCCCGGTTACCAAGGGGTAAGTGGGGTTGCGCACACTCCGGCCGGGAAGCCGTGCACGGATTCCCAGGTCGGGGCGGCCATTCCAAGCTGCTCGCGCGGGGGTGGCGGAGTGGTCCGATGCGGTGACCGGCACCGGAGAAGGGCACGAAGGGGAAGCGGAGTGAGGGGGAAGCTGAGAGAGAAACAAGGAGAGGATGAGTCGCCGCTGAGGCATTCCCGCTGCTCCCCTCCTGGTTCTTCCGGTTCACGCCGTGTTCCCCGCGCCATCCCGGCCAGCGCCCCGCGCCGGTGCGGTCGGACGGTGACCCCCGTCCTGCCGTGTCACTCAACCCGACAGCGGCCGGGGGACGACACCCCACTCGGCCCCTTAATCCGTTCGCGCCGACCCCCGAACTCCCGTCGGCCTCGACCGCCCTCGGAGCTTCCGCAAAGCTCCGCACCCATGCCAAAGTGGAGTTATGTGACCCCCGCCTCTCAATGGTTCAGACCAATCTGGGTAGGGTTTCGCACATGACTGCGGTAAGCGCGGAGCGCGACAGTGCTCGCCAGGAGATGCCCGACCAGCTGCGCGGCGACGTCCGCCTGCTGGGCGAGATGCTCGGCACCGTTCTCGCGGAGAGCGGTGGAGAAGACCTGCTGGCCGACGTCGAGCGGCTGCGCCGGGCCGTCATCGGCGCCCGGGACGGCTCGGTCACCGGAGAGGAGATCACCCGGCTGGTGGCCTCGTGGCCGCTGGAACGGGCCAAGCAGGTGGCGCGGGCCTTCACGGTCTACTTCCACCTCGCCAACCTCTCCGAGGAACACCAGCGCATGCGCGCCCTGCGCGAGCGCGACGACGCCGACAACCCGCCGCGGGAGTCGCTGGCCGCCGCCGTCCGCGGGGTCCGCGAGGACTGCGGCGAGGAGCGGCTGCGCGAGTTCATCGAGGGCATGGAGTTCCATCCGGTCCTGACCGCCCACCCCACCGAGGCGCGGCGCCGCGCGGTCTCCACCGCGATCCTGCGCATCAGCGGCCACCTGGAGGAGCTGCACGCCGCCCACCCCGGCAGCTCCGCCGAAGCCGAGGCGCACCGCCGCATGCTGGAGGAGATCGACCTCCTCTGGCGCACCTCCCAGCTGCGCTACACCAAGCTCGACCCGCTCGACGAGGTCCGCACGGCCATGGCCGCCTTCGAAGAGTCGATCTTCCAGGTGGTCCCGGAGGTCTACCGCGCGTTGGACACCGCCATCGACCCCAACGACTCCGGTCGCCGGCCCACGAACGCCAAGGCCTTCGTGCGCTACGGGAGCTGGATCGGCGGCGACCGTGACGGCAACCCCTTCGTCACGCACGAGATCACCCGCGAGGCGATCTCCATCCAGTCCGAGTACGTGCTGCGCGCTCTGGAGAACATGTGCGGCCACGTCGGGCGGACGCTGACCCTGTACAGCAACCTGACCCCGGCCGCCCCGGAGCTGAGCGACCTGCTCGCCACCGCGCAGGCCGGCTACCCGCAGGTGGTGAGCAGGATCGCGAAGCGCTCACCCAACGAGCCGCACCGGCAGATGCTGCTGTTCGCCACCGAACGGCTGCGCGCGACCCGCGAGCGCGACGCGGACCTCGCCTACCGGGGGCCCGAGGAGTTCCTGAACGACCTGCGCACCGTGCAGCGCTCGCTGTCCGCCGCCGGAGCGGACCGGCAGGCCAACGGCGAGCTGCAGCACCTCATCTGGCAGGCGGAGACCTTCGGGTTCCACCTGGCCGAGCTGGAGATCCGGCAGCACAGCGAGGTGCACGCCCGGGCGCTGGAGGAGGTCCGCGCCGGGGGCGAACTCTCGGAGAAGACCCAGGAGGTGCTGGCCACCCTGCGCGTCGTCTCCTGGATCCAGGACCGGTTCGGCGTGGACGCCTGCCGCCGCTACATCGTCAGCTTCACCCGGTCGGCGGACGACATCGCCGCCGTCTACGAGCTGGCCGCCCACGCCCTTCCCGAGGACCGGATCCCGGTGCTCGACGTGATCCCGCTGTTCGAGACCGGCGCCGACCTGGAGGCGTCGCCGACCGTCCTCGACGGCATGCTGCGGCTGCCCGAGATGCGCCGCCGACTGGAGCAGACCGACCGCCGGATGGAGGTCATGCTCGGCTACAGCGACTCCGCCAAGGACGTCGGGCCCGTCAGCGCGACGCTGCGGCTCTACGACGCCCAGGCCGAACTCGCCGCGTGGGCCGAGCGCAACGACATCAAGCTCACCCTGTTCCACGGGCGCGGCGGCTCCCTGGGCCGCGGCGGCGGCCCGGCCAGCCGGGCGCTGCTCGCCCAGGCCCCCGGCTCGGTGGCCGGGCGGTTCAAGGTGACGGAGCAGGGCGAGGTCATCTTCGCCCGCTACGGGCAGAAGGCCATCGCCCGGCGGCACATCGAGCAGGTGGGGCACGCGGTGCTCATGGCCTCCACCCCGACGGTGCAGGAGCGGGCCACCGAGGCGGCGGCCAAGTACCGGAAGGTGGCCGACGGTATCGCGTCCGCCGCGCACGATGCCTACCGTGCGCTCATCGACACCGACGGGTTCGCCGAGTGGTTCTCCCGGGTCAGCCCGTTGGAGGAGCTCGGCGAGCTGCGCCTCGGGTCGCGTCCCGCGCGCCGCAGCGCCGCTCGCGGCCTGGACGACCTGCGCGCGATTCCGTGGGTGTTCGCCTGGACCCAGACCCGGGTCAACCTGCCGGGCTGGTTCGGTCTGGGCACCGGCCTGGCGTCGATCGACGACATCGACGCGCTGCGCGCCGCCTACAACGAGTGGCCGCTGTTCTCCTCGTTGCTCGACAACGCCGAGATGAGTCTGGCCAAGACCGACCGGACCATCGCCGAGCGCTATCTGGCCCTCGGCGGCCGTCCCGAGCTGACCGAGCTGGTGCTCGCCGAGTACGACCGCACCAGCGAGCGCGTGCTGGCGGTGACGGGGCACACGCGTCTCCTGGAGAACCGCCGCGTTCTCTCCCGCGCGGTCGACCTGCGCAACCCCTACGTCGACGCCCTCTCCCACCTGCAGCTGCGCGCCCTGGAAGCCCTGCGCGGGCCTGAGGCCGAGTCGCTGAGCGACGAGGACCACGGCCACCTGGAGCGTCTGCTGCTGCTGTCGGTCAACGGTGTCGCCGCCGGGCTGCAGAACACCGGCTGACGGCCCCACCTCGGGGCCGCGGCCGTCGGCTGTCCCGCCTCCGCAGGACGGAGGCGGGACAGCCGCGTGTTGGCGCAAAGCCCCCGTGGCCGGGAGAAGCGGAGATACATTGAGCCCATGACCGGCGAATCTCCCTTTACCGACCTTGACCGTCCCCCACTGCGGGAGATCGCGCTCCAGCGCGTGCTCGTGCGCCCCGGCGGGCTGTGGACCGGCATCGAGGTGGTGCCTGAGCTGGGGTCCACCAACACCGAACTGGTGCGTCGCGCGCGGGACGGAGCGCCCGAAGGGACGGTACTGGTCACCGAGCACCAGACCGCGGGGCGCGGGCGCCTGGACCGGACGTTCGAGACTCCGGCGCGCGCCGCGCTGACCTTCTCGGTGCTGGTCCGCCCGGATGTCCCGGTGAGCCGCCTGGGATGGCTGCCGCTGCTCATGGGCGTGGCGGCGGTGCACGGGGTGCGCCGTATCGGGGAACTGCCCGCCTCGCTGAAGTGGCCGAACGACGTCCTCTCCCGGGGCGTCGACGGTGAGGGAACCGAACGCAAACTGGCCGGGATCCTCTCCGAGGCGGCGTTCCCCGCCGAAGGTCCGGCCTCCGGTGAGCGGCCCGCGGTCGTCATCGGCATGGGGCTCAACGTCCTGCAACGGCGCGACGAGCTGCCGGTCGATTCCGCGACCTCCCTCGCGGCCGACGGGGCACCCGTCACCGACCGCGATCCGCTGCTGCGGGCGGTTCTGCGCGGCTTCGCCGAGCTCTACACCGCGTGGGTCGACCACGGGGGCGACGCCGAGGCGAGCGGACTCGCCGAGGAGTACCGGAGCCGCTGCGGCACGATCGGGGGGCTCGTCCGGGTCCACCTTCCGGGCGAGAGGACCACCGAGGGCAAGGCCACCGGGATCGACGCCGAGGGCCGCCTGCTGGTGCGCACCGGCGCCGGGGGCGAGGAGGCGCTGAGCGCCGGGGACGTCGTGCACGTCCGCCCCGCGACGGAGTAGGCGGGGATCCGCGGCATCGGCCGGGTGTGCCGAATCGGGTGTGTCCGTGCAGGTGAGCCGGTCATGGGAGGGGCGTCGCACCGTCATGTCCGCCCCCCCTTTCCCTCAGCGCGAAAATCGGGTAAAGCGGACATGAACCCACAAGTGCCCGGGATGTCCCCGGCACGCTGAGCGGGGTCCTGTGCAAGGATCGCTCCCATGGCTACCGCGGACCGCTACCTCGCCAAAGGCGAAGAGCTGGTGCATGTCACCCGCCAACACTGGACGACGGTGCTGGCGGAGTTCTTCGCGCTGATCGTCGTCATCGCCGTCGCCGCAGGGCTGCTGTGGCTCCTGCCCGAAGGCGAGGACTGGACGCCGTGGGTGAGCTATGTGATCATCCTGGTGGCCGTCATCGCCGCGATCGTGTTCTGGCTCGTGCCCACGCTGAAGTGGTGGACCACGCTCTACATCCTGACCAGCCGGCGGCTGATGTACCGCTACGGCCTGCTCTCCAAGCACGGCCGCGACATTCCCCTGACCCGCGTCAACGACGTCACCTTCAGCATCTCGCTGTGGGAGCGCGTCATGCGCTCCGGCAACCTGTCCGTCCAGTCGGCCTCCGAGCAGGAGGGCATGGAGTTGCGCAAGGTCCCGCGGGCGGAGTGGCTGCAGGGCGAGATCTACCGGCAGGTCGAGGAGGCCATGCGGCGTTCCTCCCCGCCCGGCCCCTCCGGCGCTGCGGGCCCGTCCGGCCCGTCCACGCCGCACGAGCCGTGACCTCGGCGGCACGGGCACGCCATGCGGCCGAGCGGTACCGCCGCGTCCCCACCAGCGCGTCCGGTTTCTTGACGAGCGTGGCATCCGCGTACTAAACCGACAGTCACATGCACGTGACAGTGCCTTTCCAACCGGCCGGTAGGAGGAGAATCCCCCGCCCCCCCGCACCGGCCTCGAACACGAGAGAATGTATGCCGTCGCGTCCTGACCCCAAGGAGATCGAAGCCGCCCTGCTCGGAGGTGAAGCGCGGTATACCCGTGCGGAGGCGGTTCGGCTCGCCGGCGCCTCACCGGAGTTCTCCAGCCGCGTCTGGCGGGCGCTGGGCTTCGCCACTCGCAGTGAGGACGCCATCGCCTTCACCGAAAGCGACGTCGAGGCGTTGCGCGTCACCTCCCGGCTGCTGGAGAACGGCGTCGTCGACGAGGAGGCCGCCATCCGGCTGGCCCGCGCCATGGGCCAGACCATGACCCGGCTCGCCGAGTGGCAGACCAGCATCCTGAGCACCATCCCGCTGGAGCAGGAGGGCGCCTCCGACGAGGACCGGCTGAACACCCTGGCCAGCATCGCCGAGGGCGTGCTGCCCGACGTCGAAGTCCTGCTCCTGCACATCTGGCGGCGCCAGCTCGCCGCCTCGGCCGCGCGCCGAGTGGCGTTCATGGAGAGCACGGAGGACGCCGCGCCCACCTACTTCCCGCTCGCGGTGGGCTTCGCCGACCTGGTGTCGTTCACGACGCTGAGCCGGGAACTCGACGAGATGGGGCTGGCTGAGGTCGTCGAGGGCTTCGAGTCCACGGCCACCGACATCGTCGCCTCCGGAGGCGGTCGGGTGGTCAAGACGCTGGGCGACGAGATCCTGTTCGTCGCCAACACCGCGAAGCAGTCGGCGGAGATCGCGCTGCGGCTCAGCGTCGGGGTCACCACCCACATCGACGTGCCCGATGTGCGCGTGGGGGTGGCCTACGGCCCCGTCCTGGCACTGCTCGGCGACGTCTTCGGCACCACGGTGAACCGGTCCAGCCGACTCACCTCCTTCGCCCGGCCGGGAACCGTCCTGATCGACGAGGCGCTCGCCGAGCTGCTCAAGGACGAGGAGTCCCTGCAGGTCGAGCCGGTCCGCCCACGGCACGCCCACGGACTGGGCAAGCTGCAGCCCTACGCGCTGCGCCGCACCTTCGAACCGGTCCGTCCACAGGGCTGAGCGCCCTGTCGCGGGACGGATGCCTCTCGCTGACCAAAGTCCTTTCCTCCGGCGCGGTCATCCGGCATGTTGGAGGGCAGCGGCGGGGGTCACCCTGCGCGCGGAAGAGAGTCCTCCTGAGCCAGGTGTGAGGAGCCATCCATGGCGCATGAAGTCAGGGCAGTCGTCTCCCGGAAGCAGGGCGCGCCGGTCGGGGTGGAGACCATCGTCGTCCCTGATCCGGGGCCTGGGGAGGCGCTGGTCGCCGTCCAGGCGTGCGGGGTCTGCCACACCGACCTGCACTACCGGCAGGGCGGGATCACCGACGAGTTCCCCTTCCTCCTCGGACACGAGGCGGCGGGTGTCGTGGAGGCGGTGGGGGCAGACGTCACCGAGGTCGAGCCCGGCGACTTCGTCGTCCTCAACTGGCGCGCCGTCTGCGGCCAGTGCCGGGCCTGCCGGCGCGGGCGTGCCCAGTACTGCTTCGCCACGCACAACGCGACGCAGAAGATGACGCTGACCGACGGCACCGAGCTGTCCCCGGCACTGGGCATCGGCGCGTTCGCCGACAAGACCCTCGTGGCCGCCGGTCAGTGCACCAAGGTCGCCCCCGCGGCCGAAGCCGCCGTCGCCGGACTGCTGGGGTGCGGCGTCATGGCCGGGCTGGGGGCCGCGATGAACACCGGCGGGGTGTCCCGCGGCGACTCCGTGGCCGTCATCGGCTGCGGTGGCGTGGGCGACGCCGCGATCGCCGGAGCACGGCTGGCGGGCGCGGCCACGATCATCGCCGTCGACGTCGACGACCGCAAGCTCCAATGGGCCTCGGAGTTCGGCGCCACCCACACCGTCAACTCCCGCGAGCGCGCCCCGGTCGAGGCGATCCGGGAGCTCACCGGCGGCAACGGCGCCGACGTCGTCATCGACGCGGTGGGCCGCCCGGAGACCTACCGGCAGGCGTTCTACGCCCGGGACCTCGCCGGGACCGCCGTCCTGGTCGGCGTCCCCACCCCGGATATGAAAATCGAGCTGCCGCTGCTCGATGTGTTCGGTCGCGGCGGCGCGCTGAAGTCATCCTGGTACGGCGACTGTCTGCCGTCCCGCGATTTCCCGATGCTGGTCGATCTCTACCTGCAGGGCCGCCTCCCGCTGGAGCGGTTCGTATCGGAGCGGATCGGCCTGGACGATGTCGAGGAGGCGTTCGCCAAGATGCATCGCGGCGAGGTGCTGCGCTCGGTGGTGACCCTCTAGATGACCGACACGAATCCGTCCGCCGTCCACAAGCTCGTCACCTCGGGCACGTTCACGCTCGACGGCGGCGAGTGGGACGTCGACAACAACGTGTGGATCGTGGGCAACGACCGCTCGGCCATCGTGATCGACGCCGCACACGACCACGAGGCGATCGCCCGCGCGCTGGGCGACCGCGAGCTGATGGCCATCGTGTGCACGCACGCGCACAACGACCACATCAACGCGGCGGCCCAGCTGGCCGACCTCGCCGACGCTCCGATCCTGCTGCATCCGGACGACGCGCCGCTGTGGCACATGTACTACCCGGACCGCGAGCCCGACGCCCCACTGCTGCAGGGAGAACTGCTGCGGGCCGGTGATGTCGAGCTGAAGGTGCTGCACACGCCGGGACACGCGCCCGGGGCGGTCTGCCTGTACGCGGCGGAGCTGGGCGCGGTCTTCACCGGCGACACCCTGTTCAACGGCGGGCCGGGTGCCACCGGCCGCTCGTACTCCGACTTCCCGCAGATCATCTCCTCGATCAAGGAGCGGCTGATTCCGCTGCCGGAGGAGACGGTGGTCCACCCCGGGCACGGGGCGTCCACGACCATCGGGGAGGAGGCTCCGCACCTGCAGGAGTGGATCGAGCGGGGCTACTGACCCGACCGCGGGGTGGCCGGGCGCGTTCGATCCTCCGGCCACCACCTCACACCGGTCCGGTGATCTTGGACAGGCCGTTGGCCCCGGAGGGCAGGAACAGCGCGAACGTGGTCGGCCGGGTCTGGATGAGCTCGATCCGGGCGCCCTCGGACTCGGCGATGTGGCGGGCCAGGGCCAGCCCGAGTCCGGTGCCGTCGCCGCCGCTGACCTCCCGGTCGAAGATGCGCCCGGAGAGGTGGTCGGGGATGCTCTCGCCCTCGTCGCTCACCTCGATGCGCACCGAGTGGCCGCCGTCGACCGGGCGGACGACGACCGTGCCCTCCCCGTGCTTGAAGGCGTTCTCCACGAGCGTCGCGAGGATCTGCGACAGGTCGGAGGGCACGGTCATGGCGGTCAGCCCGCGCTCCCCGTCCAGCCGCAGTTCGCGGTTCTCCCTGCGGAACATGGGCGTCCACTCCGCGACGAACCGATCCAGCACGTCGTCGATGTCGACGGCCTCGACCTCGGGGTTCTGGGTCTTGCGGGCGCGGCCGAGCAGGTTTTCGATGGTCTCCACGAGCCGTTCGGCCTGGGCGAGGGCGGCCTCGCCCTCCTCGCGCACCACGTCGGGGTTGTCGGCCTCGGCGATGATCTCGTCCAGGCGCATGGTCAGCGCCGTCAGCGGGGTGCGCAGCTGGTGCGAGGCGTCGGTCGCGAAGTGCCGCTCGGTGGCGATGAGCCCCGCGATGCGCTCGGCACTGCGGTCCAGCACCTCGGCGACCCGGTCGGCCTCGGGGATGCCGTACCGGTGTCCCCAGGGCGTGGCCACCCCCGAGCCGAGCCGCTCCGCGGTCGCGGCGAGGTCGACCAGAGGGAGGGTCAGTCGCCGCGCCTGGAGCATCGCCAGGCCTCCGGCGAGGCCAATGGCCAGGAGTGACAGCGCGGCGATACCCAGCCAGGCGTTGAGGATGCTCTCCTGCACGGAGCTCGAGTCGCGCCAGATCGTGATCTCGATGCCCGTCGCCGATACCGATTCGGCCCGCATCGTGTCCGGGGCGTCCTCCGACCGCGGGTCGACATCCCAGCCGCCGGCGATAATGGGCGCCCTCGCCCCGGGGATGACGATCTCGATGTGGCGCTTCGGGTAGATCGAGGCGAACTGGTCCCGGTCGATCCGGCCCGTGTCCTCCAGCTGCGAGTCGATGTCCGACCCGATGATGTCGGCCTCCCGCTGCAGCTGCCGGATGTTCTCGTCATAGACCGACTTGTAGGTCAGCGCACCCAGGGGCAGGCCGAGCAGCATCACCGCGATGACCGTCACCACCAGCGTGGAGAACAGCATCCGCCTGCGCATGTCACTCCTTGTCCGCGCGGCCTGCGGGAGCCCATCGCGAGCTCATCCGCGGGGATATCGCGGCGCAGGTCGGCTTATTCGCGTTCGAACCGGAAGCCGACACCCCGGACGGTCGTGATGTAGGACGGGTGGTTGGCGTCGTCCCCGAGTTTGCGGCGCAGCCAGGAGATGTGCATGTCCAGTGTCTTCGTGGACCCCCACCAGTTGGTGTCCCACACCTCGCGCATGATCTGCTCGCGCGTGACGACCTTTCCAGCGTCGCGCACGAGGACCCGGAGCAGGTCGAATTCCTTGGTGGTGAGTTGCAGTTCGCGATCGCCGAGCCAGGCGCGGCGGGAGTCGTTGTCGATGCGCACACCGTGCACGACGGGCACCTCGGCCCCGCCACGCCGCAGTAGGGCGCGCACGCGGGCCAGTAGCTCCGCGAGCC
Organism: Nocardiopsis gilva YIM 90087; assembly: GCF_002263495.1. NCBI lineage: Bacteria > Bacillati > Actinomycetota > Actinomycetes > Streptosporangiales > Nocardiopsidaceae > Nocardiopsis > Nocardiopsis gilva. The sequence continues at coordinate 5,616,339 of NZ_CP022753.1, read as the reverse complement.
GGAATGGTTTGGTCACGTAATCGTCGGCACCGGCGTCGAGGCCGACAACAGTGTCGACCTCATCGGCGCGCGCGGTCAGGATCAGGATCGGTGTGCCGTGGCCTTCGGCGCGTAGGCGCCGAGCCACTTCCAGCCCATCCATTTCGGGCAGGCCAAGATCGAGGACCATCAGATCGATGTCCCCGCCTCGAGCACGGTCGAGGGTTTCGGTGCCGTTGACGGTCACGTCCACCGTGTACCCCTCGCGCCGCAGAGCGCGGGCCAGAGGCTCGGAGATCGAGGTATCGTCTTCGGCCAGCAAAACGCAGGTCATGTACCTGATCGTAAGTCGAGTCGCGGGGATTTCCCTATTATGCGCGCCGAACGGCTCTCGTGTGGCCGAAAATACCCACCCGCGCATAGCCGACATACCCGGCGAACCGGGATACTTGACGATTCCTTGGCTAAAATTTGCCGACAATATACGGACAGAACGGAATTTGAGCAGGCCCGTTGGCCAGACCCTCACCCCTGTGCCGCGGTCTCCTTCACGCGATCCTCGGCCCGCGCGACGCGGACGGCCGCCTCGGCGGGGAAGACCCAGAGGCGGTAGCTCCAGAAGCGGAAGAGGGTGCCCAGGCCGACGCCGATGATGTTGCCGGAGATGTTGCGGGCCAGCGGACTGTCGAGGCCGAGGAGGCCGACGGTGGTCCAGACGCAGCCGAGTTGGATCAGCAGGCCCACGCCGTTCATGATGAAGAACAGGACGTATTCGCGGGCGAGTCCGGTGCGGGCCCGGGTGTTGAAGGTCCAGTGGCGGTGGCCGAGGAAGGCCGCGATGGTGGCGAGGATGGTGCCGATGGCCTGGCCCGCCAGGGCGGACACGCCGAACACCGTCCACAGCAGGTTGGTGGTGGAGAGCTGCACCACAAAGGCCAGGGCGCCGACGGTGCCGAACTTGGCGAGTTCGTGGATGAGTTGGGAGAACCGCTGATAGAGGGCGGTGGCGATGCGCAAGGGGCGTTCCGATCCAGGTCCGGGTCGGTCACTAGACTTCCGGGGGTGCCAAGGGAGGCCTCCTGGCAGCCTACGGCCCCTCCCGCAGCGGTGATCGAACGAGTGAGGCATTGTGAGCGAGCGTAATCGGACCGTCCCCAGCGTTGGAATGGTCGGCGGTGGCCAACTCGCCCGGATGACCCACCAGGCGGGGATCGCCCTGGGCGTGGACTTCCGGGTCCTGGCGGCCTCCGCGTCCGACAGTGCGGCGCTGGTCTGCGGTGACGTGCACATCGGCGACGACCGTGGCCGGGACGACCTGCTCGCGTTCGGCAAGTCCTGCGATGTCCTCACCTTCGACCACGAGCACGTGCCGGACCCCGTGCTGCGCGACCTGGAGGCCTCGGGCGTGGTCGTCCGTCCCAGCCGGGACGCTCTGCGCTACGCCCAGGACAAGCTGCGCATGCGCACCCGCACGGAGGAACTCGGCGCCCCCTGCCCGCGCTGGCGTGCGGTGACCACGGTCGCCCAGATCGAGTCGTTCGCCGAGGAAACGGGCTGGCCGGTCGTCCTCAAGGCGGCACGCGGCGGCTACGACGGCAAGGGCGTGTGGATCGTCGACGACGCCACCGAAGCCCTCACCGTCCTGGAACGCGCGGCCGAGGCCGGGGTGCGGCTGCTGGCGGAGGAGAAGGTGGCCTTCCGGCGCGAGCTGGCGGTGCAGGTCGCGCGCTCGCCCTACGGTCAGGTCGCCGTCTATCCGGTGGTCGAGACGGTGCAGCGTGACGGCATCTGCCACGAGGTCATCGCGCCCGCCCCCGGCCTTGACGAGGACAAGGCCACCCGCGCCCAGGAACTGGCGATCGAGCTCGCCCAGGCGCTCGACATGGTGGGCATGCTGGCCGTGGAGCTCTTCGAGACCGCCGACGGCGTCGTCATCAACGAACTGGCGATGCGCCCGCACAACTCCGGCCACTGGACCATGGACGGCGCCCGCACCTGCCAGTTCGAGCAGCACCTGCGCGCCGTCCTGGACCTGCCGCTGGGCTCGCCGTCCCCCACCGCCCCCTACACGGTGATGGCCAACCTGCTCGGCGGACGGGACCCCGACGTCTACAGCCGCTACATTCATGTCATGGCCAAGGACCCCGGGCTCAAGGTGCACTTCTACGGCAAGGAGGTCCGCCCCGGCCGCAAGATCGGACACGTCAACGTGGCCGGCGATGACTACCAGGACCTGCTCGCCCGCGCCCGTGACGCCGCCGCCTACCTCAAGGGAGACTCCCAGTGACCGAGACCGCGCCGACCGTCGGCATCGTGATGGGCAGCGACTCCGACTGGCCCGTCATGGAGGAGGCGGCCAAAGCACTGGACGAGTTCGGGATCGCCTACGAGGCTGATGTCGTCTCGGCCCACCGCATGCCGCACGAGATGATCGCCTACGGCGCACAGGCGGCCGACCGCGGTCTCAAGGCCATCATCGCCGGAGCGGGCGGCGCCGCCCACCTGCCCGGCATGCTCGCCTCGGTCACCACCCTGCCGGTCATCGGTGTCCCGGTCCCGCTCAAGTACCTCGACGGCATGGACTCGCTGCTGTCCATCGTCCAGATGCCCGCCGGTGTCCCGGTCGCCACGGTCGCGGTCGGCGCGGCCCGCAACGCCGGTCTGCTCGCGGTCCGCATGCTGGCCGCCCACGACACCGACCTGCGCGACAAGATGGCCAAGTTCCAGGAGGACCTCAAGGCCCAGGCCGAAGCCAAGGGCGAACGCCTGCGCCGCCAGGTCACCGGCAGCAACTCCATGGGCTTCGGCGTCTGACGGGAGACGGGATGGAGGTCCGGCGGTCTGATGCCGCCGGACGCCAATGCTCACCGGCGGGGCGCCGGGCCCTCAGGCGTGGTTCCGGTACTCGATGAGGTCCCCGGGCTGGCACCCGAGTGCCGCGCAGATGCGGGCCAGGGTGGAGAAGCGGATCGCCTTGGCCCGGCCGTTCTTCAGGATGGACAGGTTGACCACGGTTACGCCCACGCGTCGGGAGAGCTCAGCCAGGGTTATGCCGCGGTCGGCCAGCACGTCGTCAAGCCGGACGACGATCCCCTGCGCCGCTGGGTCGTCGTTCTCCGCGGGCGCCATCAGATCGTTCCCTCCACATCTTCGCGTAGACGGACTCCGTGCCGGATGATCTCGGATACGGCCAGCATGCCGAACCCGATCACGATCTCCGGCGCTGGGAACGTGAACGACCAGCTGAAGGCGACGTGCTCGTCCGGAAGCACACTCCTGAGCAGCAGCGCGTCCGTGACCGCCACGATAAGGGCGTGGGCTAGGCCGCCGAATATGGCGAGGTAGCCCACGTAGCGCAGCCGGGTGGCGACGGTGAGCGTGAACGGCCCCTCCCGCATAGCCGCCCGGAGCGCGCGGCGCAGGATGACCGCCCCGGCCAGTACGAACAGCAGGCCCGACACCGGGGTGAGCACAGACAGCGCCGTCTGAGCAGCGGTGCTGGCGGGCATGCGCACGCTCACGTCGCCGTCGAACTCGGCTCCGGGTGCGAGCGCGTCGGGGGCGGCCCGTAGGCCCTCGATCAAGTGGGCCGGGACGTGGGCCTCGAAGCTCAGCCCGTTGGGGCGGAGGCCGGTCGCGCTGATTACGGCCAAGAGCACCGTCACGGCCAGCATGACCACGCCGAGACCGATAGCGATGTCGGTCATCGTCGACAGTGAGCCGAGCCACGATTTCGATCGTTGCGCGGGGGCCGGGGCCATCGGATCTCCTCGGCATATCGTTTATCGTTGCTATCGAAGAACGATAGTATTGAAAAACGATATGTCAAGAGCCGTGGTGCGTCGCGGTCCGTCCTGCCGGGGTGGGTGTCCCCTCGCCCTCAGCGTCCCCAGTGGGCCCAGACGTCGGCCGGGACGTGGGAGATCAGCCGGGTGAGGGCGTCGAGGCGGGGTTCGATGTCTTGGGGGCCGCCGCCCGCCGCGGTGCAGATCAGCAGGTCGCGGTCGAGCACGAGGTCGGTGAAGCCGTTCTCGCGGATGTCGTCGCGGACGTCGTCGGAGAGCAGTTCCACGGCGAAGTCCGCCTCCGGACTCTCCGCGTAGAGGTCGTGCCCGGTATCGCCGGGGCCGCGGACGTAGAGGTAGGGCACCTCGACCGGGATGCGCACGGCGCAGACCGAGAGGGTGCGCCATGGGGCGCGGGCCGAGTCGCGGTGGATGTAGTCGAAGAACCGGAACGCGCGTCCCCGGTAGCTGCCGGTGACCTCGTCGCGTACGCGGCCCAGCGGTCCCGGTGGCAGGGCCGTGCGCGGCCAGCCCTGGATCGCGGGGGTGTCGCGCTCGACGTAGGTCCAGCCGTGTTCGCGCGCCACTCTCTGTCGGTGCTCGGCGCGGTTCCTTTGCTCCGGTGTCCGATCATCGTCCGGGGACCCGCCACCCGCGGGGGGCGCGGTGGACTCGCCGTCCGCAGCGGGCTGCGGGGGCTTCGGGCCGAATATGCGGAGAAGCCGGGAACGTCGCATGTCCATGCCTCTACCCCACGTGAGCCGCCGCGAATCGACGCAGAGCAGGTGGGGTGTACGGCGGAGCGAGAACGCGAAGCCGGCACGGCGACGGGTGCGTCCCGCCATTCCCCGCCGGGCGCGGATCAGCCCAGAAGCCGGGGCCATTCGATGGCGGGGCAGTGGTCCATCACCATGGTCCGTCCGGCGTCGCGCACCCGCTGGGCCGCCGCGTGGTCGATGACCCCGAGCTGGAACCAGACCGTCGTGATGTCGTCGCGGGCGAGCGCCTCGTCGGCGACGCCGCCCGCGTCCTCCGATCGGCGGAACACGTCGGCCACGTCGATCTCGAAGGGGATGTCGGCGAGCGAGGCGTAGCCTCGCTCGCCGTGCACGGTGGCGGCCGTGGGATGCACCGGGACGATGCGCTTGCCGTGCGCCTGCAGGAACCTGGCGACGCCGTAGGCGGGGCGGCGGGGGTTGTTCCCGAGGCCGACGACCGCCCAGACCTCGCTCTCCCGCAGGATGCGGCGGATCACGTCATCGCTGACGTCGTCGCCGTTGGCGTGGCTGCTGTTGCTCATGGTCCGATTGTGCCCATTCCCCGGCCGCGCAGAGGTCAGGCCGTGCCGCCGAACACGGGGTAGTGGTCGGAGTAGTCGGTGTAGGTGTACTCCTTGCCCCAGGAACTGACCGTCCAGGGTTCGCTCTTCACCGCACGCGTCTCGTTGCGGAAGGACTGCGGCGCGGCCCCGTTGCGGATGGGCAGGACGTAGTCGAGGTGCTCGGGGTCGTAGCCCGGGTACTGGTCCGCGGCGACCGAGTTGGTCGAGGGGTCCCACGAGTACTCGGCCCCGCTGAAGTCGGGAGCGACGGCGTCGAGTGCCTCGACCGCCTCCTCGTACTCGGTGGAGCCGCCGATGATGTTGAGGTCACCGGCCAGGTAGACCTGCTCGTCGTCGGGGATCTGCTTGCGGTCCAGGAAGGAGCGGATCTGGGCGAGCTGCTCGGAGCGGATACGCGCGGCCTGGCCGCTGGTGCAGGCACTGTCCTCGGACTGCATGTGCGTACCGACGACGTGCAGCGGGCCGTCCGGGGTCTCGATCTCGGCGTAGGCGAAACCCTTGTTGGAGAACCAGTCGGAGCCGCAGGACGAGGAGTAGATGTGCTGCTCCTTGCGGACGATCGGCCACACGCTGTGGACGCTTACGCCACCGTTGGTCGTGGTCTCGTCCCGGTACCCGGTGGTCTCGTCCCAGCCCGACCGGGACCGGCCGACGACGGGGGTGCCGTAGGGGTGCGTCTCGGAGATGGCCGCCCGCAGCCGGTCGGCGCTGGAGTTGTCGAACAGTTCCTGGAAGACGACCACGTCCTGGTCGGCGACGACGCCGTCGTCGGCGATGAGGTCGGCGCGCTTGTCCTGGCCCCAGTTCGGATACAGGGCCTTGGGGAGGAAGAAGACGTTGTACGTGGCGATCGTGGGGGAGGGCCTGCTATCGGCTGCTGCTGGTGCGATCCCGGTGAGGCCGGAGATCGCGAGAACGGTCAGCAGGACGGAGGCTATTCGCTTGTACATAGGTGCCCATATTGGGCGTATTGGGACAATTTGGGGTTACTGGGGGGTAGCGAAACGGCGGCGACCCGCTGTCGGGCCGCCGCCGAAAGGTCCTGCTGTGTCGGCGATGTGGACGCGTGGCGTCCTGGCTAGGGGCGTCCGAGGGCGCGGTAGGTCCAGCCCCGGGCGCGCCAGTGGGTCGGGTCCAGCGCGTTGCGGCCGTCCACGATGTGCGGCTCGGCCACCATCTTGGCCAGCTCATCCGGGTCGGCGTCGCGGAACTCGGCCCAGTCGGTCAGCAGCAGCACGACCTCCGCGTCACGCACCGCCTCCAGCATCGAGTGCGCGTAGTTCAGCTCCGGGTGCACCTGCCGCGCGTTGTCCAGAGCCTCGGGGTCGTACACCGTCACCGTCGCCCCCAGGGAGGAGATCGTGGACGCGACGTCCAGCGCGGGCGAGTCGCGGATGTCGTCCGAGTTGGGTTTGAACGACGCCCCCAGCACACCGACCGTGCGCCCGGCGAACCCCCCGCCGATCAGCGTGCGCGCGATGTCGATGGTGCGCGCCCGGCGCCGCTGGTTGATGGCGTCGACCTCGCGCAGGAACGACAGCGCGGGCTCCACGCCCAGCTCGTCGGCGCGGGCCATGAACGCGCGGATGTCCTTGGGCAGACACCCGCCGCCGAAGCCCAGGCCCGGCCCGAGGAACTTGCCGCCGATCCGGTCGTCGTACGACAGCGCCTGGGCCAGCTGCATGACGTCGGCGCCCGCGGCCTCCGAGACCTCGGCCATGGCGTTGATGAAGGAGATCTTGGTAGCGAGGAAGGCGTTGGCGGCGACCTTGACCAGTTCGGCGGTCTGCAGGTCGGTGACCAGGAACGGGATGTTCTGCTCGATCTGCGCGGCGGAGATCTCGCGCATGGCGGCCTCGACGCGGGGCGAGTCGGTGCCGATCACGATCCGGTTGGGGCGCAGCGTGTCCTCCACGCCGAAGCCCTCGCGCAGGAACTCCGGGCTCCACCCCACCTCGACGCCGTCGCCGGCTGGAGCCAGGGTCTGCAGCCGGGCCGCGCTGCAGGCGGCGGTGCCCACCGGCACGGTGGACTTGCCGATCACGACCGTCGGACGGGCCAACCGGGGCCCCAGGGACTCGACGGCCGATTCGACGTAGGTGAGGTCGGCGGCGTTGGAGTCGCCGCGCTGCGGCGTGCCCACGCAGATGAAGTGGACGTCGGCGAACTCGGCGACCTCGTCGTAGGAGGTGGTGAACCGCAGTCGGCCGTTGGCCAGGTTGCGGGTCAGGACCTCCTCCAGGCCGGGCTCGTAGAAGGGGAGCTGGCCGGAGGACAGGGCGTCGATCTTGGCTTGGTCCACGTCGAGGCCCAGCACGTCGAAGCCGAGTTCGGCCATGCAGGCGGCGTGTGTGGCACCCAGGTATCCCGTCCCGATGACCGAGATCCTGCTGGGGCCCGTCCGCGTGGGCTCAGCGCCGCTGACCCGCTGCTTGTCTGCGACCAATGGTCCAAGTTCCTCTCTCGACTGCTGCCGCGTTCACGCCCTTCGTGCGTGTTCGATCGCCTGGGTGCGCTCAGGTGAACCGGCCTTGGCATGGTAGTACCGGTGCGACGCCTGATGGGCCTGGGGATGAGCGGTCCCCGGGCCGTATTGGGGGAGCGGTGTCACGTGGTGGGGCGGGGTGTCAGCGATGGTGTTCCGCGGTCGGTCGATTTCCCGCATTGTGCGTCCCTGAGCGCCGCCGATCGGTTGCGTCCGTTAGTTCTCACATAGCCGTAGGACGCGCCCGGTACAACCCGTAGGAGATCTCAAGACGGTATGGATGGCGCACGGGGATGCGTGGTTCGTCATCTCGTGCGATGAATTGTGGCAGTTCGGGGGTGCGTCGTCGAGCCCGAGGTTACCTGTGGGTAGGCGCGCAACGCCCCGGTGGCAGGGCGAGTCGTGACGGCCCGCCCTGGTGCGGCGGTCAGGGGCGGTCGCCCCTGCCGAACAGGCGGGTGCGCGACGTGGACTCCGGCGGCGTCTCCTCATCGGGCTCCGCCGCGCCGGTCGCGGAGTTCCGGCGGAACGGAAGGGTCGTCTTGGCATCTCCGCCGGCATCGGCATGGGGCGACGGCGGCGGAATCGGCACATCGGACTCCAGCGCGCCCGGCCCGGAGTGGCCGAGGCCCGCCGCGCCTGTGCCGGGCTCTGTGTCCCGGGCATGGCGGCCGGGGCCGTGCGGACCCGGAGCGGATCCGGGCTCGTCCGCGGGGGCGGCCGGTGCCACCGGCACGGACTCCGGCGCCGCGGACCGCCGCCAGCGCGAGGGCGCCAGTGCGGAGATGAAGAGCAGGGTGCCCAGTGGAAGCGCGATCGGCAGCGCCGCACCCACGGGGTGCATGAAGGTGCCCTGGTCGATCCATCCGGACAGAACGGCGTTGGCCGAGGCGGGGTTCACCACCGGCCACAGGTAGAAGGCCAGGATCAGTCCGCCGGAGACGAGCGCCGCCAGGGGCGACATCCGCGTACCGGCGAGGAACCCGCAGATCACCCCGACGAGCATCAGCACGCCGACCGCGGGCAACACCATTGGGGCTCCGAAGCCCTCCCCTCGCAGGACCGGTTCGATGGCGGTGGCCGCCCACGCGACGCCCAGCCACAGCAGGGGAGCGACGATCAGACCGATCACCAGCCCGATCAGGTGGCGCAACATGAGGCCTCCTCGCGGCTCGGTACCTGGCCCCGTCCCAATTCGGCCTAGGGCCTTCAGGATACCGGCGCGCGCCGGTATCCGCGGGGCGCGCTCGCCCCTCCGATCCGCCTATGCGGAGCAGACTATGGGGAGCAGACGTTGTCCTTGGCGGTGGAGGTGTGGACCTCGCCGCGTTCGCCCGCGCTCGGGGTGGCCGACGGCGTCGGGGCCGGGGGTGCATCGGGCGCGTCGATTCCCGCGTAGTTGAAGCCGATCACCACCTGCACCTCCTCGCCGAGTGTGGGGTCCTCCTGCAACTTGGCGTCGGGGATGACATCGGCGACGGCCTCGGCCGCCTTCTTCCGCTTCGGGGAGTGCCGCACCAACGTCGTCGAGACGTCCTTGGACGACCAGTTCTGCGCCGTCCCCGGCACCTGGAACCCGGCGTCGCGGAACGCCGCGCTGGCCCTGCCTCCCTGGCCCGGCGTGCCGGTCCCGTTGAAGATCTGCACGCGGATGTCACCGGCGCTCGGCTCGTCCACCCCCGGCCGTCCCTTCTTCTCCGGCTCGGTGACCGGCTTGTCCGCGGCGATCTGCGCGAACATGACGTTGGCGGCCGTGCGGTTCCAGGTGACCGCGACGTCGCCGCGCGGCGTCCAGTAGGCCGTGTCGTCCAGCGGGACCTGGGTGAAGGAGACGTCGCCCAGCCCGATGTCGCGCATTTGGTTGGCGAGCTCGTTGATGGTCGTGGTGTCCAGGCCCTCGTCGACGGTGATCGAGCTGAGCGCGCTGTCGAGGAAGGCGGTGAACCGGCCCGGATCGCTCAGCGTGTTCGAGTCCAGTGCCTTGTCCAGCAGTGCCGACATGACCTGCTGCTGCCGGTCGATGCGGTCGAGGTCGCCGCCCGCGGTCTTGCGGGTGCGGGCGAAGCCGAGCGCCTGGGTGCCGTCCACCTTGTGGGTGCCCGCGTCCATGTCCAGGTTGGCCTTGGGGTCCGAGATCGGTTCGGGCAGACACACCTCGATACCGCCGAGCGCGTCCACGACGTCGACGAACCCGGTGAAGTCGACCTCGACGTAGTGATCGATGCGCACCCGCGTCAGCGACTCCACGGTCCGCACGGTCAGCTGCGGGCCGCCGAACTGGTAGGCCGCGTTGATCTTGTTCTTGCCGTGTCCCGGAACGTCCACCCAGGAGTCGCGGGGGATGCCGACGACGGTGATCCGGTCGCGGTCGTGGTTCAGGTGGACCAGCATCATGGTGTCGGAGCGCTGCCCCTCCACGTGGCCCACACCCAGCTTCTTTCCGTCGCCCACCTCGGCGCGGCTGTCGGAGCCGATCAGCAGGACGTTGACCGCGCCCTTGGGGCCGGGGTCCGGGCGGTCGCCGCCCAGCCCCCCGAACACGTCGAACCGGTTCAGCTGGCCGGACATCCAGCCGGTCAGCCCCCACGCGGCGACCGAGGCCAGCAGGACGATCACCGACATCGTCCCGGCGGCCAGCAGCGCCCACTGCTTTCGGCGTGCCGCACGGCTGGGCAGTGCCATAGTGTGACGTGTCCGGGTGGTGTGAGGCGGCGACGCGGGCGGCGTAGGCGCCGAACGCACCCGGCGGAATTCCGGCCCGTCCTGCCGCTCGCTCATGCGTCCCCTCCCCGACACCCGCGTGTCGCCCCCGGTTCTTGGCTTCCCTAGGTTGTCACCCAATCCACCGATGGGTCACCGGATGTCGGTCCTCGGCGTGTTGTCGCCCGGTACGCGGCAACAGCGATCGGATCGGAGGAGGATGGTCCGCCACGTGGGCGCGGGCAGGGGGCGGGCAGCGCGCGGCCGCGGCCCACCAGCGGCGGGCCGACCGGTGAGCAGGGCCGGAACCGGCCGGAACTGCCGGTACCGTTATCTGCGAAGCACGCCGACCCCGGGTCCCCGCGCCGCGATGGCAGACCCGATGGCGGACTTCTCCCGTGAACAGCCCCCTGGTGACCACTTGGAAGCGACCGTGACCTGGCCTGCCGTATCGGTTGTCATGCCCATCCTGAACGAGGAGCGCCACCTTGAGGCCGCCGTGCGGCACGTCCTCGCCCAGGAGTACCCGGGCGAGCTCGAGGTGGTGCTCGCCGTCGGACCGTCGACGGACCGCACCCAGGAGGTGGCCGACGCGCTGGCCGCCGCCGACCCCCGCGTGAAGGTGGTGGCCAACCCCACCGGCCGCACCCCGGCCGGGCTCAACGCGGCGATCCACGCCTCCTCCAACTCCATCGTCGCCCGCATCGACGGCCACGCCATGATGCCGTCGGACTACCTGCGCGTGGCCGTGGAGACACTGGAGGAGACGGGCGCGGACAACGTCGGCGGCATCATGGCAGCCGAGGGCGAGACCCCCTGGGAGCAGGCCGTGGCCGCCGCCATGACCTCCAAGGTCGGCGTGGGCAACGCGCGCTTCCACACCGGGGGCGAGGGCGGCCCCGCCGACACCGTCTACCTGGGTGTCTTCCGCAGGTCGGCGCTCGACCGGGTGGAGGGGTACGACGAGGCGTTCCTGCGCGCCCAGGACTGGGAGATGAACCACCGGATCCGCAGCACCGGCGGTGTCGTGTGGTTCCAGCCGCGGATGCGCGTCTCCTACCGGCCGCGGCCCAATGCCAAGGGGCTCGCCAGGCAGTACTTCCACTACGGCCGCTGGCGCCGGGTGGTGGCCCGCCAGCACAAGGGCACGATCAACCTCCGCTACCTCGCCGCGCCGGTCGCGGTCACCGCCATCCTGGTCGGACTGGTGGCCGGGTTCGCCTTCTGGCCCGCCTGGATCATCCCGGGCGGCTACATCGCCGCGATCCTCGCCGCATCGCTGCCGCTGGGCCGGGGCCTGCCCCCCAAGGCGTGGCCGGCCATCCCCGTGGCACTCGCCACGATGCACATGGCCTGGGGCGTCGGTTTCCTCACCAGCCCGCCCGGGCTGGGGGCGGACTCCCGCACCGCGCGGGCCAAGCGCGCCAACGCCTGACCGTTGCGTTGATCTCGGGGATATCGGGGTCTCACGGCCGGTTTTTACCCCAATATCCCCGAGATCAACGATGGGCGCGGCGCGCTTCCAAGGACGCGACCACGCCGGACACATCGTCCACGACCACGGCGTCGACGCCGTCGTCGGCGAACCGCGCCGCGTCCACCGGGTCCGGGCACCAGGAGATGACCTCCATCCCGGCCCGGTGCGCGACGTCGACCGTGTAGGCGACCTCGCGGCGTCCCGGCCGCGGGGCGTCGCCGGTCAGACCGAACGAGCGGGCGTCGATGGCCACCAGCGCGCACCCCAGCCCGGCCGCCCCGGCGACCGCCTGGTCCAGCGGGTTGCGGACGAACGGCATCCACGCCGTGGGGATCTCCGGCGCCTCGGCGTGCACGGCCAGCAGCGCGCCCGGGTCGAAGGAGCAGACGAACATCCGGCGCCGCCGCGCCTCCCGCCGCAGGGCCGGAAGCAGCAGCGACATGGTGCGCCGACCGGGTGGGTCGGCGGCGTCCTCCATCACCGTCTTGACGTCCACGTCCAGGCCGATGTGCTCGGGGACGGCCGCGATCGCCTCGTCGAGCGTGACCAGTCCGGCGGACCGGCACTCCGCGGCCGGGAGGTCGATGATGGGGCGCCCGTCCGGCAGGGCCGCGTCATGGTGGACCAGCAGCCCGTCGTCGGCGCTGCGGCGGACGTCGATCTCGATCCAGGCGGCGCCCTGCTCGACCGCGGCGAGGAAGGAGGCGATGGTGTTCTCCCGCTCCTCGCCTGCGGCGGTGCGGCCGGCCCCGCGGTGCCCGATGACCTCGGTCGCGGTGAAGACGCCGCTCATGACGCCCCCCCTGCGTCGCGCAGGCGCAGCAGGACCTCGGCGATCTCGACGTCGCCGGGGTTGGTCACCTTGATGTTGGATTCCTCACCCTCGATGACGCGGACCTCCTCGTCGGGCAGGTAGCGCAGCACCACGCCGCAGTCGTCGGTGGCGACCAGGCCGGGGTCGGCCAGGGCCAGTTCGTAGGCGCGGCGGAGCACGTCCAACCGGAAGCCCTGGGGGGTCTGCATCCGGCGCAGGCTGGTGCGGGGCGGGACGTCGCGGATGGCCTCGCCGCCCGACGCGCCCGGCTCGACCGCCACGACCGTGTCGGAGGAGGGCACCGCCACCCCGGCGGCGCCGACCTCGGCGAGCGCGCCGACGCAGCGGCGGATCGTGCCCGCGGAGACCAGCGGACGCGCGGCGTCGTGCAGCAGGACCAGGTCGGTTCCGGGGCGGGCGTCGAGCGCCCGCAGGGCGGTGTGGGACGACGCGGTGCGCGTGGCGCCGCCCGGCAGGATCGCCGTGACCTTGCCGCCCGTGCCGCTGCCGAGCCCGGCGTCGGCCACGATCTTCTCGACCTCGGGCACCTGCTCCTCGACCATCACCACGATGACGTCGTCGACGTCCGGCGCCGCGCAGAACGCCGCGATGGCATGCTCGATGATCGGTCGCCCCGCCAGGGGCAGCAGCTGCTTGGGGAGCTCTCCCCCCATACGGGTCCCCGTTCCGCCGGCCAGGACGGCTGCGGTCACACGGGGGCGGGTCCGTCCGCCGGATGCGGGTCCGGGGGCGGTCTCAGTCGGCATCGCTCGACCTCTCGTCACCTGTCTGCGGGGAAGCACCCGGCGGGCCGGGGGTGGCGGCACGGGGGCTCGTCTGCCGAGGTTAGCGGAATCGCGTCGGCTCCCTCCGGCTCTCGATCCGCCAACGATGGCCGGACAGCGCGTGACAATACGCCCTGGTTGAACCATCCTTCCGGTAGCGCGGGTACGCTGAGGACGCCTGAATGGGTTCCCGGTTGTCCTCGGTTGTGACAGGATCAGGGCGCCGAGACCGGGGGCGCGCCTCGAGGGCTGTGGTCGACCAGAGCCCCTGGCCCCATGCCCCGCGGGACCGCGGCGTTGATCGTTGCGGTGGGTCCGCGGTCCCCCACAGGCAGGCCCGGCCCGGATCGCGCCGGTGTCCGTCCCCGTTGTGAGTGGCGCCGCCGTCGGCAGGCCGTCGGCGCGTGCACACCGTGGTCCTGTGTTCCATGTTTCATAGTTTCCGAGTCTGTGTTGAGTATCCCCGAGGAGGTGGCGGTGGCGTCGAGGGCGCTGGCCGTCTGGCAGAACCGGCAGGTCGTAGGCCTCCTGGTGAGACGCAACCTGAAGGTCAAGTACCAGCAGTCGGTCCTGGGCTACGCCTGGTCGATGCTGGAACCGCTGGCGATGTCGGGGGTCTACTTCCTCGTCTTCGGTGTGCTGCTCAACGCCGACCGCGGTACGCCCGGCGGGCCGGACGCGCCCGGCGGCTACATGCTGTTCCTGATCTGCGGGCTGCTCCCCTGGCTGTCCTTCAGCGCGTCGCTGGGTGAGGCGCCGCGGGCGCTCATCAGCCACTCCAAGCTCATCACGACGATGAAGGTGCCGCGGGAGATCTTCCCGCTCGCGGTGGTCACCACGAAGTTCGTGGAGTACCTGTTCACCTGGCCGGTCCTGCTGCTCTTCGTGTTCGTCCTGGGCGGGCGCACCTGGGGGATTGGCCTGCTGGTCTGGCTGCCGCTGGCGCTGACCGTGCAGTTCCTGTTCACGCTGGGCGTGACGCTGCTGCTGTCCTCCGTCAACGTGCTGCTGCGCGACATCGAGCGGATCGTGCGTATCCTGAACCGGGTGCTGTTCTACGCGTCCGCCGTCGTGTATCCGGCCAGCCTGGTGCTCGACAGCGGGGCCGCGCCAGGGTGGTTCAAGGTTGTGTACCAGCTCAATCCGCTCGTCGGGATCTTCCAGATGCACCAGTCCGTCTGGTTCCCGGTCGGTACCCCGTCGTCGATCGCCCTGGGGGGTGCCATCGGTGGCGCGGTCATCATGTTCATCATCGGGTACTCGACGTTCCGGCGTCTGGAAATGTCCGTCCTGAAGGAGTTGTGATGGCGCAGCCGGTCATCGAGGCGAAGGGGCTCGGCGTCAAGTTCGCGGTGAACCGTCGGCGCAAGCGCAGCCTGCGCGAGATGTTCATCCACGGCAAGAAGCGCGACCCCAACGCGGCCGGAGCGGACTTCTGGCCGCTGCGCGACGTCTCCTTCGAGATCGACCGCGGCGACTGCGTGGGGATCGTCGGCAAGAACGGCACGGGCAAGTCCACGCTGCTCAAGCTGATCGCGGGCGTCCTCATCCCCGACGAGGGCAGGGTCGCCGTGCGCGGCAAGGTCGCCCCGCTGCTGGAGCTGCGCGCGGGCTTCTCCGACCAGCTCACCGGCCGGGAGAACGTCCACCTCGTGGGCTCGCTGCACGGCATGGACCCCAAGACGAT
This sequence comes from Nocardiopsis gilva YIM 90087, assembly GCF_002263495.1. NCBI lineage: Bacteria > Bacillati > Actinomycetota > Actinomycetes > Streptosporangiales > Nocardiopsidaceae > Nocardiopsis > Nocardiopsis gilva. The sequence continues at coordinate 5,601,285 of NZ_CP022753.1, read as the reverse complement.
CGAGGAGAAGTTCGACGAGATCGTCGACTTCGCCGAGATCCGCGAGGGCTACATCGACATGCCGGTGCGCCACTACTCCAGCGGGATGAAGGTGCGCCTCGGCTTCGCGCTCATCTCCCAGCTGGAGCACCCGGTCATGCTCGTCGACGAGGTGCTGGCCGTCGGCGACAAGGCGTTCAAGCGCAAGTGCTACGCCAAGATCGAGGAGATGCTGGAGAACCACCGCACCATGGTGCTGGTCTCGCACAGCGAGGCCGACCTCAAGCGGTTCTGCAACCGCGGCCTCTACATCAAGGACGGGTCGGTCGCGCTCGACTCCGACATCAAGAGCGCGCTGGACGCCTACAACGCCGACACCCAGGCCGAGCTCGACGCCAAGAAGAAGGCCGCCGAGGACAAGAAGAAGTCCGAAGGCGGCGGCCAGGCGGCCTGATTCCGGCGCCCTCCTCCGCGCGCCCCGGCTGGACGTGCGGGACCGGTTTTCCCTCTTTTCTCCGGGAATTCCGCGTGGCGATGATTGCCTGGCGCGGCATCCTGGGTCACGGTTCTGCGCAGGGCCGCTCGGGGAGGGGCACGACCATGGCCAAAGCCGCCGCACTGACCGACCACTGGCTCGGCCCGTTGTCGCGTCCCGGCGCGCGCTGGGCGCGACGCGCCCACCTCACTCCCTCCGGGCTGGGCAGAATCGGCCTGGTCCTCACCGTGCCGGCCGCCGTCTGGTTCACCGAGCCGGGCCCGCGGGGCGCCCTCATCGGCTCCCTGTTCCTCGCCGCCGCCCTGTGCACCGATGCCGTCGCCGGGGAGCTGGTGGGGGAGCGGCGTGACGCGCTGGAGGCATGGCTGACGGCCATGCTGTCGCGGCTGCGCGAGTACATCGTCTACCTGGGGCTGGCCATCGCGGGGACGCTGTCGGGCGTCCCCGACGCCTGGGGGTGGGCCGCCGGCACGCTCATCGCGGTGGCACTGCGCGACTCGGTGGTGGCCGCGCACCGCGCCCGCCCCGACCTGAGCGGGCCGCCCCAGGGGGTGGTCGTGCCCGCTCAGCCGCGCGGCGGCGGCTGCGTCAGCGTGTCGCTCATCGACGCCGTCGATCCCAGCGGCACCACCGCCGACCGCTCGCCCAGCGACCCGACGCTCACCGCGGAGCTGTTCGGCACCGCCACGAGCGCCACCGCTGACGGCGAGGGCGGCAGCGGGGCAGACCGGGACGACCGGCGGGAGCGTCCGCCGCGACCCGACGCCCCAGCGGCGGTGAGCGCCGGTACTCCGCCACCCACCGCGGCGCGTCGCCTCCTGGCCTTTCCCCAGGCCGCCCGGTTCGCGACGGTGGCACTGACGATAACGATTTGGGACCCTCGGGTGACGTTCATCGCACTGATCGTCGGTTGCGGTGTGGCGGTCGCGGCCGAGGTCGTGGACCAGCCGGTCCACGCCGAGGCGGGATAGGGTGATCGGAGAACATGGTCGCGTCACTGCGGCCGCGCTGGTATAGCGCGGTTGACCTGCGAGTTCTTCGTGACGATGGTCACCTTAGCGTCGCGTTCGGCCGGTTCGGCGCCGGAGCGCTCCCCCCGCTGCTCCCGGCTCTGGCCGGTGCGCTGGTGGTGGGAGTGCTGCTGCTCGCCGGTCTTGGACGCTTGTCAGGCATTACCCTGTTCGCACCGGCCGCCGCCCTCCTGCTCGCGGGAGTGGCGTCGGGGCATCCACACGATGGGCGATTTGATTGGATGGTCCCGCCGGTCCTGCGCGGAACCGAGTACCTTTACCTACTCGCGCTCGGCTACGGATCCGGTGTGCCGGGTCCACTGGTGTTCGTACTCTTGACTGCGGTCGTACTGCACCATCGCGACGCCGTGCGCCGGCCCGGCTGCGGCGTACGCCCACCCGCCTGGGCCACCAGAGCGATGCTGGGCTGGGACGGCCGGATGCTGTTCATCGCCTGCGGCGGTGTGCTCGGCTGGCTGCCGTTCGCCTACGGCGTGCTCGCGGGCTACCTGGTGGTGCTGCTCGTCGGAGAGGCCACGAGGAGCTGGCTCGCAACCCCCGTCACGACCCTGGCGGATGTTCCGCGAAACGAACGTGGAGGCATGGACGCCTCCACCGGTTAAGGAGGAAGGCGCGTACATGCTCGGTATGGTTCTGGCCGCAGGAGCGGGCCGCCGTCTGCGCCCATACACCGACACGCTGCCCAAGGCGCTCGTGCCGGTCGATGGTGACGACACCACCATCATGGACATCTCTCTGCGCAACCTCGCCGCGGCCGGGCTGACCGACGTTGTCGTCGTCGTCGGCTACCGCGCCGAGGCGGTCGAGGAGCGCAAGGAGGCGCTGGAGCGCCGCCACGGCGTCAAGCTGACGCTCTGCTACAACGACAAGGCCGAGGAGTGGAACAACGCCTACTCCCTGTGGACCGCGCGCGAGTACTTCTCCGAAGGCGTCCTCCTCGTCAACGGCGACACCGTGCACCCGGTGAGCGTTGAGGAGACGCTACTCGCCGCCCGGGGGCCGGAGCTCCTCCTGGCGGTGGACAACGTCAAAACTCTCGCCGACGAGGAGATGAAGGTAACCCTGGACTCCGCCGGGCACCTGCAGGGCATCACCAAGCTCATGGACCCCGCCACCGCCGCGGGCGAGTACATCGGCGCCACCCTCATCGAGGGCTCGCTGGGCGACCGCCTGGCCGACGCCCTGAAGGCCACCTGGGGGCGCGACCCGCAGCTGTACTACGAGGACGGCTACCAGGAGCTGGTGAACCGCGGCGAGAAGGTCGCCATCGCTCCGATCGGCAAGGTGGACTGGGTCGAGGTGGACGACCACGACGACCTGAACCGCGCCCGGGAGATCGCATGCCGCTACTAGCCCGGATGCTCCCTTCCCCCCTGACGATCGACGTCCGACGGGGGGCCATCTCCTCCCTCGGAGCGGTCCTCGCCGACCGCCGGATCGCCACTGAGGGACGCGTCGCGGTCGCGGTCGGCCCCGGACAGGGCGCCCAGATCGCGGCCGACCTCGACCTCCCCAACTGCGAGGTCTTCCGGGTCGAGAACGGCAGCATCGACGTCGCCACCGAGCTCGGCAAGAAGCTGCGGTCCGGCCACTACGAGGCCGTGGCCGGCATCGGCGGCGGCAAGACCATCGACGTCACCAAGTTCGCCGCGTCCATGGCGGGCATCCCCATGGTCGCCGTGGCCACCAATCTGGCCCACGACGGCATCGCCTCCCCCACCGCCTCGCTGGAACACGAAAGCGGCAAGGGCTCCTACGGCGTCAGCATGCCCATCGCCGTGGTCATCGACGTGGACTACGTCCGCGCCGCCCCGCAGCGCCTCGTGCGGTCGGGCATCGGCGACGCCATCAGCAACTTCTCGGCCATCGCCGACTGGGAGCTGGCCGGGCGTGAGCAGGGCGAACCCGTGGACGGCATGGCCGTCACCTTCGCCCGGATGGCCGCCGAAGCCCTGCTGCACCGGACGGACTCGGTGGAGTCCCAGGAGTTCCTCACCGTCCTGGCCGAGGCGCTGGTGCTCAGCGGCATGGCCATGTCGGTCGCCGGGTCGAGCCGCCCGGCCAGCGGCGGCTGCCACGAGGTGCTGCACGCCATCGACCAGCTGTTCCCGGGCACCAGCAACCACGGTGAGCTGGCCGGGATCGGCGCTCTGTTCACCTACTTCCTGCGGCAGAAGTACCTGGGCGAGGGCGAGCAGCGGATGCGCGACATCCGCGCCTGCCTGCTCCGGCACGAGCTGCCCATCCTCCCGGGCGATGTCGGCTTGGACGAGGAGGCCTTCGCGCGCGCGGTGGCCTACGCCCCCTCGACCCGGCCGGGCCGCTACACCATCCTGGAGCATCTGGCCCTGGCGGATGACGAGATTCGACGGAGCGTCGGTGAGTATGTCGAAACCCTCGGTCGCTGAGGTCCGCGCGGGAGGACAGCCCGAGGGCATCAAGGAGCGCGTCAACGAGGAGCACTGGGCGGGCCGCCTCTACATGCGGGACATCTCGCCGTACGTGAGCACGGTGTTCGTCCGGCTGGGCGTCCCACCCAACCCCATCACCTACCTGATGATGGCGTGCGGCGTGCTGGCCGGGGTCACGCTCGCCTTCGGCGGGCTGTGGTCGGCGCTGGCCGCCGCCGTGCTCATCCAGGTCTACCTGCTCCTCGACTGCTCCGACGGCGAGGTCGCCCGCTACACCGGGCGCACCAGTGTCGCCGGGATCTACCTCGACCGCATCGGGCACTACCTGTCCGAGATCGCGCTGCTGATCGGCCTGGGCATCCGCGCCCAGGGCGAGTTCGGGGCCGGCGGGTGGGTGGTCGCCGGGATGGCCGCGGCGCTGGGCGCCGCGCTCATCAAGGTCGAGACCGACAACGTCGTCGTGGCCCGCGCCAAGGCCGGACTGCCGGAGAAGATCCCGGACTCGGCCCTGGCGCCGCGCTCGGCCGGGCTGAGCCTGGCCCGCAAGGCCGCCGCGGCGCTGCGCTTCCACCGCGTCATCCAGGCGGTGGAGCTGTCGCTGCTGGTGGTCGTCGTCGCGATCGTCGACGCGGTCCGCGGCGACCTGCTGGCCACGCAGGTGCTCGTGGTCGCCTGTGTCGCCGTGGCCGCGCTGCAGACCGTGCTGCACCTGGTCAGTGTGTTGGCCTCGCGCCGCCTCTCCTGACACCGGCGCCGGTCCCGCCATGGCGGGACCGGCGTCTTTCCCGAAATCCGAGATCATCCATGGTCACGCTCCGTATAATCTGCACACGAGCTGTGAGCATCGCTTTTATCTCTCGGTTAGCCTCACCATGCGATGGTCAACGCTTCAGACCTGTGTCTCCTGACGTTCACGAACGGTTCTCATGAGTAGTCCCGCTTCCTCCAAGGCCCCCGCGTCGGGCTCCGCCCCCGGGCGGGAGCCCTCCGACCTGACGCCGGCCGAAGGCGTCGCCTCCCGTACAGTTGACGGCAGCCTGGACGGTGCTGGTCGGGGAGGTATACAGAAGATGAAGATCTCCTGTGTGCTGCTGACGATGGGCAACCGTCCGGCCGAACTGCGCCGCGCGATCAACAGCGTGTTCGAGCAGCAGGGCGTCGACATCGACGTCATCGTCGTCGGCAACGGCGCCGACCTGCCGGAACTGCCCAAGGGCGTGGCCGAGGTGCGGCTTCCGGAGAACGTGGGCATCCCTGAGGGCCGCAACCTCGGCGTCCAGGAGTGCCGCGGCGACATCATCCTGTTCCTCGACGACGACGGCTGGTACCGCTCGCCCGATCTCGCCCGGCACGTGCACGACGCGTTCGCCGCCGATCCCGGCCTGGGCGCGATCTCCTTCCGTATCGCCGACCCCGACGGCGGCCCCGACCAGCGGCGGCACGTGCCGCGGCTGCGTGTGGGCGACTCGCAGCGCTCCAGCCGGGTCACCACCTTTCTCGGGGGCGCGTGCGCGATCCGGCGCACCGCGTTCGAGCAGGGCGGGGGGCTGCCCGGCGAGTTCTTCTACGCGCACGAGGAGACCGACCTCGCCTGGCGGATCATGGACGCCGGCTTCCACATCGTCTACGACGCCGAGGCCGTGATGTACCACCCGGCGGTGGCGCCGACCCGGCACGAGAACTTCTACCGCCTCAACGCCCGCAACCGGGTCTGGCTGGCCCGGCGCAACCTGCCCTGGACGCTGGCGGCCATCTACCTGGCGACCTGGGTGGGCATCACCGTCCTGCGGGAACGCAACGGTGCCGCGCTGCGCGCGTGGTGCCGGGGCTTCATGGAGGGGTGGCGCGAGGATGCCGGGCGGCGCGCGCCGATGAAGTGGTCCACCGCCTGGCGGATGACCCGCACCGGCCGTCCGCCGATCATCTGAGGACGCTCGGCCCCTTCCGTTGATCTCGGAGATATTGGGGGAAAAATCGACGCTGAGACCCCAATATCTCCGAGATCAACGGAAGGGGCACGGGTGGCGGTTGTGCCCTACACCTCGGTGACGACCTCGTCGTACTCGAAGCGGGGGAGGCGCGGGAAGGGCGGCTGCCCCTCGGCGGGCGTGCCTATGTTCACCACGACGAGGCTCTTCCGGGAGCCGTCGGCGAAGAACTCCCGGTCCACTCCCGCGGCGTCGAAGCCGGTCATCGGTCCGGCGGCCAGACCGGCGGCACGGATGCCGAGCAGCACGTAGGCGATCTGCAGCGTCGCGTTGAGCCGCCCGTTGGTGTCGCGGGCCGCCTCGTCGGCGAACATGCCCTTGATCATCTCCCCGCGCCCGGGGAAGACCTCCTCGCCCCTCTCATGGAACGCGGTGTCGTAGGCGAGGATCGCGACGAGCGGTGCCGTACGCGTCTTCTCCTGGTTCGGCTCGGCCATGTGCTGGACCAGGCGCTCGCGGCTCTCGGCCGAGCGCACCAGCGTCACGCGCAGCGGCTGGGTGTTCAGGGAGGTCGGGCCGTACTTGACCAGGTCGTGGATGGCCCGGACCTGCTCCTCGGTGACGGGCTCGTCGGTGAAGGCACCGACCGTGCGCGCGTCGCGGAACAGGAGGTCCTGGGCTTCCTTGGAGAGTTCGAGCAGCTCGGCGGTCTCGCTCATGGCATCCCTCGTGGATCGCGGGGACCGTGGCCTTCACGGTCAATCGAGCCCAACTCGTCTTCCTGGGAAACTATTCCGGGGTCGCGGGTGCGTGTGGCACACTCCACACAACGGCTCAGGCCGTGGTGTCGGGGATCGCGGCGTCCACCACCGGAAGCCGCTGCGGCGTGGGTGGAACCGTGCTCTGCCGCGGGACCTGCTCCGTGTCGCCGACCATCTGCCGCTGGTGGCCCGGCGTGGCCTTGGCCCACTCCTCCAGCTGGCGGACGAACACGTCGGCGTGGACCGGCCAGTGGAAGGCCGCCCGCGCGATCTCGTGGCCGGTGCGCGCGAACCGGTGGCGCAGCGGCGGGTCCGAGCGCAGCCGCAGCACCGCCTCGGCGGCCGCCACAGCGTCGCCGAACGGCACCACCATTCCGCAGTCGCCCTCCGGGCGGCCGGAGACCAGCTCCGCGGCCACGGGGTTGGGGGTGGTGATGACCGGCAGGCCGTGCGCCATGTACTCGACGACCTTGGTGGGCAGCGAGTGCCGGTAGTTCGGGGTGTCCTGGAGCATACAGATCCCGGCCATCGCGCCGCTGACCATGCGCAGCGCCTGGTCGTTGGGGACGAACCCGTACCAGCGGATCGCCTCGTCCTGCTGGGCCTGGCGGAGCATGGGCCGGATCTCCGGGTCGGCGGCGCCGATCACCTCGACCCGCACGCCGCGCGGACGCAGCAGCCGACCGAGCTCCACCAGCTCGGCGGCGCCGCGCGCGGCCGACAGCTGCCCCAGGTAGACGACGCGGTCGGTGCCGGGCTGGCGGCCCGGGCGCTCCGGGACGTAGGTGGTGTTGGGGACGACCGGGTGCGGCAGCTCGAACCGGTCGCGGTAGCCCTCCTCGGCCAGGATGAGGTGCATCCGGTGCTCGGCGCGCCGCTCGCACGCGCGGACGAGCGGCCCCAGCGGGCGGCGCAGCGGGCGGGGCAGCCACGGCTTGGTCAGCACCGAGGCCGCGGTGTCCTCGTGCACGTCCCAGACGGTCACCGGACGGTTCCTGGGCAGCGCGAGCAGCAGCTCGGGGTCGTGGAAGAGCAGGACATCGGCGCTGGGCGCGTGTTCGGCCAGGAGGCGCCGGGCCGCCCGCAGCGACCGCGCCCGCCGCCGTCCCGCCGCCCTGGGCACGTCGATGGCGGTCAGGTCCGACCACGGCGTGACGCCGCGTTCGCGGAACGGCGCGATATAGGTGACGCTGTGCCCGGCGTCCAGCATGGCGCGGATCTGGCGGTGCAGGATGCGCGCGTCCTCCGGATGGTGGACCACAGTGGCCACAACAGCGTGCATATCCGACTTCACCTGCTTCTTGTAGCCACAAAGGGGCCTGGACCAACATTCGCGCGAAAAGGTGCGAATGTCCGCCTGCCACGCTAAGCAGCCAGGGAAACAACAGGTGAAAAGTCGGGTTACGGACAGACGTGAGTGGGGTGAATGACCTTGTACTGACTTCGCCGGGTGCGGCGGGAAAACCCGGATACGGCCCGGCATGGGGGTGTTCACCGCAGGGTCAAATCGCCCCAAATTTTGGCGATTTCTCGCTTTCGGTGCGGGGAGTTCCTCGGGGATGGTGGGGACGCCGACGGCCCCGGCCCCGTTGTCGGGCCGGGGCCGGGGAACGCTGTGCGGGCGTCCTGGACGACCCGCTAGAGGACCTGGATGCCGTCGCGGGTGATCGGGCTGGTGGTGCGGCGGCCGTCGGTCTCGGCGGGGTCGAGGCGGCGCAGCACGCCGCGGGTGTCGAGCAGCAGCCGGGCGCGCTCGGTGAGCAGCTTGGGCCGGTAGTCGGGGTGGTCGGTGAGCAGGATGGTCAGATCGGCGTCGGCCAGGGCCTGCTCCAGGTTTTCGGCGCGCGGAACCTGCTCGCCGCTGACGGACCACTCCTCGACGTGCGGGTCGTGGTAGGTGAGCGCGGCGCCCTTGGCCGCGAGCTTCCGGGCCACCGGGCGGGCCGGGGACTCGCGTTGGTCGGCGATGCCGGCCTTGTAGGTGACGCCGAGCAGCAGCACCTTGGACCGCGACAGCGCCAGCCCGCTGTCGTTGAGCAGCTCCTGGGCGCGCTGCAGCACGTAGGTGGGCATCCGCGCGTTGATCTCCTGGGCCAGCTCCACGAACCGGAACGGGTAGCCCAGCGTCTTGACCTTGTAGGACAGGTAGTTCGGGTCGATGGGGATGCAGTGTCCGCCGACGCCGGGACCGGGGTAGAACGCCTGGAAGCCGAACGGCTTGGTGGAGGCGCAGGCGATGGCGTCCCACAGGTCGACGCCCAGCTCCTGGCAGAAGATCGCCATCTCGTTGACCAGCGCGATGTTGACGTGCCGGTAGGTGTTCTCCAGCAGCTTGGCCATTTCGGCTTCGCGGGTGCCGCGCGCCTGGACCACGGAGTTCACGAACTTGCCGTAGAAGGTGGCGGCGAGTTCGCCGCAGCGCGCGGTCATGCCCCCCACCACCTTGGGCGTGTTGGCGATGCCGAAGGCCGGGTTGCCCGGGTCGATGCGCTCCGGCGAGAACGCCAGGTGGAAGTCGGCGCCGGCGACCAGGCCGGACTCCTCCAGGATCGGGCGCACGACCTCCTCGGTCGTGCCGGGGTAGGTGGTCGACTCCAGGATGACCAGGGTGCCCGGGCGCAGCCGCGCGGCCACGGACCGGGCAGCCGCCGTGACGGCGCCCAGGTCGGGGCCGCCCTCGTCGGACAGCGGGGTGGGGACGCAGATGACGATGGTGTGGGCGCCGCTCAGGACGTCGGCGTCCGTGGTGGCGCGGAACCCCGCCTCCAGCATCTCCGCGATGTCGCCGGGCTCCAGGTCGTCGATGTGCGACTGTCCGGCGTTCAGCCCGTCGGTGACCTCCGGGCTGACGTCGAGCCCGGTGACCTGGAGGCCGACGCGGCTCGCCGCGTGCGCCAGCGGCAGGCCGACGTATCCGAGGCCGATGACGACCAGGTCGGAAGTAGAGGTAGCGACATCCACAGGGGGTCCCCCTCGGGTTCTCTTTTTCGGTGCGGAATATCGAGGAACGAACGAGGACTTCCAAATACCGACTAGATGCCCGAGGGTACTTCGCGGTTTGCCGCGATTACAGACCGTGGCCTGGTTCGGACACTTTTCGGATTACTGCCTCATAGGACTCGATATAGCGGTAGGCGGCCGCGCGCCAGGTTCGGGCATTCCCGACCCGCTGGCGGCCCGCGAGACCGAACTCCTCTCGCGTTTCACGACTGTAAGCCAGCTTTTCGAGCGCGTCCGCTAGACCTTCCGAGTCGTCCGGAGGAATTAACTCACCGGTCATCCCCGGTTCCACGATCTCGCGCAGCGCCTCGACGTCGCTGGCCACGACCGGGAGGCCCCCAGCCATCGCCTCCACCGGCTTCAGCGGGGTGACCAGCCGGCTGACGCGTGCGTCGCGCCGCGGCACCGCGAACACGTCGAGGACGGCGTGGTGGCGCCGGACCGCCTCCGCCGGGACCCGGCCGGGGAAGTGCGCTGCTTCGCCCAGCCCGGCCGCCGCGGCCCGCTCGCGCAGCGCTCCCAGTTCCGGTCCATCGCCCACGATCAGCAGGTGCGCCGGAACCTCGCGGCGGCGCAGCTCGGCCACGGCGTCCACCAGCGTGTCGAGCCCCTCGTAGCCGTAGCAGCTGGTGGTCGTCCCGGCCACGAAGTCCTCGGGGCCGATGCCCAGCTCACGGCGGAGATCCGCCCCGTCGGGCAGCGGGTCCAGGAACGCCTCGTCCACCGCGTTGGGCACCACGACGACCCGCTCGGGGACGATACCGCGCGCCACGATGTCGGCGCGCATCGTCTCACCCAGCGTCACCACGAGGTCGGCCGCCTCCATGCACGCCGTCTCCCGGGCGCGCTCGGCCCGGTAGTAGGCGTCGTTCACGCTGCGGGAGGGATCGCGCGACAGCCACGACTCCTCCAGGAACCCGCGCACCTCGTAGACCACCGGCAGGCCGTAGCGCTCCCGCAGGCCCAGGGCCAGCCGGGCGTTGAGGTGGTTGCTGGCCGCGTGCAGCACCCGCGGGCGCAGCCGCTCGACCAGGGGGGCCGCGCGGCGCAGCCCCGCGCGCAGCGCCCGGGCGTCGTCGCCGGGGGCGATCCACGGCAGCAGCCGGTGGTAGGGCACGCCGTCGACATCCACGCGGGGCCGGGCGTCGGGGACGCCCTTGGTGAGCGGGTAGCCCAGCCGCGTCACCACGTGCGGGTCGAGCCCGGCGGCGCGCTGGCCGAGCGCGATGCGGTGGGTCCGCTGGGTGTATCCGGCGTTCGTGTGCGGCAGCGCGTTGGTGACGACGTGCAGCACGCGGAGGTCGTCGGTTGCGGATCTCCCAGCGTTCATCGTGTCGTCGCGTCGCGTTTTCTGCCTCGGCGTTACCTTGATGTCGTGCCGGTGCTCGGGGAGATCGACAGAGGTGTCGGCGGGGACGGCGCGTCCCGTCGTCACGTCCAACCGGTGCGCCAACCGGGTGCGGCGCGGACCCTCGGGCAGCCGGTCCAGCAGCTCCTCCGCCAGGACGGGTTCCTCGATGGCCAGCGCGAACGCCGTCATGCGGGCGAGCGAACCGGGTGTGGCGGTCGTGGCGGCGTCGCGGATGGCCCGCAGCGTCGCGTCGCGGCGGCCGGCGTCCCACAGGGCGTAGGCCTGGGGCAGCGTGCCGAGCCGTCCTGCGGTGGCGCGGACGCGTCCGCGGACACCCCCGGGCAGCAGCCGCAGGGCCAGCAGCGGCATACGGGCGGGTTCGGCCCGCAGGTGCCGCCAGGTCAGGGTCGCGGTGAAGGTCGCCGCTTTCAGGATGTTGCGCACGGTCGGACATGGAACCACGCCGGAGTGACCTGCTGGTGACGCCACGGCGTCCAGCGTCGGTCAAGATCGATTCGTCTTCGAAGGGAATGTGATGTCGTCAGTCGGGACCGAGACCGCCGAGGTCGTGCACATCGTCGGTGCGCGACCCAATTTCGTGAAGGCGGCACCCGTGGTGGCGGCCCTGGAGAAGCGGGGCGTCCGGCAGTCGGTGGTGCACACCGGCCAGCACTACGACGACCGGATGTCGGCGATCTTCTTCCGCGAGCTGGGACTGCCCCGGCCCGACGTCGACCTGGGGGTGGGGTCCGGCTCGCACGCCGAGCAGACGGCCGCCCTCATGGTGGGCCTGGAACAGCAGTTCATCTCGCGTTCACCCGGACTCGTCATCGTCTACGGTGACGTGAACTCCACGGTCGCCGCCGCGCTCGTCGCGGCCAAGCTGCACATCCCCGTCGCCCATGTGGAGGCGGGGCTGCGGTCGTTCGACTGGACCATGCCGGAGGAGGTCAACCGCCGCCTCACCGACCAGCTCTCCGACATCTGCTTCGTTACCAGCCCCGACGCTGTCGGCCACCTGGCCCGCGAGGGCGTCGCGGACGACCGGATCCACTTCGTCGGCAACCCGATGATCGACACCCTCCTGGGCAACCTGGACCGCTTCGACACCGCCGAGCTGCGCGAGCGCCTGGAGCTGCCGGACACCTACGCCGCGGCGACCCTGCACCGCCCGGCCAACGTCGACGATCCCGAGACCGTGGCCCGGCTGACCAAGCGCCTGCACGAGGTCGCCGACCAGGTGGACGTGGTCATGCCGGTGCACCCGCGCGGACGCCGGGCGTTCGACGAGGCCGGCCTGGGCGGCCACCCGCGGATGCGGCTGCTGGAACCGCTCGGCTACATCGACTTCGTCACCCTCGTGCGCGGCTCCACCGCTGTCATCACCGACTCGGGCGGCGTGCAGGAGGAGACCACCATCCTCGGCGTGCCCTGCCTGACCCTGCGCCCCAACACCGAGCGCCCCGTGACCATCACCCACGGCACCAACCGGCTCGTGGTCGACGCCGAGCTTCCCGGCCTGGTCGGCTCGATCCTGGCGGGGAAGGGAACCGGAACCACCACCGTGGCCGACGTCCCCCCGCTCTGGGACGGCCACGCCGGAGAACGCATCGCCACCATCCTGGCGAACGGTGCCGCGGCACGATGACACGCGCACCCCGCCACCGATCCCCCATCGTTCGACACCGCAAGGCAGGATGACACCCGTGAAACGGCGTGAACAGAGCCAGACCGAACAACTGCGGCAGGCGCTCTCGGAGAGGGAGGCCCAGCTGCAGGAAGCGCAGGCCCGCCTCGCCGCCCTGGAAGGTTCGACGTCCCTGCAGGTCGGGCGGGCACTGACCGCGGCGGCCAAACGGCCCGGACGCGGCCTGGTCCGGCTGCCGCGCGACCTGTTCCGGCTGTGGCGCAAGAGCGGCACCACCCGGCAGAGCGCGGGCGGGCGGCGCAAGCCCCAGCCGGTGCGCTCGTATGACGCCGAGCGCCAGGAGGCACGGCTGCTCGCCGGGAACATCGGCAACCGCGACGACCGCCTCGTCGTCGCCGGGGTGCTCTCGCCCGAGGTGCACGCCGCCATCGAGCCCTACGTGCGCGTCATCGCGCTGCGTCCGCAGGACGCCCAGGTCGTGTTCGAGTCCGTCGACGTCGACGCCGTCCTGGTCTCGGCCTCCGCGGCGGCGACCGGCAGCCTGTGGGCCCACGTCGGCGACCCCTCCTCCGGCGACCGCACCCGCGCGCTGCACTGGGTGGTCGAGGCCGCCGCGTCGCGCGGCGTGCCGTCGATCCTGCTCAACGACGCCCCCGCACCGCCCGCGCTCACCACGCTGCCCTTCAGCCTCGTCCACGACGGCGGCGTCGGCGTCCCCCTGCACCGGTTCAACCCGATCGCGGCCGAACCGGAGCGCCGAGTCGACCCCGTCCACCTGCCGTCGGTCGGCAACAGCGGGGTCGTGGCCAACCGGCTCGTCGACATGCTTGTCCGGGACGGCGACCTGCGCCGCGCCGACCCGGGGTGGGCCGAGGAACCGGCCACGCTGCGCGCCGCCACCACCGTGGTCGTCGACGACCCCGCCCTGGCCGACCGCGCCATGGCGTGCGGCGCCCGCGCCCTGCTGCTGGGCGGCGCGCCCGACGGCGACACCGCGGACACCGGACGCACGCCGGATCGCGTTCCGGTCGACGCGTCGGCGCTGAGCTCGGGCGCGGCGGCCGAGGGGCTCGCCCGCGTGCGGGCCGCCGGTCCGCTCAGCTCCGAGGAGCTGCGGCTGGTGCTGCGCTCCGTGTTCCTCACCGACGCCACGCCCGTCCGGCTCGCCGACATCCTCGGTCGGGTCGACTTCGCGCCCGGCTCCGGTAGCCCGTCGGCCTCGCTGCGGATCCGCCAGGTTTCGGTGACCGCCGTCCCGACCGACGACATCACCTCGCTCGCGTTCGCCGACGACATCCTCAAGCAGGAGTACGCTCCGGCCGAGATCGTGCTGCCGGACGGCGTCGACCACCTCGCCGGGGTGGCGCGCCTGCGGTCCGCCGGGATCCCGATGCGGACCGTGCGCGGGGTCGACACGAACGCCGATGCGGGCGGCGCGCCCGGCCCGGCCGCGTGGGCGGCGCTGGCCCGCGAGGCGACGTCGCCGTGGGTCGCGCTGTGGCGGGCGCCCAGAGGCGCGGCGTTCCTCACCGACGTGCTGTGCGCCGCCGAGTGCTCCGGCGCCGACGCCGTCGGCCCGGCGGTGCCCTGGTGGGGGAGTGGCGCCTCGGCGTCCGCGGACGGCGACGGCCGCGCCAGCGCCCTCGACGACGCCGTGGCCGACCAGGATTATGTCTTCGTCAGCGCCATCGAACCGGATCTGGCCCGGACCGAGCTGGTCCGGCGCGGCCTGCAGCCGGGGGTGTGGAACCGGCACGGGGCGCGGCTGCTCGCCCTCGGTCCCCAGCCGGACACCGATCGGGAGGCCGAGCCCGGACAGGTGGGGAGCACACCCGATGCGGGCTGAACGGGCAACGCCGGCAACGTCGCGCACCAGTGAAGAGTCAGCGGCCATACATCCGCGTCCGCCCCGCTCCGTCGGGCTCGGCGGCCGCGCAGGCGTCCCCGGGCGGGCCCCGGGGACGGGTCTTGAAGGGAAACACGTGACCGACCAACAGCGGGCGAAGCCGCTACGCGCCCTCGTCTATGGGGATGTCGATCTGAACATCATCGACGGCTCGGCCATCTGGGCGCAGTCGATGACCCAGGGGCTGGCCGCCGCCGGATGCGAGGTCACCCTGCTGCTCAAGGCCCCGGTCACCACGGACCGACTGGTGGCGCCGCTCGACGGGGCGCCCGGGGTCACGCTGCGCCGCCCCTATGAGGAGAAGCTGCTCAGCGACCTGGGGCCGCGCGGCCTCACCCCGGACCAGGCCGTCACGCTGATGACCCGGCTCGACGCCGAGGAGCGCTTCGACCTCGTGGTCGTGCGCGGGCGCCGGCTGGCCTCGATCGCCGCTCAGTTTGAGGCGCTGGCCGGGCGGCTGTGGACCTACCTCACCGACGTGCCCCAGAACGTCGCCGAGATGACCTCCACGGCCGTCTCCGAGCTCACCGACATCGCGGTGGCCTCCCGGTTCCTGCTCTGCCAGACCGAGGAGCTGCGCTGCTTCCTGGAGTCGGCGGTCCCCGCGGCCTGCGGCAAGAGCGTGCTGTTCCCGCCGGTGGTCGTGGTCCCCGAGGGCGTGTCCGGCCCCGGCGCCCCGAGTGAGCGGCTGCGCCTCGTCTACACCGGCAAGTTCGCGCCCCGCTGGAACACGCTGGAGATGACCGAACTGCCCGCCGCGCTCGACAAGCGCGGAGTAGCGGCCGAGCTGCACATGATCGGCGACAAGATCCACCGCGACTCCCCGGAGTGGGCCAAGCGGATGGCCAAGGCCCTGGAGGGCACGCCGGACGTGCGGTGGCACGGCGGCAAGCCGCGAGCTGAGGCGCTGCGGCTGTCGGCCGAATGCGACATCGGGCTGTCCTGGCGCGCCCCGGAGATGGACGCCAGCCTGGAGCTGTCCACCAAGGTCCTGGAGCTGGGGGCACTCGGTCTGCCGGTCGTGCTCAACCGCACGCCCATGCACGAGGATCTGCTCGGGCCCGACTACCCGCTGTTCGCCGATGGGGATGTGGACGCTGTCGCCGACACGCTCACCCTCGCCGCCGACCCCGGGATCTACGGCGAGGCGGCCGAGCGCTGCCGCGCCGCCGCGGCCAGGTTCACCCTGGAGAAGGCCGCCGAGCGGCTGCGCGGCTACCTCGACCTGGCGCACCCCACCGCCCCGGCCGGGACCGACCCGCAGCGCCCGCTCAAGGTGGTCATCGCCGGGCACGACCTCAAGTTCTTCACCCGGCTGGCCGACCACCTGATGTCCCTGCCCGGGTTGGAGGTGCGGCTCGACGAGTGGGACGGGCTGCGCGACCACGACCAGTACCGCAGCAGGGAACTCGCCGCCTGGGCCGACGTCGTCATCTGCGAGTGGTGCGGTCCCAACGCGCTGTTCTACTCCCAGCACAAGCGCCCCGGGCAGCGGCTGGTCGTCCGGCTGCACCGCTTCGAGCTGTACGCGGAGTGGCCGCGCAAGCTCGACATCGACAAGGTCGACGCGATCATCTGCGTCAGCCCGCACTACGCCTCCCTCACCCGGGAGCTGGCCTCGTGGCCGGCCGACAAGGTGGTCACCCTGCCCAACTGGGTGGACGACCGGCAGCTGGACCGGCCCAAGCTGCCCGGCGCCGAGTTCACCCTGGGGATGATCGGCATCGCACCGTCGCGCAAGCGGCTCGACCGGGGCCTGGAGGTCCTCGCCGAGCTGCGCAGACGTGACCCGCGCTACACGCTCGCGGTCAAGTCCAAGCAGCCGTGGGACTACTGGTGGATCTGGAACCGGCCGGAGGAGCGCGAGTACTACGAGCGCGTCTACCGCACCGTCCAGCGCGACCCGCTCCTCGCCGGCGGCGTGGTGTTCGACCCGTTCGGGCCGGACGTGGCGACCTGGCTGCGCCGGGTCGGGTTCATGCTGTCGACCAGTGACGACGAGAGCTTCCACCTCGCCCCCGCCGAGTGCGCCGCCTCGGGCGGCGTGCCGGCCGTCCTCAGCTGGCCGGGGGCCGACACCATCTACTCGCGCCGCTGGCTGCACGACGACACCGCGGCGATGGCCGACGCGATCCACGGGATCGTCAGCGAGGACCGCTTCGACGCCGCGCGCCTGGCCGCGAAAGCGGAGATCACCGGGAACTACGCACTGGAGCGGGTGTGCTCCCTGTGGACCGACCTGATCGTCGACGGCACCGTGCCCGAACCCGTCGACCTCCAGGGCGCGATCGCGGCCTGACCCCGCGCGTTCGATTCGAGACACATGCGAAGCCCCGCACCCGGATCCGGGTGCGGGGCTTCGCCGTCACGCCGCCACCTCCGTTGATCTCGGGGATATCGACCGAATTCTGGCCGATATTCGGTCGATATCCCCGAGATCAACGGAGGGACGTGCGGGTCAGCAGGCCGAGGGCTTGCTCGCGGCGCTCTTGCTCTTGACCGTGTCGGGCACGTCGCCGGTGGCGCCCGCGGTCTTGAAGCCGTTCCAGTCTCTCGACATGACCAGCCGGAGTGAGTTGCCGCTGAGCGAGGAGTCCTCCTGGAGCGTGGCGTTCGTCACTTCCTTGGCGAGGAGCTCAGCCGCGGCCTTGCCGTCCGGTCCGTGGTAGATGGTGCTCGCTTCCGGGACGATGCCCTGAGGGTTGCCGGTCCCGCTCACGCCGAATCCGCGCTCGCTCAGAATCCCGGAGACCTGGGTTGCCAGGTTGGTCATGCCGGTTCCATTGAGGACCTCGACGCTGACATCGCCGGGCTTGACGTCCTTCGCGTCGTCCCCGGAGTCGTCGCTGCTGGCCTTGTCCTTCTCGCCGCCGTATTCGTCGGTCGCGATGGCCTGGAACAGCTGCTGGGCGTCGGGCTCGTCCCACGCGACCCGGTTGTTGTTCTGCTCCCAGGGGTGGTTGGGGACCGTGACGAAGTTGACGTCGTTGAGGTCGACCTCGCGCATCGCGATGGCGATGTCGGCCATCGTGTCGACGGTGAGTTCGTCGTCGGTGGTGATCGAGCCGGTGACCTCGTTGAGGAAGGCGTAGAGGTTGGAGGGGCTCTTCAGGGTGTCCCCGCTCAGTACCTTCCGCACCATGGAGGCCATGAACTCCTGCTGGCGGCCGATCCGCATGAGGTCGCTGCCGTCGCCCTGGCCCTTGCGGGAGCGCACGTAGCCGAGCGCGTCCTCCCCGTTGAGCGTCTGCTTCCCGGCGTCGAGTTCGAGGCCGCCGGCCTTCGGGTCGTGGATCTTCTGCGGGATGCACATCTCGACTCCGCCGAGCGCGTCGACCATGCCCTTGAAGCCGGTGAAGTCGACGCTGACGAAGTGGTCGATGCGGATGTCGGTCAGCTTCTCGACGGTGTCCCACTGACAGTCCACCCCGCCGTAGCTCATCGCCGAGTTGATCATCCCCTGCTGGGCGTCGGATCCGGGGTATTCGTCGCCCTTCTGCTTGCAGGCGGGCAGCTGCACGATGGAGTCGCGCGGGAGGTTGACGATCGTCGCCGACTTCTTCTTCGGCGAGATGTGCGCGATGGCGAGGGTGTCCGGGCGCTCCCCCTCGGCATCGCCGTACTCGGCGTTGGCTCCGTCCCGCTTGTCGGAGCCGACGATCATGATGTTCACCACGCCCTCGACCTTGCTCGGCCGGTCACCGAAGGCGTCGGTGTTGACGTTCTCGCGGTTGATGCCACCGGTGATGTCGACGTAGGCGGCGTAGGCGGTCAGGCTGCTTCCGATGACGACCCCCGTCGTGATGACCGCGATCCACGCGCTGGGGGAGAGACGCTTCCTTGTGGGGAGGGACCTCGACAACTTCTTCGGCGCGGCATGGCCCCGCGCAGAGCCGCGAGATGAGGGGCGTTTTCTGGGCATTGGGCACCAAAAGGTTAGGCGTCAGGACAGTGGCCTGATGTCGCCCGTAAGCGCGGGGGTGCCGGGCGGTGCGCCAACCAGGGCGGTGGCGCGCTCCATATCAAGCCGTGATTGCAGGTTAGCCGAATCGATACCGGGAAGGAGTACGAGCGGCACGGCGCGGAACACCGGAGCGAGGAAGCGGGAGAGGTCGCTTCCAAGCACCGTGAGGGAATCCGACGCTGCCGTGATGATAGCCACTCGGTCGTCCGCTGTCAGCTGCCAATCCGTTGCCGTCGTCCGGGCAGCGGCCACCAGATCAGCACCCGTGAGCCGGTTTTCCCCGTCCAAATGAACCGTGTCCGGGGCAACCGGAACCGCAGGAGCGAAGTGGTCGCCGTAGGAGCGCACCTCGACGGCGTAGTCCATGGCCGGGGGCGGGCAGTCGGCCAGCGGGGCGCCCAAGGGGTGCAGGGAGGTCCCCACGACCTCGCGTGCGCCGGTGTCCAGGGCGGCCTCCAACCGGGCGGCGTCGGCGACCGCGATGTCCCCCTCGGGGACCTCGTCGGCCGGGGCCGGGACGGCGGTCATGCCGGTCGACCAGCAGGCCAGCAGCCACACCAGGGACTGCCAGTGGACCGGCAGGGCGAGCACGACGCGGTCTCCGGGTTCGGCGGCGAGGCCGTCGAGCAGCATGTTGGCGGTCTTGGCCACCCAGTTGTCGAACGTGGCGTAGGAGAGTTCGACACGCCCGCCGGTGTCGGCGTCATACGCCGTGACGAACGGGCGGGCCGGGTCGGTGGACACAGCGGCGCGCCACAGCGCCCATGGGGTTTCCGCGGTCACCAGGGGTCCTTCGTGTTCGGCCCGGGGATGTACGGGCACGGACGGATCGCGCACATGCTACTCGCGGGTCGCACTGGTCGGCCGCCCCTCGGCGCCGTGGCGCCGCATCGCGGGGTTCCGGACCGGTCGGAACGCGGCCGGATGGTGCGGTGCCACCCGGGTGTTCGGTAGGTTCGCCGGGATATCCGAGATCTCCGCACCCCGCTCAGCGTGCCGGTAAGAACATGAGGCCCCACGACCCGCTGCCGCTCGCGGCGGGACTCCCCACGACCCGTGCGGGCGCGGTCTGCTCTTTACCTGGTGCGCAGCCGAGAACTGGAACAGTTGTCCACATGCGTCTGACCCCCGGTCGCCTGCTCGCCCGCCTCACGATCGTCCCCGCCGTCGCCCTGGCCGCCTGGCTGCTGGTGGCCTTTCCCCTGCTGGTCGTAGGCCAGTTCACGCCGCTGACCGGTGCCCTGCTGGGCGGGCCGGCCGTGATCGCCGCGCTGGTGTTCGTGCCGCGGTGGGTGCCGGAACCGCCCGAGGACGACGTGCCGTGGTGGCCCGTCGCCGCGGTCGTCCTCATCACGGTGGCCTTCGCGGCGGTGCAGCTCGCCTATCACGGCGAGGCGCTGGTGATCCGCCGGGACCCCGCCAGCTACGCCCAGTTCACCGCGTGGATCGCCCAGCACGGGTCGCTGCCGATCCCCCAGGACCGCGACCTGATCGCGGGCAACGACCCCGCCGTCGGCTACGGCAGTCTCGCCTACTACGAGGTGGGCACCGACATCTGGCCGCAGTTCCTCGCCGGGCTGCCCCTGATCCTCTCCGTCGGGTACTGGATCGGCGACATCCCCGGCATGCTGTTGATGGCCCCGCTCATCGGCGCACTGGGCGTGCTGACCTTCGCCGGACTCGCCGCCCGGCTCATCGGAGCGCGGTGGGCCCCGCTGGCCGCCCTGATCCTCGCCGTCTGCCAGACCCAGCAGTGGATCAGCCGCTCGACCTACAGCGAGATAGCCGCGCAGGTGCTGATGCTGGGCGCGCTGGCGCTCGCCTTCGATGCCAGCGCGAGTAAGGCGCCCGAGCGCGCCAGCCAGCCCCACGCGCTGTCCCGGGGCACCGGCCTCCGGGACCGCTGGGGAGCGACGCACGCCCTCGCCGGGGTGGCGGGGTTGGTGTTCGGCCTTGGTCTGGTCGTGCGCATCGACGCGATCCGCGACCTCCTCCCGGTCGTCGGCTTCATCGCCCTGCTGCTGCTCGCCCGGCGGAGCCAGGCCCTGCCGATGCTCGCCGGGCTGGTGCTCGGTCTCGGCTACGGGTTCGTCGCCGGGTTCTGGCTGTCCAAGCCCTACCTCGACTACCTGTCGGACTCGCTCGAGCCACTGCTGGTGCTCAGCGCCGTCGTCGTGGTCGGTGCCGCGCTGGCCACCGCGCTGCTGTGGCGGCACGGTGTCCCGCGAACGGACCGCCCGTCCTGGCTCCCCACGGCCGTCGCGGTGCTGGCGGTACTCGTGGTGGTCGCGCTCGCCCTCCGGCCCCTGCTGTTCGTCCAGTACGGGCACGGCGACGAGGCCACCGGCGTCTACATCGGCCAGGTGCAGGAGATCGAGGGCCTCCCCGTCGACCCGGAGCGCACCTATGAGGAGATGAGCCTCTACTGGGTGAGCTGGTACGTCGGGGCGAGCACCGTGCTGCTCGCGACCCTGGGGCTGGCCATTCTGCTCCACCGGATCCTGCGCCGCCGGGAACCGCGGTGGGTGCTGCCGACCATGGTGCTGGTCTGGACGGTCGCCACCACCCTGCTCCGGCCCGCGATCACCCCCGATCACCCGTGGGCCAGCCGACGGCTCATCGTCCTGGTGATCCCCGCGTTCATCCTGTTCGCCGTCTGGTTCGTCGCCTGGCTCGCCCGCCGGTTCGCGACCGAACTTCCGGCGTCGGTCGGGGAACGGCCGGGGGCCGGGCGTATGGCCGCCGCCGTGGTGACCGCGGCCGGTGCCCTGGTGATGCTGATGCCCACGGCGATCACCGCGGCCGGGGTGATGAGCTATCGATCCGATATCGGAACGGTCGCGGGAACGCGGGACCTCTGCGCGGCGCTGCCCGAGGATGCGAGCGTCCTCATGGTGGACGGTTCGGCGGGGAACTATATGCAGCTCATCCGGGGTATGTGCGGGGTTCCGACGGCGCGCGTCCTGACCGATGAGGTCGCGGTGGTGGACCGCGTGACGGCCGAGATCCGCGAGCGGGGCCGGACGCCGGTCCTCGCGGCGTCCGCGCCGGAGACCCTGGACCGCTACGTCCCGTCCACCACCCCCAAGGAGCACCCCTTCGACGTGCACAGCGCGTCGGACCCGAGCACCCTGATGGAGCCTCCGTCCGGCCCCTGGGCCTTCAACGGGGACGTGTGGATCGCCGTGGCCGGGTGACCGCAGCGGCCCGGCGATCCCCCGCTATCCTTGGCCGACCGTGAGCGAGATGCAGGAAGTACCTGAGAGAGCAGCCGCCGACGCCGAGCCCGCGGGACCGCGCGTCACCATCGTGCTGCCCTGCTACAACGAGCAGGACCACGTGGTGGCGGAGATCGAGCGGATCAGTGCGGCGATGGACGCGTCGGGGTACGCCTACGAGCTGCTCGCCATCGACGACGCCTCGACCGACGAGACCCTGGCCCGGCTGCGCGCGGCCAAGACGCGCTTTCCGCGCATGCGCGTCATCGCCTTCGGGCACAACGGCGGCTCCGGGACGGTGCGCCGGATCGGCACCCAGCGGGCACGCGGTGACATCGTCGTGTGGACCGACGCGGACATGACCTACCCCAACGAGCGCATCCCGGAGTTCGTCGCCATGCTCGACGAGAACCCCGAGATGGACCAGGTCGTCGGCGCGCGCACGCAGGAGTCCGGCAGCCACAAGTTCCTGCGGGTTCCCACGAAGTGGGTGATCCGCAAGATCGCCGAGCGGCTCACCAACACCACCATCCCGGACCTCAACTCCGGCATGCGCGCTTTCCGCCGCGAGGTCTCCCTGCCCTACCTGCGGCTCCTGCCGCCCGGCTTCTCCTGCGTCACCACGATCACCCTGGCGTTCCTGTCCAACCAGCACCCGGTGCACTACGTGCCCATCAGCTACGCCAAGCGGGCGGGGAACTCCAAGTTCCACTTCGTCCGCGACGCCTACCGCTACATCCTGCAGGTGCTGCGGATGGTCATGTACTTCAACCCGCTGAAGGTGCTGATGCCGCTGGCCCTGTGGCTCATCGGCATCGGCTCGGTGAAGTTCGTCTTCGACATGGTCAAGGCCCCGCTGTACATCCCGAACAACACGATCATGCTGTTCATGACGGGGCTGATCGTGGGGTCCATGGCGCTGCTCGCGGACCTGATCGTGCGGTCGCGCAACAGCTCCTGATCCTGCTACGCCCTTGATCTCGGAGATATTGGGGTTTCAGCGGCGATTTTTACCCCAGTATCTCCGAGATCAACGGAAGGGAGCGCATGCGCATCACGCTGGTCGGCCCGGCCTACCCGTACAAGGGCGGCGGGGCACGGCACACGACGGAGCTCGCGCACCGGCTCGCGGAGCGGGGGCACGAGGTCGTCATCGAGTCGTGGCGGGCGCAGTACCCGTCACTGCTCTACCCGGGGCGCCAGACCATCGACGTCCCCGAGGGGGAGCTCTTCCCCCGGACCCGCCACGACCTGGCCTGGTACCGGCCGGACGGCTGGTGGCGCGCGGGGTGGCGCGCGGCCCGGATAAGCGACCTCACCGTGCTGGCCGTGTTCTCCCCGGTGCAGGTACCGCCCTACCTGGGCGTCCTGGCGGGGGTGGGGCGCGGCGG
Organism: Nocardiopsis gilva YIM 90087; assembly: GCF_002263495.1. Lineage (NCBI taxonomy): Bacteria > Bacillati > Actinomycetota > Actinomycetes > Streptosporangiales > Nocardiopsidaceae > Nocardiopsis > Nocardiopsis gilva. The sequence goes on along the minus strand of NZ_CP022753.1, from coordinate 5,578,201 downwards.
CCGCACGGTCGCGCTCTGCCACAACGTGCTGCCGCACGAACCCGGCCCCGCCGACACCACCCTGATGCGCGCCCTGCTGCGCCGCGTCGACGGCGTCCTCGCGCACTCGCCCGACCAGGCGCACCTGGCGCGGGGGCTGGTCCTGGGCACCGACACCCGGGTGGGGATGGCCGAGATGCCCCCGCACCTGCCGGAGACGAACGGGCCCGTGTCGGCGCACCCCGAGGGTGTCCGCCACCACCTGCTGTTCTTCGGGATCGTGCGCCCCTACAAGGGGGTGGACGTGCTGCTCCGCGCCCTTGCCCAGGGGGCACCGCCGAGGGTGCGGCTGACCATCGCCGGAGAGTTCTGGGGCGGGTCGGCCGAGCTGCGGTCGCTCGCCGCCGACCTCGGGATCGCCGACCGGGTGGAGTTCCGCGAGGGCTACGTCCCGGCCGCCGAACTGTCCGAGCTCTTCACCGGTGCCGACGCGGTCGTGCTGCCGTACCGCTCGGCGACCGCCACCCAGAACGTCTGGCTCGCCCACGCGCACGGAGTCCCCGTCATCGCCACCCGCGCAGGCACCCTGCCCGGCCACGTCCGCGACGGCGTGGACGGGCTGCTCTGCGCACCGGACGACGCCGCGGACCTGGCCCGCGCCCTCACAGCGTTCTACGCCGAGGGAGAGCCACAGCGGTTGCGCGACGGCGTGTGCCCGGTGGACCCGGACCCCTACTGGGACGACTACATCGCGACCCTCACCGAGACGGGGCGGCCGACCGGGTGAACGCCAGCGCAGCGCCCGCCCACAGGATGTCGGCCGCGGTCATGACCAGCCGCGACAGCGCGGCCACGACCAGCGCGGAGCCCGGGCTGAGGACGGGGGACAGGGCGACGACGAGGACAAGTTCGCGGACCCCGATCCCGGCGGGGGCGATGACGAACAGGATGCCCAGCGTCCACGCCAGCGCGTAGGCCCCGACGGCGGCGGGAAGGGCGGCGGCCTGCTGCCCGCCCGCGCCCAGCACCAGCACCCAGATGTGCGCGCCCAGCGGCACCCACGCCAGAACCGACCAGCCCACGGCGACCGCCATGCCGCGCCCGCTGACCCGCTCCAGCTCGGCGTCGGGGACGTCCCGGGACCGCCGGACCAGCCGCAGCGCCGTGTGGATCACCCACGTCACGACGCGCGGGTGCAGAGCGGCGAGTAGGAAGGGCGCGCAGGCCAGCACCCACCACCAACGGTGCGCTGCCTCCTCCGAGGCGAACGGCAGGGTCGCGGCGGCCACGGCCAGGTTCACCGTCAGGGTGACCGCCACGGCCAGCACGGTCGCGGTTATGCCCCGCTGCCGGGCCACGTCACGGTCCTTGGCCAGCTCCACCTGGGCGACGAACGCCCACACCGACCCGGGCAGGTACTTGCCGAGCTGCCCGACGAACATCGCCCGTGCGGTGGCCCGCACGGGCAGCGGTGACCCGAGGTCGGCCAGGATCGCCCGCCAGGCCATCATCTGCGCGCCGAGCCCGGTCAGCGCCGCCGCCACCGACGCCGCGACGAACGCGGGGGAGAGCGCGCGGAGCGCCTCCTCGGCCTCGTCCCAGCGGGCGACGAGCGCGTACCCCGCGCAGCCCAGGACGATGAGGACGATGATCAGGCGCACCCAACGGTGGTCGCGCAACCGGCTCAGCACGTGGCCAGCGTAGGGGGCCTTCGGTGCTGCCGCCCACCCGCCGCGCACCCGGGGGCGGGTGGCGGCGCCGATCAGACACCGGCCAGGAAGTCCTCGATGAGCTCGGCGACGCGTGCGGGTGGGACATGTGCATGGCGTAGGGGGCGTCCACGCCGCGGGACGGCAGGTGGTCGCCGCGGGGGATCAGCTCGTGCTCGGTCTGGGCGGTGAGGATGTCGGAGAAGCGGGCCGGCGCCCCCGGCGGAGTGGGGAGCGAAGCAGTGGAGACAAGCGTGAGGGCGGGGGCCTTCAGGTCGCGGTAGTGCAGATCGGGGTCGAAGCGGTCGAAGGCGGCGTACAGGGCGCGGGCCGCGCGCTGGCCAGGCCGCGGGGAGACGACACCGTCGGCGGTGACGGCCGACCGGAGCGCCGATGCCGCCAGCGCCGGTCCGGGCAGCCCCATGGCGCCGCTCCGGTACGCCTCCACCATCCGGTCGAAGGCGTCGGGGGGCATCGGCGCGAGAGTGGACGACACCTGGTCCACGGTGTAGTGGCGGAAGGCCGCCACGTGCCCCTCCGCCTCCTCCGGGGACAGACCGAGCCGTTCGCTGACGTCGTGCGGGCGCGGCCACCCGTGCCCCTCGATGTTCACCACGGCGGTGGTGCGCGACGAGCGCGCCCCGTAGGCGACCGCGAGCATCCCGCCCAGGCCGTGGCCGACCAGCACCGGCCGGTCCAGGCCGAAGTGCCCGATTACCCGGATGACGTCGTCGAGCAGGCCGTCGAGCGTCCAGGCGCCGTCATCAGAGGCGCCGTGGCCGCGCAGGTCGACCGCGTACAGCGGATGCCGCAGCGCCAGCAGCGGGGCGATGGGCTCCCAATCCTCCAGGGTCCGACCCAGCGCGTGCAGCAGCACGATCGGGGGTCCCGCGGTGCCTTCTTTGGCGCTCGGGCTCCTCACTCGCTGTGCCGCCGATCCTCCTTGGGCCTGCGGCCGGTCGTGGATCGGCGACTCCGCTCGTTCGCTCGCCCGCACACCGGTGCCTTCTGCGGCGTTCGGGCTCCTCACTCGCTGTGCCGCCGATCCCCCTTGGGCCTGCGGCCGGTCGTGGATCGGCGACTCCGCTCGTTCGCTCGCCCGCACACTGGTGCCGCCTCCCGCGCGCTCGGGCTCCCGGACCCGTGCCGCGAGGGCCGGTTTCCCCGCGATCCGGACCTCGCGCGGCGGCGCCGGTGCGGTCTTCGACATCTACGGTGCCCTCCTCGGCTCCGGCCCTGGCCTGTTCGGCTGCTGTTGTGAGCACGTTAGGCCGCGGTGCCGCCATCCTCCTGATATCTCGCTGACGTGCCACTGAGGGAAGGTCGTCCCCAGGGCGTGTCCTAGGGTGTCCCCCGTGGGAATGCCAGATGTCGTCGCCTTCGCCGGCCACCAGGTCCATGTCTGCCGCTACCGCGAGGCGGGAACCCTGCTCCGCTGGCTCGGCGGTGACCTGCGCGGGCAGACCGTGCTCGACGTCGCCGGCGGCGACGGCTACTGGGCCGGGCAGGCGCGGCGCCGCGGCGCCAACGCGGTGTCGGTGGACCTGGCGCGGCACAAGATGGTGCGCGGCGCGCGGCTGCGCCATGCCCCGGCCCTCGTCGAGGGCGATGCGCTGCGGCTGCCCATGCGCGACGCTGCGGTCGACAAGGTGATGTCGATCTGCGCCATCGAGCACTTCGACGACGGCGCGGCCGCGCTGCGCGAGATGTCCCGCGTCCTGCGGCCCGGAGGCGAACTGGTCATGTCGGCCGACTGCCTGTCGCGCCGCGCGGAGTGGCCCGACCTTTTCGAGGCGCATCGGAAGCGCTACCACGTGCAGCGCACCTACACCCACGCGACGCTGACCGAGCTGCTCGACGACCAGGGCCTGGACGTCGTGGAGCACAGCTACCAGTTCCGCGGCCGCCACGCTGAGCGCACCTACCTGACCCTGTCGGCGCACGGCGGGCGGATCGGCTTCAACGCCGCCGCGCCGCTGATCCCCCTGGTGTCGTTCGGCGACGCGCGGCAGTCGAATACGCAGGGCAGCATCGTTCTTATGCGTGCACGGAAACGCACTGCTTGATTGCGCTTTGTGTGACCTTGGCCGCATCCGGCCATAGTTTTTCTCATGTAAACCACTTTCGCCCATGCGCGCGATACCCCCATTGACGTGACGAAATAGGTCACATTCAGAGTGTGTGTGATGAAGGGTTCCTTACTTGCGCTTTAAAGGGGGAAATGTACGGTTCTAGACAGCAGTGGTGTGGACGCGTCATCGGGGGATGATTGCGCGACGACGCTACTGATGCACGGACCGTCCCGTTCACGGTCGAATGATCCAGTCATCGGGCGCCAGCGTGATCCACGCCGCAGCGTGGGGCACGCGGGACAGTCATGGGCTCTGGGGGGCCAGTGCAGGCAGAGTTGAGTCGAATCGACAGCGGCGACGTCCTTGAGCTGCGTCTCCGCGAGAGCGACGGACAGGCGGGCGATGCCGGCGGCAGCGCATCCCTGGCGCTGCGCCGCGGCGGTGACTCCGAAGTCGTCATCCCCATCACCACGGTGCGCCGCGCGGGCGATCGCGTCCGCGCCGACCTCAACGGGCTCCAGCTCGACGACGGTACGTGGGACGTGCTGTGGGTCGAAGCAGATGGTCGGACCACCCCGCTGGCGACCCGCGACCCCGGCCTCAATCTCAGCGAGCGCGTCGCCTACCTGCGCCGTCCGCGCCGCCGCGAACTCCGGGCGATCCGCGACCCGCGGGGGCGGTTGCGGCTGCGCTCGATCGCGGTCACCCCGTATGCCGAAGTGAGCTGGGTCGACATGGGCGCCGAGTCGGTCACCGTCTCCGGGTTGCTCGCCTACACCGCACAGCGCGCGGGCACCACCTCCGCGCGGATCGTCGCCCGCCAGCGCGCTCGCTCCGGCGTGGTGGAGACACCCGCCGAGCTCGTCGACGGCCGCTTCACCTGCGAGATCCCGCTGCGCCCGATGGTCGCGGCGCACGACCCCGAGCGCGCCCACAACGAGTGGGACCTGTGGCTGCGCGAGGACGGCTCCGAAACCGAGCTGCGCCTCGCCGCGCACGCCGACGACATCGTCGGCAAGAAGAAGAAGTTCGTCTTCGCGGACGCCACGCTCACCGAGTCCGGACCCGCTGTGCGGATCCGGCCCTACTACACGGCGGAGGACGATCTCTCGCTCCTGGCGACGCTGGCCGACAAGGGTGCCAAATGAAGATCTCCTTTCTCATCGCCAACGCCTACGGCATGGGCGGCACGATCCGGACCGTCTTCAACACCGCGGGCGGTCTCGCCGCGCGCCACGAGGTCGAGATCGCCAGCCTCGCCCGACACCAGGAGAAGCCCTTCTTCCCCGTGCCCGAGGGCGTCCGACTGGTGCCGCTGGCCCCCATCGGAACCCAGGTGGGTGGGCGGCACCACACCACCCGTGGGCTGCGGAACCGGTGGCACACCAAGCGCCTCGGCGCGGCGGTCCCGCCCACCGAGATCAAGCAGAACGGCGCCTTCACCGGTGTCGCCGCACAGGGACTGCGCAAGTACCTGCGCCAGACCGACGCCGACGTCGTCGTGGGCACGCGGCCCGGGATCAACCTGCTGATCGCCCGGTGGGCGCCCGAACGCCTGCTGCGTATCGGCCAGGAGCACGTCAACCTGGCCGAACACAAGGCCGACGTGCGCGGGAGCATCGGCGTGGATTACCCCCGGCTCGACGGGCTGACCGTGCTGACGCAGGCCGACCGCTCCGCCTACCTGGACTTCCTCAGCAGCAACCCGGAGTGGCTGCGTGTCATGCCCAACGCGCTGCCCGCCGGAGAGTATCCGCGCTCCACCCAGGAGAACCCGATCATCGTCGCGGCCGGGCGCATGACGCCGATCAAGCAGTACCCCAAGCTGCTGGAGGCCTTCGCGATGGTCGCCGAGAAGCACCCCGACTGGCGGCTGCGCATCTACGGCGGCGGCAGCAAGGACGGGAAGCTGCGCACGAAGATCGTCGATATGGGCCTGAGCAACCAGGTCAGCCTCATGGGCCGCACCAAGGACCTGACCGGTGAGCTGGCCAAGGCGTCACTGCTGGCCGTCAGCTCGCGCGTCGAGGGCTTCGGCATGACGATCATCGAGGGCTTCTCGGTGGGCGTGCCCACGGTCAGTTTCGACTGCCCCTACGGGCCGCGGGAGATCATCGACCACGAACGCAACGGCCTGCTCGTGCCCGCACAGGACGTCGAGGCGCTGGGCGCAGGGCTGCTGCGGCTCGTCGAGGACCGGGACGAGCGGCTGCGCATGGGTGAGGAGGCCGCGCGCTCGGCCGCCGACTACGACATCTCGGTGATCACCGACCAGTGGGAGGAGTTCCTCGCCGAACGCCGCCGCGCAAAGGCGGCCGGGTGAGTGGACGCCACGACCTGAGATTTTCCGCGCCACCCCACGACAAGCAGGGGTTTTTGCCGCTTGTTTACTGGGGCATGCCGTTATTTGGGTCAGTCTTTGGTGGTTCGTTGGGATTGGCGTGGTGATGCCATGAACCGCCCCTCTTTAGCTTTTGTCGGGCTGTTCACGAATGACCATTTCCGAGACCTCGGGGGAAGAATGCGCGTCGCCACGAGCCGGGTTCTAGCGGATGACGTTCTGGAGCTGGTTCTGTCCGAGCCCGGCCCGACCAGCGCCAACCTTGTCTGCAAACCGGTCGGCAAGCTTAAGGAGTCCGGTGTCGCCCAGAAGGTCGTGCCGCTGCGGATCAACGGCGACCGTGCCCTGGCCGACCTCGGCGGGCTCGCCAACGGCACCTGGGCCCTGCGCTGGGAGGGACCGGACAGCACCCAGCGGCCGATCCTCACCACCGACCCCTGCTACGACGCCGCCGAGGCCGAGGACTACGCCTCCCGTGCCCGGACCCGCGCGTTCAGCGCAGTGCGCACCTCCACCGGCCGCCTGCGTGTGAAGGCCCGCGCGGTCCGCCCTCACGCCGAGGTGCGCGGCGTGCGGACCACCGGCGAGCGGATCACCGTCACCGGCTTCCTCGCCTACGCCCCCGAACCCACCGCCGACGCCGCCGCCCAGCTCGTGGTCCGTGGCCGCCACCGGGAAAGTGAGGAGGACCGGCTCCACCCGGTCGAGCTCACCGGCCGCTCCTTCGTCGGCCGGATTCCGCTGCGCCCGCTCGCCGAGGCCCACGACGCCGCCCGCGAGCACAACGAGTGGGACCTGTGGCTGCGCGTCCCCGGACTCGACACCGACGTTCGGCTCGGCTCCCACGTCGATGACATCGTCGGCAAGAAGGGCCGCCTCAGCTTCCTGGAGACCCGTATCGGGGCCGGAACCGCGACCATCGGCCTGCGCCCCTACTACACGGTCAAAGACGGCCTGTCCCTCCTGGGTGTGGCCGTGACGGGCGATGTCGACGGCGCCGACGAGGACGCCGACGACGCCGACAGCGCGCTGTGCGAGGCGGCCTGACCATGCGCATCGCCTTCCTCATCGGCAACATCTACGGCATGGGCGGGACGATCCGCGCGACGACCAGCCTGGCCAACGGGCTGGCGGCGAAGCACGAGGTCGAGATCGTCAGCCTGGCGCAGAACGCGGCGGAGCCCTTCTTCACCATCAACCCCAAGGTCCGCCTGCGTACGCTGACCCACAGCCGCGGCTGGACCGATCGCCCCGAACCCGACCCGGAGATCGCCGAGCTCGAACTCCAGCCCGCCGAGCACGTGCCCGGCAGCGAGGCCGAGCGGGCCAACGTCTTCAACGCGGCCACCGAGCGCGAGGTCCGCCGCTACCTGGAGCAGGTCGAGGCCGACGTCGTCGTGGCCACCAACCCCGGCCTCAACTCCCTGCTGGCCGCGTTCGGTCGCACGGACTACCTGCGCCTCGGCCAGGAGCACCAGAACCTCGGCCAGCAGCCCGCCGACGTGCGCGAGCACATCCGCGACGTGCACACGGCGCTTGACGGGCTCACCGTCCTCACCGACTTCGACCGCGACGAGTACGCTGCCTTCGTCGGCAGGACCGACGGCTGGGCGACGACCATGCCCAACCCCCTCCCCGATGCCCTGTATGCCACCTCGCGGCTGACCAACCCCATCATCGCCACCGCCGGGCGCCTCGTCCCGGTCAAGCAGTACCCCCTCCTCGTCCGGGCGTTCGCGGCCGTCGCGGACAAGCACCCCGAGTGGCAGCTGCGCATCTACGGCCGCGGCCCGGAGAAGCGGGAGATCCGCGCCACCATCGACGAGCTCGGGCTCAACGCCCGGGTCGCGCTTATGGGGCGCACGCCCACTATCACCGACGAGTTCGCCAAGGCGTCGATCGTCGCCGTCAGCTCCGAGCAGGAGGGCTTCGGCATGACGATCGTCGAGGCGTTCGCCGTGGGTGTGCCCGTGGTGAGCTTCGACTGCCCCTTCGGCCCGCGGGAGCTCATCACCCATGGCCACAACGGGCTGCTCGTCGCCGACCAGGACGTCGACGCGCTGTCGGCCGGTCTGCTGCGCCTCGTCGAGGACGCCGACGAGCGGCGCCGCATGGGCGCGGCCACGGCCGCCACGGCGGCCGAGTACGACATCGACAGCACCGCCGCCCGCTGGGAGCGCTATCTCGATGGGCTTCTCACCCGGCGCGGGAAGCCCTCAGTGTGGTCGCGGATTCTGCGCCCCTGGCGGCGATAGGCGTTGCTACCGGCGCGTAGGGTGGGCGGTTATGAGTGGAGGAAACGTGAACGGTGACCAGGCGCCCAGCCCGTCGGCCATGCGGCGCGCGCTGGCGCGGGCACGTGACGGAAAGGCACTGGACGCGACCGAGGCCGAAGTGCTGTTGCACGCGCGCGGCGACGACCTCGACACCCTGCTCTCCTACGCCGAGCGGGTCCGCGACGCCGGACTGGAGGCGGCCGGCCGCCCCGGCGTCATCACCTACAGCCGCAGCGTGTTCATCCCGCTCACCCGGCTGTGCCGGGACCGCTGCCACTACTGCACGTTCGCCACGGTCCCCGGCAAGCTCCACGCCCCCTTCCTCTCCCCGGACGAGGTCCTGGAGATCGCCCGCCAAGGCGCCGCCATGGGCTGCAAGGAAGCCCTGATCACCCTCGGCGACCGGCCCGAGGACCGGTGGACGGCGGCCAAGGAGTGGCTCGACGCGCGCGGCTACGACGACACCCTGTCCTACGTGCGCGCCATGTCCATCCTGATCCTGGAGGAGACCGGGCTGCTCCCGCACCTCAACCCCGGCGTGCTGAGCTGGAGCGACTTCCAGCGGCTCAAGCCCGTCGCGGCGTCCATGGGGATGATGCTGGAGACCACCTCCGAGCGGCTGTTCACCGAGCGCGGCCAGCCCCACTACGGCAGCCCCGACAAGGACCCGAAGGTGCGGCTGCGCGTGCTCCAGGACGCCGGGCGGTCCAGTGTCCCCTTCACCTCGGGCCTCCTCATCGGCATCGGCGAGACCCTGGCCGAGCGCGCCGACTCCATCTTCGCGCTCCGCTCCGCCGCCCGCGAGTACGGGGCGATCCAGGAACTCATCATCCAGAACTTCCGGGCCAAGCCCGACACCGCGATGATGCACCGCCCCGACGCCGAACTCTCCGACCTCGCCGCCACCATCGCCGTGACGCGGCTGGTCCTGGGGCCCCGCATGCGCGTCCAGGCGCCGCCCAACCTCATCGGCGGCGAGTACGAGCTCATGCTGCGCGCGGGCATCGACGACTGGGGCGGCGTCTCGCCGCTCACCCCGGACCACGTCAACCCCGAGCGGCCGTGGCCGCAGGTCGACGAGCTCGCCGAGCGCAGCGCCGACCTCGGCTTCGAGCTGCGGGAACGCCTCCCCGCCTACCCGGAGTACGTGCGGCAGGGCGAGCCGTGGCTGGACCCGCGGGTGTCCCCGCACGTCCGCGCGCTGGCCGACCCTGCCACCGGCCTGGCCGACGAGGACGCCCCGGTCGTGGGCCTCCCCTGGCAGGAGCCGGAGACCCAGATGACCGCCTCCGGCCGGACCGACCTGCACACCGGAATCGACACCGAGGGGCGCGCCACCGACCGGCGCGGCGACTTCGACGCCGTCTACGGCGACTGGGACGAGCTGCGCGAGCGCCTGCCTCAACCCGAGGCCGGGGCGGACGCACCGCGGCGCTTCGACCCGGAGATCCGCGCCGCGCTGCGGCGTGCCGAGACCGATCCGGCGGGGCTGAGCGACGCCGAGTCGCTGGCGCTGCTGCACGCCGACGGACCGGAACTGGAGGCGCTCGCCTCCCTCGCCGACGCCGTCCGCAAGGACGCGGTGGGCGACGACGTCACGTTCACGGTCACCCGGAACATCAACTTCACCAACGTCTGCTACACCGGCTGCCGCTTCTGCGCCTTCGCCCAGCGCCGCACCGACGCCGACGCCTACACGCTCTCCCTGGATCAGGTCGCCGACCGGGCCGCCGAGGCGTGGGACGCCGGGGCGAACGAGGTGTGCATGCAGGGCGGGATCCACCCGGACCTGCCCGGGACCGCCTACTTCGACGTCGCGCGGGCGGTCAAGGAGCGCGTCCCGGACATGCATGTCCACGCGTTCAGCCCGATGGAGGTGGTGAACGGGGCGTCCCGCACCAACCTGCCGATCCGGGAGTGGCTGGAGCGGGCGCGTGAGGCCGGGCTGGACTCGATCCCGGGGACCGCCGCCGAGATCCTGGACGACGACATCCGCTGGGTGCTGACCAAGGGCAAGCTGCCGGCCTCGGAGTGGATCGAGGTCGTCACCACCGCGCACGACCTGGGCATCCCCACGACGTCGACGATGATGTACGGCCACGTCGACACCCCGGCGCACTGGGTCGCGCACATCAAGCTGCTGCGTTCGTTGCAGGAGCGGTCGGTGGAGCGCAACGGGCGCCCCGGGTTCACCGAGTTCGTGCTGCTGCCGTTCGTGCACACCAACTCGCCGATCTACCTCGCCGGGCTGGCCCGGACCGGGCCGACCGTGCGGGAGAACCGCGCGGTGCACGCGCTGGCGCGGCTGCTGCTGAACGGGGCCATCGACAACATCCAGTGCTCCTGGGTGAAGCTCGCCGAGGACACCTGCCGCCAGCTGCTCGCGGGCGGCGTCAACGACGTGGGCGGGACGCTGATGGAGGAGACCATCAGCAGGATGGCCGGTTCGGACAACGGGTCGTTCAAGACCATCAGCGACATCCGGGCGATGGTCGCCCCCACCGGGCGCCCGCTGCGCCAGCGCACCACCACCTATGGCGAGGTCAGCGTCGAGCGGCAGGCGGTCGCCGAAGCCCACGACGGCGTCGCCGAGAGCGTGCGGCGGCCCCACCTGCCCGTGGTCTGAAGGCCGCCGGAGGCGGCCGGGACTACTACCTCCACACGGCGCGGCCCAACCGAGGATCGCATGCACCCCGGTTGGGCCAGTGTCAATAGGGGATCAGTCGGTGGGGATCAGCAAACCCAGAGGTCCTTCCAGGGACCTCACTCGCCGCCTGTTCCCGGGGCGTCGCCCTGGGTCCACCACTTGGCCTCTTGACATCCTCTCCCGTCTAAAAGGCAGGAGAATCCAGCCGACGGAACGGGTCCGTCGCCGGTAGTTGACGCTTCATTGCCCGGGTAACCCCGAGGGCTCCACGTCCTGACAGGGCCTGTCCGACCCCGTGACCCTTGGCTATCGGGCCAACACGAAATATAGCTCACTACCCAGTGGCGCGTGGGGCGATTCACCCAACTGCCGAAGTCAGTGGCACCCTCGCGAAGGAGGGGGAGACGGTGCCGGGGCCTCTCCGTCGAGGCGCGGGCGGATGGTCTCGGCGAACCGGTAGCCGTTGGTGGCGTCCCAGTTGATCGACCAGGTCATCACGCCGCCGAGCTTCCCGTAGGCCTCGGATGGGGTGAACGCCCCGCAGTTGGTGCGCGCCTCCAGGCAGTCCAGCGCCCGGATGATGTTGGCGGGCGGCTGGTAGCCGCCGCCCGCGGCGCTGGGGACGGCGGGCAGCCCGAGGCCCACCTGGTCGGGGCGCAGCCCCATCTCCAGCTGGATGCAGGCCAGGGCGGTCAGGAAGTCCACCGTGCCCTGCGCGTAGACCCCCTGGTCACACCCCATCATCGAGCCGGAGTTGTAGTACTGCATGTTGACCAGCGTGATGATGTCGCCCGCGTTCTCCGCGAGCTGGTAATAGGCGTAGCTGGGCGCCTGGAAGTCGATCGTCTGCGGCGCCATGGTGATCATCAGGTCACTGCCCGCCTGGCTCCGCAGGGAGCGCAGCGCCTGCTCCATGTACTGGGCGTTCATCCCGTGTTCGAGGTCGATGTCGACGCCGTCGAACCCGTACTCGCGCATCAGGTCGTAGGTGGTGTCCGCGAAGTTGGCGGCCTCGGTCGGGTTGGTGACGCTCACGTGGCCCTTCTCGCCGCCGACCGAGATGACGACCTTGCGCCCCTCGCTCTGGGCCGCGGCGATGTCGGCCTTGAACTCCTGTTCCGTGTAGCCGCCGAGCTCGGCGCTGGCGAGGTTGAAGGTGATACCGCCCGGGGTGCCCGGCAGGTTGTCGGCGAAGGCGATCGCGATGAGGTTGTAGTCGGAGGGGACCTCACCGACCCGCAGCGTCGTCGAGCCGTTGTCGAAGTTGTGCCAGTACCCGGTGAGCCACCCGCCAGGGGCGGAGGCGCCCGTCGCCGCGGCGGGCTCCGCTTCGGCAGCGGGAGCGGCGGCGGCCGGGGTCGAGGCGGTGAACAGACCGGCCACGAGAAGCGCGGCGGCGGAGATCGAGCGCAGCAGGGGTGCGCGTCTGGATGGAGCGTGCATGGGGGATGTGCTCCTCAGCATCCGAATGATCCGTAGAGCGGGACGGCAGGACACAGCCGGTGGCCGCGCGAGGCCGGAGCCGCCGGGGCGGCGGAGCGCTGTGTCGTGATCCGGCCGGATCTTGGATTGGGAGCAACGTAAGCCGCGGACAGCGGCGGCGTCAATGGAATCGTAAAGAAAGTTTGCAGTAAAATCTTGAACTATCGATCCGTCACCCGTCCGGCCCGAAAACTGCCGAATACGCGGCCCTCGATCGCTGGGTTCCTCCCAGGTCCTCGAACTTGACCCCTAACCGCAGCCCTCCACCCGCCTGGGTGGATCAGCGCACCTCGATGAAGGCGTCCGGGTCGCGCGGGGGACGGTCCTTGGGCGGTGCGGCGGCGTGGCCGACGGCCACCGCGCCCATCGGCTGCCACTCCTCCGGCAGCTCCAGCAGCCGGCGGACCACGTCCGGGCAGAACATCGTCGAGGAGATCCAGGCCGACCCCAGACCCTCCATCGCCAGGCCGACGAGCAGGTTCTGGACGCCCGCGCCCATCGCCACCAGGAACATGGAGCGCTCGGCGTCCGCTCTGCGCTCGTCCGGGTAGGGGTGGGCGCCATCGGCCGCGAGGCAGGGGACCACCAGGTAGGGCGCGTTGCGCAGAACGTCGCCGCGGCGCAGCCGCTTGGTGATGGACTCCTCGGTGAATCCGTCGCCGCGCAGGTCCGCGACCCACGCGTCCCGCATCTCGTCCAGCAGCCGGGCCTTGGTCACGGCCGACTCCACCAGCACGAACCGCCACGGGGTGGTGTGGTGCGGGGCCGGTGCGGTGATCGCCGAGGCCACCGCGCGGCGCACCGCCGCCGGGTCGACCGGCTCGGCGGTGAACTCGCGGATCGTCCGGCGGGCCGGCACCACATCGCGCGAGCCGTACCGGAACAGGTCCTCGTCGGCGGGGCGGATCAGTGCGGCGGCACCGGCGCCGTCCTCGTCGGTCACCCGGTGCTCCAGGCCGCGCACCACCGCCACCGGCACCCCGCCGAACTTGCCCTTGACCAGCTCGGCGGCGGAGGCGATCTCGTCGGCGGCCGCGTTGACCGTCGCGTCCAGCACGTTGCCGTGGGTGTCGGCGGATCCGCGCAGGTCGTCGAGGGGCTCGATACCGGCCGCGCCGATCGCGACGTCGGTCTGCCCGCTGCGCCACGGGCGACCGAAGGTGTCGGTGATGACGACCGCGACCCGCACGCCGAGCCGGTCCCGCAGCGCGGAGCGCAGCTTGCGGGCCGACGCGTCGGCATCCTCGGGCAGCAGCAGTACATGGCCAGGTTCGACGTTGGAGGCGTCCACCCCGGCCGCGGCCATGACCAGGCCGCTCCGCGTTTCCACGATGCGGGTCGGGCCCTTGCGCGCCACTACCCGGACCGTCTCGGCGTCGATCGCCTCCTCGCGGTCCATCCGGTACACGCGTCCCTCGGCCTTGCTGACGATCTTGGACGTCACGGCCAGGATGTCGCCGTCGCGCAGGTCGGCGGTGCCCGCGATGAGTTCGGCCAGGTCGTCGCCGGGGCGGACCTCCGGGAGTCCGGTGATCCCGTGGACGCGCATCTCCGCCGTCACGAGCGGGCCTCCTTCTTCCCGGCGCCGGCGACTCCGCCGGCCTGACGTTCCTTGAGCTCGACGGCGAGGTCCAGCGCGGCCTGGGCCAGTGCCTGGGTGGCCTCCGGGTCGCTCATGTACAGCGGGCGGGAGCGGACCTCGACGCCCTCCACGCGTGCCCCGTCGTCGGCCTCGTCGACCAGCCACCCGTCCAGCAGCTCCGGACCGTAGTGCGAGGCCACCGCCTGGGCGCTGGTCTCCACCCCGATCGCGGTCAGGCAGGCGTCGGCGTGGCCCCGCACGGGCGCCCCCCCGACGATGGGGGAGACCCCGACGACCGTCTTCTTCTCCACGGCCTCACGGATCCCCGGGACGTTGAGGATGGTGCCGATGCTGACCACGGGGTTCGACGGCGGCAGCAGCACGACGTCGGCCTCCTCGATGGCCTCCAGCACGTCCGGCCCGGGCGTGGCGTCGGCGGCTCCGGCCCCGATGATCTGCTCGGCGGGCAGCGCGGCCCGGTGCCGCACCCACCACTCCTGGAAGTGGATGGCGCGGCGGCCGTGCTCGTCCTCGACGAGCACGTGGGTCTCGACGCGGTCGTCGGTCATGGGCAGCAGCCGCACGCCCGGCTTCCACCGGTCGCACAGGGCCGCGGTGATCGCGGACAGGGGGTATCCGGCCGCCATCATCTGCGCGCGCACGATGTGCGTGGCGAAGTCCCGGTCACCTAGGCCGAACCAGGTCGGCTGCATGCCGTAGGCGGCCAGTTCCTCCTTGACGACGAAGGTCTCGTCGGCGCGTCCCCAGCCCTGGGACTCGTTGGCGCCGCCGCCGAGCGTGTACATCACGGTGTCCAGATCCGGACAGACCCGTAGCCCAAAGAGGGTGATGTCGTCACCCGTATTTCCAATGACCGTTATGGTCGAATCGTTCTCTGTGGTGTCCGCCCCGATCCCGAGCGCCGCCTTGAGTCCGCGCAGGAACCGCGCGCCTCCGATACCGCCAGCCAGCACGACTATCCGCATGACTCCAAGTCTGGCAGGCTGTGGTCGTGTGTGTGCCGTGTGGCCCGCGTGTCCGCGGGGGCAGGTGGCGCAGTTGCGCGATGACCGCCGGCGCGGCGGCGGGGCAGGTGGCGGGGCCCACCAGAGAGCGGACGTGCGCGGGTGTACCGTGCGGATTCGGCTCGATCGCCGGTCCGTTCGCTCCGACCGGAATCCGCGTGATCTCCCCCACGTCCGAGTACCGGGTACTGCGCGAGGGACGCTCCAGGGCGGACACCCCACTTTCGCGTGTCCCGGCTGGATCCCTTGACGAACCGACGATAAGCAAAGCTTCCCCCGACGCGACCGGGAAGCGGCAGAGGGGAACCTCTCTTGAACAACGAAGCAATCAATCGCCTGCGGGTGCCCGCGGCCTGGGCGCTGCTCGGAGCCGTCGTGGCGCAGGTGATCGCCGGACTCATCCACGTCTTCGCGTCCTCCGACTATGAGAACGCGGTGTCCAGCAGGTTCGTCGCGTCCGGAGACGTCTATTTCTTCGGCCCGGTCATCATCGCCCTGCTGCTGGGGGCGGTGCTGCTGGTGGCCACCGCGCCGCGCCGGACCTCGGTGAACTTCCCGATCGTGCTGACCGCTCTCATCCTCACCGGCTTCGCGGCGCTCATGGCGCTCGTCACGCTGGTGATGGGCTTCGTCCTGGCGAGCGACACGTCGGCGATGTCGGTCGGGTTCAGCAACCTCTTCGCCGTCGGCGGGCAGCTCGCCATCGTGGCCATCGCCGGGCTGTTCATGGTCAAGGTCTTCAACGACCAGAACCTGGTGCCGCGCTCCGCCCCGCAGCAGGTCGGCCCGCAGCAGACCTTCGGGCCGCACGCCGGGGTGCAGCAGGGCTTCGCCCCGCAGACCGGCAGCCAGGCGTCCTTCGCGCAGCAGGGGTATGGCATCGATGCCCAGCAGGCCTACCAGCAGCAGGACTGGGCGGCGCAGCAGGAGCAGCAGGGCTACGGCTACGCGGCACCGAACCAGAACGCCTACGCCGACGCCGGTCAGGCCGCCTATGGTGACCAGGGGCAGCAGGCCTACGCCGCCGACCCGGCCCAGCAGGCCCAGCAGGGCTACGTCGATCCCAGCGGATACGGGCAGAGCTGGCAGCAGAACCCGAGCGGCGGGCAGGACGCGTCCTACTACCAGCAGGGCGGAGCGCAGGACGGCTACGCGCAGCAGTCCTACCAGGCCGGGTACACGCAGACCGGCGGCCAGCAGGCCTACGGCCAGGAGTGGCAGTCCGCTGAGCAGCAGGCCCAGGCCTACGGAACCGGCGGGCAGCAGGCGTACGGCCAGCAGGTGCAGACCGGCTACGACGCCTACGGCACCCAGCAGCCCCAGGCCTATGGCACCGGCGCGCAGCAGGCGTACGGAACGGGCGGCCAGCAGGCGTATGCGAGTGGGGGCCAGCCGGTGCAGGCCTACGACACGGGTGCCCAGCAGGGCTATGCCGCCGACCCGAACCAGCAGGCCTACGCCACCGGCGGTCAGCAGGCCGCCTACGGTTCGGCCTACGACCCGGGACAGTACGCGGCGCAGCCGCAGGCCGACGTCGGTCAGGTCGCGCAGCCGGGTGACCAGTACGGCTGGTACCAGCAGGCGGAGCAGCAGCAACAGCAGGACGCCGGTGCGGCGGCCCCCGCCCCCGCCGACCAGGGATACGGCGCCCAGTACGGCTCTGGTTCCGCCTACGGCCAGCCCTACGGTTCCGACCAGCTGGGACAGAGCGGTGCCGAGTCCCCCGACGGGCAGCAGAACTGGTACCGGGACGACGACCGGCGCTGACTCCACGCCCCCCGGGAGATACCCGGGAAACACGGACTAATTGCGTGGTAATCCGCTGAACCGACGTCAGAGTGCGGCCGTTGGCCGTTCGTTACATGATATTCAGGGATTACCACGCAACGCGCTTGACGTATAGCGAGGCGCGCGCGTGTAATTTCAAGGTGTGATTCCACCCTCCGGGGTCGAATGGGGGGGTACATCTAGGGGGGCAATAGGAGGTGCGCATGAGCGAGGTCATCCCGCTGGCGCACGGCGCAGATGATGATCTGGGCTGGCAGGAACGCGCCTTGTGTGCGCAGACCGATCCCGAGGCGTTCTTCCCCGAGAAGGGCGGCTCGACACGGGAGGCGAAGAAGGTCTGCCACTCTTGCGAGGTGCGGGCGGAGTGCCTGGAATACGCGCTGGAGCACGATGAACGCTTCGGCATCTGGGGGGGACTCTCCGAACGCGAACGGCGCCGGTTGAAGAAAGCCGCCGGTCAGGATTTCGATTTCCTGGCTGACCTACTGTAACCGGCCGACCGCCGTCAAGCGTGTGCCCCGGGCCTTTTGCCCGGGGCACACGCTTTTTTCGCGTTCTCATTGCCGGGTTTCCCCCGCTCACACTCGGTCAGCCGGAACTCTGGTTCTGGAGGGGCCGATGTGGTCAGTGGGGCCATCGTGACCAGCGGCGCGGCGCGCCCGGCTCCCTCTCGTCGGTCGCGCCGGAGCGCCAGCCATGTCCGCTCCGTTCGGTGCGCAGGTGGCGTATGGTGATCTGCCGATAGGGTCCGACCATAACGGGTCGATTTGTCCCTTCGTCCCTCACGTTGCTAACCCCCGACCTCGACACCCGAGAGCGAACCCCAGCCGTGCCACCCCTGGATCCCGCTCGCCACATCGTCACCGCGGTCATCGTCACTCACGACGGCGACCGCTGGTTGCCGGAGACGCTGGAGTCCGTCCGCGAGCAGTCCCGACCGGTGCAGCGCGTCGTCGGCGTCGACACCGGCAGCCGCGACGACAGCGGCCGGATCCTCGCCGAGTTCATCGCCGCCGACGCGATCACCACCCTGCCCCGAGACACGGGTTTCGGGGACGCCGTGCGCGCTGGCCTGCGGCTGCCTCGCGCCCGCGCCGAGTTCCCGGGCGCGGCGCCGGACGCCACCGAGTGGATCTGGGTGATCCACGACGACTGCACGCCCGACCCCGACGCGCTGCAGCACCTGCTGCTCGCCGCCAACGACAACCCGCGCGCGGTCGTCCTCGGCCCCAAGCTCCGCGACTGGTTCGACCGGAGGCTTCTCGTCGAGGTCGGCGTGACCATCGACGGCGCCGGCCGCCGCGAGACCGGGCTGGAACCCCGTGAGTTCGACCACGGGCAGCACGACGGCATCCGCCAGGTCCTCGCCGTGTCCAGCGCGGGAATGCTGGTGCGCCGCGACGTCTGGGAGGAGCTCGACGGGTTCGACCGGAGCCTGCCGCTGTTCCGCGACGACATCGACTTCTGCTGGCGCGTCGGCGGCGCCGGGCACCGCGTCCTCATCGTCACCGACGCCGTCGCCTACCACGCCGAGGGAGCGGCGCGCCGCCGCCGCACGATCAACGCCAGCGGTGGCCACCCGCGCCGTATCGACCGCCGCAACGCCCTGTTCGTGCTGCTGGCGAACCTGCCCTTCGGCGGGATGGTCGGCGCGCTGCTGCGCAACACCATCGGCTCGCTGCTGCGCGTGCTGATGTACGTCATCGCCAAGCAACCCGCCAACGCCTTCGACGAGGCCGCGGCGATCGCCGCCGTCTACCTGATGCCCGGCCGCCTCATCCGCGCCCGCTTCCGGCGGCGGCGCAACCGCCGCCGCACCTACAGCGCGATCGCCCCGTTCCTCGCCCGCGGGGTGGCGATGCGGCGGCTCACCGAGATGGCCGTCAACATCATGACCGGCTCCCCGGCGCTGGACACCGCCGGACGGCACCAGGCGGTCGTCGCCCCGCCGCCGTCGCGCATCGAGGACGACGACGATCCGCTGCGCGACGACCAGAGCGTGCTGCGGCGCCTCATCACCCACCCGGGCGTCCTGCTCATCACGGCCCTCACCGCGGTCACCGTCGTTGCCGAGCGCTCCCTGCTCTTCGGCGACCACCTCGCCGGAGGCGCGCTCGCCCCGGTGGCGGGCGGGGCCAGTGACCTGTGGGCGCTCTACCTCGCGAGCATGCACGACGTGGGCGTCGGCTCCGGCGCACCCGCCCCGCCCTACGTCGGGCTGCTCGCCCTCGTCTCCACCCTGACCCTGGGGAACCCTCACACGGCCGTCACCATCGTCCTGCTGGGCTGCGTCCCGCTCGCGGGGTTCACCGCCTACCAGCTGGCCCGGCGGGTGCTGCGCTTCCGCCCCGCGCAGCTGTGGATGGCTGGGTCCTACGCCCTGCTGCCCATGGCCACCGGCGCCGTCGCGCAGGGGCGTCTGGGCACCGCGCTGGTCCACGCCCTCCTTCCGGTGCTCGGCATCCTGCTCATCCAGGTGCTCACCCTGCCCGGGCGCCGCTCCCGGCGCGCCGCGTGGGGGCTGGGCCTGTTCCTCGCCGCGGCCACCGCGTTCGTCCCGCTGGTCTGGCTCCTCTCGCTGGTCACGGGCGCCGTTGTCCTCGCGGCGTTCGGACACCTCGGGCGGCGCCTCTACGTCAGTGTCGGGATCGCGCTGGCCACCCCGATGGTGCTGCTCCTGCCCTGGTCCCTGGAGCTGCTCACCACACCGTCGATGTGGCTGCTGGAGGCCGGGCTGCACCGGCCCGAACTCTCCGCGCCGCCCGCGACCCCCGAAGCGCTGCTCATGCTCTCGCCCGGCGGCCCCGGCAACCCGCCCATCTGGGTCACCGGCGGGTTCATCGCGGCCGCGCTGTGCGCCCTGCTGCTGCTCCGCAGCCGGATGCTGGTCGCGGTCGGCTGGAGCATGGCCCTGGTCGGCATCCTCGTCGCGATCCTCATGAGCCGGATCGTCGTGGCCGCCCCCTACGGCGGCCCGGCCGCCCCCGCCTGGCCCGGTGTCGCGCTGGCCTTCGCCGCGACCGCGATGCTGCTGTCGGCCGCGACCGCGGCGCAGTCCTTCGACGCGATGTGGAAGGCGGGCGGGCGCAGCCGCCTCTTCGCGCTCTCCGTCGCCGCGCTCGCGCTGACCACGCCGCTGTCCGCGGCCGGCGTGTGGATGGTCGACGGCGTCAAGGGGCTCGACTCCGACGTCCCGCCGATGATCCCCGCCGTGGTGAGCGCGCTGAGCGACGACGGCACGCAGCCGCGCACGCTCATCGTCGCCCCGACCGGAGACGGCCCGATCCGCTACAGCGTGCTGCGCGGCCGGGAACCCCGGATCGGCGAGGAGCAGATCCCCGCCGACAGCGGCCCCGGCGCCGTCCTGGACCGGACCGTGGCCGAACTGTCCGCCGGCCGGGGCGGCGACGAGGCCGACACCCTGGCCGGTCTCGGCATCGGGTACGTGGCGGTGCCGCGACCGGAGGTCGGCAGCCAGGACGACGTGACCGTGGTCGACACGATGGACGGCACCCCGGGGCTCGCCCGGCTGCAGCTGACCGACGACTTCGGCCTCTGGCGGGTGGAGCGGCCCGCCGGGCGGCTGCGGGTCGTCGGTGAGGGCGACCCGGTCGTGCTGAAGACCGGGGACGACGAACCGGTGTCGGCCGATGTCCCGGCGGGGGAGGGCGACCGCACGCTGGTGCTGGCCGAACCCGCGGACGGCCGGTGGAGCGCCACCCTCGACGGCACCGATCTCACCCCCGTGGAGTGGGACAACGGCATGCAGGCCTTCGACCTGCCCGCATCGGGCGGCACGGTGGAGATCACCCGCGACGACACTGTGCGCCTGAGCTGGCTGCTGGCCCAGGGCGCGCTGCTGGCCGTGGTCGTGGTTCTGGCGCTGCCCGGCGCGCGTACCGAGGAGGACATCCGCGCGCAGGCCGCCCAGCCCACGCCGCGCCCGCGCCGCCCGGCCCGACTCCGCTCCAGGTCCCGCGCCGCGAGCGGCGGACACGGAAGTGGACACGGTAGCGGCCGCGGGAGCACGAGCGGCGGGCGGCGGGGTCGCCGCGGGCGCGGCGTTCGCACGAGGGAGCAGAAGGGGGAGGCCCGGTGAGGCTGATCGTCGAGAACCGGTTCGCCCTGTTGGGCCTGGTCGCGATCGCGCTGGCCGCGCTGTTCGGCGTGGCGTTCGCGACCCGCTCCATGGGCGCGGATACCAGTGGCGCCGACCCCGAGCCCGAAGTGGTGCCCGTGGAATCGGCGCTGCGCGTGTGTCCGACACCGCAGGGCAAGGACCGCGAGAGCGAGGTGTCGGCGTTCACGCCGATAGGCGAGGCGACCGGCGGCTCCCTGACGGCGGGGCCCGACATCGAGGGAGCTCCGCCCCTGGGCGAGACGGGGGATGCCGGGCGGCCCTGGACCCAGGACGTGAGCGACGCCGAGCGGCCCACGGTCGTGCGGGCCGACGGAGCGCTCGCGGCCGGGGCGGAGGTCGTCCAGACGACGATCGGCGAGGACGACCCCTACGCCACCCAGGTGCGCTGCGCCGAACCAGGGGTCAGCACGTGGTTCGCCGCGCCCGGCGAGAACGACCTGAAGTCCCTGCGGGTCCACGTGGCCAACGTCGACGACGCCGCGGCCACGGTCAACGTCGACGTCTACGCCCCGGAGGGCCCGATCGTGGGGGAGGAGACCCGCGGGGTCTCGGTCGACGCCCACGGCGAGGCCACGATCGACCTGACCGACCTCATCGAGGCCACCGACACGGCCGTCGTGCACGTCCGGACCAACGTCGGACGCGTCGCGGCGGCGCTGTTCGCCGAGAACACGGCGTCCGGGTCGGACTGGGTCCCACCGACGAGGGCCCCGGCCCAACGCCTGGTGATCCCGGGCGTCCCCGAGGGCGGCGGCGAGCGCCGACTCATCCTCGCCGCACCGGGGGAGGAGCCGGTCACCGCGGACGTGCGCGCTTTCACCCCGAAAGGCGAGCTGGACCACGAGGGCTTCACCGAGCTGAGCATCCCGCCCGGGGCGTCGACGCCGCTGAGCATGGGGGACGCGCTGGGCAAGCAGGAAGCCACGATCGTCGTCGAGGCCGACGCCCCCGTGGTCGCGGGCCTCGCGATGGAGCGCTCAGGCGGTGACGACACCGCCTACGCCGCGGCCGCCCTCCCGCTGGAGGGCAGGATCCACGGCCGCGCCGTCCTTCCCGCCGCCCTCAAAGGCACCACGACCCGCCTTCTCCTGGGCGCCCCGGAGAAGCCCGGCACGGTCGTGGTCACCCCGGTCACCGCCGACGGAGAGCGCGGCGAGCGGCAGAAGGTCGACGTCGAGGCCGGACACACCGTGACCGCCGACCTGGACACCCCCAAGGGCGCCCACGCGCTGGTGGTCGAGGTCTCCGAAGACTCCGGCCCCGTCCATGCGGGACGCGTCCTCACCCAGGGCTCCGGCAAGAAGCGGGCCACCACGGCCCTCCCGGTGCTTCCGTCCCCGGCCGAAGTCCTGCTCCCGCCGGTCCAGGACACGCTGACGAGCGTCGTCCCATAAAGCCGCCCCTACCCGGCGAGTCCTTCGTTGATCTCGGGAAAGTGCGCCAAAAAGCCGCAGGAATTTGGCGCACTTTCCCGAGATCAACGAAGGCATGGGGTGCGGAGGAGCGGTCACGCCTCTGGGTCGACGATCTCCGGCTCCAGGCCCAGGAGGTTGGCGACTTCCTCGACGACGGTGTCGTAGACCAGGAGTGCCATCTCCTCCGGCTCCTTGGTGCGGATCTCCACCGGCCTGCGGTAGATGATGATCCGCGCCTGGCCCGACTGGGTGGACTCCAGACGGGAGAAGGGGATGCCGTCCTCCGCGGTCACCCCGGCGGGGACCTGCGGCACATCCTCGACCAGGAATTCCACGTTGGCCAGTTCGCGGGCCCAGACGCGCTCCAGGCGTTCGACGGCGTCGAGCACGAGGTCGTCGAAGATCTGAGCCCTGCTGCGGGCAATAGGGAGCTCAGGCGGCGCCAGGGGTCCGCGTATGCCGCGTCCGCGGCGGTCTCGGCGCCGTACGCGGTCGGCTTGAGGCCTGTACAGGTGCACTCGTCGCACGCTTTGAGACTATGCCATCCGCGGCCGTCGCGCAGCCCCGCCCCGAAGCGCGGGGACGGGGCCCACGGCGCGCGCGAGGCCCGCACACACGCGGGTCGGGAACCGTCGTGGGAACGGGCATCAGGGACAAGCACATGGTCAGGGGTGCCGGTGCTCGGAACGGACACGGCGGGCAATGCTGGCGCGTTGCAGGAGAAAGGCCTAGAGTCTATCCCCGTGAGCGTTGTTCGACGCTGCTCGCGTACCGCGTGCAGGCAGCCAGCAGTCTTCACGCTCACTTATGTCTACGCCGACTCCACGGCGGTCCTCGGTCCGCTCGCCGCCTACGTCGAGCCCCACTGCTATGACCTGTGCGCCATGCACGCCGAGCGCCTGACCGCGCCGCGCGGCTGGGAGGTCGTGCGGCTTCCCGCCGACAACACCGCGGGCGGCCCCGGCAGCGACGACCTCGAGGCCCTGGCCAACGCCGTCCGCGAGGCGGCGCGTCCGCCGGCCGCACACGACCCCGTCGGCCAGGGCGTGGAGACCCACCGCCGCGGCCATCTGCGGGTGGTCAAGTCCGAGCCACAGCACCCCCAACACCCGTCTGACCAGCACACGGGCCGTCCTCAACGCGACGCCTGAACGCCACCGGCCGTTCGCTGGAGCTCACCCCCCGTCTTGTACGTTGGGAGGCGTGCGCGATCGCACCCTGTGCGCGTGCCGTCCTGTCCGTCGAGTGAGATCCGGAGCAGCTGTGGGCGACCTCGGTCAGATCTTCAAGGCATACGACGTCCGGGGCGTGGTCCCGGACACGCTCGACGCCGACATCTCGCGCGCCATCGGCGCGGCGTTCGCGCGCGTCGTCGGAGGCGACGCCGTGGTGGTCGCGTACGACATGCGCCCCTCCTCTCCCGAGCTCGCGACCGCCTTCGCCGAAGGCGTCACCGGCCAGGGCCTCGACGTCGTCTTCGCCGGGCTGGGCTCGACCGACCTGCTCTACTTCGCCTCCGGGCACCTCGGTCTCCCGGGCGCGATGTTCACCGCCAGCCACAACCCGGCCCAGTACAACGGCATCAAGATGTGCAAGGCCGAGGCGGCGCCGATCAGCTCGGAGACCGGGCTGGACGAGATCCGCACGCTCGCCGAGAAGGGCGTGCCCCCGCACGACGGCCCGACGGGCTCCATCACCGAGCGGGACATGCTCGCCGCGTACGCCGCGCACCTGCGCTCGCTCGTGGACCTCACCGACGTCCGACCGCTGAAGGTCGTCGTCGACGCCGGGAACGGCATGGGCGGCCACACCGTTCCGGCCGTGCTCGGCGACACGGTGCTGGACCCGCTCCCCCTGGAGATCGTGCCGCTGTTCTTCGAGCTCGACGGCACCTTCCCGAACCACCCGGCCAACCCCCTCGACCCGGACAACATCGTCGACCTGCAGGACAAGGTGCGCGCCACCGGCGCCGACATCGGTGTGGCCTTCGACGGCGACGCCGACCGCTGCTTCGTCGTCGACGAGCGCGGCGAGCCGGTGCCGCCGTCGGCCATCACCGCCATGGTCGCGGTCCGCGAGCTGGCCAAGGAGCCCGGCGCGACCATCATCCACAACCTGATCACCTCGCACGCCGTTCCGGAGATCGTCCGCGAGAACGGCGGCGAGCCGGTGCGCACCCGCGTCGGCCACTCCTTCATCAAGGAGACGATGGCCCAGACCGGGGCGATCTTCGGCGGCGAGCACTCGGCGCACTACTACTTCCGGGACTTCTGGCGGGCCGACACCGGCATGCTGGCCGCGATGCACGTCCTGCGGTTCCTCGGCTCCAGCACCGGTAAACTGTCGGAGATCACCGCCGAGTACTC
Source organism: Nocardiopsis gilva YIM 90087 (assembly GCF_002263495.1). Classification (NCBI taxonomy): domain Bacteria; kingdom Bacillati; phylum Actinomycetota; class Actinomycetes; order Streptosporangiales; family Nocardiopsidaceae; genus Nocardiopsis; species Nocardiopsis gilva. The sequence continues at coordinate 5,553,378 of NZ_CP022753.1, read as the reverse complement.
GCGCTACGCGGCTTCGGGTGAGATCAACTCCGAGGTCGCCGACGCGAGCGGGCGCATGGCCGCCGTCGAGGCCGCCTACACCGGCCGCGCCGATGCCCGGATCGACGACCTCGATGGGCTGACCGTGGCGCTCGCCGATGGGAGCTGGTTCAACCTGCGTGCCTCCAACACCGAGCCGCTGCTGCGGCTCAACGTGGAGGCGCCCGACACCGAGACCATGGCCAAGCTTCGCGACGACGTCCTGGCCATCATCCGGGCCTGACTCCGCCGCCCGCGTGCCCCTCGCGGGCCGCCCACGACCACGAGACGAGAAGATGAGCATGAGCGCGAAGATCGACGACTGGCTGCTGGAGATCCTGGCCTGCCCCAAGAGCAAGGCCCCGCTGCGCCTCGACGCCGAGGCGGGCGAACTGATCTGCGACGAGAGCGGCCTGGCCTACCCGATCCGCGACGGTATTCCGGTGCTGCTCGTCGACGAGGCCCGCGAGATCCGCTGACTCCGCCGGCCGAGCGGGTCCGTGCCGCGATGCTCCGCCGCGTCCACATCCGGCCAGTTCTGGTCCAGGTGGGGCGGGCTGTGCGTCGCGGCATTGTCGCTCCGGGTGAAATCGCCGGGAGTCAGGCGGCTATGTCGACGGATATGGAACGCTCGGCGGGTTTGATCGCTCTAACCGATTACGCCACTGTGGAGCCACATGTGGCGTATGGCGTCCCCCGACAACCCATACCCTGGTCGTGCGCCTGCGCCAAGACACGACCTCTGTAGGAGGAGATCGATGCCCGGTCCCGAGTCGCTCATGCCGAGCGATCCCAGCGCCTTCGGCGACTACAGCGTGGTCGGACGCCTGGGGAAGGGCGGCCAGGGCGTCGTCTATCTCGGTCGTGATGACGAGGGCGAGGAGTTCGCGATCAAGGTCCTCAACGACCAGTGGTCGCAGGACGAGGACCTCCGCAGGCGCTTCGAGAAGGAGGTCCGGGCCGCGCAGAAGGTGGCGTCCTTCTGCACGTCCGCGATCCATGACGCCCGGCTCGACGCGGATCCCCCCTACGTCGTCAGCGAGTACGTTCCCGGGCCGTCGCTGCAGGAGTCGGTGGCGGCCAAGGGCCCGCACAAGGGGGCGCAGCTGCAGCGCCTCGCCGTGTCGACGGCGACCGCGCTGGTCGCCATCCACCAGGCGGGGATCGTGCACCGGGACTTCAAGCCCGGCAACGTGCTGCTGGGGCCGGACGGCCCGCGGGTGATCGACTTCGGTATCGCCCGCGTCGTCGACGGCACCGCCACCATGACCAACTCGATCGTCGGGACGCCGTCCTACATGGCGCCGGAACAGATCGAGGGCAAGAACATCACCGACCGGGTGGACATCTTCGCCTGGGGATGCGTCATGGCGTTCGCCTCCACCGGCAACGCCCCCTTCGGGCAGGACAGCGTTCCCGCGGTCGTGCACCGCGTGGTCAGTGCCCCGCCCAACCTCGACGGGCTGCCCGCGTCACTGCTCCCCATCGTGCAGCAGTGCCTGGACAAGGACCCCAACCGCCGCCCCAGCGCGCAGGCGCTGCTGATGCGGCTGCTCGGGCACGACGAGTCCGCCGCGGACTCCTCCACCGACGAGGTCGTCAAGGAGGGCGAGCGCATCGCCGAGGCCGGTGCGCCGCCGAGCGGGCCGCAGGCGCCGTACGGCCAGGTGGGGCCGAGCGGCCCGCAGACGCCGTTCCCGTCCCACGGCCAGCAGGGCGGTGCCATGGGCGCCCGCCCGATGACCGGTCCTCAGCAGGGCGGCTTCGCACCGGTACAGAACCAGAGGGGCCCGCAGGGGCCGCAGGCTCCACACACCGGTCATCCCGGGATGACCGGTGGGCATCCGGGCATGGGCGGCCAGTACCCGCCGCAGGGCTCCGGACCGAACACGATGTACGGCGCCGCGCATGGGATGCCGCCCCACACGCAGGCGCCGCGCCCCGCTATGCCGCCGCAGAAGCAGCCCGCGCGCCAGGCCGCGCAGGAGGACCCGATCTTCGCTCAGGGGTGGATGGTCCCCGCCGTACTGATCGCGATCATCATCCTCGTCCTGCTTCTGGTCTTGCTCTCGGCCATGTAGCCACGAGCGGCGGTGGGGGCGTAGGGCCCTCAGCACACCGCCTGCGTCAGCCGGTCGATCGCCCGGGAGGCCACGTCGTCCACGAACGACTCCACGGCGGGCCAGCGCTCGTCCGCGCAGTCGGTGGGGATGAGCGTGACGCAGTCGGTGCAGGCGAGGTCGAGGACGTCGACCGGGCCCTCGGGGCAGGCCAGCACGCCATCGGCGGTCACCGCGAGCACACCGTTGGCCGGGGTGCCCACCTGCTGCACGACGACGAGCAGCCGCAGCACCGCGTCCGCCACCGCGATCTCCACGGACGACCACCAGCAGTCCGGTCCCCGCTCGAAGAGCGCGCGGGTGGCGGCGTCGTCGCACCGCTTGGCCAGGGCCCCTTCGCTGACGTCCCCCGCGTTGTGCGTGGCGCGGGTGGTGGGATCGAGCTCCCGAAGCACCAGGGCCAGTGAGTCGCCGCGCCTGCGCAGGTGCTCCTGGATCCTGCGGTGCAGCGCACCGGCGAGCGGTGCGGGGCCGTGGGACGGCGGCGTGGCCGCGGGTGTCCGGCAGATCTCGGCGCGCAGCGCCGCCGTCATCAGGTCGGCGAAGATCGGGATCAGCGCGATTAGCCGTTCGTGGGGGTCCGGGCGGGAGCGGGCCGCCGCCAGCTGTCCCGCGAGGCGGCGGTCCATCGGCAGGGGCGGCTGGTTCGAGCGCAGCAGGGACAACGACGCGAGCACCCAGGGCAGCGGGTGCTGCGGCGGTGGTGTGGGGCGGTCCGGCCACAGTTCGCCCTCGCAGGTGAGGAAGAGGTGTGCGGCGCGGATGAGCGGGTGGGTCTCCACCGTCGCGGCCTCGGCCAGAACCTTGCCCGCGTCCTCGGGCAGATCGGGAGGCATCCCGAAATCGGGCGCCCTGCGGGTCAGATCGGCGAGGTACGCGGGGGTGAGGCACTCTCCGGAGCGGCATTCGGCGGCCATCTCCAACAGGATGTCCTCATCGGCCCGGAGCCGGTCCGGCCCGGCGTCCTCCCGACCGGCGAGAACCCGCAGTTCCCGCAGATGGCGCCGAAGGCCCCTGCGTAGAATCTCGTACGCACGTTCGCCGGGCGTGTGTCTGTAGTGATCAGCGCAGACATCACGGAGCCGGTCGAGATCGGCCAGGCGTCGGCGCACGGGGCCCGGGAAGCGGTCCAAGGCGAAGGGTCGCCCATGATGCGGGTTCACGTTTGTGACAGTAGCCCGCGAAGCGGCGCCGAAAACCTGACTCGGCGGTATCGGTTGAAGACGTTCGGAGTTTTGACGATTCGGAACAGGGCAGGACCCGACAGCTGCACCGGTGGCCCCGCGCGTCCCGTGCCCACCTGCCGGGGATCGTGGCGAGCGGCCCGACGGTTTCGTTGAGAGGCGTGAGCGTCCGTCACGCGTGGCAGCGAGGGACGCTGGGCAAGGGGCAGGACGGAGCCGCAGGTCGCTGCAAGGCCGTGACGCGCGGGTGCGGCCGACGCCGGTCCGTGGCGTCGGCCAAACGCGGGCCATCCGCGGTTCAGCCGCGGTATCCCCGCCTGTAACGCCGACTGTGCAGACTGTCCCGGCATAACCCCCCGAGGGCCACCGCCGGATCGCGGGCACGCGCTTGGCCCGTCCGCCCCGCGCGGCGGTGGTGACGCGCGTTGACGAGATCGGGGGTGCCCGTCCCCTCCGAGGTGGTCGTCCTTCGTGCAGTTCGCGTCGTTCACGCAGCCCAAACCCGCCGCGCCCGGCACCGACCGCCCCGCCGCCGGGGCAGGGGCGGCTCCCCGCTCCGCCGCCGCTGGCGGCTACCGGCCCGAGATCCAGGGGCTGCGTGCGGTCGCCGTCCTGCTCGTGGCCGCTTACCACATCTGGTTCGGCCGCGTCTCCGGCGGAGTCGACGTCTTCCTGCTGCTCACCGGATTCCTGATCACCGGCTCCCTGGTCCGCATGGTGGAGCGGCAGGGGCGGGTGGACGTCGCGGCGTTCTGGTCCCGGCTGGTCAAGCGGCTCTTCCCGGCGGCGTCCGTGGTCCTGGTGGGCGTGCTCGCCGCCGCCTACCTGTTCCTGCCCGACGACCGCTGGCGGGACACGATCCACCAGGTCGTCGCTGCGGCCCTGTACTACGAGAACTGGTGGCTGGCCACCGAGTCCGTCGACTACCTGGCGCAGAACAGCGCGGCCAGCCCGGTGCAGCACTTCTGGTCGCTGTCCATCCAGGGGCAGTTCTACCTGCTGTGGCCGGTCGTGGTGGGGGTGGCGGCCGTCATCGCCGCGCGGTGCGGGTGGGCCGTGCGCCGAGCCGTGTTCGTCGTGGTGGCGGCGGTGTTCGCCGGGTCGTTCGGCTACTCCGTGCTGTCCACGGCGGCGAACCAGCAGTGGGCCTACTTCGACACCGGCGCGCGGCTGTGGGAGCTGGCACTGGGCGGTCTGCTCGCGCTGGGCGTGTCCTCCATCCGCCTGGAGCGCAGGGTGCGGATCGTGTGCGGCTGGGTGGGACTGGCCGCGCTCGTGTCCTGCGGGATGCTGATCCCGGCCACGGCCTTTCCGGGGTACGTGGCGCTGTGGCCGACCGCCGCGGCGGTGCTGATCATCGTGGCGGGGGACACGGGCGGCCGGTTCGCCGCCGACCGCCTGCTGACCTGGAAGCCGCTGCACACGATCGGCGACATCTCCTACCCGCTGTACCTGTGGCACTGGCCGGTGCTGATCTGCTACCTCGCCGTCACCGAGCGGACCGCACCCAGCCTGCTCGGCGGGGCCTACATCCTGGGCCTGTCCCTGGTGCTGGCCGCCGGCACCAAGTGGCTGGTGGAAGACCGCGTCGAACAGGTCTCCCGCGGCCGTCCGAAGCGCCTGGTCGTCCCGGCCGTCGGCCTGGCCTGCCTACTGCCCGTCCTGACCGCGGCCGGAGGCTGGTCGGCCCACCTCGACGCCGAGCAGCGCCGCCTGGAAGCCTTCGTCGCCGACGGGGCCAACTACCCGGGCGCCGCCGCGCTCGCCGACGGCGGCGCCGGCACGGCACCGCGCGACCTCCCGGTGTACCCGCCACCGGCCCAGGCCGCCGTCGACGTGCCCGTCACCTACGAGGACGGCTGCAACCAGGAGACCGGCCCCGCCAAGGTCCTCACCTGCTCCTACGGCCCCGACGACGCCGACCGCACCATCGCCCTGGTCGGCGGCTCCCACGCCGCCCACTGGTTCCCCGCGCTGCACCGGATCGCGCGGGACAACGGCTGGCGCGTCGTCAACATCGTCAAGGGCGCCTGCCTGTTCACCGACGCCCCGCAGCGCTACAAGGGCGAGCCCTACACCTCCTGCGCGGAGTGGAACGAGGGCGTGATGGCCGAACTGGCCGACCTGCGCCCTGACGCCGTCTTCACCACGGCGACGACGACCAGCCTCGACACCAGGGCGGGCTACGGCGAGGAGATGGTGGTCGACGGCTACGTGGAGAAGTGGCGGGAGCTGGCCGAGCTCGACATCGACGTCTTCGCCGTCCGCGACACCCCCCGCCTCGGCTTCGACTCCGCCACCTGCGTCGCCGAGAAGTCCCCGGGCGACTGCGTGGGCGAACGCTCCCACTCCCTGGCGGAGCGCTCTCCGCTGGACGACGTCCCCGCCGTCCCCGACAACGTCACCTTCCTCGACCTCACCGACCACCTCTGCACGGGGAACCGCTGCCCCTCGGTCATCGGCAACGTCCTCGTCTACTGGGACGGCAACCACATCACGAGCACCTACATGCGGACGCTGGCGCCCGCTCTCGAAGCGGATCTGAAAGCCGCCGCGGGAGCGGAGCGATAGGGGCCGTAGTCGCCCCGGGGGTGTACGTTCGTTCCTTTGCCGGTAGTCGACTGTGACGGAGGTAGACAAATGCCGGAGGGGCGCCGTATGGAGATCTCGCTCTATCTGTCTCTGGCTATGTTCACGGTGATGGGGGCCGTGATGTTCATCCAGACCGGGATGGACCCCGAGATCGTTATGTTCCTCGCTATCCCCGGCGGTTATCTCGTGTCGGAGATCATTCACGTCCGGCGCACGATGCGGGCGAGCCTGGCGCCGAACGAGGCCGAGAATTCCTGACAGGACCTGTCAGGTGACCGGTGCTTGACTGCCCGCATGACAGATCGACCGATTGTGGTGCTGGGTGCGACCGGTTCGACCGGACGCCGGGTGACGGGACTGCTGCGGGAGGCGGGGCACCCCGTGCGGGCGGCCTCGCGGCGGGGTGAGGTGCGGTTCGACTGGAACGATGCCAGCACCTGGGATACGGCGGTGGACGGGGCGTGGGGGATGTACCTCATGGCGCCGCACGAGTTGCCGATCGCCCCGGAGCTCGTCGCTCGTGCGGTGGACCGGGGAGTGCGGCGCATCGTGCTGCTGTCCAGCCGGAACATCGAGGCCATGGGTGATGACCGACTGATGGCCGCCGAGCGGATGGTGCGGGGCTCCGGTGTCGAGTGGACCATCGTCCGGCCGGACTGGTTCAACCAGAACTTCGACGAGGGCTTCTTCCGCCCCGAGATCATGGCGGGGCAGGTGGTCATGCCGGTGGGGGACGTCCGGCAGGGTTTCGTCGACGCCGATGACATCGCCGCTGTCGCGGCCGCGGCGCTGACGGGGGAGGGGCACGCCGGGCGGAGCTACGAGGTGATGGGGCCGCGGGTGCTGTCGTTCGCCGAGGCCGTGGAGATCATCGGGCGGGAATCCGGTCGGAAGGTGCGGTTCCTGGGGTTGGCCGAGGACTACCGCGCCGCTCAGGCCGCCCGGGGCGCTGACCGCGATGTGACGGAGGCCGAGATCGCGGCGTTCACCGCGCTGCGGGATCTCGGCAACGTGGAGCCCAACGGCGTCGTGGAACGCGTGACAGGACGTCCGGCCAAGGACTTCGAGGTCTACGCCGCCGAAGCGGCCGCCCGCGGGGCGTGGCGCGACTGAGTCGGCGGTGACGGAGGCGCGGGGGTGGACGCGGCCCGGCGCCGGGCGCTCACCCCCTGTCCTCGGCCGGTATCACGGACCCTCGGGCCGCCCACGGTCCTGATCGGAGCGTGCGCCCTGGCCGCGCTCCCTTCCCCTTTCCTTCTCCTTGCGCTGCTGCAGCAGGCGCAGGGCCTTCTGCTTCTCGAAGTCCATGGCCCGAACCGGCGGCGGGGTCACGCGGCCGAGGCGTTCGCCGAACGAGCGGACGCGCGCGAGGGTGGTGGGTTCGGCGAGCATGCGCAGGGCGAAGGCCAGGGCCGCCGGGGTGATGCCGTAGGCCCGTTCCAGTTCCAGGCCGACGGCCACGGTCCGCAGGTCGGCCTCGGAGAACCGGCGGTGGCGGTGTCCGCGGCCGGTGGGCTGCTCCTTGGTCACGGGCAGTAGGCCCAGGCTCTCCCGGTAGCGCAGCATGCGGGCGGTCGTGTCCAGGCGTTCGGCCGCCGCGGAGATCGGGATGCGCTCGTGACCGGACTCACCACCGGTGCCGGGCGCGGCCGCGCCCGCTCCCTCCGAAGGGCGGGCGGCACTGGAACGAGCGGCGGCTCGGGGGTTATCGACGTCGGCCATGGACGTGACTCTAACCGGACGCTTCCCCTCTCGGGGTCATTTCTGACAATGAAATGTCAATATCGCGACAAGGGTCGTGTATCGACCACACCAGCACCTCTAGACTCGGGTCGCATCCACCCGTCTGGAGTGAGGACACGCATGTCATTCGACTTCAAAGTCGCCGACCTGTCACTGGCCGAGTTCGGTCGCAAGGAGATCCGTCTCGCCGAGCACGAGATGCCCGGCCTGATGGCCACCCGCGCCGAGTTCGGCGCCTCGAAGCCGCTCGCGGGCGCCAAGATCATGGGCTCGCTGCACATGACCGTGCAGACCGCCGTCCTCATCGAGACCCTTGTCGCGCTGGGCGCCGAGGTGCGCTGGGTGAGCTGCAACATCTTCTCCACCCAGGACCACGCCGCCGCCGCGGTCGTCGTCGGCCCCGACGGCACCCCGGACGACCCCAAGGGCGTGCCGGTCTTCGCCTGGAAGGGCGAGACCCTGGAGGAGTACTGGCAGTGCACCGAGCAGGCGCTTACCTGGCCCGGTGGTGACGGCCCCAACATGATCCTCGACGACGGCGGCGACGCCACCATGCTCGTGCACAAGGGTGCCGAGTTCGAGGCGGCCGGAGCGGTTCCCGACCCCGCCACCGCCGACAGCGACGAGTTCAAGGTCTTCCTCACCCTCCTTCAGAAGAGCCTCGCGGCCGACCCGAAGAAGTGGACCAACATCGCGTCCCGCATCAAGGGCGTGACGGAGGAGACCACCACCGGCGTGCACCGCCTGTACGAGATGCATCGCGACGGCAAGCTGCTCTTCCCGGCCATCAACGTCAACGACTCGGTCACCAAGAGCAAGTTCGACAACAAGTACGGCATCCGCCACTCGCTGCCCGACGGCATCATGCGCGCCACCGACGTCCTCATCGGCGGCAAGGTCGCGGTCATCTGCGGCTACGGCGACGTCGGCAAGGGTTCCGCCGACGCGCTGCGCGGCCAGGGCGCCCGCGTCATCGTCACCGAGATCGACCCGATCAACGCCCTGCAGGCCGCCATGGACGGCTACCAGGTGACGACCCTCGACGACGTCGTCGACATCGCCGACATCGTCATCACCACCACCGGCAACTTCGACATCATCACCGCCGACCACATGTCGCGGATGAAGCACCAGGCCATCGTCGGCAACGTCGGCCACTTCGACAACGAGATCGACATGGCCGGGCTGGAGAAGATCCCGGGCATCAAGAAGACCGAGATCAAGCCGCAGGTCCACGAGTGGCGCTTCGCCGACGGCCACACGGTCCTCGTGCTGTCCGAGGGGCGCCTGCTCAACCTGGGCAACGCCACCGGTCACCCCAGCTTCGTGATGTCCAACAGCTTCACCAACCAGGTCATCGCGCAGATCGAGCTGTTCGCGAAGACCGACGAGTACCCGACCGACGTCTACACGCTGCCCAAGATCCTCGACGAGAAGGTCGCGCGGCTGCACCTGGACGCCCTCGGGGTCAAGCTCACCGAACTGACCAAGGAGCAGGCCGCCTACATCGGTGTCGACGTCGCCGGGCCGTACAAGCCCGACCACTACCGCTACTGATACTGGCGATCACGCCATAGACCATGGCAACTCCCGAGCATGACGTCGCGGACCTCGGCCTGGCCCAGGCCGGGGTCCGCCGCGTGGAATGGGCGGCCCGCGCCATGCCCGCGCTGCGCCGGGTGCACGACCGCTTCGCCGCCGAGCGACCCCTGGACGGCGTGCGCATCGCCGCGTGCATGCACGTGACCGCGGAGACCGCCAACCTGCTGCGCGCCCTGCGCGCCGGCGGGGCCGAGATCGCGCTGGCCGCCTCCAACCCGCTGTCCACCCAGGACGACACCGCCGCCGCGCTGGTCGCCGAGTACGGCATCACGGTGCACGCCCGCGCCGGGATGGACGCCGAGAGCTACGACCGCAATCTCCTGGCGGTCCTCGAACACCGCCCGCACATGCTGCTGGACGACGGCTGCGACCTCGTCAACATCGCGTCCCTGGAGCGGCCGGAGCTGCTCGCCGAGGCCTTCGGCGGCTGTGAGCAGACCACGACCGGGGTCATCCGGCTGCGCCAGATGCAGGCCGAAGGCGTCCTCACCCTGCCGATGGTGGCCGTCAACGACACCGCCACGAAGCGGATGTTCGACAACCGCTACGGCACCGGGCAGTCCACCATCGACGGCATCATGCGCGCCACCAACGCCATGCTCGCCGGCCGCACCGTGGTCGTTGCGGGCTTCGGCTACTGCGGGCGCGGGCTGGCCGAGCGCGCCCGCGGCATGGGCGCCCGGGTCATCGTCACCGAAGTCGACCCGGTCAAGGCGCTCGACGCGGTGATGCAGGGCTACACCGTGCTGCCGATGGACGAGGCCGCGCCGATCGGCGACGTGCTGGTGACGGTCACCGGCAACCGCGACGTGATCCGCGCCGAGCACATCGCCTCGCTCAAGGACGGCGCGGTCCTGGCCAACTCCGGGCACTTCGATGTGGAGATCGACCTGCACGCGCTGGAGGCGCTCGCGGTCGAGGTCCGGCACGAGGTGCGCCCGCAGACCGACGAGTACGTGCTGGCCGACGGCCGCCGCGTCGTGCTGCTCGCCGAGGGCCGTCTGGTCAACCTCGGAGCGGCCGAAGGCCACCCTGCCGCGGTGATGGACCTGTCCTTCTCGGTCCAGGCCCTCACCGTCGTCTGGCTGGCGCGCCACCGCGACACGCTCACCCCCGGCGTGCTGGAGGTGCCCGCCGACATCGACACCGAGGTCGCCCGCCTCGAACTGGCGGCACTGGGCGTGGGCATCGACCACCTCACCCCGGATCAGGAGGAGTACCTGCACTCCTGGCACGTCTGACGCCCCGGCGCGGCCGGCTCGTGCGCGGAGGCATCCGTGGCGGGGGCAGGCGATCAGACCGTCGGCGGACCCGCCTGCCGGGCGGCCATCCGCTCCTCCTCACGGCGGCGGCGCTCGGCGAGGACGGCCGCCAGGTACTCCGGCGGCGAGGTCCCGGGCGGCGGGGGCGGGCCGACCGACGCCGCCACCATGTCGGCGATCCGCACGCCCATCTCGTAGCGCGCCTGCTCCGTCAGCTCGTCGTAGCGCAGCACGTACTGGCGGGCCATGGCGGCCGTCTCCGAGCTGAGGCCGGACAGCTGGGCGCTGGCCGCCCACGCGGCCATCCGCGGCGGCATCTCGATGGTCTCGTCCCGCTTGCGGCGGGTGCGCTCCGAGACCACCATCGTCCCGGCGAGGAAGTCGCCGACGCGACGGCCGTCGCGGTTGGTCAGCGAGACGACCAGGGCCACGATGCCGAAGAACGTCCAGATCTCGACGGCGGCCGTCAGCGCCCGGGCCAGCGCCTGGCGGAAGCGCACGGGTGAGCCGTCGACACCGACCACCCGCAGCCCCACGGCCATCTTGCCGAGCGAGCGGCCCCGGGTGAAGGTCTCGAAGGCGGTCGGGTAGCCGACCAGGACGAGCACGGTCAGGGCGAGCTGCACGGCGGCGGTCGCGGCGGAGTCGACCCCCGCGCCGATCCGCACGGCGAGGATGTTCAGCCCGATGATCGCGGTGAGCTGGACGCTGATGTCGACGAAGAGCGCGGCCAGCCGCGTCGCGAAGCCCGCGGGGCGCAGGTCGAGCACGACCGCGTCCCCGGTGACCAGGGAGGTCTGCCCGTATGTAGCTCCACCGCCCGGATACGCCACCGTTGCCTCTTCCTGGTCGTAGGTGTGCATGTGTCCGTTCTCCTCCCAGTCTGGCAGCACCCGGGGAGTGCGGCACGCCGGTCGAGCGGCCCTCCGCGGCCCCCGCCCCCGGCCGTCCGATCTCCGGTGGAGTGGGAGAAATAGGTAGAGTCCAGGCGTGGAACTCGACGTCTTCGCCGCCGCGCACCGATCCGACTGGGAACGCTTGGAGCGCCTCGTCCGCAGGCGCCGGAAGCTGACCGGCCCCGAGGTCGACGAACTCGTCGAGCTGTATCAGAAGGCCAGCACGCACCTGTCCGTCGTCCGCTCCGCGGGAGAGGACCCGGCCCTGGTCGGGTGGCTCTCCGGCCTCGTCGCGCGGGCACGCTCCGCGGTCACCGGCGCGCACACCCCCGCCTGGCGCGACTTCACCCGGTTCTTCACCCGCACCTTCCCCGCGGTCGTCTACCGGCTGCGCTGGTGGTGGATCTGGTCGACCGTCGGCTCGCTCGCCTTCGCCACCGTCCTCGCCGTGTGGGTGATCAACGACCCCCGGGTGATGGCAGCGCTCGGTCCGCCCGACTACATCCGCCAGATCGTCGAGCACGAGTTCGCCAACTACTACGTCGAAAGCCCCGGCGCGTCCTTCGCCGCCCAGGTGTGGACCAACAACGCCTGGGTCGCGGCCCAGGCCATCGTCTTCGGTGCCTTCCTCGGCCTGCCCGTGCTCTACGTCCTGGCGATGAACAGCGCGAACCTGGGCGTGATGGGCGGGATCATGTTCGCGCACGGCAAGGGCGACATCTTCCTCGGCCTGATCCTCCCGCACGGCCTGCTGGAACTGACGGCCGTCTTCGTCGCCGCGGGCGTCGGCCTGAAACTCGGCTGGACCGTCATCTCGCCCGGCCACCGCCCCCGCCTCCGCGCGCTGGGCGAGGAGGCCCGCCCGGCCATCGCGGTGGCGCTGGGCCTGATCGTCGTCCTGTTCATCTCCGGCCTCATCGAGGGCCTGGTCACCGGCTGGGTGCACACCACCTGGCTCCGCATCGGCATCGGTGTGGTGGCCGAGGTGCTGTTCTTGGCCTACGTCTTCACCCTGGGCCGCAAGGCCTACCTGGAGGGCGAGACGGGCGACATCGAGGAGCGCCCTGCGGCCGTCCCCGTCGCCGGTTAACGATTTCGGGCTAGAGCGTTTCGGGGAGCAACGTGAATGACTTCACGTGATCCGGGCGGATCACAGTGAAATGCCGACGATCCAGAGTCGCGATACGGCTGATATCCAGTCGCTGGGCCAGGGCGACAACTGAGGAGTCTACGAGACCCAGGCGTAGTGACGCGTACCGTCTGATAATGCTCGACGCGCAGATCAGGTCGTCCTTGTCGACATCGACGAGTTCGATATCGCTCTGCACGATGTAGTCGAGAAGTTCGGACTCAGCCTTGGGGCCGAGGGTTCGCTCCGCGTGCCACGATGTTTCAGTTAGCACAGTTGAGGGGAGGAGCACCCGCCCTGGCAGGGTTGCCATTAGCTCGGCCGACGTCCGATGATGCGTGTCGCGAACATCGAGTGCGGCCCAAAGGACTCCGGTATCGAGAAGAGTGACGATCATTCCGGGCGGCCGAACTCCTCAAGCATGATCTCGTGGTGACGAATGGATATGTCACTGCGTCCGGAGTCAAATTTTCCGATGAACGGTAGGAAACGCTTGGGCGCGTCCTCGTCCCCCTCGTCCTGAAGTTGTGCAATTTCACTGTCGGACTCAGCCAGTGCGCGCAGTCGGCGTAGGCCTGCCGGTGGAAGGCGATCCATCAGCTCGCGCAGGGCTTCGTAGTCCTTCTCGGCGTTCATGGGTTAAGTCTAGGCCGAGCGGTGCGGGGTGGAGAGAGAAGCGGGCGAAAACACGGTATCCCTGCTACAACCGCCCCTGGGCCTTCAGGTCGATGTAGGCGTCGGCCAGCGCCGGGGCGATGTGCTCGGGGTCGGCGTCGACGACTTCGACGCCGTGGCGGCGGAGTTCGGCGGTGATGCGGCGGCGTTCGGTGAGGGTGCGTTCGGCGGCTGCGGCTTCGTAGACGCCGCGGGCGTCGCCTCGCGCTGCGGCCATCTCGGTGACGCGGGGGTCGCCCACCGCTGCGACCAGGAGTAGGTGCCGGGACGTCAGGGCGGGCAGCCGGGGCAGCAGGCCCTCCTCCATGGCGGTGGCGTTCAGGTCGGTCAGCAGGACCACCAGCTGCCGGGTCCGGCTCTGTCCGCCGAGGATCGTGCTGACCATGCCCGTCGGGTCGGACTCCACCAGCTCCGGTTCCAACGGTGCCATCGCCTGGACGATCTGCGGCACGGTGCTGCCGCGTCCCCGGCCGCGGACCTGTGCGCGGACGCGGCGGTCGTAGGCCAGCATCTCCACCCGGTCGCCGGCCTTGGCCGCGAGGGCGGCCAGCAGCAGGGCGGCGTCCATGGCGTGGTCGAGGCGCGGGGTGTCGCCGACCCGGCCCGCCGAGGTCCGGCTGGTGTCCAGGACGAGCAGGATCTTGCGGTCGCGCTCGGGGCGCCAGGTCCGGACGACGACGCTGTCGCGGCGCGCCGTGGCCCGCCAGTCGATGGAGCGCACGTCGTCACCGGGCACGTACTCGCGCAGCGAGTCGAACTCGCTGCCCTGGCCGCGCACGAGCGCGCTGTGCTGCCCGTCCAGCTCGCGCAGGCGCGCGAGCTTTCCCGGCAGGTGGCGGCGGCTGTGGAAGGGCGGGAGCGTGCGGACACTCCACGGCACCGTGTGCGTGCACTGCCGCGCTGCTATCCCCAATGGCCCCAGGCTGCGCAGCGTGACCCCGGCGGCCTGCTGGTCGCCGCGCCGCCGCGGAGTGAGGACCGTGCTGACCCGGCGCCGCCCCCCGGCGGGGATCACCACATCGTGCGTCCGCGGCCGGGCGTCGGTGCTGGGCGCCCACGCGTCGCGCAGCGGTCCGCGCAGCGTCCGCGAGGCGGGGTTGGCCACCACCAGGCTGACCGTGGCGGACTCGCCCAGCCGAATGGACGTGTCGCCCTCGCGCTCGCAGGTGACGCGGCGCGGGCTCGGTGCGAGCAGCAGGTCCACCGCGATCAGCGCGGCGAGGACCGCCAGGACCGCCCACAGCACCCAGAGGCCGGCCGACCCCGCGATGAGCACCACGAGCGTGCCCGCGAACGCGGCGAATACCGCCCGGCCTGTGATCGCCATTCGTCCTTACCCCGTGATCCGTGGTTCTCTCGAAGTTCGTGCCGCCGCCGCGGTCGACGCGCGCTAGCGCGGGACCTCGACCGAGGCCAGCACACCGTCCAGGACGCCGTCGGCGGTGGCGCCCTCCAGCTCGGCCTCCGGGCGCAGCGCGACGCGGTGCCGCAGGGTGGCCTTGGCCAGGGCCTTCACGTCGTCCGGGGTGACGTAGTCGCGCCCGGACAGCCAGGCCCAGGCGCGGCTGGTGCGCAGCAGCGCGGTGGCACCGCGCGGGGAGGCCCCCAGCTGCAGGGACGGGGAGCGGCGGGTGGCGCGGCACACGTCGACGATGTAGCCGAGCACCTCGGGGGCGACCGTGGTGGTGGCGACGGCCGCGCGGGCGGCGCGCAGCTCGGCCGGCCCGGCCACCGGGCGCAGCCCGGCCCCGTCCAGGTCGCTGGGGTCGAATCCGGTGGCGTGGCGGCCCAGCATCTCCACCTCGTGGTCGCGGTGCGGCAGCGGAACCACGAGCTTCAGCAGGAACCGGTCGAGCTGCGCCTCCGGCAGCGGGTAGGTGCCCTCGTACTCCACCGGGTTCTGCGTCGCGGCCACGACGAACGGGTCGGGCAGCGCCATGGGCTTGCCCTCCACCGTCACCTGCCGCTCCTCCATCGCTTCCAGCAGTGCGGCCTGCGTCTTGGGCGGTGTCCGGTTGATCTCGTCGGCCAGGAAGAGATTGGTGAAGACCGGGCCGTCGTGGAACTCGAACTTGGCGGTGCGGGCGTCGTAGACGACCGACCCGGTGACGTCACCAGGCATCAGGTCGGGGGTGAACTGGACGCGCTTGTGGTCCAGCGAGAGCCCGGCGGAGACGGCCCGGACCAGCAGCGTCTTGGCGACGCCGGGCACTCCCTCCATCAGCACGTGGCCGCGGCACAGCAGCGCCACGACGAGGCCGGTCACGGTCTCCTCCTGGCCGACGACGGCCTTGGAGACCTCGTGGCGCAGCGCGGTCAGCGCCGCCCGCGCCTGCTCGGTGGACGGCTGCCCGGAGGGCTGCCCCTGGTCGGTGAAGGCGGTCACGTCTGAAGTACCTCTCTGCAATCTCCGTTGGGTGGGCTCGGTACCCGCCGCGGACCTGGACGTGTCCGCGGCGAGCGCTCCGTCACCGCAGGCGTTCCTCGAGTGCGTCGAGCTCGTCGGCGAGCCGGACCAGCGCCGCGTCGTCGGCGGTGTGCGGGTCGTCCTCGGGCCCACTCTCCGGACCGTACAGCAGCACGCGCAGCCGAGCCGGATCATCCCCGCTGCGCAGGGACACGGCCTCGACGACCGCCTCGGGCGCGGAGTCGGCTCCGAGCCCGAGGGCCGGGCGCATCCGGCCGATGAGCCCCGAGCGCAGGGCCTCGGCCGCGCGGTCGCGCGCCCGCCGCGCCGCGTACAGCCGCGCGCGTCCCTCGGTGGTCTCCGACGCCCGCACCACCACCGGCAGCCGCTCGGCGACCAGCGGACCCAGGCGGCGGCCCCGCCATACCGCCAGCAGGAGCAGGGCGGCGCCCAGCGGCACCACCGCGAGGTAGAACGAGCGCGGGAGCAGCGCCCAGATGTCCTTCCCCTCGCTCGCGGCCGGTACCTCCGGAAGGAACCACACGACGTCGCGGTCCCCGACGAGGTTGAGGGCCAGTGCGGCGTTGCCCTCCCGGTCCAGTCGCTCGTTGACCAGCGGGTCGCTGGAGCCGAGCACGGTCGTCACCCCGCCGTCCCGGGGCACCTGGACCAGCGCGTCGCCGTCCTCGCCCGGGTAGCAGCGGGTCGCACCGTCTCCGCTCACCGCGTACAGCTCCTTGCCGGTGTCGGCGGAGCCCGCGGTGCGTGCCGCGGGCAGGTCGCAGGCGGCGGCCAGCGTGCGCTCGTCGGTGTCGCCGCTCGTCCGCACCCCCGGTGCCAGCGCCTTCATGGTGCCCGTGGTGGGCAGCACGAGCAGCAGGTCGCCGGGCGTGCCAGCGAGGCGTTCGAGTTCTTCGGGCAGTAGCCGGTGCGAGGACGCCACGACCAGCACCGTGTCGGAGCGCGCCGCCGTGACAGCGGCTGTGGTGTCGCGGGCGACGGTGACGTCGGTACCGAGTCGCCGCATGATCTCGATCAGCGCCCGGGACCCCTCAGGACCGGGGTTCTGCGGCTCCAGGGGGCCCGAACGGGTGGTCTCGGCACCCAGCGACAGCAGGACCGCGAGCACCACGAGCACGCCGAGGAACGCGAGGGGGCCGCGTGCTTTGCGCCACAGCGTGCCGATGCCGACCGACGTGGCGGTCGAGCCGTCCGGGGACGTGGCGGCGGGCGGCGGGGGAGCGGTGGTCGTGCTCATCCGGTCGGCTCCGCCTTCTTGTCCTGGTCCACGGGGCGGGTCACGGCCAGCCGCTCGTCCAGTTCCCGGAGCTGTCGGTAGCCGTCGGCGGTGGCCGGGCGCTCGCCGTAGGCGACGTCGTTGAACACCCGGGCCGCGCCGAACAGGTCCTCGCGCCGGTCCGGCAGCGCCTCGGAGGCCTCGGTGGCCAGCTCGGTCGCGGTCCGCCCGGGCCGGGGGGTGATGATGGCGCGCTCCTCCAGGTCGCGGGTGACCGTCCGGAGGCGCTCCCGGATGGCCTCGGCGTAGTCCCCCGCCGCGGCGTTCCGCTCCGCGGCGGAGCGGTGGTCGGCCGCGGTGAGCGGCGCCGTGGTGTCGATGCGGGCGGTGCGCCGGGATCTGCGCGCCGGGCGCGCGTAGATGATCAGGCCGATGGCGACCACGGCCGCAACGGCGAGCACCGGTCCCAGCACCCACCACCCGCCGGGCATCGCAGCCTCCATCCGGCCGGTGACCTCGGAGAGCCAGTCGGTGACCCGCTCCCAGATGATGTCGAGGAGGGTGGGTTCGGCCTCGCCGTAGATCTTCTTGGCCAGCTCCTCGCGGGCGAGGCGGGCCCCTTCGCTACGGGAGACCTCAGCGGTCGCGGACAGCACGGCCGCGGCGCCCGCGAGCGCGCCGCTCAAGCCGGAGCTCCGGGGACACCGCCGGAGTGGGGCCCGGGATAGGGGCCGGGGTAGGCGCCGTAGGCCGGTGCCGGGTCCGGCAGGTAGATCCCGGCGTCGACGGCCTGCCCGGACTGCGCGGCGGCCTGCAGCTTCAGGTCCAGGCCCTCACGCCGCATGCGCAGGTCCACGTAGAGCAGCGTGATGACGCCGACCATGAACGGGATGGTCAGGGCCCCGGAGACGACGGTTCCGATGAACGACGCCGCGCCACCGACGACGGAGACCCAGGCCGCGCCGGGGGCGATGACCGCCGGAACCATCGCGACCAGCGAGAACGGCGTGGAGAGGATGCCCGACACCACTCCCACGATCAGCCCGGAGAGCAGCAAGATGCCGAAGACCCGCCACCAGCTGCCGCGGGTCACTCGCCAGGACCGGGCCAGGGAGCGGCCCGGGCCGAGCCGCTCCAGGACGGCCACGGGCATGGCGAGGGAAGTGCGCACCCAGATCCACGCGCCCAGCGCCGCGACGGCGAGGAATCCGCCGATGAACGCCGCGACGCCCGCGATGTCGCTGCCGGTGGTGATGCCGAGCACGATCGCGCCCGCGAGGACGCCGACGAGCAGGAGAGTCCAGCCCAGGCCCATGAGGAAAAGGAGGAGGGCGACGAGGAGCACCGCGCTGATTCGGCCGCGCACCGCCTGCCAGGCCTCGCCCATGGTGAGCTTGCGGCCGAGGACCGCCAGGCCGACGACGGCGGCCAGCAGGCCGGTCAGGACCACCTGGCCGACGTAGGAGAGGAGGGCGCCGCCGTACATCGTGACGAGGGTCCACGGGGCGACGGGCAGGACGTCGGTGTCCGCGCTCGGATCGGTCGCGAGCGTGTCGACCCAGCTGCCATAGTCGGCGACGTAGCCGCCCATGCCGATGGCGCTGACGATGTTGAAGATCGCGATGACGATGACGGCCAGCCCGAACACGGTCTTCGGGTTGTGCCGGATATAGCCGAAGGCGCCGTTGAAGATGTCGCCCAGGGTGAGCGGGCGCAACGCGACGACGCCGGGAATCGGAGCCGGGGGAGCGGCGGGATACGGTCCGGAACCGGCCATGCCATAGGGCGGCTGGTAGGCGGGGCCGGCGGCGCCGTGGCCACCATAGGCCGCTCCGTCGGGTCCCTGCCCGCCGGGCGCGGCCCACCCGGTCGGCGGCGCGGGCGGCGGACCGCCGGGCGGCGCCCATCCCGGCTGGCCCTGGGGCGGCTGGCCCTGGGGATGACCAGCCGCTGAGGCGTGCGCGGACGGATCCGGTGCGGGCGGCGGACCACCGGGCGCCGCCCAGCCCTGCTGGGCAGGTGCGGAGGGGGTCGGAGGAACCGGTGGTGCCCCGTCGTTCTCAGGAGAGGACCCTGGCGTCTCCCAGGGCTGGCCGTCCTCGTGCGACATGGTCCCTCGTTCCTCCGTCTTCGGGGGTTTCTCCGTCAGCGGCGATGTGCGTCCTTCGTGGCACCGTCCACGCTATGCCAGATCGGCCGTCTATTGGGCGTTACCGCTGTTGCGTGGTCTTTCGCCGCGAAACGGACCGCCGATTCCCTTCATTCTTTTTGTATGCTTTCGGTTATCAACCGACCAAGTCGCATACGCTCGGTGAGCAGGTGCTCTGGACGGGGTGGCGGGTCCGACGGCAGGGTGTTCCCCATGCGGGAACCCGTGTCGCCGCCGTGGCGCAAGCATAAATAACGAAGATCGCCCCCCCCGGGGCGGCCGATCAGGGGCGACCGGACGCCAAGCCGAGCCAGGAGATGGCAAGGTTAGGAGAGGGGGCCGGCCGCAAGTGCACCGCACAACGACGACTCCCGCACAGGGACCCTGGCAGTAGAGCTCGCAAAGATCAGTGCCGCTTGAGTGTCCAGAAAGGAGAAGGCGCCGGCCGCCGCATCCCGTCGGGATGCGCGTTGGGCGCCGGGTACATCGATGAAGGGACGCGTACTGGTCGTCGACGACGACCTCGCTCTCGCTGAAATGTTGGGCATCGTCCTCAGAGGCGAAGGCTTCGAACCGTCGTTCGTGCACGACGGCGACAAGGCACTGGAGGCGTTCCGCGAGACAAAGCCGGACCTCGTGCTTCTGGACCTCATGCTGCCGGGGGCGGACGGGATCGACGTCTGCCGGCAGATCCGCGCCGAGTCCGGTGTGCCGATCGTGATGCTCACGGCGAAGAGCGACACCGTTGACGTCGTCCTCGGCCTGGAGTCCGGGGCCGACGACTACATCGTCAAGCCGTTCAAGCCCAAGGAACTGGTCGCCCGCGTCCGGGTCCGGCTGCGCCGCACCGAGGAGCCGGCGCCCGAGGTGCTGCAGATCGGCGACATCACCATCGACGTCGCCGGGCACGCGGTCCGCCGCGACGGAGAGCCCATCAGCCTCACCCCGCTGGAGTTCGACCTGCTCGTGGCACTGGCCCGCAAGCCGCGCCAAGTGTTCACCCGCGAGGTCCTGCTCGAACAGGTCTGGGGCTACCGCCACGCGGCCGACACCCGCCTGGTCAACGTCCACGTGCAGCGGCTGCGCGCCAAGATCGAGAAGGACCCCGAGCACCCGGAGGTCGTGGTGACCGTCCGCGGTGTCGGGTACAAGGCGGGAACCGCCTGAACCGACCGAGACCCGACACGTGACAAGCAGCAGCACCAACGGCGCACACGCGGCGGACCCGCCGGAGGGCGAGGACGCCGTGCTGTCGCGTTGGCAGCAGGCGCTCGAACTGCTGTTGCGCGGCTACCTCGCCGCCCAGCGCGCGGCCCGCGCCCTGGTGCGCGGCGTGCACACCCGCTGGCGGCGCTCGCTGGAACTGCGCGTGGTCACCACCACCCTGGTGCTGTCCGCGCTGGTCACCGCCGGGCTCGGGATCGTCCTGATCGACCAGGTCAAGTCGGGGCTGCTGGAAGCCAAGGAACAGGCGGCGCTCAACTACCACAAGGTCGGTCTGCAGACCGCGACCATCGCGATGCAGGACGGCGAGCTGCAGTCCATCGATCGCGACTCCCAGCTCCTCCAGATCGCCACGGACCTCAGGCAGCGCAGCGGTACCACCGGCCTCTACGAGGTACTCATCCTCCCGAGCATCGACGGCATCTCGGGGTCGGCAACGGTCAAGCCGCAGAGCATCCCCGAACCCCTGCGTGAGCGGGTCGGCCAGAGCGACGAGCTCGACGCCCAGTACATGCGGTACACGGAAATCGTCAGCGACAACGGACGTGAGCCGGGGCTGGCGGTCGGGGCGCAGCTCTCCCATGTCTACGAGCTCTACTACGTCTTTCCGCTCGACCACGAGCAGCAGATGCTCGACCTGGTGCAGAGCACCGTGGTCCTGGTGGCCACCGCGCTGGTCATCCTGCTCGCGGTGATCGCCTTCGCCGTCACCCGCCAGGTCGTCATCCCGGTGCGGATGGCGGCCGGATCCGCCGAGCGCCTCGCCTCGGGCGACCTCTCCGAACGCATGAAGGTACGCGGCGAGGACGACCTCGCGCGGCTGGCCATGTCCTTCAACGACATGGCGGGCAACCTGCAGGAGAAGATCCACGAACTGGAGGAGCTGTCCAAGGTGCAGCGCCAGTTCGTCTCCGACGTCTCCCACGAGCTGCGCACCCCGCTGACCACCATCCGTATGGCCGGTGACCTCCTCTACGACGACCGCGAGGACCTCGATCCCACCCAGTCCCGCTCGGTGGAGCTGCTGCAGGGCCAGCTGGAGCGGTTCGAGGAGCTCCTCGGCGACCTGCTGGAGATCAGCAGGCACGACGCCGGGGCGGCCACGCTCTCCATCGAGTCCACCGACATCCGCGACGCCGTCATGAAGGCCGTCGGCGACGCCGAGCACATCGCCGAGAAGCGCGGCATCAAGGTCGTGCTGCGGCTTCCGGCCGAAGCCTGCTACGCGGAGTTCGACGCTCGGCGGATCAACCGCATCCTGCGCAACCTCGTCGTGAACGCCATCGAGCACAGCGAGGGCAAGGACGTCATCGTCACCGCTGTGGGCGACCGCGACGCGGTGGCGGTCGCGGTGCGCGACTTCGGTGTGGGCCTCAAGGAGGGCGAGGAACACCTGTGCTTCGACCGCTTCTGGCGGGCCGATCCGGCGCGGGCCCGCACCACCGGCGGCACCGGGCTCGGGCTGGCCATCGCCAAGGAGGACGCGCAGCTGCACGGCGGCTGGCTGCAGGCGTGGGGCATGCCCGGAAAGGGATCGCAGTTCCGTCTCTCCCTGCCCCGCAAGGCCGGTCAGGAGCTGCGTGGTTCCCCGCTGCCGCTCGCCCCGCCCGAGATGGCGCTGGGGCGCCATCGTGTGGGGTACGGCCAAGTGAGCACCGCAGCGGACCCGGACACGGCCGCGTCGCGACCGTCGGGGATTGGGGAGAAGTCATGACCGTCCGCCCGAGGCGCCTCCGCTCCGCGGCCTGGGCCGCGCTGCTGGCGGTCGTGCTCTCCTCCTGCGCCACAGTGCCCACCGGCGGGCCCGTGGTCGAAGGCGCGGGACGCCAGGACGAAGCGGACGACCTCTATGAGAGCTTCGTGCGGATGCTTCCCGCCGGGCCGCAGAAGGGCGTCGGCGAGGAGGGCCTGGTACGCGGCTTCCTCAGCGACATGCGCAGCTACGAGGACCACCACAAGGCCGCACGCGAGTACCTGCAGCCGGAGCGCCGCGAGAAATGGTCGGGCGAAGGGGCGGTGCTCATCTACCCCGACATGGACGAGGTCTCACTGTCCGTCGACTCCGGAGCCGACGGCAAGACGGCCGAGGTGCGGGTACGGAGCCCGCAGGTCGCCACGCTCGACCCGACCGGGCAGTACCTGCCGGCCGAGCAGGGCCAGATGATCGACGTCACCTTCGACCTCGCCAAGAACGACGAGGGCGAGTGGCGGATCGTCAACCTGCCCGACAAGCTGCTCCTCGGCGAGAAGGACGTGGAGCGGCTGTACCGCCCGCTCAACCTCTACTTCTACAACCTCGACCACAGTTCCCTGGTCCCCGATCCCGTGTTCCTTCCGGCCCGCAGCGACCGGCGCGAGATGCGACTGGTGAAGACGCTGGTCAACGGCCCCACCGACTGGCTCGTGCCGGCCGTCGGCTCCGCCTTCCCCGAGGACGCCAAGGTCGATGTGGCGTTCGATTCGGGCAAGGTCATCGTCGAGCTGCGCACCGACACCGGGGGCGAC
Source organism: Nocardiopsis gilva YIM 90087 (assembly GCF_002263495.1). Lineage (NCBI taxonomy): Bacteria > Bacillati > Actinomycetota > Actinomycetes > Streptosporangiales > Nocardiopsidaceae > Nocardiopsis > Nocardiopsis gilva. The sequence continues at coordinate 5,530,635 of NZ_CP022753.1, read as the reverse complement.
GAATTCGGCATGGGGGCGCAGCTGGCGTGGACCCTCAAGCAGCTGCCGCGGGTGGAGGGGTTCACCCTGCGGATCAACGACGAAGACGTGGAATTCCCCGGCGACGCCGACGAGAACCTGCAGTCCACCGACAAGTACTGGGACCCGGTCAACCCCGGTGGTGTCCCCACCACCACCGACCTGAGCGCCTTCTTCAGCCGCAACGGTCAACTCTGGTCGCTGACGGGCACCGGGACGGACGACAAGCACGCCGAAGCGCGCCTCAAGGGAGCCGCCGGAGTCGGCGACACCCCTCTGAAGCAGCACGCGGTCTCCCTGGACCAGCGCCGCATCGCCGGTATCGAGGCCGGGGGCGGCCGGGTCGTCGCCGCCGACATGACCGAGGGCGCTGACTTCGGCACGCTGATGTCCGGCGGCAAGTACACCTCCGTGTCCTGGGACCGCTACGGCAACCTCTGGGTCGTCGAGGACGTCAGCGAGGACGGGAAGGACGACAGGGCCGACAGGGCCGACAAGGACAGCAAGGACAGCAAGGACGACGGCTCCTCCGGTGACAAGGCGGACGACGAGCCGAAGCGCCCCGGCACCAAGGTCTGGCTGCTGCGCGGCGGCACCGACCCGGAGGAGGTCGACGCACCGGCGCTGCGCGGGCGCGAGGTCAAGCGGCTGCGCGTCTCCCGTGACGGCACTCGGGTCGCCGTCATCACCTCGGACGCTTCGGGCGGTAAGGACGACGCCGGGCGGCTGTTCGTCGGCCGGGTGATCCACGGTGAGGAGAAGTCGGCCGTGGGCGCCTTCCTCCCGCTCGCGCAGGACCTGTCCACGGTTGAGGACGCCTCCTGGCGGGGCGGTGACCAGCTCGCCGTCGTCGGACAGCGGGCGCGCGGGGCGAACCAGGCGTTCCTGGTGTCGCTGGACGGCAGCACGGACGCCACCAGCGCCGCGGCGCCGTCTGGGACCGACATGAAGAGCATCACCGCCGCCCCCGGCCAGCCGCTGATGTGCGGCACCGAGGACGGCCAGATCATGCTGACCGGCGACCGCATCAGCTGGCAGCGCGTCGCCGACGGCGCCAACCCCGTCTACCCGGGCTGATCCCCGCCGTCCACAGGCGGTGCACCGCCATTGCGGCAGGAGCCGGGGCGCGGTGAACCTGCGGGCTATGAGGTGTATCTCCTGTCCCGCCGTCCTGTCCGCGTTGGTCGACCTGCTCCTGGGCGAGCGCTGCGCCGGGTGCGGGCGCGCCGGGACGCTGCTGTGCGCGGCTTGTGCCGAAACGCTCGACCGCCGCCCGCGGCGCTGTGCCACCCGGCCGGGGTGTCCGCCGGTGTGGGCGGCGGGCCCGTACGCCGGGTGCGGCCGCGACCTGCTGCTGCGGTTCAAGGACGGCGGGGTCCGGGCGCTCTCTGCGCCGCTGGGGCGGCGGCTGGCCCGGGCGGTGGCCGAGGCCGCGCCCGCACGCGGTGCGGTCGTGCTGGTCCCGGTCCCGCCCCGGACGGCGGCCCTGCGCCGCCGCGGGTTCGATCCGGTGGCGCTGTTGGCCCGCGCCGCGGCCGAGGAGCTGTGCCGGGGCGCGCCCCGAGGCTGCCCCCGCCCCCTCCCGTCCGGTCCCCGTGCCCGGATCGCGCGGTGCGGCCGGTGCCGGCGCTGCTGCACCGCCGCCGGGTGGCCGACCAGGTGGGCCTGGACCGTTCGCGTCGGCGGGCGAACCTGGAGGGGGCGCTGGCCGTGCGTCCTCGCGCGGTTCGCTCCCTCACCGGCCCAGCGGTGGTCGTGGTGGACGACGTCGTGACGACGGGCGCCACCCTGGCCGAGGCCACCCGGGCGCTGCGCGCCGCCGGGGTACGGGTGGCGGGGGCCGCCGTGCTCACCGAGCGCGGGTAGCCTCGATGGCGGCCGGAGGGTGCCCCCGTCCGGACTCGGAGTGGCCTAGAGAATTTTTTACTCCGGTCCGGTTTCTTCCGACTTTCGCGTTTTTCGGGGGCTGGGAACGCATACGCTCACAACCGCTCGGACGTCAGCACCTGACATCCGAGCGAACTCGGGCTAGCGTTCTTGACATGGCACCCGTCCGGGTCCGTGGTTGCGCGGGACACGACGCCCCTGTGTTGGGGCGCGGGTCCGGCAAGCCGATGCCAGGCGCAGGCGAAACGGCCCACGTAAGGCGACTTTTCGTCGACCGATCACGGTGCGCCTTAGAGGTAAGTCCTGCCCCGCAGAGGGTCCGGATGTCCCTTGGGAGCGGGAGAAGGGCAGTAGTCGCACATGAGCGCGGCGAAACCCTCAGCAGGCGGATGTGGGGACGAAGACCAGGTCGGCCGGGCGGGTGGCATGTCCCTACTCGGTGTGCCCCGCGTCGTCCCGGGACGCTGACACGGCCGCCCCGACACCCCGGGGCCGCGGCGGGCCGATGGATTCTCTCCTCCGAGTACCCCGGCCCCGCGTCGCCGGGCACCGGCCACCGGTGCCGTTCGGACCTCCGTCCCCGACGCTTCGCCGCCGCGCGACGCCACGCGGCCAAGGTGAGGATCACGTGTGAATTTCTCGCCTCTGACCTGGATGATTACCAACCTTCGACGGGGTGAATACCAGGGATCTTGTGGGTATACGGAGATCCAGACCAAGCTGTCATCCCCGGTGGGATGGCGGAGAGGAGGGGCGGGTAGCGCAAAGCCCGCCGCGGACAGCGGGGGGCGGTAGAACACAGCCTGGTCATCGCTGAAGAGATGACCAACGCGACGAAGGGGGTCTTGTGGACATCATCGTCAAGGGTCGACGCACAGGTGTCAGCGACAAGTTCCGGCAGCACGTCGAGAACAAGCTGAGCAAGCTCTCCAAGTGGGAGAAAAAAGGCATGAGCGTCGATGTGGAGGTGTCCAAGGAGCGCAACCCGCGCCTCGCCGACCAGCGCGAGCGGGTTGAGCTGACCATCCACTCCAGCGGTCCGGTGATCCGCAGTGAAGCGTCGGCCGATGACCGCTACAGCGCCCTCGACCAGGCGCTGAACCGTATCGAGGCCCGCTTGCGCAAGGTGGCCGACCGCCGGAAGGTGCACAGGGGAAACCACGCTCCGGTCTCCGTGGCCGCGGCGACCGCCAGTCTCGCGAACAACGATGTGGCACCCGCAGAGGCACCGGCGTCCGCACGCACGCCCGTCCCCTCCCAGACGGCGGGTGCGTCCGGCGGCATCGGCGGATTCGACGAGTCCGCGGCGGCTGACCGGTTCTCGGACGAGTTCGTGGAGCTCGACACCCAAGGGGACACCCCGGTGGTCGTCCGGGAGAAGTTCCACCACGCGAAACCGATGAGTATCGACCAGGCCCTCATGGAGATGGAGCTCGTGGGCCACGACTTCTACCTCTTCCACGACGAGCAGAAGGACGCGCCGAGCGTCGTCTACCGTCGGCGAGGCTTCAACTACGGGGTCCTGCGCCTGATGGACTGACCCTCGAAGGATGGTGTGGAAACCGGTGTGCCGCGGCGGACGACCTTCCGTCGCGGCACATCACTGTGGCGGGTGGGGCGAACGCGGGCGGCGGCGCCTCACATCTCGTCGCCGACGGCCATCTCCCGTTCGCGCTGCTTGATCTTGTGCAGGGGGGTCTCGTGCGGCTCCTCCGGCTCGTAGTGCGGGTCGTCGAGCACCACGTCGGTGAAGATGTCGGTGACCAGGCTCAGCACCGCACCGATGAGGATGAGGGCGGCCCCGGCGCCCAGCAGCCACCAGGACATGCCCAGCACGAGGGAGAGTCCGCCCAGGGCGAAACCGACGAAAATGCAGGCCACCGCCACCCACGACCCCGGACGGCCGCGGTGGCTGCCGATATCGGTCCAGACCCCGCCCTCGGCCTGGTATCCACGGATGTAGGGCTGCGATTGCGCGCTGTCTGCCATGGCGTTCCCCCCACGCTGCGCGATAACGGATCCCTAAGGATCCTTCCATCGGTGGATAACCTCGCCCAGGTAGGGCTAAACCCGGCAGAGGACCTGTTGCGGCCACGGCACGGACGCACAAAGGGTCGCTGAGGGAATAGGCTTGCCTACAGTGGAAGGCTGCGGGTAAGGGATCCGATCCGCCCCAACGCACATGGCGGGCCATGATCTGCGAGGAGCGCATTAGAAGTGCCAGGCATACTCGATAAGGTCCTCCGCGCAGGTGAAGGAAAGATCCTGCGCAAGCTCAAGAAGCTCAAGGACCAGATCAACTCGATCGAGGACGACTTCGTCGACCTCAGCGACGCCGAGCTGCGCGAGCTCACCGACGAGTACCGCGAGCGCTACAAAGACGGCGAAACGCTCGACGACCTGCTGCCCGAGGCGTTCGCCACGGTGCGGGAGGTCGCCAAGCGCACGCTGGGGCAGCGGCCCTTCGACGTGCAGCTCATGGGTGGCGCCGCCCTGCACCTCGGCAACATCGCCGAGATGAAGACCGGTGAGGGCAAGACCCTGACGTCGGCGCTGGCGGTCTACCTCAACGCGCTGGCCGGCCGGGGCGTCCACATCGTCACCCCCAACGACTACCTGGCCAAGCGCGACGCCGAGAACATGGGCCGGATCCACCAGTTCCTCGGCCTGGAAGTCGGCGTGATCGCGCCCGACATGTCCAACGAGGCCCGGCGCGCGGCCTACCAGGCCGACATCACCTACGGCACCAACAACGAGTTCGGCTTCGACTACCTGCGCGACAACATGGCGCTGTCGCTGGACGACACCGTCCAGCGCGAGCACTACTTCGCGATCGTCGACGAGGTCGACTCCATCCTCATCGACGAGGCCCGCACCCCGCTCATCATCAGTGGTCCGGCCGAGCAGAACTCCCGCTGGTACGCGGAGTTCGCCAAGATCGCCCCCCGCCTGCGGCGCGAAACCGACTACGAGGTCGATGAGAAGAAGCGCACCGTCGGTATCACCGAGGCCGGTGTGGCGAAGGTGGAGGACTGGCTCGGTATCGAGAACCTGTACGAGTCCGTCAACACCCCGCTCATCAGCTTCCTGAACAACTCGCTGAAGGCCAAGGAGCTCTACCGCCGCGACAAGGAGTACATCGTCAACGACGGCGAGGTGCTCATCGTCGACGAGTTCACCGGGCGTGTGCTGCGCGGGCGCCGCTACAACGAGGGCATGCACCAGGCCATCGAGGCCAAGGAGAAGGTGCGGATCAAGGACGAGAACCAGACCCTCGCCAAGGTCACCCTGCAGAACTACTTCCGCATGTACGAGAAGCTCTCGGGCATGACCGGTACCGCCGCCACCGAGGCGGCGGAGTTCAGCCAGACCTACCAGATCGGCGTCGTCCCCATCCCGACGAACAAGCCGATGATCCGCACGGACGACCGCGACGTCGTCTACAAGACCGAAGAGGCCAAGTTCGAGGCCGTCGTCGAGGACATCGCCGAGCGCCACAAGGAGGGCCAGCCGGTCCTCGTGGGTACGACGAGCGTCGAGAAGTCCGAGCTGCTGTCGAAGATGCTCAAGCGCGAGGGCGTTCCCCACGACGTCCTCAACGCGAAGAACCACGCGCGTGAGGCGTCGATCATCGCCCGGGCCGGGAAGCTCGGCGGCGTCACTGTCGCCACCAACATGGCCGGTCGCGGCACCGACATCATGCTCGGCGGCAACCCCGACTTCATCGCCGACGAGGAGCTCCAGGCGCGCGGTCTGCAGCCGCTGGAGACCCCCGAGGAGTACGAGGAAGCCTGGCCGGAGGCGCTGGAGAAGGCCAAGAAGGAGTTCGAGGAGGAGCACCAGCAGGTCGTCGACGTCGGCGGGCTCTACGTGCTGGGCACCGAGCGCCACGAGTCGCGGCGCATCGACAACCAGCTCCGCGGACGCTCCGGCCGCCAGGGCGACCCCGGGCTGTCGCGCTTCTACCTCTCCCTCCAGGACGACCTGATGCGGCTGTTCAACAGCGCCCGGGTCGAGATCATCATGGAGCGGCTGAACATCCCCGAGGACCAGCCGATCGAGTCGGGTGTCGTCACCAAGGCGATCCAGTCGGCGCAGTCCCAGGTCGAGCAGCAGAACTTCGAGATCCGCAAGAACGTCCTGAAGTACGATGAGGTCCTCAACCGCCAGCGCCAGGTGATCTACGCCGAGCGCCGCAAGGTCCTCGAAGGCGCCGACCTGCGCGAGCAGGTCGAGGCGATGATGGCCGACGTCCTGGAGAACTACGCCCGCCTCGCCACCGCCGAGGGCGACCCGGAGGACTGGGACCTCGACAAGCTGTGGAAGGCGTTCAAGCAGGTCTACCCGATCAGCTTCACCGTCGACGAGCTCATCGAGGAGAACGGCGGCGACCTGGGGACGCTCACGCCGGACGTCATCATCCACCGGGTCCGGGAGGACGCCCAGGAGGCCTACCGGCGCCGCGAGGAGGAGATCGGCGAGGAGACCATGCGCGAGGTCGAGCGCCGGGTGATCCTCCAGGTCATGGACCGCAAGTGGCGTGAGCACCTCTACGAGATGGACTACCTCCAGGAGGGCATCGGCCTGCGCGCCATGGCCCAGCGCAACCCGCTGATCGAGTACCAGCGGGAGGGCTACGACATGTTCCAGGAGATGCTCGAAGGCATCAAGGAAGAGTCGGTCGGCTACCTGTTCAACGTCGAGGTCCAGGTCAAGGGGCGTGCCTCCAGCGAGGTGACCCCGGCCGCGGCCGCCGCCACGGCCACCGCCACCGCGGCCGTCCTGGAGCCGGAGACCGCGGAGGAGGAAGCGGAGGCCGCCGCCACGGCCACCGCCACCGCGGCCGTCCTGGAGCCGGAGACCGCGGAGGAGGAAGCGGAGGCCGCCGAGAAGCGGGCCGAAGCCGAGGCCGTCCCCGAGCCCGAGGACGTCGTCGTTCCCGGCTTCGGTGAGAACCGCCCCAGCCACCTGCAGTACAGCGCCCCCAGCGAGACGGGCGGCGTCGAGAAGCACACCGAGGCCACCAGCGCCGACAAGCCCTACGCCGGCACCGGGCGCAACGCGCAGTGCCCCTGCGGGTCGGGCAAGAAGTACAAGAAGTGCCACGGCGAGCCCAAGGGCGGCGCGGCCTAACGGCGCACCACCCACGGCGGTAACGCGACAGGGTGGGGTCCCGCGATCGGCGGGACCCCACCCTGTTTACGTGCTTCCTTGCGTCGATCTCGGGGATATCGACCGAATGTCCGCCATAATTCGGTCGATATCCCCGAGATCAACGGAACGGTCAGGGCGGGCCCCGCGTACGCGGGGCCCGCCCTTTCGCCATGCGGTCGCGGTCAGCCGCCGGAGCCCGACGGCTTGTCGGCCTTCGTGGTGGTGTCGGCTCCCGACGTGTTGTCGGGGTTGACGGCGACCGAGGGGCTCTCCTCGATCGGCTCGCGCCCCGGCGTGGGCAGGTTCAGCTTCGTGATCAGACCGTAGAAGATCCCGAAGTAGACGAAGAAGTAGAGGACGCCCATACCGAGGATGAGGAACAGCCCGGTGGTGTTCGACTTCGTCGCGTTGAACAGCAGGTCGATCAGCCCGGCCGAGAACCCGAAGCCCAGATGGGCGTCGAGCGCGTTGAGCACCGCCATGGAGATACCCGTCAGCACGACGTGCACGCCGAACAGCAGCGGGGCGACGAAGATGAACGCGTACTCGATGGGCTCGGTGATACCGGTGACGAACGCGGTGAGGGCCGCCGGGATCATGATGGAGCCGATGGCGCTGCGCTGGGACTTGTGCGCGCACATCCACATCGCCAGGGCGGCACCGGGCAGACCGAACATCAGCACCGGGAAGTAGCCGGAGAGGAAGCCCCCGGCCGTGGGGTCGCCGGCGTAGTAGCGGAAGATCTCGCCGTGCACGGTGCCGTCCGGTCCCTCATAGGACCCGAACACGAACCACACCACGGAGTTGACGATGTGGTGCAGGCCGAAGGGGAGCAGCAGGCGGTTGATCACGCCGTAGACACCGGCGCCGACCGCGCCCGCGCCCATGATCCACTCGCCCAGGTCGTTGAGGAGCCCGCCCAGCGTCGGCCACACCAGGCCGAAGACGATCGCGAGCAGCATCGCGGCGAGCGCGGTGACGATCGGGACGAACCGGCGCCCGCCGAAGAAGCCGAGCCACGTGGGCAGCTTGATCTTGTAGTACCGCTGCCAGAGCACGGCCGCGACGATACCGATGAGGATGCCGCCGAGGACGTCGGTGGGGTTCTTGGCACCCCAGTCGATGATCGGCCCGTCGGGGGTGATCACCGGGCCATCGGCGCTGGAGACCGTGACCCGCTCGCCCATCTCGCCGCCGGCGTTGAAGAACAGCAGCTTGCTGACGCGGTCGAAGACGACGTAGCCGACGACGGCGGCCAGTGCGGTGGAGCCGTCGGCGCGCTTGGCGAATCCGATGGCCACGCCGACCGCGAACAGCAGCGGCATGGCCTGGAAGATGGCGTCACCGGCGGTGCCGATGACACCGGCGACGGGGGACATCCAGCCCATGCCGGAGAGCCCGGACAGGCCGTCCTTGCCCAGCAGGTCGTCCTGGCCCAGACGGAGCAGGATCGCCGCCGCCGGAAGCACGGCGATCGGCATCATCAGGCTGCGGCCGATGCGCTGCAGGATCGCGAGCGCCTTCGATGATGACTTCGATGCGGCGGATGGGCCGCTTGATGCGGCAGGTGCGGAGCTCACCGCGGGTCCTCCCTTGTACATGACGGTCGAGTCGAATGGGTGCGGGTGTCGGCCGTGGTGGTCACGGCGTGTCCCCGGGGGACGGGACGGGGGATGAGGGGGGTGTGCTCAGCTGCTGGTCTGTCGCGGGTCAAGGCGGGAGTGCAGCTGGTACCGGTCGGCGCGGTAGGTGGAGATCGCCAGCTCGACACAGGCGCCGTGGCTGAAGCTGCGGCGCTGCATGGACAGCACCGGACTGCCGTGCGCGAGCCCGAGGAGCCGGGCGTCCGCGGCGTCGCAGATCCCGGCTTCGATGGTCTGCTCGCCCGAGTCGAGCAGGACGCCGAACTCCTGCTCCAGGATCTGGTAGAGCGAGCGTCCGGACAGGGAGTAGGAGTCGAGGTTCGGGGCGAGGGAGACGGGGATGTTGGACCGCTCCACCGCCATGGGTTCGTCGTCGGCGGTGCGGAGGCGCTCGATGTGGTGGACGGGCGCCCCCGGCTCGATGTCCATCATCCGGGCGACGTGCCCGCTGGCGGGCACGATCCGCCGGACGAGGTCGCGCGCTCCCGGCTGGTAGCCGCGCGCCACCATGTCCTGGGTGAAGGACGCCAGGGCGAGAGCCATCTCGATCTTGGGCCGCGCGACGAACGTGCCCTTACCGGGGACCCGGTACAGCTTGCCCTCGGAGACGAGCAGGTCGATCGTCTGCCGGACCGTCATGCGGGACAGCTCGTAGCGCGCCCCCAGCTCCCGTTCGGAGGGGACGGGGTCGTCCACCGAGAGGCCCGTCTCAACGATCCAGTCGAGCAGAAGGTCCCGCAGCTGGACGTACTTCGGGACGGGGCTCGCGGGGTCGATCGCCATGAGTGTGGGTGCCTGTTCGGTCGTGTGACATTCTGGTATGACTGGTATAGGCCGGACTAGACCACAGTGTGGTCGCATGTGTCAATATAGACGACGTGCACACGGCTTAACACCCTTCAAGCCCGTATATGTGCTGCTCAGCGCCTTTGACCCCCGGGCCCGCAGCACAGCTGGTGGACCGACGATGGGACGTAGTCAGATGACGACCACAACGAGCGTCATGCGCTCGGAGATCGCGCAACAACCCGAGGCGTTGCGCACCACCCTCGACGCGCTGCTGCCCATGGCCGACGAGGTCGAGCGCCTCGGCCGCGAGACCCGGCAGGTGCTGTTCATCGCCCGCGGCTCCTCCGACAACGCCGCCGTCTACGGCAGCTACCTGCTCCAAGCACACGGCGGGCGCCTCGCCACCCTGGCCTCGCCGTCCATCGCCACCACCTACAACGCCAAGATCGACCTCTCCGGCGTGCTGGCCGTGGCCATCTCGCAGTCGGGGCGGACCGAGGAGATCGTCGACACCATGAGCTGGGCCGCCGAGTGCGGCGCCCGCACCGTCGGCATCACCAACGGCGGCGGCTCTCCCCTCACCGAGGTCGCCGACGTCGCCCTGGTCACCCAGGCCGGAGACGAGCTCGCCGTCCCCGCGACCAAGACCTACACCACCCAGCTCGCCGCGCTCGCCGTCCTCGCCCTCGGGCTGGGCGCCGACCTCGACCCGGGTCTGCTGCGCGGCGTCCCCGACACCATCGACGACGTCCTCGCCCAGCCGACCGACCAGCTCGACGCGATCGTCGAGCGCCTCGTCGGTGTGCAGGGCGCGGTGATCTCCGGGCGCGGTATGGCGTTCTCCACAGCGCTGGAGGCCGCGCTCAAGCTCAAGGAGGCCTGCTACCTGCACGCGATGGGCCTGTCCTACGCCGACCTGCTGCACGGCCCGATCGCCGTCGTCGACCGCGACACCCCCGCGATCCTGCTCGCCGCGAACTCCGGGCCCACCCTGCCCGGTACCGTTGCCCTGGCCGAACGCGTCGTGTCGGCGGGCGCCCCCGCCTACGGCATCGGCGGGGGTTCGGCCCTCGCCGGCGCGTGCGACCTCTCCGTGCCGATGCCGGACGTGCCCGAGTGGCTGGCTCCGATCAGCCTCATCGTGCCCGCCCAGCTGCTCACCGAGAAGCTCGCGCGCAGGCTCGGCTACAACCCCGACGCGCCCCGCGGCCTGGGCAAGGTGACCCAGACGTCCTAGGCGCGACCTGCGCGGGGACCTAAGCTCTGGGGTAATTCACCGATTCTTCTCACACGGGTCCTTCCGGCCCGTCGCACCACACACGGAGGTACACATGGCCGACAAGGCAGCCGCGATCGTCGCGGGTCTGGGCGGCGCCGACAACATCGAGGACATCGAGGCGTGCATCACGCGCCTGCGCACCGAGGTCGGCGATCCCGCCAAGGTCGACGAGGCGGCGCTGAAGGCGGCGGGCGCGCACGGCGTCCTGGTCTCCGGAAACGTGGTGCAGGTCGTGGTCGGCCCCGAGGCCGACGCCCTCAACGACGACATCGCCGACCTGCTCGACTGACATACCGCACCGCGGGGGTGTGGTCGCCGACCGCGCCGCACCCCCCGACAACCCCTCACCCTTCCTAGGAGGCAACCCGTGCTCAGCGTGCTCTCGCCCGTCCCGGGCGCAGCCGTGGGGCTCTCCGACGTGCCCGACCCCGTCTTCGCGCAGGGCATGGTCGGTCCCGGGGCCGCGGTCCAGCCGCTCGCCGAACCGCAGCAGGCGGTCGCGCCGATCAGCGGCAAGATCATCAAGCTGCACCCGCACGCCTTCGTCGTGGTCGACCGCGAGGGCCGGGGCGTCCTCGTCCACCTCGGCATCGACACGGTCAAGCTCGACGGCAAGGGCTTCGAGAAGCTCGCCGCCGAGGGCGACGAGGTGGCGGCCGGAACGCCGCTGATCCGCTGGAACCCGCAGGAGGTGGCCGCGCAGGGCCTGTCCGCGATCGTCCCGGTCGTCGCCCTCGACGCCGAAAGCGACGTCGTGTCCGGCACGGCCACCGGTGACGTGGCAAAGGGCGAGCAGCTGTTCCAGTGGGCATGAACCCGAACGGGGACCTGGTTCCCCGCGGCGCGCTGTTCGACCTGGACGGCACGCTGATCAACAGCGAACCCCGCTCCCTGGCGACCTGGTCCCGGCTGCTGGACATGCACAACGTCCCCCATGAGACCGCCACCCTGCACCGGTTCATGGGGCGTCGCGGACCCGACGTCGTCGCCGAGAATCCCGCGCTGTTCCCCGGCGTGACGTGGGACGTCATCCTCGCCGAGATCCAGGAGATCGGAAAGGACCCCGACCTTCCGCCGGTGGTCCACCTTCCGGAGTCGGTGGAGTTCGTCCGGCGGTTGCACGCCAGTGACGTCCCCTTCGGCCTGGTCACCTCGGCCGGACGGGATTGGGCCGAGCACGCGTTGACCATATTGGGCATGCGTGAACTGTTCAAAGGCGTGGTGGCGGCCGGTGACGTCACCGCGGGCAAACCGGACCCGGAGGGATACCTCGCCGGGGCCGACATCCTGGGCCACGCCCCCGAGTACATCGTCGTGTTCGAGGACAGCCCCGCCGGGATCGAGGCCGCGCGGCGCGCGGGAATGCGCACCGTCGGCATCACCACCACACACGAGCGCTCGGCGCTGCGGGACGCGGATCTCATCGTCGACCACCTGACCGAGGTCGACTGGCCGCACATCACCCCGCGCGCCTGAGCGAGCGACACGAGAAAGAGGAGCGACCAGTGGCAGAACGCCGTGTCAAAGTCGAGTCCGAGGTCGGGCTGCACGCCCGGCCCGCGGCTCTGTTCGTCGAAGCGGCGTCCAAAGCGAGCGGCAACGTGACCGTGAGCAAGGACGGCAGCGCCCCCGTGTCCGCCAAGAGCATCCTGGCCATCATGGGCCTCGATGTGCGCAACGGCGACGAGATCGTCATCACCGCCGACGGCGACGACGCCGATGCGCTGCTCGACCGGCTGGCCGAGATCGCCAACGCCGGCTAGTGGGAGCGACCAGCCGTGTGCACAGACCGGCCCTCGGCCGGCGACCGGCCTTCGGGAGGAGCCATGGGTGACATGCTGAGAGGCGTCGGGGTCAGCTCCGGTGTCGGGTACGCCCCGGCGCTGCGGCTGTCCCGCTCCATCCCGGAGCCCCCCGCCGACGCGCGGCACGACGGGGACGCCGACGCCGAGATCCAGCGCGCCACCTCCGCGATGGAGGAGACGGCGCTGGACCTCACCGCGCGGGGCGAGCGCGTGGGCGGAGCGGCCCGGGAGGTGCTGGCCGCTCAGGCACTCATGGCCCGCGACCCCGCGCTCGCCGACGACGTCAAGCGGCGGGTCGGCGAGGGTGCCACCGCGGCGCGCGCCGTCTCCGAGGCCATGGCCGTCTACCGGGACATGCTCGCGAGCGCCGGTGAGTACCTGGCCGCCCGCGTCGCCGACCTGGACGACGTGCGCGACCGCGTCGTCGCCCGCCTGCTCGGCGTGCCGGTCCCCGGAATCCCCGAGTCCGCGACCCCCTTCGTCCTGGTGGCGGGCGACCTCGCCCCGGCCGACACCGCCATGCTCGACCCCGAGCGCGTCGTCGCCTTCGTCACCCGCGAGGGCGGGCCGACCAGCCACACCGCCATCCTCGCCCGTTCACTGGGGCTTCCGGCCGTCGTGGCCTGTGCGGGCGCCGACGCCATCGACGACGGCACGCGGCTCCTGGTCGACGGCATGACCGGAGAGGTCGTGCTCGAACCGGCCACGGAAGCGGTGCGGGCCGCCCGCGCCACGGCCGCAGCGCGGGACGCGGCCGCGGCCGAGAGCACCGGGCCCGGCCGAACCTCCGACGGCCACGCCGTTCCGCTGCTGGCCAACATCGGCGGCCCGCAGGACCTCCCGGCCGCCCTCGACAATGGTGCCGAGGGTGTGGGCCTGTACCGCACGGAGTTCCTGTTCCTGGACCGCGCCGACGCGCCCGGCCACGAGGAACAGGTCGCCGCCTACCGCGCCGTGCTGGAGGCGTTTCCCGGCGGCAAGGTCGTGGTGCGCACCCTGGACTCCGGAGCCGACAAGCCGCTGGCGTTCCTCCCCGCCCCCGGTGCGGAGCCCAACCCGGCACTCGGCGAACGGGGCCTGCGCATGATGCGCCGCCACCCTCGGACGCTGGAGTCCCAGCTGGCCGCGCTGGCCGAGGCCCAGCGCGGTACCGACGCCCAGCTGCACGTGATGGCGCCGATGGTCACCGATGTGGAGGACGCGGAGTGGTTCGCCGCTGCCGCCGCCACAGCGGGCATCGAGCACGCGGGCATCATGATCGAGGTGCCGGCCGCCGCCCTGCGCGCCCGCCACCTCGCGCGGTCCGTGGACTTCTTCAGCATCGGCACCAACGACCTCACCCAGTACACGTGCGCCGCCGACCGCGAGGTCGGCGGGCTCAGCCGCTTCCAGGACCCCTGGCAGCCGGCGGTGCTGGAGCTGGTCGCGGCGACCGCCACCGCGGCACAGCAGGCCGGGCGGCCGTGCGGTGTGTGCGGCGAGGCGGCGGCCGACCCGGTCCTCGCGTGCGTGCTGGTCGGCCTGGGTGTGACGACCCTGTCGATGGGCGCCACCGCCCTGCCCATGGTGCGCGCCGCCCTGGCCCGCACCTCGCTGGCCCAGTGCCGGGAGGCCGCCCAGGCCGCCCTGGAGGCCCGCACGGTCGCAGAAGCCGTCAGCAGTGCCCGGAGCCACCTGCCGGGACTGGCCGACCTGGGGCTCTAAGCAGGACTGAGTGAGGGGGTGTCCGGCGCCGTACCGGGCACCCCCTCGTCCCGTTGATCCCGGCAAAGCGCGCCAAAACCCGCCGCCGGTATTCGGCGCACGTTGCCGAGATCGGCGGAGGTACGCGGTGGCGCGGTTATGGTGGGTCGCGGCCACCCCCGCACCGTCGGGGCCGGGGAACCTTCTCCCGTCCCGTCACCCACTGCCCGCTCCGTGCCGCCCGAAAGACGAGCCATGCGACTGCGTCACACCCTCGCGCCGCTGGGCGCGAGCCTGATCCTGCTGACCTCCGCCTGTAGCGGAGGTGGTGGAGGTGCGCCGGGAGATGACGGGGAGGATGCGCCGCAGGGCGCGGGCTCGGCGGCGGAGGCGCAGCGCATCGCCGAGGACCTGCTCTCCGACATGGAGCTGAAGGACAAGGTCGGCCAGCTGCTCGTGCTCACCGTGTCGGGGACCACGCCTGAGGTGGATTCTCAGGCCATCGAGGACTACCGCCCGGGCGGCTTCATCTACTTCCCGGAGAACCTCGAATCGGCCGGCCAGATCGCCGCGCTCTCCAACGGCCTGCAGGAGCGGGCCGCCGACACCGGAGCGGGCGTCCCCCTGTTCCTCGGCATCGACCAGGAGCAGGGGCTGGTCGCCCGGCTGCCCATCGGCGCCCGCTTCCCCGACGCCATGGCGGTCGGCGCCACCGGCGACCCCGACCAGGCCCGCACCCTCGCGCGCACCACGGCCGACGAGCTCGCCGCGCTCGGCATCAACCTCGACTACGCACCCGTGGCCGACGTGAACTCCCAGGCCGACAACCCCGTCATCGGCGTCCGCTCATTCGGATCCGACCCCGACAGCGTCTCCGAGATGGCGGTCGCCGAGGCCGAGGCGTTCCAGAAGAGCGGCGTCGTCCCCGTGGCCAAGCACTTCCCCGGGCACGGCGACACCGACGTCGACAGCCACACCGGCCTGCCCACCATCGACAAGAGCCGGGAGGACTGGGAGAAGACCGACCTGCCGCCGTTCCGCGCGGCCGTCGACGCGGGCGTGGACGCCATCATGACCGCCCACGTCGTGATGCCGCAGCTCGACGACTCCGGCGCACCGGCCACCCTGTCGCGGGACATCATCGGCGGCATCCTCCGCGACGAGCTGGGCTACGACGGCGTCGTCACCACCGACGCGCTGAACATGGAGGGCGTCCGCCAGGCCCACGACGACGGCGAGAACGCGGTGCGCGCCATCCTCGCCGGGGCGGATCAGCTGCTGATGCCCCCGGACCCCAAGGCCGCGGTCAGTGCCGTGACCGACGCAGTGAAGGAGGGCCGGATCAGCGAGGAGCGGCTGGACGAGTCCGTGCTCCGCATCCTGAAGCTCAAGGCCCGCCGGGGTGTCATCGGAGCCGAGCCGGTCGACCCCGACGCCGCGGCGAAGGCCGTGGGGTCCGAGAAGGACCAGGCCGCCGCCCAGAAGCTCGCCGACACGTCGATGACCCTCCTCCGCAACAAGGGCGACGTCCTCCCGCTCGCCGACGGCGCCTCGGTGTACGTGACCGGCAAGGGAGCCGAGACGATCGGGGCGGAGCTGCGCGCGCTCGGCTACACGCTCGCCTCGACATTCGCCCGGGCCGACGCCACGGTCGTGGGGACGGCGGACGCCCGCCGCGACAGCGCGCAGCAGGCGATGGTGCAGAACGCCCTCGGGGCGGGCAAGCCGGTGGTGGTGATCGCCCAGGGGACGCCGTACGACCTCTCGGCCTTCCCGGAGGTCGACGCCTACCTCGCGACCTACTCCGCGGTCGAGGCCTCCCGCGTCGCCGCGGCCCGGACGCTGGCCGGAAAGGTCGACCCGGCGGGCCGGCTCCCCGTCGACCTGCCCGGCACCGACCTGAAGGTCGGCGCCGGACTCGGCTACCGGGGCTGACCCCGGGCGGGCAGCGCCGGGGCCGTCACCCGATCACCGCGGGGCGGACCCGCCCGACGCGGCGGTTGTGGCGGCGCCGTCGCCGGTGACGCGCTTGATCTCCCGCCGGGCCATGGAGCGCAGGTGGACCTCGTCGGGGCCGTCGAAGATGCGCATGGCGCGGGCGTGCGCGTACATCAGGGCCAGCGGGACGTCATCGCTCACCCCCGCGCCGCCGTGGACCTGGATGGCGCGGTCGATGACGTCCACGGCGACACGCGGCGCGGCCACCTTGATCGCGGCGATCTCGGTGTGCGCCGCCTTGGCGCCGTGGTTGTCGATCAGCCACGCCGTCTTGAGGACCAGCAGCCGGGCCTGCTCGATGGCCAGCCGGGACTCGGCAATCTGCTGGCGCACCACGCCCTGGCGCGCCAGCGGCCCGCCGAACGCGACCCGTTCGGCCGCACGGCGGACCATCAGCTCCAGGGCCCGTTCCGCCATGCCGATCGCGCGCATGCAGTGGTGGACGCGCCCGGGGCCGAGCCGCGCCTGGGCGATCGCGAAGCCCTCGCCCTCCCCGGCGATGAGGTTCGTGGCCGGGACGCGGACGTCGGTGAACCGGAGCTCGCAGTGCCCCTCCTGGTCCTCGTAACCGAAGACCGGCAGCGAGCGGACGATCTCCAGGCCGGGGGTGTCGCGGGGGACCAGGACCATCGACTGCCGCCGGTGCACGGGGGCATCCGGGTCGGTCTGGCCCATCACGATGAACACCGCGCAGCGCGGGTCGGCCGATCCGCTGATCCACCACTTGCGGCCGTTGATCACGTACTCGTCGCCGTCGCGCGTGATCGAGGTGGCGATGTTGGTCGCGTCGGAGGACGCCACATCGGGCTCGGTCATCGCGAACGCCGACCGGATGCGGCCGTCCAGCAGCGGGTCGAGCCAGCGTTCGCGCTGTTCGGGGGTGCCGAACATGTGCAGCACCTCCATGTTGCCCGTGTCGGGCGCCGAGCAGTTCAGCGCCTGCGGCGCGAGGACGGGGGAGCGGCCGGTCAGCTCGGCGAGCGGGGCGTAGTCGGTGACGCTCAGGCCGCTGACGTCGGGCAGGAAGAGGTTCCACAGGCCGCGGCGGCGCGCCTCGGCCTTCAGCTCCTCCATCACGGGCGGAAGCGTGTGGTCGTCGCGGCCGGCCTCAGCTCGCTGCCTCTGGTAGACGGGTTCCGCCGGGTAGACGTGGGTGTCCATGAACTCCTGCAGGTTGGCCAGGTGGTCGCGGGCCGGGGGGCTGAGTTCGAAGTCCATGACCTGAGTATGCCACCAAACCGACCGGTCGGTACCTCCGGGGTCAGGGGTGTCCGCATACGCGTGAACGAGGAGGATTCGGCGTGATGCGGGCGGGGAAGGATGTCTCCCCGGCCCTCGGGCGGGACAGCTGTCAGGGCCGACGTCGGTGCGGAGGCCCTCGACGTAGATGGAGACGGAGGCGATGGAGTGTCTAGCACGTGCCGCGGCATCATCACCGACTGGGGCGGGGTCCTGACCTCGCCCCTCCACGACACGATCGACGCCTGGCTGGACGCCGACCGGATCGACCCCGACCGCTACCGGGAGGTCATGCGCTCCTGGGTCGAGGGCGCCTACGGCGACGGCGACGGCAACCCCATCCACGCGCTGGAACGCGGCGAGGTGGCCACGGGGGAGTTCGAGCGTGCGCTCGCCGCCGAGCTGCGGCTGGTGGACGGTGGTGAGGTGCCGGCCGTCGGACTGATCGAGCGGATGTTCTCCCGCTTCCACCCGGTGGACGAGATGTACACCGTGCTGAGCCAGGCCCGCGACCAGGGCGTCCGTACCTGCCTGCTGTCGAACTCCTGGGGCAACGGCTACCCCCGGGACCGCTTCGCCGCATCCTTCGACGCCGTGGTCATCTCCGGCGAGGTCGGCATGCGCAAGCCCGAGCCCGAGATCTTCCAGCACGCCCTCGAACTCACCGGGCTCACCCCGAGGGAGTGCGTCTTCATCGATGACATCGAACACAACGTGCGGGCCGCCGTCGACCTCGGGATGACCGGCATCCTGCACCGCGACCCCGCCGAGACGCGCGAACGGCTCGCCGAGACCTGCGGGATCGTGGTGGACGCGCTGCCCTCCTAGCGCCGCGTCGGCGCGCGGTTCGACCCGATATTCGGCATACTCAGCCTGTCAACGCCGCCCGCCCGAATGTCGAGTCCCACGATGCGCATCTACCTGCCGAGCACCCTTCCCGCCCTGGCCACCGTTCTCTCGGACGGGGAGGTGCGCGGCGACCCGATCACGGCCTTCGCGGTCACCCCGGAGCTGACCGAGAGCACCCCCGGCGACAGCGAAGAACTCGAATACGAGGCCCTGTACGCCGCCGCCGACGCCTCCCTGCGCCTCCTGGCCGCCGACCCCGAGGCACCGCGCCGCCGTGTCGTCCTCGCAGCGGACATCCCGGACAAGCTCATCGGGCCCGCACCGGACGCCACTCACCCCGCCGAGGTCACCCTGACCGGAACGGTCCCCCTCAAGCGGGTGGCCTCCGCCCACGTCGACGATGAGGACGCGGCCGACGACATCGCCCGGTCGGCCGCCGAGCCGGACGTCGGGCACGAGGACGAACACGAACTCATGTGGTACGCGACCCAGGAGCTGAAGTACCTCGTGGAGTAGGCCCCAGATCGGGCTGAGGGGGTCTGCTGGGCGGCCTTGTCCGCCTTTCACCCCCAGGACATCGGAGAGCCGAAGGCCGACAAGGCCGCCCAGCAGACACTCGTGCACCCCACCCTCCCCACCTCCCCTCACTCAGGAAACGGTGAGGACGGGCCTCGGCGGTGGGCTTCGCGCATTCAGCTCGTGCGGGCGTCGGGCACGACATTCGGTCACTGCCCCTGAGCGCAACGGTCACGCATGTTGAGCGGCTTGGCCATCGCAGCGGCACTGGGCCGGTCCTAGCTTCTGGAGGGCGGCTCCCGGCACAGCTGCCAGGAGCGACGTCCCCCGCACGCGGACCGCAGGAGGCACCAGTGCCCGGATCCGTTCAACGCCCTGCCCACCGCTCCGCCGTACTTCCAGCGGGCCTGGCCCGCTACGCGGCCGATACGTTCGCGGCGCATACCGCGATTCGCTCGGTGCGCCCCAGCCGCTGGCCGCAACTGACCTATGCGCAGCTCGGCGGCGTCACCGACGACGTCGCGCGGGGGCTGCTGGCGCTCGACGTCGCTTCCGGCGACCGGGTGGCGATCCTCGCCGAGACCCGGCCGGAGTGGACGGTCTGCGACCTCGCTATCGGTGCCATCGGCGCGATTTCGGTGCCCGTGTACCCGACCAACAGCCCCGAGGAGTGCCGCTGGGTGCTCAGCGACTCCGAATCGTCCGTCCTGATCTGCGAGGACGCCGGGCAGGTGGCCAAGGTGGAACCGCTGCTGCCCGAACTCCCGCGGCTGCGGCACATCGTGGTGCTGGACGGTGAGGCGCCGGGCGCCATCACGCTCGACGCGCTGCTGGAGCGGGGCGGAGCCACCAGCACCGACCAGGTCATCGACCGTGAGGCGCGCGTGCGCTCCGGTGATCTCTCCACCATCATCTACACCTCCGGGACCACCGGCCCGCCCAAGGGCTGCCTGATCTGCAACGGCCACTGGCAGGCCACACTGGATGGTCTTGATGCCGGTCTCCCGGTGCGCGCGGGTGAGAGCATCTTCCTCTACCTCCCCCTCGCGCACGCCTTCGCGCGCGTGGTGCAGCTGGTCGCGGTCTCCCGCGGCGCCACGCTGCACTTCTTCGGCGGCGACATCCGCAACGTGGCCACCGACCTGGCCGAGGTGCGCCCCGACTACCTGCCCTCGGCACCACTGCTGTTCGAGAAGGTGCACACCCGGGTGCGGTCACTGCTCTCCCAAGCACCCGAGGCGGACCGGGCGGCCTTCGCCCGCGCCGTCACCGTGGGCGGGAAGGTGCGGACGGCCCGCGAACGCGGCGAACCGGTCGCCCCGGAGATCGAGGCGGAGTTCGCGGAGGCCGATGAGCGGTGGCTGTCCATGGTCCGCGGCGTGTTCGGCGGCCGCCTCAAGGAGGCGCTGACCGGCTCTGCCCCGATCGCACCGGACATCCTGGAGTTCTTCCACGCCTGCGGCGTCCCGGTCAACGAGGGCTACGGGATGACCGAGTCCGCTGCGGTCCTCACCCTCAACAGCCCCGCCGACCGGCGCTTCGGCACCGTGGGGCGTCCCCTGCCGGGGGTCGAGATCCGCATCGCCGAGGACGGCGAGATCCTGGCCCGCGGGGCCAACGTGTTCTCCGGCTACCACCGCGCCCGGCGGCGACCACCGAGATCCTCGCCGACGGCTGGCTGCACACCGGCGACCTCGGCGACTTCGACGCCGACGGCTACCTTTGCGTCACCGGCCGGAAAAAGGACCTGATCATCCCGGCGAGCGGCAAGAACATCAGCCCCGCCAACATCGAGGGCGACCTGCGCGGCTCCCGCTGGATCTCGCACGCCATCGTCTTCGGCGACCGCCGTCCCCACCTCGCCGCGCTGGTGACCCTGGACCCCGACGAGATCATCCCCTGGGCACGCGAGCGGGGCCTGCCCGAGGACCAGGCGGACCTCGCCGCCCATCCCGACGTCCGTGCGCTCATCGAGGAGGTCGTGGCCGATGTCGGGGCCCGTTACTCCCGCCCCGAGCGGGTGCGCGCGTTCGCGATCCTCCCGCGCGACTTCTCCGTGGAGACCGGCGAGCTCACGCCGTCGCTGAAGCTCCGCCGCAGCATCGTCGCCCAGCGCTACCAGCAGCTTCTGGACGACCTGTACGACGCGCCACGTCCCGCCTGACGACCGGGCATTCCGCGTCGCCACCTCACCCGATCACCCGAGGAAAGGGTCACCCATGCGTCATATCCCCTGCTCGCGGCGGCGGCCTCCGCGCTTCTGGTCGGCGGCCTGCTCGTCAACGGCACCGCCGCGGCCGACACCGCGCCCGCTGGGCCCTCCGCCGCCTCCGACTCCGCCGACGCCCTCCTGATGGGGGGTCCCGGGGTCGACATCCCGCAGATGCCCGAACCGCGGTCCGGCGCCGACCCCTGGCCGGACGCGCCCGGAGCCAACGACTTCTCCTGCCGCCCCACGGAGGAGCACCCCCGGCCGGTGGTCCTGCTGCACGGTTACGGCGCCAACGGGTTCGCCAACTGGCAGCTCCTCTCCCCGCGTCTGGCGGCGCGCGGATACTGCGTGTTCGCCCCCACCTACGGCCTGCGCAGCGAGCTGCCGCTCCCGCTCAGCGCGGTGGGCGGGGCAGTGCCGATGGAGGAGAGCGCCGAAGAGCTTTCCGACTATGTCGACAAGGTGCTGGAGGCCACCGGCGCGCAGGAGGTCGACATCGTCGGCCACTCCGAGGGCAGCCTGATGCCCAACTACTACGTCAAGTTCCTCGGCGGCGCCGAGAAGGTCCGCAACTACGTTGCGCTCACTCCGCTGTGGGACGGCACCGCCTTCTTCGGCGCGGCCGAGGTCAACCGGATCGCCATCGCCTGGGGCCTGGACCCGACCGTGGGGCGGTCCGTCGACCAGATCTGCGGCCCCTGCCGACAGTTCCTGACCGGGTCCGACTTCCTCGAGAAGATGAACGAGGGCGGGGCCGCTGTCCCCGGCGTGACCTACACGACCATCATGACCAGGTACGACATCTTCGTGCAGCCCTACACCAGCGGGTATCTCGAGGGGACGACGTCACCAACATCGTGCTGCAGGACCGCTGCACGACCAACATCTCCGGGCACATCGCCGCCGCGTTCGACCCGGTGGTGCACCGTCACGTGTTCAACGCGCTCGACCCCGACTCGGCCCGGCCGCCGCTCTGCCTGTGACGCCGCGGAGCTGTGAGCGAGCGGTGTTCCCCGCCCTTGCACGTCGGCGGGGAGCACCGCGCGCTGCGGTACGCGCCGGGGGTGGTCCCGGCCCAACGCTTGAACGCGCGCTGGAAGGCGCTGGCCTCGGAGAAGCCCAGGTGCTCGGCGATCTCGGCGACGCTCCACCCGCCATCGGCCAGCGCCGACACCGCGGCGTCCCGCAACACCCGGTCGCGGATCTCCCGGAAGGAGACCCCCTCGGCCCGCAGATGGCGGCGCAACGTCTGCGGGCTCATGTTCAGTCGAGCCGCG
This sequence comes from Nocardiopsis gilva YIM 90087, assembly GCF_002263495.1. Taxonomy (NCBI): domain Bacteria; kingdom Bacillati; phylum Actinomycetota; class Actinomycetes; order Streptosporangiales; family Nocardiopsidaceae; genus Nocardiopsis; species Nocardiopsis gilva. The sequence continues at coordinate 5,508,286 of NZ_CP022753.1, read as the reverse complement.
ACCTCGTGGGCGGCGGGAACGCCCCCGGCGATGTCGCGGTCGAGGATGCGCCGCACCCGCTCGCTTGTGGCGACCGCGGGGCGCAGCCCGGCCAGCAGCCCCGCCGGGGATCCGGCCAGCAGCGCCCGCAGATCGTGCTCGTCGCGGACGATCGGCGCGGCGAGGTCGGCGGCGTCGATCACCAGGGCCGGGCGGGCGCGCTCGTAGCGGATCCGATCGCCCAGCACGGCCGCGTGGTCGGCGACCGAGGACGCGCGGGAGTGGGCGAGCTCCACCAGCGACGGTCGCAGTCGGCGCCCGATCGCCCAGGACGCGAGCCGCAGCGTGATGCCCAGCAGGCACAACTCGATGAACGGCCCCATCCGCGGCGGCATGTGCACGCTGAACTCCCAGCGCCCCTCGGGTTCCGCGGGGTCGGTGCTCAGCCGGGCGCGCGGCGCTCCGGGGAACAGCGCGTAGAAGGACCCGGCCCGGCGCAGGGCCGCTCCGAGGTCGGGGCAGTGGATGGCGGTGCGGCACATCATCGCGAACGTGCCCGGCCGGACGGCCTCGTCGGCGAGTCCGAGGAACTCGTCGTCGAGAGCGGCACACACGGCACGGACCAGGCGGGCGAAGCGGTCGGCGGGGACGCGTGCGCCCGGGGCATCGAGCAGCGAGGGCGGGACGCCCGCCCCGACCAGCAGCGGCCCGGCATCGAGACCGCGCCGCCGCGCTCCCCAGAGCACCACGCGCACGCAGTCGATCGTCACCGTCGTGTCCGACACGAGCGCAGCTTAACTCGCGAGTAACGTTTGTGGTATCGGATTGAACGACGAAATGTGAGCCACGTCATGGCGGGGCGGTGGCGCGCGGCGGAGCTCCGCTCCAACCTCTCACCCGAATTATTGGCTGTAGGAATTGGCCTTGGCGCCGGGCGCCGACGACCGTGTGCCGACCGGAGCGCATTCGCCGACAACGCCGCAACTCCACGGCGCGACACCGCGATACCCGTCTGGTCGATCCGGGTATGCCAGTGGACGCAGACCCATTCGGGAGGCGTTCATGGATGCCGTGACACGGGTGCCCGTTCCCGTCAACGAACCCAACCTGAGCTACGCGCCGGGGACCCCGGAGCGCGCGGAGCTGGCGGCCGAGATCGATCGCCAGACCAGTCGTGAGTACGAGCTCGGCCAGACCGTCGGCGGGGTGACCCGGCTCGGTGCCGGTGAGCTCATCGACGCCGTCCAGCCGCACAAGCGCGCCCACGTCCTCGGCCGGATGGCCAATGCCACCGACACCGACGTACACGAGGCGATCAGCGCCGCCCGCGCCGCCGCCCCCGCGTGGCGCGCGATGTCGATCGACGACCGCGCCGCGATCCTGCTGCGCGCCGCCGACCTGCTGGCCGGGCCGTGGCGGGCCACGGTCAACGCCGCGACCATGCTCGGCCAGTCCAAGTCGGTGCAGCAGGCCGAGATCGACTCCGCCTGCGAGCTGATCGACTTCTGGCGGTTCAACGTCGCCTTCGCCCGCCGGCTCTACGAGGAACAGCCGATCTCGTCGCGCGGCGTGTGGAACCGGCAGGAGCTGCGTCCGCTGGAAGGCTTCGTCCTGGCCATCACCCCGTTCAACTTCACCGCCATCGGGGGCAACCTCCCCACCGCCCCCGCCCTGATGGGCAACGTGGTGGTGTGGAAGCCCTCGCCCACGCAGACCTTCTCGGCCTGGCAGCTGATGCGGCTGCTGGAGGAGGCGGGCCTGCCACCCGGCGTGATCAACATGGTCACCGGGGACGGCACCGCGGTGTCCCGGGTCGCGCTGGCCCAGCCCGACCTCGCCGGGATCCACTTCACCGGCTCCACCCGCACCTTCCAGCACCTGTGGCGGACCGTCGGGGAGAACATCGCGGACTACGCCTCCTACCCGCGGATCGTCGGCGAGACCGGCGGCAAGGACTTCGTCGTCGCGCACTCCTCCGCCGACCCCGACGTGCTGCGCACCGCGCTGGTCCGGGGCGCGTTCGAGTACCAGGGGCAGAAGTGCTCGGCGGCCTCGCGCGCCTATGTGCCGCGCAGCCTGTGGTCCGCCGTCCGCGACGACCTGCTCACCGACGTCAAGTCGCTGACCATGGGCGACGTCACCGGCGACCTGTCCACGTTCATGGGCGCGGTCATCGACGAGCGGGCCTTCGCCAAGAACGCCGCCGCGCTGAAGCGGGCCGCGGAGACCGACTCGATCAGCATCCTCGCCGGCGGCACCGTCGACGACTCGGTCGGCTACTTCGTGCAGCCGACGGTGCTGCAGTGCGACGACCCAGAGGACGAGGTGTTCCGCACCGAGTACTTCGGCCCGATCCTCGCCGTGCACGTCTACGACGACTCCGACTACGAGCGGGTGCTGGCCCAGATGGCCGACATCGCGCCCTACGCCCTGACCGGAGCGATCATCGCCCGCGACCGCAACGCCGTCGCCACCGCCGACGCGGCGCTGCGGTTCTCCGCCGGGAACTTCTACGTCAACGACAAGCCGACCGGCTCGATCGTCGGCCAGCAGCCCTTCGGCGGCGCGCGGGCCAGCGGTACCAACGACAAGGCTGGGTCCCTGTTCAACATGGCCCGCTGGGCGAGCCCGCGGGCGATCAAGGAGACCTTCGTCGCCCCGACGGACTGGAGGTACCCGCACATGGGTTAGTCGGCGCGCGCCGAACCCGCCGCCGCGAGCTGATCCGGGGCCGCCGCCCCGGATCAGAACCGGTCGAGCAGCCGCCGGATCGCCTCCAGGTCCTGGGCGGCCCGGGCACCGGCCGCGTCGGCCTCGTCGAGGAGATAGCGCAGGTGTCGCGTGGCCTTGTCCGTAGCCGTGCGCATCCGCTCCTGATGCTGCTCGGCGGCCGCGGCGGTGTTTCGGTGGTCGTCGCTGTCCTGCAGCAGGGCCCAACCGGACCAGCAGAACGCCGCGACGCCGCCGAGCACCGCCAGCAGGGAAGCGGCGGTCGCGCCGACCGCGAGCAGGAGGACACCGATGGCCGCACCCGCGAACACGGCGGGCCGACGTTCCGAGCCGCGCGCCGGGTAGCGAGCCGCGATCGCCGCCTCGGCGTCGAGGAGCGCGTCGCGCACGGGGCCGTCCGGAGTGACGGGGACGCGCTGGCCCTGCTCGGTGAGGACGGCCTGGCCGGTCCACGGCTGTTGTGCCTGCTGTGCGAGGGATTCGGCCACCGACAGCGCGTGGGTGGATTGGAACGAGAAGGCGAACGTCCGCCGTGCCATGGGGGCCGTGGAGTCCGTAGCGTCCGACAGGAGGAACTGAGCCGACGAGCCCACCTCGGCATTCCACGTGGGGCGCCGGGTCTCTGCGGAGGCGCTACCGCTGCTCTCGATGACGCCGCGCAGCTGGAGGGCGCGCTCCAACAGAGGGGCCTCTTCCGGGCTCCCCTCGTCGATCAGCATCCGCAGCGTCTCGGCCACGAGCGGTGTGGGGGACAGAGGTGTATCGGGCACATCCTCGCCCACTTCGGCTGCTGCGCTGTCGAACGCCTGCTCCAGTCGTTCGCGAAGGGCGCGGAGCTGGGCGGCCGCGACCAGCCGGTCCCGGATTTCGCCCGTTCCGCTGAGGGAGACGGGCGACCGTTCCAGCCTGGGCGGTGATCCCGCGGTCTGCCAGGCGTCCGCATGGACCGGCGGGCGGCCTCGCTCACGGAGCGCCGACTGCGTCCGCAGCCGCAGTTCTTCCCGGGCGCCCTCGCCCAGCACACCGTCGGCGGTCAGCAGCCACAGCGCCCGCTGCCAGCGCTTCACCTGATTGGGAAGTTCGGGCAGCAGGTTCGGCAGCATGTGTCCGGCGATCGCGGGCGTGTGCTCAGGCGCGATGACCGCCGTGGCGAGTGCCGCGAAGACCTGGGCGCGCAGCTGGTCGCGCTCGGCCGCCTCGGCGAACCGGGCCTGAGCGGTCCCCACGTCGCCTCTGGTCAGAGCATGCAGGCCGTAGGCGGCCGGGACCAGCCAGTACCCGGAGTCGTCGTCGAGGTGCAGCTCGTCCGGCCGGTCGCCGCTGAGGATCTGCCGGGTTCGGTGGCGGGCCAGCGCGGTGTCGGTGAACATGGCGAGGACGGCACGGAGGTCGCTCAGTTCGACGAAGGCGTCGAAGGAGGCGGAGATCGCGTCCAACCGCGCCTCCAGCGAACCGCGCACCTGGCTCAGCTCGGAGCGGAGCCGACTCCGCTCGTGGTAGACGCGCTGATTGGCCTGGTCGAGGCCCTCCTCCAGCTCCCGGATGCGCCGGTTCTGACGCCGGTCGGTGACGTTCCAGTCGCCGATGAAGAAGTCCACGACGCCGTCCGAGCCGCTCCCTCTGTCGCTGCTCATCTTCCCCTGTTTCCCGTGGTGTTCGCGTACCGGTGGACTGGGACGCGCGGCGTGACAGAGTGGTTCCCCACGGTGGTGCCTCGGCCGGCTGGCCGGGCCCGCTGTGCGCCCCTGGATCCGGACCGATTCTCCCGGCCGCCGCCGTTAGGCACCGCACCATGGCCGCGTGACTTCGGCGACTGGGATAATGGGGCGGACATTGCTCACCCCTCGTGTTCCGTGAGGAGACTCCCATCAGCCGGCTGGTGTTGTGGAACATCGACCTCACTCTCGTCGACGTCGCCCAGGTGACGCGGGCCGCCTACGCCGAGGCGTTCCAACAGGTGACGGGCGAGCCTCTCGTCTACCTGGCGTCGACTGCGGGCCGCACCGACTCCGAGGTCTTCTATGAGTTGCTGGCCCGCAACGACGTGGACGCCGAGTCCGGGGCGGCGCAGATCGCCGACTTCCTCGAAGCCCTGGGCGAGGCGTTCGCCCGGCGGCGCGACCAGCTGCCCGCTCGCGGCCGGGCGATGCCCGGGGCGCAGGAGGCGCTGGCCGCCGTCGCGGCCCTGGAGGGCACGGTGCAGACCGTGGTCACCGGAACAATCATGGCCAACGCGGTGGCCAAGCTCTCCGCCTTCGGGCTCGATGGCTACCTGGACCTGAGTATCGGCGGGTTCGGCTCCGAGCACTACCCCAAGGCCAGCCTGATCCAGTTCACCCGGATGCGCGCGGCGGAGGCCCACGGCTCCGCGTTCCCCGAGTCCGCCACCGTCTATGTCACCGACTCCGCCCGCGACGTCGAGGCGGCCCTGATCGGCCACGCCACGCCCATCGGAGTCGCCAGCGGGTCGACCACCGAGTCGCAGCTGCGTGCGGCTGGAGCCAAGCACGTCCTGGAGGACCTCACCGACCGGCGGGCCCTGCTGCACATGATCCGCGGAGCCACGCGCCCGCCCGAGACGGGTGAGTCAGCAGGGTGACGTTTCCGCCCCACCCCAGGTAGCCGCCTGGCTAGTGTCTGTTTCGTACGGTCGCCACGCCGGGTGGCCGCATATTCCCGCCTCGTGTCGGCGTGTCCGGAAACGGCCCAAGGTGTGAATGTGACGTATCTCCCGCGCATACTGTCCTGGGTGGGGATGTCCCCGCCCGCAATGCGCTCCTATGCCTGACGAAACTGACTCTTAACGGTTCTGATCACTGTTCTACCGTGTGAAACGCAGTAGCCTAGGCCGTGGCGGCGGCCGGACAAGGGCGTCCGAGCCCCACACGCCACGACCTGTGCGCACAGGTTCCTTCTACCGGAGCCGGGCCACCGGGGACGGTGGTCCACCGACACACAACATCACAAGTCACATCACCCGATGTTCTGGGGCCGGTCTCCAGGTCGGCTTCCGGTTCACCCCCGACGCTCACAAAGGAGTGAGATCGCGACATGTCCGGGCAGTCTGACGCCATACAGGACCAGTTGCTACGCGATGCGGCCACACAGTGGACCCACGCTTCCCCCGGCGGTTTGACCGAAGACGACGACACGAGCCGGATCGAGCGCTTCCTGCGCCTCTACTACCGGCACGTCGACCCCGAAGAGCTCAAGGAGCGGAGCCCCGACGAGATCGTCGGTGCCGCCCTGTCCCACCGCGGCCTCGCCGAGAACCGGGTCCAGGGTCGCGCGAAGGTGCGTGTCCACACGCCCACCGAGGACAGGGACGGCTGGGAGATCGGCCATACCGTGGTCGAGATCGTCACCGACGACGCCCCGTTCCTGGTCAACTCCGTCACCATGGAACTCGCGCGCCACAGCATTGGCGCGCACCTCGTCGTCCACCCGCAGCTGCGCGTCCTGCGCGACCTCAGGGGCGAGCTGCGCGAGATCGAGCCCGCGGACACCGACGGCGACCTCCTCCCGATCGCCGAGTCGTGGATCCACGTCGAGATCGACCGCCAGACCGACTCCACCGTGCTCAAGCAGCTGGAAGCGGATCTGACGCGCGTGCTCACCGACGTCCGCTACGTGGACGAGGACGGCGCGAGGATGCGCCGACGCGCCACCGCCCTCGCGGACGAGATCACCGCACGCACCTCCGCCCTCGTCGCCGGAGGCATCAGCGAGCAGGAGATCGCCGAGAGCGCCGAGTTCCTGCACTGGGTCGCCGACCGCCAATTCACGTTCCTCGGATTCCGCGAATACGCGCTGGTCAGCGACGAGGAAGGCCGCGAGGCGCTGAGCCCGCAGGCCGGAACCGGACTGGGCGTGCTGCGCATGGACACCCAGCTGTCCGGCAGCTTCGCGGCGCTGCCCGCCGAGGCCCGCGCCAAGGCGCGCGAGCCGCACGTGCTGGTGCTGACCAAGGCCAACTCCCGGGCCACCGTCCACCGCCCCAAGTACCTCGACTACATCGGCGTCAAGAAGTTCGACGACCAGGGCCGGATCGTCGGCGAGTACCGCTTCCTCGGCCTGTTCACCCACCAGGCCACCACGACGAGCATCGCCGAGATCCCGATCCTCAAGCGCAAGCAGGCCGAGGTCCTCGACCTCGCCGGGTTCGCCGCCGACAGCTACGACGGCAAGGACCTGATCGAGATCCTCGAGGGCTTCCCGCGCGAGGAGCTGCTGCAGACCCCCGTCCCCGAGCTCTACAACATCGTGCTGGGCGTCCTGCGGCTGCGCGAGCGCCGCGGCAGCAAGCTGTTCCTGCGCCGCGACCCCTACGGGCGCTACATGTCCTGCCTGGTGTACATGCCGCGCGACCGCTACACCACGCAGGTCCGCCTCGACATCCAGAACGTGCTGGCCAACGCGTTCCACGGCGCCACCATGGAGCACAACGTCATGGTCGGCTCGGCCCCCTTCGCCCGCCTGTACCTGGTGGTGCGCGCCGAGCGCGGCCGTCTGCTGGCCGACGTCGACCACGCCGCGCTGGAGGCCGAGGTCGTCAAGGCCACCCGCTCCTGGGACGACGACCTCCTCGTCGAGCTCACCCAGCGCTACGGCGCCGACAGCGCCACCGAGATCGCCGGGCGCTACCGCGAGGCCCTGCCCGAGGGCTACAAGGTCGACACCTCGGCCACCACGGCCGTCGACGACATCGGGCGGATCGACTCCCTCACGGACGGCCAACTCGCCGTCAACCTCTACCAGTCGGCGTCGCAGGACCCGTCCGACTGGCGGTTCAAGGTCTACCGCAAGGGCGACCCGATCTCCCTGTCCAAGGTGCTGCCACTGCTGGAGCACATGGGCGTCGAGGTCGAGGACGAGCGCCCCTACGGCATCACCGCCCCGGGCGCCGACCGCGACGGCGGCGGGCGCGCGTGGATCTACGACTTCGGCCTGGCCCCCATCCAGGACGCCGTGCAGGTCCCGGTGGACCGGATGAAGTTCCTCTTCGAGGACGCCTTCACCGCCCTGTGGGAGGACCGCGGCGAGTCCGACGGCTTCAACGCTCTGGTGCTGCGCGGCGGGCTGACCTGGCGGCAGCTCACCATCCTGCGCGCCTACGCCAAGTACCTGCGCCAGACCGGGAGCACGTTCAGCCCCGCCTACATCGCCGACGTGCTCGTCGCCAACGTGCACATCGCCAACCTGCTGGTCCGCCTCTTCGAGTCGCGCTTCGACCCGCGCCACTCCGACGGCCGCACCGAGCGCTCCGAGGCCATCACCGAGGAGATCAACGGCGAGCTCGACCTGGTGGCCAGCCTCGACCAGGACCGCATCCTGCGGTCCTTCCTGGCGATGATCCAGGCCACCCTGCGCACCAACTACTTCCAGTACGCGGCCGACGGCGAGAGCGACAAGCCCTACCTGGTCTACAAGCTCGACCCGCAGGCCATCCCGGACCTTCCGGCCCCCCGGCCCAAGTTCGAGATGTACGTCTACTCCCCGCGGATGGAGGGCGTGCACCTGCGCTTCGGCTCGGTCGCCCGCGGCGGGCTGCGCTGGTCGGACCGCTTCGAGGACTTCCGCACCGAGATCCTCGGCCTGGTCAAGGCGCAGATGGTGAAGAACTCGGTGATCGTCCCCAACGGCGCCAAGGGCGGCTTCGTCTGCAAGCGGCTGCCCGCCGGCGGCGACCGCGACGCGATCATGACCGAGGTCGTGGCCTGCTACAAGCAGTTCATCAGCGGCATGCTCGACGTCACCGACAACCTTGTCGAGGGCGCCGTCGAGTACCCGCGCGACGTCGTCCGCTACGACGCCGACGACTCCTACCTCGTCGTCGCCGCCGACAAGGGCACGGCGACCTTCTCCGACATCGCCAACGGCATCTCCCAGGAGCGCGGCTTCTGGCTCGGCGACGCGTTCGCCTCCGGCGGGTCCGTCGGCTACGACCACAAGGCCATGGGCATCACCGCCCGCGGCGCCTGGGAGTCGGTCAAGTACCACTTCCGTGAGATGGGCGTGGACGTCCAGAGCCAGGACTTCACCGCCGTCGGCATCGGCGACATGTCCGGCGACGTGTTCGGCAACGGGATGCTGCTCTCCGAGCACATCCGGCTGGTGGCCGCGTTCGACCACCGGCACGTCTTCCTCGACCCGAACCCGGACGCCGCGCGCGGCTACGCCGAGCGCCGCCGCATGTTCGAGCTGCCCCGCAGCACCTGGGCCGACTACGACGAGTCGCTGATCTCCGAGGGCGGCGGGGTCTACCCGCGCACGGCCAAGTCGATCCACATCACCCCGCAGGTCCGCGAGGCTCTGGGGATCGGCCCGGACGTCACCTCGCTCACCCCGTTCGAGTTGATCCAGTGCATCCTCAAGGCCCCGGTGGACCTGCTGTGGAACGGCGGCATCGGCACCTACGTCAAGGCCAGCACCGAGACCCACGCCTCGGTCGGCGACAAGGCCAACGACCAGGTGCGCGTCGACGCTCCCGAGCTGCGCTGCAAGGTCATCGGTGAGGGCGGCAACCTCGGCCTCACCCAGGCGGGGCGGATCGAGTTCGCGCTGGCCGGGGGCCGGGTCAACTCCGACTTCATCGACAACTCCGCCGGTGTGGACACCTCCGACCACGAGGTGAACATCAAGATCATGCTGGACCGCGAGGTCCGGGCCGGCCGCCTGGCCAAGGACGAGCGCGACGAGCTCTTCCTGAGCATGACCGACGAGGTCGCCGACCTCGTGCTGGACAACAACTACGCGCAGAACGTCGTGCTCGCCGCGGCGCGCAAGCAGTCCAACGGCATGCTCCACGTCCACCAGCGCTACATGCGCGCGCTGGAGCGCTCAGGGCAGCTCAAGCGCAAGCTGGAGAACCTGCCCGACGACAAAGCCATCGCCGCGCGCCGCTCCAGCGGCCAGGGCCTGACCGGGCCGGAGTTCGGCACGCTGATCGCCTACACCACGATCACCCTCAAGGACGCGATCGCCGACTCCGACCTGCCGTCCGACCCCTACCTGCGGGACACGCTCACCGAGTACTTCCCGACGGCGCTGCGCGAGCGGTTCGCCGACGCCATGCCGGACCACCCGCTGGCCCGCCAGATCATCACCAACCAGGTGGTGAACGACATGGTGAACCGCTCCGGCTCGACCTTCGCCTTCCGGCTCAACGAGGAGATCGGCGCCTCGGCGGACGACATCGCGCGGGCCTACCTCGTCGTGCAGGACGTGTTCGGGCTCCGCGACTTCTGGCGGGCGGTGGAGGATCTGGACCACAAGGTCGACGTCGCCACCCAGCTGGACATGCTGCTGGAGGCCCGCAAGCTCGCCGAGCGTTCGGCGCGCTGGCTGCTGCAGAACCGCACGTCCCTGTTCGACCTGGGTGAGGAGATCGCGTTCTTCGCCGAGGGCGTGGCCGCGATCGTGCCGCAGCTGTCCGAACTGCTCAAGGGCCGCGACCTGGCCGCGTTCATCGAGCGCCGGGACAGGTTCGTCGCGCGTGGCGTCCCCTCGGAACTGGCCGAGCAGGTCGCCGCGATGGTCCCGGCCTATTCCACCTTCGACCTGGTGGAGGTGGGCCACCGCACCGGGCGCCCGCTGCGGGAGGTCGCCGAGGTCTACTTCGACCTGGCCGACCGGCTGCAGATCTCCCGGCTGCGGGAGCGCATCATCGCGCTGCCGCGTGACGACCGCTGGAACACGATGGCGCGCTCGGCCGTGCGCGACGACCTGTACCGTACGCACGCCGACCTCACCGGCCGGGTGCTGGAGTCCGGCCGCACCGGTGAGTCCGTCGACGCCATGCGCACGCAGTGGATGGAGCAGAACAAGGCCACGCTGGACCGCGCCGGGCAGACCCTCTCGGAGATCTGGGAGACCGAGCGCTTCGACCTCGCCACCCTCTCGGTGGCGCTGCGGTCCGTCCGCTCGCTGGTGAGCTCCGCGGACTAAGGTCCGGAACCCGAAGCACCGGGGCCGCGTCCCACGTGGGGCGCGGCCCTTTTTGGTGTCGGTCGGAGGCCGCGCCTGGAATGTCGCAGAGAAGGTGCCTGCTGTGTCCCACTCTCCTGAGCTGGAGGGGGAGGAAGCGGTGCTCCCTGCCGCCGCCCACGAGGGTGCCGCCCACTTCGGGCCGGGTGACGACGGGACACCGAAGCTGGTCAACGCCCCGCTGGACGACAGGTACTTCCTGATCGCCGCGATACCCGGGGCACCCGGACTGATCGTGATGGTCGTGGGGCTGGTGCTGTTCCTCAGCGGGCGCAAGGCGCGCACGAGGTCGCTGGCCGGAGCCTGGTCCCGGCTCCGCGCGCCGCGACCCCGGCGGGCGGCGGTCCCCGGTCCGCACGAGCGCCGATCGGGGGCCGCCGCCCACCGGTGCGGATCGGCGCCGACCTGGATCGCGGCGGTCCGTGTCGGGGCGGCGCACCCCGCTGTGTGAAGGACGGCGTCCTATACGCCCTAGACTTGGGCACGTGGCAGACCAAGACCCCGCAGAAAAGATCAAGGAACTCTCGTCGACCCTGGCGAGCGTGGAATCCGTGCTGGACCTCGACGCCAAGAACACCGAGATCGAACAGCTGCGCGAGCAGTCTGCCGACCCCGAGCTCTGGAACGACGCCGAGAACGCCCAGAGGGTGACCCGTCGGCTCGCCAACCTCGAGTCCGTGGTCACCAAGGTCGGCAACATTCGCCAGCGCCTTGATGACCTCAGCGTGCTCTACGAGCTGGCCGCCACGGAGGACGACTCCGACGCCCTGGCCGAGGCCGACAACGAGCTGGAGTCGCTGCGCAAGGACATCGGCGAACTCGAGGTCCGCACCCTGCTCAGCGGCCCCTACGACGAGCGCGAGGCCCTGGTCACCATCAACGCGCAGGCCGGGGGGATCGACGCCGCCGACTGGGCGCAGATGCTGCAGCGGATGTACCTGCGCTGGGCCGAGCGCCACGGCTACCCGACCGACATCTACGACACCTCGTATGCCGAAGAGGCGGGGATCAAGTCGACGACGTTCGCCGTGAAGGCGGCGTTCGCCTACGGGACGCTGCGCGGCGAGCACGGGACGCACCGGCTGGTCCGGATCTCGCCGTTCGACAACCAGAGCCGTCGGCAGACCTCCTTCGCGGGTGTGGACGTCGTGCCGGTCATCGAGCAGAGCGACCACATCGAGATCGACGAGAGCGATCTGCGGATCGACGTCTACCGGTCCAGCGGTCCGGGCGGACAGGGCGTCAACACCACCGACTCCGCGGTGCGCATCACCCACCAGCCCACGGGCATCGTCACCTCGTGCCAGAACGAGCGCTCGCAGCTGCAGAACCGGGCGACGGCGATGTCGATGCTCCAGGCCAAGCTGCTGGAGCGCAAGCGCCGCGAGGAGCAGTCCACGATCGACGAGCTGCGCGGCGACAGCGCCAGCAGCTGGGGCACGCAGATGCGCAACTACGTGCTGCACCCGTACCAGAGCGTGAAGGACGCCCGCACGAACGTGGAGTCGGGCAACCCGACCGCCGTCCTGGACGGTCAGATCGACGACTTCATCGACGCGGAGATCCGCTGGATGCGCAGTCAGGAGAACGGGGACGCGCAGGGCTAGCGGGGCGCGTGTGGCGGATGTGACGGATGGGCATCCGCTGCGGCCCGCGGGCGGGAAAATCTCCCCCTCGCGTCGCGTTTGCGACAAAACGGGTATATGTGAATGTTATAGGTGGTTGACGCTTCCGATATGCTCGGACGTGCTGTCCTGCGCGGACAGTCGGGGCCAGCGGGCCGTAGGGGGGAAAGCGGCGTCTGATCGCCCGCCCGGACGTCCTCCAGTTGTGGGCGGCGGTGTGAGGTCGCACGTCGATCTGGACATTCCGGGTTGCGATCGCCTCTACACTGTCGATTGGCCCCGTGGCCGGTACTGCCCTGCGCGGATGTGAACATCCGTCTGGGTGCCCCTACCTCCGAGAACCTTGTGATGCACCTGTGATCCACTTCGATAACGTCACCAAGGTCTACGCGACCCAGAAGCGCCCGGCTCTCGACGGCGTTTCCCTCGACGTGGACAAGGCAGAGTTCGTGTTCCTCGTCGGTCCCTCCGGGTCGGGTAAATCAACGTTCCTCAGGCTGGTCCTCAAGGAGGAGAAGCCCTCTCAGGGCAGGGTCCACGTCGCGGGCAAAGACCTCGCGCGCCTGTCCAACTGGAAGGTCCCGCACCTGCGGCGCCGCATCGGCTGTGTCTTCCAGGACTTCCGGCTGCTGCCGAACAAGAACGTCTTCGAGAACGTCGCGTTCGCGCTGGAGGTCATCGGCAAGCCGCGGCGGTTCATCCGCAAGGTCGTGCCGGAGGTCGTCGAGCTCGTCGGCCTCGAGGGCAAGTCCACCCGTATGCCCGACGAACTGTCGGGTGGTGAGCAGCAGCGGGTCGCGATCGCCCGGGCGTTCGTCAACCGGCCGCAGATCCTGCTGGCTGACGAGCCCACCGGCAATATCGACCCCGCCACGTCGATCGGCATCATGAAGGTGCTCGACCGAATCAACCGCACCGGAACGACGGTCGTGATGGCGACCCACGATGCCGCGATCGTCGACTCGATGCGCAAGCGCGTCATCGAGCTCGAAGAGGGTGTCGTCGTCCGGGACCAGACGCGCGGCATCTACGGCCAGGCCTACTGAGCCGACTGACCAGCCGGGTCGGCCATGCGTCCCCCGCTGGCCGTAGCAGCGCGGCGAAGCCCCTAAGGATGGACCCTTAACACATCATGCGAGCACAATTCGTACTTTCCGAGATCTGGATCGGCCTACGCCGCAACCTGACGATGACCGTCGCGGTGATCATCACCGTGGCCATCTCGCTCGCCTTGTTCGGTGGCGGTCTGCTCATGATGCAGCAGGTCTCGCAGATGCGCGGGTACTGGGACTCCCGTGTCTCCCTCACGGTCTTCATGTGCACGAAGAACGCGCCGTCCGCGGCCTGTGAGGAGAGCGGCGAGGCCACCAAGGAGCAGCGCACCAAGGTCGAGTCGAGCCTCACGTCGCTGCCCGAGGTCGCGGACGTCAAGTACGTGACCCAGGCCGAGGCGTTCAAGGACTTCCAGGAGCGCTTCTCGAACAACGAGGCCATGAGCGACGCCGTCCGCGAGGGCGACATCCCGGACAACTTCCGCGTGCAGCTGAAGGACCCGGACCAGTACAGCAAGGTCGCCGAGCAGGTCCGGGGCGCCCCCGGGGTCGAGTCGGTCTCCGACGACCAGCAGGTGCTGGAGAAGTTCTTCGGGCTGCTCGACGGCCTGAAGTGGGGCGCGCTCACCGTCTCGTTCATCCAACTCGGCGCCGCCGCGCTGCTGATCGGCAACACCATCCGGCTGTCGGCCTACAGCCGCCGCCGGGAAACCGGAATCATGCGGCTCGTCGGTGCGTCGAACTTCTATATCCAGCTTCCCTTCCTCTTGGAAGGCGCCATCGCGGGTCTGATCGGTGGTGTCATCGCCTCCGGCTTCATCGTCGCCGCGCGCTTCTTCCTCCTGGACAAGGTCGAAGACTGGTTCGCGTTCCCTGTCGCGCTGTCGACCGGTTCGCTGCTGTACGTCATCGGCGTCTCGCTGATTCTGGGCGTGCTGCTGTGTACCGTCGCGTCGTTCCTGACGCTGCGGCGCTACCTCAGGGTGTAACTAAGGAGAACTCCGGTGCCACGGGAGAAAGGGCGCAAGGTCATCGCGCAGAACCGGCGCGCCCGGCACGACTACCACATCGACGACACCTACGAGGCGGGCCTCGTGCTCACCGGTACCGAGGTGAAGTCGCTGCGTGCCGGCCGCGCGTCCCTCACGGACGGGTTCGCGCACGTGAAGAATGGAGAGGTGTGGCTGGAGAACGTCCACATCCCGGAGTACGCCCACGGGACCTGGACCAACCACGCCGCTCGTAGGCCGCGTAAGCTTCTGCTGCACCGCGAAGAGATCGCCAAACTGGTCGGCAAGACCGAGGAGGCCGGCCGCACCCTCGTCCCGCTGTCGCTGTACTTCAGCGAAGGCAAGGCCAAGGTGGAGTTGGCGCTGGCACGCGGTAAGCGTTCGTACGATAAACGCCGTGACATCGCCGAACGCGAGGCGAAGCGTGATATCGAGCGTGCGCTGCGCCGTCGGCGCTGAGGTGTGAACGAAAGGATCCAGGGTGACTCCCCCTCCCCTCCGCCGGTTCCTTGCCGCGGGCACCGGTGTCGCCATGGCGGCCGTGATGACCGCCTGTGCCACCCAGCCCAGTCCGGAGGTCGCCGTCCGCACCTTCCTCCTCGACTGGCAGGCCGGTGAGTACGAGGCCGCCGCCCGGCAGACCACCGGGGACGTGGAGGAGGTCGCCGACTCCCTGGAGCGGGCGCACCGCCAGCTCGACCTGGCCGCCCTGCGCTTCGGGCTGGGGCGCATCCGGCAGAACGGCAAGGGAGCCACCGCCGAGTTCGAGGTCCAGGCCGACCTCGGTATCGGTGACCCCGTGTGGAAGTACACCGGGGAGATGTCGCTGGGGCGCGGTGCGGGCGGGTGGAAGATCGCCTGGTCCCCGAGCGTGATCCACCCCGAGCTCGGCGAGGGCGAGCGGCTCGCCGTCAGCTACGACGTGCCCGACCGCGGCGAGATCTTCGACCGCAATCACGAGCCGCTGGTCAGCGAGGATGAGCTGATCGCCTTCGGTGTCGTCCCCGCCGAGCTCGACGGCATGAAAGAGGGCGTGGGCGCCCTGGCCAAGGTGCTCGGCGAGGACCCCGACCCCATGCTCGACCGGGTCAGATCCGCGCCGCCCGAGGAGTTCCAACCCCTGGCGCTGCTGCGGAAGAAGGACGTCAAGGAGTCCGTCGTCCGCAAGGCCAAGAAGATCTCCGGCGTCGAGACCACCGAACTCACCATGCCGCTGACCCCCACGATGGCCAGCGGCGTCATCGGCGAGGTGGCCGGTACCGCCGAGCACAACGTCTCCTCCCGCGTCGTCAGCACCTACCAGGCCGGCGACACCGTCGGCCTCAACGGCCTGCAGAACGTCTTCCAGCAGCGTCTCGCCGGCAGCGCGACCACCGAGGTGGTGACCGTCAACCAGAAGGGCGAGCAGACCGGTGTCCTGAAATCGTGGCCCGGTACGCAGAGCGGCTCACTGACGACCACCCTCGACTCGACGGCGCAGGGCGTCGCCGCGACCTCCCTGGCGCAGCTGCCCGGCGCGGGCTACCTGGTCGCGCTCGACGCGCGCACCGGGGAGGTCCTGGCCGCCGCCGGGAACCCGGACGACCTGGGCAACGACGGCGCCTTCACCAAGGAGTACGAGCCGGGCGAGGCCTTCACCATCGTCTCGGCCGCCGCCGCGCTGGAGTCCGGCGCGGCCAAGCCCTCCGCGACCGTGCCGTGCGAGCCCGAGACCAAGGTCGGCGACCGCACCTTCGCCACCCCCAACAACGGCGGGCTGTGGGAGCCGAACTTCACCAGGGACTTCGCCTTCGCCTGCACGACCGCGTTCGCCGGTCTCGGCGAGGGCGTGGGCGGAGCGGCGCTGGAGTCCGCCGCGGCCGATTTCGGTATCGATGGCGACTGGCGGCTCTCGGTTCCCACCTACAACGGCGAGTTCACCGCGCCCGAGTCGGCGGGCGACACCGCCGCCGCCATGGTCGGCCAGGATCAGGTCACGGTCAGCCCGCTGTCGATGGCGCTGGTCGCCGGGGCGGTCGCCGACGGCTCGTGGCGCGCCCCGCGCCTGGTGCGCGATACCGATCAGGGTGAGCCGGGTGCCTCCCACGACCTGCCCAAGGAGACGGTCAAGCAGCTGCGCGAGATGATGCGCGCCGCGGTCGTCGAGGGAGGCGCCTCCCGCGCCAACCTCGGCACGGTCCCGGTGCACGGCCAGGCGGCGTCGGTCAAGCAGGACGTCGGCGGCAAGGAGACCGCCGTGCAATGGTTCGTGGGTTACCAGGGCAACGTGGCGTTCGCCGTGGTGGCCGAGGTGGACCCGGCGATGGAGTGGGACCAGTACGCGATCAGCGCGGGCAGCGGGTTCCTGCAGAACCTTCCCTACGGCTACGTCGAGGACCCGGGCGCGACCGCGGACGGCGATGCCGGCGGTGCGGCCTCGGGCGGCGCGGGCACACCGGGCGTCCCCGGGGTCTGAGCAGGTCGGACGGGTCGGCACCGGCCGACGCTCGCCCCGACGGCCCCATCCGAACCGGTCTGGCGCCGTCCGTGACGTGACCGTAAGTCACCCCAGGTCAGGGGCAACCCGCGCGAGTCAAAAACGCGTCTTCCCTAATGACTGGGAGGCCGTAAAGGGGGTTGCGGACACCAGTCCTAGAAGGCGGGACCTCGTCTCGGGGGAGGTCCTGCTGGATGAGAGGCCGGCCCGACCCTGCCGGCCGCCCTCGCGGGTAGCGTCGATGGATCCCGTCCGCACCCGCGGGGGTTTCTCATGTTCGGGGGAAGGGTGCCCGCGGAGGCCGCGCGTTCCGGTGCCGGACCTCCGATGACGCGGCCGGTGTATCAGGGACATAACGGATGGCGTGGCCGGGAATCGGCTTGGCCTTCGAAGCGTTCTACCTGTAGCGTTAGAGCACAGGGACCACTGCGGTGGTGCCTGCCTGCGGGCCCTCGGGCCTGTTGATAAATCCACAGGGGGTGATCGGTTTCGACTTCGGTAGTCGTTTCAGGGGAAGCGGGTCGAGGGTTGCGTTTGTGACCTCGTTAATCCTGCATCGCATTAAATATCAAGTGCCAATTCTAAGCGCACTGAGTTCGCTCTCGCTGCCTAAGCGATAGCGTCTCTGTCGGCCTGAGCTCGTCCTCGGCCCAGTGTCCGGCATCGTTCAGAGGACTCACCGCTCGGATCAGGCCACGGGGCCCGAGCGGGACACTTACGTGGCTGGGCTCGTCAGCGACTTGTTCGTGAGAGCGCTGGAGCCGAGTAGAACGGCAGCACGAACTGCACCCGGAGAAGCCCTGTTGCGGTGCTGAAGGACGCGGGTTCGATTCCCGCCACCTCCACTTTCTTCGAAGAGCCTCTGTCCTCCGCACGCGCGGAAGGTCAGGGGCTCTTCGTGTTGTGGCGCGCCACAGCGCCACCGACCGGATCTCCACAGGTAGGCGAATACCAACAGCGGCGCGAACACTTGGAGGTGATCGCGCCGCTCGCTGCGCCGCCCACACGCGGAATCAGGCGAGGGAGACCAGCTCGTGGTACTCGTCGTTCCACAAGTCTTCGACGCCGTCCGGCAGCAGCAGCACGCGGTCGGGGCGCAGTGCCTCGATGGCGCCGTCGTCGTGGGTGACCAGGATGACGGCGCCCCGGTAGGAGTCGATCGCCCGCAGGATCTCCGTGCGTGACGCCGGGTCGAGGTTGTTGGTCGGCTCGTCGAGCAGCAGGACGTTGGCCTCGGAGCACACCAGGGTCGCCAGCGCCAGGCGGGTCTTCTCCCCGCCCGAGAGCACCCCCGCTGGTTTCTGACTGTCGTCACCGGAGAACAGGAAGGACCCCAGCATCAGCCGCGCTTCGTTGTCGGCGAGATGCGGGGCGGTGTCGGTCAGGTTCTGCAGGACCGTGCGGTCGGGGTCCAGCGTCTCGTGCTCCTGCGCGTAGTAGCCCAGCCGCGCACCCGTACCGTGCCGGACCTGTCCGCTGTCCGGACGCTCCTGACCGGCCAGAATGCGCAGCAGCGTCGTCTTGCCCGCGCCGTTGAGTCCGAGGATGGCGATCCGCGAACCCCGGTCGACCGCGACGTCCACCCCCGTGAACACCTCGTGCGAGCCGAAGGACTTGGACACCGACTCGGCGGTCAGCGGGACCTTGCCGCAGGGCGGCGGGTCGGGCAGGCGCAGCCGCGCCACCTTGTCCGCACGGCGTTCGGGCTCGACTTCGGCGAGCATCCGGTCCGCCCGGCGGATCATGTTCTTGGCCGCCACCGCCGTCTTCACGTTGCTCTGCATCTTCCCGGCCTGCGCGCGCAGCTCGTCCGCCTTGCGCTGCGCGTTGACCCGTTCCCGGCGCCGTCGGCGGGCGTCGGTCTCGCGCTGGGTCAGGTAGGTCGTCCAACCGACGTTGTAGACGTCGATCGCGCTGCGGTCGGCGTCGAGGTGGAACACCCGGTTGACCGTGGATTCCAACAGGTCGACGTCGTGGCTGATGAGCAGGAACCCGCCGCTGTGCTCCCGCAGGAACCGCTGCAGCCAGCGGATCGAGTCCGCGTCAAGGTGGTTGGTCGGCTCGTCCAGCAGCAGCGTGCCGTGTCCGCCGAACAGCAGGCGGGCCAACTCGACCCGGCGGCGCTGCCCGCCGGAAAGACTGGCCAAGGGTTGGCGCAGGATCGTGTCGGACAGCCCGAGGTTGGCGGCGACCTGCGCGGCGTCTGCCTCGACCGTATACCCGCCGCGCGCGAGGAACCGGTGCTCGGCACGGGCGTAGGCCCGCATGGCCTTCTCCAGCTCGTGGCCCTTGGCTTGGGCCATAGCCGCCTCGGCCGCCCGGAGGCCGCGGACCGCCTCGTCGATGCCGCGGGCGGACAGAATCCGATCGGCGACGGTGCCCGATGCCTCATCGTCCCGAGGGGACTGCGGCAGGTACCCGACCGAGCCGGTGCGGTGGATCTCGCCTCCGGCGGGTGTGGTCTCCCCCGCCAGGACTCGGACGAGCGTGGTCTTGCCCGCGCCGTTGCGGCCGACGAGCCCGACCTTGTCTCCGGGGGAGATGTGGAAGCTCGCGTCGTCGAGCAGCAGACGGGCGCCGGCGCGCACAGAAACATTACTTGCGGTGATCAAAAAATTACTCCCGGATCTGACTCAGGACACACTGGTGCTACGGCAGCGAGGTCCTGAGCTAATAGATCCGGGAGTTGGACATGTCGGGACGCTACATCGGAAACGGGTCGTTCCGCACACGGTTTTTCTCGGTCGGCGGCCCCTGGTCCGTATCCGTGGTGTGCGCGTACATCCTTCGACGGACCGCGGAAATCGGCTGCCGGGAGGACGACTCCCGGCCCGCCGTCACGCGATCATGGGGCCCTCCGGCGCCGAGCGGTGCCGCAGCGGGGTGCATGACGAGTGAGGGGGAGCGGCCGTGCTCGAAGTCATCGGCATCATCGTCCTGATCCAGGGCGTCCTGGGGTTCGTCGGCCCAATGTTCTTCGACAAGGACATGGGCCTGCTCCACCTGTGGTTCGACCTCCCGCCGGTCGCCTATCTGGGCATCGCCGTCCTCGGCGTGGTGGTGACGGCCGCCGGTCGGGCACTGCGGTCCTCGGGGCCCACCTCCTGAAACGGAGGCGGACACCCAGGGCCGCGGTTCTGCGGTTCGGTGGCGGTGGCGCGGTCAGCGGTCGATCGTGCCGACCAGCCAGGCGATCTTCTTCGCGGTGAGCGAGATGCTGTCGCTGTTGCCCATATAGACCCCCGACGACGCGATGAACGCGTGGTCGCGCGTGCGGCGTTCGCAGGCGACGTCCTCGATGGCGCAGTCGGAGTCGGGGTTGCTCACCCGCAGGAACGGCGCGGTGTCCTCGATGATCCGCGCCCACACACCGTAGCCGGTGAGTGCGGCGGCCAGCCGGGACAGGTGGAGCCGTTCGGTGGAGCGTGGTACCGCGGTAGGCGCGGGGCAGGGCCGGCTGTACTTCGACTGGGCCATGACGGCGTCCTTCCGGTCGGCGGATGACGTGCTCTGACGGCCATTGTCACTCCAAGTATTGTTGTGAATCCGCAACATGACCACGACACGCCGGACGCCGATCTCAACCCCCTGCAGTGCGGGGGATCCCCCACCCGGTGTTTCGCTCACCCCAATCCGGCGTTCAGGCGAGAGCCTTGGCCGCAGTGTCCGCGTCCTCCTCCGTCGAGTACAGGTGGAACGCGAGCCGCACCCGGCCGCCGCGCTCCGCCGCCCGCACACCGGCCGCGCGCAGCCGCTCCCCGGCGTCCGGGTCGTCCACGGCGACGATGGGCGAGTCACCCGGCGGCAGGCCCAGCCGGTCCCGGAACCGGTTGGCGACGGCGAGGTTGTGCGCGCGGACCGCCTCGACGCCGATGTCCTGGAGCACCCGCAGGGACTCGGCGGCGGCCACCGCCGCGAACCAGTTCGGGGAGGCGTCGAACCGGGCGGCCCCCTCGGCCAGGACCATCCGCGAGGTGTAGAAGGACGCCATCGGATCCGCCGCCGCGCTCGGCCCGGCGCCGGTCGGGCGCACCCGGTCGCGCAGGCGGGGCGACAGGTGAGCATAGGCCAGTCCGCGCGGCGCCATCAGCCACTTGTAGGCCGAACAGACCACCGCGTCGAAGCGGGTGGCGTCCATCGGACACCACCCGGCCGCCTGGGTGGCGTCGGTGACGACCAGAGCGTCGTGGCGCGCGGCGGCGCCCAGGATCTCCTCGACCGGGGCGACCTCCCCCGTAGCGGACTGCACCAGGCTGAACGCCACCACCGCGGTGGCATCGTCGATCGCGTCGGCCAGCCCGGCCAGCGGCACCACCCGCACCTCCACACCCCGGTCGGCGTGGGCCATCCACGGGAAGACCGCCGAGGTGAAGTCCCCCTCGGGCACCACCACCCGCGCGCCATCGGGGAGGGACGCCGCGATCACGCCCATGAACTGCGATGTCGTCGTGCCCTGGGCGATGTCGTCGGGCGTGGAGCCGATCAACGCTGCGAACCGGCGCCGCGCGTCCTGGGCTGCGGCTCCCCAGGAACTGGGGTCCCCGGTCGCGGTCCGCCAGGCCTCCATGGCCTCAGCCAGAGCCCGGTGCGCGGTGTTCGGCGGGATGCCGTACTGGGCGGTGTTGAGCCAGACGGAGTCGAGCGACCAGAGTCGCTGGGCTGTGCGCACATCCATGCGCAAGAGCCTGCCAGAGCGGTCATCCCGCGTCCTCGACGGGGGCGGCGTCCAGCTCCCAGGGCGCGGCCAGGGGGAAGTATCCGCGCAGGAATGCGCGGATCATCCGGGCCTGCTCGGCGCGCGGGACCGAATGCGGCGTGGAGTCGGTGACGCAGAAGACATCGCGGTTGCGCCCGCCGAGCAGCTGGGTGAGCTTGACGTGCTGCGCGGGGTCGCCCACATCGACATAGGCGTAGACGACGGTGCCGGGCACCGCGCGTCCGGTCAGGTAGGCGTAGTGGTGGTGCAGCGACGACGGGATCGAGAGGTCGGTGTGGGAACGCAGCCGGCTGGCGGCGGTCGCGGCCACCTCCTCGGGGAAGCACGTGTCGATCTCGGCGAGCACCGAGCGCCGCAGAGCGTAGGGCGCGTGGCGCAAACCGTGCGTGAGCGAGCGCTGGAAGGTGCGTTCGAGCAGCGCCCGGTTCTGCTTCGCGGCGGCGACATGCGCGGGCTCGTCGGGGCTCGGCGCGTCGAACGGGACGGCCGTGGGCGACCAGAAGAACTGGGACGTCCCGTCGGGGTGGAAGAAGTGCCCCGGCCGCAGCGTGCGCCCGAGGAAGAAGTCGTCGTTGAAGTAGAGGAAGTGCTCGCTCAGGCCGTCGACGTGGTGCAGCTGCGACTCGATGGCGTGGGAGTTGAACGTGGGCAGGGCGCCGCGCTCTCCGAACAGCTCCCGGTGCGGGACCACGGTGATCCGGTGGTGGAACGCGTCGAGCCACGGCGGCACCTGGCCGTCGGTGACGACGTAGATGTGCCGGATCCACGGCGCGAACATGGCGATCGAGCGCAGTGAGAACCGGAGCTCGTCGGCGCTGGTGAACCGGTGGTCGTCGGTGGCGTCGGCGGAGACGACCAGACCGTAGTCGGCGAGGGTGGCCTCCCACCGCTCGCGCCACTTGGGGTCGGCGCCGTCCACCCACGTGTAGACGGCGTCGATGGGGAACCGCACATCGTTCGGCAGGCAGCGGGTGAACGGTTCGTAGGTGGCGTAGTCGCGGTCCTGGACGCGCAGTGTCGCCTGGCGCATCGCCTCCAGCGGGATCCGGTCGCCGATGTCGGTCTGCCCCGGACCCGCGTACCCCGGGAGGTCGGCGTCCCAGGTCCAGAACTCCAGGTCGGCCGCGTACGCGGCGCCGTAGCGCAGCGTGCGGCCGGGCGTGATCCAGGGGTGGTACACCCGCACCCCGCAGATGTCGGTCAGGCTGGCGGCCATGCTCGCCAGCACCGGCTGTGGCAGGTGGCCGCGCGGTTTGAGCGGGCGTACGTAGACCGGTGCGTCGGCGTGGACCGACGCCAGGGAGTCGAGCGCCGCCTCGCGCACGTCGGCGGTCACCATGACGCGGTGCCGCTGCCCCTCGTCGCGCAGCAGCGCGTAGGGGACGCCCGCGGCGTCGAGCGCCTGGACGACCAGGTCGAGGTTGGCGCGCAGCGCGTCTGCGGGCATCAGGTCGTCGCGGACCCCCGTGACCTGTCCGCCGGAGCGGACCAGCCCAGAGTGCGCGCGCAGCAGCCGCGCCTCCTCGGCCTGCAGGTTGGGCGCCTGTGATCTGGTCTGCTCCCAGGGCAGCGCGCGGAACACCATGCCGGTGTGCGCCGTGGCGGCGGCGTGCCGGGCGGCCCTCTCGGTACGGGCGTGGGCGCGGTCGGCCGATGGGATCTCCGCCAGGTCGGTGTAGAGCCCCTCCCAGCGGGCGGTGACGTCCTCGGTGGAGAACCTGCTCAGCCCCTGCAGCGCGGCCTGGCCCATCTCGTGTCGGAGGTCGTCGTCGTCCATCAGCTTGGCCAGGGCCACGGCCAGCCC
The DNA here is from genome assembly GCF_002263495.1 of Nocardiopsis gilva YIM 90087. Lineage (NCBI taxonomy): Bacteria > Bacillati > Actinomycetota > Actinomycetes > Streptosporangiales > Nocardiopsidaceae > Nocardiopsis > Nocardiopsis gilva. The sequence continues at coordinate 5,484,907 of NZ_CP022753.1, read as the reverse complement.
GTCCACGTCGTCGGCGGGGGCCAGCAGGCCGTCGACGCCGTGCCGGACGACCTCGGCCGGGCCGGTCGGGCAGTCGTAGGCGACGGCGGGCACCCCGGCGGCGAAGGCCTCGGTGAGGACCAGGCCGAACGCCTCGATGTGGGAGGGGAGCAGGCAGATGCTCGCCTTGGCCCACTCTTCCGAGATCGCGGGAACGGTGCCGAGGAACTCCACGCGGTTGTGGAGTTCGTGGGCGTCGGCCAGGGAGCGGAGCTTGCTCATGTCGGGGCCGTCGCCGCAGATCCGCAGCGTCCACCCGGGATGCTCGTCGGCGACCTGGGCGAAGGCCAGGATCGCGTGGTCCACCTGCTTCTCCTGGACGAGCCGCCGCGCGACCAGGATCGTCCGGCTGTCCAGGGAGGAGCGCGGCTGGAACCCGGCGGGGACGGCGTTGGGGATGGCCTCCAGGCGGGGCGCGGCCGTCCCCAACGACTCGGCGAACCAGGATCGGGTCGGCTCGGTCAGTACGACCAGCGCGTCCAGCAGCGGCGCGCAGGTCAGCAGCGGGCCGCCGCTGGCTTCGCGCAGTTCGGAGATGCGGTGCTCCTGGCCGACGGTGACGGCGTCGGCCGGGGCGAGCCGGGTGACGAGCGACATCAGCGCGGGCGTGGTGCTCACCAGCACGTCGGTCCGCAGGCGGGGCAGGGCGTGGCGCAGCTCGATGTCGGCGAGTCGGCTGAAGGCGCCCTCCCAGCTCGTCGGAATGAGCTCGCTGGGTGCCCGGGACAGCGCCTCGCACTCGCTGTCCTCCAGCCCGGTGTCGCGGACGGGGCGCTGGGTCGGGCGGCGGGCGTCGATGAGGTAGCGCAAGGGCACACGCGGGTCCAGGGCGAAGAACGGGGCGTCCTCGGTGCGGAAGACGCTGAGGATCTCCACCTCGTGGCGGTCGGCCAGGGCGGCGGCCTGCGAGAATGCGGCCACTTCGGTGCCGCCCATGGCGTCGCCCCAGGTCAGCAGGTAGGTGATCTTCATGGTCGGACTCCCTGAGGTAGCGGGGTCAGCGCGATGGTGAGCGTTCCGGCGTCGGTGTAGTAGGGGCGGAGCAGTACGGGCGGCCCGGTCTCGGGGAACACGGTCTGGGCGGGTACGCGCAGCACAGCGCCCGCCGAGCGCAGATCGGTGTCGGGGCGCCCGGCCCGGAGCGTCCCGTGGGACCGGGTGTGGAACCGCAGCTCCCAGCGGAGCTCGGAGCGTGCGACCTCGGCCAATTCGGGCACCGGTAGATCCACGGTGAACGCGATGCCCCGCGATCCCGGCTGAACCTCCAGGCGCACCTTGTGGGCCGAACCGCCGCCGCGCAGCGCGACATCGGCGTCCATGGCGTGGATGTCGGGGAGGTCGAGCAGTTCGCCGGTGACGCGTGCCCGAGTGGGGCGGACCAGCACGGACCGCACCTCCGCCGCCGCCCGCGGCGGCGCGACCGACAGGGCCGCGGCGCCGGTCGCGGTGCCGACGAGCGCGAACCGGGCACGGGTCTGCGGACACGCGCGTGCCTGCCCCGCAGGACGGTCCTGGGCCGCCCCGGTGGCCCGCGGGAGCGTCAGCGCCACCCGCAGGGTCTCCTCCGGGTAGACCGCCACCAGCCGGACCCTCCACCGGCCCGCGGCCAGCCGGACCTCGGCGGGGTCGGTCTCGCGCGCCGGCCCGCCCCCACTGCGGGGATCGGCGGCGCCGGGCGGTGCGGCGATCCCCGCGGACCCGTGATCGGGGCGCAGTCGCACGGTGGCCTCCACGCGGTCACGCCCGTCCGGGTCGGGCAGCACCCGGGTCAGGGCGGCCACACGTCGGCCGCCCGCCTCGAACTCGATGTGGACGCTCACGGCACCGCCGCCGGGCCGGGGCAGGACAGCGGACAGGTTCAGCGTCTGCCCGTCGAGGATGGACAGGTGGTCGGAGCGGGCGCGGAAGCGGGCGAAAAAGCGGTCCAGATGGATGATCCCCCGACGCACCCGACGCATGAGCCGGGACGCGTGCCGGTGCACCGTGCGGGCCGCACGGACGGGGCCGCGCAGATGGCACAGTGCCAGCATCTGCAGCCAGGCCACCAGCGGAGGACGCCGGTCCGGCCGCGGAGATGCCGGCGCCCGACGGACGGTGCGGTCAGCGAAGCCCGGACGCATGGACGATCACGCGGCTTCGGATCTCGACGGGGCGCGCTCAGCGCCGCCGCCGTGCTGACGCCGCATCTGCGCCGGGATGTCGGCCGGCGCCGTGCCCAGCTCCAGGGAACCGGGGAACGGGAAGTAGGACTCCAGGAACGCGCGGACCTGCCGGTCGATGGCGGCCGCGCGGACCCCGGCGGCGTCGGCGCCCCCGACGGCAGCGCCGCGCGCGGGACTCGTGGTGTCGTTGATACAGAAGGCATCGAAGGGGCGGCGCTCCTCCAGGGCGCGCATGCGGGTGGCGACCCCCTCCGGATCGGCCAGGTTCATGTACGTGTAGTCGATCTCGCCCTCGACGGCGCGGCCGGTCAGCAGCGCGTAGTAGTGGTGCAGCGACGAGGCCATGGACACGTCGCCGGGCTGCCGGAACCGGGAGGCCGTGGTCCGGGCGATCGGGATGGGGAAGCGCGCCTCCAGATCGAACATGACCGAGCGCAGCTGCGGGATGGGCGTGTGCTTGAACTTGTGGGCGGGGAACCGGGCGAACGCCCCGCGGATCAGCTCGCGGTTGTTCTTCGCCGCCCCGTCCACCGGCTGGTCGTCGACGCGCGGGATGCCGAGCCCGAACTGGAACGGGGAGGGGAACACCTTGGCGATGCCGTTGCCGTGGAAGAACGTGCGGGCGGACACGTGGCGCCCGAAGAAGACATCGTCGTTCAGGTACAGGTAGTGCTCGCTCAGCCCCTCGATGTGGTGCAGCCGGGTCTCGATGGCGTGCGAGTTGAAGACGGGCAGCACGGAGTGGTCGTCGAAGATGTCGCGGTGGTCGATCACGCGCACCCGGTCGGAGGAGGCGTCGAGCCACGCGGGGCACTGGCCGTCGGTGACGATGTAGATGTTGCGGACGAACGGCGCGTACATCTCCAGGGAGCGCAGCGAGTAGCGGAGCTCGTCGCGGTCCACGTAGCGCGAGTGCGATGCCGCCGTCGGGTTCAGCGCGCCGATCCGGCTCAGATGGTGGTCGCGCGCGGCCGTCCACTGCGGGTCGGCACCATCGACCCACGTGTAGACGACGTCGATGGGAAAGGTGACGTCATCGGGGAGCCGCCGGATGAACGCGGGGAAGGTGGGGAAGTGGCGGTTGCCGATCCGGACCCGCTGGGGTCGGCGCTCCTCGGCGGGCAGGACCTCGCTCACCCGGTTGCGGCGCGGGGCGATGAGCGCGTCGCTGAGCACTGTCTCGGGGGCGACGACGCGCAGCGCCTTCAGGACCCGGTCGCGGCCGGGGTCGTCCAGCACGCTCCGGCCGGTGCGCCAGAACTCGATGACGCACCCGTGCTCCGGCCCGACGACGGCTCTGTCGCCCCCGGCCGTGATGTAGACGCCCACGCGGATGGCCCCAGCCGAGTAGAGGCGCCGTAGACCGCGCCGGTCGGCGAGCGGCCGCAGAAAGTCGAGAAGTCCACGGCCGATGGGGGCGGCGTACACCCCGTCGCGGCCATAGCGCTCCGCGAGCGCCGCCACCACGCGCTCGCGGTGGTCGGCGTCGACGCCGATGGTGTATTCGCGCTCGGACAGACCGCGCACCAGGAAGTAGTCGACGCCCTCGGCGTCCAGCACGTCGACGCAGCGCCGCAGGTTGGAACGCGCCAACCGATCGGTGGACAGGGGCCCGTCCCAGACACGGGCCAGCACGGCGCGTCCCTGGAACACGGCGGGGTGCAGCCGGGGGTTGTCCCGGAGAAGTCCCCACCAGCGCAGCGTTAGCGGCATGAGCAGCACGGAGACGGGCAACCGCCGGGTGACCACCGTCAGGATGGCCCGGACGGCCGGCTTCAGCCCCTGCCCGAACGCGACGCGGACGGTCCGGTAGGTGTTCAGCAATGCCATCGTCCCCCTCGGCCATGTCCGTACGTGGAGTCATGCGGAGTCGCGAGGGGGCCGCGAATCCGAAATCATTGCCGTATGCGATCAGATTATTGCGCAGCGCGACATTTCCTGGCGGTGGACACGCCGTAAGGCGGCCAAAAAGGCACATGACGGGATACGCCGCCGACGCCCCGCTGTGAGCGGGCTCCCGCGGTGATCACGGCAAGGGGCGCGATTGTGCTTGTTTCGTCGTGAATAAGCCCGTCATCACCGCCGGGCGGGGCCTGGTGCGGAACCAGGGTCTGCTGGGCGGCCTTGTCTGCGAGGATCTTCCCGGTGTCCTTGGGTGAAAAGCAGCACCGAGGGCGGAGGGGGTTGGGCGCCCTTCATCGTCTCCCGGGCGGGCCATGCGGGCGGCCCGGAAGTTGGGTTGCGGGCCGCCGGGTGTCGGGTATGCCCGGTTTGTCCTGGTCGGCGCAGGGTGGATTCGTTGATCTCGGGAAAGTGCGCCAAAAAACCGCTGGAATTTGGCTCGCTTTCCCGAGATCAACGCAGGCGCGGACATAACGGGCATGCAGCGAGTGTTTTCCCGCCCCGGGGCACCGTGCGCCCACCCGCCGGACGACCGGTGTCCCCAACCCCCTCCGCCCTCGGTGCCGCTTTTCACCCAAGAACACCGGAGAGACAAAAGCGAACAAGGCCGCCCAGCAGACCCCGGATCCCGACGCTTCCAACGCTGTTCCCGCGCGGAGCCGCGATTCTGTCTGTTCGGACGGACACTCCTTACAGGGGCCGTGCCCAGGAGCCGCGGTGCATGGTGGCGGCGACGGTGAGGTCCGCGTCCAGGAGCAGCAGGTCGGCGTGGTTACCCGGGGTCAAGGAGCCGACTCCGGGCAGCCCCAGGGCGCGGGCGGGGACGGCCGAGGCGGAGTGGACCGCGGCCTCGATGCCGACGCCGTGGACGTTGTGCACGGCCTGGCGGATCGCGTCGGGGAGCACGATGGTGCTGCTGGCGATCGCGCCGGTGGAGACCAGGGTCGCCTGGCCGTCGCGGACTCGGACCCGGAGCTTGCCGAGGGTGTACTCGCCGTCGCCGAGGCCGGTGGCGTCCATGGCGTCGGTGACCAGGGCGACCCGGTCGGCGCCCGCCGCGTCGAACACGACCTGGGCGGCGCCCGGGTGGACGTGCACGCCGTCGTTGATCAGCTCGACGGTCACCCGCTCGTCGTTGAGTACGGCGGCGATCGGACCCGGGTCGCGGTGCCGTAGCGGGCGCATCTGGTTGTAGAGGTGCGTGGCCACGGTCGCGCCCGCGTCGATCGCGGCGCGCGTCTGGGCGTAGTCGGCGTCGGTGTGGCCGATAGCGGCCACCACCCCCTGGGCGGTGGCCGCGCGGATCAGGTCGAGCGCTCCGGGGAGCTCGGGCGCGACGGTGATCATCTTGATGTGGCCGCGCCCGGCCTTCACGATGCGGTCGAACTCGGCGAGGTCGGGGTCGCGCAGCAGCGCGGGGTCGTGCGCGCCGCACTTGGACGCCGAGATGTAGGGGCCCTCCAGGTAGATTCCGGGGATCTCCCCCGCGTCGGCGACCTCCGCCAGGGCCGCGACCTGCCGCAGCGTGTCCTCGGGGGAGGCGGAGACGAGGCCGCCGACGACCGCGGTCACGCCGTGGTAGCGGTTGAACTCGAGGACGGTCATGATGCGGTCGGGGTCGGCGGCGGTGAACGCCGCACCGGCGCCGCCGTGGATGTGGATGTCGACCAGGCCGGGCAGGACCCACCGGCCGCCGACGTCGATGGGTGAGCCACCGGGGCGCGGCGGCTCACCTGTGCCGAGGTCGGTGATCCGCGCGCCTTCGCACCGCAACCATCCGACGCGGACCCCCCGCGGGGTGACCAGCCGTGCGTTGGTCAGCGTCGTCTCGGTCGCGCCCTGGCCCATACTCCACGCCCTTCTGTGCCCGATCCCACACTCCGTGCCGTTCGGGGAGCCGTCGTCGCCCACGGCCCTCGGGAATCCCCTGGAGAGCCGGGGCATCGCGCGGCCGCGCCCGGGTCCGGCGTCGCGGTGAGCGGGTCGCCGAATCCTCTGAGACGACGACAAATCCGCCCATCACGCATTGACGATAGCGCTCCGTCCGCTCATCATGGGGTCATGTCCGCCGGTGAGCTGCTCGTCCAGCGCCTGCATGTCGATCTGAGACAGCAGGCCAGCGCACTCTGTCGTAGCTAACGTGCCTCCGCAGGCCCGTTCTTCGGTCCTGCCCTGGGAACTGTCGTCCTTCTCCCGTTCCCGACTTAGCCACCGCTACCGGCAGACACCCCCTGCGCGTACGCACATAGTCGTGCGATCTCTCCCGCATACGGCGGTCTGCCGGACCGACCCCACATGCGCTTCACGGTCCCCGCGGACCGTTCTCACCAGGAGAATCCCATGACCCGTTTCACCGTGCTCGTCGCCGATCCGCATCCGCGCTCCGCCGTCCGCTCCGCCGCCGTCCGCACCGCGGAGGCCATCTCCTCCCACACCGGCATCACGGACTCCCCGAACGTCATCGACCTCGCCGAACTCGGCCCGGCGCTGCTGGCCGCCGACACCGGCGCCGACGTCTCCGCGGCGCTGCGCGCGGTGAGCGAGAGCGACGTGCTGCTGGTCTCCTCGCCGCAGGCCCACGGCAGTTACACCGGGCTGCTCAAGGTGTTCCTGGACCGGCTGCCCGAGCTCGGGCTCGGCCGGGCGGTCGCCGTGCCCATGGCGGTCGTGGACGACCTCCGCAATGGGCGCAACATCGAGGAGGACCTGCGCGTCCTGCTCTCGGACCTCGGGGCGTGGGTCGCCGAGCCGGGGCTGCTGCTGACGCGCGGCGAGCTGGCCGACCCGACGAACGTCATCGAGGCCTGGGCGGGCGTCTCCGCCCCGGCGCTGCGCGACGCGGTCGCCGTCGCCGTCTGACGCCGCCCGGCACCCTCGCGCGCCGGCTCACGCCGCCCGCTCCGGGGATCCAACCGAAGCGAATCGGGCCTGCCCCTGGTCTGGGGCAGGCCCGATCGCCGTTGGAGCGGCGGGTGGGGCGCCGGTCCGTCCGGATCAGCGGGCACCGGTCGACCCGCCCCCTCCTAGTGGGCCCCGGCCTCCGTGCGCAGCCGGGTGGTGTCGGCCTCCGCCTCGGCGACGTTGCCGCGCACCAGGACCACGACGGCGAGGGTGAGGACGAATCCGGCGACGCGCAGCGCGAGCACCAGCGGGTCGGACGGCAGCTGCTCCGCGAAGATCAGGGTCCCCAGCACCACCATGAACACGTTGCCCACGACATTGGCGACGGGAGCGGTGATCGACGCGCGGGAGCGCTGCAGCGACGTCTGGAACAGCACGATGCCGACCGCCCAGCCGAACGCGTAGAGGTAGGGGAACGGGGAGAGCAGGGCGGGGACGATCGCGTCCGTGAGCCCCCGTTCGACGAGCAGCCCGCCCAGGCCCTTGCCCTGCAGGCCGGCGACGCCCTGGGACAGTCCCGCAGCGGCGCCGATGGCCGCCGCCGAGATGTAGCGGCCGCGGCTTCCGGCCAGTGTCATCGCTCCGACGCAGGCGATGACCGTGCCGACGCTGATGATGAGCAGCGCGGGCATATGCGGCGTGGTCCCGGTGGTGCCGCCGTCGCCGAGGGAGAGGCTGAGCAGGAGCAGCGCGACGGGCATGAGCGCGAGCGCCACGCGCTCCCCACGGGTGATGGGATCTCCCAGGATCAGGGTGATGACAAGCAGCATCATGGCGATGCCACCGGCGAAGGCGGGCTGCACCACCGAGACGGGGGCGAGTCCCAGGGAGACGATCAGGCCGACGCTGCCGAGCGCCGCCAGGACGCATCCGCCCACCCAGCGCGGGTTGCCCAGCAGCACGCGGGCCAGGTGCAGCGGGCGGTTGAGGCTGATGCCCGGCGCGTGGTGGAGGGCGCGCTGTTCGATGGTCAGCCCGATCGTGTAGATCGCGGCCGAGAGGAGCGCGGCGATCAGACCTAGCACGCACTGCCGCCTTTCCTAGGGATCTGCGAGGGATGACCGGAGCAGGGGGACCGACAGATGCGCCGTGTAGAACGTGTTGCCCACACGCTGACCTGCCCGGAGCGCGGCAGTACGCTGCCGCTAAGCTCACCACCATCTGGACGTGTTCGGATCGGTGCGGGGTGCCAATTCCGATCCGTGTTGACCCAGCTTATATAACGAGTTCTAGTCTGGGGATATCGCCACGACGTGAATGAGGGGTCGACGATGGCCATCGGGCTGACAGCCGAGCACGAGGAGCTGGCCGCCGCAGTACGCGGCTGGAGCGAGCGCGTGCGAGGTGAGGCAGCGGCCGAATTGGTCAAGCCAGCCGAGTCAGCCGAGCCAGCCGATTCGGCGGAATCGACGTGGACCCCGTTCTGGGAGGGATTGGCCGCCCAAGGACTTCTCGGCCTGCACATCGACGAGAAATACGGCGGGCAGGGCGCGGGGCTCTTGGGGCTGGCGGTCGCGCTCGAAGAGCTTGGGCGCGCGCTCCTGCCCGGGCCGTTCCTCCCGACCGTCCTGGCCAGCGCGGTCATCGCGCACAGCGGCAATGACGACACCATGCGCGCCTCGCTGCTGCCCGGCCTCGCGGACGGAACACGCACGGCGGCGCTCGCGCTGGGTCCCCCGCTCGCCGCCCGGCGCGGTGACGACGGCGCCCGGATCGTGCGTGGCACACTCACCCCCGTCCTGGGCGGGCACCTCGCCGACGTGATCGTGGCGCCCGTGGAAGAAGTGGAAGCAGCGGAAGGAACGGACGCGGGAACAGACGAGGGCACCGCCTGGGTGGTGCTGGACGCCGCTGCCCTCCAGGTCACCTCGCTCCCCAGCCTGGACACCGACCGTGCCGTCGTCAAGGTTGACGTCGGCGAGGCCACCGTTCCGGCCGAGGCGGTCCTCTCGGGCGTGCGCACCGACGACGTCGCGGGCATAGCGGCGGTGCTGCTCGGCGCCGAGGCGACCGGCATCGCCGCGTGGGCTCTGGACACCGCCGTCGACTACGCCACGACACGCGAGCAGTTCGGCCGCCCCATCGGCCAGTTCCAGGGGATCAAGCACAAGTGCGCCCGCATGGCCATCGCCGTCGAGCAGGCGCGCGCCGTCGTGTGGGACGCCGCGCGGGCCCTGGACGCGCGCGAACGGGAGCGGGAGGTGACGGCGGAGACGGAGGCCGGCACCGCACACTTCGCCGCGGCCGTCGTCGGCCTCATCGCCCCCGACAACGCTCTGGCCTGCACACGCGACTGCATCCAGGTGCACGGAGGAATCGGCTTCACCTGGGAGCACGACGCCCACCGCTACCTGCGCCGCGCCGCCACGCTGCGCGCCCTCGCCGGATCGGCGTCGGACTGGGCCGCCACCGTCGCCGAGGCGGCGCTGGCCGGGCTGCGCCGCCCGGTGGAGATCGAGCTCGACTACGCCGAGAGCCGGGAGGCGCGGGAGCGGATCCGCGCGGAGGTGGCCCGGCTCGCCGCCATCACCGACCAGCGGGAGCGGTTCGTGGCTATGGCCGACGGCGGCTGGGTGGCGCCGCACCTGCCGCGCCCCTGGGGGCAGGACGCCTCCCCGCTGGAGCAGCTGGTCATCCAGCAGGAGCTGCGACGGGCCGGGGTGCGGGGGCCGACGCTCGCCATCGGGGCGTGGGTGCTGCCGTCGATCGCCGGATACGGCACCCCCGAACAGCAGGAGCGCTTCCTGCGCCCCACCCTGCGCGGCGAGGTGATGTGGTGCCAGCTGTTCAGCGAACCGGGCGCCGGGTCCGACCTGGCGGCGCTGTCGATGCGCGCCGAGCGCGTCGAGGGCGGGTACCGGCTCACCGGACAGAAGATCTGGACGTCGATCGCACACGTCGCCCAGTGGGGCATCTGCCTCGCGCGGACCGACCCGGGGTGGCGGGAAGCACGACGGCATCACCTACTTCGTGGTGGACATGGACTCCCGGGCATCGAGGTGCGCCCACTGCGGGAGATCACCGGGGACACCATGTTCAACGAGGTGTTCTTCGACGGCGTGTTCGTCCCGACGACTGCGTCATCGGCGCACCGGGGAGGGGTGGAAGGTCGCGCGCAACACGCTGACCAACGAGCGGGTGGCGCTGTCGAGCGGGAGCGGATCGGCGTCGGCCTGCCCGAGCTGATCTCGTTCTTCACCGAGTCACCCGAGCGCGCGGCCGACCGCGACGTCCGCGTCGAGCTGGGGCGCCTGGTGGCCCAGGGGCAGGCCATCGAGCTGCTGGGGCTGCGCGTGGCGCTCAAGCAGGTGTCAGGGACCGAACCGGGGGCCGAGTCGAGTGTGCGCAAGCTCCAGGGTGTGGAGTTCAATCAGAGGGCAGCGGACTTCATCTGGGAGTGGCAGGGGAGCGCCGCCGCGTGTGCGGACCCGCAAGGCCCCAGCGGCGTCTGGGCACGCGCCATGCTCTTCGGCCGCTCCATGACCATCTACGGCGGGACCACTGAAGTGCAGCTGAACATCATCGGGGAGCGTCTGCTCGGCCTGCCCCGCGATCCGGAGGCCTGAGCGCGACCGTGTCGACCGACCACAGCGACGAGGGGACCGAAGGCGCTTCCGCCGATGGCGCGAAGCCGCGCTTCCGTCCCGGCCCGCTCGGCCTCGCCGGGGTCGCGCTGGCCGCCATGTTCGTCACCCTGCTGCTGATCCAGAGCTTCATCGGGACCTTCCGGCCCGGCGGCGAGCCCCCTGAGCGCGAGCCGAGCCCGGCGACCGGGTCCCCGCCGGAGGGGACGGCCAGGATCATGGTGGTCGGTGACTCGATCACCCAGGGCAGCAGCGGGGACTACACGTGGCGCTACCGGCTCTGGAAGCACCTCGATGAGCAGGTCGGGGCCGACGTGGAGTTCGTCGGGCCCTACAACGGGGTACTCGATGTGAGCGGGGACGGGAGCGGCTCCCAGGGGTACGCCGACCCGAACTTCGACCAGCGGCACGCCGCGGTGTGGGGCGCGCCCGTGAAGAAGCTCTCCGAGCACATCGGGAGCAGGTGGCCGAGTACGACCCCCATTACCTGCTGCTCATGGCGGGGTCAACGACTTCGTGGGCGGGGGGAACGCGCCGGAGGCGCTGGAGGAGGTCCGCGATCTGATCCGCACGGCGCGGGTGGTACGCGGCGACCTCCAGATCGTGCTCGGGGAGCTCACACCGGTGCGGGGGACCGACGATGACAAGCGGCTCAACCGGCAGATCGCCGAGTTCAACATGGCGCTGCCGAGTGTCGCCGAGGACATGACGGGTCAGGACTCGCCGGTCGTCGTGGCGCGTACGTCGGCGCACTACTCCGCGGCCGAGGACAACTGGGACACCACGCACCCCAACGCGCGCGGCGAGCTGAAGATCGCCGCGGCGTTCGCCGACGCCCTGGCCGGACCGCTCCGGCTGGGCGCTCCATACCCGCGGCCGCTGCCCGAAGTGCCGGTCGGCCCGCAGACGCGGCCGAAGGTGAGCGTGGCGGAGCAGGACGCCGACAAGCTCGTGCTGTCGTGGAAGCGGGTGCTGGGGGCGACCCGCTACCAGGTGCTGCAGCGGAGGCTGCGCCCCGACCCGGATGAGCAGGTGCCGCTGCTGACCGAGCCCACGCCGGCGGAGGACGGGCGGATGAGCGTCGAGGTCGATCACCTGCTCAGCGGGGCGACCTATGAGTTCGTGGTGCGGCCGTTCAAGGGCGGTGACGGAGGGCGGCGCTCGCGGGTGGTCAAGGTGCCCTTCGACGCCGACCCGCCAGCGGCCCCGAAGTGGGTTCGGGTCGATGACCGGCGCGAATTCCTGGTGTGGGCGGCCGTCACCAACGCCACCCACTTCGAGGTGTGGCGTCGCCCGATGAAGTGCGCGGAGCCCTCCGACGAAGAGGACCCGGACGACGCCGACGGCGCCTCCTCCGCCGCACCCGCATGCGAGCCACGGGACGCCAAGGGGCCGGGGAAGGGAAAGGGGTGGACCAGCGTCGCGGTCGTCAACGGGGACCGCCGCTGGGCCATCGACACCGACGGGAAGCCCGCCGCCGAGTTCGTCGTGGTGTCGCACCGCGACTACCTCGCGGGTGGCGCCGCGGATCCGGTCGAGTTCGTCGTGGAGGACTAGATGCGGGGTGGCGGGGGCGCCCGGTCGGCACCGGAGTCGGAGCCGGGGCGGTCACGGGGGGCGCGGCTCCGGCGGGCGCCGCGGCTCGGGCGTAGACGGCTCCGGCCGGCATCCCTCGCGCCCTGGGGAATCGGCCTGGGGGCGGGCGTCCTCGCGTTGGGTCCGGCGCTCGGGCCGGGGTTCGCCCTGCGGTACGACATGGTGTTCGTGCCCGATCCGCCGCTGTCGGCGGTGACCCTCGGCGGGGGTGGCGGCTTCCCGCGCGCGGTACCCAGCGATGCCGTGGTGGGAGCGCTGAACCGGGTCCTTCCGATCCCCGCCGACGCCGTCCAGGCGCTGGTGCTGCTGGCGATCTTCATGATCGGGGCGGCGGGCGCCGCCCGACTGGTTCCGGGGCGGTGGGTCGTGCCGCGGCTGGCGGCGGCCGTCTTCTACGTGTGGAACCCCTTTGTGGCGGAGCGGCTGCTGCTCGGGCAGTGGGCGATGCTGCTGGGGTACGCGGGGCTGCCGTGGGTGCTGGGAGCGGTGGTGCGGTCGTCCCGCCTGTCGCGATTGATCGTGGCGCTGGTTCCGGCGGCGGTGGGCGGGTTCTCCTCGGTGCTGCTGTCGGCGGTGGTCGCACTCCCGGCGGCGGTGGCGCGCGGCGGGCGGCCCTGGCGCGGGTGGCGCCCGTGGGTGGCGGGCGCGGCGGTGGTCAAGGTCGTGGGCGGGCTGCTGGTGGTGAGCCTGCCGTGGCTGATTCCGGCGCTGGAGAGCGGGGCGCGCACGGACCCGGCGGCGGTGGACCTGTTCGCGCCGCGCGCGGATACGCCGTTCGGGACGGTGGGTTCGCTGCTGGCGCTGGGCGGTGTGTGGAACGCGCAGGCGGTTCCGGAATGGTACGGGCATGCGTTCGTCGCGGCGTGCCGGCTGACGCTGGCGATCGTCGCCCTAGGCGGGTGGGTGTGGCTGGTCCGGCGCCATCGGCCCGACGTGGCCGGGGGGCTGACGGCTGCGGCGGTCATCGGCTTCGCGATCGCGCTGCTGGGGGCCACCGAGCCCGGGCGTGAGCTGCTGCGCGGGCTGATCGGCGCGTGGCCGGGCTTCGGCCCGCTGCGGGACGGCCAGCTGTATGTGGCGCCGCTGGCGCTGCTGCAAGCGGTGGGGTTCGGCGGCGCGGTGCTGTGGCTGTGGGGGGACGCGCGCGCGGACGCCGCCGGTGCCACCGCCGCCGTCCTGTTGCTCCTCGCGCCGGTCGTGCTGCTGCCCGGCCTCGCCTGGGGCGCAGCCGGGCGCCTGGCCCCGGCCGACTACCCCGCCGAGTGGCGGCAGGTCCAGCGCATCGCCGCCGCCGACACCGCCCCCGGCGCCGTCCTGGTCCTTCCCTGGAGCGCCTACCGCGGCGTTGACTGGACGGGAGATGGACGTACGATCGTCGTACTCGACCCGGCGACAAAACTGTTCGATCGGCGCGTCGTGTGGAACGATGACCTTCGGGTCGCGGAATCCGGAAAAGTCCACATTGTCGAAGGTGAAGACCCCCTCGCCCGCCGGGCCGCCGAGGTGATCGGCGCAGACACTGCGGACTCCACCGCTCTTGGGGGGATTCCGGCGTCCATGCACGCCCCGGGCGTCGCCGCCCGCCTGGGAGAGCTGGGAATCCGCTACGTGCTCGTCGAGCGCGAGGCGGTGTCCTCGCCCTCCGATCCCACCACCGATCCCCCTTCCTCACCCCCCACAGAGAACAAGTTCCTGTTTGCCTCCGAGGGTGCCGAACTCGTCCACGACGGCGCGCGTCTCGCCCTGATCCGACTGCCAGACGAGCACGTCGCGGCGGTAGAAGACCGGCTCACGCTCTTGGAAGTTACCGGCTGGTTAGTTACAGTTGGAGCAATTCTCTGGTCATGCGTTGCATCAGGTTCTAGTCTCGTTCTCATGCGTCCGGCCCGCAGTGCCGGGGCGGAATCGCGGAAGGAGAGCTCCCAGTGATCAAGATCGTCGTCGCCTCAGTGATCGGAGCGGCTATGGCAGGCACGCTGGCCCTCGTCGGGTCCACTGTCGCAACGAACGCCAATTCATCGGCCGAGCCGGTGAATGAGTCTCTCTACAACTACGGCGACCGCTAATTCGCCGCGGACGGCCCCGCTGTCGACGCGTCGACAGCGGGGCCGTCTGAGAGTCTTCCCCGACGTCCGACATCGTCTCGCGGTCCCGCGTGGCCCGCCCGTCAGAGCAGGTCCGGTCGGTGGGGGAACCCGCAACTCGTGGTGGTGTCGGCGGTCCTTTCCGCCGAACAGTGCACCTTTTGCCCTGATTCCTCCCCTGTCCGGCCCGGAGATTCCCAACCCTGGGAGCCGTCGCCGCGACGCCTGAACGACCGCTCGTCTGGGTGAGTTGGGCGGAACAGGAGAGCATGTGGTTTACCAGCAGACCCCCCTCTTCCTCGACCCGATCTACGGGCCGCCGGTGACCCTCGACCCCGAGGCACCGGAGACCTCCGGCACGGGCCGAGTCCGACCGGCGGGCGTGCCCTTTCCCTCCGCGGCCACGGGTGGCCCCGAGACGGAACCGGCGCGCACGGAGAGACCCGGCGAGCCGGACGCACCCACCGAGCCCCGCCTCGACGGGGTCCGCATTGTCATGATCAACTGGCGCGACCCGTGGCAGTCGGTCGCCGGCGGCGCCGAGGAGTACGCCTGGCGGATGAGCCGCCACCTCGCCGGACGCGGCGCCTGCGTCACCTTCCTGACCAGCCGTGAGCCCGGCCAGGCCCGCGTGGAGACCCGCCAGGGCATCGTCATCCGCCGTATGGGCCAGAAGTTCAGCGTCTACCCTCTGGTCATGCTCTGGCTGCTGCTCTGGCGGCGCGAGTTCCACATCGCCCTGGACTGCATGAACGGCATCCCGTTCTTCTCCCGGCTGCTCCTGCCCCGCCGTACCCGCGTCATCAGCGTCGTCCACCACGTCCACGACCTGCAGTTCAACGCCTACTTCAACCGTCCTCTCGCCTGGTTCGGCAGGTTCATCGAGAGCACGGTGGCCAGCCGTGTGTACCGCTCGTGCATGACCGTCACGGTCTCGGAGTCCTCGCGCCGCGCGATGCGTGAAAAGCTCCGCTGGCGCTCCCCCATCACGGTCATCCACAACGGCAGCCCGCCCGTGCAGCCGATCGCGCTCGACCACGCGCGTGCCGCCCGGCGCGCGCGGTCCGGCGAGGCCAGCCCCACCGGCACCGCCAACGACGACATGGGCTCCCCGGCGATCGTCAGCCTCGGCCGCCTCGTCGTCCAGAAGCGCGTCTCCCGCGTCGTGGACATCGCCAGCCGGCTCCGCGACTCCCGGCCCGGCCTGCGCGTCCACATCGTCGGACGTGGCCCGGAGACCGAACCGCTGGCCGAGCGCATCGAGAACGAGAAGCTGCACGACCACGTCCGGCTGCACGGCTTCCTCCCCGAAGCGGACAAGAACGCGGTCCTGGCCCGTTCCGTCCTGCACGTCACCGCCTCGGAGTTCGAGGGGTGGGGACTCACCGTCATCGAGGCGGCCGGGCTCGGCGTGCCCACGGTCGCCTACGACGTCGACGGCCTCCGCGACTCCGTGCGGCACGGCGAGACCGGATGGCTGGTGCGCGAGGGCGAGGACCTGACCGAGGTCGTCGACAAGGCGCTGGCCGAACTCAGCGACCCCGCGCGCGCCGCTGAGATCAGCGCCGCCTGCCGCACCTGGGCGGCCCGCTTCACCTGGGAGAAGAGCGGCGCGAACATGACGCGCCTGATCGCCTCCACCCTGGGCCGCGCCGACGCCGACGCGACCACCAGCGCTCCGACCGCCGCGGCCGGCACCACGTCCCTGCCGGCTCCCGCTTCCACCGCCACGACGACATCCCCCGCCGACGAGGCCGCCACGTGACCCTGCCCGGAACGCACACTCCGAACGGGCGGAGTGAGGAGGGCGGGCCCAGTGCGCGGGTCCGCCCCGACACCGATACCAACCTGCTGCGCCGGCTCAAGCTGCTCGCCGTCTGCCTGCTCCTCAGCGCGGTCGCGGTCAGCCTCGACCCGCAGCTGATCGTCGGCGACACCAAGATCGACCTGACGATCAACCCGCTCGCCTTCCTGGAACGCGCCCTCTACCTCTGGGACCCGTCCTACTTCGGCCAGCTGCAGAACCAGGCCTACGGCTACTTCTTCCCCAACGGCCCGTTCCACGCGCTGCTCATCGCCCTGGACATGCCCGAGTGGCTGGTCCAGCGCACGTGGATGGCCGTGCTGCTGTGCGCCGCGTTCCTCGGTACCTTCAAGCTGGCCGCCGCGCTCGACATCGGCACGACGAACACCCGGATCATCGCGGGCGTGGCCTACGCGCTCGCGCCCCGCGTGCTCACGCTCATCTCCTACAACTCCGCGGAGCTGCAGCCCATGATGCTGCTTCCGTGGATCATCCTGCCGCTCGTCCACGGAGCCCGCCACGGGCGCGACCCGATGCGCATGGCGATGCTCTCCGGCGTCGCCTTCCTCCTGTGCGGCGGCACCAACGCCGCCTCCGAGCTGGCGGTCCTCGTCGTTCCGCTGATCTACCTGCTCACCCGCTCCAACGGGCCGCGCAAGTTCCGGCTGCTGGCCTGGTGGCTGACGGCGCTGTTCCTCGTGTCGTTCTGGTGGCTGGCCCCGCTGCTGGTCATGGGCAGCTACGTGTTCTCGTTCATGCCGTTCACCGAGGACGCGGCCACGACCACCGGCGTCACGTCCCTCATCAACGCACTGCGCGGCGCCTCCAACTGGATGGGCTATGTCCCCACCCAGGGCCAGCCCCCGCTGCCCGCCGGCTCCGCGCTCTCCACCGAGCCGTGGCTGGTCGTGGCGACCGCGGTCGTCGCCGGGCTCGGCCTGGCCGGCCTGATCAACCGCCGGATGCCCGAGCGCGTGTTCCTCGTGGTCTCGGTGCTCATCGGCACGGCCATCATCGTCGCCGGATACACCGGCGACCTCACCGGGCCGCTCGCCCCCACCATGCAGGCGGCGTTCGACGGCATCCTCAGCCCGTTCCGCAACATCCACAAGTTCGACGCGCTCATCCGGCTGCCCCTCGTGCTGGGACTGGCCCACCTTCCCGTGGTCGTCGCGCTGGACGCCGCCGACCGCCGCAGCGGATGGCTCCGGGCGATGGCGATCCCGCACCACGTCGTGCGCCGCGCGGTCGCGGGGACGTGCGCGGTGGCCTTCCTCGTCACCCTCA
Source organism: Nocardiopsis gilva YIM 90087 (assembly GCF_002263495.1). Classification (NCBI taxonomy): domain Bacteria; kingdom Bacillati; phylum Actinomycetota; class Actinomycetes; order Streptosporangiales; family Nocardiopsidaceae; genus Nocardiopsis; species Nocardiopsis gilva. The sequence continues at coordinate 5,467,548 of NZ_CP022753.1, read as the reverse complement.
CCCCCATCGCCACGGTGGGCGTGGCCACCCGGGGCGGCTTCGAGCGGATCCCCGGCTACTGGTACGAGGCCGCCAAGTGGCTGGACGCGCACAACAGCGGCCCCGGCGGCATGACCATGGCCGTTCCCGGCTCCGCCCGCGGCGAGTACGAGTGGGGGCGTCCCATGGACGAACCCATGCAGCCGCTGATGCAGAGCGCGTGGACCAACCAGCAGATCATTCCGTGGGGCTCGGCTGGCGTCTCGCGGCTGACCCACGCGCTCGACCAGCGGATCTCCTCGGGGCGCGGCTCGGCCGGGCTGACCGCGACGCTGGGGCGCATGGGCGTCACCTACCTGCTCGTCCGCAACGACCTGCAGCGCACCGGCAACAACGGCGGCTGGCCCGCCCGTGTGCACCAAGCGCTGCGGGACTCGCCCGGCATCTCGCGGGTGGTCTCCTTCGGGCCGGAGATCGGCGCCACCGAGGCCCACGAGGCGAGCGAATGGTACGACCAGCCCTACCGGTCACTGGAGATCTACAAGGTCGGCGACGGGGTCGACGGCCGGGACGGCGGCCCGGCGCCCGTCGTCGGCACCGTCCCCGCGGACGAGACACTGCGCGTCACCGGCGGCCCCGAGGCCCTGCTCTCCATGGCCGAGCAGGGCATCCTCCGCGACGACCGGCCGGTCATCGTCGGCGACGACCCCGGAGCCGAGGACATCGCGCCCGAGAACACCGTGGTCAGCGACACCGCCCGGCGCCGCGAGGTGGTCTACTCCGACGTCCGGCACAACGTCAGCCACACCCTCACCGCCGACGAGGAGTACGAGCGCGACGCGCCCGCGCCCGACATCCAGGACCCGGCGTGGGAGGGCTACACCGCCGTGGCGGAGAACCGCGGCATCGCGTCCGTCACCGCCTCCTCGTCGGAGGCCGGAGCCAACGCCAGCCCCGGCACCCGCGACCCAGGCCGGGCGCCGTTCGCCGCGCTCGACGACTCGTTCGCGACCTCGTGGCGGTCCAGCGGGTTCACCGGCTCCATCGGGCAGTGGCTGGAGGTCGAGTTCGCCAAGCCGCGCGACCTCCGCAAGGTGAGCATCGCCTTCGAGCAGATCACCGGGGAGCCGCCGCCCTCTGAAATCGCGCTGGTCACCGACGACGACCGGGTCACCGCGCCCGTGTCCGCCACCGACAAGCCGCAGGAGTTCACCCTCCCCAGCGGGACGACCAAGCGGCTCCGCATCCAGGTCAAGAAGCTCGCGTGGGAGCCGGACTACCGGTTCGGCAGCCGCGTGGGCATCACCGACATCGACATCCCCGGCCTGGACGCCTCCCGCACCCTCGACGTTCCCGGCGTGGCGGGGGCCGGCACGATGATGTTCACGGGGTCCACCGGAACCGTTCCGGGCTGCATGGAGGGCTCCGAGGTGTGGGTGTGCAACCCGAGGCTCGCCGTCCAGGGCGAGGACGCCTTCGGGATGGACCGCACCTTCGAGGTGTCGGAGGACGCGGCGTCCCAGCGGCACACCGTCCGCGGCGAGGCCGTCGTCACCGACCCCGTCGACGTCGAGAACGCGGCCAACCGGGCCGGGGGATACCCCAAGGTCACCTCGTCCTCCACATCGGTCCGCCACCCGGCGGCCGTCGGGCGCAACGCCTTCGACGGCGACGAGAAGACCGTCTGGTACCCCGACCCGGACGAGGAACAGCCCCGGCTCGACGTCGAGCTCGGCAAGGAGCGGAAGATCAACGGGATGCGCGTGGAGTTCCCGCGCGGCATCGGCCTGTCCCGGCCGATCCGGGTGACCGTGGACACCGGGTCCACGGTCCGCGAGGCCTGGCTCGACGGCAACGGGTGGGTGAACTTCGCCCCGGTCACCACCGACAAGCTGTCGATCACCTTCGACCCGCCCGAGAACCAGCCGCTGGAGATCCAGCGGATCGCCCTGCCCGGAGTGAAGCCGCTGAAGCCGATCGAAGGCGGCGACGCCACCACGGCGTGCGGGCTCGGTCCCGTGCTCCGCGTGAACGGCGAGCGGGTGGAGACCCGCATCGTCTCCGGGACGCTGGAGGACAAGCTCAACGGGACGCCGCTGGGCTACGAGAGCTGCGACGACGTCGATCTGAAGGCCGGGACCAACCGGCTCGTCGTCGAGCCCGGAAACCAGTACCAGGTGGGCTCGGCCATCGTCGAGCAGAAGGGCACCGACCTGGCCGCCCGAGCCGAGCAGCCGGCGGGCAGCGGCAGCAAGGAATCCAGGGTCGAACCGGTCACGACCGCCGACGTCCCCAAGCTGGCGGGCTGGGGCAACAGCGAGCGCCGGTTCGACGTGGCCGTGGACGAGGACAGCTACCTCGTCGTCAACGAGAACTTCAACGAGGGATGGGAAGCGACCGTCGAGGGGAAGGACGGCCCACTGGAGCCGGTACGCCTGGACGGATGGAAGCAGGCCTGGCGGCTGCCCGCGGGGACGCACGGGACCGTCACGCTCACCTACACCCCCGACGGCATCTACCACGCGGCGCTGGGCGTGGGCGCGGTGCTGGCGCTGCTGGCGGGCGTGCTCGCGGTGCGCCGCCCGAAGAAGGACCGCGCGGCCCTGCTCGCCTCCGCCGTCCCGGCCAAGGTGGGCCGCGTCGGCCGTATCGCGCTGGCCCCGGTGGGCGTCGGCCTCGGCGTGTGGGTGGCCGGTGCGGCCGGTGCCGCCGTCATGGGGGCGGTCCTGCTGTTCGTGTGGTGGCTGGGGCGGGCCCCGTCCACCTCGCTCCGGCACGCGCGTCCCGAACGCCCGGCCCTGGGCGGCCGAATCATCCGCTGGCTCGCCGGGCCGTGGACCGTCACCGTCGCGCTCGCGTGCGCGGGGATCTCCCTCGCGATCGGCACCTACCTGTCGATGTACATGCCCTTCCACGGCATCGGGGAGCTGCTCGGGGACCCGCTGCGCGGCTGGGTGGCGCAGCTGTTCTGCCTTCCGGCCGTGGCCCGGATGGTGGTCTCGCTGGGCGGGTTCACCAGCCTTGAGCAGCCGGAACCCGACGCCGACGCGCATTGGACGCGCCCGATGGTGGTCAGAACCGCCGCGGAGCAGGGGGAGGGGACCGCCAACGGCAACGGCGGCGCCAGACACGGCGCGACCGCGCGGGACGGCCGCTCGGACGGCGAACGGGACGTCGAGGAGGTGACGACATGAGCCCGGCAACTGCCAAGGAGCCCTTGGCGCCCGAGGAGCATGGCGCCCGAACCGGTCCTGGCGTGCTGCGCCGCAACGCCGCCCCGCTGCTGGCCGCGTTCGGGGCCTTCTTCATCACCTTCGCCCTCCTGCTGCGGTTCTTCCTGTACGGCCAGATCGCGGTGATACCCGCGGACATGCGGATGGAGCTGCGGCTGACCGACGAGGCCGCCACGTACCTGGACACCAGCACCTGGAAGACGGTCGAGGACGCCGAGGTGGTGCGCAGCATCGGCGTTCGCGGCACGGCGAGCCCCGGAAAGCCGGAGTGGGGCGCCTGGGACATGTCGATCGACACCGCGACCCGCGAGCACATGATCGAGCACATGGACCGGCGGGTCATCGTCGACCGGTCCACCGGAACAGCGGTGAACTGCTGCGGCGAACACGTCAACGGCGACCGCGCGGTGCGTCAGGCCGGACTGGTCCTGAGCTGGCCCGCGAACGCCACCAAGGACGAGTACGCCTTCTACGACGCCGACATCCGCGCCGCTCCCCGGATGGTGTTCGACGGCACCGAGAACATCGGCGGAGTCGCCACGCGGAAGTTCGTGCAGCGCATCAGCCCCACCCAGGTCCCGCAGTCGTCCCGCGAGGCCCCCGCCAAGGCCCTGGGACTGGACCGGGACGGCACGGTCGACGCGACCCGGTGGGTCGAGGTGGAGCGCACCTACTGGATCGAACCGGTGAGCGGCAACGTCGTGAACGCCGCCGAGAAGCGCACGGAAACCCTGCGCTCGGATTCGGGCCGGGGCGAACGCGTCCTCCTCGACGCCGACCTCGCCCTGCAGGACACCCAGGTGGCCGCCTACACCGACAACGCCCGCTCCACCCGCGCCCTCCTCATCGCGGTGCAGACCCACCTCCCGGTCTCCCTGGGGGCCTTGGGCACGGTGCTGCTCCTCGCCGCTCTCATCACCTCCGCCCGCAACCGCCGGGCGCCACAGCGAGCGCCCACCACCTGATGCGGTCGGCGGTCCTGGCGGTGGTGCCGTTCCAGATGTACCTGGGCGACCCCGCCTTCATCCGCCTGGAGCAGGCGATCCGGGACGGTGAGACGCTTGCCGACTGAACCCGCCCTGCGCGCCGAGGCGGTTCGTCTAGGGTGCACCGCCACCGGCCGCGATGACGCCATCGACCAGTGCGGCGCCCTGCTCCTAAAGACGGGCGCCGTCGAACCCGCCTACCTGGCCGCCATGCACGAGCGGGAATCCTCGGTGTCCACCTACATCGGGGAGGGCGTGGCCATCCCGCACGGCACCGACGCCGCCCGTGCCCTGGTCAAACGCACGTCGCTCGCCGTCGTCCAGTTCCCCGACGGGGTGGACTGGGGCGGCCCCACCGTCCACCTCGCCATCGGCATCGCCGCCTCCGGAGACGAACACATGAGCGTGCTGTCGTCCCTGGCCAGGGTGCTCAGCGATCCCGACCGGGCGGAGCGGCTGCGCGGAGCGGCTGACACCGCGACCGTGCTCGACCTGCTCGCCCCGACAGACGCCTCGAAAGAGAACTGAGGAACACCATGCTCGTCGCCCGCTTCTACGCGCCCGGAGACATCCGCGCGGAGGACGCGCCTGAGCGGCGGTCGGCCCCGGCCAGGAGCCGGAGTGCCGCCTCGGAGGGCGACCCCGGTTCGGCTGCGTAGGTGACCAGCATCTGGCCGGGGTCGGTGGGCAGCAGCATCTTCTCGAAGTAGAGCGACAGCTCGCCGACCACGGGGTGCGGCGGAGAGTGTCGGCGAGCACGTTGAAGAATTTCTTCGGAGATGGGGGCGGCCAAGCGCGGTCCCCGGCTCACAGAATCCGGGTGAGGTAGTCGCCGAAGCCCCCGCGTGCGCGGGCGTCCTCTCGCGCGGACGTCAGCACGGAGAGATCGCGGGACCGGTGGACCCGATAGCCTCCGATCTCCAACGCCGTCACCAGTGCATGGTCCTCGGAACAGGGGAGGGGCGGGAAGCCGCCGACGGCGCAGTAGGCCGACGCCCGGACACCGAGGTTGGCCCCGTGGACATGGGGGTGTCCTGTGCCTCCGCCCCGCTGGTAGACGCGGGCGAAGCATTGGGCGGAACCGGGGGCGCGTGGAGACCAGTCCGTCACGTCGATGGTCCCGACCATGGCGTCGTACTCGCGCGCGAGTTGCAGTTGCCCAGCAATCCAATGCTCGGGGACAAGCGTGTCCGCGTCGGTCGCGGCCAGCCACAGCGCGTCCCCGGCCAGGCCATGTGCCAACCGCAGGGCGTACTTCGCCCCTTCACGGCGAGCGGTGCCCACGTTGCGGTGGCGTGTGGAGACCACGTGCGCGCCCGCCGAGCGGGCGATCGACGCGGTCCGGTCCGTGCAGGCATCCGCGACGACGACCACATGCCGCGCGTGCGGAGGTAGGGGGCAGGCGTCCAGTGCCCTGTTCACCGCAGCCAGGCAGTCGCCGAGAAGCCGCTCCTCCTGGTGCGCCGGGACCACCACTGCCACGCCGGCGATCACACCAGCCCCCCGGCTCGGGCAACAGAGGCGGGCCTCGCGCAGCGCCCGGCCTGGTAGACGTCGAGGAGAAAGTCCTCTTCACGGTGCTCGACCAGCCGTCCCAGCCCGGGGAGTCCCGCCAGCGCTCGGTGGGCGTCATCCCCCGAACGCGTGTGCTCGGCAACCGGATGGCGCCAGTGGACGGCCAGAAGCGTTCCCCCCGACCTGAGCGAACCCCACGCCAGGTCGAGGACAGCGGCCAGGTCCTGGTCGTCGAAGTAGTAGAGCAGCTCGGACAGGACGACGAGGTCGAACTCGTCCTTCGGCCACTTCTCGGGCACGCGGGCCCAGACCACTCGGACGTTCCCGGCGTCGGCCAGCTCCTCCCGCGTCCGCGAGGCGGCCTCATGCGCGCCCTCCCACGCCAGAACCTGATCGCAGCGAAACGAGAGTTCCCTGGTCAACAGCCCGATCGAGCACCCCGGCTCGAACGCGCACCCGTAGCGTTCACGTGGCAGGGCAGCCATGCTCACGGCGCGTTTGCGTCGTTCGTACCATCGAGTCCGAAACCCCCACGGGTCGTCACACGAGGCGTACATCGCGTCGAAATAGGTTCCGTCCACCGTCACGCGAACACCACCTCGAAATCCCGCGCGAAGTGGGCCAGCATCGAGGGTTCCAGGACGACCCGGTCTGAGGCTTCCGGACCTATCGGGGATATCTGCGTCCCGAAGCAGAGGATGGCGGCGTCCTTACGGCAGCGGGCGTCCCGGGACAGGCCGAGTCGGCGCGCCCGGGCCCACGGAACGGACGCGTCACCGGGAGACGACCAGTGCCAGGTCCACACCGGGTAGGACAGCAGCCGCGTACCGCGTGTTCGCGCGCAGTCGGCCGCGGCCCGGCCGACCGCCTCGTGGTCGGGGTGCGGATCACCTTCCCACGGAGCCACACACACGTCCGCATCGCCGCACAGATCCGGCAACCGGTCCGCCAGCGCGGTTTCCCACTCGCCCACGCCGCTGTCGGGCAGCCCCAGCCGCACCACCTCGGCGTCCGCCGCTCCGAGCGCCGCCAACGCGTTCGCGCGTTCGGCCGCGCGTCTGACGACGAGCTGGTCCCCCGTGAACACGGTGCTGCCGGGATGTGATGCCTCACCATCGGTCACCGCGATGATCCGCAGGCGGACGCCGTTCGCGGCGAGGAGGGCGAGCCCGCCGCCGAAACCGAGCGTCTCGTCGTCGGGATGAGGCGCCACGACGGCCGCCTCACGCACACCGCGCAGGTCCAGGTGGGGAAGCTGGCCGAGTTCCGGCCACCGCCGCCACTCCGCCTCGGGCGTACCGGTGTCTTCGGCAGGGTTCGAAGAACGGGTGGTGTCAGTAGTCATCGGCGCCACTCATCCAGGTCCCGGAGGCGACGAGCGTGCCCAGTTCGGCCAGATCCCGCTCAGCGTGGTGCTGGCGGATGTACACGCACAGGTCGGCCGTGGCGCGGGCGTAGACCACGTCCCCCGCGAGTGGCCCCGCGCCGAGCGCCTCTCCCGTCCGGCGCAGGACACGGGTGCAGGTGTCGGCGACGACCGCCCGCACCCGCGCGGCGCGCACGGCGGCGCTGCTTCGGTCCAGGGGGTGGTCGTCGATCTCACGCGAGGCGCGGCGCAGCACGGAGCCCGCGGCGTACAGCTCCCGGTCCACCGCCCCGAATGCACTGAGCAGGTGGGCATCGGCTTCGTCCCGGCCGGCGCGTGCGGCCAGGGGACGCGCGACGGCGAGGGCTCCCCCGAACCAGCAGGCCGCCACCCCCGCCCCACCGTGGTGGAATCCCGGTCTGCCCACGTAGTCGCCAGGCCGACCGACCGGTTCGGCTCCGACACCGTCGAAGTGTACGGTCAGCGTGTCACTGGCCGCCATGCCCGCCGACGCCCAGGTGCCAGGCCGGGGCTTGGTTCCGTCCGTGCGTATCGCGAACAGCCGCCGTTCTCCACCGGCGACGTCGGCGCTGACCAGGGCGTGGGTACAGACGCGGGCGCCGGAGCAGAACGGTTTGGCGCCGTGCAGTCTCCACCTCCCGCCCGTCTTGTCCGCTATCAGCGGCGTTCCGGGGGGATGGGCGGCCCACACACCCCACACGCTGGCGGGTTCGGGGGTCCACCCACCGAGTTCCGACAGGATCGCGATGGCATCGGTGTGCCCTTCGGCCAAACGGGCCAGGGAGAGGTCCTCACGGGCGAGGTCGCGCAGGCGCTCCCAGCGCACCCAGGTGGAACCGCTCCCGGGGAGGGGCAGATCGAGTCCGCCGGATGCGATCTCCTCCACCAACCTGGCGGCGATTCGCCCTGTGCGCCGCTCCTCGTCCCCGAACGTCGGTGGTTCCTGCTCGCGCACGCCCCGTCCCACCGTCTCCGACGCTCGCATCGCACCGCTCCTTTCCCGCCTCACCGCCGACCGACGGACCGTGCCGGTCCTTGAGGCCCGGCAGGAGGACCGGACCGGCGCGCCGCCCCCGACCTCGGCGAGATCGGCGCGGACTCCCGTTCGAACCGCTTGCGGATCACGTTCACCCCAGCGTCGACTGCGCAATGTATTCATTTCGTTGCCCAAGGTAAGCTTGGGACAAACCCCGAAAAAGACCATGGAATACCCGGTCAGGCTGGTGATCACCGTGGTGCGGACGAGCGCTTTCCGCGAGGGTGCGTGCTCTGGGCGTCTCAGGTATCCACCGGCAATGCTCGCCCCGGACCCGCCACCGGGACCGTCTGGTCAGATAGGGGGTCAGCGCAGTGGCGGTGAACGACTGGCCTATTGACGCGACCATGACCAGCGCCAGAGCCACCATTCGGACGTTGACACCCGTTGGTCTGGTCGGCGAAGAAGTTCTCCAGCCCGCCGGGGGAACCTCACTTTCCGGTTCTGGCTTCTGTCGAGAATGCACACAAGCGAACCACCGGCCGGCCCGGTTCGGGCGTTGATCGGCCTATCGTCACCGCTTGCGCAGTACCAGCAGCAGGTTCCAGGTGACGATCTCGCGCAGGCCGGGGATATGGACGATGGGCTTCATCCAGGTGGGCAGGTAGCGCGGGAGGATATCGACGACGTCGATGTCGGTGCGCCCCCTGGTCCAGGTGAGCATTTGGGCGGCCGAGGCAGCGAACATGGTGGAGCCGAAGTCGTTCTTGGGGCGGCGGCCGTTTTTCCGGGTGAATCGCTCGGCCGCGTACCGGCCACCCAGGTAGTGCCACGGGGAGGTCTCGTGGCCGCCCCAGGGCGAGAGCCACAGGGTGTAGGAGAGGTAGACGAGCCCGCCGGGGCGGGTCACGCGCACCATTTCCTCGGCCATGCGTTCCGGCTCGGGGACATGCTCCAGAACGTTGGAGGAGAAGCAGATGTCCACCGATCCCGTGCGCATGGGCATGTCGAGGGCGCTGCCGAGGACTGCGGTGTGGGGGATCTGGCCGTCGCGGAGGCGCATCTCGCCCGCGTCGGCGTCGACGCAGACGCAGTGGGCGCCGGCCGCACGCAGTTCGTCGGAGAAGTAGCCGGGGCCGCCGCCGATGTCGACGACGACGGCTCCGTTGAGTGGTGTGTAGCTCCGGAGCTGGGCGACGGTGTCGCGGGCCAGAGTGCCGTAGAAGTGGTCGGGGTCGGTCTGTTCCTTGCGGAAGGCCGAGAACAGCGCGACCGAGCGGCCGAGGGTGGCGCGGAAGGGGGTAGTAGGTGAATGGCCGGGCGCACCTGTCAGGCCCGTGTTGCTCATGGGGTGGCTCCTGGCGCTGACTCTGAGGGGCCGTCTGCTCCCTGCTTATCCGCTTGCGTGCCCTCTGCGGCGGGTCCTGACGCGTCGTCTGGTTCGACCGTGATGAAGTGGCGGAGGTGCTGCCAGTGGTCGCCGCCCCAGTATTCGTCGGAGGCGACGATCCGGGCACCGGTGGGAGCCAGTGTTGCGGCCAGGTCGTCCGGTGACAGGGTGTGCATGCGCATCGGGGCGGGGTAGCGCAGGATGACCCGTTGGGCGACGCGGATCAGCGGCCACGGCAGGTACTTGAAGACCAGGCCCTTGAAGGTCCGCCGCTCGCGCGCCGGGATGCCGATGACCATGGCCCCGCCCGGCCGGATCACGCGGCAGAACTCGTGCAGGTAGCCCTCGGCCAGCTCCGGCGGGAGGTGCTGCAGCACGAGGTCGGTGTAGACGAGGTCGAACGTGTCGTCCGGGAACGACCGCAGATCGGTGGTGTCGTTCAGGCGGAACTCGATCCGGCCGCCACTGCGGTCCAGGCGGCGGGCCTCCGCCAGCATCGGTTCGGAGATGTCGACGCCGACCACCGACGTGAAGTGTGCGGCGAGCGCGTTGGAGAGCCGCCCCGCGCCGCAGCCGAAGTCCAGGGCGCGGCCTCCGTCCGGCCGGATGCCGAGTTCCTCCAGGCGCCGCATGGCACCATCGATCTCGGCGGAACCCGACGCCAGGAACTCGTCGTCGTCCCAGCCGCCACCGCGCTTGGACGGGTCGACGCACACCGCCCACAGCGGCTCGGTCGATCCGAGCCGGGTCCAGTCCTCACGCACCTCGTCGAGGCCCACGATCCCACCCCCTGGCGGCATCCCTAACCCGGGGGTGAACCCGGTTCTTGTTCTGGTTGTTCCGCCACAATGGAGCTGCGGCGACACTCATAGCATCATGTGAAACTTGTTATATTGTGACATCACTTTGTGTGGTGTCGTCAAATGGCCCGGCACCGACCCCCTGGGAAGTGAGAGCTCATGCCTGGTTCCGAAGGCACGAGGCAGGAGGCCGATGGGCACGGCGTCAGCGGTGGCGATCCCACCCCTGACGTTACCTCCGGCTCCTCGACACCTGCCGAAGCCGATGCCGCTGCTTCCGGTGACGGCCGCAGCGACCAGACGCTGGTGCGTCGGGCCATCGCCGCGGCCGACTACGGCCTGCGCGATCCCCTGGTGGTGCTCGGCGGCGTCCTGATCATCGCCGCCCTCGCGCTCAAGATCTATGTGCTGCGTTCGGCCTACTTCGTCGAGGACGACTTCCTCTTCTTCGGGAACGCCGCGGCCACCAACCTCACCCCGGACTATCTGACCAGTCTGCACAAGGGCCACCTGATGCCCGGGGCGATGCTGCTCGCCTACATCCAGACCGCCATCGCGCCCTACGACTGGGGCCTGGCCACCGGGATCATGGTCGCCTTCCAGGCGGGCGCGTCGGCCGCCGTCTTCCGGCTGCTGTGGGTGGTCTTCGGCCGCCGCTGGGCCATTCTCGCCCCGCTGGCCGTCTACCTTTTCGCCCCGCTGACGATGCCGGTCCTCGCCTGGTGGGCCGCCGCGCTGAACGCCGTGCCGTTCCAGCTGGCCATGGCGCTGTCGCTGCTGTGGATGGTGCGCTACCTGCGGACCGGCGACGTCCGGTACGGCTGGATGACCGCGGGCGCCGTCGTGCTCGGCATGGCCTTCTCCGTGAAGGCGCTGTTCCTGCCCCCGCTGCTGTTCGTCGTTGCCGCCGCCTTCCTCGTGCGCGGCAGGTTCCCCAAGGTCATCGCCACGACCCTGGAACGCGACATGCCCTTCTGGGTCGGTATGGGCGCGCTGTCCGTGGGGCACGGGCTGCTCTACATCTCCAAGCAGGACACCGCCCAGGGCGAGGGCGCCGGTCTGCCCAAGCTGGACACCGCCGTGTCGGCGGCGCGGCGGCTGCTCGGCGAGACCTTCCCGGCCGGAACCGTCGGCGGACCCTTCGAATGGGGTCCGGTCACCCCGGCCGGCGGCCTGCTCAACCCGTCCGCCCCCATGGTCATCGGCGCGTGGTCGGTCCTGGCGGTGGTCGTCGGCGTCAGCCTGCTGCTGCGCCGCCGTTCGTGGCGCGCCTGGGCGATCGTGCTCGGCTATCTGGTGGTCGTGGACATCATCCCGACCCTCATCGCGCGCGGCCGCTACGAGGACGCCATCGGCTTCGACCCGCGCTACGTCGCCGACGCCGCGCTCGTGTTCGCGATCTGCCTCGCCTTCGCCTACATCCCCACACGGGAGGAGAGTCCGGGCACGGACGACCCCGGACGCGGTTCCCACGCAGGTGGCACGGACGGCCACGCCGCGTTCCGGTGGGTGCCGCCGCCCAAGCGCGCCCGCGATGTCACCATCGCGGCCACCACGGTCTTCATCCTCGCCGCCGGGTACTCGACCTACGCCTTCGCCGACACCCTCAGCGGCAACCGGGTGCGCTGGTACCTGGACACCGTGCGCGCCCAGATGTCGGAGATCCCGAAGGAGGCGGGCGTCTACCCGCGCCCCGTGCCCGCGGACATCGTGCTGCCGTGGAACGGCCCGCGCGGACTCAGCTCCTACGTCCTGAGCCCGCTCGCCGACGAGGGGGTCGCCGAGCGGCTCCGCAGCCCCGGCCCCTCGGACACCGCGCTCGTGTTCAACGACGCCGGATACCTCGTCCCCGCCAAGCCCAAGGATGACAGCGCGTTCTTCGGCAAGCCGGACGACGACAAGTGCATGTCCACCCTCGAAGGCGAGGTGATGTGGCAGGTCGAGTCGTTCGGCGGGCCGACGATGATCCTCGCGATCAACTACACCGCCGAGACCTCCACGCGCATCGGCGTCGTCCTCGGCGACTCGTGGATCGACACCGAACTGCCCGCCGCCCCGAAGGGCGGCATGTGGTACGTCCCCGTTCCCGGTGCGGGCAGCAAGCTGCTGCTCCACACCAAGCAGGACGAACTGTGCATGAAGTGGGTGACCTTCGGCGAGCTGGAGCCGCAGACCGACGGCGACCCCTGGGCACAGCAGGACGCCGACGAGGATGACGGCGACGGCGAGAAGGGCACGAAGGACACTAAGGCCGACGAGAAGGACGAGGACGGCGGGAAGAAGGACACCGCTGGCGGGTCGGGCGACGACTAGCGTCGACGGGTCGCGTGCGGCACGGGGCGCAGGGCCCGAGTCGCGGTCGCGGCCCCGCCCTATGCGTCCGTGTCCTCAGGCCGCCCCCGGTCAGCCGGTGGCGGCCGTTTGCTCCGCCTTCGCCTTCCGCTTTCCGCGCCCGGGACCGACCGCGTTGTACCAGCGGCGGCTGGGTTCCTCCACCCACCGGTACGTGGCTGCGGCGCACAGGATCGTGCCCAAGGTGACGGGAACGATGTCGAACCAGAAGGAGCCCGTGAAGATCTCCTGGCCTGTGAAGCCGCGCCACATGTACAGGACCACGAACTGCCACAGGAAGATCCCGTAGGAGATCTTGCCGAGGTAGACGCTCACGGGGTGGGCCAGCAGCCGCCGCAGCCAGGCGCCCTCGCTCCAGCGCGATAGCGGGCTGCCGCCGTCGCCGGTGCTCTCGGAAGCCGCGTCGTACCGCGGCATCAGTGCCACCGGCGCGATGAGGAAGAACGCGAAGGCCATCGAGATGATCGAGTTGAACCAGCCGACCCACAGGCCGTCCACGCCGACGAACCGGGGACCGGCGGCCGGCGTGCAGGCGAGGATGTAGACGATCGCCGCGAGCGACCAGCACAGCGTCGCCGCGCGCGGGAGGGTCCGGCAGAAGCGGCGCACCGGGCCGTCGGGGCCGGACTCACGCCAGGCCCACTCCGAGACCACCGCGAGCCCCATCCCGACCGCGAACATGCCGAGCGTGCGCGGCAGCCAGGAGTGCATGTAGGGGCGCGGCTCCGGATAGAACTGCGGGAAGAAGGCCAGCAGGCTCAGCACCACCATCACGGCCAGGCCGATGAGGAGGCGCTTGGCCCGGACGTCCACGATGGAGGCGGTGGGGCCGTCGCCGGTGTTCGCCGCGCCGCGTCCGCCGCGCCCGCGGCCCTGTCCCGCGCGCCCGGCGTAGCGGGCCAGCAGGTACGCGATCACCGGGAGCAGCAGGTAGTAGGAGACCTCGACGCACAGGCTCCACATCTGGCCCAGGCCGTAGGGGCCCGTCCCCACCCACCACGGGTCGAGGTCGTAGGTGAAGGTCAGCGTCATCACCTCGACCCAGGCGCCCACCGACCCCAGTCGGTCGTCCGACCAGATCAGCAGCGCCGTGGCCGCAACGATCCAGTAGGCGGGGAGCACCCGCAGGGCGCGTCGCCACAGGTAGGGGAGGACGGCGGGGCGCGGCGTGCCGTCGAGGGCGGCGCGCGCCCACGGCCGGTACAGCAGCAGTCCCGACAGCGCGAAGAACAGCGGGACACCGTACTGCCCGCCCGAGAGGAAGGCGCCGAAGACACCGGGGTGGAGCGCCGCGCCGGTCTCGATCCCCACGTGGAACACCAGCACCATCAGGGCGGCGATGGCCCGGATGCCGTCGAGCCCGGTGATATGCCCTCTGACCTGGGGTAGAAACCGGGAGTCGGGCCTGGCTGCGGTGGCAGGGGCGGTGGTACCCCTGCCGTTGCCGGTCACGATGCCGGCCGCGGGTGGGTTTCCAGCCGCGGCCCCATTCGCTTCGGGCGGTGCTGTCACAGGCCGGCCTCCTACACATGCCTTCGGCTGGCGGGTGTGGGCGCGTGGCGCGAGCGCCGAGCTCTAGCTGGGGGGTACCTGGGGGCAGGTCACCGACCCCGTGTCAGACTAGAACGTGTTATAAAAATTCGGACACGCCCTGGTGACGTTGCACGCCATGGACAAGTACTCTACCCGAAAATGAAGCAAGTTCCAGATCCGCTTAACTCTGCCCGGGAGAACTCATGCGTCGTACCGCCGCAGTCGTCTGCATTGCGCTCGGGGTCTTCTGTCTGGTCTTGGCCCCGCTGCTGCGGTTCTGGGTCGCCGGCGCCGCGATGAAGACCCCCCTCGACCAGTACAGCGAGACGGTCAACCGGGGTGACGACGTCACCTACTTCAGCGCCAAAGACCTGGAACTGGTCGAGCACGCAAAGGTGGAGGCCTACACCACCATCCGCGGCGACGTGGCCGCCAGCGACGACGACACTGCCGTCTGGGACCAGTTCACCTGGGTCAAGGATGTCGACAAGGACTTCGCGTTCCTTTCCACCACCCGCCGCACCGGCCACGACCGGGTCACCGGCGAAGCGGTCGACTGCTGCGACGCCTCGGTCAACGAGGAACCGGCCAAGCAGAGCGGCCAGGCGTTCAAGTTCCCCTTCCTCACCGAGAAGAAGGACTACGAGTTCTTCGACACCGCCACCAAGGAGACCCTCCCCATCAAGTTCGAGGGCGAGGAGACCCTCGACATCGACGGCAAGAAGATCGACACCTACAAGTTCACGCAGAAGGTCGAGCCGACCAAGATCGAGGAGAAGGTCCTGCCCAAGTCCCTGCTGGACATGAAGGGCAAGGGTGACGCCACCACCGACGTGATGTACAGCAACACCCGCACCTACTGGATCGAGCCGACCACCGGCGCCCCGATCGACCTGCGCGAACAGCAGCACCGCGGCGCCTTCGTCGACGGCGAGGAGAAGCTGGTCCTCTTCGACGGCGACATGCGCTTCACCGACGAGACCAAGAAGTCCAACGTGGAGACCGCGTCCGAGGGCGCGTCCCTGATCCCGCTCGTGCGCACCACCCTGCCGCTGACGATGCTCGTCGTCGGCGTGGTGCTGATCGCCCTCGGCGGCGTCCTGCTCGTCGGAGCCCGGACGTCGGCCCACGGTCGGCACTGAACGTCTGGTGATTCCATGGGCGAATCGCTCTACCCCGCCCCGGCCCCGGCGTTGACGCTCCCCGCGTCGGCACCGGGGCCGGGGGCGCGCGCGGTTGGCCTCCTCCGGGCCGCTCGGCCCAAGCAGTGGCTGAAGAACCTGCTGGTCCTCGCCGCTCCCGGAACCGCAGGGATGCTCACCGACCCGGGAGTGCTCGGCTGGACCGTCCTGACCTTCGTGCTGTTCTGCCTCGCCGCGAGCGGCACCTACCTCCTCAACGACGCCCGCGACGTGCACCACGACCGGCTGCACGAGCGCAAGCGGAACCGCCCCGTCGCAGCCGGCATCGTCCCGGTCCCCCTCGCCGTGGGCACGGGCGTCGCCCTGGTGGCCGGCGCCCTGCTCGTGGCCATCGCCAGCGGCAACCTGCCCCTGCTCGCGGTGCTCCTCGGCTACCTCGCCCTCACCACCGCCTACACGCTGTGGCTGAAGGACATCACCGTCGTCGACATCGCCACCGTCGCCGGGTGCCACGTGCTGCGCGCCGTCGCCGGAGGCGTCGTCATCGGCGTCCCCATCACCGGCTGGTTCATCATCGTGGTGTCGCTGGCCGCGCTCCTGGTCGTGGCAGGAAAGCGGGAGGCGGAACTCCGCAACCCCGGCAGCGAAGGCGCCCGCGCCTCCCTCAACGGGTACTCCCGGAGCTACCTGGTGCAGATCCGCACCATGGCGTCCGCCGCCATGATCGTCACCTACTGCCTGTGGGCGCTGGAGGGCGGCGCCGCCCACGAACCCAACGGATTCCACGCGGCGAGCATCGTCCCCTTCTTCGTGTTCGTGCTCCGGTACCACCAGCTGGTCGACCGCGGTGTCGGCGAGGAACCCGAGGAGATCGCCCTGCGCGACCGCCCGCTCCAACTCTGCCTGCTGGCGCTGGTGGGGCTGATCGGCGTCGGGATCTACGCGTGAACCGGCGCCTTCTCAGCGGGTGGGGACGCACGGCCCCCACCCTCGCGACGGTCGCCCGTCCGCGCACCGCCGAAGACGTGGCGCTGCTCCTCCGTGGAGCGGGAGCCGAGGGTGTGGCGAACGGGGACGACGCGTCGGGCGCCGCCGAGGCGGCGGGACGCGGAGCGATCGCGCGTGGCCTGGGCCGTAGCTACGGCGACGCCGCGCAGAGCGCCGGGGGCCTGGTGATCGAGTGCGCCGACCTCGCCCCGTGCCTGCGGTTGGACCCGGGGGCGGGCACCGTGACCGCGTCGGCCGGGACCAGCCTCGCCGACCTCATGGAGTACCTGCTGCCGCACGGCTACTTCGTGCCGGTGACCCCCGGAACGCGGCACATCACCGTGGGCGGTGCGATCGGCGCCGACATCCACGGCAAGAACCACCACGTGGACTCCTCTTTCGGCGCGCACGTGCGGTCCCTGACCCTCGTCACCCCCGACGGCGCCGAGCGCGTCATCGGCCCGGCGAAGGACCCGGAGCTGTTCTGGGCGACGGTGGGCGGCATGGGCCTGACCGGGATCATCACCGAGGCGACGTTCGATGTCATCCGGGTGGAGACGTCCGCTGCGCGGGTCGACACCGACCGCACGCCGGACCTGGACGCCGCGCTCGCGCTGATGAGCGAGTCCGACGACCGGTACCACTACACCGTCTGCTGGCTCGACCTGCTGGCCCGCGGCGCCTCCATGGGCCGCGGCGTGCTCACCCGCGCCCACCACGCCCGCATCGGCGACCTGCCCTCCCGCTGGCGCCGCGACCCCCTGCGCTACACCCCGCGAACGGTGGCCGGGGCACCGCCCTGGGTGCCGCCGCGGCTGCTCAACGCGTGGAGCGTACGGGCGTTCAACACCGCCTACTACGCCCGCGCGCCCCGGCGCGGTCGCGCCGAGATCCAGGGACTCGGGTCGTTCTTCCACCCCCTGGACGCCGTGCGCGGCTGGAACCGCATGTACGGGCCGCACGGCCTGGTGCAGTACCAGTTCGTCGTGCCGTTCGGCGAGGAGGACACCCTGCGCCGGATCGCCGAGCGGCTGGCGTCGGCCGGTGCGCCGTCCTTCCTCACGGTGCTCAAACGCTTCGGTCCGGGCACCCCCGCGCCGCTGTCCTTCCCGATGCCCGGCTGGACCCTGGCCCTCGACCTGCCCGCCGAGCTCCCCGGCCTCGCCCGCCTGCTGCGCGGCTGCGATGAGCAGGTCCTCGCCGCGGGCGGACGCATCTACCTGGCCAAGGACAGCCGGGCCGAGGCGCCCGTCGTGCACGCGATGTACCCGCGCCTCGACGAGTGGCGTGCGGTCCGCGACCGCGTCGACCCGCGTGGCGTCCTCGTCTCCGACCTGTCGCGCAGGTTGGAGCTGTGACGCTGCCGCTTCCCCCGTTGATCTCGGAGATATTGGGGTCTCAGCGTTGATTTTTATCCCAATATCTCCGAGATCAACAGGGGAAGCGCGTCACCGGTCGGCGAGGCCGAGCCTGCCCAGGACATCGCCGACGTCGCGGTCCTCGGCCGCCAGAAACGCGCCGAAGTCGTCGCCGGTGAGGTAGGCGTCCGTCCAGTGCGCCTCGTTGAGCGCGGACCGCCACTCCGGGGTGGCGTGCAGGTCGTCGAGGACGGCGATGAGCGCGTCGCGCTCGCGCTCGCTGATGCCGGGCGGGGCGAGCAGGCCCCGCCAGTTCATGAACACCAGGTCGAATCCGAGCTCGCGGAGGGTCGGCGCGTCGATGCCTCCGGTGCGCTCCGGCCCGCTGACCGCCAGAACCCGCAGCTGCCCGGCGGCGATGGCCTGCCGGTACTCGCCCGCCCCCGCCGCCGCGGCGTCGACGTCGTGCTGGAGCAGGGCGGCGAGCGTCTCCCCGCCGCCGTCGTGCCACGCGTAGTCGACCTTGCCGGGGTCCACCCCGATCTCCTCGGCCAGAAGCATCAGCGGGAGGTGGTCAGGCCCGCCGGGGCTGGACCCGCCGCCCAGGGTGAGCCGGACGCCGGGGTCGCGCCAGTCCTCGGCGAGGTCGTCGAAGGTCCGGTAGGGAGAGTCGGGCGGGACCAGGATGACCATCGGCTCCTCCACCAGCCGGGCCAGCGGCGTGGCGGCGGTGACCGGGGTCTCGTCGTTGATGTGCGTGCGGGCGACCAGCCCCATGCCCATCTGCAGCAGCAGCTGCTCGTTGCCCTCCTCGTAGAGGAGCCGGTGCAGTCCCGTCGTCCCGGCCGATCCGGGGACGTTGAACACCCCGGTCTCTCCGGCCAGCCCGGTTTCCTCCAGAGCGGCCGCCACCGTCCGCGCGGTGGTGTCATAGCCCCCGCCGGGCGGGTTGGGGACCATGATCCGCAGCTCGGGTACGGCGGGCGCCGGTGCGCAGCCGACCACCGCCGCCGCCAGCACTAGCGCCAGCGGAGCGGTCACGGCGGTCAGGCACCGGCGCCCTGTCCACATCGCTCGGTCGACCTCCCTACCGTCCGCGAACGGCGTCGGCGTCCGCGTCGTGCCCGCCGTCGTCGCTCGCGGAGACCGGGGCAGGGGGCGCCGTTTCCGCGGTGCCGCGCCCGCGCCGCGTTCGCGCGATCAGCGGACCCGCGACCGCCAGCACGGCCAGGCCCAGCAGGACGCCCGACACCGGCGACGTCACGAACGTGGACCAGTCGCCCGAGGAGATCTGCAGCGCCTGGCGCATCGAGCGCTCCATCATGCCGCCCAGGATCAGCCCGAGGATCAGCGGTGCCGCGGGGAAGCCGTTCTGCCGCATCAGGTACCCCACGACCCCGAAGCCGAGCAGCAGCCACAGGTCGAACACGCTGAAGCTCAAACCGTACACGCCGACCACGCAGAACACGACGACCAGGGGCAACAGCACCGCCTTGGGCGTCTTGAGGACTTTCGCGAAGACCGGGATGAGCGGCAGGTTGAGGACCAGCAGCACGATGTTGCCCACGTACATGCTGGCCACCACTCCCCAGAACACGTCGGGGCGGTCGGTCAGCATCAGCGGGCCGGGCTGTACGCCGAGCACCAGCAGCGCGCCGAGCAGGATCGCGGTGGTGCCCGAACCCGGTACACCCAGGGTGAGCAGCGGGACGAAGGAGCCCACGGCCGCCGCGTTGTTGGCGGACTCGGGGGCGGCGACGCCCTTCACGTTCCCGGTTCCGAACGTGTGGCCGTCCTTGGCGATGCGCTTCTCCGAGGAGTAGGCGAGGAACGACGCCACCGTCGCCCCGGCGCCGGGCAGCACGCCGGTGAAGAAACCCAGCAGGGAACCGCGCCCCGTGGCCGGGGCCATGGCCTTGACGTCGGACCGGCTGAGCCGCAGCGACGACACGGTGCCGTCGGCGCCGCCGAGCCCGCGTCGGGCCAGCAGCGCGAAGACCTCGGCCAACGCGAACACACCCAGGGCAACGATGAGGAACTCGACGCCCTCGTACAGCTCCGGCAGGTCGAAGGTGAAACGCGGCGTGGAGGTCTGGGAGTCGATCCCGATCAGCGAGATCATCACCCCGATCACCGCGGCGATGAGCCCCTTGACCAGGTTCTTCCCGCCCAGGGACACCACGGCGGTGAGGCCGAGGGCCATGAGCGCGAAGTACTCGGCCGGGCCGAAGCTGACCGCGAACTTCGCGAGCGTCGGGGCGATCAGCATGAGCAGCACGACGCCGACCGTGCCGCCGACGAAGGAGGCGATGGCGGCGATGGCCAGGGCCTTGCCCGCCTTGCCTTGGCGCGCCATCGGGTAGCCGTCGAACGAGGTCGCGACCGTTCCGGCCACGCCGGGCGCGTTCAGCAGGATCGACGAGGTGGACCCGCCGAAGATGGCGCCGTAGTAGACGCCCGCGAGCATGATGATGGCCGTGGTCGGGTCCATGCCGAAGGCGATCGGGATCATCAGCGCGATCGCGCTCATCGGGCCGAGGCCGGGCAGGATGCCGATGATCGTCCCGGCGAGCACGCCGATCAGGACGAACAGCAGGCTCTCCGGGGCGAACGCGATCCCGAACCCGTAGCCGATGTGACTGAGCATTTCCATGGTGGCTCCGCGGGTCAGGAGGGGATCAGAACGGAAGCGGCCCGGCGGGCAGCGCCACGTTGAGGAAGTCGGACATGAGGAAGTACAGCCCGGCCGCGACGCCGACGCTCACCAGCCCCGTCACCCAGTGGCGGCGGTAGCCCAGGTAGGCGGTCACGGCGGCGATGTAGACGGTCGTGGAGATGAGGAACCCGACCGGTTCGAGCAGCGCGATGTAGACGGCGATCGAGGACGCGAAGAGGGCGAGTTCGAGCCGGCTGTCGGCGAGGCGGCCCAGGCGGGTGCCCCCTTCGGGCCCCGTCGTGTCCGTGCCGGAGGCTGTCGGCGCGGCGGTCCCGCCGGGTCCGCCGTCCTCCTCGGGAGGTGTGCGCTGGAAGAAGAGCAGAGCGGCCAGGACGAGCAGGAACACCCCGAGCCAGCGGGGCAGCGTCGCGGGCTGGACCGGGACGCTCACGGCGGTGAAGTCCGGCAGCTGGAAGGCGAGCGCCAGGTAGCCCGCGGCGATCAGGCCGACCACCACCGCCACCGCGCGGTTGGAGAAGCGGAAGGGCGTCATGACTGGGTCCCGCCCTCGTCCTTGCGCAGCCCGACCTCGCTCAGGATCTGGGCGGACTCCGCACGGCTCTGGTCGAGGAACGCGCCGAAGTCCTCACTGCCCATGTAGGAGTCGACCCACCCCAGCTTGCGGGTCTCGGTCTTCCAGCTGTCCTTCTCGGCCATGTCCGCGAACGCCTTCTCGTAGTAGGCGACCTGGTCGTCGGTCATGCCGCCGGGACCCATCACGCCGCGCCAGATGTCGAACGTGTAGTCGACGCCTTCCTCTGTGAGCGTGGGGACGTCGGGCAGGGTCTCCACCCGCTCCGGCGACGAGACCGCCAGCGCCCGCAGGTCGCCCGATTCCACCAGTCCGGTCGCCTCGGAGGCGCCGGTCACGGCCGCGTCCACGTGGCCGCCGAGGGCCTGGGCCAGCGCCTCGCCGCCGCCGTCGAAGGGCACGTAGTTGAGGTCCTTCGGGTCGAGGCCCGCGGCGTCGACGGCTCCGGCCAGGGCGACGTGGTCCATGCTGCCCGGTGAGGAGCCGCCGGCCACCGAGATCTCGCCGGGGTCCTCGCGCATCGCCTCGACGAGGTCGTCGAAGGTTTTCAACGGGGAGTCGGCCGGAACCAGGTAGGCCATGTAGCCGGTGCTCAGCCGCGCGATCGGGGTGAAGTCCTCGTGGTCGTAGGTGGAGTCGTCGGTGAGCGGCACGAGCGTCATGGGCGGGCTCGTCACGAACAGCCGGTGCGGGTCGTCCGGCGTGGCGGCCACATAGGCCCAGCCGATGGCGCCCCCGCCGCCGGGCTTGTTCACCACCTGGATCGGCTTGTCGACCAGGCCTTCCTCCTCCAGGACGCGGGAGCTGGTGCGGGCCAGCGTGTCCCATCCACCGCCGGTGGCCGCCGGTGCGACGATCTCGATCGGGCGGGTCGGGGCCCAGGGGCCGTCGGCGTTCTGCCCGCCGCCGGAGCCGCAGGCGGTGGCCACGAGCGCGAGGCCGACGCAGGCGGCGGCACCGGCCGCGGCTCGGCTCGCGGCAGAGGTGGGCGTGGCCGCGGTGGATGGGGCGGCGGGACGTGCGCGGAACATGTGCGCCTCCGTGAACAGGGGGTACGGGGGATTCCGCCGGCTGGGCCGACGTGACGTAACGCACATGAAAACAGCGGGCAACGGGGGCGAAAAGCGTTATGTCGGTTATGCGGGCATTGGTGGTAGTGGACGTTTCGGTCGTAGTGGTCACGACCCCTGCCGCCGTCCCGCACACCGACCACGTGCGACGATGACGCATCATCACCGCTTCGGCCGAGAGGGGGAGCCCCGGTGCGTCCACCGCTGGCCCGACTGGCGCGGCCGACCCTGGCCGGTCAGTTCCTCGCCCTGCAGCTGGTGATCGTCGTGGTCGTGCTGTTCGCGGTCGCGGGCGTGTCACTGGCCCAGGCCGACGCGGGCTTCCGGCGGACCGAGGGGCGTCGCATGCAGGCCGTCGCGGAGACGGCGGCCTCGATGGACACGGTGCGCGTCGGGCTCCGGGACCAGCGCCGCGAGGGCATACTGCAGCCCACGGCCGAGGGCGTGCGCAGCCTCGCCGGTGCCGACCACCTCGTCGTGGCGCGTTCCGACCGGCGCGCCCTGACCGCCGTCGACCCGCGCCGCATCGGGCGGGAGATCGACATGGGGGACAGCGACGTCCTCGACGGGCGCTCCTGGACCGGGGTCACCGACATCGGCGGACGGCAGGTACTGGCCGCCCACGTCCCCGTGATCGGGAAGGACGGCGACATCCTCGGCTTCGTCGCGGCCGGACGCGACTACCCCGGCCCGATCGAGCGGCTCGCCACCGCCGCGCCCACGCTGCTGGTCTACCTCGGCATCGCCTCGGTCCTGGGCGTCGCGGGCTCCCTGTTGCTCGCACGCCGGGTCAAGCGCCAGACCCTGGGCCTGGAACCCGGGGAGATCACCCGCCTGGCCGAACACCGCGAGGCCATGCTGCGCGGAATCAAGGAGGGCGTGCTCGGTCTCGACGCGGAGGACCGGGTCACGCTGGTCAACGACACCGCGGCCGAGCTGCTGCGTCTTCCGCCGAATGCGGAGGGCCGCCGCCTGGCGGACCTGGGCGTCGCCCCCGACCTGGTCGACGCGTTCACCGACCGGGTCCAGGAGCCCGACCGGGTGGTGCTGATGAACAACCGCCTGGTCACCCTCAACCGCATGCCGCTGTACTACCGGGACCGTCCCATCGGCTCGGTCACCACGATGCGCGACCGCACCGCCCTGGTCGCGCTGCGGCACGAACTCGACGCGAGCCGCACCTCCACCGAGGCACTGCGCGCCCAGGCGCACGAGTTCAGCAACCGGCTGCACGTCATCGCCGGGCTGCTGGAGCTGGAGGAGTATGAGGAGGTCGGGCGGTACGTGAACCGGATCGGCGGGGCGCGGGCCCGGCTGACCGAGGATGTGGCATCGCGGGTCGTCGACCCCTCGGTGGCCGCGCTGCTCATCGCCAAGGCGAGCCTCGCCGCCGAGCAGGGCAGCAGGCTGCTTGTTTCGGACGCGACCGACCTCGGCCTCCATGACGAAGGCCTGTCGTCCGACCTGGTCACGGTCGTCGGCAACCTCGTCGACAACGCTCTGGACGCCATCAGGGGCGACGATGGGTCGTGGGTCGAGGTGGAGCTGACCGAGGAGGCCGAGGGCGCCGAGGAGGTGGTGGACGTCGATGAGGATGAAGGGGACGGCGCCTCTGCCGAGACGGCGTCCGCGGCGTCGGCGAACGCCGTGCGGGTCCGGGTGCGCGACTCAGGTGCGGGTGTGCCCACGGAGCTGGCCGAGCAGGTGTTCCGCACCGGGTTCAGCACCAAAGGCCCGCGCGACCACGAGTCGGCGCACAGCGGGGCCGTCCCCGGACGCGCCTCCGGGCGCGGCGTCGGGCTCGCACTGGTCCGACTCGTGTGCGCTCGCCGGGGCGGCGGCGTCGACGTGACGGGCTCGGAGTTCACCGCCCGCCTGCCCTACGGGGCGGGGGACACAGCGGCCGACGTTGGAGAGGAAGGGAGCCGACCGTGATCCGGGTGCTGGTCGTCGATGACGACTTCATGGTCGCCCAGGTCCACCGCAAGCTCGTGGAACGGGTCCCGGGGTTCACCGTGGTGGGCGAGGCGCGCACCGCCGCCGAGGCGCTGGACCTCACCGCGGAGCTCCGCCCCGACCTGCTGCTGCTGGACATCTACCTCCCCGACATGCCCGGTACCGAGGTCCTGCGGCGGCTGCGCGCGGGCGGCGGCCCGGAGGTGGACGCCCTGATCATCACGGCGGCGCGGGATGCCGCGACGGTGCGCCAGGCACTGCAGGGCGGCGCGGTGAGTTACGTGATCAAGCCCTTCGACGCCGAGACCCTGCGCGACCGGCTGCTGCGCTACCAGGAGACGCGCCGGATCCTCGCGGACGGCGGCGCCCCGCGCCAGACCGATGTGGACCGCGTCTTCGGGCGGTCGGTGCCCAGCGCCACCGAATCGAGCGCCCGGGACATGCCCAAGGGGCTCACACCGGAGTCGGCCCGGCTCGTCGAGCGGGAACTGAGCCGCGCGGGCGAGGTGTCGGCATCGGAGTGCGCCGAGCTCACCGGACTGGCGCGCGTGAGCGCCCGCCGCTACCTGGAGTTCTTCGTCCAGGAAGGCAAGGCCGAGGTGCGGCTGCGCTACGGCACCGCCGGGCGCCCCGAGCGCCGCTTCCACTGGATCGGCCCGCCGCGGGCCTGAGTCGGCCACCGCCTGCGCGGCCCGCGTCGGGGGTGAGACCCCGGAAGTTCAGGACACCGGTCAGGGAGCGCGGTCGGCCGCGGCGTCAGTCCCAGTGGTCCTCGTACTCATAGGGGCGGCGGTGGAGCGGGCTGCGCGGGGCCATCACGCTCCAGATGAACGTGACGGCGACCGATCCCGTCAGGATCAGCAGGACGGACAGTTCCAGCACCTCCACGGGGACCGTGCCCGCGAGCAGGGCGGTGACCACGATGATCCCGGCCATCCAGGAGGAACACGGAGCGAACGCCCGGTGGACGTGGTACCAGGCCTCGTCTCCGCTCTCGGCCTCGGTCCTGCGGGGGAGGACCACGGGGGTGGAACCGCCCCGACGCCGCCTCGTGCGGACGACAATCAGGACGGCCGCGGTCAGTGCGGCACCGGTCAAGCAGACGACAGCGAATCCGACCACGAAGGCCTCCTGCTATTCGGTTGTGTCACCTTATTCCGCGGGATATAGATGCGCCGTCCACCCCCTACCCGGAGTAAGCGCCCCCAGTCCTCCCGTGAGCGGACTTCGGGATTGCTCATAAGCAATTGCATCAACGCGCCAGCGCGCCCTGGATACGCTGCCTGCATGGAGTCGCTGCCCGGATCGCCCTCGCCCCGCCAACGTGTCTCCGACGCCGAGCGGGAACAGGTCGTGCGCCACATCAGCCAGGCCTACGCCGATGGGCGCCTCACCCTCGACGAGTTCAACGACCGTTCCACCGCCGCCTACCAGTCCACATTCGACGACGAGCTGCGGGCGCTGCTGCACGACCTGCCCGGCGCGCTCGACGTGGTCCCCGCTCGCCCCGAGACCGTCGAACTGCGCCAGCGCAGCGGAGTGATCAGGCGCAAAGGTGACTGGGTCGTCCCACGCCGCCTCAAGGTCAGCTCCGAGGCCGGATCGGTGCGTCTGGACCTGACCGAGGCCACCATCCCCCACCCGGTGGTCGACATCGAAGTCTCGATGCGAAGCGGGAGCGTGCTGATCACCCTCCCGCGCGGCGCCTCGGCCGATCTCGACGGACTCACAAGCGACTACGGCGCCGTCCGCTCCCGCGTCCCGGAGCGCGCCGAGCCGGGAGCGCTTCACGTCCGGATCAGCGGCCACATCACGTACGGCTCGGTCAAGGTGCGCCACGGCCGTCGCTGACACGCGGTTTTCGCGGCCGACTCTTCCCCCGGCCCGCGCGGTTTGGGAAGCTACGTCCAAGATCCCGGACGAGGAGGAGCGCATGCGGAACGCGGTGGGGACGGTGGACACGGTCCTCCTCCTGGGCGGCCGGAGCGAGATCGGGCTGACCATCGTGGAACGCCTGGTCCGCGACGGCGCCCGCAAGGTCGTGCTGGCGGCCCGGCCCGCCCCGAGCGAGGAGGGCGAGCACGGTGCCGCGGACATCGAGGAGGACGGGGGGCCGGAGAGCCAGGGCATCGAAAAGAAGGCCGCCGAACGGCTGCTCTCCCTGGGCGCCTCCGCGGTCCACACGATCGACTTCGACGCCGCCCGTCCCGACACCCACGCCGACGCGGTCGCCGAGGCCGTGAAGCTCGTCGGCGACCTTGACGCCGTCATCGACGCCTTCGGCGTCCTCGGCGAGCAGGCCGTCTTCGACACCGACCCGGTGGCCGCCGCCGACGCCGCCACGGCCAACTTCACCGGGCACGTCTCCGCCGGCATCGCCGTGGCCGCCCGGCTCAAGGAGCAGGGACACGGGACCTTCGTGGTCATCTCCTCGGTGGCCGGCGTGCGGGTGCGCCGCGCCAACTTCGTCTACGGCGCGGCCAAGGCGGGTCTGGACGGCTTCGCCCAGGGGCTCGGCGACTCCCTGCACGGCACCGGCGCCCGCGTGATGATCGTCCGGCCCGGCTACGTGCCCACGCGCATGTCCGCCCACGTCTCATCCGCGCCCTTCCCGGCGACGGCCCGCCAGGTCGCCGAGGCGGTCGCCGAAGGTCTGCGCAAGGGGTCCTGCGTCGTCTGGGTCCCGCGCAAGCTGCAGCTGCTGTTCGCCGGTCTGCGCGTGCTGCCGCGGCCGGTGTGGCGACGGCTGCCCCGCTGACGCTCCTCGTCCGTTGATCTCGGTGATATCGACCGAATACCGGCGAGTATTCGGTCGATATCACCGAGATCAACGAGGGAAGGGGCGCACTCGGGGAAACAGTTCGTGGAGCGTGTCTAGAACGTGTTTCAGTTTCGTGTTTCCATGACCGCATGCGAACCCGTGCGACCGAGATGTTCGGCATCGACCTCCCGATCTTCGCCTTCAGCCACTGCCGTGACGTCGTCGCCGCTGTGAGCAGGGCCGGAGGCATGGGGGTGCTCGGTGCGCTCTACTTCACGCCCGAGGAACTGGAACACGAACTCACCTGGATCGACGAGCACGTGGGCGGCAGGCCCTACGGCGTCGATGTCGTCATGCCCGCCATGTACGAGGGGGCCGACCTCGCCGCGGCCAATGGCGAGGGGCTGCGGGACCGGCTGGCGGAGTTCATCCCCGACGAGCACCGGCACTTCGTCAACGACCTGCTCGCCCGGCACGGGGTTCCTGAGCTCACGCACTCGGACACCGCGCACTTCCTGCTCGGATGGACCGACGCCACCGCGCGGCCGCAGGTCGAGGTCGCGCTGCGCCACCCCATCGGCCTGCTGGCCAACGCGCTGGGAGCGCCGCCCGCCGACGTGGTCGGGCAGGCGAACGCCTGCGGCGTCCCCGTCGCCGGGATCGCCGGAAGCGTGCGCCACGCGCGCAAGCAGCGCGAGGTGGGCGTCGACGTCATCGTCGCCCAGGGCACCGAGGCCGGCGGGCACACCGGAGACGTGGCCACGATGGTGCTGGTCCCCGAGATCGTCGACGCGGTCGCTCCGGCGCCGGTGCTCGCGGCGGGCGGTATCGGGGGCGGTCGGCAGATGGCCGCGGGCATGGCGTTGGGGGCCGAGGGGGTGTGGACCGGCTCGGTCTGGCTGGCCACGGAGGAGTCCGACACCCCGCCCGGATCCCTGGAGCAGATCCTCGGCGCCACCTCGCGCGACACCGTCCGGTCGCGGTCCCTGACGGGCAAGCCCGCGCGCATGCTGCGCAACGACTGGACCGACGCGTGGGAGGGCGCGGACTCACCCGGGGCACTGCCCATGCCCCTGCAGTTCATGCTGATCGCCGACGCGCTGCGCCGGGTCGGCCGGATCCGCCATCCCCGGCTCACGCCGTCCCCGGTCGGTCAGATCGTGGGCAGCCTGAACCGGGTGAAGCCCACCTCCCAGGTCATCTACGAGTTCATGGCGGAGTTCGGCGACACCCTGGAACGCCTGAACACGGTTGTCAGGGACGACTGACGTTTCCCCACCGATCTCGCCGGTCCCTCCGTTGATCTCGGAGATATTGGGGTCTCACGGGCGATTTTGACCCCAATATCTCCGAGATCAACTTTGCTGACTCAGGTCGTCTTCTGCTCCGGTGCGAGTTCCTGTCCCGGTGCGGGGACACGGATGTCGGTACCGGGGACCTCGGTGGTGAGCAGGTCGTGGGGGACCGGGCACCCCTGCGGGAAGGTGCCGATGCGGTTGACGTCGTAGCCGTGGGGGTAGCTGCGGATGTTCGGGCTGTCCTTCTCCTGGAAGGGCTCCACGCGCGGCGGCATGAACCGGACGACCTTCGCCCGGGCCCGCAGCCCCGCGCGGGCGGCGAAGCGCCAGAATCGCGAGGGCGCCGGGTAGCCGAACGCGCGGATCAGGCGGTCGTCCAGGAGCGCCATGCTGAAGGGGCGGATGACCGTGCGCTGCCACGGTGGATAGAAGTCCACCATCAGGTCGAGGGTGGCGTCGGAGACGGCGCGCCCGCCCTCGGAGTAGGCGAAGTTCTCCCGCTCGTAGGAGTCGTAGAGCTCGTAGAACTCGGCGTAGGTCTCCGGGATGTCCTTGATCGCCATGTGCCTGCCGAGCACGCGGTAGTAGTTGGTGGCGGCGGTGATCTCGTGCTCGGTCAGCTTGCGCCACCCGTAACCGAGGTCGTTGAGCCAGATCACCGGCATGACCACGAACGTGCTCAGCACGTAGCGGTAGTCGTCGTTGCAGATGTCGAAGGAGCGGTGCATCTGGTTCATCCGACGCAGCGCGTCGCGCCCCTCGCCCGGCTCGAAGCCGTGGTGCAGCATCGCGCCGAGCAGCAGCGCGGTGTCGTCGTAGCGGTACTGGGTTCGGGTGGTGAATTCGCGGGTGCGGTCGAGCAGACCGCCGATGCTGGGGACAGCGTAGGTGCGGTACAGGGCCAGCCCCAGGGCCTGGGTGATGTCCCACGGAAACTCATGCCAGGCGAGGATCTGGGTGATCCGCCGACAGTCGGCTTCCGCGTCCAGCCGGTGGATCTCGTCGTACCAGTCGTACCGTTTCATGCGAACTCTTCCGATTCCGCCGTTGTTGTGGGGGATAGGTGGTGGAATGCACGGAAAGTGCACGCCACCACCTACTCATCGCAAGAGTAAGACGGTGGAAAACGGTGCGGCCAGCCGGGTGCGACCCTGTGGAACCCGGTTGTCACAGGGAGCCGTGTGACCTGGGAGGTCCTACACCGGCATGGCCATGCTCTCGGCGACGTGCCGCACGAGCGTCAGCAGGACCTCCTTGCTCGATTCGCGCTCACGCACGTCGCACAGGACAACGGGAATGCCGGAGGGGATGTTGAGCGCGGCGGCGACCTCGTCCACGTCGTAGCGGTGCGCCCCCTCGAAGCAGTTCACCGCGACCACGAACGGCAGCCCGCGCCGCTCGAAGAAGTCGACCGCGGCGAAGCAGGTCTCCAGCCGCCGGGTGTCGGCGATGACCACCGCCCCCAGCGCGCCGACCGCCAGCTCCTCCCACATGAACCAGAAGCGCTCCTGGCCCGGGGTGCCGAACAGGTACAGCACGAGCTGGTCGGAGATGGTGATCCGGCCGAAGTCGAGCGCGACCGTGGTGGTGGTCTTCGCCTCCACCCCGGCGAGGTCGTCCACGCCGAGGCTCGCCTCGGTCATCACCTCCTCGGTGTTGAGCGGGGTCACCTCGCTGACCGAACCGACGAGGGTGGTCTTACCGGCTCCGAAACCGCCTGCGACGAGGATCTTGATCGCGGAGGGGATGTGCTCCGCCGCGCGGTCAGAGTCGTTGGATGCCATCGAGTACCGCCTGGAGTACGTCCCGGCTGACCGGGCTCTCGGTTGTGTAGGGGGCGCGAGCCAGGACATAGCCCCGGCCGATGAGGTCGCCGATCAGAACCTTGGTCACCGCGATCGGAAGGCCCAGGTGCGAGGACACCTCCGCCACGGACTGCGGGCGGCGGCAGAATTCCAGGATCCGCACCTGCTCGGGTTCGAGGGACATCTCGTCGACCTCGGCACGGGCCGCGATGACCACGCTGACCATGTCCAACTTGACGGTGTCGGAGCGCTGCCGCCCCTGTGCGATGACATAGGGGCGTACCAGCGGACCGACCGAGTCCGCCTCGTGCTCCTCATTGTGATCTGACATGGCTCACCTCCGCCTCAACCGGTGGCATTCTCGGCGGCTCCGCCGACAGTCGACGTCTCGCCGGTGCCGCCGTTCTCGCGGGGAGCGGCGTTGAGGAACCTCCCGGCCTGCTCCACCAGGACGTTCATCTCGTAGGCGATGAGGCCGACGTCGGATCCCTCGTCGGCGATAACCGCGAGGCAGGCGCCGCTCCCGGCGCCGGTGACGAACAGGTAGGCGTGCTCCATCTCCACGACGGTCTGCAACACCTGTCCGCCGCGGAACTGGCGGCCGGTGCCGCGGGCCAGGCTCTGGAACGCCGAGGCCACGGCGGAGAGCTGTTCGGCGTCGTCCTTGCTCAGCTCCTGGGAGCGGCCGATCAGCAGGCCGTCGGCGGACAGGACGATGGCGTACTTGGCACCGGCGGCCCGCTCGACGAGCTCGTCCAGCAGCCAGTTCAGGTCCATTGCGGCGTTGTTGGTCAAGATCGGGAGTCCTTCTCGCTCTCGCTGTCGTTCTGGCGCTGTTTCGCCTCGAGCCGACCTCGTTCGGTGCCCTGCTGGAATGCGGCCATGTTGCGGCGCAGCCGCGTCGAGCGGTCCTCATCCTGCTGGGGGCTGGAGCTGTCGGGTGTGGGGGTCGCCTCGGGTTCCTCGGAGAGCTGCGGGGCCAGATTCACCTGGGGGGTGCGTCGGGGCAGCGTCGGGCGTCCGTCGTTCGTCGTGGCCGATCCCTCCTCAGAAGCCGTAGGCGTGTCGGTCGGTGCCGAGGCGTCGACCGGAGCGGGGGATACCGGTGACACGTCGTTGGGGGCCGCCTCGCGACGACGCGGCAGCGTCGGCGGCTTCGGGCGGTCCTGCGAGTGCTGGCGCAGCTCGTCGGCGCCCTTCCACACACCGGGTCGCAGCTCGCGCCGGGGCAGCGACGGGCGCGCGCCGGTGTCGGACGAAGAAGAGGGCGGGGTCGGGGTGCTCGCCAGCACATCGCCGGTGAGCGCCCCCGGGGCCAGTGCGGGGTCCTTCTCCTTCGTGCCGTTCACGCTGTGCGTCGGCCCGATGGCCGAGAAGCCGGCCGTGCCGCTGCCGTCGTTGCCGTCGGTGCAGCGGCGCAGTCCACCGCTGGAAGGGGGGGTGTCGTCGCCTGCGGTGCCGCTGCCGTCGTTGCCGTCGGTGCAGCGGCGCAGTCCACCGCTGGAAGGGGGGGTGTCGTCGCCTGCGGTGCCGCTGCCGTCGTTGCCGTCCGTGCAGCGGCGCAGCCCGCCACCGGATTCGGCGGTGCCGTCCTGCTCGGGGGACTCCTCCCTCGCGGGGATGATCCGCTGCTCCCCGGTGTCCTCGACCCCCTGGGGCAGGGCGAGCGGGTCGCCGGCGATGACGGCCGTGGGCAGCAGGACGATCGCCTGCACGCCTCCGTAGGGCGACGAACGCAGCTGGACCTTGATGTCGTGGCGGTGCGCCAGGCGCGAGACGACGAACAGGCCCAGGCGCATCTTCTCGTTGAGCCGCATGACGTCGAACTCCGGCGGGTGGGCCAGGAGCTCGTTGGCGGCCTCGAACTCGTCCTCGCGCATGCCCAGGCCGCGGTCCTCGATCTCGACCACGACACCGTTGGGCACCTGGTCGCTGCTGAGGCGGACCTGGGTGTGCGGCGGGGAGAAGGTCGTGGCGTTGTCGACCAGCTCGGCGACGAGGTGGATGACGTCGGCGACGGCCGGGCCCTTGAGCTGGACCCGCGCGATGTGCTGCCGTTCCACGCGGGTGTAGTCGCCGGATTCCGAGATCGCCCCGCGCAGGACGTCGATCAGTGGCATCGGGCGGTGCCAGGTGCGGCCCGGCGTCTCACCGCCGAGGATCAGCAGGTTCTCGGCGTTGCGCCGCGCGCGCGTGGCCAGGTGGTCCAGCTTGAACAGCTCGGTGAGGTGCTCCGGGTCCTCCTGCTCGTGCTCCATCTTGTCGAGCAGGCGCAGCTGCCGGTGGACCAGCGTCTGGCTGCGGTGCGCGATGTTGAGGAACACCCGGTTGATGCCCTGGCGCAGCTCGGCCTGGCGCACCGCGGCCTGGACGGCGGTGCGCTGGGCGGTGTCGAACGAGCGGGCGACCTGCCCGATCTCGTCGCCCTCCTGGCGCGAGATCAGGTCGGGCAGCTCGGAGTCGAGGTCCACGGGTTCGTGCCGACCGAGCCGCTCCATGATCGTGGGCAGCTTGACCTCGGAGAGGTCGCGCGTGTCGTCGCGGAGCCCGTTGAGCCGGTCAATCAGGCTTTCCGCGGCCCGGCGCGCGTAGCCGAACGCCAGGATCGACAGCACGGCGATGCCGATGCTGCCCCCGACGGCGTAGCTGATGGCCCGAACCGCCACGCCCTCCTGGATCTCCGATGTCTGCAGGGACTGCTCGGCGCCGATGTCGGTGAGGGTCGACTTCACCGGGGCATAGGCCGCCTGCCACTCCTCGGCGTCCACCGGCATGGACAGGTCCTGGCTGGTCTCTCCGGTGATCGGGTCCGTCGTGGTGCCGATGGGGCGGTCGGAGATCTCGTTCTCCAGCTTCTCCAGCTTCGCCCACTCGTCGCTCTTCTGTAGCTCCCGCAGCTTCTGACCGGTCTCGGGCCCGTAGTACTCGTGGAGCGCCTCGACCGTGCCGCGGTAGGAACCGACGAGCCGGGTGAACTCCACCTGGTCCTCCCGGGAGAGCTCGCCGGTGGCCATGCCGCGGGCGAGCTGGGCGTCGGCCTGCCCGAGGGTGTCGACCACGCGGAAGGTGTAGACGGCGGTCATGCCCGGACCGATGGTCTCGGCGGCGTGCCCGGTGCGCCCGACCTCCTCGAACAGGTCGGCCCCGGCCTCGGAGAGGTCGTTGTAGTAGCTCAGGACCGACTGACGGGAGCCCTCCCCGTTCTTCACGTCGTCGTCGACGTGTGCGCGGAAGTCCTCGATCTCGGAGAACTGCTCGTCCAGGTCGTGGAGGCGCTCCTGGACGCGCTCGGGCGAGTAGGGCAGGACATCCTTGAACTTGTCAAGGAAGGTGCTCATGTGCTCGTCGGAGGTGGCGCGCGCCTTGCGCAGCGCGTCGCGCTGCCCGTCCGGGTCCTCCAGGAAGGCGATCGTGGCCGATCGCTCGTCCATGACCGCGGTGAGCGCGACCGCCGACGGGGTCAGCAGCTCCCGGTTCCCTTGGACGAGGGCGTACTGGAGAACGGCGCTGTAGCCGAGATAGCCGGTCACCACCAGCCACAGCGCGATGAGGGCCGCCGTGGGGGCCAGGACGATTTTGCGGAGGCGAGTGCCGATGCCGGTGACTCGCTGTTCTTTTGCTGCCTGCACTGCTCTCCTATGGCCCGGAGACGGGCGCACCGGGCCGGGGACACTCGTCGTCTGTCGGGGATCTACCGCGCGACGGCACCGGGGATCAGGGGTGCGCCGGTGAAAAAGCCATTGCTCTAGGGGTCGGCGAGGGGATCGTATCTCGCCCGAGATCAACTGTTTTCGTGGAGGTTGCGGTATGCAGTCGGTTGGTGACGGGAGTACCGAGCTGGGACTTTGGTCCTAACCAGGGCGTTCGTCCTGAGTATGCGTGTGCGTTGGGGTGTGGAGTGGTTCGCGGGACAGCAGAAGGATTATCAAAAAGTTACCGAATGCGTCGCCTGTGTGGCGGTTCGTCCGGTCTGTTGGGCGCTGCGACGGTTACCGTGGGATCCACGTTTTCGCTGCGCAATGAGGCCGCGGCCGCTAGCCTGAGGTACTTATGGCAGGGATTTTCGCGGGTGATCCCACAGTGGCGGCGATCGTGTTTCCTGGGGTCGCACTGGGGATCCTCTTGGGCGCCGCGCTGTTCTTCGCGCGCCACCATCAGCGCTATGGGCCGATGCGTGGTTGGCCTGGTCAGGTCACCCTCATCACGGTGCTGGTCGGTGTCGGGCTGGCGGTGTACGCGGTCTATCCGCTGCCGCGCGGCGTCGACGGCCTGTGCGCCATCAGCGGCGGTTCCGCCCCGCTGTTCACGCCACTGGCCGTCGTCCGGTCGGCACCCGTGTCGTGGCCCGCGGCCGCGCACATCGCGCTCGCCGCCGGTGTCTACGTGCCCGTCGGCCTGCTCGCCCGCTACCGCTACCGGCGCGGGGCGGTGGTCACCGTCGCGTTCGGTCTCCTGCTCGCCCTGCTGGTCGAGGTGGTGCAGCTGACCGGGGTGCTCGGACTCTACCCGTGCGCCTACCGGGTCGCGGCCGTCGACGATGTCGTCCTCGGCGGCCTCGGAGTGCTCGTCGGGTGGCTGGTCGGCATCGCCGCGGTCCGGTGGCTGCCCCGCCCCTGGCCCGGGGCGACGGCCGACATGATGCCGCCCCCGATCTCCCGCCGCGTCCTCGGCCACGGGCTCGATCTGGGGCTGTGGTGGTTCGGCGCGGGCACGCTGGCCGCCCTCGCGGTGGCGGTCGGCGCTTTGCCCCGGCACGCGGGCGCCGCCGCGACGGACGTCGCCCTCGTCGCGCTGGCGGCGCTGTTCGGGCTGGCCCTCCCTCTGCTGCGGCGCGACCGCTGCACGCCCGGCCGCGCCTCCGTCCACCTCGCGCTCGCCGGGCTCGGCCGCCCACGGCCCGCTGAGCGGTGGCGGGTGCTGCTGCGCTCGGCGCTGCTCTACACGCCCGTCACCGTGCTGTTCGTGCTCGACCTCCAGTGGTGGGCGCTCGCGGTGCCGGCCCTGCACGGCCTCCCGGCCATGACGCGCCGCGACCAGACGGGCCTGTTCGACCTGATCGCCGGGGCGCGAGTGGTCACCCGCGGTGCCGTCTCCGGCGGGCTGCCCAGGAAACTGGTGCGCTACTCCGCTCCGCGCGCGCAGGACGGGGCCCACACCCACCCGCCGACCATCCCCGAGTGACCGCCAAGCCGCGGGGCGCGGCGCGCCTCACGTTCCGGTGAACCGTGCGGCGCGCTTCTCCGCGAACGCCCGCGCGCCCTCCTTGGCGTCGTCCGACGCCATCACCTGCCAGCCGACCCGGTCGGAGACCCGCAGCGCCTCCTCCTCGGCCATCCCCTCGGTCTCGCGGTGGACCCGCAGGATCGCCTGCACGGCCAGCGGCCCGCAGGCGGCGATCGCCTCGGCGGCCGTCCGGGCGGCGTCCATCGCGGCGCCATCGGGGACGACCCGGGTGACCAACCCGATGTCGGCGGCCTCGCGCGCGGTGTAGGAGCGCCCGGTGAGCAGCATGTCCATGGCGTGCGTGTAGGGGATCTGCCGGGCGAGGCGGACGGCGCAGCCGCCCATGGGGAACAGCCCGCGCCGCGCCTCGTACAGGCCGAACGTCGCGCCGCGCGCCGCGATGCGGATGTCGGTACCCGCGACCAGCTCCGTTCCGCCCGCCACAGCGGGCCCCTCCACAGCGGCCACCAGGGGCTTGCTCGGCCGCGCCTGCCGGAGCAGCCCCTTCCAGTGGAAGTCCTCGATCTCGGCCGCCCGCCGCCGCACCCGGGGGTCCTCCGAGGGGGTGCCCATGGCCTTGAGGTCGGCGCCGGAACAGAACGCGCCGTCCGCGCCGGTCAGGATGCCCACGCGCACCTGGGGCTCGGAATCGATGTAGCCGAAGGCGTCGGCCAGTCCGACGAGCATGTCGGTCGAGAGCGCGTTGCGGGCCTCCGGGCGGTGCATCGTCACCGTCACGATGGAGCCGTCTTTTATCACATGGCAGTGCGGGGTTGAAACGTGGAGAAGCTCGGCCATGTGGCCTCCTGGTTGTGAACACCGTTAACGGTGTGAAGTGGGCGAGCAAGAGAAACCAATTCTAGATGCCAAAACCCACGGTGACATGTCTTGCGCGACAAAACGAGAACGTGATCTACTTAGCGCCGAGCGCGTCTAAATGTGAGGGAGATCTCAATGGCGGATGCGACACGGCCCGGCTTCTGGCGGCTCGCGCAGGCCGACCCGGGTCGGCTCGCCTGCGTGGACCCCGACGGCACGGAGTACCGCGCCGGAGACCTGCTCGGCCGCGCGAACCGTCTCGTCCACGCGCTGCGCGGAATGGGGCTGCGCACCGGCGATGTCGTCTGCGGGCTGATCCCCAACGGCGCCGACGGCCTCACCCTCTACCTGGCCGCCACCCAGGCCGGCCTGTACTACACGCCGATCAACTGGCACTTCACCGCCCCGGAGATCGCGCACGTCCTGGCCGACAGCGAGGCCAAGGCGTTCGTCGTCCACGAGCGCTACGCCGAGGAGGGCATCCGCGGCGCCGACACCGCGGGCCTGCCATCGACAGCGCGGATCTCGGTGGGCCGCATCCCCGGCTGCGCCCCGCTCGACGACCTCCTGGGGCGCCACGCCGACGTCACCCCCGAGAACCGCACGGCCGGGCTCGCCATGCACTACACCTCGGGCACCTCGGGACGGCCCAAGGCCGTGCGCCGCCCGCTCGGTGAGCTGGACCCCGACGACGCCGCCGAGCTGATCACGTCCCTC
The DNA here is from genome assembly GCF_002263495.1 of Nocardiopsis gilva YIM 90087. Classification (NCBI taxonomy): domain Bacteria; kingdom Bacillati; phylum Actinomycetota; class Actinomycetes; order Streptosporangiales; family Nocardiopsidaceae; genus Nocardiopsis; species Nocardiopsis gilva. Next base: position 5,431,013 of record NZ_CP022753.1, on the reverse strand, counting down.
TTCCACGTCTTCGGCATCGAACCGGGGCCGGACCACACGCACCTGGTCACCTCGCCGACCTACCACACCGCCGTCACGCAGTTCAGCACCATCGCCCTGCACATGGGGCACACCGTCGTCTATATGGACGGGTGGTCGGCCGAGGAGACGCTCCGGTTGGTCGAGACGTACCGGGTCACCAGCACGCACATGGTCCCGACGCACTTCAAGCGGATGCTGCACCTGCCCGAGGAGGTGCGCAAACGCTACGACGTGTCGTCCATGCGCTGGCTCATCCACGGCGCCGCGCCCTGCCCGCGTGCCGTGAAGGAGGCGATGCTGGAGTGGTGGGGCGACTGCGTCTACGAGTACTACGCCGCCACCGAGGGCGGCGGCACCATCGCCACCCCCGAGGACTGGCGCGCGCACCCCGGATCGGTCGGCCGCCCGTGGCCGATCACCGAGCTGATGATCGTCGACGACGACGGCAACGAGGTCCCCACCGGGGAGGTCGGCACCGTCTACCTGAAGATGACCGGCTCGGAGTTCGAGTACAAGGGCGACCGGGAGAAGACCGCGGCGGCCCGGCTGCGCGACTACTTCACCATGGGCGACCTGGGGCACGTGGACGCCGACGGCTACCTGTACCTGAGCGACCGAAGATCGGACCTGATCATCTCCGGGGGCGCCAACATCTACCCCGCCGAGATCGAGAACGAGCTGCTCTCCCACCCCGATGTCATGGACGTCGCGGTGTTCGGCGTCCCCGACGCCGAATGGGGCCAGCAGATCAAGGCCGTCATCGAACCGGCGGACGGCGTCGAACCCGGCCCCGAGCTGGCCGACCGGCTGCTGCGCTCCCTCGACGGGCGACTGGCCCGGATGAAGTGGCCCAAGAGCATCGACTTCATCGCCGAGATGCCCCGCGAACCCAACGGCAAGCTGATCAAACGAAAGCTCCGGGACCCCTACTGGCAGAGCGACGGCGCGACCAGCGAACAGAGGTGAGCATGGGACCCCCACCCCACCAGCCCCTCACCGGCGATCACACGGTCGAGTTCCCCGGCGGCTACACCCGCAGCACCGGCCCGGTGATCGGACGCTTCCTCACCGAGCTGCGCGACGGGCGCCTCGTCGGGGTGCGCACCCGCTCGGGCCGCGTCCTCGTGCCGCCCACCGAGTACGACCCAGACGACGCCTCGCCGGTCACCGACGAGTTCGTCGGCGTCGGTCCGGCCGGGACGGTGACGACGTGGACCTGGGTGGCCGCCCCCCGGCCCAAACACCCCCTCGACCACCCCTTCGCTTGGGCGCTGATCCTGCTCGACGGCGCCGACACCCCGATGCTGCACGCCCTGAGCTTCGGCCCCGACACCGGCGCCGCCCCGCCGCGCGACCTGCGCACCGGACTGCGGGTCCGGCCCCGGCTGCGCGACGAGCGCGTCGGCGCCATCACCGACATCGCCTACTTCCGCCCCGAGGTCGACCGGGTCGTCTCGCCCAGCCGGCTGGACTACACGATCCGGGCCGGGACGGCCCTCACCCGCTACCTCGACGGGCAGGTGGAGGGCCGGATCCTCGGCATGCGCTCCCGGCACGGCACCGTTTATGTCCCCCTGCGGGACTTCGACCCCACGGACGGCAGTCCCGGTGTGGAGGAGGTCGAGCTGCCGGACACCGGCGTGCTCACCATGTACTCGGTCAACCACGTCCCCGACCCCCGCGCCCCCGAGGTCCCGTTCGTCACCGGTTACGTGCGCCTGGACGGGGCCGACGTGGACCTGCTCGCCCTGATCGGCCGGGTGGAGGTGTCCCAGGTGCGCACCGGAATGCGCGTGCGGGCCGAGTGGCTGCCGCCCGAGGAGCGCAGCCGCACGCGGCCGAGCATCCGCTGGTTCGTCCCCGACCACCAGGAAGGAGGGGAGAGCCGGTGAGCACCCCGAACGGCAGCGCCGACATCGCCGTCGTCGCCTTCGCGCAGACCCGGCACAGCGCCACCGACAACGGGACACCCGAGGCGGCCCTCGTCCACGAGGTGGTCTCCGACGTCATCACCCGTTCCGGGATCGACCGGAGCGACATCGGGTTCACCGTCTCCGGCAGCCTCGACTACCTCGCCGGTGTCCCCTTCTCCTTCGTCGGCGCGCTCGATGCCGTGGGGGCGTGGCCGCCCATCAGCGAGAGCCACGTCGAGATGGACGCCGCCTGGGCGCTGTACGAGGCGTGGCTGCGCCTGCGGCACGGGGACGCTGGCACTGCTACGGCCCTCGTCTACGGATTCGGCAAGGCCACCCAGGGCGAGCTGCCCGAGATCCTCACCCAGCAGCTCGACCCCTACTACCTGGCTCCGCTGGAGGTCGACCACGTCGCGCTGGGCGCGCTCCAGGCCCGTGCCCTGCTGGACGCCGGGCGCGTGAGCGAGCGGGACCTCGCCGACGTGGCCGCCCGCGCACACACGGCCGCACGCGCCAACCCCTCCTCGGCCGAGGCCGGGTTCACCCCCGACGCGCTGCTCGACCAGGAGGACTACGTGGCGCACCCGCTGCGGACGGGTGACATCGCGCGGCCCTGCGACGGCGCCGCCGCCGTCGTCCTCGCCTCCGGCGACACCGCCTACCGCATCGCCGACGCCCAGGGCAGGCGCCCGGTGTGGATCCGCGGGTTGGAGCAGCGCATCGACCCGCACAGCCCCGGGGTCCGCGATCTGACACGGTGCGAGTCGGCCGAGCTCGCCGCCGTCGCGGCCGGGGTGGGCAAGGCCCCGGTCCAGATCGCCGAGGTGCACGCCCGCTTCAGCCACGAGGAGCCGCTGCTGCGCCGGGCGCTCGGCCTCGGGGGCGAGGTCGAGGTCAACCCCTCGGGCGGGCCGCTCGGCGCCGACCCGGTGATGGCCACCGGGCTGGTCCGGGTGGGCGAGGTTGCCCGTCGGATCGCCGAGGGCACAACGGAGCGCGGCGTCGCCCACGCGGCCCAGGGGCCGTGCCTGCAGCACAACCTCGTCGCGGTACTGGAGGGGTGAGATGAGCGGCAGGCCTGTGGCGGTCATCGGGGTCGGGCAGACGCGCTACCGCACCCGGCGCGACGACGTCTCCATCGCGGGGCTGGTGCGCGAGGCGGCGCTGCGCGCGCTGGAGGACGCGGGGCTGACCTTCGCCGACATCGACGCGGTGGTCCTGGGCAAGGCGCCCGACCTCTTCGAGGGCGTCATCATGCCCGACCTGTACCTGGCGGACGCGCTCGGGGCGCGGGGCAAGCCGCTGCTGCGGGTGCACACGGCGGGTCGGTCGGCGGATCGACGGCCATCGTCGGGCGAGCCACATCGCCAGCGGGGCGTTCGAGCGGGTGCTCGTGGTCGCGTGGGAGAAGCAGTCGGAGTCCAACGCGACGTGGGCGCTGACGGTCGCCCACCCCATGTCGACCTCTCTGGTGGTGGGCGCCGGCGGGTACTTCGCCCCGTTCATCCGCGCCTATATCGAGCGCGCGGGGGCGCCCGGCCACATCGGGCACATCGTCGCGGCCAAGGACCGGCGCAACGCGCTGCGCAACCCCTATGCCCACCTCCGGATTCCGGACATCACCCCGGAGACGGTGGCGGGCTCGCCCATGCTCTGGGAGCCCATCCGCTACCTCGAAACGTGCCCTTCGTCCGATGGGGCGTGCGCCGTGGTGCTCGGCGGGGAGACGGCGGCCCGGGCGGCGCGCGGTGCCCCGGCGTGGGTGCGCGGCACCGCCATGCGCAGCGAGCCGATCTCGTTCGCCGGGCGCGACGCCGTCAACCCGAGGGCGGGCCGGGACTGCGCGGCCGATGTCTACCACCAGGCCGGGATCGCCAACCCGCGCCGTGAGATCGACGTGGCCGAGGTGTATGTGCCGTTCAGCTGGTACGAGCCGATGTGGCTGGAGAACCTCGGGTTCACCGACGAAGGGGAGGGCTGGAAGCTCACCGAGGCGGGGGCGACCGCATTCGACGGAGACACGCCGTGGAACCCGTCGGGCGGGGTGCTCTCCGCCAACCCGATCGGGGCGTCCGGGCTGATCAGGTTCGCCGAGGCGGCCCAGCAGGTGCGGGGCGCGGCGGGCGAGCACCAGATCGACGGGGCACGCGTCGCCCTCGGCCACGCCTACGGGGCGGGATCACAGTTCTTCGCGATGTGGATCGTCGGAGCGGACCGACCATGACGACCTGACGGAAACCACCGCAGCCAACAACAGAAGCATCAGCGGCACCGACACGGGGCTAACGGGGCGAACACCGACACAACGGGGCTGACCTCCGGGGGAGTGACCACACCGGGAGGCCGGATGCAGTTCAACCTCGCCGACATGTTCGAGAGCATCGCCGACCGGATCGGCGACCGAACCGCCCTCGTCTGCGGCGACGACCGCCGCGGCTACGCCGAACTTGAGGTGCGCGCTAACCGGCTGGCGCACCACCTGACCGCCTCCGGGATCGGCCCCGGCGCCCACGTCGGCATGCAGCTGTACAACGGGGCCGCCTACATCGAGTCCCTCCTCGCCGTGCTGAAGATCCGGGCGGTGCCGGTCAACGTCAACTACCGCTATGTCGCCGATGAGCTGCGGTACCTCTACACCGACGCCGACCTCGCCGGGCTCGTCTACGACGCGGAGTTCGGCGACCGTGTCGCGGCCGTGCTCCCCCGGGTTCCGACGCTGCGCCACCTCGTCGCGGTGGGCGGCCCGCCCCTCGACGCGGGACCGCACGTCACCGCTATCACCTATGAGGCGGCACTGGCCGGAAGCAGCCCCGAACGGGACTTCCCGAAGCGCTCCGGCGACGACCTCTACATCATCTACACGGGCGGCACCACCGGCCTGCCCAAGGGGGTGATGTGGCGCCAGGAAGACCTGTTCTTCAGCGGCCACGGCGGCGGCAACCCCGGCGGCGAACCGGTCGCCACCCCCGAGGAGCTGGTGGAGAAGGCGACATCGGGCGGCGGGGTGGTGATGATGCCGGTGGCACCGCTGATGCACGGCGCCGCGCAACTCACCGCCTTCATCTGCCTGTGGAGCGGCGGCACGATCGTGCTGGTCCGCAGGTTCGACGCCGATGCGGTGCTGCGGGCGATCGAGCGGGAGCGTGTGCTGACGATCAACCTCGTCGGCGACGCCATGGCCGCTCCGCTCGCCGACGCGCTGGAGGCGGGCGGCCACGACGTCTCCTCGCTCCACGTCATCAGCTCCAGCGGCGCCATCCTGTCCGGCTCGGTCCGTGCCCGGCTGGAGGAGCTGCTGCCGGGGCGGGCCGTTCTCGACAACTACGGGTCCACCGAGACGGGCCTGGTCGCGTGGGGCGTCGCGGGGGCCACACCGGAGACGGGGCTGCGCTACCGCTTCGACGACGAGCGCATCACCGTGCTGGGCTCGGACCTGCGGCCGGTGGCGCCGGGTTCGGGGGATATCGGCCAGGTCGCCCGGTCGGGGCGGGTGCCGCTCGGCTACTACAAGGATCGGGAGAAGACGGCCGCGACGTTCGTGGAGGCCGGGGGTGTGCGCTACACGCTCACCGGCGACATGGCCACGGTCGAGGCCGACGGCACCGTCACCGTCCACGGCCGGGGCTCCGTCTGCATCAACACCGGCGGAGAGAAGGTCTTCCCCGAAGAAATCGAGTCGGTCTTGAAAGGCCACCCGCAGGTGAGCGACGCCGTGGTGGTCGGCGTCGACGACGATCGCTTCGGACAGCGGGTGGCCGCCGTGGTGTCGGCCGTCGGCGGCGTCGCGGCGCCCGACCTGGATGCCTTCGTCCGCGAAAGGGTCGCGGGCTACAAGGTGCCGCGCCAGTACCGCATGGTCCCCGAAGTGCGCCGCTCACCCAGCGGAAAGGCCGACTACAGGTGGGCCAGACGCGTGGCAGCCGCAGCACCACATCACTAGCCCCAGCACCGCCCCCGGAGCCGTCCCCACACCCGCGCCTCGATCGGTCGCCAGGACCAACAAGGAGACGCCCCCAAATGACACCCGAACCTCCCCAGCCTCCGCAGTCTCCCCCATCTCCCCCGTCTCCCCGCCCCACCCTCCCCGACGGATTCGACTTCACCGACCCCGACCTCATCGCCGAGCGCATCCCGCATGAGGAGTTCGCCGCCCTGCGCGCGACGCGGTCCGTCTACTGGAACCCGCAGCCCGCGACGAGCGGCTTCGACGACGGCGGACTGTGGATCCTGAGCAGGCACGCCGACGTGCGGGAGGCGTCGATCAACGCCGATCTGTACTCCACCCACGCCAATACCGCGGTCATTCGCTTCTACGAGGGGTTGAGCGCGGACGGGCTCGAGGTGCAGCGGCAGAACATGCTGATCAACATCGACCCGCCGGAGCACACGAAGCTCCGCAAGATCGTGCAGCGGGGGTTCACGCCGCGGGCGATCGGCACGCTGGAAGAGGCCCTGCGCGCGCGGGCGGAGCGGATCGCGGCCGACGCCGCGGCTCGGGGCGAGGGGGACTTCGTCACCGAGGTCGCCACCGAGCTGCCGCTGCAGGCCATCGCCGAGCTGATCGGGGTGGCGCAGGAGGACCGCGCGCGGTTGTTCGGCTGGTCCAACGAGATGCTGGGCTACGACGAGCCCGAGTACACAGTGGATCCGCCCGTCGCCGCGGCGGAGATCCTCGCCTACGCCATGGTGCTGGCGGGGGAGCGCCGCGCGGAAGCGCGCCCCGACATCGTGTCCAAGCTCGTGCACGCCGACATCGACGGCCGCGGACTGACCGACGACGAATTCGGGTTCTTTGTGATCCTGCTGTCCGTGGCCGGGAACGAGACCACGCGCAACGCCATCACCCACGGCATGCTGGCCTTCCTGGAGAACCCGGACCAGTGGGAGCTCTACAAACACGACCGCCCCCGAACCGCCGCCGACGAGATCGTGCGGTGGGCGACACCGGTGATCGCGTTCCAGCGCACCGCGACGGCCGACACCGAGATCGGCGGGCAGACGGTCCGCAGGGGCGAGCGCGTGGGCCTGTACTACAGCTCGGCCAACTTCGACGAGGACGTGTTCGAGGATCCCTTCACCTTCGACATCACGCGGGATCCCAACCCCCACCTCGGCTTCGGCGGCACAGGCGCCCACTACTGCCTGGGCGCCAACCTCGCCCGGTTGGAGATCGGCCTGATCTTCGACGCGATCGCCGACCACATGCCCGACATCCGGCAGGCCGGGCCTCCGCAGCGGTTCCGTTCTTCCTGGATCAACGGGATCAAACACCTTCCGGTGCGGTATCGCTGACCAGCGGGTGTTCTCCACCCACGGGGGAGCGCATTCGCGGCAGGTGTGAGGTCGCCATTCCGTGGGCCACCGCGTGCGTTTCCGCCTATTCTCGTGTTGCAGGCACAAGGATCCGGAGGGATCTTAACGGACCATTCATCACGCATGCGTACCGAAGGTTGCGGTTTGGTCGCGCTTGCGGCCGAGGGTGCACCATTATTTTCCCAAAAAATTACAATCACCTCCGAGAATCGTGTAAACCGGCATTCGTTTCTGCAGGTGGTTACACCGTTCCCTTCCTGGGAATTCTCCCCGATTTCCCAGGGGAACACTTTTCTGTGAGTTGCAACACAGTTGCACACGGTTATGAAGTTCTGGCAGCTTTATCCGCGCTTTATGTCTCCGTCGGGTTTGTGCGGAGGCACCGGAGTCAATGACGACGTGAACGGGTGCCGGAGCGGATGCGTGCCGTGAGAAGGAGTGCCGCCGTGGTGGCGGGCGTGCTGGTCGGGAGCTTGCTCTCGGCGGCGCCGGCCCCCGCCGACGCAGACTCCCCAGCCGAAGACCTGACAGCGGAGGAGCACTCGGCCTCGGAGCAGGCCGAGAGGTCGGGTGAGCGGGTGGAGATCACTTCTGCGACGGACGAACGGTCGCAGGTGTTCGCTGAGCCGGATGGTTCGTTCACCTTGGAGCAGTCGGCGGTGCCCGAGCGGGTCCGCACGTCCGACGGTTGGGCGCCGGTCGACACCACCCTGGTCACGTCCGGTGACGGCATGGTGCAGCCCACGGCGTCCTCGGCCGAGGTCGAGTTCTCCGGCGGTGGCGATGCGCCGATGGCCCGGATCGGAATCGGATCCAAGGCGGTCGAGCTGGACTGGCCCGGCGAGCTCCCCGCTCCGACGCTGGAGGAGGACCGCGCCACCTACGCCGACGTGCTGCCGGATGTCGACCTGGTGCTCACGGCCGGAACCGACGGGTTTTCCCAGGTCCTGGTGGTCAAGTCGCGCAAGGCCGCCCAGAACCCGAAGCTGGCCGAGCTCGAACTGGCGCTGGGCACCACGGGCGTGCGGATGAGCGCCGACGAAGCGGGCAACCTCGAAGCGCTGGGCGACAAGGGCGGCGAGACCGTGTTCACCGCCACGACCCCGGCCATGTGGGACTCCTCGGGCGACGATGTCCCCGAGGTGGAGCGGACCGCACGCGCCGCCACCGGTGCGCGCATCGAGCCGATCGCGACCACGGTCGAGCCGTCGTCGATCAAGCTGGTGCCGGACCAGGCGATGCTCACCGACCCCGACACCGAGTACCCTGTCTACATCGACCCCTCGGTCTCGGTCAGCCGCAAGGCCTGGGCGTACGTGAACAAGCGCTTCCCGTCGCAGGTGTACTACAACCGGTCCGACAAGGACACCGGCGTCGGCTACGAGCCCCAGACCGGCAGCACCAAGCGCGCGTTCTGGCGGTTCAGCGTCTATGCGCGCACGAAGAAGCCGACCACGGTTATCACGTCGGCCACCCTGCGTGCGGAGGTGACCCATGCCTTCGGCTGCACCAACGCCAAGGTCACCCTGTGGCGGACCCGGATCCTGTCGTCCAAGACCACCTGGAAGAAGCAGCCGGAGAAACTCACCAAGCAGGACACGGTCAACGTCGACAAGGGGCGCCCGGCCTGCGGGGGCAAGGGTGTGGAGTTCGACGCCACCCAGGCCTACACGTCGGCGGCCAAGGCCGGGCACCAGTCGGTGACCTACGGGATGTACGGCAACGAGAAGGTGTCCAACTCCAACTGGGACTGGCGGCGCTTCGCCAAGAATCCGAAGCTGGTGGTGAAGTACAACAACAAGCCGGCCCAGCCGTCGACGTCCAAGATGTCGGACTCCCACGGCGGCGTGTGCTCCACCGACCCGAAGAAGCCCCGCCTGATCAACACCAGGACACCGGTCCTGCGCGCCTATGTCCGTGACTACGACTCCGCGTTCGTCGGGCAGAAACTGAAGACCCGATTCGAGTGGAAGATCGACGGCAAGGGCGACCGCGTCGGATACGTGGACACGGTCTACAAGGACGTCGACAAATGGCCCAGGGGCAGCTATCAGAGCGCCAAGGCCCAACCCCTCCCCGAGGGAAAGCTGCTCGGCTACCGTGCCATCGCCCATGACAAGACGGCATGGGGCTACCCGTGGTCGGACTGGTGCTACATCAAGGTCGACACGTCCAAGCCCGCTACCGGACCCAAGGTGGCCGCTGAGGACTACCCCGCCGGTGACGCGCTGACCGGGACCGTGGGCAAGTCGGGGGCGTTCACCTTCTCCGCCAACGGCGTCAAAGACGCGGCCGCCTACCACTACAGCGTCAACGACGCCTCCTGCTCCACCAAGCTCACCCCCGCCAAGCCGGGCGGGTCGGTCACCACGACCATCACGCCGCGCTCGGACGGCCCCAATCTGATCCACGCCCGCACCACCGATGCCCACGGCAACTCCTCGGACTGCGTGCTGGTCTACACGTTCACCGTTGCGCCCCCAAGCGGCCCTGTCGCCCACTTCCCCTTCGACGAAGGGAAAGGAAGTACGGCGGCCGACGAGGTGAAGGACGGTCGTACCGCGACGGCGTCGGGAGGCGTCGACTGGGCCCGCGGCCGAGTCGGCGTGCTGGACGGCGACTCCCACCGGCTGAACGGGACGGCGGTCAAGACCGACGGTAGGGACGGCCGACTCGCCACCGACGGCCCGGTGGTCGACACCAGCAAGGCGTTCAGCGTCGCCGCCTGGGTGCGGTTGGACGACCCGACCCGCAACCACACCGCTGTCGCGCAGGAAGGTGAGTGGCACAGCGGCTTCTACCTCGGCTACAACCACCGGGTCGGCAAGGGCTCGTGGGTGTTCAAGCAGGCTCCGAGCGATGACACCGCCTCCACGAGTGTCGCTCACCGCGTCTACTCCAAGAAACCGGCCAAGGCCGGGGTGTGGACTCACCTGCTGGGCACCTTCGACCCGGCCACCGGCGAACTGGCGCTCTACGTCGACGGCGTCAAACAGGGCACCAGCGTCCAGAAGACCCCGTGGACCGCCAAGGGTCCGCTGCTCATCGGTGGGGCGCAGTTCAAGGGAAAGCCCTACGATGCTTGGCCCGGCGCTATCGACGATGTCCGCCTTTGGGACCGGGTCGTCGTCGACGACGTCCTCGACGAATCGGAAGAGCATTCCGAGCCGTGGCGCCTCGCCAACCGTCCGGCCGCACTGGAGGGCCGTTGGGACCTGGACGAATCCTCCGGCACCTCGGTGGCCGACTCCAGTGACCACGGGCTGACAGGCGCCCTGCATGGAAACCCGGACACCGCCTGGGGCGGCGCGGACAACGACCACACCCTGTCCACCGGGGTAACGCTCAACGGCAAGGACGAGCGCATCACCACCGAGGCCCCGGCCATCCGCACCGACCGCAGCTTCAGCGTCGCGGCGTGGGTGCGCCTGGATGAGACCGGCACCAACTCCACCGCCGTGTCCCAGGACGGCAGCAAGCACAGCGGCTTTTACCTCGGTCAGCAGAACACCTACGACTGGGACAACTGGGTGCTCAAGATGGCCCCCGAGGACAAGGTCGGCAGCAAGGGGTGGCCGAGGGCGCTGTCCAAGGACGCGCCCGAGCTGGGCACCTGGACCCACCTGGCCGCCACCTATGACCACACCACCGGCGAGCTGGCGCTCTACGTCGACGGGGTCAAGCAGGACACCGACGTGCAGAAGACCCCCTGGAACGCCGACGGTCCTCTGGTCATCGGCGCCGCGCGGTTCGAGGAACGGCTGACGGGCGCCTGGGGCGGCGACATCGACGATGTCCACGTCTACCAGGGCGTACTCAGCGAACCGGACGTGCTTCTGGTCAGGAAGGGGTTCGTCCCGTGACCTTGCCGCGCCGCTAGGCCGCCGCGGAAAGGCGCCCGTACCCCCCGTTCCCCTCACTCACCTCGATGTTGCAGCAGGCCCGTCGACTTCGATCGACGGGTCAGGAGGAATCCTGTGTCTGAACCCCCTGTGACGCCCGCCCCTCGGCGCTTTCCCGGACGTAAGGCCGCATCCCAGGGCGTGGCCCTGGTCATGGCCATCGGTCTGCTGTCCGTCATGCCGGCGTCCGCCATCGCCTACAACCACCGTCCGGACGCTCCCGACGAGGCCTCCATCGCGGGCAGCGACGCGTCCGTGAATGTGGCCCCCGCTGACGATGAGACCGAGAAGGCAGCGCTCACCGAGCTGCCGGACGCCGAGTGGCCGGAGCCGGAGACGATCGAGATTCCGGCGGGCGGCTCCGAGGCATCCAGCGGTGGCGCCGAGCCGGTGGTCTCCGCGAAGGCGCTGCCCGAGAAGGAGGCCGAAGAGTGGGAGTCCCCGCTCCCCGAGGCCGACGACCAGCCCCAGGAGAAGCGCGGGGCAGAGGAGACGGACGAGGCCCCGTCCGAGCGGCGCGACGCCGTTCGGTCTCCGGGCCCCGACAGCGCGGCCGTGCAGTCCTCTCCCACCCCCGAGCCCTCGCCTGAGGCGGACTCGCCGTCGGAGCAGGAGAGCGGGCAGGAACCCGACACCCCCAGCGAGCAGCCGCGGCAGCCGGAGCCCGCACCGGAACGGGAACCCGCCGCGGACGGCGACCCGGAACCGTCCCAGGAGGACGCGACCGAGGACGAGCCGTCCGCCGAACCCTCCGCGCTGACGGCGGTCGAGGGCGCCGACCTGGAGATCCTTGACCGCGAAGCAGCGGAGAAGGCGGGCGTCTCCGGACTGCTGCTGCGCCTGAAGCGCACCGACGGCAGCGACTCCGACGGACCGGTCGAGGTCTCCGTCGACTACTCCGACTTCGCGACCGCCTTCGGCGCCGACTACGGCTCCCGGCTGCGCCTCGTCGCCGTGGACGAATGCGTGTTGGAGCAGGGCGGCTGCCCCGGCGACGCACCCGACGTGGTCGAGCTGGACTCGGAGAACAACGCCGACGCGCAGACGGTGACCGCCGTGGCGCCTGCCAGCGCCGGGACGGATGTGCCCGAGCCGGGGGCCTACCGGTCCGCGCTCGCGCCGACCGCACCCAGCGGCGGAGGCAGCGGCACGCTGCTCGCCCTGGCCGCCGCCCCCACCGGCGGTACCGGCGACTACTCCGCGACCCCGCTGCAGGCGTCGTCCACGTGGAGCGTGGGGGAGCAGACCGGTGACTTCACCTGGTCGTACCCGATGGAGACCCCCGGCGTCGCGGCCGGGGAGTCCCCCGAGATCGGGCTGAGCTACTCCTCGCAGAGCGTCGACGGCCGCACCGCGTCGTCCAACAACCAGACCTCCTGGGTCGGCGAGGGGTTCAGCTACGACGCCGGATACATCGAGCGCCGCTACAAGGCGTGCATGCAGGACGGTCAGGCCGAGGGATCCAAGACCGGCGACCAGTGCTGGGGACGCCACAACGCCACCATGTCCCTCAACGGGACGTCGACCGAGCTGATCATCGACAAGGACGGAGACTGGCACCCGCGCAACGACGACGGCTCCAGGATCGAGCGGCTGACCGGCGCCAAGAACGGCGACAACGACGGCGAGTACTGGCGCGTCACCACCACCGACGGCACCCAGTACTACTTCGGCCGCAACCGCCTGCCCGGATGGTCGAAGGGCAAGCCGGAGACCAAGTCCACCTGGACCGTGCCCGTCTACGGCAACGACTCCGGGGAGCCGTGCCACGCGTCGTCGTTCGCCGATTCCTGGTGCCAGCAGGCCTACCGGTGGAACCTCGACTACGAGGTCGACGTGCACGGCAACGTCACCACGTACTACTACGACAAGTACACCGACTACTACGGCCGCAACGTCAAGACCGAGGCGACGCCCTACACCCGCGCGGGCAACCTCAACCGCATCGAGTACGGGCTGCGCTCCGACGACGTCTTCGCCAAGGCCCCGGCCCGGGTGAAGTTCACCGTCGGCGAGCGCTGCATCCCCAGCAAGGACTTCGACTGCGCGCCCAAGAAGCGCACCGAGGCCAATGCCAAGCACTGGCCGGACGTCCCCACCGACCAGGAGTGCAAGAAGGACGAGAAGTGCGTCGGAAAGCACTCGCCGTCCTTCTGGTCGACCAAGAAACTGGACAAGGTCACCACCGAGGTCTACGACGGGAGCGGCTACAAGCCGGTCGACTCGTGGAAGCTCGAACACTCCTACCCGAAGCCGGGTGACGGCACCGACCCGGCGCTGTGGCTGAAGTCCGTCACCCACACCGGGCACGTCGGCGGCACAGAGACGATGCCGAAGGTGGTCTTCCACGGCCAAGCCATGGAGAACCGGGTCGACTCCACCCGTGACGGGCCTGCTCCGATGCTGAAGTACCGGATCACCTCGGTCTCCAACGAGACCGGTGGGCGGGTGCACGTCGAGTACTCCGCGCCGGAGTGCACGGCGGGCTCCACACCCAAGCCGGACAAGAACACCAAGCGCTGCTACCCGGTGATCTGGACACCCGAGGGCGAGGAGGAGCTCACCGACTGGTTCCACAAGTACGTCGTCACGCGGGTCACGGAGGAGGACCTGGTCGGCGGGCAGCCCGACGTCGTCACCTCCTACGAGTACCTCGGCGGCGGCGCCTGGCACTTCGACGACGCCGACGGCCTGGTCCCCGAGAAGCAGAAGACCTGGTCGCAGTGGCGCGGGTACGAGCGCGTCAAGGTGCGCGAGGGGCACCCGGACGACACCCGCTCGGAGACCGAGTACCTCTTCTACCGGGGCATGGACGGCGACAAGCTGTCGTCCGGCAAGCGGTCGGTGAAGATCACCGACTCCGAAGGGGGCACGGACACCGACCATGACGCCTTCAACGGTCAAACGCGCGAAGTCATCGAGCGCAACGGCCCCGGCGGTGAGGTGATCTCCAAGGAGATCAGCATCCCGTGGAAGAAGCAGACCGCCGAGCGCAAGTACAAGTGGGGGACCCTGCGCTCGTATCACACCGACACGCAGTCGGAGCGGACCTACACCCCTCTCGAAGGCGGGAAGCAGCGCGTCACGCTCACCGACAGCACCTTCGACGAGTACGGGTTCCTGAGCCGCATCGACGACCACGGGGACGTGTCCGACCCCGACGACGACCAGTGCGTCCGGGTCTCCTACGCACGTAACACCGACAAATGGCTGATCGCGCTGCAGTCCCGTGAGGAGGTGCTGTCGGTCAAGTGCGGCGAGAAGCCCACGTACCCGGACGACGTGATCTCCGACGAGCGGATCCTGTACGACGGCAAGGGATTCGGTGAGAAGCCCACGCGCGGGCTCGTCACCAAGGCCCAGGAGCTCGAGGACTACGACGGGGACACCCCCAAGTACCTGACGATCTCGCAGGGCACCTACGACAAGTACGGGCGCCAGGTGACCGACACCGACGCGGCCGGGAACGTCTCGAAGACCTCGTACTCCTCCGACGTGCCCGGCGGCCCGGAAACGGAGATCGCCAACACCAATGTGCTCGGGCACACCACGACCGTGCGCATGGACCCGCTGCGCTCGTCGCTCGTCTCGGAGACCGACGCCAACGGGAATCGCACCGACCTCGCCTACGACCCGCTCGGGCGGATGACCTCGGTCTGGCTCGCCGACCGGGACAAGGAGAAGAACAAGGAGCGGCCGAGCGCGAAGTTCGAGTACAACATCCGGGCCGACGCGCCCTCCAGCGTCGTCACCTATGAGCTCAACAACCGCGGGGACTACGTCGCGAGTTACGAGATCTACGACGGCATGCTGCGCCCGCGGCAGCAGCAGAGCCCCGGTATCGACGGGCGGCTGATCAGCGAGGTCTTCTACGACTCGCGGGGCAACGTCGTCCTGGAGCGGGAGGCCTACCCGAACGGCGAGGAGCCCAGCGACAAGCTGTTCGTCGTCAACAACGAGGACGAGATCCCGAGGCAGACCGAGTCGGTCTACGACGGAGCGGGGCGGCAGACCGCCACCGTCCAGCGGTCGCGCGGCAAGGAGGTGCTGCGCACCAGCGTCCAGGAACTGGGTGACCGGACCCTGGTTACGGTCCCGGCGGGCGACACTGCCACAACCACCCTCTACGACGCTCGCGGGCGCATGACCGAGATGCGGCAGCACCACGGGAACAAGCCCGAAGGCAAGTACGACGCCACGAAGTACACCTACACGAAGGCGGATGAGCTCGCCACGGTGACCGACCCGGCGGGCAACGTCTGGAAGTACAGGTATGACCTTCGGGGGCGGCAGATCAAGACGGTCGACCCCGACGCTGGAACCACGACCTTCAAGTACGACGAACTCGACCAGCTGGTGTCGCAGACCGACGGTCGCGGCCGGACCCTCGCCTACACCTACGACGAGCTGGGGCGCCAAACCGGGGTCTTCGAGGACTCCCCGAAGGGGACGCAGCGCGTCGGGATGGTCTACGACACGGTGCAGAAGGGGCAGCTCAGCTCCGCGACCCGCTATAGCGGCAATAGCGCCTACACCCAGCGGGTGCTGAAGTACAACAAGCTGTACCAGCCGCTGATGACCGAGATCAGCATCCCGGAGAGCGAGGGGGTGCTCTCCGGGAAGTACCGGTTCGCCACCGACTACAACCCCGACGGCTCCACGCAGAGCGTTGTGCTGCCCAAGGCGGGCAAGCTGCCGCGCGAGCTGGTGCAGTACCACTACAACGAACTCGGCATGCCCACGATGGTGCAGGCCGGTCGCGACAAGGTCGTCAGCGAGGCCAAGTTCTCCAAGATCGGCGAGCTGGTCCAGCGTGAGTTCCACAAGGGGAACAGCGGGGCGAAGAAGACCTGGGCGACCTACGACTACGACCGGCGGACCGGCAGGCTGTCGTCTATCAGCACCGTCCCCGAGATCGGGTCCGGGTCGCTGAGCCACCAGAGCTACACGTATGACGACGCGGGCAACGTCCTGAGCATCAGCGACAAGCCCACGGCGGAGGGACTGGCAAGCGACACGCAGTGCTTCGCCTACGACGGCCTGCGCCGTCTCACCGAGGCGTGGACCTCCAAACCAGGAGAGGACGACGACAAGAAGTCCTGTGCGGAGAAGCCGTCGGCCGACGCACTGGGCGGCGCTGCGCCCTATTGGCACTCGTACGCCTACGACAAGGTCGGCAACCGACTGACGGAGACCAAGCACTCCGCGTCCAGCAGCGGTGACACCGTCCGTACCTACACCCACCCCGACCCGGGGAAGCTGCAGCCGCACGCGCTCACCAAGGTCGAGGAGACCGGGCCTGAGGGCGACCGGTTGGAGAAGTACGGCTACGACGAGTCGGGCAACATGACCAGCCGACTCACCGCGGAGCACGACCAGAACCTGGAGTGGGACGCGGAGGGGAACCTGGTCAAGGTCACCGAGGGCGACCAGGCGACCAGCTACACCTATGACGCCAACGGCCAGCGCCTGCTGCGCCGCGACGCGCAGTCGTCGACGCTTTACCTGCCGGGAATGGAACTTCGGTTCGACGCCGCGGAGCAGAAGACCGAGGCGACCCGCTACTACGAGCACGCGGGCGAGACGGTCGCGATGCGCGAGAACGACGGGTCGCTGCACTGGCTGATCTCCGACCACCACGGCAGCGGCCAGCTCGCGATCGACGCTTCGACGGGCGAGGCCGTCCAGCGGCGGTTCACCCCGTTCGGCGAGGAGCGCTCGTCGACCGGCGAGTGGCCGGGTGAGAAGGGCTTCGTCGGCGGCACGATCGACGCGTCCACCGGCCTCACCCAACTGGGCGCCCGCGCCTACGACGCGGCGATCGGCCGGTTCATCTCGGTCGACCCGGTGATGGACCCGACCGACGCCCAGCAGATGCACGGCTACGTGTACTCCAACAACAACCCGGTCACCTGGAGCGACCCGTCGGGGATGTTCCTCGACAAGGCCTGGAACTGGACCAAGAGCAAGGTCAAGAAGGGAGTGAAAAAGGCTAAGAAGGTCTACAACAAGGGCAAGAAGTACGTTAAGCGCCAGTACAAGAAGGTCAAGAAGTACGTCAAGAAGAAGTACCACCAGGCGAAGCGCTACGTCCGGAAGAAGTACCACCAGGCCAGAAGATATGTCCGCCGCGCCTACCACAAGACCAAGAGTTATGTGAAGCGCGCGTATCGCGCCACGTCATCCTTCGTCCGTCGACATAAGAACACCATTATCGCAACGGGCGCCGGAATCGCAGTCGGCGCCGCCTGCTCGGTGGCCACCGCCGGAGCCGGAACCATCGGCTGCGCAGCCCTCGGCGGCGCGGTCTCCGGCCTGGTCCAATACCAACTGGATACCCCCAAGGAGCAATGGAGCGTCACCGACGCCCTAACATCCACGGCATTGGGCGGCGCCTTCGGCGCAGCCGGCGGTGCCCTCGGCGGCAAGGTCGCGTCGGCAGCCTCCAGCAAGATCGGGTCAATGTTCAGCAGCGGCGCCAGCCGCGCTGGGGCTGGCGGTGGCCGCTCGGGGCTGTCCAGCAAGCTCTCTGGCTTCTTCTCCCGTAGCAAGGGCGGCGGGGCCGCCCGCAACGGGCCAACCGGGTGCAACAGCTTTGTCCCCGGCACTGGCGTTCTGATGGCCGACGGGTCGAAGAAGCCGATCGAGGATGTCGACGTCGGCGAGAAGGTCATCGCGACTGACCCCGAAACGGGAGAACAGTCAGAGAAGACGGTTCTGGCCACCATCATCGGCCAAGGGTCGAAAGACCTGGTCGAGATCACGGTCGACACCAGCACAGAGAAGCCTGCGGAAGCTGAGCTCGGCCCTGACGCCGGCGGCCTCAACGGAAACGGCGGTATGCCTGGCCCGCTGGCTGGTGGTGACATCATCATCGCCACGGAGGCGCACCCCTTCTGGGTCCCCGAGCTGGGCGAGTGGCTGGACGCAGGCGACCTGCGTCCGGGCATGTGGCTGGAGACTTCTTCCGGTACGTGGGTCCAGGTCACCGCGACCCGAGCTTGGACTCAATCCGCGAAGGTCCATAACCTCACGGTTGAGGGCATCCACACCTACAACGTCGCTGTCGGCGCTTCGAGTGACGTCCTCACCCACAACTGTGGCGGGCTGGACGCCTTGTCGCGAAGTGGAATGAGGCCCGATAAGAATAACTTGACCAGGGCTGGTCGGGAGTATCAGAAGCACATGGGCCGAGGGGATCTTCCTAAGGTAAGCGGTAAGGAGTTTGACTCTGCTGGTCAGAGCCTTCTGGATGATATTCTGACACATCCGAGTAGTGCGGTATCTCCTGTGACGTCAGGCGGATTTCGTGGAGGGACTCGTCACATCATGCCGGATAGCGCTGGCGGCAGAGGGTTCGGGGCAACCTTCGATTCCAGTGGATTGTTCCAGTACTTTGGACGCTACTAATCTCTGCGGGAGATAGAGGTCAATTTGGATGCGTAATGTCAGAAAACTTCATTGAAGACCTGATCAATTTCGTGCCCGGTGATTCCTTGGTGTCGGCATGGTACCTCCCCCTTGAGGGGGAAGGGTGGCCGTGTGGACATGAGCACGGAGGACTCTTTCACGAGGTTGATGTTGCCATATGTCTCGTGTTCTCCAGCGGAAAGACGCTATATTTCACCTGGGTTGTTGATGGCCTGAACGAGGCTCTGGCGCTGAACTTGCGCGATGACTTTCCCTCAGTTCAACAGCGGTCGGATGATTATATTAATGTGACCGAAGCCTTTGGCTGGAGGGGTTTCATTGGCCGATCAGTCAATCAATCCAGCGTGGCTAGACACGTTCCTAATGAAGGATGTTCAGAAGTCCCGTGGGCTGTTCGCCTCGGATTTGCTGGAGGAAAAAGCGTTGTCATTGCGTTGGGAGAGATTGTAGAGGGCCGGATCTCCTACATCCCGGATGCTCTTCTTGTCATTTTTGATATGGACGCAGCGAGAGGGTACCGAGTTCCTTCTAGTGTCTGTTCTGCATACGGGGATGCGGACTAGCGCGCCAATTAGGTATAAGGTAATGTCAGGTGGTGGAATGGGAAATTGCGCGCGTGGGAGAAGATGCTGAATATTCCCTTGATTTCTCCGTGCTGACCTTCACGCAGCGTTGATGGAGTGAGAGTGGTGAGCCTATCGAGGGTAGGATCATCGGACCTATAAAGCGCGATGATCGGGAAGGTGGCAGATGGGAGAGAAGAGGCAGTACGGAAGCTTCATGGAGAGACGCAAGCACGTTCGCTATCTCCATGCCTGCGGGGTGAGCTCTGGCGACATTGTCAGGATTCAGCAGGGTGAGCTGGATGAGGCGGAGGCGATCGCCGCTGCGACGCCTCGCGGTTCTCGGGGCCAGACGCCGGAGGCGCAGGCCCGGCGCAATCGGGTCTGGGGGCGGATCGCGCTTGGCGTGATTTGCCTGGGTGCAACCCTGTTCATCCCGCCGCTGGTCGTGGTGATGGTTCCGCTGTTCGTTGTTGGCTGGTTCCTGGTCAACAAGATCATGCCGGTGGAGCTGGCCGAGCACGAGACCGACCGCGACTTCCGTCTTGTCTACGGTTCCAGAATCGCCTCGATGAGGAGCGGATCGCCGATCTTGAACGTGAGCGTGTGGAGGCTGACCAGGACTACATCCGGACTTGCAGTCGCGCATCGACGAGGGCGGGTCGTCGGGCGGGCGCTAGGTGAGCGACGGCGACATCCCTGTGCTGGATGCCGCCGATTCTTCCCCTTCGGCTTGTCGCTCGGTGGTCCGACCCCCGCCCGCCTTTCCGTGTAGACGGGCGTCCGACGGTTGTCAGACGCTGCTGCCCGTGGTGGGGCAGTGGCCGGTTCGTGTGTGCGGGGTAGGGGCAGGTCCGGCGCGCGCTTCTCGGGGTCTCGCCGTAACGCATCACGGTCAAGCCGCGCTCCATTTCCCGGTGGAAGTCCACCACGGCGGTGATCAGTGACCGCAGCCGGCGTTTCAGCGTGGTCATCGCCTCTCCGATGGGACGAAGGAGTACAGACAGGTCTGTCTGCCTGGTTTCAAAGTAGCTAGACGGATCTGTATAGTCAAGGCATCGAGTTCGGTAAGGGGGCGGCGGATCGTGAGTGCTCAGAAGGGCCCGGCCAACGGGCAGCGCGTGCAGAGTTCAGCAGCGCAGCGCGTCCTTGAAACGGCGTCGCGACTCTTCTACGAGGAGGGCATCGGCGCCACGGGGGTCGACACGGTCGTGGCCCGCTCCGGCGTGGCCAAGATGACCCTGTACAAGCACTTCGGCTCGAAAGACGAACTCGTGGGTGCCTATCTTCGGCAACGCGATGAGGTGTGGCGCGCGCGGTTGACCACGACCGTGGAGGAGCGATCCGAGCCGCGGGACCGACTGCTGGCGGTTTTCGATGCACTCGACGCGTGGCTGTCCGGCGAGGTCGAGGGCTTCCGCGGCTGTGCGTTCGTCAACGCCGTCGCCGAGATCTCCACCCCCGGCCACCCTGCGCGGCAGGTGGCCCTGGACCAGAAGCGCTGGATGCGCTCCTACATGAAGGAACTGGCGGCCCAGGCCGGTGCCACGGATCCCGAGGGCCTCGCCGAGCAGCTGTTCGTCCTCGTGGAAGGCGTGACCGTCACCACCGTGCTCAGAGACCGGAGCGAGGCGATGCGCGGCGCCCGCGACGCGGCGGAGGTATTGATCGCGGCGCATGGCCTCACGCCGTGAGACGGGTTCTGAGCTAGCGGATCCCGACCGGGCCGGGACCCAGCGCAGAACGAGGCCGTAGCAGCGCGCCGAGCGCCGCCGCGCCCGCGGCGAGCCCGAACGCGGTGACCGGCGACCACAGGTCGGATGCCACGCCGACCAGGGGAGCCCCGACGGCCTGGCCGGCCGCGATCATCAGGAACGAGGAGCCCACCCCGAACGAGGGGGCGTTCGGGTACAGGCGGATCCCCCACAGCAGGAGGAGACCCGTCAGCACCGTGTAGAACACCCCGAACGCCGCCGCCGAAACGATCACCGCGGCGGACGACCCCGTCATGAGGGCCAGGCCCGCGGTAGCGGCGCCCAGGGCCAGCATGGTGCCGCCCCAGGATCGGCCGAGCCCTGTCCGCGCGGCGATGTCCCCAGCGAACGCCCCCAGGACACCGGCCGCGCCCAAGCACACCCACATGAAGGTCGACGCCACGGGGCTCGCACCGCCCTCGGTGATGACGATGTCCCGGCCGAAGGTCCAGACCGCGGAGCTGGCCGCGCCCATGGCCACCGCGGCCGCGAGCATCCTGACGGCCCCTGGCGCCAGCAGCGGGGTGGGGAGCAGAGAGGGCGCGCCACCGCGTTCGGTGCGGGGGATGTCCGGGGGAACGGCCCAGGCGTTCCACGCCGTGACGGCGAGCGCGATCAGGGCGAACACGATCCACGCGGGCCGCCAGTGTGCCCCGGCCGCCAGGGCTATGGGACCCGAGAGCATGACACCCACACCCGTTCCGGCGTTGACGACACTCTGCACACGGTCCCGGTGGCCCGGCCCGATCCGGTGCGCCACGGCCTCGGCCAGCGGAGGTGAGGCCACACCAGTGCTGGCCCCCGCGACGACCACACCGATGGAGAGCGTCGCTGTGTCGGTGGCGGATGCGATCAACGCGGTTCCCGCGGTCGCCAGCGCCCCGGCCATGACCGCGACCCGGCGTGGGGCCACCCGGCCGGTCACCACCATCGAGACGACGATCGCGATGCAGTAGGCCGTGTAGCTACTCGAAGCGATGAGACCAGCGGTCGCGGCATCGAGGTCGAACTCCTGGCGGAGCACGGGGACGAACAGGCCATAGGCGAAGCGCGCGATCCCGTAGCAGGTGGCGATCAGCGCCGCTCCGGCCGTCGCCAGCCGCAGCGGATGCAGGTAGGGCGTCTCGACGTGGCGCACGCTCGGGGCAGGTCGGGACGGGGTCATAGGGGCCCTTCGGAGAGTCGGCGGGTGATGTCACGATCCGAATGGAGGAAGTATATACAGACAGGTCTGTCTACATACAATGCGCAGGTCCAGGATCGTCCTTCTGAATCGAGAAGTTTGCCGACGACGTCGGAGCCGGGCCCAATAGGCCTCGTCGCGATCACTTCCGGCACCTCGATCGCGAGGGCCGTGTGCCCCGCATCGCCCGTCGGTGGCCACCGCTGTCACTGGTGGTGTCCGGAGGAGTCTTCGGTCGTGGACACCACCCCGAGTCACTCCCGGGATCAGTCCATGGTGTGTGCTGACGTCGGGCACAGATGCCCAGCGGGCACCTCCAGAGGAGGAAGCGTGATTGCCTTTTCTCCTCTCCACGGCTGGGCCTGCACGACGGGGACGCGGTCGGCACCTACCCTCGCGTGGGGGCGGAGCCCCGCCCCCACGCCCGACTACGTGATGGGAACGCTGACCTCGCCGAACGGGCCTGCGTCCAGCGTGACCTCGTTGGTCTCCGGCGACGGCGCGGGGAACATCATGGCCAGACGGAAGCTCTCACCGGAACCGATCGCGCGGGAGCGCTCCGCGATCGGAACGTACTTGTCCTTGTAGAACATCAGCAGCGGGTAGCGAGCCAGTTCCGGGTCGGACTGCAGGATCCGGAAGCCGCTCAGCGACTCGCCCCCCTTCTTGGTGTGCCTCCGCAGCGACGGGTCGTCCCCCAGATCGGGTGTGCGGAATCCGCTCCCGTTGTTGGTGATCTCGAATTCGGCGACCAGGTGGGCACCGTCACGCAGCAGCGGGTACACGGCAAGATCGAAATCCCTGTCCTGCTTCTTAGCCACCGGCTTCCCTGGATCCGAACGGTAGGACGCAGGGAGCCCAACATGCCGCTCGGCGGCGGCGATTCCGGCCCCGTCGTCCGACGCGTCGGCTTCCTTGCCACGACGTCCGGAGGAGACCTTGTAGGAGAGCTCTACGCGCCGGTTGCGCTTGCGTGCCTCCTCGTCGTCCTTCCCGCCCTCCTCGGCGATCGGTTCGGAGCTGCCCTTGCCCGAGACGTCGAAGTCGTGTCCTCCGTCCAGCAGAGATTCCAGTTTCTCCCGGACGGCCTGGGCTCGCTTCTCGGACAGTTTCTGGTTGTAGGCGTCGTCGCCGACGCCGTCGCTGTGTCCCGTGATCACGATGGGCCCGGCGGCATCGGCCCCGTTCGTCTCGATGGAGGCGGCGGCGTCGGCCAGGAGATCGGCTGCCTCGTCGGTCAGTTCGGCCTTGTCGAACGCGAACAGCACATCCGCATCGAGGGCGATGGTCTCCTCATCTCCTTCACGGATCAGCGTGCTGTCGGCCCCCTCCACGTATCCCTGGGCGTCCAAGACGAACTCGTGCTGGTCGCCGTCGGGCTCGCGGACCGGCCAGTCCAGCGTTTCTCCCGGTTTGGGCTCGCGCTTCTTCCCGTCGACGCCGGGCTCCGGAATCGGGCGGTGCTCGTCCACCCGTTGCACCGGGACCCCCGTCATGACCCCCGCTCCGAACCCAAGGAAGGTGACGTACTCGACGTGGTCGGGCAGCGGCGGGAAATAGAACCGCAACGCGTTGTCGACGCCCTTGAGGAAGGGCACGTCATCCCCGTCGTCATGACTGCCGTAGAAGTCCCGGGCAGGGGAGTCGAGTGGCCGGTCGGCCATCATCGGATATGCCGTGCCGTCGACGGGATCGATGAGGATGGGCTTCGTGTTGTCAAAGGAGAGATTGGTGAGCGTGTCGCCCTGATTGGTGAGGGTCAGGTGGACCGCGGTGGATTCGTCGGTGGCCTCGACCGCCTCCAGCTCCAGTTGGGCCGCTGCGTTGTCTCCGTACTTATTGAAGAGCATGACCTCACGGGTGAACGCCTCAGGGACGGCGACCTCGGACTTCCGCTCCTGCGAGGCATCTTTTGAATCGGCCGAGTCTGCTCCGTCGAACAGTCCGCACGAGGCTGTGACCAGGACGAGGGGAGCACATGCCACCAGGGCTCCCAAGCGTCTGGCCCGATGGCCGAGTCCATCGGCACGGCCGCGTGTCGTGTGACGGGTGAGGGATGACAAGTGGGGGACTCCTCGCGACAGGTGGGGGTGAGGCGTCTGACCGCAGGGGGCATCGCCGACTCCGAACTCGCACACGACGATATCGACGCCCACGGATCGACCGACGACGTGTGCGGCTGCTGCGCGCTCCCGCTGTCGGTCGTGGGGAACGGGACCGAGCGCATCAGGGGCGAGCCGCGATCCATTGCCCGGTGGAACTCACCTGCTCCCCGTCCCACGTTTTGGGCCCCGCCACCCGCTGGCGCCCAGCCGCACCCTCGGCAACTGCCACGACACAAGAATGCCCCGCGATCTTAATTCCCAGATCACGGGGCATTTCTCAGGTTCAAGTAGGTGTGGTCAGGGGCGGGGTCGGACCGACGGCCGTCCGCTTTTCACGCGGCTCACCGTGCCATCTTCATTGCGCATCTGACCTGCGAAAAATCTGTTATTGACCATGCGCCTCGTCAACGCAGTCACGTATCGGGAGCAGGGCGGGAGTATAGTCGCGCGGCGCGTCCCTGCGCTCTCACGACGCGCTCACCTGCGTCGACGTCGAGGTGCTCCAGGTCAGACGCTGCGAGCTACCCGCCCTCCACGTCGGCGATGTAAAGCCCTCCCGCGAATGAAGAGCTCCATTCCAGCGGATCAGCCTCGACCAGCGAGAGCGGGAGCCCCTGTTCGCGCAGCTCCGAATGCAGTAGAGGGAACGGGGGCCGAGAATTTACATTCCCTTTACGCTGCCACCCTGCTGTCCGGGTGGCTGGGCGGTTGATATACGATCCTCTGCGCCAGATGTCTTCTTTGTCGGTCTGAGAGTTATACGTGGCCGTATCGCATTGTTAGTCGCTGTATCGGTCGCGTTTGACCAGAAAACGGGGGATTCGTGGTCGACTCTGAAAGCGTGCCGCGGGCATCCGTGTCCGGAACTTCCAGCACAGGAACGGACGACGCACGGAACGAACGGCGGCTGCTGTGGCGTGCCGCTGTGGTGCTGGCGGCCGCCATGGGTATCGGACGGTTCGTCTACACCCCGATCCTGCCGATGATGGAGCAGCAGGCGGGGTTGAGCGCCGTATCGGGTGCCCAGATCGCCACCGCCAACTATCTGGGCTACATCGCCGGGGCGGTGCTGCTGAGCGTGCTTCCGTCCCTGGCGACCTCCCGCGTGGTCGCACGGGGCTCACTGGCGCTCCTCGTCGCCACACTCGCGTCGATGCCGCTGGTCACCACCGCGCCCGCGTGGATGGCGCTGCGGTTCCTCGCCGGAGTGGCCAGTGCGGTCATCTTCATCGTGGCCGCGCAGGCGCTCCTGCGCACACTACGGAGGAACCCGCACCTGTCCGGCTGGTCCTACGGAGGGGTCGGGCTGGGCATCGCGCTCTCCGGGACCGTGGTGCTGGTGGCCGGGCCCGCGACGTCCTGGCCGGTGTTCTGGTACCTCTCCGCTGTGCTGGCGCTGCTCCTCGGTGCGCCGGTGTGGACGCTGATCGACCGGGCCGCGGATCCGCGCGAGGCCGCAAGCGGGACAGGCGGCGCGGGGCCGGGTCCCCGACGAGCGTTCCAGCTGCTGCTCGCGGGCTACTTCCTCGAAGGCGTCGGCTACATCATCGCCGCGACGTTCCTCGTGGCGGCGCTCGCCGGGTCCGGTCTGACCTGGTTGGGCAACGGCGCCTGGGTGCTGGTCGGCGTGGCGGCCATTCCATCGTGCGTGCTGTGGTCGTACTGGTCCCGCCGCGTTTCCCGGCCGACCTTGCTGGTGATGGCGCTGCTGGTGCAGGCGGCCGCTGTGGCGCTCCCCGGCGTCACCGAGAACGCCGCGATGGTCGTCGTCTCGGCCGTCCTGTTCGGCGGCACCTTCATGGGAATCACCACGCTGGCGCTGGCCGCCGGTGCCGAACTCAACGTCCCGCGCTCGGCCGCCGCACTCACGACCGCCTACGGGCTGGGCCAGGTCCTGGGGCCGCTGATCGTCCAGCCAACCCTCGACCACGGCTACCAGCCGGCGCTGCTCATCGGCGGCGCGATCCTGGTGGCGGGGGCGGTGGTAGTGCTGCTCCTCCGGACGTTCTCCTGGCCCGGCGCTCCCGTGCCCACGCGCCGAGTGTCATCCCGCGCCCGCTAGCGCATCCGCCGAGTACGGAGTCCTGGCCCCAACCGCCGGCTCCGACCCGTCCCCCTGCACAGAAATCGGCATGAGAACAGAAAAGGCAACCGTGACCAGGAACATCGCTATCGTCGGGCTTGGGCCGCGAGGAATGTCCACGCTGGAGAGAATCGTCGAGAACGCCCGCCTCCACCCCCATTCCCCGGTTGTCGTGCACGCGATCGATGCGGAATCACCGGGGGCGGGATCCGTCTGGCGCCCGACGCAGTCCTGGCACCTGCTGATGAACACGGTGGCATCACAGGTCACGCTGTTCAACGACACCAGTGTCCGGTGCCGCGGGCCGATCGTGCCCGGGCCGAGCCTGTACGAGTGGATTCAACGGGGCGGCGCGGACGAGCTCGACGATCCGGAGCTGCGCGCCCAGGCGGCCCGGCTCGCGGCCGACGACTACCCGACCCGCGCCCTGTACGGCAGGTACCTGCACTGGGTTCTCGACCACGTCCGCGCGGGGCTGCCCGCCAACGTCCGATTACACGTCCACACCGACCGGGTGCTCGCGGTCACTGCTCTGGGGTCCGGCGGGTACGCCGTTGTCCCGTCCCACAGCACCCAGGCGATCACCGTGGACAAGGTCGTGCTGGCACTCGGGCACCTGCCGGCGAGCCTGCGCGAGCGGGAGCGCCGCCTGGAGGCGTTCGCGATCACGCACGGGCTGCAGTACATCCCGCCCGCGAACCCGGCGGACATCGACCTGGCCGATGTGACGGAGCGCAACACTGTGCTCGTGAACGGCCTCGGACTCAACTTCTTCGACTACCTGAGCCTGCTGACCAGCGCCCGCGGAGGCCGCTTCGACGAAACCACCGGCGGCCTGGTGTACCGGCCCTCGGGAACGGAGCCCAGGATCGTCGCCGGATCCCGGCGCGGCGTTCCCTACCACGCACGCGGCGCCAACCAGAAGGGCGTGACCGGTCGGCACGTCCCGCGGTTCCTCACCCCGGAGACCATCGAGCGTCTGCGGGCCCGGGCGCGCGGCGTCGGCGGGCTCGACTTCTACGACGACGTGTGGCCCCACATCACCAACGAGGTCGCGTTCGTCTACTACTGCGCGATGGCCCGGCAGTCGGACCCCGCGGCCGACCGCCGCGCCTTCGCCACGGAACTCGTCACGGCACTGACCCACGGGCCGGAGCACACGCGCCCGCTGCTGCGTCGGCACGGCATCGGCGGGGACACCGAGTGGAACTGGGACTGTATCTCCCGGCCGCTGGGAGAGGGCGTCTTCGCCTCTCCCGAAGCGTTCACCGACCGCCTGTTGGCCTACCTCCGTGAGGACCTCGTCAACTCCTACGGCGGCAACGTGGACAACCCGATCAAGTCGGCGCTGGACGCGTTGCGGGACCTGCGAAACGAGGTGCGTCAGGTCATCGACCACGGGCAGCTCACCGCGGCCTCGTACCGGGAACACGTCTCGGGCTTCTACACCCCGCTCAACGCGTTCGTCTCGATCGGGCCGCCACCGCGCCGTATCGCGGAACTGATCGCGCTGATCGAAGCCGGAATCGTGACCGTCGCCGGGCCGGGGTTCTCCGCAACGGCCGACCCGCGCGGCCACTTCACCGGGACCTCACCGGCCGTGGTCGGCGCCGAGTACACCGGGGACGTGCTCATCGACGCCCGCCTCCCGGACCCCGGCGTCGTCGGCTCGGATGACCCGCTGGTGCGCTACCTCCTCGACAGCGGGATCGGGCGGCGGCACCGGCTCCGCACGAACGGGACCGAACACGTCACCGGCGGACTGGAGGTCACCGACCGGCCCTACCGGCTGGTCGACGCGTGCGGCCGCCCGAACCCCGGCGTGCACGCGTTCGGGGTCCCCACCGAAGGGGTCCACTGGGCCACGGCCGCCGGTGTCCGGCCCGGTGTGGACTCGGTGATCCTCGGTGACGCCGACGCGATCGCCCGCTCGGTCCTCGGCCTCGACGATCCCCCGGACGGGGACCACGACGTACGGCACGAAGCCGTGTTGACCAGCGAACCGCATGCGCTTCCGGCGCACTGACCGCGAACGCGGACCAAGGGAAGGAGCGAAGGAGAACAGTGGAGCGGAGCGAAGGAGACGAGGCCGACCGCTACGCGGCCGGAGACCGGATCCGCCGGCAGGTACTGGGCGACCAATACGTGAACACTATGTTGCGCGGTTGGGAGCCTGCCAAACCCCTGCTCGACCTCATTACGGAGTTCTCCTGGGGCACTGTCTGGACGCGAGACGGGCTCGACCTCAGGACGCGGAGCCTGCTCAACGTCGGCATCCTGGCCGCGCTGAACCGCCCCGCTGAACTACGGCTGCACGTGGGCGGTGCGCTGCGCAACGGGTGCAGCGCGGAGGAACTCGCCGAAGTCGCCCTCCAGGCTGCCGTCTACGCGGGCGTCCCCGTGGGGATCGACACGATGAAGATCATCCGGGAGGAAGCCGAGAGCGCCGAAGCGGAGGCGGAGGACCCGAGCACCAGGCGCTGACCCCGTCGACTGCGCCGGGCACCTGGCGCGTCCAGGTGCCCGGGCGGTCGTGGCTGGCCCGGCCAGGGCCACCCGCGCACCGGCTCGGCGGGTCCCGGCGGTCACGCTGGCATGGAGCGGCGAGTGGGCCCGGCCGCCTCTGCCGCGCGGCGGGCCGGAGCACAAGCACAGCGAGGAGTGATGATGGCATGAGCCGGTTTGCGCGCCTGGCGTTCACGGACACGGTGCGGCAGCTGCAGCAGGACGAGGGCACCCGCCCGGCCCGCTGGAAGAACCTCGGCGAGGCCGTGGGACGGGAACGCGACCCGCTGGGCGAACGCGAGACCGAGTTCATCACGGGACGGGACGGGTTCTACCTCGGCAGTGTGGGCGAGACCGGCTGGCCCTACATCCAGTTCCGCGGTGGCCCGCCCGGGTTCGTGCACGTCGTCGACCCGTTGACGCTGGCCTACGCCGACGTTCGCGGGAACCGGCAGTACATCACCAACGGCAATCTCAAGACCGACAGTCGCGTGGCGCTGTTCTTCATGGACTACGCCCACCAGTCCCGGCTCAAGCTGTTCGGCCACGCGCACACGCGCAACCTCGACGAGGACCCCGACCTGGCCGAGCGGGTGAGCTCACCCCGCACGGCCGGCCGCGTGGAGCGGATCATGGTGATCGACCTCGAAGGCCATGACTGGAACTGTCCGAAGCACATTCCCCGTCGGCACTCCGACGCTGAACTCGCGCCGACCTACGAACGGCTCCACGCCTTGGAGAACGAAAACGCGATCCTCCGCAAGCGCCTCGCCGAACTCGGCGCGGACACCGACCCTGCGGTGTGATCGGCGGTTGCCCCGAAGGGGTAGTCGGCGTCAGCCGATTGCGGGTGGGACGTGCCCCTGAGAGACGGGAGCCCGCCGATTCCGTGGTCGGCGGGCTCGCTGGGGGCGCTGATTTCGGTCAGGTGATGGGTGGGGTGTCGTCCCGGTAGGCGCCGTCGCCGATCTGGTCGAGTCGTTCAGCTGACCAGGAGGTGGACAGCAGCGAGATGCGGCGCCCGACACGTGGGGGCGGGTTCTCCAGCTCGCGGACGAACTTCTCGACGTCGTCGTGCATGACGGTGGGCGCGCGGTCGGTGTCGGGGTTCGTGGCCACCGCGATCCACAGATGGGCGGTGCGGCGGATGGTCCAGGTTCCGGCGTAGTGGCGGCGCAGGAGCCACAGCATCGGGTCCTGCACGCCTTTTTCTTCGTTCACCGCGCTGCCCCCGCTCCTACTGCGAGGGGGTGGTAGGCGAGTCGGGGCGCATAGGTCAGGGGAGTGGGCGCCAGCCCCATGCGCTGGCGGTTCCACGCGGCCATCGCGTAGTGGCGCACCGCGCGCGCCGACCGGGCGGGGCGGGAGAGGGGCCGTGCGGGGCGCAGCACCGGAACATAGGGGCGCGTGCGCGTGGTCGAGCGCGGGCGTTGCCGACGAGTGATGGGTGGCAGAATCGGGTTCGTCATCAGTCCTCCATCGACTGAGACCGCGCCCCGGGGGTGTTCCCGCACCCGCCGGGGTCTGCTGTGTGATTTTCTTGGCAGGGTACTGCTGTATATAGCCCTCTGTATAGGGGTGCAGAGGGATCTACTAGGGTGCGCAGGTCAGAGGCCTTCTATGTTGAGGCCGTGAGTGGTACAGAAGAGCTGAAGCACGAGAGCGCAACGCCGCTGTACATGCAGTTGGCGAACATCGTCGCGGCCAAGATCGCTTCGGGTGAGCTACAGCCGGACCGGCCGATCCCCGCAGAGACACGTCTTGCGGAGCAGTACGGCATCGCCCGTCTCACTGCGCGAAGGGCCGTCCGAGAACTACAGGAACGGGGACTGGTGGTCACCGTTCCAGGCAAGGGCACCTACGTCGCCGAGTAGATGGGTCCTACCTGGGGTGCGAGAGGCGGTCGGCCTTGACCTCGGTGAGGAACGCGGACCACTCGGCCTCACCACGGTGGGGGCCTTTCTCTGACTACTCCTGTCTCACCGGGATCATGTACGCCAGCTCGTAGCGGTCCACCGGCACCACGATGTCGGCTGTCTCCACTGGCCGCTCAGCCGTGGAGTAGGTCCGCTGGATCACCATCACCACCTGCCCGCGGCTGACCCCTAGCCGGTCGACCTCCTCAGCCTCGGCCAGGCGCGCGGTGACGATCTCCGCGGCGTAGGTGATCTCCTGGCCGATCTCGCGCATCCGCTCGACGACGCCCCGCCCGGCGTGCGGCCCGTCCTCAGGCAGCACCACCGGCGTACCCCGCGTGATCTCCAGCGGCTCATAGGACGTGCTGAGCATGACCGGCTCGTCGTCGGCCGTAAACGTATAGCGGGTCCGCATCACGGGCGCTGCGGGTTCGACAGCCAGCCGATCAGCGATATCGGCAGGTGCCACAACCGTCTCTGACGAGCACTCCCAGCCACCGCGCAGTGATTGCGCGGACATGTCCGCGCGAAACGGCGACCCACCGCGCGCTTCCCGGTACCAGCTGCGTGTCAGGCGGCGCACCGGCGGCCGCGACCGCACGTAGGTGCCCGAACCCGTGCGCGCCACCACGTGCCCCTCCGCGACGAGTTGGCGGAGAGCCTGTGCCGCCGCGCCCATGCCCGCCCCGAACTCGTCGGCGATGGCCTGGCGTGACGGGAGCCGGTCACCCGGCGCGTAAATGCCCGTGATGATGCGCTGCCGCAGTTCATCGGCGATGCGCTGATACGTGGGGCGGCTCACGGGGCTCCTCGGCGGCGGATTTCCGGGGCGAATCTGCATGGACAGCTTGAGGGGAGTGAACATACAGGCGCAAGCTGTTTCATCGAGGTGCGTCACCGCGCCGAATCCCTGGGATTCACCCTGACCTGGTACCGCACGCCGGATGGGTGGCGCTTCACCCTCACCGACCACACCACCGGCCGCAAGCGCACCTCCCCCTACCTGGCCCTTGTCCAGGCACACCTGAACCGGGCGGAGAAGGCGCGGCCCCGCTGATCCCGCCCTCCCACCACTGCGCTGGGATGCCGGTCGGGGCTCCCCGGCGCGGTCGGGCCGTGGGTGTTGAGGGGCGTTCACGGTCCCGCCGTCCCCAGGGAGTGCGTGCGCGCCCCCGGAGGGAGGCATCACTCCACCGGCGACATAAGAGCGCGCCGGGTTCCCGCTCCTTCGGGCTGCTGCCGCGCAGGTCAGAGGGCCTGTGTCTGTCCTAATGATTATTTCCTACTTTGTTGGTTGACAAAGTCGATTTATCAGGAGCAGCCTGGACGTCAGGTCGACGGAGGAGCGGAGCCGCCGACCCGGGGTCGACCACCGACGCGAGGTCGGCCCCATTGGATCCGGGTCGAGGGCACTGCCGTGCGCGGAGCCGACCGTCCCTCGGTCCGGACCGTCCCCCCAATGGAGACCTATCCCCCACCCCCAATGGAGACGTACTCGGACGAAAGGCCTCACCAATGCCCGACCAGCCGACCACCCCTGAGCCGCTGCGCTTCGCCTACTGGGTGCCCAACGTCAGCGGCGGCCTTGTCACCAGCACCATCGAGCAGCGCACCGACTGGGGATACGAGTACAACCGCGAGTTAGCCGTGCTCGCCGAGAACAACGGCTTCGACTACGCGCTCTCCCAGGTGCGCTACACCGCCAGCTACGGCGCCGCCTACCAACACGAGTCCACGGGCTTCAGCCTGGCGCTCCTGCTGGCCACCCAGCGCCTGAAGCTGATCGCCGCCGTCCACCCCGGCCTGTGGCATCCCGGCGTGCTCGCGAAGTTCATCGCCACCGCCGACCAGCTCTCCGGCGGGCGCGCCGCCGTCAACGTGGTCAGCGGCTGGTTCAAGGGCGAGTTCACCGGTCTCGGCGAGCCCTGGCTGGAGCACGACGAGCGCTACCGGCGCTCGGAGGAGTTCATCCGGGTCCTGCGCGAACTGTGGAGCAGCGACTCCGCCGAGTTCAGCGGGGACTTCTACCGCATCCACGACTTCGACATCAAGCCCAAGCCCGTGGAGGTCCCGGGCCGCGCCCACCCCGAGATCTTCCAAGGCGGCAACTCCACCGCCGCCCGCAAGCAGGCCGGCCGGGTGTCGGACTGGTACTTCTCCAACGGCAAGGACTTCGAAGGTTTCACCGAGCAGGTCGACGACGTGCGGGCCGAGGCCGCGATCCACGGGCGCACCGTCCGGTTCGGGCTCAACGCCTTCCTCATCGCCCGTGACACCGAGTCCGAGGCCCGCGAAGTGTTGCGCGAGATCGTCACTAAGGCCGACACCCAGGCCGTGGAGGGCTTCCGCCAGGCCGTCGCCCAAGCGGGGAGGTCGGCCTCCGACGGCAAGGGCATGTGGGCGGACTCGGAGTTCGAGGACCTGGTCCAGTACAACGACGGCTTCCGCACCCGGCTGATCGGCGAGCCCGAGCAGATCGCCCGCCGCGTGGTGGAGTACAAGGCGCGCGGCGCGAACCTGCTGCTGCTCGGCTTCCTGCACTACCTCGAAGACGTCGCCCACTTCGGCGAACACGTCCTGCCCGTGATCCGGGAACTGGAGAAAGACGTGGACGAGCGCCTGGGCAACGGCGCCCCCGCGGAGGAGGCGGTCAGGGCTGTGCGTGCTTAGGCGCTCGCGAACCCACCCGGTACACCTGACCCGCCGTACCGACGGCCGCGTGCCGCCGTCCCACACGTGCCGCCTCGTGCCCTTTCTCCAGGTCATGCCAATTGGGATTCCAGAGGTAGGGGTCCCAGAGGCCGGGATCCCGGGGACACGGCGCGGGGCGGCCGTGCCCGAGTGCAGGAAAGGTTTTCCCATGCCCGAGACCATCACCGGCCCCACAACCGACAGGCCCGCCGACACCACCGAACCCCAGGTCCTCACCAGCGACGACGAGGCGATCGAGGTCGCCCGCGCGCTGGTGCCCCGGCTCGCCGACGGGGCGGCCAAGCGTGACAGGGAGCGCCGCCTACCGCACGCCCAGGTCCGCGAGCTGTCCCACAGCGGACTGCTGGGTATCACCGTGCCCCGCGCCCTGGGCGGCGCCGATGTGCGCGCCTCCACCGTGGCCGAAGTGCTGCGGCTGCTCGGCACCGCCGACCTCAGCCTGGCCCAGATCCCGCAGCCCCACTTCACGTTCCTCAACGCGCTGCGGCTGCGTGGGAGCGTGGAGGCCCAGCAACGGGTGTTCGGTGACGTGCTGGCAGGGGCGCTGGTGAGCAACGCCCAAGCGGAGCGTTCCGGCACGACCGCACACACCTACGCCACCCGGTTGGAACAGGAGGGGAGCCGCTATCTGATCAACGGCGTCAAGTACTACGCCACCGGTTCGCTGTTCGCCGATTGGATCGCCGTGGTCGCACCGGCCGAGACGCCGGACGGGCCGCGTCCGCACACCGCCTACGTGCGTGCCAACGCTCCGGGCGTACGGGTCGAGGACGACTGGAACGGCATGGGACAGCGCACCACCGCGAGCGGCACCGTGCACCTGGCCGACGTGGCCGTGGACCGAACGTTCGTCCTGTCCCAGTACCGGATCTTCGAGGGGCCCACCACCTACGGTGCCTTCGCGCAACTGTTGCACGCCGCGATCGACACCGGCGTGGCGCGCGGCGCGCTCTCCCAAGCGGCCGAGTTCGTGCGCGCCAAGAGCCGCCCGTGGTCCGAGAGCGGTGTAGGCACAGCCGCCGAGGACCCCCTGCTCATCCAGCGCTTCGGCGAGCTGGAGGTCGACGTGCGCTCTGCCGAGGCCTTGCTCGCCACCGCCGCCGCCCGGGTGGACGCCGCGAACGCGGTACTGGACGCGACCGTCCCGAGGGACAGCGGTCAGGCCGCAGCCGACGTCACCGCCGAGGCCTCCGTCGCCGTCGCCGCGGCCAAGGTCGTGGCGGGCCGGACGGCGGTGGCGGTCTCCTCGGCGCTGTTCGAGGTGGCGGGCACCCGCGCCACCGCCGAGGGGGAGAACCTGCATCGCCTCTGGCGCGACGCCCGCACCCACACCGTCCACGACCCCGTGCGCTGGAAGGTGCAGCGCATCGGCGACCACTGCCTCAACCGGCGCCGTCCCCCACGCCACGGCCAGTTGTAGCGCCCCGATCCAACCACCCAATGTCCCCTTCGCCGCAGCCGCCCCCGCCACGTCCTGAACCGGAGACCCAACCATGACCACCACCGTTCTCGTCGGCAATCCCCGCGCCGGATCACGCACGGCGGCCGGCGCTCTGGCGGTGGCCCGCCACGCCGTGCGCGCCGCCGGCCTCTCGGAGGAGGCGCACCTGGTCGAGTTGTCCTACTTGGCGCCGTCGCTGCTCGCGCCGGGACCGCCGCCCGGCGTGGGCGCGGCGCTGGCGCGGGCGCGCGCCTCCGACCTGCTGGTCGTGGCCAGCCCCACGTACAAGGCCACGTACACCGGTCTGCTGAAGGTGTTCCTTGACCTCCTGCCCTCGGGCGGACTGTCCGGGGTGACGGCGGTACCCGTGCTGGTGATGGGCTCGCCCGCGCACACCCTGGCCGTGGACGTGCACCTGCGTCCGCTGTTGCTGGAGCTTGGCGCGGCCGTGCCCACCACCGGGTTGGCGCTGCCGCAGGACGCCATCACCACCGATGGGGGAGGAGGTGACACATCCCTGCTCGACGAGGTCCTGGAACCCTGGGCCGCGGACGCCGCCCCGTGGTTGCGGGCCTCCCTCCGCGCCCCCTCTTCCACCACCACCTGAGTTCCCCACGATCAGGGAGAAGTCCGATGAGTACCACGGAGGCCGTCGCCCACCCTCACGCCCCTGCTGAGGCCGACCACGTCCGCGCGACGCTGCGCCACCATCCGGCCGGGGTCGTCATTGTCACCGCGAGTGTGGACGGTCAGCCGGTCGGCCTGACCGCCACGTCGTTCACCAGCGTGAGCCTCAACCCGCCGCTGGTGGCCTTCTATATCGCCGAATCCTCGTCGACCTGGTCGCGACTGCGCCTGGCCGGGGAGTTCGGGGTGCACCTGCTCGCTGAGGAGCAGTCTGACCTGGCGGCGCGGTTCGCCCGCAAGGATGTGGACCGGTTCGCCGAGCCGACGTCGTGGCGCCCGGGCCCGGAGGCGGTGCCCTTGCTGGACGGCGCGTCCGCGCACCTGGTGTGCCGCAGGTTCGACACCCGACTGATCGGTGACCACTGGCTGGTGGTCGGAGAAGTCACCCACACACTGGTACTGGAGGACCTTCGGCCGCCATTGCTCTACCACGGGGGCGCCTTCGGTGGGTTCGCCCCGCTCCCCTAGTTCGGGCCTTCAGCGTCGCCCGATGCGGGAGGGCGGGTTCTCCGGTTCGCGGGGCCGGCTGGTATGTGCGTGTTTCGGACGTGCTGAATTGGTAGATAGTGAAGGGCTTATTCGCCGCCCGTGGTCGGCGTTTTCGTTTTCGTGACCTTGCGGGCGTCACTTTAGGTAATGGGATGACCGGTTCTGTAGTGA
Source organism: Nocardiopsis gilva YIM 90087 (assembly GCF_002263495.1). Lineage (NCBI taxonomy): Bacteria > Bacillati > Actinomycetota > Actinomycetes > Streptosporangiales > Nocardiopsidaceae > Nocardiopsis > Nocardiopsis gilva. The sequence continues at coordinate 5,394,824 of NZ_CP022753.1, read as the reverse complement.
AGGTTCGCTGCTCTCGAGCGGATTGAGGCTCCGCTTTACCAGCGGAATGTATGTGCGTCCGCCCTCGAGTTCGCCGCATGTGTGACGGATGCTCGGAAATGTGGCAACGGTGCGTGTTGCGGCGATATAGATCACACCATTGCACTCTCGGAGCGGCGGTGGGGTGAGCGCCACCATGCCGATTGCGTGGTTCGTTGAATCGCACCCCTTCGATCCCGGGTTGTCTGTTCCCTGATCTCGAACCGGAGCATCCCTATGGCCCGAAGCATGCCCTCCGCTGGTGACCAACCGACCTCAGCCGTCTACACGGACCGCTGGATCCGCTACTACGACTTCGTCGTCCTCACACTCTCCACCCGACTGGCCTGGGGCTGCCCCGAGCCTCGGCTCGTGGACCTGTACAAGCGAAACCTCGGTTCGCGGCACCTCGATGTCGGTGTGGGTACAGGCAAACTGCTGGATACCGCGGCGGCGTCCGCCGCACGGGACGCTTTCGGCGAGCTGCACCTGCTCGACATCAACCCCGACCCGCTGCGGCTGACCGCGCAGCGCCTGCGCCGCTTCTCCCCGGTCACGCACCAGGCCGACGCGCTGGGCACCTGGCCGCTCGTGGACAGCACCCTCACCTCGGTCTGCGCGTCGCTGGTACTGCACACCCTGCCGGACCAAGGGCTCGGCTTCGCCGGGAAGGCCTCCTTCTTCGATCAGGCGGCCCGGGTACTGGAGCCAGGCGGGCGGTTCTTCGGTTCCACCGTCGTCAGCGACGTGGCGTTCGCCCGCCGCAACCCGCTGGCTCGGCTCCTCATGTCCGTCTACAACCGGCGCGAGATCTTCACGAACGCTCGCGATACCTCCACGGACCTGCGCGCCGAACTCGAGGCGCGCTTCACCAACGTCCGTGTCCAGGTGCGCGGCTGCACGGCGCTGTGGGAGGCGGACGCCCGATGACCACCCCGACCTTCCCTGGCGGTTCCGCCATCGCGATCACGGGCATGTCCTGCCGTCTGCCGGGCGGCATCACCACCCCCGCCGAGCTGTGGGACGCGCTTGTCGCCGGGCGCGACCTCATCAGCGACACCCCCGCCCCCGACGAGCCGAGACCGGAGTCCCTCTTCCCGGCCGGGCTCCTCGATCGCGGGGACTTCGAGGGGTTCGACCGCAAGCACTTCAGGGTGCCCAATTTCGAAGCATCCACCTTGGACCCCCAACAGAGGTGGTTGAGCGAGGTGGTCGACGAGGCGCTCCAGGACGCCGGTATCGCGCCGTCCTCGCTGCGCGGCACCAACACGGGCGTGTGGATCGGATCGTCCTCCATCGACCAGGCCACCCACACCCTGGGGGCGGACTACGGCACGGTCGTCACCGCGCTCGGGGCGGCACCCAGCCTCCTCTCCAACCGCCTCTCCTACAACTTCGACTTCCGCGGCCCGTCGATGACCATCGACACCGCCTGCTCGGCCAGCCTGGTCGCTTTCCACAACGCCTGGATCGCCCTGCAGACGGGTGACGCCGACCTGGCGGTCGTCGGCGGCGCCAACGTCCTGCTCAACGAGCACAACACCCGCGCTTTCGTGATGTCGGGCATGCTCGGCCCCGGCGGGCGCTGCCGCCCCTTCGACACCGCGGGCGACGGCTACGTGCGCTCCGAGGGCGCGGGGGTCGTCATCCTGCAGAGGGCCGAGGACGCCCGTGCCCACGGCTCCCCGATACGAGCGCTCATCCTGGGCAGCGGCGTGAACTCCGACGGGCGCAGCCGTACCGGCATCGTCCGTCCCAGCCTCGATTCCCAACGCGAGCTGCTGCGCCGCGTCTACGAGCGGTCCGGGGTCGACCCGGCCACGGTGGACTACGTGCAGGCGCACGGCACCGGTACCAGCGACGGCGACGGCGTCGAAGCGCGCTCCCTTGGCGACGTCCTGGGCCGGGCCCCCGGCCGGGACCGCGCGCTGCTGGTGGGCGCGGTGAAGTCCAACGTCGGCCACCTCGAAGGCGGAGCCGGGGTCATCGGCCTCATCGCGACGGTCCTCGCCATGCGCCACGCCACCGCCCCACCCGTCGTCCACCACACCGATCCGCGCGAAGGCCTGGCGGACCACGGACTGGAGGTGCCCACGCACCCGCGCCCGTGGCCCACGAGGGACACGCACGTCGCCGGAGTGAGCTCCTACGGGTTCGGCGGGACCAACGCGCACGTCATCATCCGGTCTCCGGCTCCCGTGTCCGACGGGCGCGGGGCGGACGGCCCCGACGTGCGGCATCAGACCGCCGACACCGCCCACCTGATCCCGGTCTCGGCATCAACACCGGCGGCACTGGCCGCCACCGCCCAGCGCTGGGCCGACCACATCCGGCCGAACCACCAGCTAGGGGCGCTCGCCGCCACGGCCTCCCACCGCCGCGACCACCTCCGGCACCGTGCGGGGGTCGTCGCGGACACCCCGGAGCTGGCACACCAGGCCCTGGCGGCCCTGGCCAGCGGCGACGAGCACCCCGCCCTGGTCGGTCCGCGCCCGGTCGGCCGTGTCGACAAGGTCGTCTTCGTCTTCTCCGGGCACGGAGGGCACAGGGAGCGCATGGGCGAACGCCTCGCCGCGACCGAACCCGCCTTCGCCGCCGCCCGCGACGCGGCCAACGACGCACTCGCCGCCCACCTGCACCGCGCGCCCTGGAGACCCGGGGATCCGCTTCGGGGGATGGACACCATCCAGCCCGCGCAGTTCGCCACGCAGGTCGGCCTGGCCGCGCTGTGGCGGGAATGGGGCATCACACCCGACATCGTGATCGGCCATTCCCTCGGTGAGGTCGCCGCCGCCCACACCGCTGGGGCCCTCACCCTCGACGACGCCGCCCGCCTGGTGGTCGAGCGCTCGGCGCTGCTGGCCGAGGCCTCCGCCCATGGCGGACTGCTGGCCACCGACCTGGATGCCGAGACCGCGGAAAAGGAGGCGGCCGAGGCCGGAGCGACCGTGGCCGTCTACAACGGACCCAGCGCCACCGTCCTGGCCGGACCCCACGCGGTCCTGGCCGACCTGAATGCGCGGCTGACCCGGGATGGCGCGCGGACCCACCTGTTCGAAGAAGCGACCCCCGTCCACAGCCCTCTCATTACCGAACACACGCACAGGTTGGAGGAGGCGCTGGCCGGTCTGCGTCCGGGGGCCGCCCGCACCACCATGTGGTCGACCGCCATCGGCGCCCCCATCGACGGCACCGACCTCGACGCCGCCTACTGGGGCCGCCAGATGCGCGCCCCCGTTCGCCTGCACTCCGCCATCGCGGCCCTGGCCGCCCGGCACCGCTGCCTGTTCATCGAGATCGCCCCGCGCCCGGTCCTGGTCGGCGCACTCACCGACACCCTCGCCCACGTCCCTGGGTACGATCCCGCCGATGCCCCCGTGGTCGCGGCTACGCGCCCGGTCGCCGACGCCGACTATGACGAGCGCGCCGATCTCCTGCGGGCCCTGGGAACGGTCGCCACCCACGGCCGCGTGCCCGCCTGGCCGGTCCCCGCCGACCTGGACGCGGTCGATCTCCCGCCGCGCTGCTGGGCCCGTCCCGACGCCGAGCATGTCGCCGAGCACGCCCGGGCCGTGGCCGCCCTCACCGGCGCCGCCACCGAGCAGGAACGGGACGAGGCGGCGACCCACCTGCTCCGCCGCATCGTCACCGGCCTCACCGGGCGTTCGGAGAAGGAGCTCCCCTTCGACGCCCCGCTGTACGAGTTGGGGGTGGGGTCCCTCGACGTGTACCGGCTGCGCGCCCGCATCCGCCGCATCACCGGCGCTGACACCCAGGTGATGCCGGATACCACCCTCGTCGACGTGGCGGGGATGCTCACCGCGTGGGCCACCGGACAGGCGGCCGAACGAACGACCCACGAGACAGCAGCCGACACCTCCACGCCGAAAACCGGCGAGACGACCAGCGCCAGAACCACCGAGTCCAGCGGCGCACCGGGGTGAGAAAGCCTCATTTCCCATAGACCGTCCCTTCGGGCACGGGGGCGGTCTATGGGACGATAACCCCGCTATCCGGCCGACGCCGCGATTCCGGCTCATCACCACCCCCACGGCGAGGGCGCCCCAGGCCCAGCAGGACCGCGCCTCGGTCGGTTACGGACAGTGAGGAGATGATGTGCGCAGGATATTGATCGTCGGTGCCGGACAGAGCGGGCTCCACCTCGCCCACACTCTGCTCGACCACGGCTATGAAACCACCGTCGTTACCGCTCAGAGCTCCACCGAGATCCGGAACAGCCGCCCTTCAGCCACCCAGCTCACCATGCCCCGAGTCCTGGAGATGGAGCGCGCCGCCCGCCTCGACCGGTGGCAGGAACAAGCCCCTCGCTACACCGGGGCGAGAGTGTCACTACGCCCGCAGGATCAACCCCCGATCGACTTCGGCGGCACCTTCACCAGCGGCTATGGGGTATCGGTCGACCGAAGAATGAAGATGGCCGACTGGCTGGAGCACTTCGAGGACCGCGGTGGTAAGGTCATCATCCACGGCGTCACCGTGACCGACCTCGACTACTTCACGCGCATGTTCGACCTGATCATCGTCGCGGTCGGGGCCGGCGAGCTCGGCGCCCTGTTCGACGCCGACCCGCATCGCGTGGGCGGTGCCTACGAAGGGGTCCTCACCCAGGCGATCCTGACCGGCGTCGCCCCGCCCGAGGGCGCGCAGACCCAGGACGTCGGCGAGGCGATCTCCCTTGGTCCGCGCGACTCCGCGGACGGCCGACAGCTGCCCGGCGGCGACCTCTTGATCGTTCCGATGCTGTGCGCCGATGGCCCCGCCACCAGCGTGTTCGTGAAGGGACGTCCCGGATCGGCGCTCGACTGCAGCCCCGACCTGCGCAATCGCGCCACCGAGCAGGACATCCTGGATGTCCTCATGCGTCGCCTGCGCGACCACGTGCCCGACGTGGCCGCGCGCTGCGAGGGGGCGGCACTCGTCGACGACCGATCCGCGAACCTCGACCGGATCGTCCCCTCGGTCCGCCGCCCGGTGGGGATCCTCCCGTCGGGAGGACGCGTGCTCGGGATGGCCGACGTGGTCCTGACCAGCGACCCGACCAGCGGCCAGGGCTGGAACAACTCGACGCTGTGCGCCGACGTGTACCTGAACGCGATCAAGTACCGGGGCGAGGCCCCCTTCACCGAGGAGTGGATGGAGCGGACGTTCGACGCGTTCTGGGAGGACCACGGGCGGCACGCCGCTGTCTTCAGCGAGATGGTCACGGGCTTCTGGGAGGGCTCCGCCCCCGAGCACTTCCCCGAGCTGATGGAGGCCGTCGTGGCCTACCCGGAGGTGCGCGACCGCTGGATCTCCGGTTTCGACCGTCCCGAGGACTACGAGAAGTGGATGTTCGACCCGGAGAAGGCCCGCGCCTACATCTCCCAGTTCTCGGCGGCATAGACCGACGTCGATAGGTCTCCGGCGGAGGGGAGGCGGCACCCCTCCCGGCCAGTGGAGTCGGCCCGGTCTGCGTTCGCCCTCACCACCAGGCCAGATAGGCGAGCAGGCAGCCGATGGCGATGAGGACGAGCCCCAGAGCGGTGAACATGTTGCTGACCCACGGGCTGAGCCAGTTCGCGGCGACGATGCGGATGTTCTCAGGGTTGTCGGGGTCGTAGTCGACGGTGACGACATCGCCGTGGCGTGAGGCCGTCCAGCCGGTGCTGTTCTGCTTGGCTTCGACGACGCGGCCGTCTTCGGTCTCGAAACGCACGATCATGCGCGCGGAGGTATTGGTCTCGCTGTAGCCGACGATCTCGCCTTCGGCGCGCACGCCGCGCGCGGCGAGGAACGCGGAGAACTGGCGGTGTCGGAGCAGCACGCCCAGCATCACTAGGCCCGCCATGATGGGCAGTAGGGGGTACAGGTACGCCACGGCTTTTCCAGTCTCGGTGCTATCGAGGGGATCTGATTCGCGCTCCCGCGCGACGGAGGTGGCCGACCGTCCCGGACGGGTCGGAGGAGTGCTCCCGACCACGTGGTCGTGGCGGCCGAAGTGGGGACGTGGGGGTTACCGTAGCGAAGACTGTCCTGACAAGGCCAGGTACCGGCGATTATCGGTCTATTGAGGCCGGTGATTGGGTCGACGACGCTGCGGCGGTCAGGACGCCACGGTCCGCTACGACGTCGAAGCCGAGGACCGGGTGCCGCCTATCGGTCTCGGGCGCCATAGCGGCCGCGCGTCGGGGGAGGGGCGTTAGGCCGCCGCGAGTTGAATGATCTCGCGCGGTCGTGATTCGCGTTCGTCGTGGTCGAGGTCCAGTCCTGCCGCCATGACGGCGGCGAAGGAGGCGTCGCGTGCCTCCTCGGACTCCCACTGCACGGTCGAGACCACCGCCTCGCCGTCGGCGGATACCCAGCACTCAGCCGAGAGACATCCCGGCGCCTGCCGGAACACCTCGGCGACCTGCTGGACGCGTGCGATGAACTCGTCCCGGTAGGAAGCGTGCGGGTAGTGGCTTGCGACCATGGCGACCTTCATGATGCTTTCCTTCGGATTGTGGTGTGAGGGCTGAGGCCGAGGACGCCGGCGACGGCGCGGGCCGTGAGTTCTTCGTCGTGGGGGGCCTGGCCGGCCAAGGCGATCGATGTGCCTTCGAGTGCGCCGACGAAGGCGAGTGCCACGGCTCCGGTCGGTGGACCATCGGGGATCGATCCGGCCTCGCGTCCGGCGTCGATGAGGGCGGCGCAGCGGTCGATGAGTGCCTGGTACTTCCGTTCGACCTCGCGCCCGACCGGATGGTCCTGACCGGCGAACTCCAGCCGCAGCGCCATCGCCACACGGGCGATGTCGCGTCGGCAGTAGACGGCGTGGCCGCGCGCGAGAGTGAGCAGGGCCGCGACCGGGTCCGACTCCTGCTCGACGGACCGGCCGACCTCCCGCCACCAGGTGTCCATAACCCATTCGGTCACGGCCAGGGTTAAGTCCTGTTTGTCCTTGAACAGGTGGTAGAGCGCGCCGCGCGTGTATCCGGCGTCCTTGGCCACCTGTTCGAGTACGAGGTTGGCGTAGCCGTAGCGGGACAGCCCGCGTGCGGCCGACGCGAGGAGGGCGTCGCGTGTCCGTGCCCTTCGGTCGGCTTGGGTGGAACGGCGGGGGCCGGCAGCATCGCGCCCCTCGGCTCCACCCGCGTGGTTATTACGTACATGCATGTATGTATGTTAATCAGCCTCGCGGCTCCCACCGCAGCGACCCCCTCATTGACCCCGTGAAGAACGGGCCGGAGCTCCAACGGCGCCCCTCCTGACCCGCGTGAACTGGGCGTCTGACCGTGGCGGTGAGACCCCTCCGCCGGGAGGAGGACTGTCGGACCCCCGCGGGGTGGAGAGGGGAATACGCCGGTGGGTCGATGCCTCCGAAGGGTGCCCGAACCTACCGTGGTTACCACGGCCAAAGGGATACATACGGGGGTGTCCCGGACGGCCGGGTAGTGAGGACAGGGGCCTTTACGCTGGGCGCGCACCAGGCCCCGGGCGATTGGCGGGCTCGGATGGAGTTGCAGGTCCGGGCCCGCCTTTGAGATGTGCAATGCGGACACCGGTTGAAGGACCTGCGCTCTGATCTGTGCTCGGTCCCGGGTTCAGATCTTCAGGGGCGGGTGCAGGTCCTTCATGGACCACGTACGTCGGCGTTCCACCGACATCCAGGTCAGCAGGAGGGCGCCGACCAGGTAGGCGGCCAGCACCCAGACGGCCTCCCACACGGTCGTCAGCTCACCGCCGCTGATGAGGTGCCGCAGCCCCTCGACCACGTGGCTCATCGGCAGGTACGGGCTGATCTCCTGGAAGAACTCGGGGCTGGTCTCGATCGGGTACGTGCCGCCGGCCGACGTGAGCTGCAGCATCAGCAGGATGAGCGCGATCCCCTTGCCGACCGCGCCGAACCGCGTGACCAGCCAGTGGACGATGGCGGTGAAGGCGGCGGCCGCCAGGAGGAGCAGGCCCAGGACCCCCGGCCAGTTCCGCGCCTCCAACCCGAGCAGGTAGTGCAGAACGGCCATCATCAGCGCGACCTGGGCGGCGCCGATGGCCAGCGCGGGCAGCCACCCGGCCAGGGCGATGCGCCAGGACGGGGCCGTGGACACGAGCCCGCGCGCCGACAGCGGCGGCAGCACGATGTAGATGACCATCGCGCCGACCCACAGCGACAGCGCGATGAAGAACGGGGCGAACCCCGTGCCGTAGTCCGGGGCCTTGTTGTCGATGGTGGAGCTGAGCCGCACGGGTGTGCTCATCATGTCCCCGCGTTGGTCCCGGTCGGCGGCGCCGAACGTGGGAATCTCGTCCGCGCCTTGATCCAGGCCGTCGGCCAGCTCGTGCGCGCCGTCCTGCAGTTCGCCGATGCCCGCGTCGAGGTCGCCCGCTCCGCTGTGGAGTTCCCCGATTCCGTCGTCCAGGTCCTTGGCGCCGCTGTGGAGTTCCCCGATGCCCTCGTCGAGGTCGCCCGCCCCGCTGTGCAGTCGCCCGATACCCGCCTTCAAGTCCTTGGCCCCGCTGTTCGCCTCCTTCAAGCCGTCGCGCAGGTCCCGGCTGCCCTGGGCGATGTCGGCGAGCGCCGCGTCGAGAGCGTCGACCTTGTCCCGGGCCGCCTCGGCGTCGTCGGCCAGGGTCGGGGCGGCCTCGGCGAGCGCGGAGGCCAGTGTGGCGACCTTGTCGGCGTTCTTCTTGATAGTGGCGATTTCGTCGCGGTGGTTCTGGACGAAGTTGTCGAGTTCGACGGCGAGATCGGCGACCTCCCGCGCCTCGGTCAGCAGCGCGTACAGTTCGGGGTCGCTCTGCTGCAGGTCGGGGTGGGCGTCCAGGTAGTCCTGGAGCTGTTCGCGGACCTTCGCGGCCCGCACCGCGCCCTTGGTGCAGGGCGCCGGAAGCCGGTCCAAAGCGTGGGACAGCGTCGTCGCCGCGGTGGCGACCGCACGGGCCGTGGATCCGATCGCGGGGGCGTCCTTCCGGAGCAGGGGGATCCACTCGTCGGCGAGGGTGTCGAGCGTGTCGGTGGCGGCGGCAACCTCGTCGGAGGCGGTGGTGGCACCAGCGGCAAGGTCCTGGGACCCCTGGTAGAGGTCCCCGATCCCCGAGCTGAGCTCCCCGGCCCCCGCCTCGGCGTCACCGAGTCCGTTGTAGAGGCGGCTGGAGCCGTCCTTGGCGTCACCGAGTCCGGTGGCGAGGTCGCTGGAGCCGTCCTTGGCGTCACCGAGCCCGCTGTAGAGCTTGCCGGAGCCGTCCTTGGCGTCGTCGGTGCCGTCGGCGAGCTCCCCGGCGCCGTGGGCGGCCTTCACGGTCTCGGCGTGGATGTCGTTGAACCCCAGGAACATCCTCTTCAGATAGTCCGTGGTCGCTGTTTTCCCGGCCGCGGTCTGGATGTCCTTGAAGGCCGCCCCCAACAGCTCTCGGACGATGTAGCTGTTGGCGTCGTTGTAGTGCACCTCCAACCTCGCCGGAACAGGGGTGGCCCCCTCCTCCGAGGGGGAGGCGAGGTTCGCGCTGAAGTCCTCGGGGATGGTGAGGGAGACGTAGTAGCGGCTGTCAGACACCCCCTCGGCGGCCTCATCCGCGTCGACGAGGTGCCAGTCGAGGTCGCCGCCCTTCAGCAGCTCGTCGGTGATGTCCCGGCCCGCGTGCAGCGGTTCGCCCTCCACGGTGACCGGCTTGTCCTCGTTGACCAGGGCGACCGGCAGGTTGTCCATCCGGCCGAACGGGTCCCAGAACGACCACAGGTACAGGCCGGAGTACAGGAGGGGGACGACCGCGAGCGCGATGAGCGCGGCCAGGGGCAGCGGGGCGCGGAAGAACGACCGCACCGACAGCCAGGCGAGCCGAAGCGTGGGCAGGAAGCGGAATCGGGGGAACGTCATGCGCGCCCCTTCCCCTGCTTCTTCCCCTGCTTCGTGTGTCCCCCGGCGCGCCCTCGAACCGCGAAGAGGCCGTCGAGACGGAGACGCTTCTCCCGCGTCCGTTCCGTTGCCGGAGAACGGTCTCTCGGTGGTCGTGTGAGGGGGTGGAGGGTGGTGTTGGTGGGGGTGTGGGTGGTGTTGGTTGTGGTGGTGATGATGGTGAGGCCGTGGTCGGCGAGGGCGGTGAGGGTGTCCCAGAGGTGGGTTTGGTGGGTGGGGGAGAGGCCGTGGTCGAGGTTGTCGATGAGCAGGAGGCGGGGTTCGTCGATGAGGGCGAGGGCGATGCCCAGGCGGCGTTTTTCGTTGGTGGTGAGGTCGGTGACCAGGCGGGTGGTGTCGAGGTCGGCGAGTCCGGCGTGGGTGAGGGCGGCGTTGGTGAGGGTGCGGTTGGCGGGCCGGAGGCGGAGGTAGTGGCGTTCGGTGAGGTGTTCTTGGACGCGGAGGCGGTCGTCGAGGTCGTTGACGCCGTCGGTGAGGCCGAGGGCGGTGATTTGGCGGATGGTGCGGGCTTTGTGGGGGTGGGGGTGGCCGTCGATGGTGAGGGTGCCGTGGGTGGGGGTCATGCGTGCGGCGAGGGTGAGCAGGAGGGCGGTGCGGCCGGTGCCGGCTTCGCCGTGGAAGGTGGTGATGGTGCCGGGGCGGGCGGTGAAGGTGATGTCGGTGTAGACGGTGCCTTGGCGGGTGTGTAGTCCGAGGTGGTCGGCTTCGACTCTGGCTCCTGTGGCCCGGCGCATCCCCAGCCCCCTTCACCTCGCCTTCCCGTCTCTCCCTGAGCGAGTGATCGCGGCATGACGGTGTGTGCCCGATCTCGCTTCGAGCTTCGGACGGCGCGCAGCGGCAGACAACGCGCCACGCGTGGATTTGGGGAAGTCGGGGAAGTTGGGGACGTTCGTGCCCGAGACACACGAAAGGCCACGGCCCGATGGCGGGCCATGGCCTTGTGCGTGTATGTGGATGTGTGGGCGGGGGCCCGGCCGTAAGCGGCGCGCGGCCCCCTACCGCGTGAGGAAGCCGTCCACCAGTCGGATCAGCGTCGCGTGGATCTCCTCCAACGGGCGGTCCGGCTGCAGCGTGCGCCAGTCCAGGGCAACGGTCAGCACCATGCCGAACAGCGCAGACCCCGCCACACCGATATCGAGGTCGTCGGGCAGCTCGCCCGCCTCCACCAGGTCCTCCAACAGGCCGGAGATGACGCCGATCGCCCCCGTCCGAATCTGGCGGACGGTGTCGTACCAGGTCTGGCGGGTCCGCCACGCCTCGGCCATCAACAGCCGCGCCAGCGACTCGTGGGTGCCGATGAACTCCAGCTCGGTGCGGAGCACGCTGGCCAGCGCCTCGCGCGGCGGCCCCACCGCCGCCGCGCTCAGGTGGTCGGAGAGCCGCTGGACGCCCCACTCCATGAGCGCCGTGTACAGCTCGGCCTTGCCGGAGAAGTTGTAGTAGACCGTGCCCTTGGCGACTCCGGCGCGCTCCGCGATCTGGTCCACGGACGTGGCGCCGAAGCCCTGTTCGGAGATCAGCGTGATCGCCGCCTCGAACAGACGCTGGCGGGTCGCCTCGCGCCGCGAGCTCATGGGCCGCTCCTGGGGGACTGGGGGATGTAGCCGGGTACCCATTATCGGTACTCCCGTCTGGGGCCGCGCAGCACACGCGGCGCGGCCCCGCTTGAAGGGTCAGACTTTCAGTGCCGGATAGAGGTCCTTCATCGTCCAGGCCCGCTTGCGCGATACCGCGAACCACGTCAGCAGCAGCGCCCCGACGAGGTAGGCGGTCAGCACCCCGCAGGCCGTCCACACGGCTCCCATGTCGCCGCCGCTGATGAGGATGCGCAGCGCCTGCACCACGTGGCTCATCGGCAGGTAGGGCGCGATGGCCTGGAAGAACCCGGGGCTGGTCTCGATCGGGTAGGTGCCGCCGGCCGAGGTGAGCTGCAGCATCAGCAGGATCAGCGACACGATCCGCCCGGCCGTCCCGAACTGGACGGTGGCCCACTGGACCACCGCGCTGTAGGAGGCGACGGTCAGCACGAGCAGCCCGATGACGCCGCCCCAGTACACCGCGTCCAGGCCGAGTGTCAGGTGCAGCGTCGACATCATCACCGCGACCTGGGCGACGCCGATGGCCACCGGCGGCAGCCACCCGGCCAGCGCGACCCGCCACGAGGGCGCCGTGCCCGCCAGCCCGCGCTTGGAGACCGCGGGCAGCACCATGAACGTCATCATCGCGCCGACCCACAGCGACAGGGCCACGAAGAACGGGGCGAAGCCGGTGCCGTACTGCGGCGCCTCGTTGTCGACGCTGGAGCTGAGCCGCACGGGCTTGCTCATCATGTCGCCGTTGGTGTCGCGCTTGTCGTCGTTGAACGTGGGGATGGACTCGGCGCCGTCCTCAAGCCCGTCGGCGAGGTCGTGCTGGCCGTCCTTGATCTTGCCGATCCCGTCGTCCAGGTCACCGGCGCCGGAGTGCAGCTTGCCGATCCCGTCGTCGAGGTCCTTGATCCCCTTGTTCGCCTTCTTCAGGCCGTCGCGCAGGTCCCGGTTGCCCTTGGCCAGGTCGGCGAGCCCATCGTTGAGCTTGTTGATGTCGTCGAGCTTGTCGTCGGCGTCGTCGGCGAAGTCCTCGGCCTTCTTAGCGCCATCCGAGACCTTGGCCGCCTTCTTGCTGACGTCGTCGGCCTTCTTCTTGATCTCGTCGATCTTGTCCTTGTCGACCAGGATCTTGTCGCCGGACCCGCTCGATGAGGCCGACTGGTCGGAGCCCGAGTCCCCCGCGAGCTTCTTGGCGTCGGTCAGCAGCCGGTAGAGCTCCGGGTTGGTCTGCTGGAGGTCCGGGTTGGCGTCCAGGAAGGACTGGAAGTCGGTCGCAGAGCTCTGGCCGTCACCGGCCGGGGGGAGGTTCTTGGGCGGGTCGGGGAGCTTGCCGTCAGAGGAGGCGACCAGGTCCGCGAGATCGCTGATGGCGTCGGCCTTCTCCTTGACCGTCGGCGCGTTCTCCTTGACCAGCGGCAGCCACTCGTCGGCGGCCTTGTTGAGCTTATCGGTCTCCTTGTCGACCTTCCCGGAGGCGGTGGTGGCGCCCTTGGCGAGCTTCTTGGAGCCGTCGTAGAGGTCGCCGATGCCCGTACGTAGCTGCGACGAGCCGTCCTTGGCGTCGCCGAGGTTGGTGTAGAGCTTGCCGGAGCCGTCCTTGGCGTCGTCGGTGCCGTCGGCGAGCTTCCCCGCGCCGTCGGCCGCGTCCTCGGTCTGGCCCTGGATCTCGTTGAACCCCAGGAACATGTTGTCGAGGTACTCGCCGGTGGCGTTCTTGCCCGCCGCGGCCTGGATCTCCTTGAAGGCCGACTTCATGAGCTGGCGGACGATGTAGCTGTTGGCGTCGTTGTAGTGCGCATCCAGCATCGCGGGCAACGGCTCGGCGTCGTCCTCGGAGGGGGAGGCGAGGTTTTCGCTGAAGTCCTCGGGGATGGTGAGGGAGACGTAGTAGCGGCCGTTGGCGACGCCGGAGGCGGCGTCGTCGGCGTCGACGAGGCGCCAGTCGAGGTCGCCGCCCTCCAGTAGCTCGTCGGTGATGTCCTGCCCGGCGTGGGTCTCCTCGCCGTCCACCGTGACCGGTTGGTCCTCGTTTACGAGGGCGACCGGGAGGTTCTTCATGTTGCCGAACGGGTCCCAGAACGACGCCAGGTAGAGCCCTGAGTACAGCAGCGGGATCAGCGCCAGCGCGACCAGCGCGGCGACGGGCAGGGGTGAGCGGAAGAACGACCGCACCGAGAGCCCGCCGAGCCGCAGTGCCGGCAGTACCCGGACCTTCGGGAGCTTCACGCCTTGGTCTCCTTCGTCATCGTCTTCGTCGTTTCGTCGGTGTTCGTTTCGGCCGCGTCACCGCCACCCGCGCTGTCGCCCCGGCCGAACAGTCCCCCCAGGCTCAGCCGCCGGTGCCGCCCCTGGGGCAGCGGCGGCGGACCCTCGTCCTCTGGTCGTGTGAGGGGTGGAGGGTGGTGTTGGTGGGGTGTGGGTGGTGTTGGTTGTGGTGGTGATGATGGTGAGGCCGTGGTCGGCGAGGGCGGTGAGGGTGTCCCAGAGGTGGGTTTGGTGGGTGGGGAGAGGCCGTGGTCGAGGTTGTCGATGAGCAGGAGGCGGGGTTCGTCGATGAGGGCGAGGGCGATGCCCAGGCGGCGTTTTTCGTTGGTGGTGAGGTCGGTGACCAGGCGGGTGGTGTCGAGGTCGGCGAGTCCGGCGTGGGTGAGGGCGGCGTTGGTGAGGGTGCGGTTGGCGGGCCGGAGGCGGAGGTAGTGGCGTTCGGTGAGGTGTTCTTGGACGCGGAGGCGGTCGTCGAGGTCGTTGACGCCGTCGGTGAGGCCGAGGGCGGTGATTTGGCGGATGGTGCGGGCTTTGTGGGGTGGGGGTGGCCGTCGATGGTGAGGGTGCCGTGGGTGGGGGTCATGCGTGCGGCGAGGGTGAGCAGGAGGGCGGTGCGGCCGGTGCCGGCTTCGCCGTGGAAGGTGGTGATGGTGCCGGGGCGGGCGGTGAAGGTGATGTCGGTGTAGACGGTGCCTTGGCGGGTGTGTAGTCCGAGGTGGTCGGCTTCGACTCTGGCTCCTGTGGCCCGGCGCATCCCCAGCCCCCTTCACGTTTTTGAACTGACTAGTCAGTTCAAAAATAATACGTCCGAGGCTGTGTTCGCGGCGCCCGCAAACGTGGGGTGCGACACAGCGCTGTCTGCAGGGAGGGGAGTGGGCTCACGGAGATCGTGCGCAAGCGCAGGAAATGGCTGAAATCGGCCAATTCTTTCGGATGTGTTCCCATGGCAGGGAGGGCCGTCATAGCGTCAGGAGCCATCCCCCCTGTACACGGAGGAGTCCCGCTATGCCCCGTCAGCGTCCGCCCGCGCTCGATTCGCCGCTCACCACGCGGATCCTCAAGGTCGTGTCGCGCGTGAACACGTTCGCCTATCGGGCCACCGACGGATACATCGGCGGGAAGTTCCCCGCGCACAGCGGCGCCCCGGACGGCATCCCGGTATGCCTGCTGACGACCCGGGGGCGCAAGAGCGGCCGTCTGCGCACCACGCCGCTGCTCTACCTGAGCGATTCCACCCCCGAGGGCGAGCGCGTCATCCTCGTCGCCTCACAGGGCGGGAGGGCGCGCAACCCCATGTGGTTCCGCAACCTCCTGGCGGAACCCACCGTTGTGGTGCAGACCGGTGGCCGCATGCGCCGTATGCGTGCTCGGGTGGCCGATGAACAGGAGCGGGCCGAGCTGTGGCC
Organism: Nocardiopsis gilva YIM 90087; assembly: GCF_002263495.1. Taxonomy (NCBI): domain Bacteria; kingdom Bacillati; phylum Actinomycetota; class Actinomycetes; order Streptosporangiales; family Nocardiopsidaceae; genus Nocardiopsis; species Nocardiopsis gilva. Next base: position 5,379,653 of record NZ_CP022753.1, on the reverse strand, counting down.
GCGGCTGGTCGAGCTCTATCCCGACTACGACGCCTACCAGTCCTGGACCGACCGGGTGATCCCGGTCGTGATCTGCGAGGCCGCCACACAGCCGGCCATCTGAGCCGTTCCCGCAGGCCCCGTACCGCGGGGTCGATGCGCGCCCGGTGCGGCCGTCCACGTCACCGGGAACGCGGGAGGGGAGACCCCGACGTCGACTGGGGACTCCCCTCCGCGGGAATGTCGGCCGGACGCGTTTTCTCCCGCGCCCGGCCGAGGCCGCCTCGATTCCGTGCGGACCTCCGATGTGACCGCGCCGGACTACCAGCCGCTCGGCGTCGGCTTGCCCTCGCTGTAGCCCGCGGCGCTCTGCACCCCGATGGTGGCGCGCTCGTGGAACTGCTCCAGCGTCGTCGCGCCGGCGTAGGTCATCGAGCTGCGCACGCCCGCGATGATGTCGTCGAGCAGGTCCTCCACGCTCGGACGCTCGGCGTCGAGGTACATCCGCCCGGAGGAGATGCCCTCCTCGAACAGCGCCTTGCGCGCGCGGTCGAACGCGGAGTCCTCCGAGGTCCGCAGCTTGACGGCGCGCGCCGAGGCCATGCCGAAGCTCTCCTTGTACAGGCGGCCCTGCGCGTCGCGCATGACGTCACCCGGGGACTCGTACGTCCCGGCGAACCACGAGCCGATCATCACGTTGGACGCACCGGCGGCCAGGGCCAGAGCGACGTCGCGCGGGTGCCGCACACCGCCGTCGGCCCACACCGTCTTGCCCAGCTCGTGCGCTGCCTCCGCGCACTCCAGCACGGCGGAGAACTGCGGGCGGCCCACGGCCGTCATCATCCGCGTGGTGCACATGGCGCCCGGCCCCACACCCACCTTGACGATGTCGGCTCCGGCCTCGATGAGGTCGCGGGTGCCCTCGGCGGTGACGACGTTGCCGGCCACGATCGGCACCTGCGGGTCCAGCGCGCGGACCTTGCCCAGCGCGCTGATCATCTTCTCCTGGTGGCCGTGCGCGGTGTCGATGACCAGGACGTCGGCCCCGGCCTCCAGCAGCTCCTTGGCCTTGCCCGCCACGTCGCCGTTGATGCCGATGGCGGCGGCGACGCGCAGCCGCCCGTTGTCGTCCAGCGCCGGCTGGTAGATGGTGGAGCGCAGCGCGCCGGTCCGGGTGAACACGCCGACCAGCGCGCCCTCGGCGTCGACGACCGGCGCCAGGTGGTGCCGGAAGTCGTGCAGCGTTCCGAAGGCTTCCGTCGGGTCGGTGCCCACCGGGATCGTCAGCAGGTCGGTGGACATCACCTCGTGCAGTTGGGTGAAGCGGTCGACGCCCAGGCAGTCGGCCTCGGTGACCACGCCGAGCGGGTGCCGCTGGTCGTCGATGACGATGACGGCGTCGTGCGCCCGCTTGGGCAGAAGGTTCAGCGCGTCGCCGACTGTGCTGTCCGGGCCGAGCGTGATCGGGGTGTCGATGACCAGGTCACGCTGCTTGGTCCAGCTGATGACCTCGGTCACGACATTGATCGGAATGTCCTGCGGGATCACGGCGATCCCGCCGCGGCGGGCGATCGTCTCGGCCATGCGGCGGCCCGCCACCGCGGTCATGTTCGCGACTACGATGGGGATGGTCGTGCCAGTGCCGTCGTGCGAGGCGAGATCCACGTCCAGCCGGGATCCCACGGCCGACCGCCGGGGGACCATGAACACGTCACTGTAGGTCAGGTCATGGTCGGGAACCTGGTTGTTCAGAAAGTGCACGCCTGCTACCTCGGTCGATGCCGTTCGGGGCGGACGGTACCGGGCTCCACTCGAATGAGTCGATACCTGGTCGAACCCCCTCTTACCTACCCATTATTGCCGCACCGATTAGCCCAGGTGACACGTCGTCTGGAATGATCTCGGCTGACACACCTACCCCTCCCCTCCCTCTGGATCGTGGGCGATCCCCCAGCGTCGTCGAGATTCGACACGTGGCACCGGACGGGAGTTCCGCAGGAGATGACATGACGAGCTTCACACTCGCGGATGTCCGCGAGCGCACATACAAGAGCCGCGATGCCTGGTGGACGGTCTTCCTCGTCGACCCGCTGGCATCCCGGCTGGTGGTGTGGACCGCCAACCGCACGAACATCACGCCGAACCAGATCACGTTCGGCGCGGGCGTGCTGGGGCTGGGCTCCGCGGTGTGCTTCGCGCTCGCCGACTGGCCGTGGCTGGTGCTCGGCGCGCTGCTGTTCCACCTGAGCTTCGTGCTCGACTGCATGGACGGCAAGATCGCGCGGCTCAAGGGCAACGGTTCCGTTTTCGGCGCGTGGGTGGACTTCGTCTTCGACCGGATCCGCTTCTTCGGCTGCATGCTGGCGCTGCTGATCGGCCAGTGGGTGGCCACAGGTGAGGTCGCCTACCTGATCCTGGCGCCGGTGGCGATCTTCCTCGACCTGTTCCGCTACCTCAACGGCGCGCAGGTGGCCAAGACCCGGCAGGCCATGCGAGCGAAGCTGCGCGCCGCCGCCGAGGGCCGGGCCGTGGACGGCGCGGTCGACGACCCCGAGAGCACCGAGGCCAACGCGGCGTCGCAGGACGGCAGCGAGGACGGGGACGGCGCCCCGGTCGTCTTCATGGAGGAGGTGCTGCGGGACAACCCCCAGCTCAAGGCCGACGAGGTGCGCTCTGGCGCCCACCCGGCCGGGGCCAAGGTCATCGACGTGCACCAGGGCTTCAGCCGGAAGTTCGGGTGGTACGAACGGGTGCGCGACGCCCTGCTGCGCAGCCGGGTCCGCCCGCACCTGTTCAGCGGCATCGAGTTCGAGATGTTCGTGTGCGTCGTCGCTCCGCTGACCGCGCTCGTCTCGCTGGTCGCGCCGCTGAGCAGCCTCATCATCCCGGTGGCCGTCCTCGCCTGCCTCGGGCTCGCGGCCTTCGAGGTCATCATCATCTACAAGCTGTGGCTGGCCACCCGCGACTTCACCACGGAGCTGACGAAGCTCCAGGGCTGACCGCTTCCGTTGATCTCGGCAAAAAGCACCGAATACCCGCGGGTATTCGGTGCTTTTTGCCGAGATCAACGGTGTGTCGGAGGCGGCTCAGGTGGCGGCGCGCTCCCGAGGCGGAGCGGAGCCGGTGTCGGTGCCCTGGCGAATGATCCCCCCGACCGAGGGCTCCACCGCCCACCGGCTGGCCCGCCGCACCCACGGAGAGCAGAGCACCAGCGTGATGGGGATCGACACCAGGAAGTTGACCACGAAGGAGCCGTGCGGGCCGAACACCGCGTTGGAGTAGTCGTACCAGCCGAACTGGTCGGCGATCCGGATCACCAGTCCGTGCAGCAGGAAGACGTACATGGTGAGCGCGCCCAGCCGGGTGAACCACGTGGTGCGGCGCGGGGTGAGGGAGAGCAGCGCGGCGGTGAGCGCGAACGCGAGCATCAGGAAGAGGATGCGGCCGGGCAGCCCCACCGGCAGGATGTCGACGTCGCGGTCGGCCAGGCTCTCCCGCCAGTAGACCCACTCCCGGCTCACCTGCTCCAGGTAGACGTAGCACAGGATGAACGTCACGACCATGAGCGCGGCGCTGGAGACCCGCACCCAGGTGGTCTTGAGCAGCTCGAAGTGGCGCTTCTCCAGGAGCAGTCCGCCGACGAAGAACGGCAGCAGGCTCATGATCCGGGAGATGCCGAGCGCGTCGCCGGTCACGGCCAGGCCGCCGAACAGCGAGATCGCGATCGCGACGGTGAACGGCCAGCGGATCCGCTTCCACAGCGGGACCGTCAGCCGCCACACGAACAGCGCCGCCAGGAACCAGGTCAACCACAGCGGATCGAGCGGGCCGTCGGGCAGGCCGCGCTCTGCGGTCAGGGACTGCAGCGCGTAGATCCCCCAGAAGATGAGGTAGGGCGCCGCGACCGTCGTCAGCAGGCGGTCGATACGCCGCGGGGAACCGTCGAACGACCGCGACAGATACCCGCTGATCAGTGCGAACGCGGGCATGTGGAACAGGTAGATCCAGAAGTAGACCGTGTTGGCCTCGCGCGTGTCGGTGGTCGGCTCGATGACATGGCCGATGACCACCAGCAGGATCAGCAGGAACTTCGCGTTGTCGAGTAGCGCGTCGCGTCGTTTGGGCGGTGATGGGTCCGACGGCGGCTCCCGTGACGGGTCGGCGGTGCCTGCGTCGGGTTCGGACGGGCGTGTCGAGATTGAGGCCACTGGTGTGTCTCCAAGTCACCGGATATCGGGGCTGTGGGGACGTGCCGGGCACGTGCGGGCCACCGGTCCTCCTCGGCACGGAGCGGGGGCGTGCCGCTGCCATCGCGATGGGCAGGACGGTGTGGGTGTCGGGTCCGATGGCCAAAGCCTGAGAATTCGCTGTGAACCCTGGGACGGAACACTACCGTTACCGGCGGAATCAGGCCATGTCCTGAGGTGATAGATCGTGCGTCATCGGTGGTGGATGCCGCTCTGGCGGGGGTTGGTGCGGCTACGACACGCGGTCCGTCGTCCACCCCGGTTTGCTTCTCCCCGCAAGGCACGACGCTAGCGGCGGCCCTGGCGGCGCGGAGAAAACTGGGCACTTGCTCAGCATTCTCCCAGCGTTCGCACCCAGTGAATCGGGCGTGTCCTGGCATAAGCGGACGCAGTGGGGCGACATCGCGGGAGTTTGAGATTCACCGGGGCGAGCGAGACAATCAGCGCGGCGGACGTCCGCCGGTGAAGTGGCCGGACACCCCCCGGCCGCCTGCCGAACCGATGGAAGAAGGCGGTGGAAGCAGTGCCGCGAGCGGTCGATCCACAACGTGTAGCCAAGCACGGCGGCGTGGTCATGCGACTTGTCGATGAGATCTTTCCTCTGGTGGAAGGGTTCTACGTCGACCTGCACAAGAATCCGGAACTCTCGCATGCCGAGTACCGGACCGCGAACTCGGTGGCCGAGTGGCTGACGCGCACAGGATTCGAGGTCCACACGGGGGTCGGTGGCACCGGTGTCGTCGGCATTCTGCGCAACGGCGACGGTCCGACCGTGATGCTGCGCGCCGACATGGACGCGCTGCCCATGGAGGAGAAGACCGGGCTGCCCTACGCGAGCACCGCGCGCGGGACCGATGCCGAGGGCGGCGAGGTCCCGATCATGCACGCCTGCGGCCACGACGCGCACACCGCGTGCCTCGTGGGCGCCGCCGACCTGCTCGCCGAGGCACGCGACCACTGGCGGGGCACGCTCATGGTCGTGGCCCAGCCGGCGGAGGAGACGATCGAGGGCGCGGCCGCGATGGTGGCCGACGGCCTGTACCCCCGCTTCGGGCGCCCCGACGTCGTGCTGGGCCAGCACATCGGCCCGCAGCCGGCCGGGATGGTCACCCACCGGGAGGGCGTCCTCATGGCCGCCAGTGAGGCGACCAGCGTGCGCGTCTTCGGATCCGGCGGCCACGCCTCGCGGCCGGACGCCACCGTCGACCCCGTGGTCATCGCGGCGAACATCATCACCCGACTGCAGACGGTCGTCGCGCGGGAGATCAGCCCGAGCGAGATGGCGGTCGTGACGGTCGGCATGGTGCGCGCCGGGACCAAGTCCAACATCATCCCCGACGAGGCCTACCTGGAGATCAACACCCGGGCGCTGAACACGCTCGTGGCCGATCGGCTGCGCACCGCCATCGAACGGATCGTGCGGGCCGAGGCCGCCGCGTCGGGCGCGCCGCGGGAACCGGAGATCACCGTGATGCAGCAGGCCGGGGTGACGGCGAACGACCCCGACCACACCCACGACGTCGCCGCCGCGCACCGCGCGTACTTCGGCGACGGGTACGTCATCGACCTGCCCGAGCCGGTGACCGGCAGCGAGGACTTCGGCGTCTTCGGGCTGCCCGGCGACCCGGATCCGATCCCCTACGTCTACTGGTTCGTCGGCGCGACCCCCCACGACGTGTGGGCGGCGGCGCCGGGTGACACGCCCTACGAGAAGCTGGCCGGGGTGCCGAGCAACCACTCGCCGTTCTTCGCCCCGGACCGCGAGCCCACGCTGCGGGCCGGGCTGGCCGCGCTGACCATCGGCGCCCTCACCTACCTGGGCCGCGCGGAGGACGACATCGTGCCGACCGGGGCGCAGCAGGCGTTCCAGGTCGATGGAGCACAGCGGCCGTTCGCGCCGGATGGCGCGCCCGCGCACGAGCCGTCCGCCCCGACCGTCGCCGAACCGGCCCCGGTCGCGGCGGCGGAACCGTCCGCGCCGCTCGTCCCGTCCATCGCTCCGGAGTCCGGCCTTGAGGGCGGCACCGACGGCGGTGTGCCCGACGAGAACATCGGTGAGTCCACGCAGTCGGCGGACATGGACGCGCTGCTGGAGGAGACCGGCGAGGGCCGGCACCAGGAGGACGCGGAGGGGTCCACCCGGCAGGCGAACATGGCACAGCTGCTGGCCGACGAGGCCCCGGCCCCGTCTCCTGCCCCGCCCCAGGGCGCCCCCGTCGCGGCCCCGCCGCCCCAGGGTGCCCCGATCTCCGCGCCGCCGCCCCCTCCGGGCGCGACGCCCTACGTCCCGGGTACCTACGCGCCGGACGACCGCCCGGCCTCCGGTGACGCCTCCGAGCCGCAGCCCTACGAACAGCAGCCCGAGCCGGGGCAGGACCCGCCGCGCGAGGAGCCTCCCTTCCGGCTCTAGGTTCGGCACTCCTCGCGGTGATCACGGCCTCTGTTCGGGCAGAACGGACAGAGCCGAGGACTTCCGCCGTGATCACCGCGGCGATGGAGCGCGAACTCGGCTCGGCTTCCCCGGAGCAGGAGGTGGGCCGGTCGTCGTTGACCTCGAGGGACCGTCCGGGTGGTCGGCGCGACAGCGGGCCCATTCCCCTGAGATCACCGCTGCGGAGGACGCTGCCGATGTGCCGCCACCACAATGGGCGGATGGGGTGGGCCTCGTGGGGGAATCGGCGTCGCCGACGGCATTTGCGGCATCCACGGGAGAACGTGTTCCTGGGGATATGTGTGGCGGTCACCGTGCTGGCGGTCGTGGGGGCCGTGAACCGGTCGCTCGGCGGCGACAGCGGGCAGCCGCTACTCCTGCTGAGCGTGCCCGGAGCGGTCTTCTTCGCCCGCGGGATACTCTACGCCCGGCAGCGGTCGGACGGGGTGCGCATCTCCGAGAACCAGTTCCCCGAGGCCCACCGGATGGTGGTCGACGCCGCGCGGGAGCTCGGGCTTCCGCGGGTCCCCGACGCATATGTGGTGCTCGGCAACGGGCGGATCAACGCCTTCGCGTCCGGACACGGCTTTCGCCGGTACGTCGCCATCACCAGCGACCTGTTCGAGGTCGGCGGCCGCCTCCGGGACCCGGATACGCTCCGCTTCGTCATCGGCCACGAGGTCGGGCACATCGCGGCCGGCCACGCCTCCTACTGGCGGCAGTTCGGGGTGTCGGTCGCCAACGTCATTCCGGGGATCGGGATGACGCTCAACCGCGCCCAGGAGTACACCGCCGACAACCACGCCTACGCGTTCTGCCCCGAGGGCGTGGAGGGGCTGCGGATCCTCGCCGCCGGCAAGTACCTGTACCGCCACGTCGACTTCGCGGACATCGCCGACCGGGCCGCAACCGACCAGGGCTTCTTTGTGATGCTGGCGAACCTCCTCTCCAGCCATCCGGTGAACACGTGGCGGTTCCACGCGCTGAGCGACCGGTCCCGCCCCGGCCGCGTGCTGTGACGGCCACCGGCGTACGTGGGCAGCGCCGACGGCGGGTCGGCTCGCCGTGGTGGTCGGGCCGGTGGTGGGGCGGGCGCGGCGCGGCCCCCGGATTACGAGGTGGCCTGCTCCTCCTGCCGGAACTTCTCGGCGAGCTGCGGCGGCAATGGCTCGTGCCGCAGGTAGCGGCGGTCGAACGTGCCGGTGCCGTGCGAGACGGAGCGCAGGTCGACGGCGTAGCGGGTGATCTCCAGCTGGGGTACCTCGGCGCGGATCAGGGTGCGCCCGTTCTCCAGGGCCTCGGTGCCGATGACCCGGCCCCGCCGGGCCGACAGGTCGCTCATCACCGCCCCCATGTAATCGTCGGCCACCAGCACCGCCACCTCGTCCACGGGTTCGAGCATCGACGTCTTCGCGTGCTCGGCCGCGTCCTTCAGCGCAAGCCGCCCCGCCTTCTGGAACGCCATGTCGGAGGAGTCCACCGAGTGCGCCTTGCCGTCGTACAGGGTGACCCGGATGTCCACGAGCGGGTAGCCCGACTTCACGCCGTGTTCCATCTGGGAGCGCACGCCCTTCTCCACCGACGGGATGAACTGGCGCGGCACCACGCCGCCGACGATCTTGTCGACGAACTCCAGCCCGGCCCCCGACGGCAGCGGCTCCACCTCGATCTTGCAGATGCCGTACTCGCCGTGCCCGCCGCTCTGCTTGACATTGCGGCCCATCCCCTGGGCCGGGACCGCGAAGGTCTCCCGGAGCGGGATGCGCACGTCATCGGTTTCGACGCGGACACCGTAGCGTTCGCGCAGCCGGTCCAGCGCCACGTCCAGATGGGCCTCGCCCGTGCACCACAGCACCATCTGGTGGGTCTCCGGGTTCACCTCCACGCGCAGGGTCAGGTCCTCCGACGACAGCCGGGAGACCGCCTGGGACAGCTTGTCCTCGTCGCTCTTGGCGGCGGCGCTCACCGCCACCGGGAGCAGCGGCTCGGGGAACGACCACGGCGGCATGCGCAGCGGGCGCTCCTTGTCGGAGAGCGTGTCGCCGGTCTCGGCCTGGGTGAGCTTGGCGACGGCGCAGACGTCGCCCGCGATGACCTCGCCGCAGGGCTCGCTGTTCTTGCCCATCGGAATGGACAGTGCGCCGATGCGCTCGTCGACGTCGTGGTCGTCGTGCCCCCGCTCGGCCAGACCGTGCCCGCAGACGTGGACGACGGCGTCCGGGCGCATCGTTCCGGAGAAGACGCGCACCAGGCTGACCCGGCCGACGTACGGGTCGCTGACGGTCTTGACCACCTCGGCCAGCAACGGGCCGTCGGGGTCGCAGCTCAGCCCGGTGACGGGCTTACCGTCCACCGTGGTCACATCGTCCGGGAGCCGCCGCTCGACCGGCGACGGCGTGGAACGGGGCAGCTCGTCGAGCAGCTCCTGGATACCGATGCCCTGGGTCGAGGAGATCGCGAGCACGGGGTGGAATCCGCCCCGGACCACGGCCGCCTCCAGGTCGGTGATGAGCATCTCGGGATCGAGGTCGCCGCCCTCCATGTAGCGATCCATGAGCGTCTCGTCCTCGCTCTCCTGGATCACCCCCTCGATCAGGGCGTTGCGCATGGCGTCGATCTCGCCGTCGAGGCCCTCGGGCGGCGCGCTCTCGGTCCGCTCCGGCCCGGAGTGGTCGTAGTAGCGCTGGGAGATCAGCCCCATCAGGCCCCGCACGGTGCGCGCGTCGCCCTCGCCGGAGTACACCGGAACGTAGGCCGGCAGGACGCCGTCGCCGAAGGCGGCCTGGCACTCCTGCACGGTGCCCGCGAAGTCGGCGCGGTGGTGGTCGATCTTGGTGATCGCGACGGCGCGCGGCATGCCGATGGCCGCGCACTCGTCCCACAGCAGGCGGGTGCGGCCGTCGACGCCGTCGAGCGCCGAGACGACGAAAAGCGCGGCGTCGGCCGCGCGCAGCCCGGCGCGCAGGTCGCCCACGAAGTCGGCGTAGCCGGGCGTGTCCAGCAGGTTCACCTTCACGTTTCCCGAGCGGAACGGGGCCATCGCGAGGTTGACCGAGCGCTTCTGCCGGATCTCCACGTCGTCGTAGTCGCTGACCGTCGTGCCCTCTTCGACCCGCCCGACCCGGGACGTGGCACCGGAGGCGTGCAGCAGGGCCTCCATCAGCGTCGTCTTTCCTGCTCCGGAATGGCCGACCAGCACGACGTTGCGTATGTCCGTCGGTCGGTCGGCCTTAAGTGCCCTGCCGGTGGTCGCTGGACCGGATTTGTCCGCCATGCTTCCCAACCTTCTTCCTACGACTCCCATGCGGATGACGCCGGCGGTCCGCGTCGAGTGTGACGCGGGACACTCTCTACCGTCACCTTTCACGCCGGATATCACAAGGGGTCATTTGGGGAAACGGGGGGTAACACAGGGTGCCGTGGTGGTGGCGAAGCGGCAGGTGGTGCGGGGGTGCCGGAAAACTGAACAGCGGCATGACCAGAATCGGCGTGGCGGCCGTCCCAATCTCTTAGGCTGTGGCCGTGCCGTGGTCCGAGAGCATTCCCCAATTCAGTCTCATCGCGATGATCCTCGGGATCGTTCTGATGGCGTACGCCGCCATTGGCGAGCCGATTCTGGGACGCTACGCCTACGCCTGGCTGCGCCGCCGACGCGAGACCGAAACCGGCGCGCTGGTGAGGTTCTACGGCCTGACCATCGCCCTGCAGTGGCTCTGGGTCGCGCTCATCGTCGTGATCCTGGTGCTCTCGCCCGCCCTGACCCTCGCCGACCTCGGTCTGCGCGCGCCGGACCAGTGGGGCCCACTGCTGGCCGCCCTCGTCGGCTTCGCCGTGGCAGGCGCCGTGATCTGGCTGCTCGGCCGGAACAGGGGCGGCGGAAAGAAGGGGAAGGGGCACGGCCGGCGGCGCGGTCCCGCGGCCCCCGAAGCCGACGAACCCTACGGCTACGCGCCCGACCAGGGGCATGGATACGACGCGCCCTACGGCATCGGTGCCAACGCGGCTGCCGGACCGGACGCCGCTTCCGACCACCGCCCCGAGGGCTACCCGGACGATCCGGAGCGCTCCGGCCCCCAGCTGCCCGCCACGCCGACCCCCGGCGCCGAGGTGATCGAGGCCCTCACCCCGCACACGGCCGCCGAGCGGCGGCTGGCCGCGGCGCTGGCCGTGACCGCGGGTGTCGGTGAGGAACTGCTCTACCGCGGCCTGTTCATCGCCCTCGGCGTGAGCTTCGGCCTGCCGGTGTGGGCGGCGGCGATCATCTCCTGCGTGCTCTTCGCGATCGCCCACCTTTACCAGGGCTGGTGGGGTCTGGTCGGCCCCGGCCTGGTCGGTGTGCTGTTCACGGTGGTCTACCTGGGAACGGGAAGCCTGATCATCCCGATCCTGCTGCACATCCTCATCGACGTGCGCGGCCTGCTCTTCCCCGGCGGCGATCGCGGTGGCCACAGCGGGGGCCGCGGTGCCGGGCGGAGGGGCGGTCGCCGTGGGCGCGGCCGGTCCGCCGACCAGGGTGCTGTTCGACGGCCCGCTCGGTCCGGCGGCGGTCGGCGACGGCGCGGCGCGTCGTCCAGGTGAGGCGTGTCACGAGTCACCGGAGGGGACGGGTGGGGACGAAGCGGAAACCCGCCTCTCCGCTGCGGCGACGTACACGCCGGTAGTGCCTCCCCTACCGGGGAGACACGTGCGTCCTTCCGTGCTTCGGGAAAGCGCGATCATGCAGGATGGTGGGGTGTCCGACGCCCTTTCAGAATTCACCTCCCGGTCTCGCCCCGAGCGTCAGCAGCTGACCACCCCTGACGGGGTCCACCTCGATTCCGTCCTGATCCGCGCCGACGCCAGGACGACGCGCGGCACGGCGGTCGTCCTCGCCAATGGATTCACCGGCACGTGGCGCAGCCCCGACACCAAGATGATCGCCTCCCGGATGCTGCCGGTGGGCGACGTCATGACCTTCGACTTCCGCGGCCACTACGCCTCGACGGGAGACAGCACGGTCGGCAACCATGAGGTCTACGACCTGCAGGCGGTCATCGAGCACCTGCGCGGCCTCGGCTACACGTCCATCGCCACCGTGGGCTTCTCCATGGGAGCCGCCGTCGTCGTGCGCCACGCCGGACTGTTCGGCGGTGTGTCGGCGGCCGTCGCGGTGAGCGGACCCAGCCAGTGGTTCTACCGGGGAACCAGCCGGATGCGGCTGCTGCACTTCGGTGTGGAACAGCCGCTGGGCCGCTGGTTCCTCCGCGTCGCCCGCCAAGTCCGCGTCACCGACCAGGCCTGGAACCCCATGCCCCAGGACCCGGTCGAACTCGCCCCCATGGTCGCCCCGGCCCCGCTCCTGGTCGTGCACGGAGATCGGGACAGCTACTTTCCCCTCGTCCACGCCCACCGCATCCACGACGCCGCCAGCGAACCCAAGGAACTGTGGATCGAACCGGGCATGGGCCACGCCGAACGCTCCCTTACCCCGCGCAGGGCCGAACGCATCGCCGAATGGCTCGCCGCCAACCAGGCGGCGGTCCCGGAGCCCGAGAACGGCTGAGACGGCCGATCGCTGCGCCGGACAACCGGCTTTCCGGCGCTCGGCGTGGGCAGCGGATCAATCCCCGTAGACCACCGTCACGTGTTCCCCGTCCCTGGTGCTCTCAGCGAGGTAGTCATCCAAGCACTGCCGCAGCATGCGGGCGTCCCTGGGACTGACCGCTTCGAGGTGCCGCCATCCGGTGAACCGGATCGCGGCCGGGAGCTCGACGAGGCCGGTGATGGCGTCCCAGAAGGCATCCCAGTTCTTGCCGTAGAACCACGGGAAGTCGAGCGCCTGCTTGAGCAGCAGGTGCAGGTCGCGCGCGTCCGCCACGCCACCGAGGTCGATGACCGTGCTGATCTCGGCCGGGCTGTCCGTGTAGGTGACGACTGTTTCCGGGTTCCGGTCCCTGTGTTCAACCATGATGCCGCGGAGCTCTTCGGCATGCTCGGGCCATTTCTCGGCGAACTCGCCCCATCCGGTCAGATGGACTTCCCGGGGCGGCGATGGGAGTTTCGTGAGTTCGTCGCGGAACTCCGGCAGCGACCGGGGCATGAAGGGCTTTATCGGCGCGAAGAGGGGAATGCGAAACCCGCGTACGAGTGTGTGCAGCAGCTCGTTCGGCGTGGCTTCATCCGAGAGATCGAGAATCATTGGCTGTTTCCCTGGGCCCCAGGGCTCGGTCGGCGACAGGAATCCGGGGGGTCCTGCGGGCTGTCCGGTCCGAACCGCGACCGTGGGTCAGGGGCCGGTACCGAGGGAAACCAGTCGACAGGGCTCCGCCGATGGTAGCTGGGCCGCGACCGGACCGATGATGGCCGAGGGAATGACGGCCACGTGACCGAGTGTGGCCGTCTCTTCGAGAAACCATGCGGCCCGTACGAACGTGTGAGTAGCATCTGAACTGCTGGGCGGCGCGGATCGCTCATAAGGTGAGGCCGTCCCCACCACTCCCGGGGACGGCCTCCACACCACGACGACTAGGCGAGAAGCTGCCCTTCGGCTTCGGAGTTCTGCTCATAGGCGTCGCGCGCGTTCGAGAGGAGGTTCTGCCACGAGTCGACGTCCGGCCGTCGGCGCAGGAGGGCGCGGCGCTCGCGTTCGGTCATGCCCCCCCAGACACCGAACTCCACGCGGTTGTCCAGCGCGTCGGCCAGACATTCGGTGCGCACCGGGCAGCCCCGGCAGATGAGCTTGGCCCGATTCTGGGCGGCTCCTTGGACGAACATGGCGTCAGGGTCCGTCTCCCGGCACAGACCCCTGCCAGCCCAATCCCTATTCCACATGTTGCCCCACTCCCAAGATCAGCATGTGAGTCTTGTAGGTACTGCCGACGGGCGCGGTCGTCGGCATCGGGGGAGGGAGAGAGTTCGGCGGACGGTGCCACTCGCGGAGTCCGGATTAGAGCCGGTACTTCGCGGGCCGCTCATTTCGGCCTACTGTGTCCCTCCTCACCGCTGGGGTCGAAACTACGGATCGTCGAGCTGCACCGACAGGCCCCATTAGGCCCATTTCTGATATAGCCCAGGTGGGCCATTGCGATCCGCTGAATGAGTCATGAAGACTGCGCGGAGCGTCACATACTTAGACGTATGTGTGGCTGGGCTGGTCTGGGGCATTGCGATGGGCGACAGAAGAGGGGGAGAGAACCCCGCGCCGTTCCGTTCCGAGAATGGGCTTGGGAGGGAACCGTGATCCGCCCCGGCCGCTATACGGACATGACCCGCGCATAAGAGCGCGGGCCGGGGCATAGCCCCGGCCCGGCATCATGCTTGCGGGTGGACGTCCATGACACCACCGAGCAGGTCCACCGGTTGCATGGTGAACCCCCGGACTCGTCGGTTGGTCAGAACGACGAGACGTGCACGTGGTCGTAGTGGTTCTGGGTGACGCTGCCCCGGTCGTTCATCGGCTTCCAGCCGGCACCCGGGTTGCGGGAGTCCCAGATCTTCTGTTCCCAGATGACGTATTTGACGCCCAGGCGGCCGGCGTTGTTCTTGGCGTACTCGGCGATCTGCTGGCCCTTCTGCTGGTTGGCAGAGGAGGGGTAGTTGCCGCCGGCGCTCATCATGAAGTCGCAGGCCTGGCCGGAGCCGTGGTCGTCGTTGCTGCTGCGTTGGCAGCCGACCGGGTAGGGGGCGCCGAACTTGCCGATGATTTCGTCGCGGATCGCGGCCATGCGCGGGGTCGCGCCGTCGAATCCCCAGCCGCGGGCGCCCGCCGGGACGGTGCCGGTGCCACCGCCGCCTGCTGAGCTGTCGTCGGACGGCGGCTTGGGAACCCGCTCTTCCTTGTACTTCTCGATCCGCTTCTTGATCTCGTCGCGCTGCTCTTTCAGCCCGTCGATGACCTTCTTGGCGTCTTTGAGCTCCTTGGCGGCCTTCTTCGACGCCTTCTCGCGCTTCTTCTTCAGGTCGCTGAGGGTGTCGAGGCGACCGGTGTGCGTCTGCGCGATCTGGTTGACCACGGCGGCGTCGTCCAGCATGCCTCCGGGCTTGCGGCTCAGCACGACTTCCATGACCGGGTCCACACCGGAGCTCTTGTACTGCGCGGCGGCGATGTCGGAGACGTCGTCGCGCGCCTTGGCGAGGTCGGAGTCGGCCTTCTTCAGGGCCTTCTTCGCCTTCTTCGCGTTCTCCTTGGCGTCCTCGTACTGGATGAGGTCACCCGCGTACTCGTCCTCGAGCTCGTCGGCCTGCTCGTTGAGCTCCTCGAGGCTGACCTCCTCGTCCTCGGGCTCGGCGTAGGACGCCGTGGGGGTCAGGAGGGTCGCCGCCGCGGTGACGGCGACTCCGGCGAGCAGCCGCACCGAGCGCGGACGGCGCGCAGGACGTAGGGAGTTGTTGTGCATTCGAGTCAAGGGGTCGCTCCGTGGACGGACCTGTGGCCCCGCCCGGGGGTTGTGATGTGGGCGGTTCGAGGGTGGGTAGGTGCCCGTGGGCCACGCGATGCTTCAGCAGACGATACGAGACTCCGCTGTTAGCTGCCTAGTGATCGTAGAGGATTTATGCCTGATTCCCGTGTGATCAGGACATTCCTCCGAAGGCGCTGGGCAGCTTCGAGGCGGCGGGTTCGGCCGGTTCCTCGCGCAGGAACCAGGCTGACTGCCGGACTTCTCGCATCGCCTCGCGCCGGGTGTCGCGGTCCAGGCGATCGAGGTAGAGCATCCCGTCAAGGTGATCCGTCTCATGCTGCAGGCAGCGCGCCATGAGACCGGAACCGCGCACGGTGACCGGATCGTTGCGCTTGTCGACCCCGGTGACCACGGCGTGCATCGCCCGCTTCGTCGGGAACCAGAGTCCGGGGACCGACAGGCAGCCCTCGCTGTCCTCCTGGGTCTCCTCCGACAGCTCGACGATCTCGGGATTGATCACGTAGCCGATGGTTCCCTCGACGTTGTAGCTGAAGGCGCGCCGCCCGACACCGATCTGCGTGGCCGCCACGCCCGCGTGTCCTGGAGCGTCGACCGTGTCGAGCAGGTCGCGGACGAGAGCGTCGGTGTGCCGGTCGAACGTGGTGATGGGGGCTGTCGGCGTCACGAGGACCGGGTCGCCGAAGTAGACGATGGGACGCTTGCTCATGGGTCACACATTAGCCGCGCACGGGGCGGAACGGTGCATGGCCGTCCACCGGCCACCGCGTGCTCGGCGTCCCGGCGTCCCGTCGCCGTCAGGCCATCTGCGGGGCGAGCGCGTCGTCGAGCACCATCTGGATGTAGTCGAGCGCGGCGCGGCGCCGTGCCAGGGCGTTGGCGTACAGCGAGGGGAGCTTGCTGTCGCGCCGGATCCGCAGGCACTCGTTGACGATGCGGTCCCACCGGTCGGGGAAGGCGTGCAGCGCGTACATCCCGGCGCCGGACTTGGAGGTGATCTCCCCGGTGTTGAGGGTGAAGTGGAGGCGGCTGACGCTCAGCACGCTCCAGGAGGGGGCCAGCGACCCCAGGACCGCGAGACCCCGCGGCGTGACCAGGCGCCCGGCCTTGGCCCGCCAGCGGCGCCATTGTTCGTCGAGGTTGCCCAGGGACCAGTCGCGCAGGCTGGAGGGGGAGTCCCACACGGCCAGCTCCACCGGGACCGGACCGCGCACCGTGACGCCGCGTTCGGCGAGCACGTGCCAGGTGACCGGGTTGATCTCGGCGGCGGCCTGGTCCTTGAATCTGCCGCCGAGGACGGAGGCGACGGGACCGCACGACATCGGGTCCTCGGTGAGGTCGTCCCAGGTGACGTGGATGCCGTTGAACTGGGGGCGGCGGATCTGCGCGCGGGTGCGGGCGTGTGCGCGGCGTAGGGCGTCGCGGTCGGCGGCGGTGAGCGTGCGGGTGGTCACGGCGACGAAGTCGACGTCGCTGGCGTGCGGGCGGAAGTCGTCCAGGGCGACCGAACCGGTCAGGTACAGCCCTTCGACGAGCCCGGGCGCCTCACTGTCCGCATGGTGGAGGAACGCCTGCACAAGGGCCTGCACGCGGGGGTGGATCGCCATACGGTCTCCAGTCTGAATTGCGCTCGGGGCTCGCGGATCGTGCCGGTTGGCTCATGCCGGCTCCTCCGTGTGTCCACCGGCTGGCCGTGGCACCCGGTGGCATCCGAATTGTTCGGTTGTCCGACCCCGTGGGAGGACGGGTGCCCGGGGGAAGGCACCGTCCGGTGTCCGTTGGAGGAGCGCCAAGCACTGCTCCTCAGGGCCTAAGTCTGAGAGGTGCAGCAGTCGATGGCAAGTGAACATCCGCGATCCGCATCCTGTCTTCCCATGTCAGGGAGGTACTCACGTGGGATGAAGTGGGGATGCTGCTCTCTTGACGTGGTTGGGCGGTGATGCTAAACGATGCCGCGTGATCGCGTCCGGCGGTGCGCATGCTCCCCCCGAGTCCGGTGGGCCGGGCGAGCCGCGCGCGTCCGAGATCGTACTGCGAGCGCATTTGCACGTGAATTCTCACGCCACCTTTCGGGAGGGACCTACGTCACGTTAATTCGTGTCGGAAGCGGGTATCGCTGATTTCCCAGGGATGTTGAGATCCGATTGTTCATTCATGGACTTCTGTGGGCTCTGTAGAGAGGTCGAGATTCGTGTGATTACGGGATGTGTTGATGGTCACAGCCGTTGTTCCCGGAGATCACGATGTCGCCGAAGAATGAGTGTGGATCGGAGTGGAAATCCCCCCTGGATCAACTGACCTGGTGGTCAGGCCCCGGTTTCACGTGAGCGTCAGCGCAGGCCGGAGCGATGGTGCTCCCCCTCGGTTCGCGAACGGTCGCATTTGGCGCCCTCCCCCTTTGCGATCTTTCCCTTCTCTTTGCGAGGAGGTTGCCTTCGCTGATCAGACTTCAGTTTTCACGTGCGTAACACGAGGTTATTCGTGAGAAACCGCCGGACCCTATGGTCGAGGGTAGCGGGCCGGCGATAGTCGGTGATTCGTAAGGAGACGGATATGGTCCCAACGATGGTTCTCGTTGCCGATGACTCGCGTGACACGCATCGCAGGGATGCCCTCTGCGACCTCGCCGAAGCGGTCGCCGATCGCGGTGAGGCGCCGGTGGTCCCGGCGTTCGGATCCGGGCCAGAGGTGAATGAGGCCGTGCGGGCCGTCGACGGCCCGATCGTCGTGGTTCCCGCCTTCCTCGCCGGCGGCGACCACGCCAGCGCGGAGATGTTCGCCGAACTGGCCACGCTGAACCTGGCCGATCGCGTGGACGCGTGCCCGACCGCGCCGCTGGGAGCGGTGCCCTCGATCGTCGCCGACCTCGCCGGTCGGCTGACGGAGGCCGGTTGGACGCGGCGCGACGGTGTGGTGCTGGCAGCCGACGGCGGCAGCGCCCAGGAGGAGCGCCACGAGGTGGCCGATGTGGCGCGGATGCTCAGCCGCCGCCTGGGCGCCCCGGTGCAGGTGGGGTACACCAACGGCTGGGCCCCCTCGGTGCCCGACGCGGTGGAGCGGTTGCGGCGCAACGGCCACGGCCGGGTGTCGATCGCCACCTGGCGGCTGGTCGAAGGCGCCGACTACGACCGCCTGCGCAGCCTCGACGGTGTCTCCCTCACAGCTCCTCTCTGGCCCTCCTCGCTCGTCGTGGACACGCTGCTGGCCCAGCACCGCGCGGCCAAGGCCCGCCTGGCGGCCTGAAGAGCCGACCGGCGTTCCGGTGACATGCGGGAGCGGGTCCCCCCTTCGGGGTGAGGGGGACCCGCTCCCGCATGTCACCACCTGTCCACGGGGGATCATCCGCGCGTAGGCGTGCGACGTTCCCACACGCGGATCTAGGGTCAGAGCATGTTCCTCACGTTCGTCGTCCTCGTCCTCCTCGCCCTCGTCCTCGGCGTGGTCTTCATCGGACTGATCGTCGCGCTCGCCGTGTGGGCGATGGTGAAGGCACGACAGACCCGGTAGGCCGGCCCCGGTCGCCGTCACGCCGCCAGGTCGACGCGGCGCAGCAGCTGCGCGTTGAGCGCGACCACGATGGTGGACAGGCTCATCAGGATCGCGCCGACCGCCGGGGCCAGTACGAACCCGATCGGGGCCAGCACCCCGGCCGCCAGCGGTACCGCGACGACGTTGTAGCCGGCTGCCCATGCCAGGTTCTGCCACATCTTCCGGTATCCGGCCCCCGAGAGCGTCCGGACCGACAGCACCCCGCGCGGGTCGTCCGAGGCCAGCACGACCCCGGCCGACTCGATCGCGACATCGGTGCCGGCGCCGATCGCGATCCCGACGTCGGACCGGGCCAGGGCCGGGGCGTCGTTGACCCCGTCACCGACCATCGCCACCCGGTGCCCCCGCTGTTGCAGGTCGCGCACGACCCCGTCCTTCTCGTCCGGGAGCACTTCGGCGAACACCTCGTCGAGCCCGAGCCGGGCGGCCACCGCGTCGGCGACGTTGCGGGCGTCGCCGGTCACCATCGCGACCCGGACCCCCTTCTCGTGCAGTTGCCGCACGGCCTCCTCCGACTCCGGCCGGACCTCGTCGGCCAGCGCGATCGCTCCGATGACCTCGTGGTCGCGGATGACGTGCAGCACGGTGGCCCCCTGGTCCCGCCAGCCGCCGGTGGGACCCTCTAGGGAGGCCGGTTCGGCCAGGTCCAGCTCCGCGACCAGCGCGGGCCCGCCGACGTACACCGACGCGCCGTCCACGGACGCCTGGACACCCCGCCCGGTCAGCGAGCGGAAGCCCGTCGCGCGGGGCACCTCGCCCCGCTCCTCGGCGGCCCGCACGATCGCCCGTGCCAACGGGTGCTCGGAGTCGGACTCCACGGCGCCGGCCAGGGCCAGCACCTGTTCCTCGGTCGTGGCGGCCGCCGCGGCCACACCGGCCACCGCCGGGCGGCCCATGGTGAGTGTGCCGGTCTTGTCGAACAGCACTGTGTCGACGGTCCGCATGCGTTCGACCGCCAGTCGGTCCTTGACCAGGATTCCCGCCCGCGCCGACATCGACGTGGAGATCGCGATGACCAGCGGGATCGCGAGACCGAGGGCGTGTGGGCAGGCGATGACGAGGACGGTGACCGTCCGGGTGATCGCCGAGCTGGGGTCGCCGAGGAGCAGCGACCACACGGCGAAGGTGATGATACCGACGCTGAGGGCGAACCAGAACAGCAGCGCGGCCGCCCGGTCGGCGAGCGTCTGGGCGCGGGAGCGCGACTCCTGGGCCTGGGCGACCAGCCGCTGGATACCGGCGATGGTGGTGTCCTCACCGACGGCGTCCACCCGCACGCGCAGGGCGGAGTCGGTGGCGACGGTCCCGGCGACGACGTGGTCGCCACCGCTGCGCGTGACGGTGCGCGACTCCCCGGTGATCATGGACTCGTCCATGGCCGCCGCGCCCTCGGTGACCGTGCCATCGGCTGGGACGCGGCCGCCGGAGCGGATCAGGACGGTGTCGCCGGGGTCGAGCCGGGCGGAGTCCACCTCCTCGATCGTGCCGTCGGGGCCGACGCGCTCCGCCGTGTCGGGCAGGAGGGAGGCAAGGGCCTCCAGCGCGCTGGACGCCTGCCCCAGGGCGCGCATCTCCAGCCAGTGTCCGAGCAGCATGATGGTGACGAGCAGTACCAGCTCCCACCAGAAGTCGAGTTCCGCGCTGACATAGCCGAGCGCGCTCATGGCGCTCGACCCGAACGCGACCGTGATGGCCATGGCCACCAGCGTCATCATCCCGGGCTGCCGGGAGCGGAGCTCGGACACCGCTCCGGTGAGGAACGGCCAGCCGCCGTAGACGTACACGACGATCCCCAACACAGGCGGGATCCAGGTGAGTGACTCGGGGACGTGGTAGCCGAACCACCCCGCGATCATGTGGCTGGTCAGCACCACGGGGATGCTGAGCAGCAGACTCCACCAGAACCGGTCGCGGAAGACCGCCGCGTGGTCGCCGCGGCCGCCGCCATGGCCCTCGTGGCCGTCGTGCCCCTGGTGGGCGTCCTGTCCCTGGTGGTGCCGCTGCTCGTGGTGGCGGGCGTGCGCGTGCCCTTGGGCGTCGTCGGATGCCACGGTCGTGCTCCTTCCGTGTAGCCCCCTACGTCCTTGTATACCCCTAGGGGGTATACACCTGTCAAGGAAACACGCGGACCGGCACAGGTATTCCGGTCGGCGGGGCCCACACGGAAAGAAGAGGGGCACCGGCGTGCCGGTGCCCTTCCACGCGAGATCAGCTCTGGCTGCCGTCCCCGCCGTCGTCCCTAGCCGTCCGCGGCGGCTTTCCTGCCGCCATCGGTTCCGGAATCGCCGAGCATGCCCTTCATCGAGGAGATCTCGGACTCCTGGGCGTCCACGATGTCCTCAGCCATCTGCATCGCATCGGCGTTGACACCGTCGTGGATCTCCTTCTGGGCCATCTCGACCGCACCCTCGTGGTGCTCGACCATCAGCTCCAGGTACAGCTGGTCGAACTCGGTGCCCGTGGCCTTCCTCAGGTCGGCCATCTGGTCCGGGGTCAGCATGCCGTCCATGACCTCGGCCGCCGCGTCGTCGGACAGCGGCTTCTCACCCCAGGTTGTCAACATGCCCTTCAGCTTCCTGACCTCAGGTCCCTGGGCCGCGGAGATCTTGTCCGCGAGATCCTGGACCTGCGTCCCGGCCTGGTTCTTCTCGGCCAGGTCCGACATCTCCACGGCCTGCTCGTGGTGGGGGATCATCATCCGCGCGAACTCGGCGTCGGTGTCGTTGAAGTCGGCGGCGGCCGTGGCAGTCTGCTCCGTGGTCGGAGCGGCGCCATCGCCGCCGCCGGTACCCCCGCAGGCGGCCAGGATCACGGTCCCGGCCAGGGCCGTGGGCAGCAGGAGCAGAACGTGCTTGCGCGTGGTCATGCGTGTGTCCTTCTCGTCAACGCGGACGCGGGTGGCGAATTCGGGCCAGCGCGCCGTGCTACAGGTGGTCGGTCCGATATCGGGCGGGGTGCCGTGGACGCACTCCACCCCTGGGGCATCTAGATCCGCAGCACCTGAAGCGCCGCGAGGGATGGGGGAGATGCGGGCGGGGCCACCGTCGAGACGATCCGCGACGGCCATGATCTCCCCGGGAGGCGACCCAGCCAGCGCGCGAAGGCGCCGATGGCCACCCACGCCAGCGTGAGGACCAGAACCTCGACCCCCAGGCACACGCTTGTGGGATCCAACCGCACCGTGGCGCGGTGATCGGCACCATCATCGCTGGTGACCTGCGATACCGCGGTCACGGATCCGGACTCCGTCCACCCGTCGGTGCCGTCGGTGCGCACGGCAGTGCTCCCAGATGCGGGGGCGGTCGTGGAGAGCGGACCGGACGCCGCCGCGGACACGGACAGCGCGTGCGCGCCAACGGGGGAACGGTCCACCTGCATGTGGCCGAGCGTGTGCATGGCCCCCACACCCAGCAGGACGAGCGTCAGCAACAGCAGGCGTGCCCACGCCGAACACGCGGCACCCTTGTCCCCCGTTGCGATCACGTGGTCATGGTAATGCCCCGGGTGGGTATATGACCGACGGCCACCGGGGTAGGGATCCCTGTGATGTCCCCCGCCGGTGAGAGCCGGGTGTGGGGTTTTCCCGGTGGTAGCGGAGAGGCAACATGATTCCCGGGTCACAGGCGGGGCCGATTCGTAAGGTGGACGCATGAGTGACGTCACAGCGCAACTAGTCGACGCCAAACAGCGCGAGCGGCTGTTGCGCAGATTCGGTAGCAGGGCCGACGACTGGCTGGCCGGGCTCCCCGACCTCGTGGACGACCTTGCGGCGGAATGGAAGCTCACGGTGCTGGGCCCGGCACCGCACGGCAGGACATCGGTCGTGGTGCACTGCCGCCGCATCGATGGCAGCGCCGGCATCTTGAAGATCTCCCCCGACCCCAGGCTCGGCTCCTCCGAGGCACGCATCCTCCGGATCTGGGAGCCCACGGGGCGGGTTCCGGCGGTGTGGGAGGTCGACGCGGAGCGCGGCGCCGTCCTACTGGAGGCCATCGGAACGGGCCGCACGGTCGCCCTCAACGGCGTGGTGCCGCCGATGGAGACCATCGGCGCTCTCATCAGCGACCTGCACTCGGCCGATGTCCCCCGCGACGAACTGGGCGAGCTGCATCCCCTCATCAGCAGGATCAACTTCGTTTTCGACATGTGGGATCGGTACCGCCAAGAGGGCGCCGCCGCCGACGTCGTGTCCGCCGCCCTCGTCCACCACGGCCACGCCCGCGCGCGGGCACTGGCCCACGGCGAGGACGACATCGTCCCGCTCCACGGCGACCTGCACCCCGGCAACGTCCTCGACGGTGGACACGAACGCGGACTCGTCGCCGTCGACCCCCGCGCCTGCGTCGGCGACGCCGCCGCCGACGCCATCGACTGGCCGCTGTGGAAGGCCGCCAGCCTGGAGGAGGTCGAGCGCAGGATCGCCGTACTCGCCCCGGTCATCGGGGTGCCCTCCGACCGCCTGCTCGCCTGGTGCAGGGCGTGTGCCCCCATCTTCGCGGTGGCCCTGGCCAACCGCGGCCGCGCCGACACCGACGAGTTCCGGATGCTCTTGGACCTGTGCGCCTGCTGACGGCCCTCCCGGGGACCCAGCAGTGCCGGCCCACCCCCGCCCACGGTTCGCCGCCCCCGCGGGGACGGCGGGCCGCCTCCTATCACGGGCGCCGCACCAGTGTCACGGCTCCCGTCCACAACCGGACGCCGCGTGGACAATTCCACGGCGCGTGGGTTTTCGTTCAGACCCGGTGAATCGGCACGACGCGGTCGATCGTCAGACTGCGACGCCATCGCCGTTCACTGCGGGCACTGTGTGCCCCAGGGCACCGTCTGAGACGACAGCGGAGATCGAAGGAGACCCATGCGGCACTACGCGGCGGCTTCGCGCCGGATCGCCCTGACCACACCCGTGATCGTTCTCGGCCTGCTGGCGGGCGCCGCCCCGGCGGCCGCCGAACCCGCCACCCACGACGCGACGCGGCAGGAGAGACCGGTGGATTCCATCGTCGAGGTTCCCTGGATCATCGCCCACCGCGGCGCCTCCGCCTACCGGCCCGAGCACACACTGGCCTCCTACTTCCTGGCCGTTCGGATGCGCGCCGATGTCATCGAACCCGACCTCGTGCCCACCTCCGACGGCCACCTTATCTCGCGGCACGAGAACGAGCTCAGCGACACCACCGACGTCGCCGACCACCCGGAGTTCGCCGACCGCCGCACCACCAAGACCATCGACGGCAAGCGGGTCACCGGCTGGTTCTCCGAGGACTTCACGCTCGCCGAGATCAAGACCCTGCGCGCCGTCGAACGCCTCCCCGACATCCGCCCGCGCAGCGCCCGCCACGACGGCAAGTACGAGATCCCCACCTTCGAGGAGGTCCTCGACCTGCGCGACGCCGTCGCCGCGACGACCGGACGCGACCTCAAGGTCATCCCCGAGATCAAGCACGGGGCGTACTTCGACTCGATCGGTCTGGACGCGGAGCGCAAATTCGCCGAGATCCTGGACGAACGCGGCCTCAGCGACGAGGACGCCCCGGTCGTCGTCCAGTCCTTCGAGCCGGACAGCGCCCGCGAGCTGAACGACCGGGTGGACATCCCGGTGGTCCAGCTCATCGGCGGCCACCAGCGGCACCTGACCACGCCCGAGGGACTGGACGAGATCGCCACCTACGCCGACGCCATCGGCCCGACCATGCGCTGGGTACTGCCGATCGGCGACGACGGCCTGGCCGGGGAGCCGACCTCCCTGGTCGCCGACGCCCACGACCGCGACCTCCTGGTCACGCCCTGGACCCTGCGCAGCGAGAACGAGTTCCTCCCCGCCGGGTACCGGAAGGGCGACGACCCCACGGCCTACGGCGACTACCGGAGCTACTACATCGCGGTCCTGCGGACGGGCGTGGACGGCGTCTTCACCGACAGCCCCGACCACCTCTACAAGGTCCGCCGGGAGCTCCTGAGGGAGAAAAAGTAGGCCCCGCGCCCCGGGATCGCCGGGGCGCGGATCCGGTCGGGCCGGTTGGCGCCCCCGGGCCTGACCGAAACGCCGCTGTCTCGCTTCGCGTGAGGGCACTTCCGCCGTGCGGGCGTTCGGAGCTCATCAGTCGCTGATCACGGGGATTCTGTCGAATTTCGCCGGTATTTGGACAGAATCCCCATGAGCATCGCGGGAGGGGCGGACGGGGGCAGGGGCGGGCCGGTCAGCCGTCCTTCTCGAACCGGTAGCCCATGCCCGCCTCGGTGATCAGGTGCCTGGGGTGGGCGGGGTCCTTCTCCAGCTTGCGGCGGAGCTGGGCCAGGTAGACGCGCAGGTAGTTGGTCTCGCTCTGGTACGCGGGTCCCCACACGTCGTGGAGGAGCTGGCGCTGGCTCACCAGCCGACCCGCGTTGCGGGCGAGGATCTCCAGGATGTGCCACTCGGTGGGGGTGAGCCGAACCTCGCGGCCGTCACGCGTCACCCGCTTGGCCCCGAGGTCCACGGTGAACGTCGGAGTGTTCACCACCGGGGCCTCCTCGACGTGGACCGAGCGGCGCTGGGCCGCGCGGATACGGGCGAGGAGCTCGTCCATGCCGAAGGGCTTGGTCACGTAGTCGTCGGCACCCTGGTCGAGCGAGCGCACCTTCTCACTGGCCGAGTGCCGCGCCGACAGCACGATGATCGGAACCGAGGTCCACCCGCGCAGCCCCTCGATGACGTCCCCGCCCTCCATGTCGGGCAGGCCCAGGTCGAGCAGGACGACGTCGGGCGGCTGCTTGGCCGCGATGCGCAGGGCCGACGCCCCGTCGCCGGCCGTCTCCACGTCATAGCCCCGTGCCCGCAGGTTGATCCGCATGGCTCGGACGATCTGCGCGTCGTCATCGACGACGAGTATTCGCATCACGCATCCTCGGTTTCCGTGACTCTGTTCGTGTTGGTGCCGGACGGGGCCGTCGAATTGGTGGACGGCTCTCCCGAGACGGCGTCCCCCGTCCTCGTAGTGCTACCCACCGGCTTCGCTGTGGCGTTGGCAAATGTGAGGACCATGGTGAGTCCGCCGCCGGGGGTGTCCTCGGCGACCAGGGTGCCGTCCATCGCCTCGGTGAACCCCTTGGCCACGGCGAGGCCGAGGCCGACCCCCGTGCCCCGGGGCGCGTCGCCGAGGCGCTGGAACGCCTCGAAGATCCGGTCCTTGGCCTCGTCGGGCACCCCCGGCCCGTGGTCGGCGACCCGCAGCTCGACCTTGTCGCCCAGGGCGCTGGCGGCGACCCGCACGGGGTCCGCGCCGGCGGGGTTGTACCGCACCGCATTCTGCACGACGTTGGCCACGGCGCGCTCCAGCAGACCGGAGTCGACGCGCACGCGCGGCAGGTGGTCGGGCACGTCCACCCGGACGCTGTCGGGCGGCAGGCCGATCAGGGTCGCCGGGACGACCTCCTCCAGACCGACCGCGCGCATCTTGGGGCGCACGGTGTCGGTCTGCAGACGGCTCATGTCCAGCAGGTTGCCGACAAGGCCGTTGAGCCGATCGGTGGAATCCTCGATGTTCTCCAGCAGCTCCGCCCGGTCCTCCTCGTCCAGCGCGATCTCGGTGGAGCGCAGGCTGGAGACGCTGGCCTTGATCGAGGTCAGCGGGGTGCGCAGGTCGTGGGAGACGGCCGCGAGCAGGGCGGTGCGGATCTTGTTCCCGGCGGCCTGCCGCCGGGCCTCGGCCGCGTCCCCGACCAGCCGCTGCCGTTCCAGCGCGATCCCGATGTGGGTGGCGAAGGCCCCGAGGATCCGCCGGTCGGCCGCGGGAAGCATGTGCCCGCGCAGCGCCAGCGCGAGCGAGTCGCTGACCGACACCAGCGCATCGGCGTCGTCGGGGGACATGCAGGGCGTGTCGCCCACCGATTCCAGGCACCGCCACCGGCTGCTGTCCAATTGCTCCAGCAGGGCCACGGACTGCTGCCCGAAGGTTTCACGGATTCGCTGCAGCAGCGCGGGCAGGGGTTCCTGGCCGCCCAGGACGCTCCCGGCGAGCAGGCTCAGCGTGCTGGCCTCCGCGCGGGCGCGCGCGGCCTGGACGGAGCGGCGTTTGGCCAGGTCGACGACGATCGCGACGAGCGCCCCCACCACCACGAAGATGATCAGCGCGATGATGTTGTCGGGCTCGGTGATCGTCAGCCGGTGCACCGGCGGCGTGAACAGGATGTTGAGGAGGAAGCTGCCCCACAGCGCCGCGGCGAGCGCGGGCCACAGGCCGCCGATCATCGCCGCGATGACGGTGAGGCAGAGGAAGAGCAGGATCTCCGTAGGCAGACCGACCTCGGCGAGAAACGGCAGGTGCAGGAGTCCGGCGAGCACAACGGGGGCCAGCAGGCCGGTCACCCACCCCCAGATCAGCCGGAGCCGCCCCAGGTTCCCGGCCAGCGGCGGCAGCAGCCCCCGCCCGCGGCCCACCTCCTCGTGCGTGACGATGTGCACGTCGATGTCGCCGGACTCCCGGGCGACCGTCGCACCGACGCCGGGGCCGAATATGTACTGCCAGTTGCGCCGACGGGAGGAGCCGAGCACGATCTGGGTGGCGTTGACCCCGTGGGCGAACTCCAGCAGCGCCGTGGGGATGTCGTCCCCGATGACCTGGTGGTAGGTGCCCCCGAGCTGGGCCAGCAGCTGCTTCTGGTAGGCCAGCGCCTCGGGCCGGATCTGGGTGAGGCCGTCGCTGGCCACCACGTGGACCGCCATCAGGTGGCTGGGCTGCGGCTGCCCGCCGCGCGAGCGCGCGGCCACCCGGGCGGCGCGCCGGATCAGCGTCTCGCCCTCGGGCCCGCCGGTCAGCGCGACCACGACGCGCTCGCGCGCCTCCCAGGTCTGCCGGATCTTGTGCTCGCCCCGGTAGCGGGCGAGGCCCTCATCCACGCGGTCGGCGACCCACAGCAGCGCCAGCTCGCGCAGCGCGGTGAGGTTGCCCTCGCGGAAGTAGTTGGACAGCGCGGCGTCGACCTTCTCCGCCGGGTAGATGTTGCCGTGCGACATCCGGCGGCGCAGCGAGTGCGGTGACATGTCGCACAGCTCGATCTGGTCGGCACGGCGGGCGATCTCGTCGGGGATGGTCTCGCGCTGCCGCACGCCGGTGATCTGCTCGACGACGTCGTTCAGCGACTCCAGGTGCTGGATGTTCACCGTGGAGATGACGTCGACACCGGCGTCGAGCAGCTCGTCGATGTCCTGCCAGCGCTTGGGGTTGCGCGTGCCGGGGACATTGGTGTGCGCCAGCTCGTCGACGACCGCGACCTTTGGAGCTCGGGCCAGCAGGGCGTCGATGTCGAGTTCCGCGAACTCGGACCCGCGGTGCGTGATCGTGCGCCGGGGCAGCACCTCCAGGCCGTCGAGCAGGTCGGCGGTCTTCTGCCGCCCGTGGGGCTCGATGAACCCGACGACGATGTCCGTGCCGCGATCGGCACGGCGCCGCGCCTCGCTCAGGGCGGCATAGGTCTTGCCGACCCCGGGCGCGGCGCCGAGATAGATGCGCAGTTTTCCACGTGCCACGTATACATTGTGCTGCTTTTGGTCGGATATTCCGACTTTTCTATGGAAGAGGCCGGCCCGGGGCCGGGGAGCCGCCGACTCCCTGGCCCCGGCCTCCGCTCCACCGCTGATGCGTCGGAGACCGAAGCTGTTCGACATCGGTGCCTACGCTCGCTCGATCGCGTTCGCGGGGAAGCACATCAGTGCGCGTCCTCCAAGGCCAGGTTGAGATCGATCACATTGACGCCGGGCTCCCCGATGAAGCCGAGGGACCGTCCGACCGTGTGCTCGGCGACGAGTTTCTCGACCTCCTCGACGGACATCCCGCGGGCCGCGGCGACGCGCCGTGTCTGTATCGCGGCGTAGTCCGGCGAAATGTGCGGGTCCAGCCCGCTGCCGCTCGCGGTGACGGCGTCGGCGGGAACCTCGTCCTCGTCGACGCCCTCCCGGTCGGCGACCTGGGCCTTGCGGTCCTCGATCTGTTGCAGCAGCTCCTCGCTGTTGGGGCCGAGGTTGGACGCGGAGCTGGAACCGCCGTCATAGCCCTCGTCCCCGGCGGCCGAGGGTCGGGTGTGGAACCACGCGTCGCCATCGAAGTTCTGTCCGATGAGCGCGGAGCCGACGACCTCTCCCTCGTCGTTCCGGATCAGCGAACCGTTCGCCTGGGACGGGAACAGCAGCTGGGCGATGCCGGTCATGGCCAGCGGGTAGATGAGCCCGACGAGCACCGTCATGACGATCAGGATGCGGGCCGCGGCGCCGTACTGGCGCAGCCAGGTGGGTGTGGTGGGCATGATCAGGCCAATCCAGGAATCAACGCGACGACGAGGTCGATGAGCTTGATGCCGACGAACGGGGCGATCAGGCCGCCGAGCCCGTAGATCAGCAGGTTGCGGCGGAGCATTCGGGCCGCGCTCATCGCGCGGTAGGCGACACCCCGCAGAGCGAGTGGAACGAGCAGCACGATGATGACGGCGTTGAAGATCACCGCCGACAGGATCGCCGACTGGGGGCTGGCCAGCCCCATGATGTTCAGCGCCCCCAGGCCCCCGTAGCCGGGGATCGCGGCGAACATGGCGGGGATGATCGCGAAGTACTTCGCGACGTCGTTGGCGACCGAGAAGGTGGTCAGCGCGCCCCGGGTGATCAGCAGCTGCTTGCCGATCGCCACGACGTCGATCAGCTTGGTCGGGTCGGAGTCCAGGTCGACCATGTTCCCGGCCTCCTTGGCCGCGGTCGTCCCGGTGTTCATGGCCACGCCGACGTCGGCCTGGGCGAGCGCGGGGGCGTCGTTGGTGCCGTCGCCGGTCATCGCGACCAGGCGACCGCCCTCCTGCTCCTTCATGATCAGGTCGAGCTTGTCCTGCGGAGTGGCCTCGGCGAGGAAGTCGTCGACTCCCGCCTCCCTGGCGATGGCCGCGGCGGTGCGCGGGTTGTCGCCGGTGATCATCACCGTGCGGATGCCCATGGCACGCAGCTGGTCGAAGCGTTCCCGCAGGCCCTCCTTGACGACGTCCTTGAGGTGGACGACACCGAGGACGCGCGCGGCGTCCGCCGTGGCCTCGGCCACGACGAGCGGCGTGCCGCCGTCGGCGGAGATCTGGTCGACGATGGCGGTGACCGCGGGGTCGTATGCCCCGCCGTTCTCGTCCACCCAGACGCGCACGGCCGCACCGGCGCCCTTGCGGATGCGTCGGCCGTCGAGCAGGTCCATGCCGCTCATCCGGGTCTCGGCGCTGAACGCGATGGGGACGGCGCCGGTGGAGGCCGCCGACAGGTCCCGGCCCTCCAGCAGCATCTCGCACAGCGCCACGATGCTGCGGCCCTCGGGCGTCTCGTCGGCCAGGCTCGACAACAGCGCGGCTTCGGCCAGCTTCGCCTGGGTGACCCCGTCGATGGGCAGGACCGCGTGCGCCTGCCGGTCGCCGAGGGTGATGGTGCCGGTCTTGTCCAGCAGGAGCGTGTTGACGTTGCCCGCCGCCTCGACGGCGCGCCCGGACATGGCCAGGACGTTGCGCCGGACCAGGCGGTCCATCCCGGCGATGCCGATGGCGGACAGCAGCGCGCCGATGGTGGTGGGGATGAGGCAGACGAGCAGCGCGACCAGCGTCAGCACCGACTGCGACTCGCCCGACCAGGTGGCGAACGGCTGCAGGGTGACAACAGCCAGCAGGAAGCAGATCGTCAGTGACGCCAGCAGCGCGTTGAGCGCGATCTCGTTCGGCGTCTTCTGCCGGTCAGCCCCCTCGACCAGGGAGATCATCCGGTCCAGGAAGGTGGCGCCGGGCTCGGCGGTGATCCGGACGATGATGCGGTCGCTGAGGACCCGGGTGCCGCCGGTGACGGCGCTGCGGTCGCCGCCGGACTCGCGGATGACCGGCGCGGACTCTCCGGTGACCGCCGACTCGTCGACGCTGGCGACGCCCTCGATGACATCGCCGTCGCTGGGGATGACGTCGCCCGCCTCGCATACCACGCGGTCGCCGACGGTGAGCCGAATCGCCGGGACGACGGTCTCCTCACCGTTCTTGAGCAGGCGGGCGGTGGTCTCCTTACGGGCCTTGCGCAGCGTGTCGGCCTGGGCCTTGCCGCGGCCCTCGGCGACCGCCTCCGCCAGGTTGGCGAAGACGACGGTGGCCCACAGCCACACCGTGGTGACGATGGCGAAGACGCTCGGGTCGATCACGCAGTAGGCGGTGGTCAGCACCGAGCCGATGAGGACCACGAACATCACGGGCTGTTTGACCATGACCCGCGGGTCCAGCTTGGCCAGCGCCGTGGGGAACTGGGCGGCCAGCGCGCCCGGGGAGAACGTGCTCGGGGACGTGTCGTTGCGAGCGGGGGTGTGTTCGGCGGTCTGCTCGCGCGGCCGCACGGGGGTAGCAGTGTCAGCGTCAGGCATTAGCTCAGTGCCTCCGCGATCGGTCCCAGCGCCAGCGCGGGGAAGAACGTCAGACCGGTGATGATGAGGGTCGTCGCGACGACCATGGTGACGAAGAGGGGCTTGTGGGTGGGCAGCGTGCCCGCGGTCTCGGGGGCCGGTTGCTGCTGGGCCAGTGACCCGGCCAGCGTGAGCACGAAGACCATGGGCAGGAAGCGGCCGAACAGCATGGCCATACCGATGGCGGTGTTGAAGAAGGAGGTGTCGGCGCCCAGGCCCGCGAACGCGCTGCCGTTGTTGTTGGCGCCGGACGCGAACCCGTACATGACCTCGGCCAGGCCGTGCGGCCTGACGTCGGCGTTGGCCATCGAATCGACCGTTCCGGGAAGCGCCATGGCGACGGCGGTGCCGACGAGCACAAGGGTCGGCGTGGTCAGCACGAACAGGGCGATCATCTTGATCTCGAAGGACCCGATGCGCTTGCCCAGGTACTCGGGCGTGCGGCCGATCATCAGCCCGCCGAGGAAGATGGCGAGCATCGCGAGGATGAGCATGCCGTACAGGCCCGAGCCGACGCCGCCGGGTGTGACCTCGCCGAGCAGCATGTTGAACAGCAGCAGGCCGCCGCCGCTCGCGGTGTAGGAGTCGTGGAAGGAGTTGACCGCGCCGGTGGACGTGCTCGTGGTGGACGTCGCGAACAGCGCGGACAGCCATTCGCCGAAGCGGAC
This sequence comes from Nocardiopsis gilva YIM 90087, assembly GCF_002263495.1. Taxonomy (NCBI): domain Bacteria; kingdom Bacillati; phylum Actinomycetota; class Actinomycetes; order Streptosporangiales; family Nocardiopsidaceae; genus Nocardiopsis; species Nocardiopsis gilva. The sequence goes on along the minus strand of NZ_CP022753.1, from coordinate 5,347,958 downwards.
CTCCTTGCCCTCCATGGCGGCTCCGGCCGCCTCGGTGGCGACGCCCTTGGCCTGCAGCTCACCGGCGATGGTTCCGGCCAGCGAGACCAGGTAGACGGCGCCCATCGCGGCCAGGATCGCCAGGCCGTGCCTGTGCGTTCCGGCTCCGGCGCGGGCGACCAGGGTGCCGTAGGTGCGGGTGAGGGAGACCGGGATGACCAGCAGCAGGAAGATCTCGAACAGGCTGGTCCAGGAGGTGGGGCCCTCGAACGGGTGCGCCGAGTTGGCGTTGAAGAACCCGCCGCCGTTGGTGCCCAGCTCCTTGATGACCTCCTGGGAGGCCACCGGGCCGCCGGGAATGGTCTGGGTGCCGCCGTCGATCGTGCCGTAGACGGTGTGCGGGTCCAGGTTCTGGATCGCGCCCCCGGCCACCAGGATGAGCCCGCCGACGACGCAGATCGGCAGCAGGATGCGGACGACGGTGCGGGTGAGGTCCACCCAGAAGTTGCCGAGCAGTTCGGTCCTGCGCCGCACCAGGCCGCGCACGAGCGCGATGGCGACGACGATGCCGACGGCGGCCGACACGAAGTTCTGCACGGCGAGCCCGGCCATCTGGGTGAGGTGGCTCATGGCCGCCTCGCCGGAGTACGACTGCCAGTTGGTGTTGGAGGTGAAGGAGACGGCGGTGTTCCACGCGCCGTCCGGGCTCATCGGGGACATCCCGATGTTCAGCGGCAGCCACTGCTGGACGCGCTGGAGCGCGTACAGGGCCAGCACGGACAGCAGGGAGAACGCCAGCACGCCGCGGAGGTAGGCCGACCAACGCTGCTCGTTGTCGGCGTTGACCCCGCAGAGTCGGTAGACGATCCGCTCCACCCTCAGGTGGCGCTCACTGGAGTAGACGCGCGCCATGTAGTCGCCGAAGGGCACGTACACGACCGCGAGCACGGAGAACAGCAGGGCGATCTGCAGCAGCCCCGCCACGGTGTCCGACACCTAGAACCTCTCAGCCTTCACGAGGGCGACGACCAGGTAGACCATCAGGGCGGCAGCGATGGCCAACCCGACGATTTCCAGTACGGAGGTGGTCACAGGCGGTCCACCCCCCTCGCGATGAGCCCGACGATCGCAAAGCACACGAGGGTCAGGCCGACGTACGCGACGTCGAGCATGAAACCGATTTCCCTTCCGCCCACGCCGGGGGAGCGCCTTTCGCTCAAACCGCCACCGGTAGGGCCAGATGCGATTGAACTGGTCATACCGGGCATTGATCGCGGTCTTGATGCACCTCTTATGGCCGCAGGGGTGACCTTGACGGCCCCTTAATAAGTGGAGTGGCGGGGTGATGGGTCCTTCGTTGATCTCGGCGATATTGGGGTAAAAATCGCCCGTGAGACCCCAATATCTCCGAGATCAACGGCAAGGGGTGGGGTGGTCAGCCGCGCGGCGGCAGCCCGCGGAACGCCGGCGGGCGCTTCTCCTGGTAGCTGGCGATGCCCTCGGCGAAGTCCGGGGTGTCGAACACCGGCGGCATGAGCGCGTCGGCCTCCGCCGTCGCCGCGTCGAGGCCGGTCTCCAACGCCCGGTAGATCTGCCCCTTGATCGCCGCCATCGAGGCGGGGGAGCACGTAGCCGCCAGGGTGCGGGCATAGTCCAGGGCCGCCTCCAGCACCTGCTCGGTCGGTAGCGCCCGGTCCACCAGCCCCATCCGCTCGGCCTCGGCGCCCCGCACCACGCGCGACGAGAGCAGCAGGTCCAGCGCGCGGCTCGTCCCCACAAGACGGGGGAGCTGCCAGGCGACGCCGTACTCGGCGATCAGGCCCCGCTGGCTGAACGCCATGGTGAACTTGGCGTTGTCGGCGGCGAACCGCAGATCGGCGAAGAGCGCCACCACCAGACCGACCCCGGCCACCGGCCCGTTGATCGCCGCGATCACCGGTTTGCGCAGCGTGGTGGGAAACGAGAGCGGTCGCGTGCCGTGCTCGAAGGTGCCCGGCTCGACCGAGGCCAGCGCCTCCATATCCGCACCCGCGCAGAACCCGCGCCCGGCCCCGGTGACCACGATGGCGCGCACGGCCGGGTCGTCGTCGGCCTGGTCCATCAGGTCGAAGAGCCGCTTCTCCATGACGGGGTTCCAGGCGTTGAGCGTGGCCGGGCGATTCAAGGTGAGGAGTAGGACGCCGTCCCGCTCCTCCCGCAGGACCTGGCTCTCCGGATCACGGGCCCACGCGGGCGTCTCGGCCATGTCGCCTCCTCGTCACGGGTACGCGGCGGGAGCGATCCTACCCATCGGTAGGGTGACGCCCGTCACTCGGGGTGCGTCGTGGGCGCCCCGAACCCGCCCACCAGGACGGTCGCGTCGTCATGCCGTTTGCCGCGGATGACCCCGCGGCGGTGCTCCTCGTCGCGTACCCAGGAGATGAGCGACGCGGGACCGTTCTTGTGGAGGTGCAGCCAGACCTGCTCCCAGGTGTGGCCGTAGTACTCGACCAGCCGGGTGCAGCCGTCGGTCATCAGCGCGAATCGCCCGTGAGCGCTGGCGGTGGTACCGGTGAGCGCCGCATAGGCGGCCTCCGTCCGGGCCCCGGCCACCCAGAACCCACCGGGCGCGTTGCGCGCGGCGCGCACCACCTCACGGGTGTAGGGGCGCCCGCCGGGCAGGTGGTCGAGGCGGTCGTCGGACACAGCGGTCACCCGGCCGTCCTCGGTCGCGAAGAGCACCGCGGAGTCGGCGAGGACCAGGTACTCCAGCTGGATGTCGGTCCGGCCGCGGCCACCAGGGCGCGCGTCGGTATCACTACGGCGCACGATGGCGACGGTGCTCGACGGACTGTCGGGGTTCTCCAGATCGCAGTCTCCGCCGTGCGCGGCACGCGTGCGCTCGATCGCGGCGGCGAGCACGTCGGGCAGGGGAGGACGGTGCTCGGCGCCCAGCTCCGCCGTGAGTCCCCAGGCCAGCCGGTCGACCAGCCAGCCGACGCCGTGTCGGCACCCGCTGTCGACGCCCGGCGGCGCCGTCGCCCCGTCGAGGACGAACGCCCAGTCCACCCCCGCGGCCACCCGGTCCTCGTTGACCGCGCCCTGACCCTGTTCACTCGCGTATCCGATGCGCACGGTAGGCCAGCGTAGGGCGGAGGGCGCGGCGTCGCCGGGAGTCCCCGGAGCGAAACCCGGCCGCCACCGCCGGGAGAGAGGAGAGAGGGGCAGCGGCGGCAGCGGCCGGGTGGTCGTGGGGACGCGGTGGGGGTGCCCGTCAGGCGTGCGCGTCCTGGGTGCTCTCGTCCGTCCCGTCCGGGATGAGCTTGCCGGGGTTCAGGATGCCGACCGGGTCGAGTGCGGACTTGACCGCGCGCAGGATGTCGGCGCCGAGCGGGCCGATTTCGGACGTCATCCACGGGCGGTGGTCGGCGCCGACCGCGTGGTGGTGGCTGATCGTTCCGCCGTGCTCGGCGATCGCGTCTCCGGCGGCGCGCTTGGCGCGGGCCCACCGCGACAGCGGGTCGGCACCCGCGGCCGTCACCACGGTGAAGTACAGGGAAGCCCCCGCCGGGTAGGTGTGGGAGATGTGGCACATGGTCACCACGCCGCCCTCCGGCCCTTCCAGTGCCTCCTTCAGGGCCGCGCTGACCGCCTCGTAGAGCGGGAGCACACCGGACCAGGTGGTGGCGGTCTCCAGGGTCTCGCTGAGGACGCCCGCGGACAGCAGCGTGTCGCGCAGGTAGGGGCCGTGGAAGCGCGAGTGCCGCCACTCGGACACCGGCTCGGTGCCCAGCGGGGTTCCACCGCACTCGGTCAGCAGCCGGGTCACGGCCGCGCGGCGGGCCTCGACCTCCGCTTCGTCGGTGCCGTCGAAGCCCACCACGGCCAGGCAGCCGGCGGCGGCCTCCTTGCCGGACAGGGCGGCGTTGACGAAGGTCTCGGTCTCGTCCGACAGCCGCGCGGTGGTCGGGCGGGCGTCGGACTGCGCGAGCCGCCGGAGGGCGGCGGCACCCGTCGCGTAGTCGGGAAAGGACCACGCCTCGTCGTGCTGGACGTCGGGGAGGGGGCGCACCCGGAGCGTCACCTCCGTGATGACGCCGAACGTGCCCTCCGAGCCGACCAGGAGCTGGCGCAGGTCCGGCCCGGCGGCCGAGGCCGGGGCGCGGCCGAGGTCCAGGCTGCCGCGGGGTGTGGCGGCCTTCAGCGCCATCACCATGTCGTCGAACCGCCCGTACCCGGCCGAGGCCTGGCCGCTGGAGCGCGTCGCCGCGTACCCGCCGATCGTGGCGTACTCGAAGCTCTGCGGCAGGTGGCCGAGCGTGTAGCCGTGCGCGGACAGCAGCTCCTCGGCCTCCGGCGTGCGCAGGCCCGCCTGCAGCGTCGCGGTCATCGACTCGTGGTCGACGGAGACCAGCCGGTCCAGGCGGCGCAGATCGAGTGCGACCACGGACGCGAACCCGCCGCGCAGAGCGTCGACCCCGCCGACGACGCTGGTCCCGCCGCCGAAGGGGACGACGGCGACGCGGTGCTCGGCACACGCCCGCAGCACGGCCAGGACCTCGTCGTGGTCGGCGGGCAGCACCACCGCGTCGGGCGCGGGGTCGGCGTCTCCCGCGCGGCGGCGCAGCAGGTCGGGCGTGCTCTTGCCGCCGCTGTGCCGCAGCCGCGCCGGGGCGTCGGTCCGCACGTGTTCCGCGCCCACCGCCGACTCCAGCGCGGCACGCGCGGTGGCGTCCAGGGCCGAGGAGGGCAGGCGCACGTCCGCCTCGTCGACGGGCGGCAGATCCCGCAGCTCGGCCCCGAGGGTCTGCGCGATGAGGTCCCGGAGGGACTCAGACAGCGGTGTGGCCCGCTCCGGGTCGCCCCACGCGAACCAGGACATGTCTGCGGCGCGGTTCGTGCTCATGCCGTACAGTTTTACACATGACGTCAAGACGTAACGTTCACGACGAGGTCCTCGACGCGACCCGCGCCTGCGTGGAGGCCTTCGGGATCCGTCGAACGACGCTCACCGACGTCGCCCGACGCGCCGGAGTGAGCCGTCCCACCGTCTACCGCCGCTGGCCCGACGTCACCTCGCTCGTCGCCGACCTCCTCACCCGGGAACTGCGCGCGATACTGCTCGCCCACAAGGTCGAGCACGACGAGCTCTCCACCCGCGACAACGTCGTCGCCCAGGCGACGGGCGTGCTCCGCGCCCTCCTGTCCCACCCCCTGTTCACCCGGATCGTCGACAACGAGCCGGAACTCCTGGCCACCTACACATTCCAGCGCCTCGGAACCGGCCAGTCGGTGGCGCTCGGACTGCTCCGCCCGGAGCTGGAGGCGGGCCAGCGCGACGGCTCGATCCGCCGCGGCGACCCCGACGCCATGGCCCGCATGGTCCTGCTGGTCATCCAGAACACGGCGACCTCGCGCCGCCTGACCACCGACGTCATGACCGAGGACCAGCTGGTCGACGAGGCGCGCGTGATGTTGGACGGCTACCTGGCACCAATGTCCACCACGAATGCCGACCACGACGCGGCGACATCGACGTCGGCCGCCTCCGCTCCGCCCCGCGAATAACCCCAGGGGCGGGCCCATCAGCCAAGAGAAGGGTGAGGTGCTGCACCGATGACCCGATCGACGTCGCTCAACGCGGCCCGCCGTGCCCGCGAGCTCGACGAGCTCGCCGCTGCTCCGAACGTGGACGTACTGGTCATCGGCGCCGGGGTGACCGGTGCCGGGGCCGCCCTGGACGCCGCCGCCCGCGGGCTCAGCGTCCTCCTCGTCGAACGGCACGACCTCGCGTTCGGCACCAGCCGGTGGAGTTCCAAGCTCGTCCACGGCGGGCTGCGCTACCTCGCCAAAGCCCAGGTCGGTGTCGCCTACGAGAGCGCGCGCGAACGCGACGTGCTGATGCGTGTGACCGCGCCCCATCTGGTCCGGACCATGCCCATGGTGGTGCCGCTGCACGAGGGCCTCGACACCGCCCATGCCGCCGTGACCCGTGCCGGCGTGGGGATGGGCGACCTGCTGCGCCTGGCGGCCGGCACGGACAAGCGCACCCTGCCCCGCTCCCGGCGGCTCAACCGCGTCCAGACGGCCCGACTCCTGCCCGGCGTCCGCGACACGGGGCTGCGCGGCGGCATCCTCTCCTTCGACGGCCAGCTCACCGACGACGCCCGCCTGGTGGTGGCCCTGGCCCGCACGGCGGCCGGGCTCGGCGCCCGGGTGCTCACCCGCTGCGCGGCCGAACAGGCCGCGGGCGACGGAGCTGTCCTGCGCGACACCCTCACCGGCGAACAGCTGCACGTGCGCGCCCGCTCGGTCATCAACGCAACCGGTGTGTACGCGGGCGAGCTGGTCCCCGGACTCCGGCTGCGTCCCAGCAGGGGCACGCACCTGGTGGTGCCCGAGGAAGCGCTGGGCCACCCGCGCACCGCGATCACGATTCCGGTACCGGGCAGCTTCAACCGCTTCGTCCTCGCCCTGCCGCAGGGGGACGGCCGGGCGTTCGTCGGACTCACTGACGAGCCGGTGGAGGGCCCTCTTCCCGACGTGCCCGAGCCGCCGGAATCCGACATCACGTTCCTGCTCGACGTCCTCAACAGCGTCGCCACGTCCCCGCTGCGGCGCTCCGACGTCATCGGCGCCTACGCCGGGCTGCGCCCCCTGCTCGATACAGGCGACCACTCCAGCGCCGACCTGTCCCGCAAGCACGCCGTCCTGACCTCCGACGACGGCGTCATCAGCGTCGTCGGCGGCAAGCTCACCACCTACCGGAACATGGCACAGGAGGCCGTGGACGCCGCAGTGCGGACCGCCGACCTGGCGGCGGGGAGATGCAGGACCAGGGAACTCCCACTAGTTGGCGCCGCTGATCGCAACACGTTGGACGGGGTTCCGGCGTCGCGCCGCCTCATCGCCCGCTACGGGATGGAGGCGTCGAAGGTCCTCGACGAGGCCGCGGGCGACCCCGCCCTGCTCGCTCCGGTCGTCAACGGGGTCACCCGGGCCGAGCTGCGCTTCGCGGTCCGCCACGAGGGCGCGCTGGACGTCTCCGACCTCCTGGACCGCCGCACCCGCATCGGGCTGGTCCCCGAGGACCGCGTCGCCGCCCTCGCCGCGGCCGAGGAGGCCCTGGACCGGAGCTGACGCGCGGCCGCGTCGGGCGCGCTCCACCGCGCCCGACGTGCTCAGCTCCGCTTCTTGGTAAAGGGGATCAGGTCCTGCGCGCGAATGGCCTCGGCGAAGGGGGAGACCAGCTCCACGAGGCGGCGACAGCCGTCGGCGCCGAGCGGCTCGAAGGCGGGAAGGGAAAGGACGTCGGTGCGTGCCTCCAGGTCGTCCCGGAAGCGCTTGCCCTCCGTGGTCTGTGACGGCTCGCCCTCACCGTCGACCTCGACGAGGCCGCGGTCGACCATGCGGGCCACGGCCGCGTCCCAGTCCTCCCGGCTCCACCTCCGGCTCTTGAGCAGCAACTCGGAGGAGTACTTTCCGGTCGCCACGGAACTCACCAACGCCTCCACCGGTCCGATATGAGCCTCCTGCAGGAGGGCGATGTGGCCGTCGCCGCGGAACTCCCGGATCAGCGTCGCGGCGTGCCAGAGCACCAGGTGCGGGTCCTCCGGCCAGGGGAGTCCGGCATGGCCGGCGAACAGCGGGCGCCCGTGCGGGTGCAGCGCGGCCGACTCCGCCGCGGTGCGGGCGAGGTCCGCGGCCTCCCGCATCTCGGGCGACCGCACGGTCTGTTCCCCGAGGACGCGGCGCAGGAACTTGTCCGCGATCTCCAGGCGGGCGCGCACCAGCGTGTCGGGTGAGGCCACCGACCAGGCCTCCGGGATGACGGTGCGGACCACCGCGGGATTGAAGTTGTAGAAGGTGGCCGCGACCAGCTCCGGACCGACGGGCCCCAGGGGAGCCCCGCGCGATGCGAAGTACATCTGCGCCAGCGACTCCATGCCGATGCTCTGGTAGGTCGGGGCGGTCTCCGGGGCGAAGTAGATGCACGTGTGGATCGGCTCGACTTCCGCCCACGCGGCGCGAGCGAGGTCGGGCGTGGCGGGTGGGGTTGACGAAGACATGTGTTCTCCGTTCCGCACGGTGGCTGGATTTCCGGGTGAACCGGCAGGGCGCCGCCCACAGTACCGAGCCACGTTCGGTTGCCGTTCCGTGCCCTCAGACGATCCGTCCCCGGCCTGGTCACCTGATCATCCCGAGAGGGCCGCGGCAAGAGTGTCACCGATTGGCTACTCGACGTGTTGTTGCCGCCTGTCTAGCCTTGCCCCTCATCTGTCCATTGGGGTGAAAGGACGCCGGGGTGAAACTGACCGACATCACGCCGTTCATCGGCGCGGAGCTGACCGGAGTCACCTACGCCGACCTCGAGCGGCAGGAGGTCCTCGGTGCGTTCGCCGACGCCGTCGCGCGGCGCCAGCTCGTCGTCATACGCGGGATCGAGATGACGCCGCGGCAGCAGGTTGCGCTGGCCGTGCGACTGGGCCGACCGGTTCCGTTCGTCGTGGAGAACTACCGACACTCGGAGGTACCGGAGATCCTGGTTTCATCGAACGAACGCAAGAATGACCAGCCCATTGGTGTCGCCCGCGTAGGCAACTTCTGGCACTAGGACAACTCCGGCTACCACGCTCATCCCCCGGAGTACACCATGCTGTACGGGGTGAACGTCCCGAGCACGAGTGGACACACGCTGTTCGCGAACGCGGTGAACGTGTACGAACGGCTTCCAGCGGAATGGAAGGCCAGGATCGCGGGTCGCAGGGCGCTGCATACCGCGGTCAAACATGTGCGGATCCGTGCGGAGCATGCCGGCCTGTCAATGGCCGAATTCAAGGCCCTGATGGAAGAGAAGTACCCCAAGATCGAGCACCCCCTGGTCATGACGGACGCAGGCACCGGCGCTGACTACGTGTACGGAGCTCCGGACTCCCTCGACTCCGTCATCGGGTTCGATGCCAACGACAACGAGCGATACTTCCAGGTGCTGGACGACCTCATCCAGGACCCCGACTACGTCTACACGCATCGCTGGACCACCAATGACCTGGTGGTCTGGAAGACCCGCACCACCCTGCACGCGGCAACCGCGGTGGCCCCCGGGAGATCCCGAACCGTGCACAGGATCAGCCTCGCGGAGGAGTAGGCAGCGGTGCCGGGGCCGTCCGCTCTTGAACGCTCGACTCAGGCCTTCTGTCGCGCGCGCTGCTGCGCGTCGAGCACGGTGGCCTCCGCCGCCGCGCGGTCCTGCCAGCCGCGGACCTCCGAGCTCTTGCCGGGTTCCAGGAGCTTGTAGATCTCGAAGAAGTGGGTGATCTCGTTGAGCTGGAACTCGGGGATATTGCGCAGGTCGCGGATGTGTTCCAGGCGCGGGTCGCGGGCGGGCATGCACAGGACCTTGGCGTCCGGGCCGCCCTCGTCCTGCATCCAGAACACGGCTACGGGCCGTACCAGGACCTCGCACCCGGGAAACGACGGCTTGTCCAGCGGGACCATCGCGTCCAGCGGGTCGCCGTCCTCGGCCAGGGTGTCGGGGATGTAGCCGTAGTCGGCGGGGTACTGCGTCGCGGTGAACAGGGTGCGGTCCAGCCGGATCCGGCCCCGCTCGTGGTCCATCTCGTACTTGTTCCGCGATCCCTGCGGGATCTCCACCACCATCCGAAATTCCATGACGACTTCCCTCGCAGCGATGGGTTCGCGATCGCACGCGGACCGGTGTACCCACTGTGGCAGAGAGGTCCGTGTTGCGGGAGGGACAACGGAGGGGTTTCGGGCGCTTTTTCGGCGCGGATCAATGGGAGATAGGGGTGACGTCGCGATCACCCCTTCCGTAGGGTGGATCGGGTGAATTCAGCGCGTCTGCACCCCGGAAACCTCCTCGCGGTCAGCGACTTGCACGTGGCTCACCCGGAAAATCGGAAGGTCCTAGAAGAGCTCCGTCCGCGGACACCGGAGGACTGGCTGATCGTCGCCGGCGACGTGGGTGAACTCAGCGCCGATATCGAATGGGGGCTGGCGACGCTCAGCGAGCGCTTCGCCAAGGTCATCTGGGTTCCCGGAAACCACGAGCTGTGGACACACCGGGAGGACGCCGTCCGCCTGCGCGGCGAGCACCGCTATCGGCACCTGGTGGAGATCTGCCGCTCCATCGGCGTGGTCACCCCAGAGGACCCGTACCCCGTCTGGGAGGGTGCGGGCGGTCCGGTCGTGATCGCGCCGCTGTTCGTGCTCTACGACTACAGCTTTCACGCCCCGGGCACCGCGAACTCCGAGGAGAGCCTCGCCAAGGCCTACGACGTCGGCGTGGTGTGCACCGACGAGATGATGCTGCACCCCGATCCCTACCCGACCCGGACGGCGTGGTGTGCCGCGCGGGTCGAGGCGACCGAGCAGCGCCTCGGCCAGATCGACCCCGAGCTGCGGACCGTCCTGGTGAACCACTGGCCCCTGGTCCGCGAACCAACGCGCATCCTGCGCTACCCCGAGTTCGCGCAGTGGTGCGGCACCGAGCGCACCGCCGACTGGCACGTGCGCTTCCGTTCCGAGGCCGTGGTCTACGGGCACCTCCACATCCCGCGCACTACCGTCTACGACGGCGTGCGCTTCGAAGAGGTCTCCATCGGCTACCCGCGTGAGTGGAAGCCGCGCGGCGGCCACGGCGGGCTGCGCCGGATCCTGCCGGTGGAGGAGGGCACCGCGTGATCGAGCAGCTGCTGACCCCCGAGGTCGTCGGCGTCGAGGCCTTCGACGACCGCGCCGATGCCCGTCTCTTCCCGGAGGAGGAGGCACTGCTGGCCAGGGCCGTCGACAAGCGGCGTCGGGAGTTCACGACGGTCCGCGCCTGCGCCCGCGACGCGCTGGCCGAACTCGGCTTTCCGCCCGCGCCCCTGCTACCCGGCGAGCGTGGCGCTCCGGGATGGCCGCAGAGCGCCGTGGGCAGCATGACCCACTGCGCCGGATACCGGGCCGCCGCGGTCGCCCGCGCGACCGACGTGGAGACGATCGGGATCGACGCCGAACCGCACGGCGCCCTGCCGGACGGCGTTCTGGAGACCATCGCCCTTCCCGAGGAGCGGGTGCGGCTGAAGAACCTGGCCGTCGGCGACCCGGGCGTGTCGTGGGACCGGTTGCTCTTCAGCGCCAAGGAGTCGGTGTACAAGGCGTGGTTCCCGCTGACGCGCATGTGGCTGGGTTTCGAGGAGGCCGATATCGCCATCGACCCCGAGCAGCGGACCTTCACGGCGCGCCTGCTGGTGGACGGACCGGTGGTCGATGGCCGCCGGCTGGGCGGGTTCGAGGGCCGCTGGATCGTCGGCAACGGCTTGGTCGTCACCGGAATCGCGGTGCCGAAGGGGAACGAGCAACAAGGATGAGTCACGCTAAGAGCGCGTAACGGTAACCGAAGGGAACTGGTTACAAACTTGTTGGTGGAATCCCTGGACTTCAAATAGACGTTTGTCTAGCCCGCGGGATACGATGTTCAAATGGGACATCGTGGGGACTTGCTCGCGGGCGCTAAACACTGCCTGTACGAAAAGGGCTACGCGCGCACAACCGCGCGGGACATCGTGGCCGCTTCGGATACGAATCTGGCGTCAATCGGCTACCACTTCGGGTCGAAAGAGGCTTTGCTTAACGAAGCGCTTATTCAAGCGTGCACAGAGTGGTATGAGGAGTTGGAGCGGGCTCTGCTCGTCGAACTCGACCCGGCGACCGGCGCTATGGATCGCTTCGAAACAGTGTGGAGCCGCATCGTCGAGCTGTTCGACGAGCACAGGTCGCTGTGGATCGCCAACTTCGAGGCGCTCGCGCAGATCGAGCGCGCCCCCGAAGTCCGAAGAATTCTCGCCGATTCCCAGCAGGCGGTGCGCGAGGCAATGGCCTCATGGTTCCCGGACCGGGACTCCGGGGGTGAGAAGAAGCCGCCGCCCGAGGTCGGTACCCTTCTCCAGGCGCTGCTGATGGGCGTGATGGCGCAGTGGCTCATCGACCCGCAATCGGCGCCCAGCGGGCGTGACCTGGCGATCGGACTGCGCAGAATCGGGGCCGGAATGGGCCCGGTTCGCGAGACTCCCCACGGAAAATGAATCGGGGCCGGAGGCGCCCGGTCGGGCTCTGGGGCAGGGAGCCCGCACGGACGCCTCCGGTAAGTGACGGTGTGGTCGCGATGGTCGAGGACCGTCGCGGCCACACGCGTTCACCGAGTGGACAGTCGCCGGTACCGACCGGACCGGCGGCGACTCTCGCCGCACCGTTCAGACGAGAGGGGAAACCGGGTGAACGGTGAAGCGGAGAGCCTGCGCGGTATCAGCAAGGGGCAAGCCGCGTCATTCTCACCGCCGACCGGGGCTCTCGGGAGGCCCATGCCGGTGCGGTCCGCAATGAAACCGCACGTCGGCCCGTAGGCCGTCGGTACCGGCGCCGTGCGCGCACTTTCGCACGAGTGAACCTCCCTCGACGCTATACGTACCTACGTCTAAGTCGTCCGTATAACCGTCATCTTGAGCGTAACCCATCCAGGCGGTGCTGAATCGCCCGAAACTAGGGGCTTTTCGGGCGCTCTGGCCGCCCGTGGGCGAGGGCAAGATCATCGACGGCGCAACCGAAAGTCACCACCTGGTGCTACTTGCCACGTGTAATCGATTCACGCCATAGAGTTGCGCCGCTACTCAACAGTAACAATAAGATCACGGTGCCGCCTCGGGGCGGGCACGGCATCGTGCGCGGGCGCGCTTCCCCGTTAGGGGGGAGTAGGGACGAGCTAGGGGTGGCGCCCCTCGGGGGTGCTAAGTAGCGTGCAAGTGGATATCTCGGTACCTCGATGAGGCTTTCCGTGAATTCTTGAGCGCGGCTTGATAAGTGGAGGCAAGCGATTACGGCAATGGTCGCCGAATCTTGTCGACGGTGATGGGGCGAAACCGAATCAGGGGATTCGAGTGGCGAATCGGGTCCGCGGCTCGGGGTCGCCCCCACTCGTGTGCGGCTTGGCTCTGAAGCGTCGACGCGTGGTTTTCCTGATCGATTCAGTGGGGTGGCGTGGGTGAATAACGAGAAGAAACTTCTCGATTACCTGAAGCGGGCGACAGCCGATCTGCGTGAGGCTCGCAAGCGTATTGCCGAAACTGAACGGCGGGACCACGAACCGATCGCCATCGTAGGCATGGCCTGCCGCTACCCGGGGGATGTGAGCTCCCCCGACGACCTGTGGCGCCTGGTCGAGCAGGGCAGGGACGCGGTCACCGAGTTCCCTGCCGACCGCGGCTGGGACCTCGACGCGCTCTATGACCCCGAACCCGGCACGCCCGGCAAGAGCTACACGCGCGAAGGTGGCTTCCTGCACGATGCCGCCGAGTTCGACCCGGACTTCTTCGGCATCAGTCCGCGCGAGGCCAAGGAGACCGACCCGCAGCAGCGCCTGCTACTCGAAGTCGCCTGGGAGGCCTTCGAGAGCGCCGGGCTGGACCCCGCCGAGCTGCGTTCCAGCCCCACCGGCGTCTTCGCCGGGATGATGTACCACGACTACGCGGGCAGCTCCGCTACCGGCTCCATCACCTCCGGCCGCCTCTCCTACACCTTCGGCCTCGAAGGCCCGTCGGTGTCCGTGGACACCGCGTGCTCCTCCTCGCTGGTGGCGCTGCACCTGGCCGCACAGTCGCTGCGCCGCGGTGAGTGCACGCTGGCCCTGGCCGGAGGCGTCACCGTCATGGCCACCCCGGAGACCATCGTCGAGTTCAGCCGCCAGCGCGGCCTCGCGGCCGACGGCCGGTGCAAGTCCTTCTCCGCGACCGCCGACGGCACCGGCTGGTCGGAGGGCGCCGGCATGCTCATCGTGGAGCGGCTCTCCGACGCACGGCGCAACGGCCACCCGATCCTCGCCGTCGTCCGCGGCACCGCCGTCAACCAGGACGGCGCCAGCAGCGGGCTGACGGCCCCCAACGGCCCCGCACAGCAGCGCGTGATCACGCAGGCGCTGAACGCCGCCGGGCTGACCCCGGCCGACGTCGACGCCGTCGAGGCGCACGGGACCGGCACGACGCTGGGCGACCCCATCGAAGCCCAGGCCCTCATCGCCACCTACGGCCAGAACCGGCCGCAGGACCGGCCGCTGTGGCTCGGCTCCATCAAGTCGAACATCGGGCACGCCCAGGCCGCGGCGGGCGTTGGCGGCATCATCAAGATGATCATGGCGATGCGCCACGGCCTGCTGCCCAAGACCCTCCACCTGGACGAGCCCACGCCGCAGGTCGAGTGGTCCGACGGAGCCGTCGAGCTGCTCTCCGAAGCCCGCCCCTGGCCCGAGACCGAGCGCCCGCGCCGCGCCGGTGTCTCGTCGTTCGGGATCAGCGGCACCAACGCCCACGTTGTCCTGGAGCAGGCCTCCCACGACCCGGCGCCCGTCGCTGAGCAGGACGGCGATTCCGACGCCCCCCAGGGTGAGACGACGGAGACGGAGGAGGGCCAGGCTCCCGCGGAACCGGCGGTCCTCGGCACGATCGTCCCCTGGCTGATCTCCGCGAAGAACCCCACGACGCTGCGCGCACAGGCCGAGCGCCTGCGTGCCTTTGCGGAGGGTGACGACACCGCGCCCCACCCGCTCGACGTCGGCTTCTCCCTGGCCACGACACGTACGGCCCTCGACCACCGCGCCGTGGTCGTTGGCGCCGACCGCGAGGAGCTGCTGCGCGGGCTGGACGCCATCGCCGCCGACACCGGCGCGCCGGGCGTGGTGCGCGGCGTCGCGAGCGAGGGCAAAACCGCGTTCCTCTTCTCCGGCCAGGGCGCACAGCGCCTCGACATGGGCCGGGAACTGGCCACCACCTTCCCCGTGTTCGCCGAAGCCTTCGACGCCGTGTGCGCCGGACTGGACGAACATTTGGAGCGCCCGCTGCGCGACGTCATCTGGGCCGAAGAGGGGGCGCCAGAGGCGGACCTGCTCAACCAGACCGCGTTCACCCAGGCCGGGCTGTTCGCCGTCGAGGTGGCACTGTTCCGGCTGATGGAGTCGTGGGGCGTCACCCCCGACGTTCTCGCGGGTCACTCCATCGGTGAGCTGGCCGCCGCGCACGTGTCCGGGGTGCTGTCGCTGGGCGACGCGTGCGCCCTGGTGGCGGCGCGCGGCCGACTGATGCAGGCGCTGCCCGCCGGTGGCGCCATGGTCGCGATCCAGGCCACCGAGGAGGAGGTCACCCCGCGGCTCTCCGGGCTGGATGACAAGGTGAGCATCGCCGCGATCAACGGCCCCGACTCCGTGGTCGTCTCCGGCGCCGAGGACGCGGTGCTGACCATCGCCGACCACTTGCGAGAGCAGGGCCGCAAGACCAGCCGCCTGACGGTCTCGCACGCCTTCCACTCCCCGCTGATGGAGCCGATGCTCGCGGACTTCCGCGAGGTCGCCGAGCGCCTGACCTACAGCGCCCCAACCATCCCGATCGTCTCCAACCTGACCGGTGCTCTCCTGCCGTCCGCCCCGGCCCCTTCCGTTGATCTCGGGGATAGTGGGGTAAAAAGTGGCGCTGAGACCCCAATATCTCCGAGATCAACGGTCGATGTGGGGTCGGCCGACTACTGGGTGCGCCACGTCCGCCACGCGGTCCGCTTCGCCGACGGCGTCCGCACGCTGGAGGCCGAAGGCGTCACCCGGTTCGTGGAGCTCGGTCCGGACGGCGTTCTCACCGGCATGGCGCAGAGCAGCGTCGAGTCCGACACCGCCCTCCTGGTCGCCGCCACCCGCAAGGACCGTTCCGAGGCCGTCACGCTGCTCAGCGCCGTCGGCGCCCTGCACGCCACCGGCGCCGCCGTCGACTGGGCGCGTGTGTTCACCGGCCGAGGCGAGCGCATCGACCTGCCCACCTACGCCTTCCAGCGTGAGCGCTACTGGATGGACTCCGTGACCGTCGCGGGCGGCCAGGGCGACGTCCGCTCGGTCGGCCTCGGCTCGACGGACCACCCACTGCTGGGCGCCGCCGTGCGGGTCGCGGATTCCGAGAGCGTGGTGCTCTCCGGACGTCTGGCCGTCGGCAGCCAGCCATGGCTGGCCGACCACCGGATCGGCGACACGATCCTCTTCCCCGGCACCGGCTTCGTGGAACTGGCGATCCGCGCGGGCGACGAGGTCGGCTGCGGCCTGGTCGAGGAGGTCACCCTCGAAGCGCCACTGACCCTGCCCGAGCGCGGCGGCGTCGCACTGCAGGTCGTCGTCGGCGCCCCGGACGACTCAGGCGCCCGGACGGTCGGCATCTACTCGCAGGGCGAGGGCGACCTGGCGGAGGACGAGGGCTGGACGCGGCACGCGAGCGGCATCCTGGCCCCCGACACCGACGCTCCCTCCGCCGACCTCGCTGTGCCTCCAGCGCACTCAGCCTCCTCGCTCGGCTCCGCCGCCGATGCGGGTCGGCCTGCGGCGGGCGGCATCGACGGCTCCGCTCGCTCGTTCGACTTCGCGTCGCCGTGGCCGCCGCCGAACGCCACCCCCGTGCCGGTCGAGGACGCCTACGACCGCCTGACCGGAGACGGCTACGGCTACGGGCCGGTGTTCCGCGGGCTGCGGGCCGCCTGGCGGCGCGACGACGACCTGTTCGCCGAGGTCGCCCTGCCCGAGCATGCCCACGACGACGCCGCCCGCTTCGGCCTCCACCCCGCCCTCATGGACGCCGCTCTGCACATCGGCCTGCTGGAGGACAAGGGCGAGGGCGAAACGCTCCTCCCGTTCGCATGGAATCGGGTCTCCCTGCACGCGGCCGGTGCCTCGGCGCTGCGCGTTCGCATCTCGCTGCTGGGACAGGGCCGCGAATCCCTCACGATGGCCGACGCCACCGGTCAGCCGGTGCTGTCGGTCGAGACCCAGGTGACCCGCCCGGTCGACGCGGGCGGACTCACCGCGATGGCGGCCAGCAGGCGGCACGACGCACTTTTCACCGTCGACTGGACGTCGGCCACGGGTGGGCGCGACGCGGCCATTCCGAAGGGCCAGAGCCTGGCCGTGGTCGGGGCCGAGGGGCACGGCATCGGCGGCGACGCCCCGCGCTTCACCGACCTGGCCGCGCTGACGGCCTCCCTCGACACGGACACGCAGGTCCCGGACGTCGTGCTGGCCGTTGCCGACCGCGGCGACTCCAGTGAGGGGGCGGAACCCCCGGACGCGGTGCGCACGGCGGCCCGCCGGACACTCGACCTGCTGCGGTCATGGCTGGACGACGACCGGTTCACCTCCTCCCACCTGGTCATCGCGACGCGGAACGCCGTGGTCGTCGACCCCGAGAACGACACCCTCGACCTGGGACAGGCGCCGCTGTGGGGCCTGGTGCGCGCCGCGCAGGCGGAGAACCCCGGCAGGATCACCCTGGTAGACGTCGACGAACGCGACAGTCGCGACGACCTCACGGCCCTGCTCCACGCCATCGCGGCCTCGGACGAGACCGAGGCCGCGGTGCGGGGCGACACCGTGAGCGTGCCGCGACTCGCCCGGGCGACACGGCGCGACGCGGCGACCGACACCTGGAACGCCGAGGGGACCGTCCTGATCACCGGAGGCACCGGCGGTCTCGGCGCTCTCGTCGCCAGACACTTGGTTACGGAACATGGGGTCCGCCACCTGGTGCTGACCAGCCGACGCGGTATGGACGCCCCGGGCGCCGCCGACCTCACCGAAGAGCTGGCCCGGCTCGGCGCGACCGCCACGGTCGCCGCCTGCGACGCCGCCGACCGCGACGCGCTGGCCGCCCTGCTCGCCGACATCCCCGACGAGCAGCCGCTGACCGGTGTCGTCCACGCGGCCGGTGTCGCCGACAACGGGCTCGTCACCGCGCTGACTCCCGACCAGCTGGACACGGTCCTGCGCCCCAAGGCGGACGCCGCCTGGCACCTGCACGACCTCACCCGCGATCTCGACCTCACCGCGTTCGTGCTGTTCTCATCCACGGGCGGTATGGTGCTCGCCGCCGGACAGGCCGGGTACGCGACCGCGAACGTCTTCCTCGACGCGCTGGCCCAGCACCGTCGGGCCGCCGGTCTGCCCGCGACGTCGCTGTCGTTCGGGCTGTGGGGCGTCACCGCCGGTATGGCCGGCGAACTGGGCGAGGCCGACCTGCAGCGGATGAAGCGGCTGGGCCTCCCCGCCGTGCCCGCTGACGAGGGCCTGTCCCTCTTCGACGACGCCCTCGCCAACGGCGAGGCGGTGCTCGTCCCCACCAAGGTCGACGTTGCGGCACTGCGTTCCCGCGCCGACGACCTGCCCGCTCTGCTGCGCGGACTGGTCCCGGCCCGCGCGCGGCAGATCCGGCAGACCGCCGCCAGCGGCGACAGTGCCTCCAGCGCCTCGTCCCTGGAGCAGCGGCTCAGCGGGCTGGACGCCGACGGCCGCGACCGCCTGCTGCTGGATCTGGTGAGCACGCACGTCGCCACGGTCCTCGGACACGCGTCCGCCGACGCCGTCGACCCGGACCGGCCCTTCCAGGAGCTCGGGTTCGACTCGCTGGCCGCCGTCGAGCTGCGCAACACCCTCAACAAGTCGACGGGCCTGCGCCTGCCCGCGACCCTGCTCTTCGACTACCCGACCTCCCGGCAGGTCGCCCTGCACATCGCGTCCTTCTTCGCGGAGACGCAGCCGGCCGCCGCGACGCCGGTGGCGACGACGGCCGCGCACGACGACGACCCGATCGTCATCGTCGGCATGGGCTGCCGCTTCCCCGGTGGCGTGGAGACACCGGAGGACCTGTGGCAGCTGGTCGTCGACGGCCGCGACACCGTGTCCGCTTTCCCCGCCGATCGCGGTTGGGACATCGAGGGCAGGTTCGACCCCGAGCCGGGGACCCCCGGGAAGAACTACGCGCGTGAGGGCAGCTTCCTCTACGACGCGGCCGACTTCGACCCCGCCTTCTTCAACATCAGCCCGCGCGAAGCCCTGACGATGGACCCGCAGCAGCGGCTGCTGCTGGAGACGTCCTGGGAGGCCTTTGAGCGGGCCGGGATCGACCCGGCGCAGCTCAAGGGCAGCCCGACCGGCGTGTTCACCGGCATGATGTACCACGACTACGCGGCCAACAGCAGCACCGGATCCATCGCCTCCGGCCGGATCGCCTACACCTTCGGGCTGGAGGGCCCGGCGGTCACCGTTGACACGGCGTGCTCGTCCTCCCTGGTCGCGCTGCACTGGGCGATCCAGTCGCTGCGGTCCGGCGAATGCTCGCTGGCGCTCGTCGGCGGCGTGGCGGTCATGGCCACCCAGGAGATGTTCGTCGAGTTCAGCCACCAGCGCGGCCTCGCCGTGGACGGCCGGTCCAAGGCCTTCGCCGCGGCGGCCGACGGCGCTGGCTGGGGTGAGGGCGCCGGTGTCCTCCTGGTCGAACGGCTCTCCGACGCCAAGCGCAATGGGCACCGCGTGCTGGCGGTCGTCCGCGCCAGCGCGCTCAACCAGGACGGCGCGAGCAACGGACTGACCGCGCCCAACGGACCCGCCCAGCAGCGGGTCATCCGGCAGGCGCTGGCGAGCGGCGGGCTGTCCCCGGCCGAGGTGGACGCCGTGGAGGCGCACGGGACCGGGACGACGCTCGGTGACCCGATCGAGGCGCAGGCGCTCATCACCACCTACGGGCAGGACCGGCCGGAGAACGGCGAGCCGCTGTGGCTCGGTTCGATCAAGTCGAACATCGGACACACCCAGGCGGCAGCGGGCGTCGCGGGCATCATCAAGACCGTCATGGGGCTCCGCTACGGCCTGCTGCCCAAGACCCTGCACATCGACGAGCCCACCCCCGAGGTGGACTGGTCGGCCGGTGCGGTGGAACTGCTGACCGAGGCGCGGCCGTGGCCGTCGACCGACCGCCCGCGCCGTGCCGCGGTCTCCTCCTTCGGCGCCAGTGGCACCAACGCCCACGTCATCCTTGAGCAGGCACCGATGGATCAGTCGATCGATGCCGCGGCCGGGGCTGACAGCGAGGGTGCGGCCCGGGCGCCGTCGGCCGAGCTGGTGCCGGTGGTCCTGTCGGCCAGGAGCGCCGAGGCGCTGCACGCGCAGGCCGCGAAGCTGCGGTCGCACCTTGAGCAGCAGAGCGACCTCGCCCAGCGCGACCTGACCGACCTGACCAACACCGCCTACTCGCTGGCGACCACCCGTGTGCCGATGGAGCACCGTGCCGTTGTGGTGGCGGGAGACCACGGTGAGCTGATGGAAAGCCTGGTCGGCCTGGCTGATGGGGAACCCGCGGGCGGCGTCGTGCATGGCACGGCCCGTTCTGGGAGGCGAACCGCCTTCCTGTTCTCCGGTCAGGGTGCGCAGCGTCTGGGTATGGGTCGGGAGCTGTACGCGGCCTTCCCGGTGTTCGCCGAGGCGTTCGATGCCGTGGTGGCGGGGCTGGACGCACACCTTGACCGTCCGCTCAAGAGCGTGGTGTGGGCTGAGGAGGGCTCGGACGACGCCGTGCTGTTGAACCAGACGGCTTATACCCAGACGGCGCTGTTCGCGGTCGAGGTGGCGCTGTTCCGCCTGGTCGAGTCCTGGGGCATCACCCCCGACTATCTGGCCGGGCACTCGATCGGTGAGCTGGCCGCCGCCCACGTAGCGGGCGTTCTGTCCCTGGATGATGCCTGCGCTCTCGTTGCCGCGCGCGGTCGCCTGATGCAGGCGCTGCCCTCTGGGGGCGCGATGGTCGCGATCCAGGCCACCGAGGAGGAGGTCGTCCCGGCGCTGTCTGATGTGGCGGACAAGGTCAGCATCGCGGCGATCAACGGCCCGTCCTCGGTCGTGGTGTCCGGCGAGGAAGACGCCGTTTTCCAGGTCGCCGAGCGCTTCAAGGAGCAGGGTCGCAAGACCAGCCGTCTGACGGTCTCGCACGCGTTCCACTCCCCGCTGATGGAGCCGATGCTGGACGAGTTCCGTGCGGTCGCCGAGCGGCTCACCTACGGGACCCCCACCATCCCGATCGTCTCCAACCTGACCGGCGCCCCGGCCCCTTCCGTTGATCTCGGGGATATCGGGGTAAAAAACGGCGCTGAGACCCCAATATCTCCGAGATCAACGGTGGATGTGGGCTCGGCGGAGTATTGGGTG
This sequence comes from Nocardiopsis gilva YIM 90087, assembly GCF_002263495.1. Lineage (NCBI taxonomy): Bacteria > Bacillati > Actinomycetota > Actinomycetes > Streptosporangiales > Nocardiopsidaceae > Nocardiopsis > Nocardiopsis gilva. The sequence continues at coordinate 5,326,954 of NZ_CP022753.1, read as the reverse complement.
CGACACGTCCGCGAGGCTGTGCGGTTCGCCGACGGCGTCCGCGCCCTGGAGTCCGAGGGGGTCACGACCTTCGTCGAACTCGGTCCTGTTGGTGTCCTCTCCGGGATGGGCCAGGAGAGCGTCACCGGTGACACCGGCATCGCCTTTCTCCCGGTCCTGCGCAAGGACCGTCCGGAGGAGCGCGAGCTGGTCACGACGGTCGGTGCGGTCCACGCGCGCGGCGTCGCCGTGGACTGGGAGGCGTTCTTCGCCGGTCGTGGCGCCACCCGCGTCGACCTGCCGACCTACGCCTTCCAGCGCGAGCGGTTCTGGCTGAACTCCGAGGGCCACGAGTCCGGCGATGTCGGATTCGCGGGCCTGGAGGCGGTAGAGCACCCCCTGCTGAGCGCCGCCGTCGCCGCCCCGGAGACGGGAGGCCGAGTGTTGACCGGCCGTCTCTCGCTGGGCACCCAGCAGTGGCTGGCCGACCATGATCTGCTCGGCACTGTGGTGCTTCCGCCGACGGCACTGGTGGAACTCGCGATCCGCGCGGGCGACGAGGTCGGCTGCGCCACCGTGGAGGAGCTGACGGCCGAGGCTCCGCTGGTGCTGCCGGAGCGCGGCGGCGTTGCACTCCAGGTCGTTGTCGGCGGCCCGGAGGAGTCCGGATCCCGTTCGATCACCATCTACTCGCGCGCCGAAGACGCGGCACCGGACGCCCGCTGGACGCGGCACGCCTCGGGTGTCCTTGGTACCGCTGGTGGTGCCGCGAGCGGTCTCACCCAGCCATCTGCGCGCTCAGCCTCCTCCCTCGCCTCCACCGCCGATGCGGGTCAGCCTTCGGCAGCTGGCATCGACGGTTCCGCTCGCTCGTTCGACTTCGCGTCGCCGTGGCCGCCTCCGAACTCCACCCCCATCGACGTCGACGGCGCCTACAAGCGCCTGTTCACGGCCGGGTACGGGCACGGCCCGGTGTTCCAGGGGCTGCGGGCGGCGTGGCAGAGCGGCGACGAGGTGTTCGCCGAGGTTGCTCTGCCCGAGACCACGCAGGATGAGGCCACCCGCTTCGGCCTGCACCCCGCTCTCCTCGACGCCGCGCTGCACCTCGGTCTGCTCGACGGAGCCGACGACAGCGAGATCGCTCTCCCCTCCGACTGGGGGAGGGTGACCCTGCACGCCACGGGCGCCTCGGCGGTGCGCGTGCGACTCGCGCCTACGGGTGAGGGCAACGCCAAGTCGCTGACCATGGCCGACACGACCGGGCAGCCGGTCCTGTCCGCCGACACAGTCGCGTTCCGTTCGGTGGCGTCCGACGAGCTCAAGGCGGCGAGCAGCGTCCGCGACGACGCACTGTTCCGCATCGCCTGGGAATCGGCCCCGGCCGAGACCGCTGCGGTGGCATCTCCGGCGCCCGGCGACTGGGCGGTCATCGGATCCGACGCGCTCGGCCTCGGTGACGACGTTCCCGTGTTCGCCGACGCCGCGGCGCTGCTGGATGCTGCCGGTGATGGCGAACCGGTGCCCGGGCTGGTGTTCCTGTCCACCACCTCGCCAGCAGGGGACGACGTTGCGGTTCCGTCGGCCGTGCACACGGCGGCGGACGACACGCTCGCACTCCTGCAGACCTGGCTGACCGAGCCGCGCTGCGCCGAGTCCAAGCTCGTGGTCGTGACGCGGGGCGCCGCGTCCGTCAGCGGCGAGGACACGCCGAACCTGGCCGGTGCCGCGATCCGGGGTCTGCTGCGCTCGGCGGAGTCGGAGAACCCGGACCGGTTCATGCTGCTGGACCTGGACGACTCCGCCGCATCCTACGAGGCGCTGCTGACGACGGCGACCTCGGAGGAACCCGAGATCGCACTGCGCGAGGGGACGGCCCTGGTGCCCCGACTCGCCCGAGCGGCAGGAGCGGCCGGAGCCGAGACCGCCACCACCGGCCTCGACACCAACGGAACCGTCCTGATCACCGGTGGCACCGGCGGTCTCGGCGCTCTCGTCGCCAGACACTTGGTGACGGAACACGGGGTCCGCCACCTGCTGCTGACCAGCCGACGCGGCATCGACGCCCCCGGCGCGGCCGAGCTGGAGGAGGAGCTGACGGGCCTCGGTGCCGAGGTCGAGATCGCCGCCTGCGACGCCGCCGACCGCGACGCACTGGCCGCTCTGCTGGACTCCATCCCGGCCGCGCGCCCGCTGACCGGTGTCGTCCACACCGCCGGTGTGCTGGACGACGGCGTCATCGGTTCCCTGACCCCCGACCGCATGGCCACGGTGCTGCGCCCCAAGGTGGACGCCGCCTGGCACCTGCACGACCTCACCCGGGACACGGAATCCCTGTCGCTGTTCCTCCTCTTCTCCTCGGTCGCGGGCACGCTCGGTGGTCCCGGCCAGGGCAACTACGCCACGGCCAACGCCTTCCTGGACGCCCTCGCCCAGCACCGCCGGGCCGCGGGGCTCCCGGGAACATCCCTGGCCTGGGGTCTGTGGGGCCTGGGCGACGGCGGCATGGCCGGGACGCTCGACGACTCCGACCTGCGGCGGATGAACCGCTCCGGCATCACCCCGATGTCGGCGGAGCAGGGCCTGGAACTGCTCGACGCCACCCTCGCCGACGCCGACGACGAGGCCGTGCTGCTCCCCGTCCTGCTCGACCTCGCCACCCTCAGGGCGCAGGCCGGGGCGGGCATGCTTCCCCCGGCCCTGCACGGCGTCGTCCCGGTCCCCGCCTGGCAGGCGGCGCAGGCAGCGGCAACGGGTCACGCCGACGCGGGCGGCACATCCCTCGCCGAACGCCTCGTGGGAATGAGCGAGACCGAGCGGGACGACTTCCTCCTGGAGCTGGTGGGCAAGCGCGTCGCCGCCGTTCTCGGGCACTCCGCCTCGGCCCGGGTCGAGCCGGACCGCGCGTTCTCCGAGCTCGGCTTCGACTCCCTGGCGGCGGTGGAACTGCGCAACCGCCTCAACGCGGCCACGGGTCTGCGCATGCCCGCGACCCTGCTCTTCGACTACCCCAACTCACGGCAAGTGGCCCAGTTCATCAAGACCGAGGTGAGTCCCGAAGGTGCGGACGCCGCACAGCCCGTGCTCGCCGAACTCGACCGGATCGGCGCGTCCCTCGCCGCGCTCGCGCCGGAGGAGGACGGCGAGCACGCCAAGATCACCGCACGGCTGGAATCCCTGCTGCGGATGTGGCAGGACGCGCACGGCGGCGCGGCCGAGGAGGCTCCGGAGGACGACTTCGCGGAGGCCACCGACGACGAACTGTTCGCGGTCCTGGACAACGAACTCGGCACGTCCTGACACGCATGAGACACGACGCCGGCCCTACCCGTCACCGCAGCAAGATTGGTTGAATCTCGATGACCAACGCCAACGACGACAAGCTTCGCGACTATCTCAAGCGGGCCACGGCCGACCTCCAGCAGACCCGGCGTCGCCTCCGTGAGGTCGAGGCCCGCGACCATGAGCCGATCGCGATCGTGGGCATGGCGTGCCGCTACCCCGGGGGCGCCACCACCCCCGAGGACCTGTGGCGGCTGGTGGACGAGGGGCAGGACGTCATCGCGGGGTTCCCCACCGACCGCGGCTGGGACGTCGACGACCTCTACGACCCGGTTCCGGGAACCCCGGGCAAGACCTACGCGCGCGAGGGCGGGTTCCTCTACGACGCGGCGGAGTTCGACGCCGACTTCTTCAGCATCAGCCCGCGCGAGGCCAAAGAGAGCGACCCGCAGCAGCGGCTGCTCCTGGAGACCTCCTGGGAGGCCTTCGAACGGGCCGGGATCGACCCCACCCAACTCAAGGGCAGCCCCACCGGCGTGTTCGCCGGGCTCGTCTACCACGACTACGCGGCCAGCACCACGCGCGGCGCCGTCGTCTCCGGGCGCGTCTCCTACACCCTCGGCCTGGAGGGTCCGGCGGTCACGGTCGACACGGCGTGCTCGTCATCGCTGGTCGCCCTGCACTTGGCGGCGCAGTCGCTGCGTCGGGGCGAGACGTCGCTGGCGCTGGCCGGGGGCGTCACCGTCATCGCCACCCCCGAGACCTTCGTGTGGTTCAGCGAGCAGCGCGGACTCTCCCCGGACGGGCGGTGCAGGGCCTTCGACGCGGCGGCCGACGGCACCGGCTGGGGCGAGGGCGCCGGGATGCTGCTGCTGGAGCGGCTGTCCGACGCCAAGAAGAACGGCCACCCGGTGCTCGCGCTTCTGCGCGGCAGCGCGATCAACCAGGACGGCGCCAGCAACGGCCTGACCGCCCCCAACGGCCCCTCCCAGATGCGGGTGATCGAGCAGGCGCTGGCCGATGCCCAGATCTCGGCCGAACACGTCGACGTGGTGGAGGCGCACGGCACCGGGACGACGCTCGGCGACCCGATCGAGGCGCAGGCGCTGCTGGCCACCTACGGCAAGAAGCGCCCCGAGGACGGCCGCCCGTTGTGGCTGGGGTCCATCAAGTCGAACTTCGGTCACACGCAGGCGGCGGCGGGCGTGGCCGGTGTGATCAAGATGGTCATGGCCATGCGCAACGGCCGACTGCCCAAGACGCTGCACGTGGACGAGCCGTCGCCGCAGGTCGAATGGACGGCCGGGGCGGTCGAGCTGCTGGCCGAGCCGGTCGAGTGGCCGGAGAACGGGCACCCGCGCCGCGCCGGTGTCTCGTCCTTCGGCGCCAGCGGTACCAACTCCCACGTCATCCTGGAGCAGGCGCCCGCGGCCGAGGAGGGCGAGGCGGCCGAGACCGCCGCTGACACCGGCGAGGACGGCGCCACCGCGTCGGCGCCGACCCCCGGCCCGGCCCTGCCGGTCGTTCCGTGGATGCTCTCCGCCCGGACCCCGCAAGCGCTGCAGGCGCAGGCGGCCAAGCTCGGCGAGCGCGCGGACCTGACGCAGGAGGCCGACCCGGCCGACGTCGGGCACGCGCTGCTCACGACGCGTGCGGCGTTCGACCACCGCGCGGTGGTCGTCGGCGGCGATCGCGCGTCCCTCACCGAAGGCCTGGCCGCCCTGGCCGGAGGGGAACCCGCCCCCAACCTGGTGCGCGGTACGGCGCTGAGTGACCCGCGCATGGTGTTCGTGTTCCCCGGTCAGGGCTCGCAGTGGGTCGGCATGGCCGTCGACCTCCTCGACTCCTCCCCGGCATTCGCTGAGCGGATGGCCGAGTGTGCCCGCGCCCTCAAGGCCTACGTGGACTGGGACCTGATCGACGTGGTGCGGGGCGAGCCGGGCGCACCGACGTTCGACGCCGTCGACGTCGTGCAGCCGGTGCTGTGGGCCGTGATGGTCTCGCTGGCCGAGGTGTGGCGGTCCTTCGGGGTCCGGCCCGACGCGGTCGTCGGCCACTCCCAGGGCGAGATCGCGGCCGCCTGCGTCGCCGGTGCCCTCACCCTCGACGACGGTGCCAAGGTCGTGGCCCTGCGCAGCCAGATCATCGCCGAGAAGCTCGCGGGCAAGGGCGGCATGGTCTCGGTCTCCGCGCCGATCGCGCGCGTGCGCGAGCTGGTCGAGGGCTGGGACGGGCGCATCCAGATCGCCGTGGAGAACGGCCCCGGGACGGTCGTGGTGTGCGGCGAGGTCGAAACGCTCGACGGGTTCCTCGCGCAGATGGAGGAGGAAGGGATCCGCGCGCGCCGCGTGAAGGTGGACTACGCCTCGCACTCGGTGTTCGTGGAGGAGATCCGCGACGACCTGCTCAAGGCGCTGGAGGGGGTGCGCCCCCAGCCCTGCGACACCGCCTTCTACTCGACGGTGACCGGCGGGCTGCTGGACACCTCCGAGCTGGGCGCCGAGTACTGGTACACCAACCTCCGCTCGACCGTGCGCTTCGAGGAAGTCGTCCGGGGCCTGTTGGAGAAGGGCTTCGGCGCCTTCATCGAGTCGAGTGCGCACCCGGTGCTGACCATGAGCATCGACGAGTCCGTGGAGGCCGCCGGGGCGGCGGCAGCGACCATCGGATCGCTGCGCCGCGACGAGGGCGGCCTGGACCAGTTCGCCCTCTCCCTCGCTGAGGCGCACGTCAACGGTGTGCCGGTGGACTGGGACCCGGCCTTTGCTGGTCGCTCCGGTGCGCGCGTGGACCTGCCGACCTACGCCTTCCAGCGCGAGCACTACTGGCTCGACTCGGTCGGCGGCCAGGGCGGCGACGTCCGATCGGTCGGCCTGGGCTCGGCGGACCACCCGCTGCTCGGCGCGGCGGTCAGCCTCGCCGGATCCGACAGCTCGGTGCTGACCGGCCGACTCGCGGTGCGGTCGCAGCCATGGCTGGCCGACCACCGGGTCGGGGAGACCATCCTGTTCCCGGGAATCGGCTTCGTGGAACTGGCGATCCGCGCCGGTGACGAGGTCGGCTGCGGTGCGCTGGAGGAGCTGACCCTGGAGGCGCCGCTGGTGCTGCCCGAGCGCGGGGGTGTCTCGCTCCAGGTCGTGGTCGGCGGACCGGACGCGTCGGGCAGTCGGACCGTCGACGTGTACTCGCGTCCCGACGACGAGGACGCGGTGGACGTGCCGTGGACGCGGCACGCCACTGGACTGGTGACCTCGGACGGAAGCGGGCACGGCGGCGCGCAGCTGGTCGAGTGGCCGCCGGCCGACGCCACCCCGCTCGCCGTTGACGGCGCCTATGAGCGGCTGGCGGAGAACGGGTATGGCTATGGGCCGGTGTTCCAGGGGCTGCGGGCCGCCTGGCAGCGCGGCGACGAACTGTTCGCCGAGGTCGAGCTGGCCGATTCGGCGCAGAACGACGCGGCGAGGTTCGGTCTGCACCCGGCCCTCCTCGACGCCGCGATGCACGTCATCGCGCTGACCGGGAGCACCGGGGGCGGCGAGGTCATGCTGCCGTTCGCCTGGTCGGGCGTCGACCTGCACGCGGCCGGTGCGACCGCCCTGCGGGTCCGCGTCGACCGGACCCGCGACGACGTGCTGAAACTGGACATCGCTGACCCGACCGGCGCCCCCGTGGTGTCGGTGGAGTCGCTGGCGCTGCGGTCGATCTCCGAGGCGCAGCTGAGCGCCGCCCAGTCGACCTTCCACGACGCGCTCTTCCAGGTGGAGTGGCCCACGCTGCCGGTCACAGCGGCCGGTGGCGACCCGGTCGCGCACGTTGCCTGGGACGCGATCGAGGACGGGGACGAGATCCCCAGCCTCGTCCTGCTCCCGAGCGGCGGCGGATCCACACCCGAGGAGGTGCGGACGGCGACGCATCGGGTGCTGGGCGTGCTGCAGGAGTGGCTCGCAGAGGAACGGTTCGCCGACGCGCGCCTGGTCGTGGCGACGCGTGGCGCCGTGGCGGTGGACCCGGAGGAACGGGTCACCGACCTGGCCGGTGCGGCTATGTGGGGTCTGGTGCGCTCCGCACAGACCGAGAACCCGGGCCGGGTCGTGCTCGTGGACCTGGACGCGAACGACGAGACGACCGACCTCGCCGACGTCCTCCCGGGGATCGCCGCGGCGGGAGAGTCGCAGATCGCGGTGCGCAGATCGGCCCTGCACACCGCCCGCCTGACCCGCGTCCCGGTTTCGGCAGAGGCTGCAGACGGCACTGGGCCCAGCGACGCGTTCGGCACCAACGGGACGGTGTTGCTCACCGGAGCCACCGGCATGATCGGATCGCAGGTTGCCAAGCACCTGGCCACCGAGCACGGTGTGCGGCGCCTGCTGCTGACCAGCCGTCGGGGCATGGACGCGCCGGGTGCCGCTGACCTGAAGGAGGAGCTGGCGGGGCTGGGCGCCGAGGTGGAGATCGCCGCCTGCGACGCGGCCGACCGTGACGCGCTGGCGGCGCTTCTCGACGGCATCCCGGACGAGCACCCGCTCACCGGCGTCGTGCACGCGGCCGGTGTACTGGACGACGGCGTGATCGCTTCACTCACCCCGGAGCGGATCGACGCGGTTATGCGTCCCAAGGTGGATGCGGCGTGGAACCTGCACGAGCTGACGCAGGACCTCGACCTGTCGGCGTTCGTCCTGTTCTCGTCGGCGGCGGGTGTCATCGGGTCGCCGGGGCAGGGCAACTATGCCGCCGCCAACGCCTTCCTCGACGCGCTCATCGCCCGCCGCCGCGCCGACGGGCTCCCGGGCCAGTCGCTGGCATGGGGTCTGTGGGCGCAGAGCAGCGAGATGACCGGGCAGCTGGACGACACCGACAAGTCCCGCATCTCGCAGGGGGGCGTGGTGCCCCTGACCTGCGACGAGGGCATGGCGCTCTTCGGCACCGCGACGCGTCTGGCCACGCCGTCCGTGCTTGTTCCGATGCGGCTGGACCTCAAGGCCCTGAGTAGCGGCGGCGCGGTGGCGGACCTGTTCCGCGGTCTGGTGCGCACGCCCGCGCGGCGGACCGCGAACCGCGCGGCTGGTGCCGCCTCGCTGCAGGAGCGCCTGGCCAGGATCCCGGAGGCCGACCGCGAAGCCGCCGTGCTGGAGATTGTGCTCAAGCAGGTCGCCTCGGTCGTCGGCCTCAGCTCGGCCGCGTCCGTCGACCCGCAGCGGGCCTTCGCCGACCTCGGCTTCGACTCGCTGATGGCGGTGGAGCTGCGCAACGGACTCAAGGACGAGATCGGGCTGCGCCTGCCCGCCACGCTGATCTTCGACTACCCGACGCCGGTGCGCGTCGCCCAGCACATCCTCACCGAGGTCTCGGGGAAGGTCGACGAGGCCGTCCCGAGCCGACCGGTCTCCGCGCAGCTCGACGACGACCCGATCGTCATCGTCGGCATGAGCTGCCGCTTCCCCGGCGGTGTCGCCTCACCCGAGGACCTGTGGCGGCTGGTCGAGGAAGGCCGGGACGCCGTCTCCGCGTTCCCGGAGGACCGCGGTTGGGGTGCCGACCTCTACGACCCCGAACCGGGCGCGCCGGGCAAGGTCTACACACGCGAGGGCGGTTTCCTCTACGACGCGGCCGACTTCGACCCCGCGTTCTTCAACATCAGCCCGAACGAGGCGCTGTACATGGACCCGCAGCAGCGGCTGCTGCTGGAGGCGTCGTGGGAGGCGTTCGAGAGCGCGGGCATCGACCCGGGCGCGCTCCAGGGCAGCCCAACCGGTGTGTTCGCCGGGATGATGTACCACGACTACGCAGCCAACGCCGCGACCGGCGGCATCGCCTCCGGCCGCGTCTCCTACACCTTCGGGTTGGAGGGGCCGGCGGTCACGGTCGACACCGCGTGCTCGTCCTCGCTGGTCGCGCTGCACTGGGCGATCCAGTCGCTGCGGTCGGGCGAGTGCTCGCTGGCGCTGGCCGGGGGCGTGGCGGTCATGGCGACGCCCGAGGTCTTCGTCGAGTTCGCCAGCCAGCGGGGCCTGTCGCCGGACGGCCGGTGCAAGTCGTTCGCCGGTTCGGCGGACGGGGCCGGGTGGTCCGAAGGTGTGGGCATGCTCGTCGTGGAGCGGCTGAGTGATGCGAAGAAGAATGGCCACGCGGTCCTGGCGGTCGTGCGCGGCAGCGCGGTCAACCAGGACGGCGCGTCCAACGGACTGACCGCCCCGAACGGTCCCTCACAGAGGCGCGTGATCCGGCAGGCGCTTGCCGGTGCTGGGCTGTCTGCGGGCGAGGTCGATGTGGTGGAGGCGCACGGGACCGGGACGACGCTGGGCGACCCGATCGAGGCGCAGGCGCTGATGGCGACCTACGGGCAGGAACGGCCGGAGAGCGGCGAGCCGCTGTGGCTCGGGTCGATCAAGTCGAACATCGGGCACGCGCAGGCCGCGGCGGGCGTGGCCGGGGCCATCAAGATGATCGAGGCCATCCGGCGCGGGCAGCTGCCGAAGACGCTGCATGTCGATGAGCCGACGCCGCAGGTGGACTGGTCTGAGGGCGCGGTGGAGCTGCTCACCGAGCAGCGGGAGTGGCCGGAGAACGGCCACCCGCGGCGTGCCGGGATCTCGTCGTTCGGGATCAGCGGCACCAACGCCCACGTCATCCTGGAGCAGGCGCCGAGCGAGCACGCGTCGGCGGCCCGCGACGAGACGCCGGAGGGCGAGGCGGCCGGAGATGTCGTATCGGGCGAGGAGGCGCCCCTGCCGGTGACGCCGTGGGTGCTGTCGGGCCGGAGCGCGAAGGCACTGCGCGCCCAGGCCGAGCGGCTGAAGGCGTTCGTGTCGGAACGGGACGAGCTCACCGGCATCGACGTCGCGTACTCACTGGCTACGACGCGCGTGCCGTTGGAGCACCGCGCGGCGGTCGTCGGCGCCGACCGCGAGGAGCTGCTGCGCGGCCTGGACACGGTCATCTCCGGTGAGACCCGCCCCAACGTCGTCGAGGGGACGGCGCGAGACGGCAAGATCGCCTTCCTGTTCTCCGGTCAGGGCGCGCAGCGTCTGGGTATGGGTCGGGAGCTGTACGCGGCCTTCCCGGTGTTCGCTGAGGCGTTCGATGCCGTGGTGGCGGGGCTGGACGCACACCTTGACCGTCCGCTGAAGGAGATCGTCTGGGCCGAGGAGGGGTCGGATGCGGCCGAGCTGCTGAACCAGACGGCTTATACCCAGACGGCGCTGTTCGCGATCGAGGTGGCGCTGTTCCGGCTGGTCGAGTCGTGGGGGATCCGGCCGGATTTCCTGGCTGGTCACTCGATCGGTGAGCTGGCCGCCGCCCACGTAGCGGGCGTCCTGTCCCTGGAGGACGCGTGTGCGCTCGTCGCGGCGCGCGGTCGGTTGATGCAGAAGCTTCCGTCCGGGGGCGCGATGGTCGCGATCCAGACGACAGAAGAGGCGGTCACATCGGAGCTGGCGGGCCTGGAAGCCAAGGTCAGCATCGCGGCGATCAACGGCCCGTCCTCGGTCGTGGTGTCCGGCGAGGAAGACGCCGTTTTCCAGATCGCCGAGCGCTTCAAGGAGCAGGGTCGCAAGACCAGCCGTCTGACGGTCTCGCACGCGTTCCACTCCCCGCTGATGGAGCCGATGCTGGACGAGTTCCGTGCGGTCGCCGAGCGGCTCACCTACGGGACCCCCACCATCCCGATCGTCTCCAACCTGACCGGCGCCCCGGCCCCTTCCGTTGATCTCGGGGATATCGGGGTAAAAAACGGCGCTGAGACCCCAATATCTCCGAGATCAACGGTGGATGTGGGCTCGGCGGAGTATTGGGTGCGACACGTCCGCGAGGCTGTGCGGTTCGCCGACGGCGTCCGCGCCCTGGAGTCGGAAGGCGTCACTACCTTCCTCGAACTCGGGCCGGACGGCGTCCTCACCGGCATGGCACGCGGCTGCGTCGAATCCGACAGCGCGGTACTGGCTCCTGCGGTTCGCAAGAACCGTCCCGAGGCCGTCGCGCTGGTCACCGCACTCGGCACCCTGCACGTCAGCGGCGTCGCCGTCGACTGGACGCAGGTGTTCGCCGGGACGGGCGCGAAGCGCGTGGACCTGCCCACCTACGCCTTCCAGCACGAGCGGTACTGGATGGATTCGGTCGGCGGCAAGGGCGGCGATGTCCGCTCGGTCGGTCTGGGTTCGGCCGACCACCCGCTGCTGGGTGCGGCCGTGCGCCTGGCAGGGTCCGACGGGGTGGTCCTCTCCGGGCGGCTGTCGGTCGGCACACAGCCGTGGCTGGCCGACCACACGGTGGCCGGGTCGGTGCTGTTCCCCGGCACCGGCTTCGTGGAGCTGGCGGTCCGCGCCGGTGACGAGGTCGGTTGCGGTGCGCTGGAGGAGCTGACCCTGGAGGCGCCGCTGGTGCTGCCCGAGCGGGGCGGCGTCGCGCTGCAGGTCGTGGTCGGCGAGCCGGGCGAGTCAGGATCGCGCTCGATCAACATCTACTCGCACGGCGAAGAGGAGTCAGCGGAGGAGCCGTGGACTCGGCACGCCACCGGTGTCATTGGCTCGTCTACGGGAACGCCCGCGTTCGACCTGGTGGCCTGGCCACCGAGGGGCGCCGAGCCGATCGACCTGGACGGCTTTTACGCCGGTCTGGCCGCCGATGGCCTCGACTACGGCCCGCTGTTCCGGGGGCTGCGCGCCGCCTGGCGCGCGGGGGACGAAATCTTCGCCGAGGTCGCCCTGCCCGAAGAAGCGCAGGACGAAGCCGCCCAGTTCGGCCTGCACCCCGCCGCGCTCGACGCGGCGCTGCACGCCGTCGCGCTGACCGGGAGCACCGAGGGTGTGGTACTGCCGTTCGCCTGGACGGGCGTTGAACTGCACGCGGCAGGCGCATCAAGCCTGCGCGTCCGGGTGTGCCCGGCCCGCGATGGCGAGGTGGAGCTGCAGATCGCGGACCCGGCTGGGGGCGCGGCGGCCACCGTGGAGTCGCTTGTGCTGCGGCCGATCTCCCCCGAGCAGCTGGCCGCCGCCCGGACAGCCGTCCACGACTCGCTGTTCCGTCTGGACTGGTCACCCGTCCGTGTGGGCGCGGCGGAGGCCGCCTCCTGGGCGGTGCTCGGTTCCACGGGTACAGAGCTTGTCGAGGCTCTGGGCGACAAGACCCGGAACATCGACGACCTCGGCGCCGCACGGGACACCGACGTTGTACTGCTGCCGTGCGACGGCGGCGGCTCCGAACCGGAGGCCGTCCGGGCGGTGACGCATCAGGTCCTGGGCGTGCTGCAGTCGTGGCTGGCCGAGGACAGGTTCGCCGACGCGCGCCTGGTCGTGGTGACGCGCGGAGCGGTCGCGGTCGGCGCGGACGAGGACGCGACCGACCTGGCCGGGGCTGCGCTCTGGGGTCTGGTGCGATCCGCACAGGCGGAGAACCCCGAGCGGATCGTGATCGTGGATCTGGATGAGGGAGCCGACACCGCGCAGCGGCTGGCGGCGGTCCTCGCCTCCGGCGAGCCGCAGGTCGCGGTGCGCGGATCGGCGATCCTCACGCCCCGACTGGCCAGGGTGCCCGTGGGGCAGGAAGCACCGGATGGCGTCGCCACCGGCACCGTGCTGGTCACCGGCGCAACCGGGACCCTGGGTGCGCTCGTCGCCAAGCACCTCGTCGCTGAGCGTGGGGTGCGGCGCCTGCTGCTGACCAGCCGTCGGGGCATGGACGCGCCGGGTGCCGCTGACCTGAAGGAGGAGCTGGCGGGGCTGGGCGCCGAGGTGGAGATCGCCGCCTGCGACGCGGCCGACCGTGACGCGCTGGCGGCGCTTCTCGACGGCATCCCGGACGAGCACCCGCTCACCGGCGTCGTGCACGCGGCCGGTGTACTGGACGACGGCGTGATCGCTTCACTCACCCCGGAGCGGATCGACGCGGTTATGCGTCCCAAGGTGGATGCGGCGTGGAACCTGCACGAGCTGACGCAGGACCTCGACCTGTCGGCGTTCGTCCTGTTCTCGTCGGCGGCGGGTGTCATCGGGTCGCCGGGGCAGGGCAACTATGCCGCCGCTAACGCCTTCCTCGACGCCTTGGCCGCCCACCGGCGGGCACAGGGTCGGGTCGGCCACTCGCTGGCCTGGGGCCTGTGGGCGAGCGCCGCCGGTATGGCCGGGGACCTGAGCGACGCCGACGTGCAGCGGCTGAGCCGTTCCGGTGTCGACGCGCTCGCCGTCGACGAGGGGCTGGCCCTGTTCGACACCGCCACCGGACTGGCCGAGCCAGTGCTTCTGCCCATGCGGTTGAACGTCAGCGCGCTGGCCGCCAGCGCCGGGGACGTCTCCGCCATCCCGGGTGTGTTCCGCGGCCTGGTGCGAACGCCAGCGCGGCGCACCGCCGAGGCCGGATCGGGCGCGGCTGCGGCCACGTTCAAGCAGCGCCTGGCGGGGCTGTCGCGGGACGAGCGCGGCACCGTGCTGCTGGACCTCGTCCGGGGCCAGGCGGCGGCGATCCTGGGGCACTCCGGACCGGAGGCGGTGGAACCGGACTGGGCCTTCAGCGACCTGGGCTTCGACTCGCTGACGGCGGTCGAGTTCCGCAACCAGATCAACGCGGCCACGGGGCTCCGCCTCCCGGCCACGCTGATCTTCGACTACCCCAGCTCCCAGGTGCTGGCCGACCACCTCGTGGCCGAACTGGCACCGCAGGACGACGGTGACAGCGGCGCGGGGTCCAGCGAGGACCGGATTCGCGTGGCACTGCAGGCGATCCCGCTTGACCGGCTGCGCGAGGCCGGGCTGATGGACAGCCTGCTCGAACTGGCCGGGATCACCGACGTCGATGGCCCGCAGGCTGCGGACGAGGGGGACGGCGACGGTGCCGACTCCATCGACGACATCGACGAAATGGACGCCGAGAGCCTGATCAGCATGGTGCTGGACGGCTCCGACGATTCCGATGACTCCGACGACGACGCGACGCGGGAAGCGTGACACTGCGATGGCCGATGCCAAGGACAAGAAGCTGGTTGACGCGCTCCGGACTTCTCTCAAGGAGAACGAGCGGCTGCGCGCGCAGAACAAGAAACTCACGGCCGCGTCGCGGGAGCCGATCGCGATCGTCGGGATGAGCTGCCGCTTTCCGGGCGGGGTGGAGTCCCCCGAGGACCTGTGGCGGTTGGTCGAGGAGGGGCGGGACGCGGTCTCCGAGTTCCCGGAGGACCGCGGCTGGCCAGCCGACCTCTACGACCCCGACGCGACGCGGCCGGATACCAGCTACTCGCGCGAGGGCGGTTTCCTCTACGAGGCGCCCGACTTCGACGCCGACTTCTTCGGGATCAGCCCCAACGAGGCGCTGATCATGGACCCGCAGCAGCGGCTGCTGCTGGAGGCGTCGTGGGAGGCGTTCGAACGGGCGGGCATCGACCCGGGGACGCTCAAGGGCAGTGCGACCGGTGTGTTCGCCGGGATGATGTACCACGACTACCCGGCCAACGCGAGTACGGGCGCCATCGCCTCGGGGCGCGTGGCCTACGCGCTCGGGTTGGAGGGTCCGGCGGTCACGGTCGACACGGCATGTTCGTCCTCGCTGGTCGGCCTGCACTGGGCCGTGCAGGCGCTGCGGGCCGGTGAGTGCTCGTTGGCGCTGGCCGGCGGGGTGACCGTGATGGCGACGCCTGAGACGTTCATCGAGTTCAGTCGGCAGCGCGGGCTCGCGCCGGACGGCCGGTGCAAGTCTTTCGCGGGGGCCGCCGACGGCACCGGCTGGGGCGAGGGCGTCGGCATGCTGCTCGTGGAGCGGCTGAGCGACGCGAAGAAGAACGGACATCCGGTCCTGGCGATCGTGCGTGGCAGCGCGCTCAACCAGGACGGCGCCAGCAACGGGCTGACCGCGCCCAACGGGCCGTCGCAGATCCGTGTCATCCGGCAGGCGCTGGCCAACGCCCAGGTGTCGGCGGAGCACGTCGATGCGGTGGAGGCGCATGGGACCGGGACGACGCTGGGCGACCCGATCGAGGCGCAGGCGCTGCTCGCGACCTACGGTCGCGACCGGGGTGACGACCGCCCGCTGTGGTTGGGGTCGATCAAGTCGAACATGGGCCACACGCAGGCGGCGGCGGGCGTAGCCGGGGTCATCAAGATGGTCATGGCCATGCGGAACGGCGTGCTGCCCAAGACGCTGCATGTGGACGAGCCGTCGCCGCAGGTGGACTGGGACTCGGGCGCGGTGGAGCTGTTGACCGAGGCGCGGCCGTGGCCTGAGGTCGACCGGCCGCGCCGTGCGGCCGTGTCGTCGTTCGGGATCAGCGGCACGAACGCCCACGTCATCCTGGAAGCTCCGGGGGAGACGCCAGCCGAGCCGGAACCGGCGGCCACGACGACCACGCCAGTGGTGCCCTGGGTGCTCTCGGGCAAGAGCGCCGACGCGCTGCGTGGGCAGGCCGAACGGCTTCGGGACTATGCCGCGGACCGACCCGATGTGTCGCCCTTGGACATCGGCTACTCGCTGGCTGCGACGCGCGCGGCGATGAAGCACCGCGCCGTGGTCGTCGGCGCGGACCACGAGGAGTTGCTGCGCGGCCTCGACGCCGTCGCCTCCGAGGGGAACGCGCCGGGGGTGGCGCGGGGCGCCGTGAGCAGAGGAAAGACCGCGTTCCTGTTCTCTGGGCAGGGCGCGCAGCGGCTGGGGATGGGTCGGGAGCTGTACGCGGCCTTCCCGGTGTTCGCCGAAGTCTTCGACGCTGTGGTGGCCGGACTGGATCAGCACCTCGACCGGCCGCTGAAAGACGTCATCTGGGCCGAAGAAGGCGCGAAGGACTCCGGGCTACTCAACCAGACGGCCTTCACCCAGACGGCGCTGTTCGCCATCGAAGTGGCGCTGTTCCGCCTCGTCGAATCCTGGGGCATTACGCCGGACTACCTGGCCGGCCACTCGATCGGTGAGCTGGCCGCCGCCCACGTCTCCGGGGTTCTCAGCCTGGAGGACGCGTGCGCGCTGGTCGCGGCGCGCGGTCGCCTCATGCAGGCGCTTCCGCCCGGCGGCGCCATGGTCGCCATCCAGGCCACCGAGGAGGAGGCCGCTCCGGAGCTGGTGGGCCTGGAAGACAGGGTGAGTATCGCCGCGATCAACGGCCCGTCTTCGGTCGTGGTCTCCGGCGAGAAAGAAGTGGTCTTCCAGGTCGCCGAGCGTTTCAAGGAGCAGGGTCGTAAGACGAGCCGTCTGACGGTCTCGCACGCGTTCCACTCGCCGCTGGTGGAGCCGATGCTGGAGGAGTTCCGCGAGGTCGCCGAGCGCCTGACCTACAGCGCCCCCACGATCCCGGTCGTCTCCAACGTGACCGGTGCTCTCCTGCCGTCCGCCCCGTCCCCTTCCGTTGATCTCGGGGATAGTGGGGTAAAAAGTGGCGCTGAGACCCCAATATCTCCGAGATCAACGGTCGATGTGGGGTCGGCGGCGTACTGGGTACGACATGTGCGCGAGGCCGTGCGGTTCGCCGACGGCATCGAGGCCCTGGAGGCCGAGGGCGTCACCCGCTTCCTGGAACTGGGGCCGGACGGTGTCCTCACCGGAATGGCGCAGGCCTGCGTGGAATCCGCGAACGCTCTCCTGGTCCCGGCAGCGCGAAAGGACCGGGACGAGGTGACCGCCCTGTTCACGGCCGTCGGCGCACTGTACGCCGACGGCGTGGCCGTGGACTGGAGCGCGGCCTTCGCGGGCCGCGGTGCCAAGCGCGTCGATCTCCCCACCTATGCCTTCCAGCGTCGGCGCTTCTGGCTGGAGGACCCGGCGCTGGGCGGGGACCCGGCCGGGTTGGGGCTGGAGGCCGCCGACCACCCCCTCCTCGGCGCGGTGGCCTTCGCTCCCGATGACAGTGGCGAGACGGTCCTGACCGGCCGCATCTCGGGGGAGTCGCCTTCGTGGCTGGGCGATCATGTCGTCGCCGAGACGATGCTGTTCCCCGGCACGGGGTTCGTGGAGCTGGCGATCCACGCCGGTGTCGAGGTCGGCTGCGGCCGCGTGGAGGAGCTGGCCCTGGAGGCGCCGCTCGCACTCCCCGAGACCGGAGGCGTAGCGGTCCGTGTCGTGGTCGGTGCGGCGGACGACGCCGCGTCCCGGTCACTGCACATCTACTCCCGTCCGGACGGAGCCCCGGCCGACGTGCCTTGGACGCGCCACGCGTCCGGAACCCTTGGGCCGGACAAGCTCCCGGCGGACAGCGCACTGACCGTGTGGCCGCCGGAGGACGCCCAGGCAGTCGACCTGGAGGGCTTCTACCCGAGGCTGGCCGAGAGGGGCCTGACCTACGGTCCGGTGTTCCAGGGACTCACCGCCGCCTGGCGGCGCGGAGACGAGATCTTCGCCGAGGTCACCCTGCCCGAAGGCGCCGAGGGCGAGGCCGCCCGGTTCGGGCTGCACCCGGCCGCACTCGACGCCGCCCTACACACCATCTCCCTCATGGACGGGAACGAGGAGCGGCCCCTCCTGCCGGTGGCGTGGAACGGCGTCACCCTGCACGCGACCGGTGCCGGCGCGATCCACGTTCGTCTGCGCCCGAGCGGGGACAACACCGTCGCGCTGGACGTCGCGGACCCGTCCGGTGAACCGGTGGCGTCCGTGGAGTCGCTGGTGCTGCGGCCCCTCTCTCCCGAAGCGCTCGGTGCCGCCGCCTCCGGATACCAGGAGTCGCTGTTCCAGATTGAGTGGAAGCCCCTGACGGCGAGCGCCGCGGCAACACCAATCGACCTGGAGAACTGCGCACTCATCGGCGGCGACCCCTTCGGCGCCGTAGACCCGGACAGCGTTCCCGTGTTCGCGGACCTCGACGCGCTGGGCTCGGCGATTGACGAGGGGAGCGCCGCACCAGAACTGGTGCTCTACCCAATCGAATCGGCTACGGACCTGGACCCCGTCAGCATTCGTGCGATGGTGTCGTCGGCTTTGCGGGTGATCCAGTCCTGGCTGGCCGATGGGCGATTCGCCGCGCCCCGGTTGGTGCTGCTGACCTGCGTCGCGGCCGAGGAGGAGAGCGCGGACGTGACCGACCTCGCCGGGGCCGCGGTTCGCGGCCTGGCGCGTTCGGCGCAAGCGGAGAACCCCGGCCGATTCGCACTCCTGGACGTGGATGAGGCGCCGTCCACTCCTGCCGCGGTTCCTGGAGCACTGGCCGTGACCGTGAACGAATCCGAGATCGCCGTGCGTGCGGGCGAGGTCCGCGTGCCGCGCCTCGCCCGGGTCCCGGTCGTTGCCGACGCCGACGCCGATGCCTCGGCCTTCGCCAACGCGGAGACGGCCGACGGAACGGTGCTGATCACCGGCGGGACAGGCGGTCTGGGAGCGCTGGTCGCCGAGCACCTGGTCACTGCCCACGGTGTGCGGCACCTGCTGCTGACGAGCCGACGCGGCCTGGAGGCGCCCGGCGCGACCGAGCTTGTGGAACGCCTGACCGGCCTGGGAGCCGAGGTCACGGTGGCCGCCTGCGACGTGTCCGACCGGGAGGCACTGTCCGACATGCTGGCGGCGATCCCGGCCGAGCACCCGCTGACTGGGGTCGTGCACACGGCCGGTGTGCTGGACGACGGCGTGATCCCCTCCCTCACCCCGGAAAGCATGGACACGGTGCTGCGCCCGAAGGTGGACGCCGCCTGGCATCTGCACGAGCTGACCCGCGACCTCGACCTGTCGGCGTTCGTCGTCTTCTCGTCGGCCGCCGGTGTGCTCGGAAGCCCGGGGCAGGGCAACTACGCGGCCGCGAACTCGTTCGTGGACGCGCTGGCCGCACACCGCCGGGCTCAGGGTCTGGCCGGGCAGTCCCTGGCGTGGGGCCTGTGGGCGCGGTCCAGCGGCATGACCGGCGCTCTCGACGACGTCGACCGCTCACGCATCTCGCAGGGTGGTGTGCTTCCGCTCTCCGACGCCGAGGGGCTGGAACTCCTCGACGCTGCTGCGGCCTCGGGAGAGGCGGTCCTCGTCCCGATGGGCATCGACCTCACGGCCATGGCCTCGGCGGGGGACCGCCTCCCCGACCTCTTCCGCGGTCTGGTGCGGACGCGCTTGCGCAGATCGGCTGGGGGCGCCAGGACCGACGCGGCGTCGCTGCGCAAGCGGCTGGCCGGGCTCCCGGAGGCGGAGCGCGAGAGCGCCTTGCTGGAGACCGTTCGCGGCTTCGCCGCCACGGCGCTCGGGCACAGCGGCCCCGAGGACGTTGACCCGGACCGTGACTTCCTCGAATCCGGCTTTGACTCGCTCACCGCGATGGAGCTGCGCAACAACCTGAACGCCGCCACTGGGCTGAGCCTGCCGCCGATGGTGGTCTTCGACAACAAGAACCCCACCGACCTCGCCCGCTACGTCCTCGGTGAACTTGCGACACAGCTGGACGGTGCCGCGAACGGTGACGTGAAGCCGTCGGACACGGCGATGTCGGGAGAGGACCGGTCGGACACCCTGCACGACCTGTTCCAGAACGCCGTGCTGTCCGGACGGATGCAGAAGGGCCTGTCCCTGCTGCGCGCGGTCGCCGACATACGCCCGGAGTTTGAGACGGCCGAGCAGCTGGAGGAGCCGATCAGGGCGGTGCGGCTGGCGGACGGGCCGAAGCGCCCCCGGCTGATCTGTCTCGCCACCCCCATGGCGACCGGCGGCGTGCACCAGTTCGCCCGCCTGGTTCCGCCGTTCCGAGGCGAGCGGCCGGTGGCGGCGCTGCCGCTACCGGGCTTCGGGCGGGGCGAACCGCTGCCGACCTCGCTGGGCGGCGTCCTCGAAGCGATCGCGGACAGCGTCCTGGAGGCGGCGGAAGGCGAGCCCTACGTGCTGCTGGGCTACTCGTCAGGCGGCCTCGTGGCCCAGGCCCTCGCCGCGCACCTGGAGGATCAGGGGAAACAGCGGCCGGAGGGGGTCATCATGCTCGACACCTACCAGGTGGACGACTCCGGCAAGGCCGACCTGTTCGAAGACCTGATCGGTGGGCTGTACACCAAGGAGTCGAACTTCGGGCGGTTCGACAGCGCACGCCTCTCCGGCATGATCCGCTACATCGACCTGCTGCTCGGCGACTTCAAGGTCCGGCGGATCGAGACCCCCGTCATGTTCGTCGGCGCGAGCGAGTGGTTCAGCGACGCGAAGTCGAACGAGCGAGCGGAGCCGCCGATGCCACCCGCCGAAGGCCGACCCGCGTCGGCGGCGGAGCCGAGCGAGGAGGCTGAGCGCGCGGATGGTAGCGACGCGGCGGACGGCGAGGACTGGCAGGCGACCTGGGACGGAGCCGCCGCCACGGTGCGCGTCCCGGGTAACCACTTCACGATCGTGGAGCAGGACGCGGCGACGACCGCCCAGGCCATTGAGGAATGGCTCGGGACTCTCGAACGATGATCATGAAATGATCATCTACTGAGAGGGGGAGGTGTCGGATTTCCGACATATCCCCCTCTTTTTGTGCGTGGTTTCAATTGTCCCAAATTAAATTATTTTCATTGTTTTCGATCACCCCTATGATGCGATCTGGCCTTCATTGTTGGCGGTGCTCTTCGCTGCCGTATTCAGCCTGGATGGTGTGGGTGAACGACGAAAAGAAGCTCCTCGACTACCTCAGGCGGACAACCGCTGACCTGCGCAATGCGCGCAAGCGGGTCGTCGAGGCGGAGCAACGGGAGCGGGAACCAATCGCGATCATCGGGATGAGCTGCCGTTTTCCAGGCGGAGTGGAATCTCCCGAGGATTTGTGGCGGTTGGTGGACGAGGGGAGAGACGTTGTTGGCGACTTCCCTGATGGCCGGGGATGGGACCTGGCTGGACTCTACGACCCTGAGCCCGGAAAGTCCGGAAAGTGCTACGTGAACCAAGGTGCGTTCCTCTACGACGCAGCTGATTTCGACGCGGACTTCTTCGGCATCAGTCCACGCGAGGCCAAAGACTGCGACCCGCAGCAGCGATTGCTGCTGGAGTCGGCGTGGGAGGCGATCGAGAGCGCCGGAATCGACCCGACCACGCTCAAAGGCAGCCCCACCGGCGTATTCGCGGGTGTGATGTACCACGACTACGGTCTCGGAAACACCACCGGCAGCATCGTTTCCGGGCGGGTCTCCTACACCCTCGGTCTGGAGGGTCCTTCGGTCTCCGTCGACACAGCCTGCTCCTCAGCGCTGGTCGGGCTGCACATGGCCGCGCAGTCGCTGCGCAGGCAGGAGTGCACGCTGGCCCTGGTCGGCGGCGTGACGGTGATGGCTACCCCGGACGCCTTCCTCTACTTCAGCGAGCTGCGGGGCCTCGCCCCCGACGGCCGGTGTAAGTCGTTCGCCGGTGGGGCGGACGGCGCCGGTTGGGGGGAGGGTGTCGGCACCCTGCTCGTCGAGCGGCTGTCCGACGCGGAGAAGAACGGACACCCCATCCTCGCGGTGGTGCGCGGGAGCGCGCTCAACCAGGACGGCGCCAGTAGCGGCCTGACCGCGCCGCATGGCCCGTCCCAGGTGCGGGTGATCGAGCAGGCATTGGCCGACGCACGGCTGTCGCCGGAACACGTCGACGCGGTCGAGGCGCATGGGACCGGGACAGCGCTGGGCGACCCGATCGAGGCGCAGGCGCTGATCTCCACCTACGGGAAAGACCGACCGGCGGACCATCCCCTCTGGATCGGGTCGATCAAGTCGAACATGGGACACACTCAGGCGGTCGCAGGCATCGCCGGGGTCATCAAGATGGTCATGGCGATGCGCAACGACAGGCTGCCCAAGACGCTGCACGTCGATGAACCTTCGCCGCAGATCGAGTGGTCCGAGGGCGGCATCGGGCTGCTGACCGAGCCGGTCGCGTGGCCCCGGACGGGGGAACCGCGCCGGGCGGCGGTGTCCTCGTTCGGCATCAGCGGCACCAACGCCCACGTGATCCTGGAGGAGGCACCAGAACCAGAAGCAGAGCCCGAGGAATCACCCGGGATCGGCGCCCCCGAATCGATGTCGGCCGCGTCGCAAGCAGTGCCCTGGGTGATCTCCGGCAAGACCCCCGAGGCGCTTCGTGCGCAGGCGAGCAAGCTGCACGGCTACCTGGAGGCTCGGCCGGAGCGGGACGCGGACGTGGCGGCCGTGGGGTACTCGTTGGCCACCTCCCGGACCGCATTCGACCACCGCGCCGTCGTGATCGGGACCGACCGGGACGAGCTCATGCAAGGGCTGGCCGCGCTGGCCCAGGGCGAGCCCGCCACCAACGTCGTCCAGGGCACGTGCGCGGCAGAGGCGCCGCAGGTCGTGTTCGTGTTCCCGGGCCAGGGATCGCAGTGGGCCGGGATGGCCGTCGGGCTGCTCGACTCCTCGCCCGTGTTCGCCCAGCGTATGGGGGAGTGTGCCCGCGCGCTGAAGCCGTTCGTGGACTGGGATCTGTTCGAAGTCCTGCGTGGAGAGTCGGGCGCGCCCACCCTCGACTCGGTCGACGTCGTGCAGCCGGTGCTGTGGGCGGTCATGGTCTCGCTGGCGGAGCTGTGGCGCTCCTATGGGGTCGAGCCGTCGGCGGTGGTGGGACACTCCCAGGGCGAGATCGCGGCGGCGTGCGTTGCCGGCGCTCTCTCCCTAGACGACGGCGCCCGCGTGGCGTGTCTGCGCAGCCAGATCATCGCCGGGCGGCTGGCCGGGAAGGGCGGCATGGCCTCGGTGGTGGCGCCGGTCGCGCGGGTGCGCGATCTGGTGTCAGCCTGGGGCGGACGCATCCAGGTCGCGGCGGAGAACGGTCCAAGCTTGGTGGCGGTCAGCGGTGACGGGGACCTGCTTGACGAGCTCATCCAGCGACTGCAGGAGGAGGGCATCCGCGCCCGGCGTATCGACGTGGACTACGCGTCGCACTCGGTGCTCGTGGAGGAGGCCCGTGACGACCTGCTGAAGGCGTTCGAGGGGGTGAGCACGCGCTCGTCGGACATCGCCTTCCACTCGACGGTGACTGGCGGACGCCTGGACACGGCGGAACTCGACGCGGAGTACTGGTACACCAACGTCCGCTCGACGGTCCGCTTCGAGGAGACCGTGCGTGGCCTGCTCGACGCGGGCGCCGGGGCGTTCGTCGAGGTCAGTGCACACCCTGTGCTCACTATGGGCCTGGACCAATCCATCGGCGCGGAGGGAGCGTCGGCCGCGACGGTGGAGACGCTGCGCCGCGACGAGGACAGCACGACCCGATTCGCGACGTCGCTGGCTGAGGCGTATGTGCGCGGTGTACCCGTGGACTGGGGGAGGGCATTCGCCGGGTCGCGCGCCCGGCGGGTGGACCTGCCCACGTACGCGTTCCAGCGCGAGCGGTACTGGATGGACGCGACCGGCCCGCGTACCGGGGGAGCGAGAATGATGGCGGGCGCGACCGCCGGCCTGGACCCGGTGGACCACCCCGTTCTGAGCGCCGCCATGCCCGCACCTGACACGGGTGGAGTGGTGCTGTCGGGGCGTGTGGCGCGTGGGTCGCACCGGTGGCTCGCCGACCACGCGGTCGGCGACACGGTCCTGTACCCCGGCACCGGATTCGTGGAGCTGGCGATCCGTGCCGGTGACGAGGTGGGCTGCGGGGTTCTGAAGGAGCTGACCCTGGAGGCGCCGCTGGTGCTGCCGGAACAGGGCGGCGTCGTGCTCCAGGTGGTGGTCGGCGGCCGGGACGAGTCCGGGACCCGGTCGCTGAGCATCTACTCGCACGCCGAAAACGGACCGAGGGACGAGGCTTGGACCCGGCACGCCACCGGGACGGTGACGGACGCGGTGGCTGGGCACAACGGAGCCGACCTCACCGACTGGCCCCCGGCTGACGCCACGTCGCTCGCAGTGGACGGCGCCTATGAGCACCTGGCAGAGAACGGCTACGGCTACGGCCCGATGTTCCGAGGCCTGCGCGCGGCCTGGAAACGCGGCGACGAACTCTTCGCCGAGGTCGCCCTGCCCGATGAGGCCCAGGCGGACGCCGCCCGCTTCGGCGTGCACCCGGCACTGCTGGACTCAGCACTACACGTGGCACTCCTCCCAGAAGACGAAGCCGAGGGCAACGGGACGGTCTTTCTCCCGTTCGGCTGGAACGGGGTGTCCCTGCACGCGGTGGGCGCTACGGAACTGCGCGTGCGACTGGCCTCGGCGCCCGAAGGAGGCGCGGAACTAACCGTGGCCGACACGACCGGCGAGCCCGTGCTGTCGGTGGACTCCCTGGTCGTACGCCCGGTCCCGGCCGAGCAGCTGAAGGCGTCTACCCAGAGTTCACACGAATCCCTCTACCAGCTGAAGTGGAACCCCGCCCCGGCACTGAGCCGTTCTACTCCCGTCAACCAGGACATGGCCACCATCGGCTCTGACGCGCTCGGCCTCGGTGACGACGCCGACCACTTCACGGACGTTGCGGAGCTGGCGACCGCAATCAAGAACGGCCGAGAAGCGCCCGATACCGTCGTTGCCCGGGTTGCTCCGGCGCCCGGCAACTTGCCGGACGCAGCGCACTCGGCCGCCTGTGAGGCCCTGGACCTCCTCCAAACCTGGCTCGCCCACGACCAACTCACCTCGCCCCGCCTGATGGTCGTGACCGACGGGGCGGTGGCCGTCGGCAGCGACGAAGAGAGTTCGAACCTCAGCTTGTCGCCGGTGTGGGGACTCGTCCGCTCGGCCCAGGCGGAGAACCCTGGCCGGATCACGCTGGTGGATGCGGACACCACCAGTGAGGAGGGGCTGGCCGACCTCCAGGGTGCCGTTGCGGCATCGGACGAACCCCAGGTTGCATTGCGTTCCGGTACTGCGTGGGTCCCCAGGCTGGCCAGGGCGATCGCATCCGACGCAGCGGACCAGGCCGACACCTGGGATCCCGAGGGCACCGTGCTGATCACTGGCGGGACCGGTGGGCTCAGCGCGCTCGCGGCCAAGCATCTGATCACCGAGCACGGGGTTCGGCACCTGCTGCTGGCCAGCCGTCGCGGCCCGCACGCCCCTGGAGCCGTCGAACTCCACAGCGAACTCGTCCGCCTCGGCGCGACCGTAACCATCGCCGCCTGCGATGTCTCCGACCGGACGGCGCTGTCCGACCTGTTGGAAACGATCCCGGCCGAGCACCCGCTGACCGGCGTCGTGCACACGGCGGGTGTGCTGGACGACGGCGTCATCGGGTCGTTGACCGCCGAACGCCTGGCCAAGGTGCTGCGCCCCAAGGTAGACGCGGCCTGGAACCTGCACGACCTGACTCGCGACCTCGACCTTTCGGCGTTCGTTCTGTTCTCCTCCGCCGCTGGTGTGCTGGGCAACCCCGGCCAGGGAAACTACGCGGCGGCCAACGCCTTCCTCGACGCACTTGCCGAGCACCGGCGCTCCCTCGGCCTGCCCGGCCGGTCAATGGCGTGGGGTCTGTGGGCGCACTCCAGCGGCCTGACTGAGGGACTCGGCGGCGCCGACACGTCCAGGATCTCCCAGGGCGGAGTCCTCCCGCTGTCCGACGCCGAGGGCTTGGAGCTGTTCGACGCTGCCACGAACGTGGAGTCGCCCCTATCGATCCCGGTCCGGCTGGATCTGGAATCACTGGCAGCTAGCGGCGACCTGCCACCGCTCTTCCAAGGCCTGGTGCGCCGCCCCAAACGGCGGGTCGTCAGCGGTCAGGCCGACGTGGACTCGCTGCGCGACCGCCTCGCCGGGCAACCTCGGGAGCGGATCGAGACCGAGATCCTGGAACTGGTGCGCACCCACGTGGCAGCGGTTCTCGGGCACGGCGGCCCCGAGGACATCGACCCGGAGCGGAATTTCTTCGAATCGGGCTTCGATTCGCTCACCGTGATGGAGCTGCGCAACGGCCTGAGCACCGCGACGGGAATGGCCCTGCCGCAGATGGTCGTGTTCGACAACGCCAACTCGGCGGCGCTCGCCCGGCAGATCGCCGCGCTGCTGGTGGGCGAACTGGACGACGGTGCGGCTGGTGACCCGACCGAGACCGAGGAAGTGGACGACCTCCATGCCCGACTGCGTGACGCGGTTCTTTCCGGCGACGCGGAGAAGGGCCTCGCGATGCTCAGGGTGGCCGCAGAGGAGCGGCCGAAGTTCACCTCCCCCGACGACCTGGCGGAAATCCCCGCTCCGGTGCAGCTGGCCGAAGGCGTCAAGTATCCCCGGTTGATCTGCGTCAGCACGCCCATGGCCACCGGCGGCGTGCACCAGTTCAGCCGCCTGGTCACCCACCTTCGCGGGGTGCGGCACATCTCGGCGGTCCCGGTACCTGGGTTCGCACATGGGGAGAAGGTCCCGGCCACGGGCAGGTGCGCGCTGGAGACGATCGCGGAGAGCGTCCTGCGCGCGGCTGATGGGCAGCCGTTCGCGCTGCTCGGCTACTCCTCGGGCGGCCTCCTCGCTCAGGCGGTGGCCGGCCATCTCCAAAAGGAAAGAGCGATCCACCCGGCCGGGGTCGTCATGCTCGACACCTACCCGATCAAGGGCCGTACCGGAGCGCCCATCTTCGAGCGTCTCATCGGTGGCCTCTTCGATCGGGAGGCGACCTATGGCTGGTTTGACGCCACCCGCCTGACCGGCCAGGCCGCCTACATGAACCTGCTCCTCGACATGGACACCGAGGCGTCCAAGGCACCCGTCTTCTTTGTCGGCGCGGAAGACTCCTTCGACCCCACCCCCGACGACTCCACCCCCGCCGACTGGGCTGCCACCTGGGAATCCGCCACCCGTACCCGCCGCGTGCCGGGCGACCACTTCACCATGGTCGAAGATCACGCCGAGACCACGGCCCACGCGGTCGAGGAATGGCTGATGACCCTGAGGCAGGGCGCTCAGGTGGTGCCCGGACTCATGTAAGGGCGGACGAGCGCGGGCTGGTCCGAGTCATGGCGCTTGTTCCAGCACCCAATGTCCTCGCCGGGGTAGTCGAAATCGACCCACAGGCTCAGCGGGACCCGGCTCCACGCGTAGCGGCGAGGGTCGCCGTACTCCTGTAGCCGTCGGCGGAGGAGGCCTTCCACGGGACTGGGCTGCCAGTCGTGGATCCTCCTCCGTCGACGCGGCGGTTCGGAGCGCAACACGCGGACTATCACCTCGGCGATGGCGTTAGCCAGTCACGCCACCACCCCGCTGCGCGGCTTGGCATGTCGCGCCCGGTAACCGGAGGTCACGGCTGCTCTCCCTGCCTGCGTGCCGGGATGAACGGCGCCAACCCATCGGGCACACCAGAGCTCTGCGCACGCGGAGGTGGACCCCCACAAAGGCCCGGCACTGTGGGTGCCGGGCCAGCCGCGCGCATCGTCGGCGCAGCATGCTTGGACGGCAGCTACCAGAGGTACCCAGCAGTACCCATCGCCGCGACGAGAACGAGCGCCTCGACCGCGATGGCGATCAGGAGCCAGAGCGGTACGGGCTTCTTGGCGCCGATGAAGTACAGGCCGCTAAGGCCCAGGACGAGTTCGAGAAGTCCGGCGCCGGTTACGACGAGATCCATGATGATCTCCTAGCTCTTCGGTCGGGGGGCGTCAGCAGAGGTACTGGGCCACCAGCGCGGACACACCCGAGCCAGCGGCCAGCGACGCCGAGAAGGCACCAGCGGCCTCGGCACTGACCCAGCTGCCGGCGACCACGATCCCACCGGCCGCTGCTGCGGCGCCGTAGGCCTGCGCGACCTCGGCGACGGCCTGCTGCTAGTGGGCCTGTTGGAGGACCTCGGCGGATGCCGGGCTGGTCGAGGTCATCAGGGCGACCGATGTCAGGAGGGTGATGGGGAGGGTGGTCAGGCGGCGCAGGGGGCTGTGCCTGGATGTGGTCATGGCTTGGTTTCGTTCCGTGACGGGGCCAGTGCGGCGCTCACGCTAACAGGATCATCGGTTGATTTTTCATCGGATGATTCCCTGTGACCACATGCGGTCAATTGGTTACGTTTCAATGAGGGGTGTCGCTTCAGTGCCTTGCCGGAGCGGGGGTGTCCTCCTTCTCACGCCGCGAGCATCAACGCCACTACCGGCGCTCCTGACCAGCACACCCACCGGACGCAGGTCTCCTGCCAGCAGCCCCCAGCAGCGAAGGTGGCAGGGGAGCGGAACATCCACCACCGCTTCAGAGTTTCGCGCACGCGGAGATGGACGCACTGCGGCCGTCCTCACCGTCGCGGTAGCAGCGCCGCAGCGCCCAGCGCATTGGCCGCCAGCAGGCATGCGGCGAGCAGCAGGCTCTCCCGCATCCCCGGTATGAAGTCCGCTGCGAGGAGCGCGCCGAAGACTGCGATGCTGAGCGCTCCGCCCGTCTGGCGGCTGGTGTTGAGTAGCGCTGCTGCCGTGCCGGCCCGCTCGGCGGCGACGCTCTCGAGCATCAGGGAGGTCAGCGCGGGCATGGCGAGGGAGCCGCCGATGCCCAGTGGGATCATCAGCAGGACGGTCACCCACGAGGGCGTGCCGGTGTCGACGGCGAGTAGCCCGCCGCAGCCCAGCGTGCCGGTCAGCAGTCCTGCCACGACCACCGCACGCGGGCCGTAGCGGGAAACCGCCCTCGGTGAGAGGTAGTTGAAGTTGGCGGTGATGACCGCCATCGGCACGAACATCAGCCCGGCCGACAGCGCCGACTGCCCCCGCTCCTCCTGGAAGAAGAGGCTCAGTACGAACACCCCACCGTAGAACGCGGCGTTGAGGGCGAAGCCTGCGATGACCGGCACGGTGACGCCGCGCTGGCGAAACAGCCCCAGTGGCAGCATCGGCGTGCGCCGCCGCGCCTCGACGGCCAGGAAACCGGCCCCGGACAGCACCGCGACCCCGGCTGCGGCAAGGACGGTGCCGGTGAACCCGTCGCGCCCGCCCTCGATCACGGTGAAGGTCAGTGCGGCCAGCGCCAGTACCGCCGTCATCTGTCCCGGCAGGTCGAAAGCGGCAGCGTGGCGCGGGGAGCGCGCCGCCCGCAGCAGGACCAGGAAACCGGCGAGCCCGGCGGGCACGTTCAGGAAGAACACGGCGCGCCAGCTCCACTCCGTGGTGAGCAGCCCGCCCAGGACGGGTCCCGCAGCGACGGCCACCGCGCCGCCGACCGTCCACAGGGCAATGCCACGCGCCCGCGCGGCCGGATCGGGGAACCCCTGCCGGATCAGCGACAGCGACGCGGGCACCATCACCGCTGCCGCGCTTCCCTGCACCACCCGCGCCGCCATCAGCGTCCCGAGCGTCGGCGCTGCCCCGCAGGCTAGCGAGGCCAGGGTGAAGACGCCGAGCCCCCAGCCGTACGCGCGCCGCGCGCCGATCCGGTCCGAGAAGGCACCGGCGGAGAGCATCAGCGCCGCGAACATCAGTGTGTAGCTGTCGGCGATCCACTGGATCCCGGACATCGAGCCGCCGAGTTCTTCCCGCACGGCGGGCAGCGCCACGTTGACGCCGGAGACATCCAGGGTGATCACGAAGAAGCCGAGGACGGCCGCGACCAGAGCAGCGCCGGGAGAGCCTGGCCGCCCTGACCCTGACCCGCCTCGGGTAACCGAGCTTGCCTCGACTGCCGGGGCTTGCCCGGATCGCGCCGCGCTCATCGTGAGCTGCTCCTCGCTGTGCCGTTCCTGTCGGATACGGACAGCAGCTTGCTCTGCGTCTACGGCCCCGGGCAGGCCGAGCCGTCCAGGGGAGCGCTGTTCCTGGCCGTGGTACGGCCTCCCTGGATGCGTTCCCCTTCGCGACAATGGGCGGATGAGCGAAGGTACGGAACTGGGCCGCTTCCTCCGCGCCCGCCGCGCACAGATCCGCCCGCAGGACGTGGGCCTGCCTGCGGGTACAGGCATCCGCCGCACTCCGGGACTGCGCCGCGAGGAGCTGGCGACGCTGGCCGGGGTCAGTGTCGACTACTACACGCGCCTTGAGCGCGGCCGCGAGAACCGGCCCTCGCCCTCCGTCGTCACCGCGCTCGGCGAGGCGCTGCAGCTCTCCGGTGACGCGCTGCGGCGGCTGCACGAGCTGGCGGCGCTCGCAGCGGGCCAGGCGCCGACGCAGCCCCCGGCCCCGGAACGCGCCGTACGGGAGTCGGTCCGCGCCCTGCTGGAGACGCTGCGGCCCTCACCGGCCTACGTCGTCAACCGCGCCAATGACCTGCTGGCCGCCAACCGGCCCGGCCTGCGCCTCTTCCACGGCATCACGGACTGGCCGCCGGAGCGTCGCAACATCACCCGATACATGTTCCTGCACCCCATGGGCCGCACGCTGTACCGCGACTGGGAGGAGATGGCAGCGCACAGCGCGGCCCACCTGCGTGCGACGGCGGGCGCCGACCCGGACATGCCGGAGCTGGCCCAGCTCGTCGGTGAACTCGTGGTGAAGAGCCCGGAGTTCGCCCGCCTGTGGGAGCGGTACGACGTTCAGGCGCGCGGCGGCGGCCAGAAGCACTTCCAGCACCCGGAGGTCGGCTCGATGTGCCTCAGCTTCGAGGTGATGGCGATCTTCCGCACCGACGGACAGCGCCTCGTCACCTACCAGGCACCGCCCGGCACCCCGGACCACGACGCGCTGCTGCTACTCGACATGGCCAGCCCCACAGAGGCAGAACTCTCCGAGGGGGCCGATCGGTAGCCGGCCAGGCTTCATCCGCAAGCGTGCGGCGGCGAAAGTGAGCGTTGCCGCAGCCGGAGGTATTTGCGGCTGCGGCAACGCTTCCCACAGGTCGTTGAGTCGCCCAACAGTTGAGCCTCACGCAGGTAAGGGCCAGAAGCGGATGACGCGCCCGCTCGGCGACGGCGTTGGCAAAGCCCCGCTTGGACAAGCCCGACTGGGTGAACAAGTGCGTGAGCGCTGAAGCAGGCGACCGGCTGCCCATCACGGCCTCAATTGCCCGTTCGTCGGGGGGCGCCCCGACCGTAGCTCAGCAGGAGTCGCGGCGACAGGGGGAATTCCACGACCGCCTGGACCGGGTTCGGTGCCCGGAACACGCCTGGTTCCCGCACTCGGATGCCCCTGGTGCGGCACCCGGGCTGCGCCCGGCCCTGTGAGCTCGGCCCTTCGCCTACGGCTGGTACCAAAGTGTCAGCGCTGCAGCGTTGCGCTGGACAAACTGTGGGATCTCGGCCGGCATGAGCGCGCTCGCGGCGACGATCCCAGCCGTGCAGGAAAATCCTCGTTGATCTCGGGAAAATGTGCCAAATTCTATCGGATTTTTGGCGCACTTTCCCGAGATCAACGAGGAAAGGAGAGGCGGCGGCCGGGCCGCGGGGTGTTGCTGTCGGTACCGCGCCGCTCGCGTTCTTGCCGCAGCTGTGAGGCGGCCTTCATCTGAACGGCGAGGGCCTGACGAGGGCATATGTCGGAGACGTACACACCTCGCGCCCTCGACCGCGCGCGTACTGCCCGCACGACCTTCGGGAGCAGCTCCCCGCGCGTGCTCTTGGTGAGTACGAACAATTGGAATCCCTGCTCCTCGATGCGGTGTCGACGCTCCACATCGGACTCTCGCCGGTCCGCGTGGCACTCCCCGTCGTACTCGATGCCGATCCCCAGCTCCGGGTAGGCGAGGTCGAGATAGGCGTTGGCGCGGCGCCCGCCGGGTGTGGCGAGCGGGTACTGTGCGACCGGCTTCGGTAGCCCCGCGCCCACCAGGTCCATCATCAGCCGGGACTCCTCGGGCGACTGAATGAGTGGCTCGGCGAACTCCGCGACCGCCGCCGCCTGCCGTACCCCAGCCCATCTGAACAGCCGTTCCTGCCCCACATAACAGCGGAAGGCGTCCGGGCTGAACAGGATCTCCCGGTCGTCGTGCGGCTCCACTCCCACATGCAGCATCGCGTTGAGGGCGGCAACAGGCTCGCGCAGAGTCCCATCACCTCCCTGTTTCGCCAGCCGGGCCAAGTCGAAGGCGGTACGCAGAGGTGACGTGACCGCGACTCCTCGGATGAGCGACGTGTCGTCCCGACTCAGTTCAGCGTGCGTTACCTTCACGTACTCGCGTGGATGCATGGGGGTATCCCTGGGGACGACAACCGTGATCTGTTCTCCCCTGCGCCGGTAGTCGGCGCCATGAAGGGTTGCGGCTGCCGACCCTCCGATCACCGCCCCCTGCGGGATGATCAGCATGAGCCCACGCAAACGCGTCAGGAGCGAATTAGGGCAACTGTCGACGTGTGTGTAGACGTTCGGCCATAGCTTCACCCAGGAGGAGCGCCGCAACTGGTGGCGTGTGATCAGCGCGCGCCTGCACGCCTCAGACCCGAGGAAGGGCCCGACGAAGTTGCTCAGGTATGCAAGGAAGACGTCCCATAAGGAAACGATGCGGCACCCAGCCCTGTCGCTGCTGAGTCCATCCACAGGCGCCTCGTTGATCTCGGGAAAGTGCGCCAAATTCTATCGGATTTTTGGCGCACTTTCCCGAGATCAACGGGGAATTCGGTAGACGATGAAGACGTGCTGTCGACCTGCGTTCACGGATTACCACGCACTTGACGGTGATGGGGAAAGCGCGCGGAATATTGAAGGCAGCGGACACTGAAGGTGCTCGCTGTCGCTGGCATGCGAGGGGCGTCCTTCCCGTTCGTTTGGCGGCTCGCGCGGTGTTGGCGCACAGCAGCAGCTGGCACAGGCGGCCCGCTTGGGGTGGAGAGAACATCGGAGAACTGGTCCTCGACTGCGCCGACCGGGGGCCGCTGCCGCGCTCCCACGACGTTGGCCGCGCCGCCGATCCGATGCGGTTGCGGCATCGCGAAGCGCGGGCGTGACCAGCGGCCTGTGGGCTTTACCCGGACCTCCACCCGCTGGGCCGGGGCCCGCCCGTGCGCCGAGGTGGGGTTCGCGGTTTCGGGTCGGCGATATCGGGGCGCGAACCTTGCTGCGTCGCCGCGCGTGAGCGGTGCCTGGCCGGGTTGCGGTCGTGGTCCGGTTCCCGAAATTTCGGGAAACCGCGGCGCCGTCGTGAGCTCCTCCCGCAAGCTGGGGCGCGTACTCCCTGTCACTCTTGTGAGGTGATGAGCGCTTGATGCGACCCTGGCGCCGACGCTCTCCGGCCGCCGCGGCACGCCCATCCGCCGCGCAGCTGCCGGAGGTCAAGGCCAGCCGCTACAGTCCCTGGGTCGAGGAGCTGGAGTCCACGTCGATCTGGCAGGTCGCGGCGCGGCTGCCGGCGCTGGTGGTGACGGCGCTGCGGTGGTCGTGGCGGGCCAGCCCGCGCGACACCGCGGCGACGCTGGGGTTGAACGTGGCGGCCGGGGTGTTCACGGCGTTCGGGCTGATCGCGGTGGCCGGGGTGCTGGAGTCGCTGTTCAGTGCCGGGCCGACTCCGGACCGGGTGCGCGCTGCCCTGCCCTCCCTGCTGCTGGTGGCCGGGGCCGCGATGACGCGCGGGGCGCTGGCCGCGGGCGCCGGGTGGGCGCAGTCGCGGCTGGCGCCCCAGGTCGAGCGCGCGGTCGAACTCGAGCTGTTCCGGCTGACGTCGCACATCCGATTGGAGTCCTTCGACGACTCCGACTTCGCCGACACCATGTACCGGGCGCGCGATCGCGGTACGCGTGAGGTCGCGCGGATGGTCAGCCACACCGTCGACGTCCTGACCGCGCTCATCGGCCTCGTCGCGGTCGCCGGGGTGCTCTCCGTCCTCCACGTCCTCTTGCTGCCGCTGCTGATACTGACAGTGCTCCCCGACGGGTGGGCGGCCGTGCGCGCGGCGCGCATCCGCTACGCCAAGTTGCGCGAAATGACGACCACCCGACGCCGCGAGATGATCATCGGCGACCTGCTCGCCGACCGCTCCTCGGCGGCGGAGCTGCGCGCCCACACCATGCGCCCGTTCCTGCTGGAGCAGTACGTGGCCACCGCCGACCACGTGCGCGACGCCCTGCTCGGGGTGGCCCGACGCCAGACCCTCGTGCGCTCCACCGGCGACGCCGTCTCCGGCGGGGCCACCGCCCTCACCTATACCGCGCTGGGCGGACTGCTGGTGACCGGCGCCATGCCGCTGTCGGTCGCCGGAACCGCCGTTCTGGCCATCCGCCAGGGCCAGACCTCGCTGAACCAACTGCTGCACAGCGTCAACGCCTGCTATGAGTCCGGGCTGTTCTTCAACGACTTCCTGGAGTTCTGTGACCAGGCCCGCACCCGGTTTCCTGGGCCCGCTACGCGATCCCTGCCGGGCGCGCTGGAGGTGCTCTCCACCCGAGAGCTGGTGTTCTCCTACCCCGGAACGGACGAACCGGCCCTGCGCGGCGTGGACATCGAAATCCGCCGGGGCGAGGTCGTCGCCCTGGTCGGCGAGAACGGGTCGGGCAAGAGCACGCTGGCGCGGCTGCTGTCGGGGCTGTACACGCCCCAGCGCGGGGCGGTGCTGTGGAACGGCGTCGACCTGGCAACCGTCGTGCCGGAGGAGTACCGCGCACGTATCGGGCTGATCAGCCAGGACTACACGCAGTGGCCGCTGTCGGCGCGGCGCAACATCACCATGGAGAGCGCCTGCGACGAGCCCCGGCTGCGCCGGGCGTTGAAGCTCAGCGGCGCCGACGAGGTCGTCGCCGAACTCTCCCACGGCCTGGACACGCTGCTGGACAAGCGGTTCGTCGACGGCGCCGACCTCTCCGGCGGGCAGAAGCAGCGCATCGCCGCGGCCCGAGGGCTGTACCGGGACGCCGACCTCGTGGTGGCCGACGAGCCGACCGCCGCTCTGGACGCGCGCGCCGAGCAGCGGCTCTTCGACACCCTCCACTCCGCAGCGACCGGCAGCACCGTTCTGCTCATCACCCACCGGCTCGCGTCGGTACGGATGGCCGACCGCATCTACGTGCTCGACCACGGCCGGGTGATCGAGCAGGGGACGCACCAGCAGCTGATGGACATGCCCAACGGTCACTACCGGCAGCTGTTCTCCATCCAGGCCGACGCGTACTTGGGCATGACCGACGACCACGGCGTCCGCGACCGGGTGAGCCGCTCGTGATCACGGCCGGGCAGCGTGGGGACTCTTCGCAGTTCGCCACAAGGGACTACCGCGAGGGGCTGTGACCAGCACGCTCGATGCACGCCCTAGAGGTTCACCTCGTACGCGCGACGCAGCCAGGCCACGACCTCGTCGTCGACATCGTCTGGAGACGCGAGGGCGATCCGCCACCGGAAGTCGTCGTTGCCGAGGCTCCTGGCCGGGAGCAACCTGCCCTCGGTTCCCTGGGGTTCGAGTCGCAGGCCGAGATCGACGCGCCTGGCCGTCGATGCCCGAACGAGGGCGAAGGTCCGGCGCGGCCCGACCAGCGACACGTACGTCTTGCGCGCCTGGACATGGACCTCGTCGAACCCCGTCGCGGCGCCAAGGATGGCGTCCAGCACGGGGCGTAGCGCGGGCCGGTCGGCGTACTGGGCGTCGATGAGTTCGTCGGCGGTGGCGGTGAGGAAGTCGGGGTAGCCGAACCGCTCCATGACGAGGAGTGCCTGCGCGTATCCGGTCACGCCCTGGCCGGTGAGCCATGAGCGCAACTGGCCCTCCGTGTCGTCGGCTCCGCTGGCTCGCACCCGGGCGTTCCACTCCTCGACCCCGGCGCCGGTTCGTTTCCGGAGTAGCCGCGCGGAGTCTTCCATCATGGACCGCCAGTCCCTCGCCCCGGACATCGCCGTCTCCTAGCTTCACGTACCCGCCGTGTGTGCTCAGCGTACGTCGGGGAGGCCCGGCCAATCGGCGTACAGCCCCACGTCACGAGCCTGGTTTATACCACTCTCGCGTTTCAGGACGCGGCTCCCTTGTGGGGGTTCGGGTGCATCGAGGATCGGATTCTGTGGACGGCGTAGCCGACGGCGATCAGGGTGAGGAGGCAGGCGCCTATCGCGGCCCAGACCGCGCTCGGCAGCGTGCTGGAGGTCCCCAGACCCGCATCGGCGTCGCTGAAGACGACGACGATCGCGGTCGAGTTGTTGAACGCCCCGTGCGCTATGACAGCGGGCCACAGCGAACCGGAGGCCAGGCGCAGCCAGGCCAGGACCGCGCCCAACAGGACGCTCAACGCGGTCATCGCGCCGAGGCCGATCAGGTCGGGTCGGCCGAAGTTGTAGCCGAGCAGGATGATCGGGGCGTGCCACACGCCCCACACCACTCCGTGGGCCACCGCCGCGGGAACCACTCCCATCGGCACGAGCGCGGGCAGCAGGTAGCCGCGCCACCCCCACTCCTCGCCGAACATCATCGGCAGGCTGAGCAGTACGCCGACCAGCTGCAGGGCGGCGAGGAGCCCGAGCGCGCCCAGTGGGACGCCTTGGCCGTCCGCGTCAGTGAGGCCCAGGCCGGCGGCGAACACGCGGAAGCCGGAGAAGTTCGCCAGGTCCGGCTGGTAGGCGCCCGCCGCCGTCGCGAGCAGGACGCCGCCCAGCATGACGATCGGCGGGAAGACGAGCCCGCAGGCGCAGTATCGCAGCAGGCGCCCGGCCGGGCGCAGCGGGGTCATGCCCGTCGCGCGGGGGATGCTGGCCGGTCGGTCGACGAACCGCAGAACGATGAACGCCGCCATAGCCGGAGTGAACATCATCAGCCCGATGAGCAGCCGCCCCTGCGGGTGGTCCAATCCGTCGCCTCCGAGCCACAGCGGGGAGACGGGGACCCAGGCAAGTACGCAGGCCAGGACACAGAACACGATGATGGCCCGGCCGGAGCGGCGGTCGATGCGCCGACCAGTCGCGCGACCGGCCCGCGACACGGCGCCGAATCCGCTGCCCGAGGGTGGGGTGGACATTGGTTCCTCCCGGTAGAGGGCGTGGGGTGCGGGTGAGTGGACTCCTAGCCGAATCGGTCCTCGCGGCAGATCGTATGGAAATTTCTGCGCAGGCGCTGTTAGGGGGTCCTAGGGAGCGCTTAGGGGTTTCGGTCGTTGGTGGTTTCGTTAGGATCGAGAGCGGCTGCGTATCTGCATGCCTTTTGTGTGGTGGGAGCGCGGGGGCGTTCCGTTTCTCGGTGAATGATAAATGATAATGATGCCGTCGAGGTGATAGCAATGTCCCTGGCTCCGAGCGCCAAAGGGACCGTGCCGTTCAAGGAATTTGAGACGTGGTATCGCGTCACCGGCGATCTGGATTCCGAGCGGCCCGCTCTCGTTCTGTTGCACGGGGGGCCGGGGAGTACGCACGACTACATGTTGAACATGGCCGAGCTCAGCGAGCTCGGTTTTCCTGTCGTGCACTACGACCAGCTCGGAAACGGCGGCTCCACCCACCTGCCCGACCGTGGCGCGGCCTTTTGGACGGTCAAGCTGTTCCTGGACGAGCTGGACAATCTCCTGCAGGGGCTTGGGATCGCCGACAAATACGTGCTGTTCGGCCAGTCCTGGGGCGGCATGCTCGCCGCCCGGCACGCCTCCAAGGGTCCCGAGGGGCTGCGCGGCCTGGTCATCGCCAACGCTCCGGCCTCCTACCAGCTGTGGCTGCGGGAGATGAAGGTGCTGCGGGAGCAGCTGCCGGAGGAGGTCAACGCGACCCTGCTCCGCCACGAGGCGGCGGGCACGACGCAGAGCGACGAGTATTTCGACGCCATGCGGGTCTTCTATGAGAAGCATGTCTGCCGGTTGTCGCCGTGGCCGCGCGACTA
Organism: Nocardiopsis gilva YIM 90087; assembly: GCF_002263495.1. Taxonomy (NCBI): domain Bacteria; kingdom Bacillati; phylum Actinomycetota; class Actinomycetes; order Streptosporangiales; family Nocardiopsidaceae; genus Nocardiopsis; species Nocardiopsis gilva. The sequence continues at coordinate 5,289,296 of NZ_CP022753.1, read as the reverse complement.
CATGGCCTCCTTTATGGAGATCTACAACGACCCGACGGTGTACTACGCGATGAACGGCCCCAGCGAGTTCCACGTCATCGGAACTCTCAAGGACTGGTCGGTGGAGGAATGCTCCGCCGATATCGAGGTGCCCACACTGCTGATATCCGGGCGGTACGACGAGGCCACTCCGGCCACCGTCCAGCCGTTCTATGACAATATCCCGGACGCGCGTTGGGAGATCTTCGAGGAATCCAGCCACCTGCCGCACCTGGAGGAGCCGGAGCGTTTCCGGGAGGTCATGGCGGAATTCCTGAAGGGGATCGCGTGAGCCGGGTGGAATCTGCGGGTCGCTGAGATCCGCTGATGGTGTGACCGGAAGCGGAAAAAGGAAAGCGGACTTATGGAGAACGGTGCCCGGACGGGCGAGGCGGTCGTCTTCCCCGGGATGGGGCCGACCCGCTTCGCGGACGTCGGCAAGTTCATGGTCATCAACCCGATCGCGCGGGAGCTCGTCGCGGTCTCCAACGACACCCTCGGCTACTCGCTCGTCGAGCGATTCAAGCAGACCCCGGGCGACTACTCGGAGTACGCGCAGGCCGCGTTCCTGATCAACTGCCTGGCCATGGCGAGGTGGGCCGAGCAGGAGCACGGCGCCCGGCCGGAGGCCTGCGTCGGGCCGAGCTTCGGCGGCAAGGCGGCGGCGATCTACTCCGGCGCGCTGGACCCCGCGCAAGGCATCTCGATGGCGGTGCGCCTGGCCCGGCTGCAGGACGAGTTCTTCGCCGAGGAGCACACCGACGTCGTCACCTCCTCCTTCGCGCGCGTGCCGGACGAGGCGCTGCGCGAGGTGCTCGACGGCATGGACGCGCGTGGTGAGTGGTACGACATCGCGTGCCGCGTCGACCGCGACTTCCACATGGTCTCGCTGCGGCGCGAGCACCTCGACGCGTTCAAGAAGGAGCTGCGCGGCCACGGCGGGCTGCCGCTGTACGAGATGCACCCGCCCATGCACTCCTCCGCCTTCGGAAACCTGCGGAAGCGGGCGGACGCGGAGATCTTCGCCGACCTGGAGTTCCGCGACCCGAAGCTGCCGGTGATCGCCGACCAGGACGGGACGGTCATCACCACGGCCGACGGCGTGCGCACCCTGCTCCTCGACGGGTTCGTCCGGGCGGTGCAGTGGCCCGAGGCCGTGGCGGCCCTCCAGCAGCGGGGCATCTCCAAGGTCTACGTGTGCGGCCAGGACTCCCTGTTCGGCCGGGTCGGGGTCACCACCCGCACCTTCGACGTCGTCCCGGTCAACCCCCAGATGGTCATGCGGCCCAAGCGGCGGCCGAAGGCGCGGCGGCAGGCGGGCTGACCCTGATGACGGGCCGCCCGCCGCACCGGAGGTCAGGACGAGGACATCTCCTGGAGGGTCTTCCACAGCACGCCCGGGGAGGCGAAGGTCTCCATGGTCAGCGCCTCGTCCACGAACCGCACGTCATAGGCGGCCTCCAGCTGCGCGAGCAGCTCGACGGTCCCCATCGAGTCCAGACCCAGATCCCGAAGGTCGGTGTCCTCCTCCAGCGGCTCGTCCGCGGAGAGAAAGGGAACGTAGGACCGCAGAAGCTCTTCGAACCGTTCATCCCACATATCGACATCTGCCTTTCGTTCTGCTCCCAGGTGCACTGATCTCCGTCCTGGACGTTATTGCACAAACTGGGTCATGACAAGTTATCGGGCCCATTTTTTGCGTAAGGGATTCGTTTGGGAATCGTCGGTCCCTTGCTTTAAAAATGCTGCCCTGAAATTGTCGAACCCGTCGCGCGCGGCAACCTTCCGAGGAGGAAGAGGAGAAAATGAAGGAAACATCCAACCCGGCGTTGTACAGGCGTTTCCTTCGCGGGCTCGCCCTTTCCCCCGACCGTCCCGCGGTCCGGCTGGGCACACAGGCCATCACCTACGAGAGCGCCCACCGGCGCGCCCTGCTGTGGGCCGGGTCCCTGCTCGCCGGGACTCCCGAGCCGCCCACTGCCGTCGGCGTCCTGGCCGGCAAGGGCGTGCAGTCCTACGTCGGCATCCTGGCCGGGCTGTACGCCGGGGCGACCGTCGTCCCGCTCCACCCCGCCTTCCCCGCCCCCCGCACCCGGCGGATGCTCGAGATGTCGGGCGTGTCGGCGGTCCTGGTCGACGACAAGGGCCTGGCCGGACTCCCGGACGTCCTCGGCGACGACCTGGTCGTCCCGGTTCTGGCCCCCGAGGTCGGCGCCGTGGTGCCCGCCCCCCTCAAGGAGATCCCCCTCGACCCCGCCCACGCCCTGACCGCACCCCGCCCGGTCACCGCCGACGACACGGCCTACATGCTGTTCACCTCCGGTTCCACCGGGGTCCCCAAGGGCGTGCCGATCAGCCACGGCAACACCCACCACTACTTCGGGCTGCTCGACGAGCGCTACGACTTCACCCCCGACGACGTCTTCTCCCAGACGTTCGACCTCAACTTCGACTGCGGCATGTTCGACCTCTTCTGCGCCTGGGGCGCGGGCGCCAGCGTCACCTACATGCCGCCGCAGGCCTACCGGGACATACCCGCCTTCATGGCCGAGCAGGGCATGACGGTGTGGTTCTCCACGCCGAGCAGCATCGCGCTCCTGCGTCGCATGGGCGCGCTGACGCCGGGGTCGATGCCTTCGCTGCGCTGGAGCTTCTTCGCCGGTGAGGCGCTGCGCATGGACGACGTCGCCGACTGGCACGCCGCCGCCCCGAACTCCACGGTGGAGAACCTGTACGGCCCGACCGAGCTCACCGTCACCATCACCGGCCACCGCTGGTCACCCGAGGAGACGCCGAAGCTGGGGATCAACGGCCTCATGCCCATCGGCCGGGTCCACGAGGGCCACGACCACCTGCTGCTCGACGCCGACGGCGTGCCCACCGACGCCGACGAGGGCGAACTGTGCATCACCGGTCCGCAGATGACGGCCGGGTACCTCGACCCCGCCGACAACAAGGGCCGGTTCGTCGAGCACGACGGGCGCAGCTGGTACCGCACCGGCGACCGCATCCGCCGCGCCGAGAACGGCGAACTCGTCTACGTGGGCCGTCTCGACGCCCAGGTCCAGGTGCAGGGGTGGCGCGTGGAGCTGGCGGAGATCGAGTATGCGCTGCGGGGCGTCGACGACGTCGAGGACGCGGTCACCGTGACCCGGGAGGGCGAGGGAGGAACCGAGCTGGTCGTCTTCTACACCGGTGCCCCTACCTCGCCCGCCGCGCTCGCCCGCGAACTGCGCCGCGTCCTGCCCCCGGGCATGCTGCCCAAGGAGTACCGGCACGTGGCCGAGTTCCCGCTCAACCCCAACCGGAAGATCGACCGGGGACGGCTGGCCAGCGACGCGAACGTGATCGAGCGAGCGTAGGCGTCAACGCCGAAGGGCCGCAGGCCCGAGGGCGTTGGCGGTGTAGCGAGTGAGGAGCGTGAGCGCGGAGTGAGTACCGACGCGAACGTGATCGAGCGAGCGTAGGCGTCGACACCGAAAGGCCGGAGGCCCGAGGGTGTCGGCGGTGGAGTGAGCGAGGAGCGTGAGCGCGCAGCGAGCAGGGAGGCCGCTGAAGGGCGGTAGCGCCCCCCCCGCGACGGTGCTGACGGGCGCTGAGAATGCGCCTCACGGGATAGGGGAGCCTAGGGGTATGGCGTACGTACGTCCGTAGGTAGCCTTTTTTGCGACGCCGAATTCTTCCTTGTTCTGCCATGGGCGCGAAACGCTCGTGTGTTTTCAACTACCGGGCACGGGGAGTGGCCTTGGATACCCACGCGAACTCGACCCTGAGTAATTATGTGACCTCGCCCGTAGAGGGTGGACTCATTCATGCCTTGCTGGATGAGGCCGTCGCGGAGGTACCAGATGCCTGTGCCGTTCGCGACGCGGTCGGGGAATGGAGTTACCGTCGGCTGAGTGAACTCAGTCACGCATTTGGAAATTGGCTGCAGGAACGCGGCGTCCGACCGGGGGACCGCGTCGTAACGCAGACGCCGAGCAACCGGGAACTGGTCGCCATGTTCTACGGCGCCTCCCGCTGCGGAGCCATCTTCGTTCCGCTGAACCCGGCGATGAAGGCCTTCCACCTGGAGTCGGTGCTGAAGAACGCCGACCCGGCGCTGATCGTGGCGGCCGGAGCCAACGTCGAGCCGCTGCGCGAGGCCGCCACCGCGCCCGTGCACGATGTGGCCGACATCTGGCCCGAGGTCGAGGCGCTGGACGAGCGCGGGGCGCCCCCGGTGTCCGCCAAGGTCGACCCCGACGACATCGGGGTCCTCATCTACACCTCCGGCAGCACCTCCGCCCCCAAGGCGGTGATGGGCCCGCACGCTCAGGTGACCTTCGCGTCCCACGCGATTAACGCCGAGTTGGGCTACCAGCCCGACGACGTCGTCTTCTGCCGCTTCCCGCTGTCCTGGGACTACGGCCTCTACAAGGTCCTGCTGTCCTGCATCGGCCGCTCCGAGATCGTGCTCGCCGGTGAGGAGTCCGACCTCGTGCTGCTCCGGCGCATGCGGGAGGTCGGCGCCACCATCGTCCCGATCGTCCCGTCCCTGGCCGGCATGATCGCCACCCTGGCCGGACGCGACTCCGAACCCGCGCCGCCCGTCCGGATGTTCACCAACACCGGCGCGGCCCTGCCCGCCTCCACCATCGACGCGCTGCGCAAGCACTTCTCCGGCGCGCGCGTGGTGCGGCAGTTCGGCCAGACCGAGTGCAAGCGCATCTCGATCATGCCGCCGGAGATGGAGCTGGAGAAGCCCGAGTCCGTCGGTCGTCCCCTGCCCGGGACCCGGGTGCTGATCCTCGGCGAGAACGGCGAGGAGATGCCGGTGGGCGAGGTCGGCGAGATCGTCGCCGCCGGCCCCCACGTGATGCCCGGTTACTGGTGCGCCCCCGAGCTGACCGCCCGCGCCTTCCGGCGCGACGAGGCCACCGGTGAGCTGCGCCTGCACACCGGCGACTACGGGCACCTCGACGCCGACGGATTCCTGTACTTCGAGGGCCGCCGCGACGACATGTTCAAGCGCAAGGGCATCCGGATGAGCACGCTGGAGATCGAGGCCGCGGCCATGGACATCCCCGGCGTCCGCAGCGCCGCCGTCCTGCCGCCGACCGGCAAATACGACCTGGCCGTCTTCGTCGAGGGCGAGCTGGAGGAACACGCGGTGCTGCGGGAGCTGCGGCTCCGCCTGGAACCGCAGAAGGTCCCGGCGGTCTGCCGTGTCGTCGACGACGTCCCCCTCACGCTGCACGGCAAGAACTCGCGGGAGGCCCTGGTGAAGATGCTCGACGGGAGTAACCGGTGACACGATACGCCGACTTGGCCGAACGCTACGGCTCGCCGCTGTACGTCTACGACCTCGACCGGGTGGCCGCCGCACGGCGGGACCTGTTCGCCGCGCTGCCGGAGGAGTTCGAGCTCTTCTACGCGATCAAGGCGAACCCGCACCCCGAGGTGGTGCGCACCCTCCGCGAGGGCGGCGACAGCGGCGGCGTCCGGGCCTGCCGCGCGGAGATCAGCTCCACTGGGGAGCTCGCCGTGGCCCTGGCCGCCGGGTTCAGCGGGGAGAAGATCCTCTACACCGGCCCGGGCAAGACCGGGCGCGAACTCCGCGAGGCCATCGGGCTCGGCGTCCGGATGTTCTCGGTGGAGTCCCTGGGCGACATGCGGCACATCGGCGAGGCCGCCGTGGAGCTGGGGGTCGAGGTCGACGCCCTGCTACGCGTCAACAGCGCCTCGGCCAGCGCCACCACCAGCATCCGGATGACCGGCACGCCCTCGCAGTTCGGGATCGACAGCGAGATCCTGCCCGAGGTGCTGCCCGAGCTGCGCGCCGTGCCCGGCACGCGCGTCGCGGGCTTCCACTTCTTCCCGCTGAGCAACGCGAAGAACGAGGAAGCGCTCATCGGGGAGTTCCAGAACACCATCGCGCTGGCCGCGCGCCTGCAGGAGGAGCTCGACCTCCCGCTGCGCTTCCTCGACATCGGCGGCGGCTTCACCCTCCCCTACGCGGTGCCCGGGGAGCGCCCGATCTACGGCAAGCTGCGCTCCGAACTGGAGAGCACCCTGGACGTACACCTGCCCGGCTGGCGCGACGGCGCGCCCCGGATCGCGTGCGAGTCCGGCCGCTACCTGGTGGGCGACAGCGGGACGCTGGTCGCTGGGGTCAGCAACGTCAAGGAGAGCCGCGGCCGGAAGTTCGTCATCCTCGACGCCGGGATCAACACCTTCGGCGGCATGTCCGGCCTGGGACGGCTGCTCCCGGTCGCCGTGCAGCTGGAGGCTGAGGAGGAGCCGTCGCAGAAGGCCACCCTCGTCGGCCCGCTGTGCACCCCCGGCGACATCCTCGGCCGCGAGGTCGCCCTGCCGCCCCTCGACTCCGGCGACGTGGTCAGCATCCCCAACGCCGGGGCCTACGGCCCCACCGCGAGCCTGCTCATGTTCCTGGGGCGGCCCGCACCGACAGAAGTGATCGTCCGGGGCGACGAGGTCGTCTCGGTCTCCCGAATCGAACACACCCGCTCCTATCAGGTGGGATCCGGCCCCAACGTGCGCCAGTAGCCCCCACCCCTCCGTTGATCTCGGCGATATCGACCGAATAAGCGCAGGAATTCGGTCGATATCGCCGAGATCAACGGAGGGACACCGGGCCGGGGGCGGATCCCTGGCCATCTATCTCGGCATTCGAGTGGAGTTTTCCTTTGACTGAGTCAGGGTCTGAGTCCGAGCTGGAGCCTCCGCAGAACGAGGTCAGCAAGGGGACCGTCGTCGTCACCACCATGGCGTCCGACTCCCACACCTGGAACCTCGTGTTCCTCCAGCTCCTCATCGAGGAGCTGGGCTACGACGTGGTCAACCTTGGGCCCTGTGTCCCGGACGACCTCCTGGTGCGTGAGTGCCGCGGCATCGCCCCGGCGATGGTGGTCATCAGCAGCGTCAACGGCCACGGCTACCAGGAGGGAATGCGGGTCATCGGCAAGCTGCGCGAGGCCGGAGAGCTGGTCGCCACGCCGATGGTGATCGGCGGGAAGCTCGGCATCTCCGGCGGTGAGGACACCGGGCACATCGACGAGCTGATGGCCGCGGGCTTCGACGGGGTATTCCAGGACGGCGTCAGCGGCGTCGCCGACTTCCAGAAGTTCATCGAGACGGCGCCGACGAAGGGCCGGCAGATCACGGAGACGTCCGGGGCCACCGCGTGAGCGCGGCCACCGGAACCTGAAGGAGCGGGGACAGGGACACAGGATGAACGGGGGCACCGGATGAGTCTTGTCCCGGGGGACACCCGACCGGCCGCGCACGACGAGCGGCCGGTCGACTTCGGCGCGTTCGTGCGCCGCGAGGGCGGCAACGGCGGCCTGGTGGCCCAACCCCGCATGGGGTTCAGCGACCCCGCGAAGATGCGCGAGGGCCTGATCGCCACCAAAGGGGCCGACGCGAGCACGGTCGGCACGATCACGCTGGACAGCTACACGCGCGTCGGCGACCTGGACGCGGCTGAGAGCGCCCTGCGCGACGGCATCGGCCTCAACGGCTTCCCGATCGTCAACCACGAGGCCGCCACGACCCGGCGGATGCTGGCCGGGGTGCGGGACGCGACCTTCCCCGTCCAGGTCAGGCACGGTTCGGCGGTGCCGCGCGACATCTTCCGCGCCTGCCTGGAGCTGATGCTCAACGCGAGCGAGGGCGGTCCGGTCTCCTACTGCCTCCCCTACGGCCGCACCCCGCTGGCCGACTCGGTGCGCAACTGGGCGGAGTGCTGCACACTCTTCTCCGAGCTGCGGTCCGTCGGCGTAGAGGCGCACCTGGAGACCTTCGGCGGCTGCATGATGGGCCAGCTGTGCCCGCCGAGCCAGCTCGTCGCGATGAGCGTGCTGGAGGCGCTCTTCTTCTACCACCACGGGATCCGCAGCATCTCGGTCAGTTACGCCCAGCAGACCAACATGGACCAGGACATCGAGGCCGTCCGCGCGCTGCGCCGCCTCTGCGCCCACCTGCTGCCCACCGACAACTGGCACGTGGTCATCTACGCCTACATGGGCGTCTACCCGATGACCCCCGGCGGCGCCTACCGGTTGATGGGGGAAGCCGCGCGGTTGGCCGTGCTGACCGGTTCGGAACGCATCATCGTCAAGACGGTGGCCGAATCGCAGAGAATCCCGGTTATCGCGGAAAACGTCGCGGCCCTCGAATTCGCCGGGCAGGTCGCCGGAGAAAACCGTCCGCTTTCTGTTGACGGGGTGGATGAGGATTCGCAGACGTATCGCGAGGCCCATGCGCTCGTCGATGCCGTGCTGAACCTCGACCCCGATATCGGGCGCGCCCTGCTGCTGGCATTCAAGCAGGGTTTTCTCGATATTCCCTACTGTGTGCATCCGGACAATATGGGGCGCGCGCGGAGTTATATCGACGGCGACGGCTGGCTTCGCTGGGCGGAGACCGGATCGCTGCCGCTGAAACGGGTGGTGGGGGGCGGGCGCTCGCGTCGGCTCACCGCGTCCGATCTGCTGGACGACCTCTCCTATGTGCAACGGAAGTTCGATGACGAAGCGCTGGAACTCGACGGTCGGGACAGTGTCCCCGCGGGTGTTGAGGCGCCCATGGAACCCTCAGGAAAAGAAATAGAAAACTGATCGGTCGAATATCCGGGGAGCGCCGGCGGGGTCGCTTTTTCCAGTTCCCGCCTAGGGGCCGCTAGGGGTGTGGAGGGGGTCATTTTCCTCCGTACCGTACGGTGCTGGGCCTGGTCGTGTGTGAAGCCTGTCCGCAAGAACAGTGATGACGTGGAGTGCGCAGATGAGCGAGTCCGGAAGCTCTGTTTCCGACAGCCGGAACGAGCCGAACGCGGGAGGCGCGTCGGCGCTGCAGCGTCGGCTCGAGGGTTTGCCGGCATCCGAGCAGGGCGCCGTCCTGCTCTCTGTGGTCCGTGCCGAGGCCGAGGCGGTGCTTCGGAAGGTCCGGCCGGGCACCAAAGCGGCGGTCGATGCCGAACGCCCGTTCAAGGAGCTGGGGTTCGATTCGCTGGCCGCCGTCGAGCTGCACACCCGACTGACCGCGGCCACCGGCCGGGAGTTCCCGGTCACGATCGCCTTCGACTACCCGACCCCCGCCGTCCTGGCGCGGTTCCTGCGGGCCGAGATCCTGGGCCTGCCCGAGGAGATGCCGGCTCCGGCCACCCCTGAGGCCGTCGACGACGAGCCGGTGGCCATCGTCGGCATCGGCTGCCGCTTCCCTGGCGGCGTGTCCTCGCCCGAGGACCTCTGGCAGCTCCTGCTGGACGGCCGCAACGTCCTGGGCGAGTTCCCGCGCGACCGCGGCTGGGACGTCGACGACATGTTCGACCCCGATCCCGAGACGCCCCGCAAGAGCTACGTCGACAAGGGCGGGTTCCTCGACACCGCCACCGAGTTCGACGCCGACTTCTTCGGGATCAGCCCGCGCGAGGCGCTGGCGATGGACCCCCAGCAGCGGCTCATGCTGGAGACCGCCTGGGAGGCGCTGGAACGCGCCGGGATCGACCCCACCTCGCTGCGCGGCAGCCAGGCCGGTGTGTTCATCGGATCCGAGGTGCACGAGTACGGCGTCCGGGTGCACGAGGCCCCCGAGGGCCTCGACGGCTACCTGATGACCGGCAACGCGCCCAGCGTCGCCTCCGGCCGCGTCTCCTACACCCTCGGCCTCGAAGGCCCCGCCGTCACCGTCGACACCGCCTGCTCCGGCTCGGTCGTCTCCCTGCACCTGGCCAGCCAGGCGCTGCGCCGCGGCGAGTGCTCGCTCGCGCTGGTCGGCGGCGTCGCCGTCATGGGCAGCCCCGGCATGTTCACCGCCTTCAGCCGCCAGCGCGGCCTGGCGCCCGACGGCCGCGTCAAGGCGTTCGCCGAGGCAGCCGACGGCACCGGCTTCTCCGAGGGCGTCGGCCTGCTCGTCGTCGAGCGCCTCTCCGACGCCCGCCGCAACGGCCACACCGTGCTCGCCCTGGTCCGCGGCTCCTCCATCAACCAGGACGGCGCCTCCAACGGGCTCACCGCCCCCAACGGCCCCTCCCAGCGGCGCCTCATCCTGCAGGCCCTGGCCAGCGCCGGGCTCACCGCCGACCAGGTCGACGCGATGGACGCCCACGGGACCGGTACCAAGCTGGGCGACCCCATCGAGGCGCAGGCGATCCTCGCCACCTACGGGCAGGGCCGCGAGGCCGACCGGCCGCTGTGGCTGGGCTCGATCAAGTCGAACCTGGGACACACCCAGGCCGCGGGCGGCGTCGCCAGCGTCATCAAGATGATCCTGGCCATGCGCCACGGGGTCCTTCCCCAGACCCTGCACGTGGATGCCCCGAGCCCCAACGTCGACTGGTCCAGCGGGTCGGTGGAGCTGGTCACCGAGAACCGGCCCTGGCCCGAGACCGACCATCCGCGCCGCTCCGCCGTCTCGGCATTCGGCATCAGCGGCACCAACGCCCACGTCATCCTGGAGGAGGCGCCCCCGGCCGAGGAGGGCGAGGAGCCGACCGAGCCGGAGGCGCGCGACGAGGACGCCGCGTCGCTGGCCCCCGTGGTCGTCACCGGCAAGAACGACGCCGCCCTGCGCGAGTACGCCGCGCGGCTGCGCGACCGCGTCGCCGACGACACCGAGCTGGCCCCCGTCGACCTCGGCTACTCGCTGGCCACCACCCGCGCCTCCCTGGACCAGCGTGCCGCCGTGGTCACCGGCGACCGCGAGGAGCTGGTCGGTGCCCTGGCCGCCCTGGCCGAGGGCCGCACCCCTGCGGGGGCCGCGACCGGCACGGTGCCCGGCGGCCGGCTCGCGTTCCTGTTCACCGGACAGGGCAGCCAGCGCCTGGCCATGGGCCGCGAGCTGAGCGAGAGGTTCCCGGTTTTCGCCGACGCCCTCGACGAGGCCATCGGCTACCTGGACCTGCAGCTCGACGAGTCCCTGTGGGACGTGCTCTTCGCCGAGGAAGGGTCCGACGAGGCCGCCCTGCTCGACCAGACCATGTACACGCAGGCCGCGCTGTTCGCGGTCGAGGTCGCGCTGTACCGCCTGGTGGAGTCGTGGGGCATCCGCCCCGACTTCCTCGCCGGGCACTCCATCGGCGAGGTCGCGGCGGCCCACGTCGCCGGTGTGCTGTCGCTGGAGGACGCGGCCACCCTGGTGGCGGCGCGCGGTCGGTTGATGCAGGCGCTGCCCGAGGGCGGCGCCATGGTGGCGGTGCAGGCTAGCGAGGACGAGGTCGTGCCGCTGCTGGCCGACTACGCCGACCGCCTCGGCATCGCGGCGATCAACGGACCCACCGCCGTCGTCATCTCCGGGGACGATGACGCCGCCCTGGAGGTCGCCGCGAAGCTCAAGGAGCAGGGGCGCAAGACCAAGCGGCTCAACACCAGCCACGCCTTCCACTCCGCCCGCATGGAACCGATGCTGGCGGAGTTCGGCGAGGTCGCGCAGGTGCTCGACTACCAGGCACCGCTGATCCCGATCGTCTCCAACGTGACCGGCCAGCTGGCCACCACGGAGGAGCTGTGCTCGCCTGAATACTGGGTGCGGCACGTGCGCGCCGCCGTCCGCTTCAGCGACGCCATCCGCCTGCTCGAAGACGAAGGCGTCACCACGTTCCTGGAGCTCGGCCCGGACGCCGTGCTCTCGGCCATGGGCCAGGAGTGCGTCACCGGCGCCGACGCGAAGGTGAACGAGCGAGTGAAGGCGTCGATCCCGAACGGCCGAAGGCCTGAGGGGATCGGCGGTGGAACGAGCGAGGAGCCTGAGCGCGCCAGAGATACAGACACCACGTTCACCGCGCTCATGCGCCGCGACCGGGACGAGGAGCGCGAGGTCGTCGCGGCCCTCGCCCAGGCCCACGTGCGCGGCGCCCGGGTGGACTGGGAGGCCTTCTACGCCGGACGCGGTGCGCGCCGCGTCGAGCTGCCGACCTACCCCTTCCAGCGCCGCCGCTTCTGGCTGACCCTGCCGGTGTCGACCGCAGACGCGTCCGGCTTCGGCCAGGTCCCCGCCGAGCACCCGCTGCTCGGCGCCGTCGTGCAGCGCGCTGATGGCGACGGCCTGGTACTGACCGGGCGGCTGTCGCTGCGCACCCACCCCTGGCTGGCCGACCACATGATCTCCGGGGTGGCGCTGCTGCCCGGGACCGCCTTCGTCGAACTCGCCGTGCGCGCCGGGGACCAGGCCGGGTGCAACCTGGTCGAGGAACTGACCCTGGAGTCGCCACTGGTCCTGCCCGAACAGGGCGGCGTCGCACTGCAGATCGTCGTCGGCGAGGCCGACCGGACCGGCCGCAGAGCCGTCGAGTTCTACTCGCGCCAGCACGACGCCCCGGACGAGGCGTGGACCCGCCACGCCAGCGGCCTGCTCGCCTCCGGCGCCCCGGCGGCCTCCGCCGACGCGTTCGGCATGACCGTGCCTTCTTCGCGCTCAGGCTCCTCGCTCGACTCCGCCGCCGATGCGGATCGGCCTTCGTCACGTGGCATCGACGGCTCCACTCGCTCGGTCACCTTCGCGTCGGTCTGGCCGCCCGCAGGGGCCGCTCCCGTCGACATCTCCACCCTCTACGACGACCTGGCCGCGCAGGGCTACGGCTACGGCCCCGCCTTCCACGGCCTGCGGTCGGTGTGGCGGCGCCCCGACGGCGAGGTGTTCGCCGAGGTCGTGCTGCCCGAGGAGATCCGCTCCGACGCCGGTGCCTTCGCCCTGCACCCCGCGCTGCTCGACGCGGTTCTGCACGCTACGGACTACACCGCTGAGGAGCCCGACCGCGACGAGACGCGCCTCCCGTTCGCCTGGAACGGCGTGACCCTGTACTCGACCGGCGCGTCGTCGCTGCGGGTGCGGATCACCGCCACGGGCGAGGAGTCGGTGGCGCTGCAGATCGCCGACGCCGCGGGCGCGCCAGTCGCCGCCATCGACGCGTTCGTGCTGCGCACGGTCTCCGAGGAGCAGCTGCGCGCCGCCCAGGGCGGCGGCGCCTCGCTCTACCGCGTCCGCTGGGACGTGGTGGCCGGTGGCACGCCGCAGCCCGAGGCCGTCGCCGGGTGGGCCGTCATCGGTGGCACCGCTCCTTCTGCGCGCTCAGGCTCCTCACTCGACTCCACCGCCGAAGCGGATCGGCCTTCGACGAACGGCATCGGCGGCTCCGCTCGCTCGGTCACCTTCGCGTCGCAGCGCTTCGGCGCGGCCGTGAGCACCTACGCCGACCTGGCCGCACTCGGTGCGGCGATCGACGCCGGGACACCGGTGCCCGAGACCGTGCTCGTCCCCTTCGACCCCGAGCCGCAGGACGGCGACATCCCCGCCGCTGTGCGCGGCGGCCTCCAGCGCCTGCTGGACCTGGTCCAGGGCTGGCTGGCCGACGAGCGGTTCGCCGCCTCGAAGCTGGTCGCGGTGACCAGCGGCGCCGTGGAGGCGGAGCCGGGCGGCACCCCCACCGACCTCGGCAATGCCCCGCTGTGGGGCCTGCTGCGCTCGGCGCAGGCGGAGAACCCCGACCGGTTCGTGCTCGTCGACCTCGACGAGACGGAGACCTCGGTGCGGCGCCTGCCCGAGGCGCTCGCCACCGGCGAAGGAGAACTCGCCCTCCGCGACGGCGAGATCCGCGCGCCGCGGCTCACCCGCTTCCCGGCGGCGGCCGAGGCGAGTGCGGCGTGGAACGCCGAGGGCACGGTCCTGATCACCGGCGGCACCGGTGGCCTGGGCGGCACCGTCGCCAAGCACCTCGTCACCGAGCACGGCGTGCGGCACCTGCTGCTCACCAGCCGCAGGGGCGCCGACGCCCCGGGCGCCGCCGAGCTGAAGCAGGAGCTGGCCGGGCTGGGTGCCGAGGTCACCATCGCCGCCTGCGACGTGGCCGACCGGGACGCACTCGCCGCCCTGCTCGACGGCATCCCCGCCGAACACCCGCTGACCGGCGTCGTGCACACGGCCGGTGTGCTCGCCGACGGCCTGGCCGCGGCGATGACCCCCGACCAGGTCGACGCGGTTCTGCGGCCCAAGGCCGACGCCGCCTGGCACCTGCACGAACTGACCCGCGACAGGGACCTGTCGGCCTTTGTCCTCTTCTCCTCCACCGCCGGGTTCCTCGACGGTGCGGGGCAGGGCAACTACGCGGCGGCCAACGTCTTCATGGACTCCCTCGCCGCGCAGCGGGTCCGCGACGGGCTGCCCGCCACCTCCCTGGCCTGGGGCCTGTGGACCGGCACCGGCGGCATGGGCGAGAACCTCGACGACGCCGCCCTGCAGCGCATCAAGCGCCTCGGCCTCGACGTCCTCTCGCCGGAGGAGAACCTCGCCTCCCTCGACGCCGCGCTGGGCACCGGCGAGGCCGCCCTGGTGCCGGTGCGCGTCGACCAGCGCGCGCTGAGCTCCCGCAGCGACGGCGTCCCCGCGATCCTGCGCGGCCTGGTGCGCGCCCCCGCCCGCCCGACGGCGGCGTCGAGCGGACCGGTCTCCGTGGAGGAGTCCCTGGCCCGCCAGCTGGCCGAGATGCCCGAGAGCGAGCGCGCCCGCGTCCTGCTCGACATGGTCCGCGCCCAGGTCGCCGACGTCCTCGGACACGACGGGTCCGAGGCGATCGGCCCGCGCCGGGCGTTCAGCGACATCGGCTTCGACTCGCTGGCCGCCGTCGAGCTGCGCAACCGGCTCAACGCGGCCACCGGCCTGCGCCTGTCCGCGACGCTCACCTTCGACTACCCGACGCCGCACGCGCTGGCCGAGCACATCGAGTCCAAGCTGATCAGCGTCGAGCAGCGCGCTGCCGTCGCCCCGACCGCGGTGGCCGCCACCGCCGACGATGACGACCCCATCGTCATCGTCGGAATGAGCTGCCGCTACCCCGGCGGCGTGTCCTCGCCCGAGGAGCTGTGGAAGCTGGTCTCCACCGGTGGAGACGGGGTCTCCCTCTTCCCCGAGGACCGCGGTTGGAACGTCGAGACGCTGTACGACCCCGAGCCCGGCAAACCCGGCAAGAGCTACTCCCGCGAGGGCGGGTTCCTGCACGACGCCGCCGAGTTCGACCCCGACTTCTTCGGGATCAGCCCGCGCGAGGCCCAGGCAATGGACCCGCAGCAGCGGCTGCTGCTGGAGAACGCCTGGGAGGCGTTCGAGCGCGCCGGGATCGACCCCACCTCGCTGCGCGGCAGCCGCACCGGCGTTTTCGCCGGTGTCATGTACCACGACTGGGCGACCCGCCTCGGCAGCGAGGTGCCCGAGGACGTGGCCGGCTACCTCGGCAACGGTGGCCTGGCCAGCGTCGTCTCCGGCCGCGTCGCCTACGCGCTGGGCCTGGAGGGCCCGGCGGTCACGGTCGACACGGCGTGCTCGTCCTCCCTGGTCGCGCTGCACTGGGCCATCCAGGCGCTGCGCGCGGGGGAGTGCGACCTCGCGCTCGCCGGTGGTGTGACCGTGATGTCCACGCCGGACACCTTCGTGGACTTCAGCCGTCAGCGCGGGCTCGCCGTGGACGGCCGCTGCCACTCCTTCGCCGCCTCGGCCGGCGGTACCGGCTGGGGCGAGGGCTCCGGCCTGCTCGTGGTGGAGCGGCTGAGTGACGCGGAGAAGAACGGACACCGGGTGCTGGCTGTGGTCCGCGGCAGCGCCGTGAACCAGGACGGCGCGTCCAACGGTCTGACCGCGCCCAACGGTCCCTCGCAGCAGCGGGTCATCCAGCAGGCGCTGGCCGTCGGCGGCCTGACCCCCGCCGACATCGACGCCGTCGAGGCGCACGGCACCGCGACCACCCTCGGCGACCCGATCGAGGCGCAGGCGCTCATCAACACCTACGGCCAGGACCGGCCGGACAGCGGCGAGCCGCTGTGGCTCGGGTCCATCAAGTCGAACCTGGGCCACACCCAGGCGGCGGCCGGTGTCGCCGGTGTCATCAAGATGATCGAGGCCATCCGGCACGGCATGCTGCCCAAGACCCTGCACGTCGACGAGCCGACGCCGCAGGTCGACTGGTCGGACGGCACGGTGGAGCTGCTCACCGAGGCGCGGCCGTGGCCCGAGGCCGACCACCCGCGCCGGGCCGGGGTCTCCTCGTTCGGCATCAGCGGCACCAACGCGCACGTCATCATCGAGGAGGCGCCGCGCTCCAGCGACACCGCTCAGGCCGACGGCTCCGGTGACTCCGAGCCGCGCACCCCGGCGTCGATCTCGACCACGCCGTGGCTGCTGTCCGGCAAGACGCCGCAGGCGCTGCGGGCGCAGGCCGAGCGGCTGCACGGCCACCTGGACGCGCTGGTGCACCACTCGACCACGGAGATCGGCCACGCCCTGGCCACGACGCGCGCCGCCCTGGAGAACCGGGCGGTGGTCGTCGGTGCCGACCGCGAAGAGCTGGCGCGGGGCCTGGAGGCCCTGGCCGCGGGCGAGGCCGGACCGGGCGTCGTACGCGGCACCGCGACCGACGGGAAGGTGGCCTTCCTCTTCACGGGACAGGGTGCGCAGCGCCTGGGGATGGGTCGGGAGCTGCACGCGGTCTTCCCGGTGTTCGCCGAGGCGTTCGATGCCGTGGTGGCGGGGCTGGACGAGCACCTGGAGCGTCCGCTCAGGGAGATCGTGTGGGCTGAGGAGGGCTCGGACGACGCCGAGCTGCTCAACCAGACCGCGTACACCCAGTCGTCGCTGTTCGCGGTCGAGGTGGCGCTGTTCCGGTTGGTCGAGTCGTGGGGGATCCGGCCGGACTTCGTGGCCGGGCATTCGGTCGGCGAGCTGGCCGCCGCCCACGTGGCGGGCGTCCTCTCCCTGGAGGACGCGTGTGCGCTGGTCGCGGCCCGTGGCCGGTTGATGCAGGCGCTGCCCTCTGGCGGTGCCATGGTCGCGATCCAGGCCACCGAGGAGGAGGTCGTCCCGGCGCTGTCCGGCCTGGAAGGCAAGGTCAGCATCGCCGCGATCAACAGCCCGTCTTCACTTCTGGTCTCCGGCGAGGAAGAAGAAGTCCTCCAGGTCGCCGAGCGCTTCAAGGGCGAGGGTCGCAAGACCAGCCGCCTGACGGTCTCCCACGCCTTCCACTCGCCGCTGATGGAGCCGATGCTGGAGGAGTTCCGCGGGCTCGCCGAGCGACTGGCCTTCAGCGCACCGACGATCCCCCTGGCATCCACCGTGACCGGGCGCCTGGCCTCGGCGGCAGAGATCCGCGATCCCGATCACTGGGTGCGGAACATCCGTGGGGCGGTCCGCTTCGCCGACGGCGTCCGCACCCTGGAGTCCGAGGGGGTCACGACCTTCGTCGAGCTCGGACCCGATGGCGTCCTCGCCGGGTTGGGCCAGGAGTGTGTCACCGGCGACGCCGATATCGCCTTCCTCCCCCTCCTGCGCAAGGACCGCGGCGAGGAGCGCGAGCTGGTCACCCGGATCGGCGCGGTCCACACACGCGGCGTCGAGGTCGACTGGGCCGCCTTCTTCGCGGGCCACCGCAAGAGCCACGTCGACCTGCCCACCTACGCCTTCCAGAAGCGCCGCTACTGGTTGGACGCGGGCGGTGCCGCAGGCGGTGACCTCGGATTCGCCGGACTGGAGTCGGCGCGGCACCCGATGCTGAGCGCCGTGGTCGCCTCGCCCGGCTCCGACGCCGTGGTGCTGACCGGCCGCCTTTCCGCCGACACCCAGCCCTGGCTGCCTGACCACGACATCCTCGGCTCGGTCCTGCTGCCCGGCACCGGGTTCGTGGAGCTGGCGATCCGCGCCGGGGACCACGTCGGCTGCGGCGTGTTGGAGGAACTGACCCTGGAGGCGCCGCTGGTCCTGCCCGAGCGCGGCGGTGTCGCGCTCCAGGTGGTCGTCGGGGGCCCCGACGCGTCGGGCACCCGCACGGTCAACATCTACTCCCGTGCCGAGAGCGACACGACCGAGGACGCCTGGACGCGGCACGCCACCGGCGCGCTCGCCGCCACCCCGGCGCCCGCCCCGGACTTCGACCTCACGGCCTGGCCGCCCTCCGGCGCCACTGAAGTCAACGTCGAAGGCGCCTACGAGGGCCTGATCGAGCGGGGCTACGGCTACGGCCCGATGTTCCAGGGCCTGCGCCGAGCCTGGCGACGCGGCGACGAGGTCTTCGCCGAGGTCGCGCTGCCCGAAGAGGCGCGGGTCGAGGCCGCCCGGTTCGGCCTGCACCCGGCCCTGCTGGACGCCGCGATGCACGCCGACCTGCTGCAGGACGAGACGGGCGGCGAGACGCTGCTCCCGTTCTCCTGGAACGGGGTGTCGCTGTTCGCCTCCGGCGCCTCGTCCGTCCGTGTCCGGCTGCGCCGTGTGCGCGGGGACGAGGTCTCGGCGCTGGACGTGGCCGACGAGTCCGGACAGCCGGTGCTCTCGGTGACCAACCTGGTCTCCCGGCCCGTCTCGGCCGACCAGATCAGCGCGGCGAGCGGCGGCACCGCCGACACCGTCTTCCACGTGGAGTGGAACCCGCTGCCTCTGGGCCAGGACACCGTCGATACGTCGACCTGGGCAGTGCTGTCTCCGCGCTCGGCCTCCTCGTTCGGCTGCGCCGCCGACGCGGAGCAGCCTTCGGCGGTCGGCGTCGACGACTCCGCTCACTCGTTCGACCTCGCGTCGGTGCTCGGCGACAACCGACTCGCTCTCCCGAACTCTGTTCCGGCCCACTCGGACCTCACCGCCCTCGGTGCGGCGCTCGACGCGGGCACCCCGGTGCCGAGCACCGTGCTGCTGCCGGTGACCGCACCGGAGGGCGAGAACGTTCCCGCTGGCGTCCGCTCGGCCATCAACGACGTGCTGGCCACGGTCCAGGCCTGGCTGGCCGACGACCGTCTGTCGGCCGCGCGCCTGGTCGTCGTGACCCGCGACGCCGCGATCCTCGACGGCGAGACGCCCGACCTCGCGACCGCTCCGGTGTGGAGCCTGGTGCGGGCCGTGGCCGAGGAGAACCCGGGCCGGTTCGCCCTGGTCGACCTGGACGGCGCGGCCGAATCCGCTGCCGCGCTCCCCGCGGTCGTGGCCTCGGGAGAGCCCGAAGCCGCGGTGCGCGCCGGTGCCGCGAGCGTCCCGCGCCTGACCAAGGTGCGGGTGCCCGGTACGGACACCGCACCGGTCTGGAACAGCACCGGAACTGTCCTGGTCACCGGCGGCACCAGCGGCCTGGGCGCCCTGGTCGCCACGCACCTGGTGACCGAGCACGGCGTGCGCCACCTGCTGCTGACCAGCCGCCGGGGTATGGATGCCCCGGGCGCGGCCGAGCTGAAGGAGGAGCTGGCCGGGCTGGGCGCCGAGGTCACCATCGCCGCCTGCGACGTGACCGACCGGGACGCGCTGGCCGCGCTGCTGAACGGCATCCCGGCCGAGCACCCGCTCACCGGTGTCGTGCATGCCGCCGCCGTCGCGGACAACGGCCTGGTCGGCGCGCAGACCCCGGAGCGGTTCGACGCGGTGCTGCGCCCCAAGGCCGACGCCGCCTGGCACCTGCACGAGCTGACCCGCGACCGCGACCTGACGGCGTTCGTCCTCTTCTCCTCCTCGTCCGGCCTGGTCGTGGGGGCGGGACAGTCGAACTACGCCGCCGCCAACACCTTCCTGGACGCCCTCGCCGCCCGACGGCACGCCGAAGGGCTCCCGGCCACGGCGATGGCGTTCGGCATGTGGGCGGTCAACACCGGCCTCGGCGGCGAGCTGGCCGACGCCGACCTCGAACGCATGAGCCGACTCGGGATGCCCGCCCACACCGCCGACGAAGGCCTCGCGATGTTCGACACCGCTCTGGCCTCCGGAGCGGCGACGGTCGCCCCGATCAAGCTGGACCTGGTGGCGCTGCGCGCCCGGACCGACGAGCTCCCGGCGGTGCTGCGCGGCATGGTGCGCACCCCCGCGCGGCGCACGGTCCAGGCCGACGCCGCGGCCGGTGGCGGCAGCGACCTGGAGCGGCGCCTGGCCGGGCTCTCCGAGGCCGAGCGCGACCGTGCGCTGCTGGAGCTGGTGCGCGCCAACGTCGCCTCCGTCCTCGGACACGCGTCCGCCGACGACATCGGGCCGGACCGGGCGTTCAAGGAGCTGGGCTTCGACTCGCTGGCAGCGGTCGAACTGCGCAACCTGCTCAACTCCGCGACCGGCCTGCGCCTGCCAGCCACCCTCGTCTTCGACTACCCGACATCGGCGGCCGCGGCCGACTACATCAAGTCGCGGCTCTCCGGGACCGAGTCGAAGACGACGGCCCCGGCGGCGGTGGCGACGGTCTCCGGTGACGACCCGATCGCGATCGTCGCTATCAGCTGCCGATTCCCCGGCGGCGTCCGCTCGGCGGAGGAGCTGTGGGACCTCGTGGCCGAG
This sequence comes from Nocardiopsis gilva YIM 90087, assembly GCF_002263495.1. Classification (NCBI taxonomy): domain Bacteria; kingdom Bacillati; phylum Actinomycetota; class Actinomycetes; order Streptosporangiales; family Nocardiopsidaceae; genus Nocardiopsis; species Nocardiopsis gilva. Next base: position 5,269,010 of record NZ_CP022753.1, on the reverse strand, counting down.
GGCCGCGACGCGATCTCCTCCTTCCCGGAGGACCGCGGCTGGAACGGTGACGCCCTGTACGACCCCGAGCCCGGTCTGCCCGGCCGCACCTACACGCTGGAGGGCGGCTTCCTTTACGACGCGGCCGAGTTCGACCCCGAGTTCTTCGGGATCATGCCGCGTGAGGCGCTGGCCATGGACCCGCAGCAGCGGCTGCTGCTGCAGGCCTCCTGGGAGGCGTTCGAGCGCGCCGGGATCGACCCGACCACCATGCGCGGCAGCCGGACCGGCGTGTACGCGGGTGTGATGTACCACGACTACGGCACCCGACTGCAGGACGTGCCCGAGGACCTGACCGGCTACCTCGGCAACGGCAGCGCCGGCAGCATCGCCTCGGGCCGGGTGGCCTACACCCTCGGCCTGGAGGGGCCGGCGGTCACCGTCGACACCGCGTGCTCGTCGTCGCTGGTCGCGCTGCACATGGCGGTCCAGGCGCTGCGATCCGGCGAGGTCAGCATGGCGCTGGCCGGTGGCGTGACGGTGATGCCGACGCCCGACATCTTCGTCGACTTCAGCCAGCAGCGCGGGCTCGCCCCCGACGGCCGGTGCAAGGCGTTCGCCGGGGCAGCCGACGGCACCGGCTGGTCCGAGGGTGTGGGCCTGCTCCTGGTGGAGCGGCTGAGCGACGCCGAGAAGAACGGGCACCCCGTCCTGGCGGTCGTGCGCGGCAGCGCCATCAACCAGGACGGCGCGTCCAACGGGCTGACAGCGCCCAACGGTCCCTCGCAGCAGCGGGTCATCCAGCAGGCGCTCGCCTCGTCCGGCCTCACCACCGCCGACATCGACCTGGTCGAGGGCCACGGCACCGGCACCCGGCTCGGCGACCCGATCGAGGCGCAGGCGCTGCTCGCCACCTACGGCCAGGACCGGCCCGAGGACCACCCGCTGTGGCTGGGCTCGATCAAGTCGAACATCGGCCACGCGCAGGCCGCGTCCGGCGTCAGCGGCGTCATCAAGATGGCCATGGCGATCCGCAACGGCCAGATGCCCAAGACGCTGCACGTCGACGAGCCGTCGCCGCAGGTCGACTGGTCCAACGGGAACGTGAAGCTGCTGAACGAGGCCCAAGAGTGGGCGGATGCGGGCCGCCCCCGCCGCGGCGCGGTGTCCTCCTTCGGCCTCAGCGGCACCAACGCCCACGTCATCATCGAGCAGGCTCCGGATGGCGCGACGGCGACGCCCGCCTCCGCCGAGCCCCAGGACAGCGAGGAGGTGCGCCTCCCGCTGGTCCCGCTCGTCGTCTCCGCCAAGACGCGCAAGGCCCTGCCCGGCCAGGCCGACCGGCTCCACGCGCACCTCGCGGGGAACCCGGAGCAGAGCCTGGTCGACACCGGGTACTCACTGGCCACCACGCGCGCGTCCCTCGACCACCGGGCCGTGGTGCTGGCGGGCGACCGCGACGCCGCGCTGCGCGGCCTCGCGGCGGTGGCCGAGGGGGCGGAGTCGCCCGACATCGTCACCGGGTCCACCCGGTCCGGCGGCCAGACCGCGTTCCTCTTCTCCGGCCAGGGCGCGCAGCGCCTGGGCATGGGTCGGGAGCTGTACGCGGCCTTCCCGGTGTTCGCCAAGGCCTTCGATGCCGTGGTGGCCGGGCTGGACGAGCACCTGGAGCGTCCGCTCAAGGAGATCGTGTGGGCCGAGGACGGGTCCGACGACGCGGAGCTGCTGAACCAGACCGCCTACACCCAAGCCGGGTTGTTCGCCGTCGAGGTGGCGCTGTTCCGGCTGGTGGAGGCCTGGGGCATCACCCCCGACCTGCTGGTCGGCCACTCCATCGGTGAGCTGGCCGCCGCGCACGTCGCCGGCGTCCTCTCCCTGGAGAACGCCTGCGCGCTGGTCGCGGCCCGTGCCCGCCTCATGCAGGCGCTGCCCGAGGGCGGTGCGATGGTCGCGATCCAGGCCACCGAGGACGAGGTCGCTCCGGCCCTCTCCGGTCTGGAGGCCAAGGTCAGCATCGCCGCGATCAACGGCCCCACCTCGGTCGTGATCTCCGGCGAGGAGGCGGAGGTCCTGCGGATCGCCGAGGACTTGCAGGGCAAGGGGCGCAAGACCAGCCGTCTGACGGTCTCGCACGCCTTCCACTCGCCGCTGATGGAGCCGATGCTGGAGGAGTTCCGCGCCGTGGCCGAGGGACTGACCTTCGGCAGCCCGGACATCCGCGTGGTCTCCAACGTGACCGGCGGCGACATCCCCGCTGAGGAGTTGGCGTCGGCCGAGTACTGGGTCCGCCACGTCCGCGAGGCGGTCCGCTTCGCCGACGGGATCCGCTTCCTCAACGGTGAAGGCGTCACCCGCTTCCTGGAGCTGGGACCGGACGGCGTCCTCGCGGCGATGGCCCAGGGCTGCCTGGACGACGCGGACGGCGACACCCTGGTCACCCCCGTCCTGCGCAAGGGCCGCAACGAGGCCACCGCCCTGCTCACCGCTCTGGCACGGCTCCACGTGAGCGGCGCGCCCGTCGACTGGACGGCGTACTTCGCCGGGACCGGCGCCCGCAGGACCGAACTCCCGACATATGCGTTCGAGACGCGGAGGTACTGGTTGGACGCGCCCAAGACGGTGGGCAACGCGGCCGGGCTCGGCCAGATCGCGGCGGACCACCCCCTGCTCAGTGCCGTGATGGTGTCGCCCGAAGGCGGCGGCGTCACCCTGACCGGTCGGCTGTCGCGCGAGACGCACCCCTGGCTCGTCGACCACGACGTCCTGGGCACGGTGCTGCTCCCCGGCACCGGCTATGTCGAACTGGCGATGCGCGCCGGTGAAGAGGTCGGCTGCGAGGTGGTCGAGGAGCTGACCATCGAGGCGCTGATGCCCATCCCCGAAACGGGCGGCGTCGCGGTGCAGGTCGTCGTCGGCGAACGCGAGGGCGACGGCCGCCGGTCGCTGAACATCTACTCGCGGGTGGAGGACGCCCCGGGCCACGTCGAGTGGACCCGCCACGTGTCCGGCGTGCTCTCCGACGAGGAGAAGCCGCACGTCACCCCCGAGTCGTTCGACGTGGGCTACGCCGAGTGGCCGCCGTCGGGCGCCGAGGTCATCGACATCTCCAACGTGTATGACTACCTCACCAGCCAGGGCTACCACTACGGCCCGATGTTCCGCGGGCTCAAGGCGGTGTGGCAGCGCGGCAAGGAGATCTTCGCCGAGGTCGCCCTGCCCGAGGACGCCGCGGAGGCCGCCGCCGCGTACCGGGTGCACCCCTCCCTGCTGGACGCGGCGCTCAGCGCGACCGACTTCCTCGACGGCCGCAAGCCTGAGGACGTCGGCGCCTCGCAGCTCCCGTTCGCCTGGACCGGAGTCTCGCTGCACTCCGGCGGCGCGTCCCGGATGCGGGTGCGCATCAACTGGGTCGGCTCCGACGCCAAGGTCGGCTCCGACGCGGTGAAGCTGGAGCTGTCGGACCTGATGGGCGCCCCCGTGGCCACCGTGGAGTCGCTGGTGGTCCGGGCGGTCACCCCCGACCGGGTCGCCGCCGCTGCCGCCGCCTCCACCGGCACCCGCGAACGCGAGTCCATGTGGCGCGTCGGCTGGACCCAGCACGCGCTCGGCCCGGCGTCCGACGCCACCATCGGCGAGTGGGCGATCCTGGGCCGGGGCAAGTCCGCCCTCGGCGAGGCCGATCTTGGGACGCGGGTTCCGGTCTACAAGCGCCTGGGGGCGCTCGGCTCGGCCCTGTTGGAGGGCGAGCCCGTGCCCGAGGTGGTGCTCTACGACTGCCCGGCGCCCGCCGACGGGGACCTGCCCGCGGGCGTGCGCACGGTCACCGACGACCTGCTCCAGGTCGTGCAGGGCTGGCTGGCCGACGAGCGCTACGCCGACTCCAAGCTCATGGTCGTCACCCGCGGCGCGGTCGCGATGGACGACGAGGAGATCGACCTCGCCCAGGCGCCGGTCTGGGGCTTCGTCCGCTCCGTCCAGCAGGAGAACCCGGGCCGGATCATCCTCGTCGACCTCGACGGCACCGACACCGCGCTGCGCCAGCTGGCCCCCATCGCCGCGCTGGAGCAGCCCGAGGTCGCCGTTCGGGGCGGCGAAGTCAGAGTGGCGCGGCTGACCAAGGTCTCCGCACACGAGGACGAGAACCCCCCGGCATGGGACGCCACCGGAACCGTCCTGGTCACCGGAGGCACCAGCGGCCTGGGCGCCCTGGTCGCCAAGCACCTGGCATCGGTGCACGGCGTGCGGCACCTGCTGCTGACCAGCCGACGCGGACCGGACGCCCCCGGCGCGGCCGAGCTCACGGAGGAGCTGGCCGAGCTGGGTGCTGAGGCCACCATCGCCGCCTGCGACGCCGCCGACCGCGACACGCTGGCTGCTCTCCTTGACGGCATCCCGGACGAGCACCCGCTGCGGGGCGTGGTGCACGCCGCCGGGGTGATGGACAACGCGCTGATCGGGTCGCTCACCCCGGAGCAGATGGAGCGGGTGCTGCGCCCGAAGGTCGACGGTGCCTGGAACCTCCACGAACTCACCCAGGACCGCGACCTTGAGGTCTTCGTCCTCTTCTCGTCGGTGTCCGGCCTGGTCATGGGCGCGGGGCAGGCCAACTACGGCGCGGCCAACCGCTTCGTCGACGCCCTGGCCTGGCACCGACGCCGCGCGGGCCTCCCGGCCACGTCGCTGCCGTTCGCGCTGTGGACGACAGTAACCGGGCTCGGCGGCGGGACCGGGGTCGACGCCGAGGCGGAGGAGCAGCGCATGGCCGGGATGGGCCTGCCGCCGCTCTCCTCGGCCGAGGGACTGGTCCTGTTCGACGAGGCCCTCAGCCTGCATGAGGCCGTGCTCGTCCCGCTGCGCGTGGACGCCACGGCGCTCGCCGCGGCGTCGGCCGACTTCCCGCTGTTGAGCGACGTCAAGCGCGCGTCCGCCCGCACCCCGGTGCGCCGCAGCGGCGGCGGAGCCAAGCAGAGCAAGGGGGCCGCCGCCTCCGCGCCCAGCGAGAAGAGTCTCGAACAGCGGCTCGCCGGGCAGAGCGGGGAGGAGCGCGAACGCGTCCTGCTCGACCTGGTGCGCACCCACGTGGCGGCGGTCCGGCACGACGACCCTGACGCCATCGAGGTGGACAAGGGCTTCACCGAACTGGGACTCGACTCGCTCGCCGCGATCGAGCTGCGCAACCGCCTGCAGACCGCCACCGGGCTGCGCCTCCCGGCCACGCTGATGTTCGACTACCCGACGCCCGTGGACCTGGCCCGGTTCCTGCTGGAGGAGCTGCTGCCGGGCCTCGCCGACGCCCCCGCCGCCGACTCGGCGGAGGCCCCGGCTCCGGCCGAGGCGTCGGCACCAGGCTCCGCTACCTCCGACGACGCCATCCGCCAGCGGCTGGCCTCCATCCCGATCGAGCGGATGCGCGAGACCGGACTCCTGGACGAGCTGCTCAAGCTCGCCGCACCCGACGGGAACGGCGCCACCGCCGCGACCGCCGAGGAGGACGGGGCGTCGGCGTCGGGCGGCGCTACCGGCGACGAGATCAAGAACATGGGAGTCGACGACCTGGTGCGGGCGGCCCTCAAGGCCGACGGCGCCAACTGAGCAGGAGAGGCCGAGTAACCGTGGACGCATCCGTCGACCAGATCGTCGAAGCACTCCGCAAGTCGATGCTGGAGAACGAACAGCTTCGCCAGCGCAACACCGAGCTCACCCAGCAGACCGGCGAGCCCATCGCGATCGTGGGGATGGCGTGCCGCTACCCCGGCGGCGTGACCTCCCCCGAGGAGCTGTGGCAGCTGGTCATGGACGGCGCCGACGGCGTCACCCCGTTCCCCGCGGACCGCGGCTGGGACCTCGACGGGCTGTACGACCCCGAACCGGGCCGCCCCGGCAAGAGCGTCACCCGCGAGGGCGGGTTCCTGCACGACGCCGCCGACTTCGACGCGGGGTTCTTCGGCGTCGCGCCGCGCGACGCCGTGGCGATCGACCCGCAGCAGCGGCTGATGCTGGAGACCTCCTGGGAGGCCTTCGAGAACGCCGGAATCGACCCCACCGCCATGAAGGGCAGCCGCACCGGCGTGTTCGCCGGTGTCATGTACCACGACTACGGCGCCGGATCCAGCGACGGCAGCCTGGTCTCCGGCCGCGTGGCCTACACCCTCGGCCTGGAGGGGCCGGCCGTCACCGTCGACACGGCGTGCTCCTCGTCGCTGGTGGCCATGCACTGGGCGGCCCAGGCGCTGCGGTCGGGCGAGTGCTCGCTGGCGCTGGCGGGCGGCGTGACCGTCATGACCACGCCGGACATGTTCATCTACTTCAGCAACCAGCGCGGCATGGCCAAGGACGGTCGGTGCAAGTCGTTCGCCGCCTCGGCCGACGGCACCGGCTGCTCCGAGGGCGTGGGCATGCTGGTGCTGGAACGGCTGTCCGACGCCCGTGAGAACGGGCACCGGGTGCTCGCGGTCATCCCCGGCAGCGCGGTCAACCAGGACGGCGCCAGCAGCGGACTGACCACGCCGAACGGCCCGTCGCAGCAGCGCGTCATCCGGCAGGCGCTGGCCTCGGCCGGGCTCGGTCCGGCCGACGTCGACGTCGTGGAGGCCCACGGCACCGGCACGACTCTGGGCGACCCCATCGAGGCCCAGGCCCTGCTGGCGACCTACGGTCGGCAGCGCCCGGAGAGCGGGCAGCCCCTCCTGCTCGGGTCGATCAAGTCGAACCTCGGCCATACCCAGGCGGCGGCGGGCGTCGCCGGGGTGATCAAGATGGTCCTGGCGATGCGCCACGGCACCGTGCCCCGGTCGCTCTACGCGGAGGACCCCACCCCGCAGGTCGACTGGACGCGCGGTGCGGTCGAGCTGCTGACCGAGCCGGTCACGTGGCCCGAGAACGGCCACCCGCGCCGCGCCGGCGTCTCCTCCTTCGGCATCAGCGGCACCAACGCCCACGTCATCATCGAACAGGCACCGGCCGAGCCCGAACCGGCCCAGGACACCGCCCCGTCCGCGATGCCCGCGGTGCTGCCGTGGCTGGTGTCCGCCAAGAGCGCCGACGCGCTGCGCGCCCAGGCCGCGCGGCTGCGGGCGCACCTGGCGGAGCGGCCCGACGCCGACCCGGCCGACGTCGCCGACGCCCTGCTGACGACCCGCTCCCTGTTCGACCACCGCGCGGTGGTGGCCGGAACCAGCCGTGCGGAGCTGCTGCGCGGCCTGGACACCCTGGCCGCCGGGGAGACCGGGCCGGGCGTCGTCAGTGGCGCGGTGGCCCGGGGGAAGCTCGCCTTCCTCTTCACCGGCCAGGGCGCGCAGCGCCCCGGCATGGGCAAGGAGCTGCACGCGGCGTTCCCCGTGTTCGCCGAAGCGTTCGACGCGGTCTGCGCTGAGCTGGACAAGCACCTTGAACGTCCGCTCAAGGAGATCGTGTGGGCCGAGGAGGGCGCGGACGAAGCGGAACTCCTGCACCAGACCGCCTACACCCAGACCGCACTGTTCGCCGTCGAGGTGGCGCTGTTCCGGCTGGTGGAGTCCTGGGGCGTGAAACCCGCCTACCTCGCCGGGCACTCGATCGGCGAACTCGCCGCCGCGCACGTGTCCGGTGTCCTCTCGCTTCCCCACGCCGCCGCCCTCGTCGTCGCCCGTGCCCGCCTCATGCAGGCGCTGCCCGAGGGCGGTGCGATGGTCGCGATTCAGGCGACCGAGGAGGAGGTCGCCCCCGCCCTGGCCGGTCTGGAGGCCAAGGCGAGCATCGCGGCGGTCAACGGCCCCACGTCGGTCGTGGTCTCCGGGGAGGAGGCGGAGGTCCTGCGGATCGCCGAGGACTTCCAGGGCAGGGGGCGCAAGACACGCCGCCTGACCGTCTCGCACGCCTTCCACTCACCGCTCATGGAGCCGATGCTCGCCGCGTTCCGCAAGGTGGCCGAGGGCCTGACCTACAGCGCTCCGACCATCCCAATCGTGTCGAACGTGACCGGCGCCCTGGCCGACGCCGACGAGCTGACCGACGCGGACTACTGGGTGCGGCACGTCCGCGCGGCCGTGCGCTTCGCCGACGGCATCCGCACCCTGGAGCGCGAGCGCGTCACCACGTTCCTCGAACTCGGCCCCGACGGCGTGCTCAGCGCCATGGGCCAGGAGTGCGTGACCGGTGACGAGGACACTGTGTTCGCGTTCGCCCCGCTGCTCCGTAGGGACCGACCGGAGGCGCGCGAGTTCGCCGCCGGGATGGGCGTGGCCCACACACGCGGCGCCAAGGTCGACTGGAGCACCCTCCTCGACGAACAGGGCACGCGGCGGGTCGAGCTGCCCACCTATGCCTTCCAGCGGCGCCGGTACTGGTCCGACGAGATGGCGGCCATGGGCGCCAAGGCGGATGTGGCCGGATTCGGCCAATTCTCCGCCGATCACCCCCTACTTGGAGCGGCGCTGCCGCTGCCCGACACCGACGGTGTCGTGCTGACCGGGCGGCTGTCCCTGGGCAAGCAGCAGTGGCTGGCCGACCACGACATCCTCGGCTCGGTCCTGCTGCCCGGCACCGGGTTCGTGGAGCTGGCGATCCGCGCCGGGGACCACGTCGGCTGCGGCGTGCTGGAGGAGCTGACCCTGGAGGCGCCGCTGGTCCTGCCCGAGCAGGGCGGGGTCGCCGTTCAGGTGGTCGTCGGCGGCCCCGACGCCTCGGGGGCGCGGCCGGTGAACATCTACTCCCGTGCCGAGGGAGCCGACGCCGACGGCACCGAGCCGTGGGTCCGGCACGCCACCGGCACCCTGGTGGCCGAGGGGGCGGCGCCCGACGTCGACCTGAGGGAATGGCCGCCCGCCGGCGCCACCCCCGTTGCCGTGGATGGCGCCTACGAGGGCCTGATCGACCGCGGCTACGCCTACGGCCCGGTCTTCCAGGGCGTGCGCAAGGCCTGGCGGCGCGGCGACGAGGTCTTCGCCGAGATCGCCCTGCCCGAGAGCGCGCAGGAGGAGGCGGCCCGGTTCGGCCTGCACCCCGCCCTGCTCGACGCGGCCCTCCACACCGACATGCTCGATGCGGACGAGGGCGACGGAACCACCCGGCTCCCGTTCTCCTGGAACGGGGTGACGCTGTTCGCCTCCGGCGCCACGGCGCTGCGCGTCCGGCTGAGCCCGGTGCGCGGCGAGGACGTCGCGATCGACCTGGCCGACGCCACCGGAGCCCCGGTCGCCCGCGTGGACGCCCTGGTCTCGCGACCGGTGTCGGCGGAGCAGCTCTCCGCCGCCTCCAGCGCCCGCAACGACACGCTGTTCCGCTTCGACTGGACCGAGCTGGAGGCCGGTGCGACCGGCTCCGGACGGTGCGTCGTGGTCGGCCCCGACGCGTTCGGCCTCGCTCCAGCGCTCGCGGCGGCCGGTGCCGGTGGCGAGCACTACGACGACCTGGAAGCGCTCGGCCAGGCCCTCGCCTCGGGCGCGGAGACGCCCACCCTGGTCATCGCCGCCCTCCCTGGGAAAGAGGAGGGCGACCCGCAGGCCGCCCGCGTCGCCACGCACCACGCCCTGGAGCTGGCCCAGGCGTGGCTGGCCGACGACCGCTTCGAAGGGTCCCGGCTGGTCGCGGCGACACGCGGCGCGGTCGCGGCCGGGCGTGACGAGGGGGTCGCGGACCTGGTCCACGCGCCGGTGTGGGGCCTGCTGCGCTCCGCCCAGGTCGAGAACCCCGAGCGGTTCATGCTGCTCGACCTGGACTCCTCCGACCTGCCCGTGGCCGCCCTGCTCGCCGCTGCCGCCGCGGACGAGCCGTGGCTCGCCCTGCGCGGCGGGAGGCTGCGCGTCCCGCGTCTGGCACGCGTCGACACCACGGCGTCGGGCGACGCGCAGGCGGCGCAGTCCGGCCTGGACCCCAACGGCACCGTCCTCATCACCGGCGGCACCGGTGTCCTCGGCCGCCTGATGGCGCGCCACCTGGTGACCGCGCACGGGGTGCGGCACCTCCTGCTGACCAGCCGCCGGGGCATGGACGCCCCCGGCGCCACCGAGCTGAAGGATGAGCTGACCGGGCTGGGCGCCGAGGCCACCATCGCCGCCTGCGACGTGGCCGATCGCGCCGCGCTGGACGGCCTGCTCGCGGCGGTCCCGGCCACGGCCCCGCTGACGGCGGTCGTGCACACGGCCGGTGTCATCGACGACGGGGTCGTGCAGGCGCTCACCCCCGAGCGCATGGACCGGGTCCTGCGGCCGAAGGTGGACGCCGCGTGGAACCTGCACGAGGCCACCCGCGACCTGGACCTCGCGGCGTTCCTGCTGTTCTCCTCCGCCGGCGGCGCGCTCGGCGGTCCGGGCCAGGGCAACTACGCCGCGGCCAACGTGTTCATGGACGCCCTCGCCCACCACCGGCGCGCGCTCGGGCTCAACGCCGCTTCCTACGCCTGGGGACTGTGGGCCGACGGCGGTCTCTCCGGTGACCTGGACACCAACGACGTGGGCCGGATGGCCCGCGCGGGCGTGCTCGGCCTGTCCGTCGAGGAGGGGCTCTCCCTATTCGACGCGATGCTGGCCATGGACGAGCCGCTGCTGTTCCCGGTGCGCCTGGACTTCGCCACGCTCCGCTCCGGAGGCGACGGGCAGCTGCTGGCCATGCTGCGCGGCCTGGTCCGCATGCCGGTCCGACGCGGCACCGGCGCTGCAGCGGCCGAGCCCAGTGATGACGGGCTCGCCGACCGCCTGGCGGGGATGCCGGAGAACGAGCGCGGCCCGGCCGTGCTCGATCTGGTCCGCACCAGCGCCGCCACGGTGCTCGGCCACGACGGGCCCAGCGCCATCGGCCCGGACAAGGGCTTCCTGGAACTGGGCTTCGACTCGCTGACCGCGCTGGAGTTCCGCAACCGGCTGCGTGGCGCGACGGGGCTGCGTCTCCCGGCCACGCTGATCTTCGACTACCCGAGCCCGACCGCCCTCACCGAGCACATCGTGTCGCAGGTCGGTGGGCACGCGACTGCGGGAGGCGGTGTCGAGGCGGAGCTGGCCCGGCTGGAGTCCGCACTCGGGTCGGCGACACCGGACGCGGCCGAGTTCAGCCGGATCGAGGCCCGTCTGCGTGCCCTGGCCGCGAAGTGGGCCGAGAACCACCGCCCGGAGGACGCCGCGGACGACGAGGACGACCTCGAATCGGCCACCGCGGGCGAGCTGTTCGACATTCTCGACAACGAGCTCGGCTCCTCCTGAGCGACGCCCCGAGGGCTGCACCGGTCCGCCGGTGCAGCCCTCCGTTGATCTCGGAGATATCGACCGAATATCCGCCGCTATTCGGTCGATATCTCCGAGATCAACGGGGGAGCGGGCAGGGGTCGGCACCGCGCGTAAGGGCCAAACGCTCAGGACGAGATAGCTACGCCCAGAAACCGCGCGCGAAGAGTAGTGGGGCGACCCCGAAGAGCATGATCACCGAGGTCGTCGACGTGGGCCGATGAGTAGGGGGAAACGGCGCCGAGCTTAGGGGGTGAGAACTGTAGCGACACTCGACCAGTCCTCGGTTTAATGAGTGTTGGCTTGTTTATCCGAACGTATGTCCAGGCCCGGTCCTGCGCCAGTGCGCGCGGACCGGAGCAAGGGTGCGCGGGGGCAGGCGCCGGCCTCGGCCGGGCCGATCGCGTGGAATCGCCTGACCGAACGGATGGATGCGGATGACCGTGACAGAGGCTGACGACATCGGGGGAGCGGGGACCACGGACACCGCCGCGGGACCCCCCGACCTGCGGGCGCGAGTGGCCGAACTGAGCGAGTTCGCCGACGCGGCCCGCCAGGGCCCCGGGCTGCGGTCCACCGAGGCGCAGTGGGCCAAGGGCAAGCTGACCGTGCGCGAGCGGATCGATCTGCTCTTCGACGAGGGCACCTTCCGCGAGATCGAACGGTTTCGCCGCCACCGCGCCTCCGGCTTCGGGCTGGAGGCCCGCCGCCCCTACACCGACGGCGTCGTGACGGGCTGGGGGCTCGTCCACGGCCGCAAGGTCTTCGTCTACGCCCACGACTTCCGCATCTTCGGCGGGTCCCTGGGCGAGGCGCACGCGGAGAAGATCCACAAGCTCATGGACCTGGCCGAGTCGGCCGGGGCACCCCTGGTCGCCCTCAGCGACGGCGCCGGGGCGCGGATCCAGGAGGGCGTCACCGCACTGGCCGGATACGGCGGCATCTTCCGCCGCAACGTCCAGGCCTCCGGTGTTATCCCGCAGATCAGCGTCATGCTCGGCCCGTGCGCGGGCGGCGCCACCTACTCGCCGTCGCTCACCGACTTCGTGTTCATGGTCGAGGGCTCGGCGCAGATGTACATCACCGGGCCGGACGTCGTCCAGTCGGTGACCGGCGAGGAGATCAGCCACGAGGACCTCGGCGGCGCCCGGGTGCACGCCTCGGTCTCGGGCGCGAGCGGCTTCATCTACGACGACGAGAAGGAGTGCATCGAGGAAGTCCGCTACCTGCTGTCGCTGCTGCCGCAGAACAACCGCGAGCTTCCGCCCGCCGTGCACTGCGATGACCCCGCCGACCGGCGCAACGACAGCCTGCTCGACCTGGTCCCGGCCGACCCCAACCGGTCCTACGACATGCGCGCCGTGATCGAAGAGATCGTCGACGACGGCGACCTGTTCGAGGTGCACGCCTCCTGGGCCACCAACATCATCTGCGGCTTCGCCCGGATGGACGGGCATGTGGTGGGCGTCATCGCCAACCAGCCGGCCTCCCTGGCCGGTGTGCTCGACATCCAGTCCTCGGAGAAGGGGGCGCGCTTCGTCCAGGTCTGCGACGCCTTCAACATCCCCCTGCTGACGCTGGTCGACGTCCCCGGCTTCATGCCCGGCAAGGAGCAGGAGCACGGCGGCATCATCCGGCACGGCGCCAAGCTGCTGCACGCCTACTGCGCGGCCACCGTGCCGCGGATCCAGCTCATCGTCCGCAAGGCCTACGGCGGCGCCTACATCGTGATGGACTCCCGCTCGATCGGCTCCGACCTGTCGTTCGCCTGGCCGACCAACGAGATCGCGGTGATGGGCGCCGACGGCGCGGCCAACGTCGTCTTCCGCCGCGAGATCGCCGCCGCCCCCGACCCCGAGGTGGCCCGGGAACAGCGGATCAAGGAGTACCGCGAGGAGCTCATGCACCCCTACTACGCCGCGGAGCGCGGTCTGGTGGACGACGTCATCGACCCGGCGCTGACCAGGGCGACCCTCATCGACGCCCTGGAGATGCTGCGTACCAAGCACGCGCCGCTGCCCGCCCGCAAGCACGGCAACCCACCGGTCTGATGGGCGCGGCACAGGAGGGCCGGGAGGCCCCGTTCATGCGGATCGTCCGGGGCTCCCCGGACGACGAGGAGATCGCCGCGATCACGGTGGCGGTCCTGGCTCTCATGCGGAGCAGGGCCGGGGCGTCCAGCCCACAGCGTTCGGCTCCGAGGTCGGCGCGCTGGACCCAGTGGCGCGGTTACACCCCGCCCGGGGCCTGGGCGGAGGAACACCCGGTGGCACACGCCGGACGACGGCCGGTCACGGCCAGAAGGGACACGGAGTGAAGGCAGCACAGTCAGGAGAACGCGGAGGCAACGGCGCGTGGATTCGCCGGTTCCACCCGGCGCCGGAGGCCCGCACGCGTCTGGTCTGCTTTCCGCACGCGGGGGGATCGGCCACGTTCTTCCACCCCGTCTCCCAGGCGATGTCCCCGGCGGTCGACGTGCTCGCGATCCAGTACCCGGGGCGCCAGGACCGGCGTTCCGAGCCGTGTGTCGATGACATCGAGAAGCTGGCCGAACTGGTCGTGCCGGAGCTGCGCGCCTGGACCGACCGCCCCGTGGCCATGTTCGGCCACAGCATGGGGGCGTCGTTGGCCTTCGAAGTCGCGCGGCGGCTGGAACAGGAGGGAGTCACCGCGACCGGCCTGTTCGTGTCGGGTCGGCGGGCGCCGACGGCGTTTCGGGACGAGCGGGTGCACCTCGCGGACGATGACCGGATCATCACCGAACTGAAGCGGATGAGCGGGACGGACGCCGCCGTCCTGGGGGATGAGGAGATCCTGCGGATGATCCTCCCCGCCGTGCGCGCCGACTACCGGGCCGCCGAGACCTACCGCTACACCCCGGGTCCGGACGTGAGCTGCCCGATCATCGCCATGACCGGCGACGACGACGCCCAGGTGACCCTCGACGAGGCGCGGATGTGGGCGGATCACACCAGCGGCGGGTTCAACCTGCACGTGTACGAGGGCGGGCACTTCTTCCTGACCGCGCATGCCGCCGCGGTGATGAAGGTGATGACCGACCACATCGAGAGCCGGTCGCCCGTCCGCGACTGAGGCCGTGCGTGGCCGGTGCAGGGCGCGGAGAACGCGGGGGCCGGAAGTGACCAGGACTTCGGCCGGTCTTCGCACCGAATGGTCACCGGTGGTGAGCTCGGCGCGACGCTCTGAGTGTGCGGTGCGTTTACAGGGAATGATCAGGTCGTTGAAAGCGAAAACGTCGACGGTCGATCTCGTGTAATTCCCCTAGCCGCGGTTGTGGGGTGGCCGCGTCCGGACATTATCCCGGATTCAACATCTTGCAGAATGTAGCTGTGGCGGCGTTCGGCCCGTCTCGTTCCCCTTCTGGCGGGGGCAAGGCGGATCCGAGCGCCGCTCGACATTCACCCGGGGTTCATGCCCCCCGTCGGGGGCCAAATTTCGACATTCTTCGGTGTCAAGATCATGAGTCCGGCCCGTTGACGCTAAATGATCATGAAGAATCGCATGATCGGGCGGTCGGGCGCGACGTGAGAGTTCCGTCAAGGGCGCCGCGTGGTCGACCACGTGAAGGTGCGGTGAATTCGGTCGTTCGGCAGCGCCGACGCGCATGCCGCCCCACCTGCCCAGATGCCGATCGCTGAGGTGGTCGGCGCCGTCTCCGGGGGTGGATGCTCCGACGGTGGGTCGGCTGAAGTACCATGGATTCACATCATTAAGTGCCCCCATGAACGCGGTGTGAAGCGCGTGTTTCGGGGCTTGCCAGTTATCCGGTTTCGGTCATCAGTGGGCGATTTGTCGACCGGGGGAAGTCCGTGGCCTGTCGTCCAGGTGGCCATTCGTGGCACTGCCGCTGACCTTTAGTCGATGCTGCCGGAAAACACCCAACTGGCACGGCGATAGTGCCGATTAGTGTACACCCGCATGCGGAGAGTCGCAAAGTTAGACGCTTGTACTTCACTTTCTCCCGCGGGTAGGTTGGCGTGGGGCAGAGAGGGGTCCGGGTCTCACCGACTCACCCTTTTATGCAGAGACGCAAATAGAGGACGGTGACGCGGATGCAGATGGCGGAGCGGAGACGTGAATTAGAGACATTGAATCGACTGTTCACCGAGAGTGTGAACGGTAAAGGGCAGGTCGTGCTGGTCACCGGTCCTGGGGCGAGCGGCAAGAGCGAACTCGTGAGTGCTTTTCACGAGCACGCCGCCGACCAGGGGGCACTGGTCCTCCACGCCGCCGGTTCACGTGCGGAGCGCGTCCTGCCGCTCGGTGTGATGGGTCAGCTGTTCCGTTCCGCCGTCCTTCCCCACGGGATGTCGGAGCGGGTGGAGTACCTGCTGCGGCCGGAGCCGATGGGCTTCACCGCCGACGAACCGGATCCGGTCACCCTCGGCCAGCGGCACGCCCACGTCGCCTACGGGTTGTGCGCGTTGCTGCTGGAACTGGCACGTGAACGTTCCGTGGTGCTGAGCGTCGACGACGTACAGCACGCGGACGGTCCGAGTTTGCAGGCGCTCCTTTACATCCAGCGGCGGCTGACATCCAGCCGGGCCATGATGGTGCTCAGCGAATGGCAGCAGCCTCGGCCCGCCTACCCGTTGTTCCACGCCGAACTGACCCGGCAGCCCAACTGCGGCCGCATCCGGCTGACGCCGCTGTCCCCCGATGGCGTCGAGGAGCTACTGCGGCAGCACATGGGCACGGAGGACGCCCGACGGCTGTCCCCCGTCTACCACGCGGTCAGCGGCGGCAACCTCGTCCTCCTGCACGGGCTGATCGAGGACCACCACCACACCGCGACCGACAGCGGCGCCGGTGCGGCGGACCTCGTGCCAGGGGAGTCCTTTCGGCAGGCGGTCCTGTCCTGCCTGCACCGATGGGAGCCGCGGCTGCTCGAGGTCGCGCACGCGGTGGCGCTGCTCGGCCCGTCCGCGTCGGCGTTCGCGGTCGCCCGCCTGCTCAAGGTGAAGGCGGCATCGGTCGAGCCGGTCCTGGCCGCGCTGAACACGACGGGCCTGCTGGACGATGTCGGGTTCCGGCACCCCGCGGTCCGCGCCGCGGTGCTCGGCGACCTGGCGCCTGAGGGCCAGGCGGTCATGCATCTGCGGGCGGCACGGCTGATGTACCAGGAAGGAGCGGACCCGGCCGAGATCGCCGACCACCTCATCACCGCCGGGGGCGGCGTCGACGAGGACTGGATGGCGGAGGTCCTGCGCGACGCCGCCAAGCACGCGCTCGCCATGGGGGAGGCGGAGCGTGCCATCGAGTGCCTCGACCTGGCCGCGCGGGCCTCCGGGGACGAGCGCAGGCGGGCCGTCATCACGGCGCTGCTCGCACGCGTTCAGTGGGGGGTCAACCCCTCGGCGGTCTCACGCCTGATCCCCCCGCTGACGACCGCTTTCGAGGAGGGGCACTTGGAGGGCGCCGACGTCATGGCGCTCGGCAGGTACCTGCTCTGGCACGGTCGGGGCGAGGAGGCGGCCGGGACGCTCGACTGGTTCGAAGGGGCCCAGCACGAGGCCGACGCCTGGACGGAGGCGGAGCTCAACCTCACCAGGGACTGGCTGCGCCTGTGCCACCCACGCCTACCGACAGCCGGCGGCACCCCCGTCTTCATGGGGCACGGTGCCGCGCGGCAGGGGGCGGTGCCCGGGCCGAGGACCCGGGGTCAGCAGGGCAGAGACGGCACAACGGTCGAACGGCATCGGGGAGTGCGCACGGAGGCCACGCTCACCGATGTGATGAACAACGGCCGGGGCGACGAAGCCATCGGCCGCGCCGAGCAGGTGCTGCAGAGCTGCCGCCTTTCGGAGACCGTTCTCGAGTCCGTTCTGGGGGCGCTGCTCGTCTTCATCCACGCCGACCGGCTGGACAAGGCCGTGCAGTGGTGCGTCACGCTCGGGGACGAGGCCAAGCTTCGCGGGCTGCACGCGTGGTCGGCGGTCCTCGCCGATATGCGGGCGCGCATCGCGCTGCGCCAGGGCGACCTCGCGGCGGCCGAGCGGTACGCTCGCCAAGCGCTGACCGACATGTCCCCGCAGAGCTGGGGGGTGGTCGTCGGTTCGCCGATGGCCCATCTGCTCCAGGCGACCACCGCCATGGGGCGGCTCACCGAGGCCGAAGAGCTAACCAAGCAGGTCGTGCCGGAGAACATGGCACAGACCTGGTTCTGGCCGCGCTACCTCTACGCGCGGGGCCACTACTACCTGGCCTCGAACCGGCTGCACGCCGCGCTCGGTGACTTCCAGACCTGCGGATCCCTGGTCAAGGAGTGGAACCTCGACCTCCCCGGACTGCTGCCGTGGCGGACCGCGTCGGCCCAGGTGTACCTGCGCCTCGGTCGGCCGGACACGGCGCGGGAGCTCGTCGTCGAGCAGCTGGGGCGGCCGGGGGCCGGGAACCCGCGGGTGCGGGGGATGTCGCTGCGGGTCCTCGCGGCCACGAGCGACGTCAAGAAGCGGGCGCCGATGCTCAAGGAGGCGGTGGAGCGCCTCCAGGAGAGCGGCGACCGGCTCGAACTCGCCCTGGCCCTCGCGGACCTCAGCGACGCCCACCACAAGCTCGGGGAGTTCGCCCGCGCACGGCTGATGGCGCGCCGCGCCAAGCAGATCGCCAAGAGCTGCAACGCCGAGGCGCTGTGCCAGCGGCTGCTCCCCAGTGAGGGCTCCGACGGTGTCGGCGGCGACAAGGCGGCGTCGCCCGAGGCCGAGGTGTTCGCGGTCCTGAGCGACGCCGAGCGGCGGGTGGCCGCCCTGGCCGCGTTGGGCCACACCAACAGGGAGATCGGGGGCAAGCTGTTCATCACGGTGAGCACCGTCGAGCAGCACCTGACCCGGGTCTACCGCAAGCTCAACGTCAACCGGCGCACCGATCTGCCGACCGAGCTCCCCCTGCTCATGGCCGACAGCGCGAGTTGACTCGGGGCCGTCGTGCGGCGTCCCCCCGGCCGCACGAGGTACAGGGTCCACAAGAGATCACAGATTCGCTCATCAGGGCGTGCTCATCATTCGGTGGGCACGCCCTTCGTCAGCACCGGCCGGGGAACAACCGCCCGTCGACGATCACCGCGGCGTCGTCGCACGCCTCCTCGGCCAGGTCCTCCGCCTCGGTCGAGAGGACCACGGTGCCGCCGTCGTCCACGTAGGAGCGCAGCATCTCCTGCATCATCTCGGCGGACTCCGCATCGACGCCGACGAACGGGTCGTCGAGCATCAGCAGCCGGGGACTGGGCAGCAGCGCGACGACGAGCCCCATCTTCTTGCGCAGGCTGGTGGAGTACTCCCGGACGAGCGTGGTCTCGGCCTCGGTGAGGTCCCACAGCCCCAGCAGCTGCTCGGCGCGGACCGCGAGCTTGACCGGGTCCAGCCCGTTCCACATCGCGACGGAGGTCAGCCAGTCCCGGCCGGTCCAGTGATCGGGAATCGACGGCTCATCGGGCAGCGCCCCGAGCACCGCTTTGGCGCGCGCCGGCTCCGACCACATGTCCATCCCGAAGATCCGGACATCGCCCTGGTCGGGCGGGAGGAGCCCGACGGACATCGACCACAGGGTGGTCTTACCGGCCCCTGCGGGGCCGACGAGGCCGAAAACACAGCGATCCGGGACGCAGAGTTCGGCGTGGTCCATCACCAGTTTGTCGCTGAACTGCTTGCACAGTCCACTCAGTTGCAGAGCGAAAGGCTGCGGCGCCTCCGCGCGGGATATGAGGCTGTCCTGTTCATCGCGGAACTCATGGACACCGGGGGCGCTCAATTCTACCGACGATCGCACGAGAGATCCCACCTTCGATGATTATGACAGGGTATGTGTTTGTCCTGAAGTGCCCGCAACAGAACGGATGTGGTGCAGAATGCCGATCATGTCGTGAGGTTCATGATCTTTGTTCGCATCGCGGGAGAATATCAGTTGGGGGATCGGGCGCGTTCAATTTCTGATGTGGGCGCGCCCGGCTGGGCGAATCGGGCCGCTGTGCACATCCGGCCGTGGTGTTCTCTTTGGCCTTAACGGCCACGGGGTATGGTTCGATTGCGGTGGTGAGTATACATACGTCTTAGTCATTTGTGTAGTAAGGATGTTCGTAGTCCCGTCCGGCGGGTGAACCGGGCGGACGATTTCGAACGGCCAGGTCGGAAAGGATCTTGAGAAGGGTCCTTGTGGCTGGTGGCCGAGGCGGGCGACCGCGTCGCCGTGCCGCTCCCGGTGCCCCTGGCATGTCCTGATGCCGAGCGGGGCGCGGCGGGCGCGCCGCGCGTGCAGCGGGCGATGATCGGAACGCACGTCCCACCTCCGACCTTTTACCGGGGTTTTCCTGATGCCTTTAGCTTCGCAGGTCACCGAGGTGCGTCGCACGGGTGTGTTTACCCCGGACGCGCACGGGTGCTGCCACCACATTCGACGTCGATCACGCATCCCATGGCCTAGTGGGCGAATCCCTGAAGTCAGGGGTGCGGGGACCACACTCGTGGTTCCTAGGGGTGGCGGTCCCGCCCTTCCCTGTGTCTGTCCGCGCGGCCCTCGTTAGGCAATCGTGTTGAAACCGTGAAAGTACCACCGCCGGCGCATCATAATTGCACGGAACGCGTCGGAGCGATCAATTGACCGAAGCACGATTAAGCGGGGTGGATCCCAAATAATCCGCCGAATACCGTCGTCGCAAAGGCTGAGGGATCGGGTGATGCGGGTTGGCGTCCCCGGTGCGCGGGCACCACACGGCTGGCCGATGCGAGCACATCTGTCACGATCGGCGCATCCAGCGCATTTTCTGACGCCCGAACGGAACATATCACTCACTCACCGTGCGTGATCTTGATGTTTTTCCTGGTCGGGTTATTGATCACGATCTACGCTCCCGATACGGTCGTCGGCACAAAAGCACTATTCGAACCGCGGGCCCGAAGGCAGTGCGATGGGCAGAATCGTCGGTGCATGGCTCCTGACCCTGCTGCTGGATACCGTGGCGACTTTCATCCTGGCCTACGTGCTGGGCGACGGAGGCACGCTCCTCGGCGTCGGCGTCGGCGGCGGCATCGCGGCCGGGACATGTCCCCCCGACAGCCCCGGCCCGTCGGGGGTCGTGACAGATCCCCCGTCCCCGGGCTCGGAGGGGCCCTCGCCCTCCGACGGCAACGGTGACGGCGACCCTGACAACGGCGACACGGTGTCCCAAGAACCCCTCTCGGCGGTCACCGAACCCGCCGTCGGCCTCACCCGTCCGGACACGGATGACGGGCCGTCCGGATGACCATGCGGAACGACAATGAGCACAACGCGAAGGGCGGCGACTCCAGCTGGAGTCGCCGCCCTTCGCGTCTGTATTCAGTGTGCCCCCTGCAGGATTCGAACCTGCGCACACGGCTCCGGAGGCCGTTGCTCTATCCCCTGAGCTAAGGGGGCGCGCTGCGGGAATAACTCTAGCAGGGCGCGGAGGGTGGATCGCGCAATTGATCCCGGCTTCGGCGATACTCCGGCGGTTGCGGCGACGGGGCGCTAGTCTCACGGCCGTGGGTGATGTGCTGGCACGGGTACTGGTCGTCGACGACAACGAGGTGATCCGACAGCTGATCAGCGTGAATCTGCAGCTGGAGGGGTTCGAGGTGCACACCGCCGTGGACGGAGAGGACTGCCTGGAGCAGGCGGCCGAGGTGCGGCCGGACGTGATCACGCTCGACGTCATGATGCCCCGGCTGGACGGCTGGGTGACGGCGTCGCGGCTCCGGGACAGTGCGGAGACCCAGGACATGAAGGTCCTGCTCATCACCGCTCGCGCCCAGGGGGACGATGTGAAGCGCGGACAGGAGATCGGCGTCGACGGGTACCTGACCAAGCCGTTCGAGCCGACCGAACTCGTCCGGATCGTGCGCGACCTCGCCGGGTTGCCGCAGGGCGGGTGACGCACGGGTATGCGGGACGGCCATAGCGAGAACGACAACGGGCAGGACGGCGTGCGGTCGGCGGCGTCGTTCGAGGCGCGGTCCGTGCTGAGCGGGGCGACGCCGTGGTGGGTGAACGATCTGCTGCGCGCGGTCGCGGCCGAGGTGAGCGGGGTCGATCCCGTGCGGATCCCCGACGCGCAGCCGCGTCGGCCGCCCGTTGATGCACCCGGGGACTATGCCAGCGCCCTGCCGATGCGCTTGGCCGGGCTGTCGGGAGTGCCCGCCGACCGGCTCGCCGCCGATATCGCTCGGGAACTGCGCACGCGCCCACAGGTGGTGGACGCCGTGGTCGAGGGGCGCGGCTTCCTCAACGTCACCCTCACCCCCGACGCCCGCGTGTCGTTGGTCTACGCCGTCGGTGACGGTGCGGCGTATCTCACCGGTGGCCAGAGCGGTACGGGTGCGAAGAAGGGCGAGCAGGGCGAGGCCTCCGGCGGCGGGCGAGCCGGAGGCGGCCGCGGCCATCGGCCCGTGTGGGCGCTGTCCGCGCTCCACGAGGCGCCGACCGTCGAAGAGGCCCGGGAACTGGCGCGCGGCGACGCCCGGCGGCGTATCGTCCACGCACGCGAGGTCGCGCACGCGGGCGGCATCGGCGGCACGTACGGCGACACCCCCGCACGGGCCACTTCCTCTGCGGCGCGGAGCGCCTCTGCTTCCGAAGCCGTCCGTATCCCCGAGGTGTCCTGGCGCGATCCCTACCTCGACGCGCAGCGCCCCTACGGACCCGTCGCGCGCTTGCTGGCCGTCACCGGCGAGGCCAGCGCCCGCGTGGCATTCTGCCGCTCCATCCCCGAACGGCCGCGCCGGGGTGAGGAGACCGGCGCCGGTCTCCCCGCGCTCCCGACGGCCGAGAACCCGGGCAACTGGGCGCGGCACACCGATGCCAACCCCGCCTTCCTCGTCCGCTACGCGCACGCCCACGCCGTCGCCACCCTGGCCTGGGCCCACGCCTCTGGCTGGAACGTCCCGGCGCTTCCCGCCAGATCACTGCCCACCGGGTCGCGTTCCGCGCCGTCCAGCTCGGCGGGAGGGGCCGAGTCCCCCCGTCCTTCAACGGCTTCCGACCGACGCACGGAACCGCTGGTGCAGGTGCGGCTCGAACCGAACGCGCTCGGGGACTCTCCCGCCCCCGCCGGTCAGCTCCCGGCGGCCACGTCCGGTCATCCCGCGTCCGGTCACTCTGATCCCAGTGCGACCATCGATCTCACCCCCGCCGCCGTCGCGGCGCTGGACGAACCTGCGGCCGCCGCGCTCATCGGCGTACTCTTCGACGGACCCGGCGTTCTCGCCACCGCCGGGCGGCGTCGAGAACCCCATACCCTGGTGCGCTACCTCGAAGGTCTGGCTATTGCCTACCATGAATGGCGGGAATCCCGCGGTGCCGTAATCGGGGACGTGATCGGTCCGGAAACGGGCGGTGGCACCTGCGGGGAGGGCATCGCCGCGCGGCTCGAACTCTGTGCCGCCGCGGCCGGTGTGCTCAGAACGGGGCTGTCCCTGCTCGGTGTGTCCGCGCCCACACGGCTGTGAACAACCGGGCCCCGGCCCGCCACAACCGTGCGTCCCGTCGCCCGGTGCGGCCGTGCGCCGTCGCCGAGCGGCCGGACTCGCCGCACATGACGCACCACCCACCGAACCCAGCCGAGAGCGCACGCCCATGAGCCGTTACGCCCACCCAGCAGGCCCGCGCCACGCCGACGTGCTCCCCGAGGAGCACCCGCCGAGCCCGCCGCAGGACCTCATCGAGCTCGACCCCCGCGTCTGGCCGGCCACGGCCCGTCGCGTCGACGGTGAGATCACCATCGGCGGCATCGGCGTCTCGCAGCTCGCCCGCGAGTACGGAACCGCCCTGTTCGTCCTGGACGAAGAGGACTTCCGGACGCGCGCCCGCGACTACCGCGACGCCTTCGCCCACACCGGCGGCGACGTCTACTACGCGGGCAAGGCGCTGCTCACCAAGGCCGTCGCGCGGTGGGTCCGCGAGGAAGGCCTCAAGCTCGACGTGTGCAGCGGCGGCGAACTCGCCGTCGCGCTGTCCGCCGACTTCCCCGCCGAGGACATCGGCATGCACGGCAACAACAAGTCCGAGGCCGAACTGGCGCGCGCGGTGGAGGTCGGTGTCGGCCGGATCATCGTGGACTCCTTCGACGAGATCGACCGCCTCGACCGGCTGGCCGCCGCGCACGGCCGCGTGCCCAAGGTGCTGATCCGCGTCACCACCGGCGTCGAGGCGCACACCCACGAGTTCGTGGCCACCGCCCACGACGACCAGAAGTTCGGGTTCGCGCTCAGCACCGGCGCCGCCCAGGAGGCGGTCCGGCGCGTCCTCGCCGCCGAGCACATCGAGCTGGTCGGGCTGCACTCCCACATCGGCTCGCAGATCTTCGACACCGCCGGCTTCGAGGTCGCGGCGCGCCGCGTCACCGCGTTCCTCACCCTCATCCACGCCCAGCTGGGCGTGACCCTCTCCGAACTCGACCTCGGCGGCGGGCTCGGTATCGCCTACACCGCCTCCGACACCCCGCTGGCCCCCAAGGCCATCGCCGAGAGCCTGCTGTCCATCGTCCACCGCGAGTGCGCGGCCGCCGGGCTGCCGGTGCCGCGGATCGCGGTGGAGCCCGGCCGCGCGATCGCCGGGCCCTGCGGCATCACCCTGTACGAGGTCGGCACGATCAAGGACGTCGAGGGCATCCGCACGTATGTCAGCGTGGACGGCGGTATGAGCGACAACATCCGCACCGCCCTGTACGGCGCCGAGTACACCTGTGTGCTGGCCTCCCGCGGCAGCGACGCCGAGCCGATGCTCTCCCGCCTCGTCGGCAAGCACTGCGAGAGCGGCGACATCATCGTGCACGACCTCTACCTCCCGTCGGACCTGCGCACGGGCGACCTCGTGGCGGTCGCGGCGACCGGTGCCTACTGCTACTCCATGGCCAGCAACTACAACCACCTGCCGCGCCCGGCCGTCGTCGCCGTGCGCGACGGCGCCTCCCGGACGCTGATGCGCAGGGAGAGCGAGGACGACCTGCTCCGCCTGGACGTAGGCTGAGTGGCTGCGGCCCTCGGAGAAAAGGAGAGGGCCACGATGACCTCCGACCGGCACGAAATGAGAGAAGTGGGAGTCACCCCCAGATGGCAATGAAGGTGGCGCTGCTCGGATGCGGCGTTGTGGGCGCGGAAGTGGTTCGCCTGCTCAATGAGCAGTCGACCGAACTCGCCTCGCGTATCGGGACCCCCCTGGAGATCGGCGGCATCGCCGTACGCCGACTCGGGCGGTCCCGCGGCACGGGGCTCGACCCGGAGCTGTTCACCACCGACGCCATGGGCCTGGTGACGCGGGACGACATCGACCTGGTGGTCGAGGTGATCGGTGGCATCGAGCCCGCGCGCTCGCTCATCCTCGCGGCGATCAAGTCCGGCAAGTCGGTCGTCACCGCGAACAAGGCGCTGCTCGCCGAGGACGGCGCCACGATCCACGCCGCCGCGCGCGAGGCCGGGGTGGACGTCTACTACGAAGCCTCCGTCGCCGGCGCGATCCCGCTGCTGCGCCCCCTGCGCGACTCGCTGGCCGGAGACACGGTGCACCGCGTGATGGGCATCGTCAACGGCACCACCAACTTCATCCTCGACCGGATGGACACGCTCGGCGCCGGCTTCGCCGAGTCGCTGGAGGAGGCGCAGGCGCTCGGCTACGCCGAGGCCGACCCGACCGCCGACGTCGAAGGGTTCGACGCCGCCGCCAAGGCCGCGATCCTGGCCCGGCTGGCGTTCCACACCCAGGGGGTCACCGCCGCCGACGTCCACCGCGAGGGCATCACCGACGTCACCGCGGGCGACATCGCCAGCGCCAAGGCGATGGGCTGTGTGGTGAAACTCCTCGCCATCTGTCAGCGCTCCGCCGACGGGACGTCCGTCGGTGTGCGCGTGCACCCGGTCATGCTCCCCCGCGAGCACCCGCTGGCCACCGTCAACGAGGCCTACAACGCCGTGTTCGTGGAGGCCGAGTCGGCCGGGCGGCTGATGTTCTACGGTGCCGGCGCGGGTGGCGCGCCCACCGCCAGCGCCGTCCTCGGCGACCTCGTCGCCGTCGCCCGCAACCGGCGCGCGTCGGCCGCGGCGCCCGAGGGCGCCCACGACACCGGGCTGCCCGTGCACCCGATGGGCGACACCATCACCCGCTACCACGTGGCGCTCGACGTCGCCGACCGGCCGGGCGTACTCGCCCGCGTCGCCGAGATCTTCGCCGACAACGGCGTCTCCATCAAGAACGTGCGCCAGGAGGGCTTCGGCGACGACGCCCAGCTCGTCCTGGTGAGCCACCAGGCCCCCGACGCCGCACTGACCACGACCGTCGAGCAGCTGCGCGCGCTCGACATGGTCCGGTCGGTCGCCAGTGTGATGCGCGTCGAGGCCTTCGGCGGCGACAGCTGACCCTTCCGTCCCCGGATCCCCGTTGATCTCGGCAAAGTGCACCAGATTCCGGTGCGTATTCGGTGCACTTTGCCGAGATCAACGGGGAGAGGGCGTGGGAGGGACACCGTCCCACCAGCCGAGACCACCGACCCTTGGATTCCCGGGTCACGAGCCCTGGGGCCTAGAATCGGTGCAGATCAACTCAGACGTTCGGGGCGGCCGGACCGGCCGTGACCCGTATCGCGTGGCCGCCGGACACGGCGGGCCCCGCCGCCTGACGCATCGAAACCCAACGCAAGTCCCACCCACTCGAAAGGGCCCTGTCGTGAGCATGGCACGGGCGTGGCGAGGGGTCGTCGAGGAGTATCGCGACCGCCTTCCTGTCAACGCGAACACCCCGGTCGTCACTCTGATGGAGGGCGGAACGCCACTGGTGCCCGCCAACCGGGTGTCGGAGCTGACGGGGTGCGAGGTGTTCCTCAAGGTCGAGGGGCTCAACCCCACCGGGTCCTTCAAGGACCGCGGCATGACCATGGCCATCACCAAGGCCGCCGAAGAGGGCGCCAAGGCCGTCATCTGCGCCTCGACCGGCAACACCAGCGCCAGCGCCGCCGCCTACGCGGTGCGCGCCGGGATGACCTGCGCGGTGCTCGTGCCGCAGGGCAAGATCGCCATGGGCAAGCTGGCCCAGGCCCTGGTGCACGGCGCCAAGCTGCTGCAGGTCGACGGCAACTTCGACGACTGCCTGGAACTGGCCCAGAAGCTGTCCGTCGACTACCCGGTCGCTCTGGTCAACTCGGTCAACCCGTACCGGCTGCAGGGGCAGAAGACGGCCTCCTTCGAAGTCGTCGACGCCCTCGGCGACGCGCCCGACGTGCACTGCCTCCCGGTCGGCAACGCCGGGAACATCACCGCCTACTGGATGGGGTACAAGGAGTACGCCGCCGACGGCGTCTCCACGCGCAAGCCGCGCATGTTCGGCTTCCAGGCCAGCGGGGCCGCGCCGATCGTCGGGGGCGAGCCGGTCCAGCTGCCGCGCACCATCGCCACCGCCATCCGCATCGGCAACCCGGCCTCGTGGAGCCACGCCGAGGCGGCGCGGGACGAGTCCGGCGGGCGCATCGACTCGGTCACCGACCGCCAGATCCTGTCGACGTACCGAATGCTCGCCGCCGAGGAGGGCGTCTTCGTCGAACTGGCCTCGGCCGCGAGCGTCGCCGGTCTGATGCAGGCCGTCGAGCAGGGCCACATCGAGCGCGGCAGCCGTGTCGTGTGCACGGTCACCGGCAACGGTCTCAAGGACCCCGACTGGGCGCTGGCCGGAGCGTCCGCTGCGACGACCGTCCCGGTCGACGCGCAGGCGGCGGCCACCGCGCTCGGGCTCGCCTGAGGCGGTCGGCCCCGGCCGCCGGTCGCCGTCCGACGCTCGCCACAGGTGTCGAGCCGCGCGGCGACCTGGTGACCCCGTTGCACCAGTGACCGGATCCGGCCATTTTGTCGGGTTTTCGGCGTCCGGATCCGGTCCCGGTAGCCCGAACGCATTCGCTCCCCGCGTAGGCGGGGACGGTTTCGCCTCCACTTCCACACCATTGGGAGTCACGTGATGTCTCAGCCGCGCCCCGCCGGGGTGCTCGTCCGTACCCCCGCGACCAGCGCCAACCTCGGCCCCGGGTTCGACGCCCTGGGCCTGAGCCTGGGGCTGCACGACGAGATCGAGGTCGCCGTCCGCGACGACGACCGCGTCACCGTCGACATCGTCGGTGAGGGCGCCGACGACCTGCCGCGGGACGCCTCCCACCTGGTCGTGACGGCGATGCGGCGCACGTTCGAGGCCTCCGGACACTCCCTGCCCGGCCTGGACCTGCGCTGCCGCAACAACATCCCGCACGGCCGGGGGCTGGGGTCCTCGGCCTCGGCGATCGTCGCGGGCGTCACCGCCGCGGCCGTCCTCCTCGGCAAGGGCGACCCGGCCACCGGTGAGCTGGACCGGGACCATGTCTTCAAGGTCGCGGCCGACATCGAGGGACACCCCGACAACGTCGCGCCGTGTGTGTACGGAGGGTTCACCATCGCCTGGCGCGGTGCGGCCGGCTGGGGTGCGCTCGCACTGCCGCCCTCGCCCCGGCTGCGCCCGGTGGTGTGCATCCCCGACGAGCAGCTGTCCACGGAGCGTGCGCGCGGCCTGCTCCCGGAGGCGGTCCCGCACGCCGACGCGGCCTTCACAGCCGGGCGTTCCGCCTTGCTTGTCGCGGCCGTTTCCGGCCACCCCGAAATGCTGCTGGAGGCCACCGAAGACCGGCTCCACGAGCATTTCCGGGAACCGGCCATGCCCGCCAGCGCGGCGCTCATTCACGAGCTGCGAAAAGACGCCCGTCTCCCCGCTGTGGTCTCGGGTGCCGGGCCCACCGTCCTGGTCCTGGGGCACGCGCCGGTGGCCGACGCGAACGACGAGATCCCCGACGTAGTGGGAAACGTCGCGCAAATCAGTGGGGACCTGGTTGATTCAATACGGGAGCGAACGGGTACTGGTTGGCACATACGCCCCTTAACAATCGATCCGGCAGGGGTGTGGATCAGTTCTCCCCGTTCATTGACCTGTGTCGAGGAATAGCTGTGGGCTCCGGTGGTGTTAGGCTAGGTGAAGCACCAGATGCCCCGTTGCGGGGCGTGTGCTCATCCGCCACAGTTTTCTCCGCGTCCGATGCGCACATGGTCGACTCCATGCACGCGCTACACCCGGTGATCACTGTGTTGAGTTCGCGGCGCACCCGTGGCTCTGCCCACCCCACCGAAGTCGATTCCTCGTTCGGCGAGAGCGACAGAATGGTCCACGGGCGGCACTACCGAGCTCATCGCCCCAACGTCTGGCTGTACCCAGAGCCCGCCGTGAATGGGTAGGAGCCGCACGCCGGTTCCCGATGACATCCAGGTGGGGCAAGCCCGACCCGGCCCCCGCCGGTTCGCACCACCGGGCCGGCCGTTACAGACACGATGACGGCCTGAGCCCGCTCCTTGGGAAGGACCCTTAGTGAGCGACACCACCGAACTCCACACGGACGCGGCGGTCAGTACGCAGAACAATCAGACCGCGTCCGCTGCGGAAGCCGGCGACGCCGCCCCTTCAGCAGGCAAGAGCGCGGCGGCCCGGAGCCGGACCGGAAACACCGGTCTGTCCGCTCTGAAGCTCACGGAGCTCCAGCGGCTCGCGTCGAGTCTCGGTATCACGGGCACGGGGCGGATGCGTAAGAACGACGTCATCGCCGCCATCGAAGCCAAGCAGGGTGGTCCGGTTTCCGGCCCGTCGTCCAGGAAAAGCCCGAAGACCTCTGAGAATCGGACCGAAGGCGGTAAGGTCGACGACACCGACGGCGCGTCCTCCGACCGCCGTTCCGCCAAGAAGTCCGCGGACAGCGGGACGACAAAGGACGCTCCGGTGACCACCGAGGCCCCCGTCGCGACCGATGAGGGGGCCAAGGAGCAGGCTGAGCGTACGGAGAAGCCCGCTCGCAACCGCCGCTCGTCCCGCAAGCGCGGTGACGACTCCGGTGACCAGAACAGGCCGTCGGATGGCAGCGACCCCTCTACCACCGCGAGCAGCGTGACCAAGACATCGAGTACCCCGCACAAGAGCGGCTCCGACTCCGCGAGCGGCCAGTCCGGCCAGTCCGGTTCGGGCGGCCGCGAGCGTCAGCGCAACCGCCGCAACCGCGGCAACCGCGAGGAGACCGCCGCCACCGACACGTCGTCCCAGGACAACGGTCGGAAGGGCGGCGGCCAGGGCGGCCGCGACAACTCCGACGACGACTACGGCTCCGGTGGCCGCCGCCGCGGACGGCGCCGCGACCGCCGCGACCGCCGCGGGCGCGACCGCCAGGACACGGAGCCCGTGATCAATGAGGACGACGTCCTGCTGCCGGTCGCCGGCATCCTGGACATCCTCGACAACTACGCATTCGTGCGCACCACCGGCTACCTGCCGGGCGCCAACGACGTCTACGTGTCGCTGGCCCAGGTGCGCAAGAACGGCCTGCGCAAGGGCGACGCCATCACCGGTGCCGTGCGCCAGCCCCGCGAGGGCGAGCGCCGCGAGAAGTTCAACGCGCTCGTGCGCCTCGACACCATCAACGGCATGGCGCCCGACCAGGCGCGCAACCGGCCCGAGTTCTCCAAGCTCGTGCCGCTGTACCCGCAGGAGCGGCTGCGCCTGGAGACCGAGCCCAACGTCCCGACGACCCGCATCATCGACCTCGTGTCGCCGATCGGTAAGGGCCAGCGCGGCCTCATCGTCTCGCCGCCCAAGGCCGGCAAGACGATGGTGCTGCAGTCGATCGCCAACGCGATCACCGAGAACAACCCCGAGTGCCACCTCATGGTCGTCCTCGTCGACGAGCGGCCCGAAGAGGTCACCGACATGCAGCGCACGGTCAAGGGCGAGGTCATCAACTCGACCTTCGACCGTCCGGCCGAGGACCACACCACGGTCGCCGAGCTCGCCATCGAGCGCGCCAAGCGACTCGTCGAGATGGGCCTGGACGTCGTGGTGCTGCTCGACTCCATCACCCGGCTCGGGCGCGCCTACAACCTCGCCGCACCGGCGAGCGGGCGCATCCTGTCCGGTGGTGTCGACTCCACCGCGCTCTACCCGCCGAAGCGCTTCTTCGGTGCGGCCCGCAACATCGAGAACGGCGGCTCGCTGACGATCCTCGCCACCGCGCTGGTCGAGACCGGCTCCCGGATGGACGAGGTCATCTTCGAGGAGTTCAAGGGCACCGGCAACATGGAGCTGAAGCTCAACCGGCAGCTCGCGGACAAGCGGATCTTCCCTGCCGTCGACGTCGTCCAGTCCAGCACCCGCAAGGAAGAGATCCTGATGTCGGGCGAGGAGCTCAACATCATCTGGAAGCTCCGCCGGGTGCTGCACGGGCTCGACGCCCAGCAGGGCCTCGAACTGCTCCTGGAGAAGATCAAGGAGACCAAGAGCAACCCCGAGTTCCTGATGCAGGTGCAGAAGAGCACTCCGGGGTCCAACGACGGCTGACCCCGCGAAAGCCCGCACACGGACGGCCCGCTCTCACGCATGTGAGAGCGGGCCGTTTCGCGTTCGCGGCCTCACGCACGCACACGCGCCCCGCGGCGATCCGAGCCGGGGGCGGGGGCCGGGCGACGGTCGGGGCGGTCGAGTGCGCCCACATCAGCGCGCCATGCGGCGCCTCTCACCGCGTGGCGGGAATAGCGGCTGGTCGGTTCGGGGTTGAAGGTCTGGCAGACTGGTAGAGGAAGAATCGCCCCCGTACGTGCGGGGGCCATCCCAGGTCATGTGACCGTCGCGGTACCGGTTCGCGCAGGCCATTCGGTGCTCCCCGCCCACGCGGGGAACCTCGTTCTTCGCAGCGACCACCATCGGCATGCGTCCGGCGACCGCCCTAGCGAGGAGATCCACGTGAAGGCCGACATCCACCCCGAGTACGTTGTCACCGAGGTGACCTGCACCTGCGGCAACAGCTTTGTGACCCGCAGCACCGTCACGGAGGGCAAGGTCCGTGCGGACATCTGCTCCGCCTGCCACCCGTTCTACACGGGCAAGCAGAAGATCATGGACACCGGCGGCCGGGTCGCCCGCTTCGAGCAGCGCTTCGGCAAGCGCAAGTAGCGTCTGCCCCGGCGGCTCCGGTCGCGCCCGCACAAGGGCATGCGACCGGAGCCGCGGCACTAGGTTCGACGAGACCGCGCCCCACACCTGTACGCGGGGAGTGCACCGGGCGACCATCGACGCTGACGATGAGGACGAAACGTGAAGCTGGACGACCTTCTGGGTGAGTACTACGAGCTGGAGCAGCAGCTCGCCGACCCTGCCGTGCACGCGGACCAGGGCCAGGCGCGCCGTCTGGGCAAGCGGTACTCCCAGCTCACGCCCATCATCTCCGCCTACCGCGAGCTCAACCAGGTCGAGAGCGACATCGACGCCGCCCAAGAGCTCGCCGCCGAGGACCCTGCCTTCGCCGAGGAAGCCAAGGAGCTTACCGCGGAGAAGGAGCGGCTGACCGAGCGTCTGCGCGTGCTGCTCGTCCCGCGCGACCCCGCCGACGACAAGGACCTCATCATGGAGGTCAAGGCCGGTGAGGGCGGTGAGGAGTCTGCCCTGTTCGCCGGCGACCTGGTGCGGATGTACCTGCGCTACGCCGAGCGGCAGGGGTGGAAGACCGAGATCATCGACGCCACCGCCTCCGACCTCGGCGGGTACAAGGACATCACCATCGCCTTCAAGAACCGGGGCACCCCCGAGCCCGGCCAGGGCGTGTGGCCGCAGCTCAAGTTCGAGGGCGGCGTGCACCGCGTCCAGCGCGTCCCGGTCACCGAGTCCCAGGGGCGCATCCACACCTCCGCCGCCGGCGTCCTGGTGGTCCCCGAGGCCGAAGAGGTCGAGGTCGAGATCAACGACAACGACCTGCGCATCGACGTCTACCGTTCCTCCGGCCCCGGCGGACAGAGCGTCAACACCACCGACTCCGCCGTCCGAATCACCCACCTGCCCTCCGGCATCGTCGTCTCGTGCCAGAACGAGAAGAGCCAGCTGCAGAACAAGGAGCAGGCGCTGCGGATCCTCCGCGCCCGGCTGTACGCCGAGGCCCAAGCCGCCGCCGATGCCGAGGCCGCCGCGGAGCGCAAGAGCCAGGTGCGCACGGTCGACCGCTCGGAGCGGATCCGCACCTACAATTTCCCGGAGAATCGGATCTCCGACCACCGGGTCGGCTTCAAGGCCTACAACCTCGACCAGGTCCTCGACGGGGAACTGGGCGGTGTGCTGCAGGCGCTCATCGACGCCGACACCAAGGAAAGGCTGGAGCAGGCGCAGTCATGAACTTCCTGCTCGACGAGGTCGCGCGGGCCACGCTGAGGCTGGCCGAGGCGGGTGTAGCCTCGCCTCGCACCGACGCCGAGGAACTCGCGGCGTTTGTGCACGGCGTTCGTCGAGGAGAGCTGCACCAGGTTCCCGACTCCGACTTCGACGCCCTGTACTGGGAGTGCGTCGCCCGCCGCGAGGCGCGCGAACCCCTGCAGCACATCACCGGACGCGCCTACTTCCGCTACCAGGAACTGCAGGTCGGCCCCGGTGTGTTCGTGCCCCGCCCGGAGACCGAGATCATGGTCGGCTGGGCGATCGACACCCTGCGCGCCATGGACGTCGCCGATCCCCTCGTCGTCGACCTCGGCACCGGATCCGGCGCCATCGCCATCTCCATCGCCCAGGAGGTGCCGCGCTCGCGCGTGCACGCGGTGGAGATCGACTCCGACGCGCTGGCCTGGGCCAAGCGCAACATCTCCAACAGCGGGCACGGCGACCGCGTCACCGCGCACCAGGCCGACATGCTCAGCGCCCTGCCCGAGCTCGACTGCAGCGTCGACCTGCTCATCACCAACCCCCCCTACGTCCCCACCGACGACTCCGGCCAGATCCCGCCCGAGGTCCGCGACTACGACCCCGGTCCCGCGCTCTGGTCGGGCACTGATGGCCTCGACATGATCCGAGAGCTCGAAGGGGTCGGCCGCCGCCTGCTGCGCGCCGGGGGCGCCATGGCGATCGAACACGGCGACGGCCAGGGCATCGACATCCCCCACCTCTTCCCCGAGGAAGCGGGGTGGCGCGACGTCCGCAACCGCAAGGACCTCGCGCACCGGGATCGTTTCGTGGTCATGCGCAGAGCGGACGACTAGATCCGCCGCCATGACGCACGTCCGCAGATGGATTGGAATGGTGATCCACAGATGAGCCGCAGCTACGACTGCGCCGACGACGCGAAGCGCAAGGACGGCGTCGCCGACGCCGCGTCCTGCGTGCGCCGCGGCGAGCTGGTGGTGCTGCCCACCGACACCGTCTACGGGATCGGCACCGACGCGTTCAGTCCGAGCGCGGTCGCCTCCCTGCTCAACGCCAAGGGCCGCGGCCGCGACATGCCGCCGCCGGTCCTCGTCGGCTCGGTCCGGGCGGCGCAGGCGCTGATCGACGACCTCGGCGCGCACGGCCAGGACCTCATCGAGGAGTTCTGGCCCGGCCCCCTCACTATCGTCTGCACCGCGACCCCGAGCCTGTCCTGGGACCTCGGTGACACCAAGGGCACGGTGGCGGTGCGCATGCCGATGGACCCGGTCGCGCTCGAACTCCTCAAGGAGGTCGGGCCCATGGCGGTGAGCAGCGCCAACATCTCCGGGCAGCCGGCCGCGACCACCGCGGCGGAGGCGGCCGAACAGCTCGGCGACAGCGTCGCCGTCTACCTCGACGGCGGGCCGGGCAGCAGCGACGCCACGCCGTCGACCATCGTCGACCTGACCTACGCTGTTCCCCGCGTGCTGCGCAGCGGGGCCATCCCCGTCGAGCGGCTGCGCGCCGTGTGCGGCACGGTGATCGGCGAGGTCAAGCCCAAGCCCGCGGTTGCGGAGTCCGAGCAGGCCACGGAGGAGGAGTCCGCCACGGCGGACGGGGGCGACACCACGGCCGCGGACCGGGCGGAGGAGCCCCACGGCGGCGCGGAGTCGGAGCGCACCGGGAAGCCGGACGGTCCCACGTCCTCCGGGAATCCCGTCGAATAACGCCGTGCCGGGTCCGTAGGCGGCACCGGGCACCCGCGAGAGTGCTAGGTTCGCAAGGAACACCCCCTAACGGCCGCGTACACCGGGGTTCCCGGCCGTACCCGCCGAGTCGAGGAAACGAAAGGCTTCGAGGACACGTCGTGCGTGAGTACGCGCTCACCTTCGTCATCGCTGTGGCGGTCACCTATCTGCTGACCCCTTTCGTCCGGCGTGCGGCCATCACCTTCGGTGCGGTTCCGCCGGTCCGCGATCGCGACGTGCACAGCGAGCCCATCCCGCGGCTGGGCGGGATCGCCATCTACGGCGGCTTCGCCGCGGCGCTGCTGATCTCGGCCAAGCTTCCGCACCTGCAGGAAGTGTTCGTCTACAACACCTGGATGGCGCTGCTGCTGGCCGGTGGGCTGATCACGGTCATCGGCATCGTCGACGACCGGTGGGGGATGGGGCCCATCCCCAAGCTGGCCGGTCAGGTCGCCGCGGCCGGGATCCTCGTGTCGATGGGCGTGCAGCTGCTGTGGCTGCCCTTACCCGGGACGACGCTCTCGCTGGGGCCGTGGCTCGGCGCGGTGATCTCGGTCCTGCTGATCGTGGTCACGATCAACGCGGTCAACTTCGCCGACGGACTCGACGGCCTGGCGGCCGGCATCGTGGCGATCTCGGCGTTCGCCTTCTTCGCCTACTACTACGTGGCCGCGGTCGACCAGGGCTTCGAGCGGCAGTCCTACCCCGCGATGATCGCGATCATCCTCGCCGGGGTCTGCATCGGGTTCCTGCTGCACAACTTCAATCCGGCCCGCGTGTTCATGGGCGACACCGGGTCGATGCTGCTCGGGCTGCTGCTGACCTCGATCACCATCACCGTGACCGGCCAGTTCGACGCCAACACCGCGGCGAACAGCGGGCAGGACGGCGCGGTCGGCGTCCACCACGGCCTGGTGGTCTTCCTCCCGGTCCTGCTCCCGCTGCTGGTGATCGCGCTGCCGCTGGCCGACCTGGTGCTCGCGGTGGTCCGCCGGACGCTGGCGGGCAAGTCGCCGTTCGCCCCGGACAAGAAGCACCTCCACCACCGCCTGCTGGAACTCGGCCATTCGCACGCGCGGGCCGTGCTGCTGATGTACCTGTGGGCGGCGATCATCGCGTTCGCCTCGGTGTCACTCGCCGTGTTCGACCAGCCGGTGATGATCCTGACCGTGACCACATTGGTAGCGCTCTGTGCCGTAGGCCTGATCACCCTGCCGCGGCTGCGCCGTCGGCGTCGTCGGCAGCAGAAGCGCTCCAGCACAAAAGATCACATTTCGGTCGCGAAGGAACGATCGCGCTCGGCGTCCGAGACGATGAACGACGCGTGAACGCACGACAAACTATGCGGATGGTGCTATGCCGATCCGGTGAGATAGCTTACAGAGAGCCCTGAAATCCGGTGAAACAGGGACATTTCGCGGGTGTAAGACGCGCGTAAAGGTCACCCAGGGACGAGCGCCGAAATCCTTGTGATAGCTTTCACGAGCAAGCACCCCACTGAACATCCACCGGAGCCTCAATGCAGGAACACGACGCCCGGGTCCTCCGTGGCGCCGCGATTCCCACCGCCGTCGTCGGCCTGATCGCGATGATCGTCGCGTTCGCGATCGCGGGTACGCATGGACTCATCGGTGCTGTTCTCGGCACCCTGCTGGTCATCGTCTTCTTCGCCGTCTCCGCTGTCATCATTGCGTGGACGGGGGAGCGGCGGCCGGAGTTGCTGCTGCCGGTAGCCTTCTTGGTCTACACCACGAAGGTCGGGATCCTTGCGGCGGCACTGATCCTCTTCAAGGGCACGACGGCTTTCGACAGCAACGTGCTCGCACTGACGACGTTGGCATGCGTCATCGCGTGGCTCTCTGGGCACGCGTTCATGAGTATGCGGGTGAAACGTCCGTATGTGGAGCCGGTTTCGGACGCCGAGCCCGTCGAGGAACAGCGGTGACCCCGCGTAGCCGGGGTGGTGTGCGCACTGTATTCACCTACTGCTATCTTCCGGAGCGAGATGAACGACCGTCCAGGCGCGGGCGAAGGCAAGACACCATCGCGCGCCAGCGGAGTCACGATCATCTCGTATCTGCTGGGGGGCTTGGCCTTCTGGGGTGGTGCGGGCTGGTTAGTGGACCGGGCACTCGGCTACGAGGCGCTGTTCCTGCCCATCGGCCTGCTGCTGGGCCTGGTTGCCGCGATCTACCTGATCATCACCCAGTACGTCCGGTCCTGACCGTCCAGCCCGGTAGCGCGCGGCTCCCCGAGAGCGGCGTGGTACCGCCCTACACATCGAGGATTGAGTTGCGTCACGACGAAAGGATTCGCCGTGAGTGCTGACGTGTACAGCGCCGCCGCCGAGGAAGGCTGTCACATCTTCGGCACCGGATGCGGATTCGAAGCTCCCAGTACGGGCCTCTTCTTCCCCGCGCCGTGGGTCGACTTCGGTCTTCCGGGGACGTCCGGGATTACCAAGTACCTGCTGCTTCTGGCGGTCGCGCTGCTGGTGGCAGCGGCATTCTGGTTCTTCACGACCCGCAGGTCCAAGGTCGTCCCCGGCCGCGGCCAAAGCCTGGCCGAGCTGCTGGTCTTCTTCATCCGGGACCAGATCACCCGCACGACCATGGGCAAAGAGGGCGACAAGTTCCTCCCGCTGATGGTGACCCTGTTCCTGTTCATCTTCTCGATGAACGTCATGGGCCTCATCCCCGGCCTGCAGTTGCCGGTCAACTCCAACCTCGCCTTCCCCGCGGTGTTCGCGCTCACGATCTTCATTCTGTGGAACGGGGTTGGCATCCGTCGGCACGGCTTCGGCGGACACGTCAAGGCCCGACTGGTTCCCAGCGGGGTTCCGTGGTGGATTCTCCCCGTGGTGGTGCCGATCGAGGCGCTGTCCAACTTCGTCGTCCGCCCGGCCACCCACGCCATTCGACTTTTCGCGACCATGTTCGCGGGCCACCTGCTGCTGGCCGTGTTCGCTGCGGCCGGCTGGTACATGTTCAACCCGACCTCGCCCATGGGGCCGCTCTTCGGTGCGATCTCCGTCGGCTACTCGGGTCTCGCATTGGTCGGCTTCCTGGTGTTCACGGTTTTCGAGCTGTTCATCATGGCCGTCCAGGCCTACGTTTTCGTCCTGCTGGCCTCTATTTACATCGGTGAGGCCATGGAGGGTGCGCACTAATCGCGGTGCGCGCGCTTTACGACCCCATTCCGGTAATTCACGTCAGTTCGACGGAATCGACAGACCGTCGGCTTATCTGAGTAAAGGGAAACACAATGGACATCACCGGTAGCCTCAACACCATCGGTTACGGTCTCGCTGCCATCGGCCCCGGCATCGGCGTCGGCCTGATCTTCGGCATGGGTGTTCAGGCCATTGCTCGCCAGCCCGAGGCTCGTGGCATCCTGCAGGGTCAGATGATCTTCGGCTTCGCCGTGGTTGAGGCCCTGGCCATTCTCGGCTTCGTTCTCGCGTTCGCCCGCTGACCACGTCCATCGGTTAACCGAACGCGAAGGGGATGCCAGCCATGATCTCGGCAGCCGAACAACAGAACATTCTCAGGATTCACTGGGACGAGTTCACCTTCGGTCTCATCGCCTTCCTCCTCATCCTGGGCGTCGTCTACAAGTACTGGCCGAAGCTGATGGCCGCCCTGGATGAGCGTGCCAACCAGATCGAGGGTGGCATCGAGCGGGCCAAGAAGGCCGAGGCTGAGGCGGAGGAAGCTCGCCAGCAGTACCGCGAGAAGCTCGAGGAGGCGCACCGCCAGTACGCCGCCGAGCTGGAGAAGGCGAAGGAGCAGCGCGCGGCGATCATCGCCGAGGCGCGCGAAGAGGCGCAGGTGGAGGCCCGTCGCATCATCGACGCGGGGCACGCGCAGATCGAGGCCGACCGGCAGCACGCGTTCACGCAGCTGCGGGCCGAGATCGGCACGCTCTCCACCGACCTCGCCGAGCGCATCGTCGGTGAGACGCTCCAGGACAGCGCCGCACAGAACCGCGTCATCGACCGGTTCCTGGCGGAGCTGGAGCAGGCCGAAAGCGCCCAGCAGGCCGAGGTGCGCTGATGCGGGGTATCAGCCGTACGTCGCTGGAGCACGTGACCGAGCGCCTCGACGGCGTTCTGCCGTCGGCCAACGCCCCGACGCTGGGCCACGAGCTCTTCGAGGTCGTGGCGCTCCTCGGCCAGGAGCACTCCCTGCGTCGGTGGCTGGCCGACCCCGCCAACCCGGCGGAGGCCAAGTCCGGTCTGATGGGCGAGCTCCTGGAGCCGAAGGTGTCGCCGACCACGGTCATCGTGGTCAGCGACGTCGTCCAGGCGGCGTGGTCCACACCGCGCGACCTGGTGGACGCCATCGAGCGGATGGCGGTCTACGCGACGATGGCCGGCGTCGAGGGCGAGCAGCGGCTCGACGAGCTGGAGGACGAGCTCTTCCGGTTCGACCGGATCGTCGCCTCCGAGCCGGAACTGCGGTCCGCCCTCACCTCCGAAGGCGTCGCGGTGGAGCACCGGCGTACGCTGTTGGAGAACCTGCTCTCGGGCAAGGTCTCCGCGGCGACGCTTGCCCTGGTCACCGAGGCCGTCACCCGTCCCAGGGGCCGTACCCTGGAACAGGGTCTGGAGCACTTCGGGCAGCTGGTCGCCGAGCGTGCGCAGCGCTACATCGCTGTGGTGCGCACGGCGGTGGCGCTCAGCGCCGACCAGCAGTCCCGTTTGCAGGACGTCTTGACGCGGGTGTACGGCCGGACCATCCACCTGAACATCGAAATCGTCCCGGAGATCGTGGGTGGGCTCTCCATCCGCGTGGGCGATGAGGTCATCGACGGCACCGTGGCAGGGCGCATCGCCGAGGTTCGGCGGCGCCTCGCCGGTTGACGCTACAGACGACACGACGCAACGCAAGCACGCACGGCGCCGCGGGAATTCGGCGCCAAGGAGAGCAAGGACATACGTGAGATGGCGGAGCTGACGATCCGGCCGGAGGAAATCCGGAACGCGCTGCAGCGCTTCGTCCAGTCGTACGAGCCCGACGCCGCCGCGCGCGAGGAAATCGGAACCGTCACCTATGCAGGTGACGGTATCGCCCGCGTCGGTGGTCTCCCCTCGGCGATGGCGAACGAGCTGCTGGAATTCGAAGACGGCACCCTGGGCCTGGCCCAGAACCTGGAGATCGGCGAGATCGGCGTCGTCGTCTTGGGCGACTTCACCCACCTCGAAGAGGGCCAGACGGTGCGCCGCACCGGCCGGGTCCTCTCGGTGCCGGTCGGTGACGCCTTCCTGGGCCGCGTGGTCGACCCCACGGGTAAGCCGATCGACGGCCAGGGCGATGTCGAGACCACCGAGCGCCGTGAGCTTGAGCTGCAGGCCCCCTCGGTCATGCAGCGCCAGCCCGTGGGCGAGCCGATGCAGACCGGCATCAAGGCGATCGACTCGCTGACCCCGATCGGCCGCGGTCAGCGCCAGCTGATCATCGGCGACCGGCAGACCGGTAAGACCGCGGTCTGCATCGACACGATCATCAACCAGAAGTCCAACTGGGAGTCCGGCGACCCGAAGAAGCAGGTCCGCTGCATCTACGTCGCGGTAGGCCAGAAGGGCTCGACCATCGCGGCCGTCAAGGGCGCGCTGGAAGAGGCCGGTGCGATGGAGTACACCACCATCGTCGCCGCCCCCGCTTCCGACCCCGCGGGCTTCAAGTACATCGCCCCCTACACCGGTTCGGCCATCGGCCAGCACTGGATGTACGAGGGCAAGCACGTCCTGATCATCTTCGACGACCTGACCAAGCAGGCCGAGGCCTACCGCTCCGTGTCGCTGCTGCTGCGCCGCCCGCCGGGCCGTGAGGCCTACCCGGGTGACGTCTTCTACCTGCACTCCCGTCTGCTGGAGCGCTGCGCGAAGCTCTCCGACGAGCTGGGCGCGGGTTCGATGACCGGTCTGCCGATCATCGAGACCAAGGCGAACGACGTCTCGGCCTACATTCCGACCAACGTCATCTCCATCACCGACGGCCAGGTCTTCCTCGAGTCCGACCTGTTCAACCA
Organism: Nocardiopsis gilva YIM 90087; assembly: GCF_002263495.1. Classification (NCBI taxonomy): domain Bacteria; kingdom Bacillati; phylum Actinomycetota; class Actinomycetes; order Streptosporangiales; family Nocardiopsidaceae; genus Nocardiopsis; species Nocardiopsis gilva. The sequence continues at coordinate 5,228,839 of NZ_CP022753.1, read as the reverse complement.
GGGACAGCGCCCGGCGATCAACGTCGGTGTGTCGGTCTCCCGTGTCGGCGGCGCCGCGCAGACCAAGGCCATCAAGAACGTCACCGGTTCGCTGCGTCTGGGCCTGGCCCAGTTCCGCGAGCTGGAGGCCTTCGCCGCCTTCGGTTCCGACCTGGACGCCGTGTCGAAGGCGCAGTTGGAGCGCGGTGAGCGGCTGATGGAGCTGCTCAAGCAGGGCCAGTACGCGCCGTTCCCGGTCGAGCAGGAGGTCGTTTCGATCTGGGCCGGGACCACCGGTCAGATCGACGATGTCCCGGTCGAGGACGTGCACCGCTTCGAGGCCGACTTCCTGGAGTTCCTCGGTCGCGAGCACGCCGGGATCCTGGACACCATCCGGGAGAGCGGCAAGTTCGAGTCGGAGACCGAGGCCGCCCTCAAGGACGCCATCACGGAGTTCAAGCAGACCTTCCAGACCAGCGCCGGCAGTGTCCTCGGGTCCGAGGACGAGGACGAGGCCGAGCCCCTGGAGGAGAGCAAGGTCGGCCAGGAGACCATCAAGGTCGCCAAGAGCGCCGGGAAGTAGCCCATGGGAGCACAGCTTCGCGTCTATCGCCGGAGGATCCGCTCGACGAAGTCGATGGCGAAGATCACCCGCGCGATGGAGCTCATCGCCACCACCCGCATCACCAAGGCGCAGCGGGCGGCCCAGGCGGCTGGGCCCTACGCGCGGGAGATCACCCGGGCGGTCTCAGCCGTGGCCGGGCGGGTCAACTACCACCCGATGCTCACCGACGTGGAGGCCCCGAAGCGGGCCGCCGTCCTGGTGATCACGAGTGACAAGGGCCTCGCCGGCGGCTACACCACCAACGCGATCAAGCAGGCCGAATCCCTGACCGCGCTCCTGGAGGAGCAGGGCAAGGAGGTCGTCCAGTACGTGGTGGGCCGCAAGGGCGTCGGCTACAACCAGTTCCGGAACCGCTCCATGGAGCAGACGTGGGAGGGCATCACCGAACGCCCCGCCTACGCTGACGCCAAGGAGATCGGCACGGTCCTGCTGGAGAAGTACACGCAGGACACGGACGAGGGCGGCGTCGACGAGATCCACATCGTCTCGACCGAGTTCATCTCCATGCTGACCCAGCAGGCGGCGACGCGCCGCGCGCTGCCGCTGGAGGTGGAGGAAGTCGAGGCTGCGGAGCTGGAGAAGGAGCACGGCAAGCCGCTCCCTCTCTACGAGTTCGAGCCGTCCGCGGAGGACGTCCTCGAACAGCTGCTGCCGCAGTACGTGACGAACCGGATCTATTTCGCGCTCCTGGAGTCGGCGGCCTCCCAATGGGCATCGCGTCGCAACGCGATGAAGGCGGCCACCGACAACGCCGAGGAGCTTGTCAGGACCTTGACCCGCCAGGCCAACCAGGCCCGCCAGGCGGAGATCACCAATGAGATCAGCGAGATCGTCGGCGGAGCCGATGCCCTCGCTGGTGCCAGCGCGGGGAGTGAGTAAGAGAAGTGACTGCGACTGCTGAAGGGACGGCCGCACCTGCGACGGCCACCGGGCGTATCGCCCGGGTGACCGGCCCGGTCGTCGACGTGGAGTTCCCCGTCGACAGCCTGCCGGCGATCTACAACGCCCTGCACACCGACGTGACCCTCGGTGGGACGACCAGGACCCTGACGCTGGAGGTGGCTCAGCACCTCGGCGACAACCTGGTCCGCACCATCAGCCTCGCGCCGCAGGACGGTATGGTCCGCGGCGCCGAGGTGCGCGACACCGGCGCGCCGATCAGCGTTCCGGTGGGCGATGGCGTCAAGGGCCACGTGTTCAACACGCTGGGCGAGTCGATGGACGTCCCCACCTCGGAGCTAAACGTCACCGAGCGCTGGCCGATCCACCGTCAGGCCCCGGCCTTCGACCAGCTTGAGTCGAAGACCGAGATGATGGTGACCGGTATCAAGGTCATCGACCTGCTCACCCCGTACGTCCGCGGTGGCAAGATCGGTCTGTTCGGTGGCGCCGGTGTCGGCAAGACCGTTCTGATCCAGGAGATGATCACCCGTATCGCCCGCAACTTCGGCGGTGTCTCCGTCTTCGCGGGTGTGGGTGAGCGGACCCGTGAGGGCACCGACCTCTTCCTGGAGATGGACGAGATGGGCGTCCTCCCGGACACCGCTCTGGTGTTCGGCCAGATGGACGAGCCCCCGGGCACCCGTCTGCGCGTGGCCCTGTCCGCTCTGACCATGGCGGAGTACTTCCGCGATGTGCAGAACCAGGACGTGCTGCTGTTCATCGACAACATCTTCCGGTTCACCCAGGCCGGGCAGGAGGTCTCCACGCTGCTGGGCCGCATGCCCTCGGCCGTGGGGTACCAGCCGAACCTGGCCGACGAGATGGGTCTGCTCCAGGAGCGGATCACCTCGACCCGCGGTAACTCGATCACCTCGATGCAGGCGATCTACGTCCCCGCGGACGACTACACCGACCCGGCTCCGGCCACCACCTTCGCCCACCTGGACGCGACGACCGAGCTCTCCCGGCCGATCTCGCAGAAGGGCATCTACCCGGCGGTGGACCCGCTGGCGTCGACCTCCCGCATCCTCGACCCGCAGTACGTGGGCCAGGAGCACTACGACGTCGCCCAGCGGGTGATCGGGATCCTGCAGCGCAACAACGACCTGCAGGACCAGATCGCGATCCTCGGTATCGACGAGCTGTCCGAAGAGGACAAGATCATCGTGAACCGGGCGCGGCGCCTGGAGCGTTTCCTCTCGCAGAACATGTTCGTCGCCGAGAAGTTCACCGGCAACCCGGGCGTGTTCGTGCCGCTGGAGGAGACCATCGCCTCCTTCAAGGCGGTGTGCGACGGTGAGTACGACCACCTGCCCGAGCAGGCGTTCCTCGACGTCGGCAACATCGAGATGGCCGTCGAGAAGGCCAAGAAGCTCCAGGGCTAGTTCACGGTGGGGAGCGGGCGCTCGGGCGGCGCCCGCTCCCGTCGAAACCGCCCGCGAGCCGAAGGAGTTTGTGGCAGTGTCGAAGAAGCTTTACGTCGAGATCGTCTCCCCCGAGCACGAGGTGTGGGCGGGCGAGGGCGACATGGTCATCGCCAAGACCATCGACGGCGAGATCGGTGTGCAGCCCGGGCACGTGCCGGTGCTGGCTCTTCTGGCGCCGGGGTCGGTCGTCCGCATTCTCGGTGGCCGGGAGACCGGTGAGGTCCGCGCGGCGGCGCACGGTGGGTACATCTCCGTGTCCGACGACGACCGGGTCTCGATCCTCGCCGAGACCGCTGAGCTCGCCGAGGACGTCGACGTCGAACGGGCGCGCCAGGCGCTGAGCGACGTGGAGTCCGGTGGCGTCGGCCCGGAGGACACCGAGGCTCAGGCGCGCGCCGCGCGTGCGCGCAGCCGCCTGGAGGCCGCGGGCAAGGCGGCCTGAGGCCCGGGGACATGAGAGTGGGGGCGCAGCTGTTCGGCCAAGCGTGGTTTCAGATCGCGGAGTGGCTGTTCTTCGCCCTCCTCGTGCTGGCCCTTCTGGGGCTGGTCGCCGTGACCGTGCGCAGGTTTGTCCTGGAGCGCGGGGGCGGTGCCGTCGAGTGTTATCTGCGGACCGGTGCCGGTGATGATCCGGCGCCCTGGCGCATCGGGTTCGGGCGCTACGGGAGCGAGGAACTGCGCTGGTACCGCATCTTCTCTTTGTGGCCGCGGCCGACAGCGGAGCTGTCGCGCCGCGGTCTCGTCATTATGGGGCGTCGCGTGCCCACGCCCCGCGACCTCGCCGAGCTCACCTCGGATCTGGTCGTCATCGAGGTGGGGTGGTCGGCCGAGGACGGGACCGACCCCAAAGAGCCGGTCTATGAGATCGCGATGAGCGAGAGCGCCCTCACGGGATTCCTGTCGTGGCTGGAGTCCCTGCCGCCGGGGACGATCTGGCAGTCCTGAGGGCCGTGTGCCGCCGGTCGCCGGTGCGCCCCTCGGCGGGAGCCGGGGGTGCGGTTTAGGGTGGCCGCATGATCGTCGCATTTTCTGTGAGCCCGATGGGAACGGGCGAGTCCGTCGCCCCTGCCGTCGCCCGCGCGGTCCGCGTGGTGCGCGACAGCGGGCTGCCGAACCAGACCGACGCGATGTTCACCAGCGTCGAGGGTGAGTGGGACGAGGTGATGGACGTCGTCAAGCGCGCCGTCGAGGCGGCGGGCGAGGGCGCGTCGCGGGTGAGCCTCACCTTGAAAGCCGACATCCGCCACGGAGTCACCGACGGCCTGCACAGCAAGGTCGAAGCCGTGGAGCACGAGCTCCGGCAGGGCGGAAGCGGCTGAGGACGGCGCCGAACGCGGTCCCGGCCCGCCCGTGCCACGGGCAACGGGCGGGCCGGCCGGTGCGGGCCGCCGTTCCGGTCGGCGCCGTTGGTCGCGGCGCCGCGCGGGACCGCGGCGGGCGGGTCAGCGCTCGCCGCCGGGCTTCCACAGCACTTCGCTGCCGTCCTTACCGAGCACGCGGCAGAGCACGAACAGCAGGTCGGAGAGCCGGTTGAGGTAACGGGCGGTCAACGGGTTCACGCTCTCGCCATGGGCCTCGATCGCGGCCCAGGCGCTGCGCTCGGCCCGGCGGGTGACCACGCGCGCGGTGTGCATCAGCGCGACGGTGGGGGAGCCGCCGGGCAGGATGAAGCTGCGCAGCGTCGGCAGGTCGGCGTTGTAGGCGTCGCAGGCGTCCTCCAACCGCTCGACGTAGTCGGCCTCGACGCGCAGCGGCGGGTACTCCGGGTTCTCCACGACCGGACAGGACAGGTCCGCTCCGAGGTCGAAGAGTTCGTTCTGCACCCGGCCGAGCAGCGTCCGGATGTCGTCGGGGACGTCGCCGAGGGCGAGCGCGGTCCCGATGGCGGCGTTGGCCTCCTCCACGTCGGCGTAGGCGGTCAGGCGCGTGTCGGTCTTGGACGTCCGACTCATGTCGCCGAGGGCGGTGGTACCGGCGTCGCCGCCCCGTGTGTAGATCTTCGAGAGGACTACGGGCTTGTCGGAATCCTGTTTCGTCATGGCCCCAGATTAGAAGTGATCGCGCTGACGCGGTCGGCAGATAACCGTTCGGTCTCAGAGGGTGTCGTGTGATCGGCAGGCTGATACGTTGAGCACTGAACAAGCTACTGAGAGTAGTTGTTCAGGGGCTGAGTGGCCGTGGGACGTTCGACCGGGGGACCATCGGGGGACGGCCGAGGGACTGCGGCCCGTGGGGGGACGAGCCTCAAAGAGGGGGGAATGACCGGGGCCGCCGAAGGGGGGAGCGATCCCTGAGTCGGGGGGCTTGGGGACACCGCCCGTCTCCGGTTCGGGAAGGAGGGGAGCCCGAGCCGGTGGCGGACCCGGTCGGGAAGGAAAAACGCCCGTGGGCGAGGGGAAGGCCCCTCGCCCACGGGCGCCCAGCGCGGTCGGACGGTTACCGCAGCCAGTGGTCGCCCTGGCGATCGAACTGCATGTCAGCCTGGACCGGGGCCTGGAGCGTCCGAGGCGCGACACCGTTCACCGGAAGCGTGTTCTTGGAGAACCGCTCCACGGAGTAGGCGAGGGCGTCGGAGAGCTCATCCACCGAGTCCCAGTTGATGTTCTCGATCGTGTCGTCGGGCGTGTGGTAGTACGGGTCGAAGTCGGTTCCGGCGGTGCCGCCGTAGTATTCGACCTGCTTCTCGGTCTTCACGGAGTCGCCGCCGCTGAACAGGCCGCCCGACGGGATGTCGTTCTCCATGAAGGCGCTGTAGTCCGAGCGGCCGCTGAACTCGGTCGGCTCGGAGACCTGGTTCTTGGAGTCGAAGTAGTCCTCGAAGGTCTTCTGGATCGCGGCCGAGCCGGACGGCGGGGTCAGGGACCCTTCGAGCTCACCGCGGCCGTCGTAGACGAAGCGGCCGTAGTTGTTCGACCCGATCATGTCGAAGTTCAGATAGAGCGCGATGTCGTCGAGCTGCTTGGCGTTCAGGCCCTCCACGTACTTCGTGGACCCGATCAGACCCTGCTCCTCGGTGCCCCAGAAGGCGAACCGCACCTTGTTCCTCGGCTTGCCGAGCTTGGCGAGCTGCTTGGCGGTCTCCAGCACGCCGGCGGTGCCGCTGCCGTTGTCGTTGACGCCCGGGCCGTCCTCGACGCTGTCGAGGTGGGCGCCGACGACCACGACGTTGTCCTTCCGGCCGCCCTTGGTCTCGGCGATGACGTTGTAGGAGGACTCGGTCACGACCTCGGCGTCGACCTTGAGGTGCAGCTCCAGGTCCGAGCCCGCGGCCACCAGCTCGGCGCCGACCGCGTCGGAGGCGCCGACGACCGGGATGTCGGACAGCTCGCTGACCGTCCCGGCGAACAGGCCCTCCTGGTTGTTGTAGATGATCGCCCCGACGGCGCCGGCGTCCGCGGCGTTCTGCGTCTTGGCCGCGAACGTGCAGCCGCCGCGCTTGATGACGGCGATCGCACCCTCGGGGAAGGCGGTGAAGTCGTCGGCCGAGCAGCCGCTCTCGCCGCTGTCGGTGTTGACCGGCACTCCGGCGGCGGTCGCCTCGCCACCGGTGGAGTAGGTCATGGTGCTGAAGTCGTCCTCGTGGACGAAGTCCTTCGGCTCGGGCTTGGTGACCGAGAGCACCGGGTCCGAGTGCTGCTTCCACGAGTCGAACTCGAAGGTGTGCTTCTTCGGCTTGTAGCCGGAACGCTTGAGCTGGTCGATGACGTACTTGGCGGACACGTCATAGCCGGCGGTCCCACTGGCCCGGTTGCCGCCGTTGTATTCGGCGATGGTCTCCAGGTTCTCCATGTGGGCGCGGACATTGTCGACCGTCACGAGAACGGGCAGCTGGGCCGTGTCGGCCTGCGCTGCTGCCGGGCCAAGCCCCATAACCAGGGCGGCGGCGATGGTGGTACCACCGGCCAGCAGTCGTCTGCGTGCGGTGTGTGCACGCCGGGGGGATCGTCCAGATTCTGGCTTGCGCACGATGGCCCTTCTGACAGGCGTCCACCCATGCGGGGTATCGGGAATGGACGCGAATGGTGAGAAGTACCGTGCAGCCTGTCAGGTCGGGATACTGCGGATCAAGGTGAGGCACACGGACTTGCCACAATCAGCCATACCCCTTACGCGCGGGGTGGGTCATGTGGTGTTATGGACGATTCACGCCTGATCGTCCTAGTACGGGGGTGTGCTGCCTGCCACAGATCGCCGGGCGCTCGACTACATTGGCGGTGCGGCACGTCCGGTCAGCCGCAGCCCCGAGCCCGGCGCGAAGGAGGAGCTTTGTACATCCCTACGGTGTGGCCGAATGTTCTCCTCGGCGCTGTCCTGATCGTGGTGGGGGGCGCTTTCGTCGTCCGACGCGGGCGCTGGCGATCGAGAGAGGCCACTTCCCGCACGAATAGGACGTTTCTGGAGTGGCTCCCCGTGGCCATGGGCTTGATGGTGGTACTGGCGGAGGCGCCGCGCCTCCTCGGGGCTCCGACGGCGGCGGTGACGGTCACCGATACGGTCGCGCACGCCTGCGGATTGGTCGGGATCGTCCTGTTGGCCAGGGGCACCGCCCTTCTCATCATCAGGGGTGTCAGGGCGATCACGCGTGGAACGCCGAGTCCGCGACCGCACTGAGTCCGAGACAGGTCGACCCTTGCGCGCGAAAAGGCCGTCTGCCCCGAACCAGGGCAGACGGTTTCTCATTTCTGGGCGCCCTTACTGCTCGCCCAGGTAACAGTCCATACGGGTGGAGTACAGGCCATTTCCACCGCGAATCTGAGTACAGGGTTGGGCGCTCGCCCCGAAAAGGTTGAACTTGTACTGAGTGGCCTTTCGGATTTCCCATCCGACATCTCGGGTGTGGTACTGCAGAACACCTTCATATTCGTTGCCCAGGTGCCCCTGGCCACCGACGTTCGAGACGCTGTGGCTGGTGACGCGACTTCCGTTGTGGCACCAGTTCAGCTGCATCCAGGTGTCACCAGTGTTGAGTCCGAGGTCATACCACTTGTCGTACTGGTAGTGGTACCAGCACCCGGCCGCCGGAGCGCCCTCGGTGCCCGGGTCGTTTCCGGCTGCGGCGATCTTCTCGGCGCCGGGTCCCATCTCCTGGACCTCCGGAGACGTCGGCGAGAGTTTGCCGAAACGGCTCACGGCGGTCTTCGCGGTCCAACTGTCGAGAGACTCCTGGAAGAGCTCGCGCTCCCTGGTCGACAGGTCCCGCACAGCGGCCTCTCGGTCATCGGCCGACCAAACCTTCTGGGAGACCGCTTCGCGCTCCTCCTGCCGTGTGGGGCCGTCGTCCGCTAGCGCGGTACCAGGGAGGAGCGACATTGCGATCAGGGGTGCGGCGGCAGCGGCCATGACGGACTTCAACGTGATATTCACTTGAAAACCTCCAGTACGCAAAAGCGTATCGGTGGCGGCGCCGATCAACAGGAACTCGTAGATACGGGCTCGTGGTGGAATGTGCACGTCGCACATTTCTGTCGGTGGCCGCAATATCACGGAATGGCGATCGGCGGTGTGTTGGGTGAATCTACCTCTCGCTTATGGGTGTGTAAACCCAAAAATGATCGAGCAATAACACGTTTTTCAATTTGGGAAAAGTAGTAGGCCGCTTCTGGTCAGCTGTTGAACTGGGAACGTGTCGCCGCCCTTCCGTGCTGTTCGGGTGCAGCTGCGTACGGCCCGTCCCGCGGGGGCACGCTGCCGCATCGGCGTGAGCCACGACGCCGCGCGGATATTTCGGGCCTTCGCCGGTGTGCGGCCCCGCTCCTGGTTAGCTACGTGCCGTAGTTGATTGATTGCGGTCGAGTCGGTGTCGGCTCGGTCCCACGGCCCTGCGGAGTCTGAGTTGCGTCCCTACACCCGCCTGTCCCTTGCCCTTGGAACGGCGTTCGCCCTGTTCGTCCCGGCGGCTCTGGCCGAGGCCGCCGCCGTCGCACCGGCGGAGGCCGAGCGGCCGGCCGCCGCCGCGGTCGCCACCGACTGCCCCGTCCTCGACCCGCCGCCGAGCCAGGAGGACCTCGACCGCTACTTCTGCGGTGACCCCCGCCTCGGCCCGGCCGAACTCCCCGACGACGGGGTCGTGGGGGACCTGATGCGCGGCTACCAGCGACTGGGGCGCCTCTCGCCGACCGAGTTCCTGGACAGGCACCGGGAGGCCTACACCGACCCCAGAACGGGTGAGGACAAGGAGAGCTGGATCTACCCCGGCCGCAAGGGCTTCGCCGTTGTCGGCGGCGAGGTGCAGAGCTACGAGGTGGAGGTGGCCGCGGGCGTGATGCTCGACCGGTTCGGCTCCCCCTGGGGATCCTTCCTCGCCCCGGCCGGCACCCCCTACACCCAGCGCTCCCTTCCGCCGGACTCCCTCAACACCTGGCCCGGTGGACCGGTCCACAACTACCGCTGCTACGAGGTCCTCGACGCGTTCAACGCCGAGATCGGACCCATCGCCCCGGCCTTCGAGCAACCGGGCGGAGGCGACCAGCTCTACCTCGACCCCGCCCTCGTCCCCGAAGCCGAGGGCCAGGGCCACCTGGGCGTGGACTCCCTGGTGAAGTGGGGCTACGTCGAGGACCGTCCGGCCGAGGACTGCGCGGTGGCCGAACGCTTCGGGCTGGCGGCCTGAGCGAGGCCGCCGAGCGCGGTCAGAACAGGCGGGGCGTGTCCGGTTCGATGCCGCGCAGTTCGTCGTAGTCGAGGGTGACGCAGTCGATGCCGCGGTCGGTGGCCAGCACCCGCGCCTGGGGCTTGATCTCCTGGGCGGCGAAGATGCCGTGGACGGGCTTGAGGGCCGGGTCGCGGTTGAGGAGTTCGAGGTAGCGGGTGAGCTGTTCGACGCCGTCGATGTCGCCGCGGCGCTTGAGTTCGACGGCGACCGTGGCGCCCTCGGCGTCGCGGCACAGGATGTCGACCGGGCCGATCGCCGTGGGGTACTCGCGGCGGATCAGGGTGTAGCCCTCGCCGAGGGTGGTGATGTGTTCGGCGAGCAGTTCCTGGAGGTGGGCTTCGACACCGTCTTTCTGCAGCCCCGGGTCGACGCCGAGCTCGTGGGAGCTGTCGTGCTGGATCTCCTCGAGCGTCAGCACCAGCTTCTCGCCGGACTTGCCGTGGGTGACGGTCCAGACGGCGCGGCCGTCGTCATTGGTCGACTCGCGCACCGAGCACGGCGGGTTCATCCAGTTCAGCGGCTTGAAGGCGCGGTCGTCCGCGTGGATCGACACCGAGCCGTCGGCCTTCATGAGGATCAGCCGCGGGGCCATGGGCAGGTGGGCGGTGAGCCGACCGACGTAGTCGACGCTGCAACGGGCGATAACAAGACGCACGAAACGTCACGCTACCGGCATCGCGGGACCGGTTCGGTCGGAATGGGAGAGGACGGGAGCGGTCCGTCGGGTGGATTTCATCCCGGGGGTGGCGGAGGACGCAAATGAAAACTATTTTCATGTGGCGGCGGGGGTAGCAAGCTGTGGCCCTCGCGTCCCGTGACGTCGTACGTACCGGGATTTACCGTCACAAGAGGTGCACGGAACCCAATGGTCGGCGCATCCGCCGGTCGGTCCTCGGGTTCCGTGGCCGCCTGTCACCGAGAGATGTAAGGACTCACATGTCGCTCACGGTCTCACCGGAACTGCTCGACAAGGCGAAACAGGGCCCCATCGACAACGCCGACTTCATCGACTGCATCCGCACGTCCCTGCCGTACGCCTGGAGCGTCGTCAGCGGGCTCGCCGAGCAGGCGACGGCCAGCGGCGCCGACTACGAGGCCAACGAGGTGCCGCCGCCCAGCGAGGCTGAGCGGGGCCAGCTGCTGCGCCTGGTGGCGAGCGACGCCATGCGCGCCGCCGTCGAGCGTCACTTCGGCATGCGTATGGCCTTCCAGAACTGCCACAAGGTGGCGCTCTTCCGCAACGACGCCGACGCCGCCTACGAGGAGTTCGTGACCCCCCGCTCCCAGCTGCTCAACCAGTCGCCGGAGCTGGTCGACTGCTGATGGCCGGTGCTGACGACCGGCGATAGGGACACCGATCGCCGGTAGCCGTACCGATCGATCCCGCCGACGGTCGTGGGCGGCCGGGCCCCGGTCCGGCCGCCGCGCGCGTCAGCTGAGCGCCGCCCGCACCTTCGGCAGCACCTCGGAGCCCAGCCGGGCGATGTTGCGCAGCACCGCCTCCGGATCGCCCGCCCCCTCCACGAGCAGGATCAGCTCGTCCGCGCCGGACACCCGCGCCTGCTCGGTCAGCCGCTCCACACAGTCGTCCGGCGCCCCCACCGCGTGCGTGTCGACGAGGAACTCCGCGTACCGGTCCGGGTCCCGCTGGGGCCGCTGCCTCCCGTCCAGCGGCAGGTAGCTCGCCAGCCCCGGCCGCAACCAGCGCGGCAGCGCCTCCAGCAGCGTGGCGCGCGCCTCCTCCCGGCTGTCGGCCACGTGCGCGACACCCGTCACCACATGGCCGCGTACCGGCCCTTCGGGCGCGTGCGCGGCGTGGTCGCGCAACAGCCCCGCCTGCTCCCGAGGGGTCAGGTGCATCCCGATCAGTACCGGCAGCCCCAGCCGCGCGGCCAGCCGAAGCGTGCGGTCCGACGACGCCGCGACCATGACGTCCGGGCGCGGACACGTCCGCGGCCCCGGCACGATCTCGACCTCACGGAACCCGAACGTCGCGCCGTCGGCGCGCATCCGCCCCCCGCCCAGCGCGGCCAGCAGCACATCCAGCGACTCCGCGAAGCCGTTCTCGTAGCGGTCCAGCCCCGTACCGAACACCTCCAGGTCGACCCAGGGTCCGCCGCGCCCCACACCCAGCCGGAACCGGCCGCCGGACACCTGGTCCAGCAGATTGGCCTGCTCGGCGAGGTCCACCGGATGCCGGGTACTGAGTACGCTCACCGCGGTACCCACGCTGATGCGGTGGGTACGCCCGAGGACGAATCCGGCCAGGGTCGCGGCCGACGGGCAGATCCCATAGGACATGAAGTGGTGCTCGGCGAACCACACGCTGTCGAACCCCGCCTCCTCGGCGGCGACGGCGGCGTCCAGCGTCGACTCCAGCACCCGGGTGTGGTCCCGGCCGGGGAACTGGGCGGCCGGGAGGAACGCTCCGATACGCATGGTGGCATTCTGGTCGCGATACCGTCCGCTCGTCGCGCGAACGAGCGGATTACTCCGGCCCGTGGCCGACATTTCTGGACGAGATCCCAATAAGTACCCGCCGGTAAGAGCCGGTTCGGGCACCCCGTAAGGTGAGTCACATGGTGCAGGAATTCAAGAAGGTCGGAGTGGTCGGGCTCGGAACCATGGGCGCCGGCATCGTCGAGGTGTTCGCCCGGGCCGGGTTCTCGGTCACCGGCGTGGAGATCGACGACGCCGCGCTCGACCGCGGCCGCGGCCACCTGGAGAAGTCGCTCGGCCGAGCGCTGAGCAAGGGGAAGATCACCGAGGAGGAGCACGCCGCCATCCTCGGTCGTCTGGTGTTCACCACCGCCCGCGAGGACCTGGCGGACGCCGACTTCGTCGTCGAGGCCGTCCCCGAGCGCATCGACATCAAGCGGGACGTCTTCACCGACCTCGACCGGATCTGCCCGCCGGGAACCATCCTCGCCACCAACACCTCCTCGCTCTCGGTCACCGAGATCGCGGCCCTGACCAACCGCCCGGACAAGGTCGTGGGGCTGCACTTCTTCAACCCCGCCCCGGTCATGAAGCTGGCCGAGATCGTCGGTACGGTGCTCACCTCGTCGGGCACGACCGAGATCGCCTCCGAGGTCGCCAAGCGCATCGGCAAGACCCCGGTCGTCGTCTCCGACCGGGCCGGGTTCGTCGCCAACGCGCTGCTGGTCCCCTACATCAACGACGCCGTCAAGGCCTACGAGCACAAGTTCGCCTCGCGCGAGGAGATCGACGAGTCGGTCACCAAGGCCGCCGGGTTCCCCATGGGCCCGCTGACGCTGGCCGACCTCGTCGGCCTGGACGTCTGCCTGGCCGTCATGGACGTGCTGTGGGAGGAGTTCCGCGAGTCGCGCTACGTCGCCACCCCCTTGCTGCGCCGCATGGTCGCCGCGGGGCTGCTCGGCCGCAAGACCGGCCGCGGGTTCTACGACTACTCCGGGGCGGACAACCCCGCCGAAGAGCTGCCGCAGGGCGCCCTCGCCACGCAGCTGCGCGACGAGGGCAACGACGACTACGACCTGGCCGGGCTGCTGCTCGTCCCGCACATCAACGACGCCATGCGCATGGTCGGGGAGGGCTACGCGACCGCCCAGGACGTCGACACCGCGATGCGGTTCGGCTGCGGCTACCCCAAGGGGCCGGTGGAGCTGCTGGAGGAGATCGGTGTCGAGAAGGTCGCCGAGGACCACCTCCAGCTGACCAACAACGGGCTGATTCCCTTCTCCCTGCCCGCCCCGCTGATCCTCGACAAGCTCCCCGAGCTCGAGGAGGACGACGAGGGCTGCTGCCAGGGGTCCGCGCAGTCCTAGGCGCCGATGTCGTGATCGTGGGGGCCGGCCCGACCGGGTCGGCCCTGGCGGTACGGCTCAGCGACGACACCACCCCGGGTGCGGCGCGCTCCGTCCAGCTGCTGGAGGCCGGACCGGCCCCCGCCACTTGCGACGCCGTCCCGCCGGAGGTGCTGGACGGGACCCGGATGGCCGCCGCTCGGCCTGGCCACGCGCTGAACTGGTCCTTCACCGGGAAGGTCGCCCCGGGCACGCGGCGTCCCGTGCCGCGCGGCCGGGTGGCCGGAGGGTCGGGCGCGATCAACGGCGGCGTCTTCATCCGGGGCACCCGCGAGGACTTCGACGCGATCGCCGCGCTCGGCCACCCCGACTGGTCCTATGAGCGCGTGCTGCCCTCCTTCGCGGCGGTGGAGCACGACCACGACTTCGCCGGTCCGCCGCACGGCCGCCGCGGCCCGGTGCCGGTCCGCCGCACCTTCCCCGGATCCGCGTCCCCGCTCACCGAGGCGTTCTGGGCGGCCTGCCGCGGCCTGGGATACCCGTGGGAGCCCGACAAGAACGCTCCGGGGCCGCCGGGCGTCGGCCCGGTTCCGGTCAACGTCGTCTCCGGGATCCGCCACAGCGCGCTCCTCACCCACCTGCTGCCGCACGCCGGACGGCCCCACCTCACCGTCCGCGGCGGCGTCCTCGTCCGCCGCATCCTGTTCGCGGGCACCCGTGCCATCGGGGTCGAAGCCGAGACCGAGGGCCGGGTCCAGGTGGTCCGGGGCGACGAGATCGTGCTCGCGGCGGGCGCGATCGGCTCGGCGCGGCTGCTGCTGCTCTCGGGCGTGGGCCCCGCCGATGAGCTGGCGGACCTGGGGATCCGCGTGGTGCACGGCGCCCCCGCCGTCGGGCGGGCCGTGACCGACCACCCGGGCGTCGCCGTGGGCATCACCCCCGTCCCATCCGCTGTCCCCGCCGCCCGGACCGCCGTGGTGGAAGCGGCACTGCACGCGGTCTCGACCGCCGCGGACGAGGGCACGGGCGCGCGCCGCGACGGCGACCTGGAGATCATGCCCTACACCGCGCCGTTCACCGAGCTGATCCCGGGCGGCGCCGGGACCCCGCCGGGCGAGGTCGCGTTCGGCGTCACCCTGCTGCGCACCGCGAGCTCAGGGGCGATCCGCCTCGCCTCCGCCGATCCGCACGCCCCACCGCTCATCACCTACCGGCACCTCACCTCGGCGGCGGACCGCGCCCGACTGCGGGAGGGGGTACGGCGCTGTGCGGAGATCCTCACATCGGCGCCGCTGCGCCGCCTGACGGCGTCCTACGGCGGCCCGCCGGCCGCCGTCCTCGGCTCCGACCGCGCCCTGGACACGTGGATCGGGGAACGCGTCTCCACCGCCAACCACCTCTCGGGCGGCTGCGCGATGGGGGAGGTCACCGACGCCCAAGGCCGCGTGCACGGCGTGACGGGCCTGCGCGTCGCCGACTCCTCGATCCTGCCCCGCGCCCCCTCGCGCGGTACCGCGGCCACCGCCGCCATGATGGGTGAACACCTGGCACGTTCGTTCCCCCCTACCCTGGAATCGTGAGCCCGCGCCGTAACAGCCCCCGCCGCAAGGATTCCCGTGTTCAGCCGCCCGACGAGGATGCGCTGATGCTGCGCGTCACCGGTGGCCAGCGCCGGGAGACGGGCGCCGACGGAGAGTGGGTCATCCGGCGCATCAGCGGTGCGGCCGCCACCAAGACCTACCGCTGCCCCGGCTGCTACCAGGAGATCCCGGCCGGGATGCCGCACGTCGTGGCGTGGCGGCCCTACGGCGACGGTGAGGACCGCCGCCACTGGCACTCCTCCTGCTGGGAGCGGCGCGGGCACCGCGGCGTCCGGATGCCGCGGCGCTGAGCCCCGACTCCGCTCCCGACGCCGATCATCCCCATTCCCGATCCGATATCGAGGACCCATGGACATTCGCGCTGCCACGGTGCTGCCCGCCGACCGTCGTCCCATCACCCTGCATACCGCCGACGGCCTGGAGCTCGTCGGTGAGCTCGCGCTCCCGGAGTCCGGCGCGCCGGTGGCGACGCTGGTCTGCCTGCACCCGCTGCCGACGCACGAGGGGATGATGGACAGCCACGTGCTGCGCAAGGCGTCCTTCCGGCTCCCGGCGCTGGCCGACGTCGCGGTGCTGCGCTTCAACACCCGCGGCACCACCTCGCGGCACGGGACGAGCCAGGGGTCGTTCGGCGACGGCGAGACGGAGCGCTACGACGTCGCCTCCGCCATCGAGTTCGCCGAGTTCGAGGGGCTGCCCCATCCTTGGCTGCTGGGCTGGTCGTTCGGCACCGAGCTCGCGTTGAAGTGGGGGCGCGACCCGGAGGTGGAGGGCGCCATCCTGCTCTCGCCGCCGCTGCACCGTGCCGATGACTCCGACCTGGACGGGTGGGCGGAGTTCGGGCGTCCGCTGGTGGCGCTGGTGCCCGAGTTCGACGACTACCTGCGCCCGGCCGAGGCGCGCGAGCGCTTCGCCCGCGTCCCGCAGGCCGAGGTGGTCGGTGTGGACAACGCCAAGCACCTGTGGGTGGGGGAGCCCTACGTGCGCACGGTGCTCGACGAGATCGTGAAGCGCGTCGCGCCGAAGGCGTACCCGCTGCCCACCGACTGGGACGGTCCCGCCGAGCGCGACACCGTCTGAGGCGCGGAGCCGGGCCGCCGTATGTGGGGGAGACCCCGGTTGACGAGCTGTTTCGCCGAATCGTGGGCCGCCTGAGGTGCCGGAACTTACGTTCGGCGAAAAAGTTGAATATTACACCAATCGCCTCGGAGAGCGTACCTGCCTCCGGGGTGATTTTTGTGTGACATGCAAACGCTGGTGTGTGATTCAAAACACCTCTACCTTGCTGGGGAGAGCAACGCGGCCGAGCGCCGTACCGCCGCACCGCCACGCCAGCAGCCGTCGAGAGGGGTCTGAGACTTATGGTCGATCCATCGCGAGGATCACCCGACCACACCAGCACAGGGGGGCGGGCCGCCACCGACAGGGCGGTGGCCATGCGTGACGATCCACGATTCGTGGAGCTGAAACGGCGCCTCAAAGTGTTCATCTTCCCGATGAGCATCGCGTTCTTCGCCTGGTACCTGCTCTACGTCCTGATGTCGGCCTTCGCCCGCGACACCATGGCCATCGTCCTGTTCGGCAGCGTCAACGTCGCCCTGGTGTTCGGCCTCCTCCAGTTCGTCACCACGTTCGGCATCGCGTTCATCTACGCCCGGTACGCCGCGCGCCGCCTCGACCCCCTCGCCGAGGAGCTCCGCACCGAGCTGAACGGCGCGGGCGCCGGCGCGGTCGCCGCACCCGGCCCGGCGGATAACCTGGCCGACGACCTGGCCGACGACCTGGCCGACACCGGACCCGCCGCCTCCGGGATGAAGGGGGCCGACGAATGAGCCCCGCCCCCGCGGCCGCCGTGAGCGCGGCCACCACGACCGAGACCATCGCGGGCGGCGGCGAGCGCCTGGCCACGATCGTCCTGTTCCTCCTGTTGGTCGGGGCCACACTGGGCATCACCGTGTGGGCCAACCGCCGCACCAAATCGGCCACCGACTACTACGCGGGTGGCCGCGGCTTCTCCGGGCTGCAGAACGGGATGGCCATCGGCAGCGACTACATGTCCGCGGCCTCGTTCCTCGGCATCGCCGGAATGATCTCGCTCTTCGGCTACGACGGGTTCCTCTACTCGATCGGCTTCCTCGTCGCGTGGCTGGTCGCCCTTCTCCTCGTCGCCGAGCTGCTGCGCAACTCCGGCCGCTTCACCATGGCCGACGTCATCTCCTACCGGATGCGGCAGCGCCCGGTGCGCACCGCCGCGGCGGTCTCCACCGTCACCGTGTCGGTCTTCTACCTGCTCGCCCAGATGGTCGGCGCGGGCGCGCTGATCGCCCTCCTGCTCGGGATCCAGGAGGGGGAGACCTTCCTCGGTCTGAGCGCGGACGCCGCGAAGGTCGGCGGCATCGTCATCGTCGGCCTGCTGATGACCCTGTACGTCACCCTCGGCGGGATGAAGGGCACCACCTGGGTGCAGATCATCAAGGCGGCCGTGCTCATGGGCGGCGCGGCCCTGCTGACGGTGCTGGTGCTCGCCGTCTACGGGTTCGACTTCGGTGCCCTGATGGGCGACGCCGCCCGCTCCAGCGGCCAGGGGCAGGCCTTCCTGGAACCCGGGCTGCGCTACGGGGTCGAGGTGGACGGCGACGCGTGGGCGACGCTGTGGAGCAAGCTCGACCTCGTCAGCCTCGGCATCGCCCTGGTGCTGGGGACGGCCGGGCTGCCGCACATCCTCATCCGCTTCTACACGGTCCCGGACTCCAAGGCCGCCCGCACCTCGGTGAACTGGGCGATCGTGCTGATCGGCGCCTTCTACCTGATGACCCTGGTGCTGGGCTTCGGCGCGGCGGCCATCGTCGGCCGGGACGCCATCATGGCGCAGAACGCGGCCGGGAACACCGCGGCGCCGCAGCTCGCGCAACAGCTCGGCCTGCAACTGGGCGGCGGTGCGGTGGGTGCGCTGCTGCTCGCGTTCATCGCGGCCGCGGCGTTCGCCGCCATCCTGTCCACCGTCGCGGGGCTGACCCTGGCCTCCTCGTCGTCGCTCGCGCACGACTTCTACGCGAACGTGCTGCGCAGGGGCCAGTCCTCGGAGCGGGAGGAGGTCCGCGTCGCCAGGATCGCCGCCATGGGGATCGGCGTGGTCGCGATCATCCTGGCGATCTTCGCCCAGGGGCTGAACGTCGCGTTCCTGGTGGCGCTGGCGTTCGCCATCGCGGCCTCCGCCAACCTGCCCTCGCTGCTGCTGAACCTCTTCTGGAGGCGCTTCAACACGACGGGGGCGGTCGCCGGGATGTACGGCGGGCTCATCGCCGCCGTTGGGCTGGTGTTCTTCTCGCCGGTGGTCTCGGGCAAGGTCCACCCCGAGACGGGAGAGAGCATGTCGCTGTTCCCCGCCGGGATCGACTTCGCGTGGTTCCCCCTGGAGAACCCCGGGCTGGTGTCCATTCCGGCCGGATTCCTCTGCGCCGTCATCGGCACGCTGCTGTCCAAGGAGCGCGACGATGACCGGTTCGCCGAGATGGAGGTGCGCGCCGTCACCGGGGGCGGGGCGCACTGACGTGAGGGCGGTGCCCCGGCCGCTTCGTCGGCGGTGACGCCGGTCCGACGCACGACCCACAGAACGACCGGAGGCCCGGCCCCTGCTCAGGGGCCGGGCCTCCGGCGGTGGCGTCCGTTGCTTTTGCGGCTACGGACGATGACTCACGCGCGTTCCCGCCTCCGTGTGCCTGGCACAGGCAGGCGGGGTGCCGGAGTCGCTACTCCTGCCACCAGTCCTCGTCGTCGCCGCCCTTGCCGGACTTGGCGGGGACGGCCTGCTGGGACTGCTGCTGCTTGTTGTTGCTCTCGATGGCCGCGGGCTCCTGGGCGGCCGGGGCGGCAGCCTGGGCCGGGGGTGCGGCAGGCGCGCCGCCTCCACCCAGCAGCTGACGCAGCTGGTCCATGTGGGACTGGATGCCGTCGCGCTGGCGGCTGAGTTCGTCGACCTCCTGCTGCGCGGCGGTCATGATGCGGTCGGCCTCGGCCTTGGCGTCGCTGACCAGGTGCTCGGACTTGCTCTTGGCCTCGGCCGCGATCTGCTCGGAGGTCTTCTTGGCGTTGGCGACGACCTGCTTGGCGTGCTGCTCGGCGTCGCGGCGGGTCTGCTCGGCCTGCGAGCTCGCCTTGGTGGCGCGCTGCTCGGCGCTGGCGGCCCGCTCCTCGGCCTCCGAGACCAGCTTCTGCGTGGCGGCCTGCGCGGCGGCCAGGCGCTCGGCGTCCTGACGTTCCGCCTCCTCGCGGCGACTGGCCAGCTGGATCTCGAACTCGGCCTCTTCCTGCGCCCGCTTGGCCTCGCTTTCCTCAACGGCGCGCTGGGCCTGGGCGCGCATCTCGTCGGCCTGACGCTTGGCGGTCTGCAGCGTCTCGTCGCGCTCGCGCTTGGCGGACGCGCGGGCCGTCGCGCACTCGCGCTCGGTGGTGGTGCGCAGCTTGGCGATCTCACCCTCGAACGTGGCGCGCTTCTCGGCGATCTCGTGGTCGACCGCCGAGCGCTTCTTCTGCACCTCGCGCTCGGTGGTCGAGGTCAGCTCGTCGGCTTCGCGACGGGCGGTCGTGCGGATCTCCTCCGCCTCGGTTTCGGCGCCCGTGCGCATTTCGTCCGCCTCGCGCTGGGCGGTGGTGCGCAGATCGGTCGCTTCGTTCTCGGCGGCGGCCCGCATTTCGGCGGCTTCGATCTTGGCCGCGGACTTGATGTCATTGGCCTCGGCGCGTGCACCCTGAACAAGCTCGGTGGCCTGTTCCTCGGCGAGCCGGAGCAGCTGCTCGATGCGGGCGCCCAGACCCGAGTAGGTCGGGCGCTCCTGCTCCTGGATCTGGCGCTTGGCCTCGGCGAGCTCCTTGCGGTTGCGCTCGACCTCTTCATGGGCCTGGCTGAGCTCGTTGTGCTTCTGGCCGATGTACTCCATGACCTGGTGCCGGTCGTAACCACGCAGCACCACGTCGAACTCGGTGGCTTGAGTGCCTTCCTCGAAGAAATTGCTGAGCTGGGCTTCAATATCTGGCGACGACATGTGGCGGAATCCTGAACGGGTGACGAGACGGCTACGTATGCGGAGATTGTCGTTTGGAGAGCCATGAGGTGGCGTGGAGGACGGCTCCTCGCACCTCGAATCGGCGGTAGCACTTCCCCGGGAAGGGTACTCCGCGAGGTCCTTCCGCGTAGGGATGTTCACTCCATTGATGTCAAGGTTTGCTCAATGAAGGCGCATGCCGCGAATGTTCGACCCGCCTCGACGAGTCTGCATACGTACGGGGGGACAGATGCCGCCGACGATCCGAGTCCGGCGACTAGCAGACTTTATCAAGCTCAGGCCTTTTCGGAAGGGCCTTTCGGTTGGTTCCTGCCCAGGTCTGCGGCCCTGGTCGGGTCGAGACGTGCACCGACACGTGGAGTGACGGTTAGATCACGTTAGCGTGATAACGCGTGCGCGCGCCATCTTTCGAACTTCTAGGCGTGTCCGTCCGGTTTCGCGGCGGACTCGACCAGTTCGGTCAGCACCCCACCGCAGTCTTTCGGGTGCAGGAAGGTGATCAGCGAGCCCATGGACCCGGTGCGGGGATCGCCCAGCACCCGGACTCCGCGCTCGCCGACAGCCGCGGCGGCACCGGCGACATCGGCGGTGCCGAACGCGATGTGGTGCACGCCCTCCCCACTCTTGGCCAGGAACTTCGCCACCGGTGAGTCCGCACGGATCGGCTCCAGCAGCTGCAGGTAGCTCGCGCCGCCGTCGTCGGTTCCGTTGATCCGCAGCATCGCCTCCCGGACCCCCTGCTCCTCGTTGGTCTCCGTGTGGGTGACCTCGAAGCCGTAGGTGTCCCGGTAGAACCGCGCGGTGGCATCCAGATCGTGACAGGCGATGCCGATGTGGTCGATACGGGTGAACGCAGGCACTGCCGTGGACCTCCCGGAAAGTGGGTGAAGGACGTATATGTATGGTGACAGACCAGGTGTTGTGAGCGAACGGGCGAACAGCCACAAGAACACACATGGAGGCGCACCCAATGCCCGGATCCGTCATCGTCAGTGGAGCCCGGACACCCATCGGGCGACTGCTCGGGTCACTCACCGGCTTCCAGGCCGTGGACCTCGGCGCCATCGTCATCGAGGAGGCGCTGAAGCGGGCGGGGATCCCCGGCGACCAGGTGGGCTACGTGGTCATGGGGCAGGTGCTGCAGGCCGGCGCGGGGCAGATCCCGTCGCGCCAGGCCGCGGTGAAGGCCGGTATCCCGATGAACGTCCCCTCGCTGACCATCAACAAGGTGTGCCTGTCGGGCCTGGACGCGATCGCGCTCGCCGACCAGCTCATCGCCGCGGGCGAGTTCGACGTCGTCGTCGCGGGCGGCATGGAGTCGATGACCAACGCGCCGCACCTGCTGCCCAAGTCCCGCCAGGGCTACAAGTACGGCTCGATCGAGATGCTCGACGCCACCGCGCACGACGGCCTCACCGACGCGTTCGACAACGAGTCGATGGGCGCCTCGACCGAGCGGCACAACGCGCGCCTCGGCATCGGCCGCGCGGAGCAGGACGCCTTCGCCGCGCGCTCCCACCAGCTCGCCGCCGCCGCCACCAAGGACGGCCGGTTCGCCGACGAGATCGTGCCGGTGAGCATCCCGCAGCGCAAGGGCGAGCCGCGCGTCTTCTCCGAGGACGAGGGCGTGCGCCCGGAGACCACCGCCGAGAGCCTCGGGCGGCTGCGCCCCGCCTTCGACACCGAGGGCACCATCACCGCCGGGTCCTCCTCGCAGATCTCCGACGGCGCCAGCGCCGTCGTCGTGATGAGCCGGGCCAAGGCCGAGGAGCTCGGCTGCGAGATCCTCGCCGAGATCGGCGCGCACGGCAACGTCGCGGGCCCGGACAACTCGCTGCAGTCCCAGCCGTCCAACGCCATCAACCACGCGCTGGGCAAGGCCGACAAGCAGGTGGGCGACCTCGACCTGATCGAGATCAACGAGGCCTTCGCCAGCGTGGCCGTCCAGTCCATGCGCGACCTCGGCGTCTCCGAGGACATTGTCAACGTCAACGGCGGCGCCATCGCGCTGGGGCACCCCATCGGCACCTCCGGCGCCCGCATCGCGGTCACCCTCATCCACGAGCTGCGCCGCCGCGGCGGCGGCCTGGGCGCGGCCGCCCTGTGTGGTGGCGGCGGCCAGGGCGACGCGCTGCTGCTCCAGGTGCCTGGCGCCTGACCCGCGCTTCGCCGGGTACGGCATCGGAGAAGCGGGCGTTCGGCGAGGCCCGAAATAATCGCTTTCCGGTGTCGTACCCGGCGCGTAGGTTGCCGGGCATGAGCGACAGCGAAAGCAAAGAGCGCACCTTCCCCCGCCCCCTGACCGACACGGAAAAACGCGTTGTGGCCGCGGGCCGAGCGGCCGAGCGCGAGACCCTCGAAGCGTTCCTCGACTACCTGCGCGCCGCCGTCATCGGGCGCGCGAGCGGGGTGAGCGAGACCGACGCGCGCCGCCGCCTCGTCCCGTCCAAGACAACGCTTGCCGGAATGCTGAAGCACCTGGCGGTGGTCGAGCGCAGCTGGTTCCAGCACTACCTGCTCGGCCGCGAGAAGGCCGAACTCGGCATCGACTTCGAGACGCCTGAAGACGACCCGACCTGGGACCTCACCGACGACGACACGCTCGACACGCTGATCGCGGACTACGAGCGCGCCTGCGCCGAGTCCCGCGCGGCCGCCGCCGACCTGCCGCTGGAACAGTCCTTCACCCACCCGCAGATCGGTGGGCTCTCGCTGCGCTGGATCTACGTGCACATGATCGAGGAGACCGGCCGCCACGCCGGGCACGCCGACATCCTGCGCGAGCAGATCGACGGCACCTCCGGCTTCTAACCGGACCGGCTTCCAACCGGGCCAACACAGCGGCGCACGACGCGGCGGGGGACCTCGTGTGACGGGGCTCTCCCGCCACTTGCGATACTCGGCGTCATCGGATCTTTGGCATCACCAACGATCCGGCACGGAGCCTTCAACGCCGAGGAGTCGCATGCAGGCCCCCGAACTCGTCGACCGTATGATCCAGGGAGACCGCCGCGCTGTCGCGCGGGCGATCTCCCTGGTGGAGAACGCCGCCCCGCAGCTGCGGGAGATCATGGCGGGGCTCGCGCCGCACAGCGGCGGCGCGCGCATCGTGGGGCTGACCGGGTCGCCTGGTGTCGGAAAGTCCACCTCCACCAACGCGCTGGTGAAAGCGCTGCGGGCGCGCGGCGAGAGCGTCGCTGTGCTGGCCGTCGACCCCTCCTCGCCGTTCACCGGCGGCGCCCTGCTCGGCGACCGCGTCCGGATGCAGGAGCACGCGACCGACAGCGGGGTCTTCATCCGCTCCATGGCCAGCCGCGGACACCTGGGCGGCCTGTCCTGGGCCACGCCGCACGCGCTGCGCGTGCTGGACGCGGCGGGCTTCGACGTGATTCTCGTGGAGACGGTGGGCGTGGGCCAGGCCGAAGTGGACATCGCGCGGCACGCCGACACCACGGTGGTGCTCTGCGCACCCGGGATGGGCGACAGCGTCCAGGCGGCCAAGGCCGGGGTGCTGGAGATCGCCGATATCTTCGTGGTGAACAAGGCCGACCGCGAGGGCGCACGCGTCACCGTGCGCGAGCTGCGCCAGATGGTCGGCCAGGTGGAGCGGGCCCCCGAGGAGTGGAAGCCGCCGATCGTCAGCACCGTGGCGGCCAAGGGAGGAGGCGTCGAGGAACTCCTGGAGCGCCTGGACCAGCACCACGCCCACCTGAAGGACAGCGGAGAACTCGACCGCCGCCGCTTCGCGCGCGCCCGCGAGGAGATCGAGGCGATCGTGATGAGCGCGCTGCGCGACCGACTCGCCGACATCCACGGCCACGCCGGGCTGGACAAACTCGCTGATGCCGTCGCCACCGGCCACGGCGACCCCTACACCGCCGCAGACACCCTGCTGTCCGCCCTCGACCGCTGATCACTTCGGTCGGGCCTGCTGGGCGGCCTTGTCGGCGTTCTTCCTTTCCGGTGTTCTTGGGTGAAAAGCGGCACCGACGGCGGAGGGGCTCGGGGCGCCGGTCGTCTCAGAGGATGCGGCCAAGCGGAGCGGCGGCCCGCCCCACCGGTCTCCTCCCGGGTGGAGCAACGAAGGCGGCGGCGATGAGGCGGGGGTGGGGAGCCCCTGTCGGCTCCTGGGCGGGGCATGCGGGTGGCCCAGACGTCGGATTGCTGGCCGCCGGGCGCCGTGTATGCCCGGTTTGCCACAAGTTTCCCGCGATGATCATGGCGATTGTTGGGATAAAAGGGACACAAACGAAGAGAATCCCCGTGATCATCGCCAAAAGGGGGCTGCGACAGGAGAGTGCTCCCGCATCGCGGAAGGCGCCTCACGCGAAGCGAGAAGACTACCCCCGCGCCGCGAGCCCCCGCCCCGCCGCACTCGACCGCTGAGCGCGTCCCACCCCGCACAGCCCGTTGATCTCGGGGATATCGACCGAATACTCGCCGATATTCGGTCGATATCCCCGAGATCAACGAAAAGAGGGGCCGTCCCGCCCGGGTGCACTCCGGGCGGGACGGCGTCAGGTGGCGGCCCGCCGCACCGGGCCGCCACCGGGGGGAGGACCTGCGGGGCCGGGAGGGGGTGGCCCCGGATCCTCTTTCGGGGTGGGTCAGGAGCCAAGCGCTCCGTGGAGCGCCGACATCAGGGAACCTTGGGCGTCGTCGCCGTCGAGCGACCACACCATGTTGCCGCCGAGCCCGCGCTGCTGGGTCCAGGCGGCCTTCTGCCGCATCGCGGTCTCGTCGTCGTAGGTCCAGAAGATGTCGCCGTTGTACAGCCAGGCGGTTCCGGCCGCGTCGTCCCGGTGCAGCGTGTACCCCTGGTCGACCAGGTTCCGGACCCGCTTCCAGTCCTCATACCCGTCCTCGTAGGTGCCGGGGGCGGGTCCGCTGGCCTTCTGGAACAGTCCGTCGCCCCGCGGTCCGGGCTCGACGCCCTGCCAGCCGCGGCTGTAGAACGGCACGCCGAGAACGAGGTCGGCGGGGTCGGCGCCGCGGTCGACCCACGTGTCGATGGCGATCTCGCTGCTGAAGAACCGCGGTCCGGGATCACCCTCGACCAGGACCAGGTTGGACTGGTGGTTGGTGATGTCCTCCCAGGCGCCGTGGAAGTCGTAGCCCTGCACGGTGACGAAGTCGAAGTTCGGCATGATCTTGGGGACCTCGAACCCGGCGTCGACCTTCTCCGGGTCGGCCGGCATGAACGAGGTCAGCTCGAACTCGCGCCCGGTCTCGGATTCCAGGGCGTCCAGCTGGGTGCGGAATTCCTGGACCAGGGCGGTGAAGTTCTGCTTGTCCTCGGGGCGGACGATGTTGTCCGGGTGCCCCTCGGAGCCCGGCCACTCCCAATCCAGGTCGATGCCGTCGAAGACGCCGTAGGCGGCGCCGGGGCCGCCGGCTCCGTCGAACACGGGCAGGTTGCCGCGCAGGAACATGTCGATGCACGAGGAGACCATCCGCTGGCGGGACTCGGGTGTGGCGGCGGCGTCGGAGATGTACTTCGACCACGTCCAGCCGCCGATGGAGAGGTTGACCTTCAGGTGCGGGTACTTCTCCTTGAGCTCGCGCAGCTGGTTGAAGTTGCCGCGCAGGTCCTGGTCCCAGGTGTCGCCGACACCGTCGACGCTCTCGTTGGCGCGGAAGGAGCGCCCGTAGTCGGCCCACGCGTCGCCCTCACCGGCCTGGTTCGCCTGGAAGCACTGGCCGTTGGCGTTGATGTTGGCGAAGGCGTAGTTGATGTGGGTCAGCTTTTCGGCCGTGTTGCTGGTGTCGATGTTCTTCACCAGGTAGCCGCGGGCGTAGATCCCCCACTGGGTGAAGTAGCCGACCCGGCGCTGCCCGGCCGGGGGTTGGCCGCCGTCGTCCTCCTTGGCGGTGCGGGCGGTGACGGCCGCGCTGGCGTCCGACCGGTTGCCCGCGGTGTCGAAGGAGCGGACGGTGAAGGTGTAGGCGGTGTCGGGGGACAGGCCGCTGACGGTGCCGCTGGTGGAGCCGCCGATGACGGTGCGCACGACGGTGCCCTCGGCGTCGGCGATCTCGTATCCGGCCACGTCCACATTGTCGGTGGAGGAGGCCCACTCAAGGGTGACGCTGGTGGCGGTGGTGTCGCGCACGCCGACGTCGGTGGGCGTGCTCGGCGCCTCGGTGTCGCCCTCGCCGGGGTCTCCGGCACACGGCGCGTCGTTGAGCGTGCAGCCGACCGGATCGGTGTCGCCGCCGGAGAAGGACCCGTTGAAGCCGATCTGGTAGGTGCCTCCGGCGGGAACGGACGCCCCCCAGCTGGGCGGGGTGAGAGTGTAGTCGGAGCCGGACTGCTCCATCGTGGCGTTCCACAGGCTGGAGACGCTGGCGCCGGAGGGGAGGGTGAACCGGATGGTCCAGTCGTCCAGGGCGGTCGAGGACTGGTTGTCGATGGTGAACTGGCCGCTGTAGCCGGTGTCCCAGCGCGACCCCTCGGTGTAGATGACGGTGACACCGGAGGGGGCGGCGGAGGCGGGGGCCGCGATGAGGGCGAGGGGTGCGACGAGGACCGTCACGATCGCGGCGGCGAGCCGGCCTCGTAGGTGGGGGGTTCTCACGTTGCTGCATCTCCTGCTGCGTAGGACCTATGGGGGATGGGAGATGTGCTGGTGTGGACACCAATTTTTAGGAAACTTAACTATTAGTTTTGTGAACGGTCAACGACACGCGCGCCCCTTTTAAGTCCCCGAACGCCAGAGTGACAACGTGAACATTTCCTGGTGATGGGAAACCCAGGTAGCGGGCTGGATCGGGGTCCGCGTAGGCGCTGTGGCCAATGGTGGCCAGTCAGCTCTCCTTGACCAGGGGCAAGTTGAGTGTTAACCATCCCCGGCTCGCTACAGTGGCAGCGTGGGAAACCCGCTGAATCTCCGGTTCGACCCGATCGAACGCGCCCATGACAACTGGAGCCGCCACTGGGGCGCTTCCCCTGCGATGGTCGCGGTCACCTCGATCATGCGGGTGCAGCAGATCCTCATCGGCCAGCTCGACGGCGCACTCAAGCCCTATGGGCTGACCTTCGCGCGGTACGAGGCGCTGGTGCTGCTGACGTTCAGCTCCACCGGTGCGCTGCCGCTCGGCAAGATCGGGGAGCGCCTTATGGTGCACCCGACCAGCGTCACCAACACCATCGACCGGCTGGAGCGCCAGGGCCTGGTCCGGCGCAAGCCCAACCCCAGCGACGGGCGCGGCACGCTCGCCGAGATCACCGAGTCGGGCCGCGAGGTCGTCGAGGACGCCACGCGCGACCTGCTGGCCATGGACTTCGGCATGGACTGCTACGAGGACAGCGAGCTGTGGGACATCCACGGCATGCTCCGCCGCCTGCGCGTCGACTACGGCGACTTCCCCGACGACGCCGGGGCGGACGGTCGCGCGCCCGGTTCCTCTCGCGAGTCCTGACGCCCGGCCGCCCTGGCATCACACAGCCCATCCAGCTCACACGGCTCACGCTGTCGGGGACCGGCCCTATCGAAATTTAGTAGGAAGTCCTACTATCGGAGTATGGCTCAGCACACAGATGACGGGCGTGCCCGCTGGCAGGCACGGTTCGACGCGTCCCGCACGCGGGACGCCGACTTCACCACGCTCTCCGGGCAGCAGGTCGACCCCGTCTACGGGCCGACCGACGGGGCCCAGGTCCCGGGCTTCGAGCGCATCGGCTGGCCCGGCGAGTTCCCCTTCACCCGCGGCCTGTACCCGACCGGGTACCGCGGACGCACCTGGACCATCCGGCAGTTCGCCGGGTTCGGCAACGCGGTGCAGACCAACGAGCGCTACAAGATGATCCTGGCCTCGGGCGGCGGCGGGCTCTCGGTCGCCTTCGACATGCCCACCCTCATGGGCCACGACTCCGACGACCCGCAGGCGCTCGGCGAGGTCGGGCACTGCGGCGTGGCCATCGACTCCGTCGCCGACATGGACATCCTGTTCGACGACATCCCGCTGGGCGACATCACGACGTCGATGACCATCAGCGGCCCGGCCATCCCCGCGTTCTGCATGTACCTGGCGGCGGCCGAGCGGCAGGGCGTCGACACCGGCAAGCTCAACGGCACGCTGCAGACCGACATCTTCAAGGAGTACATCGCCCAGAAGGAGTGGCTGTACCCGCCCGAGCCGCACCTGCGCCTGATCGGCGATCTGATGGAGTGCTGCGCGGAGAACATCCCCGCGTTCAAGCCGCTGTCGGTGTCCGGGTACCACATCCGCGAGGCCGGGGCCACGGCCGCACAGGAGCTGGCGTTCACGCTGGCCGACGGTTTCGGCTACGTCGAGCTAGGCCTGTCGCGCGGACTCGACGTCAACACGTTCGCGCCGGGGCTGTCCTTCTTCTTCGACGCGCACATCGACTTCTTCGAGGAGATCGCCAAGTTCCGCGCGGCGCGCCGCATCTGGGCGCGCTGGATGCGCGACCGCTACGGCGCCACGAGCGAGAAGGCGCAGTGGCTGCGCTTCCACACCCAGACGGCGGGCGTCTCGCTGACCGCCCAGCAGCCCTACAACAACGTGGTGCGCACCGCCCTCGAAGCGATGTCGGCCGTGCTCGGCGGCACGAACTCCCTGCACACCAACGCCCTCGACGAGACCCTGGCCCTGCCCACCGAGCAGTCGGCCGAGATCGCGCTGCGCACCCAGCAGGTCATCATGGAGGAGACCGGCGTCGTCAACGTCGCCGACCCGCTCGGCGGCTCCTGGTACGTCGAGGCGCTCACCGACCAGATCGAGGCCGAGGCCGAGCGCATCTTCGAGCGCATCCTGCACATGGGCGGCGGCGACAGCGCCGAGCACCCCATCGGTCCGATGACCTCCGGCATCCTCGCCGGCATCGAGAACGGCTGGTTCAGCTCCGAGATCGCCGAGTCGGCCTTCCAGTACCAGCAGGCCCTGGAGAAGAACGAAAAGCGCATCGTCGGCGTCAACGCCCACACGTCGACGGTCTCGGGCGAGCTGGAGATCCTCCGCATCAGCCACGAGATCGAACGGGAACAGAAACGCGTCCTCACCGAGCGCCGCGCCCAGCGTGACAAGGCCACCGTCGACGCCGCACTGGACCGGCTCCTCGAAGCCGTCCGCGACCCGAACAGCGGCAACCTCATCCCCGTCATCCTCGACGCCGCCCGCGCCGAGGCCACCCTCGGCGAGATCTGCCGAACCATGGGTGAAGAGTTCGGCACGTACACCGAGGCGCCGCAGTTCTAGAAGCGCCACCCACCCGAACATCCGGCCCTGACGGTCTCCGTCAGGGCCACCGTTCTTTTCCGCCGCGTCGGCCGTAGTGCAGCGGTCGAGAACGTCGCGACAGGCAGCGGCGCCGCACGCCGACTCGCGTCAGTTCCGGCCTTCTCGAGTCTCCGCGTGGGCGTCGGCGGGCCCGGTCGGGAGGGGGAGGGCGATGGGGGTCGGGGCCACCTTGTGGTCGTCGCGGCTGCCGGCATGGCCGCAGAACTCCAGGCCGCTGTCGGCCGCGCCGGGGGCGGCGCCGCGGAAGTAGACCTGGGGAACCCAGCCGGAGTGGCCATCGGGGGTCCGGCTCGCCGCCCACCAGCGGCTGACCGCGTTTCCCAGGTGGAAGGGTGCCCCGACGTCCTGGCAGTGGTACCAGGCCTCACGTTGGGAGTCGAGGTGGCCGACCACCCGGCTCTCGGCGGCGGGACGGGCGAACAGCGGGATGCGCCCATTGGGCGCCCAGTCCGGACAGGACCTGCCATGCACCCGCCACACCCGGTTCTCGACGGCCAGGGTGACCCAATGCGGGTGGAAGCAGGGGCGCACGTCCCTCCCGTCTGACTCGGTGGATGATTCCGGGCCGCCGGGTTGGGCCGCCAACCTACCGAGCGCCTCCGCGGCCTGGCTCGGCCGGATGCTCGGCTGGTGCTCGCTGAACCTGGCCACCGAGAGCGCGGGACCACTGGTGCCGGCTGTGGCCGCAATGGGCGCGGCGGCGGTGCCGGTCGTGCCCAGGAGCAGGGCGCCGGTGGCGGTCGCGAGCGCCAGGGCACCGCGGCGACGCCGTGAGCGGGAGCCGACACGGCCCAGCGTCGACGCCAGCGCGGAGTGTCTCCACATAATGACGTACTGTTACACACCGCCGCTGGTTCTGGCGCTACACGGGGACGTTCGCCGTGTCGTGGAGGCTCCGCTTGTGGCCGCGTGGGTGGGTCCCGTCGAACGCGGTCGCGCCGGAGGGCCGCCCCGGCCCCGATGGCGGCGCCACGATAGCGGAGAACGACGGGGAAGTAGGGACACGGCGGGGAAGTAAGGACTCCTCCTCGTGCTGGATGACCTGCGCACTGCCGGACATCGCGGGCAGCGCGGCCCCGTGGGCCAGCACATGTGATCCATTCGGCGGATTGCGCGAGGGGTTACGAGTCCGAGCGACCACCCGACCCCGCCCCCGTCGGTGCGGAGGGTGACGGCCGCTGCTGTGAATACGGCAGGATGGAAGTATGCAGCCTTCGGACTACTCAATGCACAGCGCGGTCGACCTCGGTGCTCGCAAGGCGGCCTTGGAACGTGAGGCCAAGCGGCAGGCGCAGGAGTCGTCGGGCACAGCCAACCCCTACGCCATCGACGTCAACGAGGAGAACTTCCAGAACGAGGTCCTGGAGCGCTCCATGAGCGCCCCGGTCGTGCTCGCCATCCTGCAGGCGAGCTCTGAGCAGTCGTCTCAGGTGGAGTCGGCCCTCGACCGGCTGGCCACCGGCGCCGGCGGGCAGTGGATCGTGGCCAAGGTCGACGTCCAGGCCAGCCCGCAGCTCGCCCAGGCGCTGCGCGTGCCGGGCGTCCCCATGGTCGCCATGGTCATCGGCGGCCAGGTCGTGCCCGGCCCCGCGGGTCCCGCCACCGAGGAGCAGCTGCGCGAGTGGCTGACCCAGATCTTCGACGGCCTCAAGCAGCAGGGCGTGCTCCCCGAGGAGTTCACCGGCCTCGGCCAGGAGGGCGCCGAGACCGCCGAGAGCCAGAACGGCGGGCAGGAGGGGCCCCAGGACCCCGCGGACGTCGAGGCGCAGGAGGCCCTCCAGCGCGGCGACTTCGCTGCCGCCGAGGCCGTCTACGCCAAGGCGGTCGAAGCCGACCCCTCCAGTGAGCACGCCAAGCTCAAGCTCGCCCAGGTCCGCCTCGTGGGCCGCGTGCACGGGCTGGACGCCAACGCGGAGCGCAAGGCCGCGGCCGACAACCCCGACGACGTGGCGGCGCAGGTCAACGTCGCCGACATCGACATGTACGGCGGCAAGTTCGAGGACGCCTTCGAGCGGCTCATCGGCACGGTCCAGCGCACCTCCGGCGATGACCGGGACGCCGCGCGCAAGCACCTGCTGACCCTGTTCGAGGTGCTCCCCTCCGGCGACCCCCGCGTCGCCAAGGCCCGGCGCGCCCTCACCGCCGCGCTCTTCTAGCCTCCGCGCCGATTTCCGGCCACGGGTCACCGATCGCTGCGAGGGTCGTCCCGCTCCGGCTCCGCCCCCTGCCAGGTCGGGGCCGGAGCGGGACGACGGTGCCGTGGCTCTGTCGGGACGCGGTGCCCCCTCGGACGTGTCCCGCGGTGATCCGCACTGCCGCACGCACCCGTGTGCCGCGTTGCTCCGCGGGTCAGTTGATCCCCAGGCCGATGGGGTAAGACCCGGGACACACGCGTGTAGGTGTTCCTCTTGCCGGATGGTGTCCGATGACCTATGTGGTGACGATCTCCGCGACCTACGGGGCCGGCGGCAGTGTGATCGGACCCGCCGTAGCGGAGCGGCTGGGCATCCCCTTCCTGGACCGCGCCATCCCCGGTGCGGTGGCCCGGCAGATCGGCTGCTCACTCGAAGACGCGCTGGAGCACGACGACCGCGCCGCCACCGGGTTCGAGCGCCTGCTGGCCAGCGCCGCCCGGCTGCCCACCGTCACCCTGGGCAGCGTCGACTCCACCTTTGTCGGTGCCACCGACGAACAGGGACGGCTCCTGTACGACCAGGAGTTCGTCGACAAGACCGAGCAGGTCATCGGCGAGGTCGCGGCGAGCGGCGGCGTCATTCTCGGCCGCGCCGCGGCGGTCGTGCTCTCCGGGCACGGCACCGCCCTGCACGTCCGCCTCGACGGCCCCAAGGACCGGCGGCTCGCCCAGGCGGTCAAGATGCGGGAGTCGGCGCGCGAGGAGGCGCTGATGCGCGGCGACGACCGCGAGGCCGCCGGGGCCGCGTGGCACCCGCCGACCATGCATGACCTGGTCGACAACGACCGCGCCCGCACCGCCTATGTCCGCCGCTTCTACCGGGTCGACCCGGCCGCGCCCTCCCTTTACCATCTGATCATCGACTCGACCGTCATCGGCCCTTCCGCGTGTGTCGACGTGATCGAGCGCCTGGCGCGTGACCGCGCCGGAGAGGCCGGGGGAGGGTCCGGAATCGCCCCCGAGGAACGCGAAACCGGGTAATGTGACAGGGTTCACCACCGTCTGGCAACGGTGCGGCCCAGTGGTCCGACCACAGCGTGAGGGTGGACACCTACTCGTCGGTAATGTCCGTTTTCACGGCCTCTTCAGCACGCGGTCATCAGAGGTGATGGCACCATGAAAGATGCGCCGGAGCACCGTGACTGTGCAGGCGAGCGCGGCAGATCCGTGAAATTGAGGAGCTTTTCGTGGCCACCCTTCCCAGCGTTTCCTACTCCATAACGGTTCGTCTCGAACTCGACGGGGGTGGCAGCGCGGTAGGCAGCCTGACCAACGCCGTCGAGCACGTCGGCGGCATGATCACCGCGCTCGACGTGGCGTCCTCCGGCCACGAGCGGATCCGCATCGACGTCACCTGCGCGGCGCGCGACACCGACCACGCCCAGGCCATCATCGACGCCCTGGGCGCCCTCGACGGCGTCGTCGTGCACAAGGTCAGCGACCGCACCTTCCTGATGCACCTCGGCGGCAAGATCGAGATGAAGTCGAAGGTGCCGCTGCGCAACCGCGACGAGCTCTCCATGGCCTACACGCCCGGCGTCGCCCGCGTCTCCCAGGCCATCGCCAACAACCCCGACGACGCCCGCCGCCTGACCATCAAGCGCAACAGCGTCGCCGTCGTCACCGACGGCTCGGCCGTCCTGGGCCTGGGCAACATCGGCCCCGAGGCCTCCATGCCCGTCATGGAGGGCAAAGCGGCCCTGTTCAAACGCTTCGCCGACATCGACGCCTGGCCCATCGCCCTGGACACCCAGGACGTCGACGAGATCGTCCGCACCGTCCAGGTGCTCGCCCCCGGCTTCGGCGGCATCAACCTGGAGGACATCTCCGCGCCGCGCTGCTTCGAGGTCGAAGCGCGCCTGCGCGAGCTCCTCGACATCCCCGTCTTCCACGACGACCAGCACGGCACCGCGATCGTCGTGCTCGCCGCGCTGCGCAACGCCCTGCGCGTGGTGAACAAGAGCCTCAGCGAGGTCCGCATCGCCATGTCGGGCGCGGGCGCGGCCGGCACCGCCATCCTCAAGCTGCTCATGCACGCCGGAGCCAAGGACATCATCGTCTGCGACGTCCACGGCGCCGTGCACCAGGGCCGCGAGAGCCTCGACGACAACCTGACCTGGATCGCCGAGCACACCAACACCGCAGGCTACAGCGGCGACCTCAAGGGTGCCGTCAAGGGCGCCGACGTCTTCATCGGGGTCTCCGCGCCGAACATCCTCACCGGCTCGGACATCGCCGAGATGAACGAGGACTCGATCATCTTCGCGCTGGCCAACCCGGACCCCGAGGTCGACCCGGAGGTGGCCCACCTGCACGCCTCCGTCGTCGCCACGGGCCGTAGCGACTACCCCAACCAGATCAACAACGTCCTGGTCTTCCCCGGGTTCTTCCGCGGTCTGCTCGACGCGCAGAGCCACTTCGTCGACTCCGACATGATGGTGGCCGCGGCGAACGCCATCGCCGACGTCGTCACCGACGACGAACTGGGCCCGCACTACATCATCCCGAGCGTCTTCCACACCGACCTGGCCCAGCACGTCGCCTCCGCCGTGCGCGAGGTCGCCACACGCGGCCGGAGCGAGTAGCCACACCCTGTGGACGCCGGGCAGGGCGGGGTGGCGCCCGCCCGGCTCACGGGGTAGGTGTGGAGCTATGGAGCAGCCGACGTTGACCGGCCGCCTGCTGGTGGCGACGCCGATGCTGTCCGAGCCCGAGTTCCGGCGCTCGGTCGTCTTCGTGATCGATGACGACGATACCGAGGGCACCCTCGGTGTGATCGTGAACCGCCCCTCGGAGCTGCTGGTCGACGACGTCCTGGGCGACTGGAGCGGCTACGCCACCGACCCCGCCGTCATGTTCGCCGGAGGCCCGGTCGGTACCGGCTCGGGCCTCGCGCTCGGCATGCCCGGCACCGACGACGCTCCGCTCGGCTGGCGCCCGCTGTCCAACCTGGACGAGGACGCCACCGTGCCCCGGCTCGGCCTGATCGACCTGGACACCCCGCCCGAGATCCTCGGCGGCGCGCTCGGCCGGTTCCGCGTGTTCGCCGGGTACACCGGATGGAGCGAGGGTCAGCTGGACGCCGAGATCGAGGAGGGCGCCTGGTACGTCCTCCCCGCCCTGGCCGAGGACGTCTTCTCTCCGACGCCCGACTCGCTGTGGTCGCGGGTGCTGCGTCGCCAGGGCGGCGATCTCGCCTTGGTATCGACTTTCCCGGACGACCCGACGTTGAACTGAATTTCGTCCCCTGCGGATACCGTGGGATGAGACGTAGGAGGTGTGAGGGCACGATGGCCATGGACGTTGTCAACAAGGTGCTCCCGGAGAGCGAGACCCGCCCCGATATTTCGCACGACGATGGCGACCGCGAGCGGTTCGCCCATTACGTGCAGAAGGACAAGATCACGGAGAGCGCCGTCACCGGTACCCCCGTGATCGCCCTGTGCGGCAAGGTGTGGGTGCCCAACCGCGACCCCAAGAGGTTCCCGGTCTGCCCCGAGTGCAAGAAGATCTACGAAGAGATGATGGCCGCCTGATCCAAGGCCACGGCTCTCGCTTCGCACACGCCGCGGGGCCGTGACGGCATTTGTCCGTCTCGGCCCTTCGTGCTGCAGGGGGCGAAGCAGGCGCGGTACGCTCCTTGCGACGGGAACGCCGGAACCGGCCAACGGCGGGGGATCACGCCGTGTGCGGCCGCCGTCGGCGCTCCACGGGATCCGCAATCCGGGCGGCACGCACCGGAGCTCATCGCCCGCGCCCCCCAACACTTTCGTCGGCGGGTGGGCGTGCGGCCTTGTCACCACAGGTAGGGCATATGGTCTCCACAAGTGAACGGCGCCCGACACGAGGCGGGCGTCGACGCGCCCCGCGTGGCCGACGCGGCAGGTCCAACTCCCGAATGACGGCCGGCGATGTCGCACGCGGCATGGTCCGCCTCATCGGCGAGCTGCTGTTCACCGCCGGTGTCCTCATGCTGTTCTTCGCGGCCTACGAGGTCTACGGCAAGCAGTTCGAGACCCAGAGCGAGCAGCGCGAGCTCGCCCAGGGGCTCGAAGAGCAGTGGGAGGCGCCCAAGGGGCCCGACTCCGAGCCGCTGCCCGGGTCGGCCAACGCCCGGATGTACATCCCCGACCTCGACCTGCAGTGGGTGGTCGTCAACGGGGTCTCGCAGGAGGACATCAAGTACAGCCCCGGCCACTACACCGGCAACGCCCAGGCGGGGCAGAAGGGCAACTACGCCGTCGCCGGGCACCGCACACCGGGCATCTTCTGGGACCTCGACCAGCTGGACGATGGCGACACCATCGTGCTGGAGGACCAGGACAACTTCTACACCTACAAGGTCATCAAGGAGCAGACGGTCACACCCGACAACGTGTGGGTGGTCGACCCCGCCCCGTTCGACAAGGAGAACAATGATGACCCGAAGCGCTCGCTGCTGACCCTGACCACCTGCGCCCCGAAGCTGAACAACACCCACCGGCTGATCGTCTGGGGCGAGCTCTCCGACACCCGGCCCAAGGACCAGGGCATGCCCGAGAGCATCGCCGACATGGCGCCGGAGAACGCGGACGCCTAGAACCGGCCGCGCCGACGGCGAAGCCGACGGACGACGGAAAAGGAACGGGGTTACTAGCACCCATGTACGGATTGATCTGGCGCCTTCTCCCGGGCCCGGTCCCGGTGAGGCTCGTGCTGGCGCTCGCGCTCATCGCGGGTGCGGCGGCCCTGCTGTGGTACGTCGTGTTCCCGTGGATCGACCCCTACATGCCGTTCAACGACGGCGCCGTGGACGTCCAGGGCACCTAGTGGACCCAGCGGACTCCGCCCCCGGATCCCGCGCGGATCCGGGGGCGGCGTATGCCACCAGCGTGGAGGGACGACGGGACACGGCGGGCGGAACGTGACGAACGCGCCGTCGGCGTGACGCCTGCCCGGTCCCCGTGGGCGGTTACCCTCGTCCGGGTGAGTATCAGGGGATTGGCAGCATGACGCTTCTTGAGACCAGCACGTCGGAACGCCTGAGTGGCCTGCGCCAATGGCAGCGCGAGGCCTATGAGGAGTACTTCCGGAGGAACCCGCGGGACTTCCTCGCGGTGGCCACGCCCGGAGCGGGAAAGACCACATTCGCGCTGACACTGGCGAGCGAGCTGATCGCCCGCCACGTCGTCCGTTCCGTCACCATCGTCTGCCCCACCGAGCACCTCAAAAAGCAGTGGGCGGAGTCCGCCGCCCACTTCGGGATCGCGATCGACCCCGACTTCAAGAACGGCCAGGGCGCCCTGGGGCGGCAGTACATCGGTGCGGCCGTCACCTACGCGCAGGTCGCGGCGCACCCGATGCTGCACCGCAACCGCACCGAGGCGCGCCGCACCCTGGTCATCTTCGACGAGGTGCACCACGCGGGCGACGCGCTGTCCTGGGGCGACGCCGTACGCGAGGCGTTCGACCCGGCGGCACGGCGGCTGGCGCTGACCGGGACGCCGTTCCGCTCCGACGTCAACCCCATCCCGTTCGTCGACTACGTCCAGGACCACAACGGCGTGCGCCGCTGCTCCTGGGACTACAGCTACGGCTACGCCCCCGCGCTCGCCGACAACGTCGTCCGCCCGGTCGTCTTCATGGCCTACTCCGGCGAGATGCGCTGGCGCACCCGCGCCGGAGACGAACTCGCCGCCCGGCTCGGCGAGCCGCTGACCCAGGACGCGCTCGCGCAGGCCTGGCGGGCCGCGCTCGACCCCAAGGGCGACTGGATCAAGAAGGTGCTGACCGCGGCCGACCGGCGGCTCACCGAGGTGCGCAAGGCCACCCCCGACGCCGGCGGCCTGGTCATCGCCACCGACCACGAGGCCGCGCGCGCCTACGCGCGGATCCTGCGCCAGATCACCGGTACCGGCGCCACGGTGGTGCTCTCCGACGACCCCACCGCCAGCAGGAAGATCAAGCGGTTCGCGGAGTCCGACGACCGCTGGATGATCGCGGTGCGCATGGTCTCCGAGGGCGTGGACGTGCCCCGGCTGATGGTGGGTGTGTACGCCACCTCCACCAGCACCCCGCTGTTCTTCGCCCAGGCCGTGGGGCGCTTCGTGCGTGTCCGCAGACGCGGCGAGGTCGCCTCCGTCTTCCTGCCGTCGGTGCCCACCCTGCTGGAGTACGCGGGGGAGATGGAGCGCGAGCGCGACCACGTGCTCGACCGTCCCCTCAAGGAGGGCGAGGAGCCGGAGCAGGACCTCATCGATGAGGCCCGCAAGAAGCGCGACACCCCCGACGCCGGCGACGAGCTGCCCTTCGAGACGATGGAGTCGGCCGCCGAGTTCGACCGCGTGCTCTACGACGGCTCGGAGTTCGGCAGCGGGGCGCCCGGTTCTCCCGAGGAGGAGGACTTCCTCGGCCTGCCCGGACTGCTGGAGCCCGACCAGGTGTCCCAGCTGCTGCGCAAGCGCAAGGCCGAGATCCATGCCCAGCAGCGCAAGGCGCCCAAGGAGGAGCCGAAGCAGGCCGCGACCCACGAGGTCGTCGCCGAACTGCGCAGGGAGCTGCAGACCCTGGTCGGTGCGTGGCACCACCGGACCGGCAAGCCGCACGGCATGATCCACACCGAGCTGCGCAACGCCTGCGGCGGTCCGCCCATCGCGCAGGCCTCGCCCGAGCAGATCCGTGAGCGGATCGCCCGGCTCCGCTCCTGGGCGACCGGGGGCCGGTAGCCGGGGCGGCGATCGCACCGCCGCGGGACCCGTGCGCTTGCCGATTGCCGGAAAGATGGGCAAATAGTTCGCCATGATGACGTGTCGGCGATCACGCGCGTCGAGTGTGATCGCTACAGTCCGTGATCATGAACCGTGCTGGAAAAGCTTATGGCGGCGCACCGCTCGGCATCTGGAGCGGTCTGCTGTTCACCGCGCTCGCACTGGCCGGGCTGGTCCTGACGGGCGTGGCCCGCCCGGAGGAGACCGCGGCCGAGGCGCAGCGCGCGCGTGGGCACGACACCGCGTGCCCGCCGGAGGCGGACACCGCCGCACGGACCGCCGACGGCCCGGACCGGGACCACAACCACCTCACCCCAGCGGAGGCCGCCGAACTCGACCGGCGGCTCAACGAGGCCCTCGTCACCCAGCAGGCCCCGGCCAAGGGGCTGAGGAAAAAGGTGCCGACCGTCGTCCACGTGATCTCGGCGAGCGACGGCCGGGGCGACCTCAGCGACTCCACGATCTCCCGGCAGATCAACACCATGAACAAGGGCTTCAGCGGCGGCTACGGCTACGGCGCCGACACCGGATTCCGCTTCAAGCTGCGCGCGGTCACACGTACGGTGAACGACTCCTGGTTCGAGGACTTCGGCGAGCACGAGAGCACGATGAAGGAGAAGCTGCGCCGCGGCGACGCGGACACGCTCAACCTCTACATGCTGAATCTGCCCAACGGGATGCTCGGGCGTTCCACCTTCCCCCAGGACTACGAGAAGTCGCCCGAGCTCGACGGCGTCGTCGTCGACTACCGCACGGTCCCCGGCGGCGAGCGGGAGAAGTTCAACCTCGGCTTCACCGCCGTCCATGAGACCGGGCACTGGCTCGGCCTCTTCCACACCTTCCAGAACGGCTGCGAACATCCGGGCGACTACGTCGACGACACCCCGTTCGAGAGCAAGCAGGCGGCCGGCTGCCCGGAGGGGCGCGACACCTGCGATCAGACGGGGCGGGACCCCGTCCACAACTTCATGAACTACAGTGACGACCCCTGCATGAGCCACTTCACGCGTGGTCAGAGAGAGCGCATGACCGAACACTGGGCGGCCTTCCGCGCCTAATGCATAATGCATGCGCGGACGACCGCCTCCCGTGCGAAGCCGTCCGGGCCCGCGCACGCGCCGGACACCGTCTGCCGTGTGCGCCGTCGGGCGTGCGACCGCACACGCGCAGCGATCCGGGGTGGCTACCCACCCCCGATAGACTCGGCGTCATGGCAGCGACCAAGACCTATCTGACCGGTATCCAGACCTCGGGCATGCCCCACATCGGCAACTACATCGGTGCGATCAAGCCGGCGCTGGCCGCCGCGCGCGAGCACGACACCCTGTACTTCCTCGCCGATTACCACTCGCTCAACTCGGTCAAGGAACCCGAGAAGCTCCGCAGCGACATCCGGTCGGTCGCCGCCACATGGCTCGCCTGCGGACTCGACCCGGAGCGCACCATCCTCTACCGGCAGTCCAGCGTCCCCGAGGTGTTCGAGCTGGCCACCATCCTGGCCACCATCACCGCCAAGGGCCTGATGAACCGGGCGCACGCCTACAAGGCCGCCCGCGACCGCAACGAGGCGGCCGGGGTCGCCGACCTCGACGCCGGCGTCAACATGGGGCTGTTCAACTACCCCATCCTGATGGCCGCCGACATCCTCATCATGGAGGCCGACTACGTGCCGGTCGGCCGC
This sequence comes from Nocardiopsis gilva YIM 90087, assembly GCF_002263495.1. Classification (NCBI taxonomy): domain Bacteria; kingdom Bacillati; phylum Actinomycetota; class Actinomycetes; order Streptosporangiales; family Nocardiopsidaceae; genus Nocardiopsis; species Nocardiopsis gilva. Next base: position 5,188,883 of record NZ_CP022753.1, on the reverse strand, counting down.
GACCAGGTGCAGCACATCGAGTACACCGCCGACATCGCCGGAAGTTTCAACCACCTCTACGGCGACTCCTACTCCTTCCCCATCCCCAAGGGCGTGTTCCCCGAGGGCGAGGCGAGCGTCCTGCCCGGCGTGGACGGCCGGAAGATGAGCAAGTCCTACGACAACCACATTCCGCTCTTCCTGCCCGAGAACAAGCTGAAGAAGCTGGTGCGGCGGATCCCCACGGACTCCACCCCGGTCGAGGCCCCCAAGGACCCCGACACCTCGGTGCCGTTCCAGCTGCTCGCCCAGTTCGCGACCGAGGAGCACACCGCCGCCACCCGCAAGCGGCTCGAAGCGGGCGGCATGGGCTGGGGCGACCTCAAGAACGAGCTGTTCGAGGTGCTGAACACCACCTTCGGCCCGATGCGCGAGCGCTACGAGGAGCTCATCGCCCCCGACAGCGACCTCGACGACATTCTCGAGGCGGGCGCGGCCCGGGCGCGCGAGCGCGCCAAGGCGACGGTCGCCAAGGTTCGCGCCGCCGTCGGCATCGACTGAGCCGCCGCGTCCGCCGCGACGAAGGCCAATGACAGGGGCGGGCCGTCCATCCGGGCGGCCCGCCCCTGTCGCTTCCGCTGCTTCCCCTCCTCTGCTTCTCCGTGGTGTTCTGGGATGCTCTGTGTTTTTCCGGGGCGTTGCTGTGACTGCCATGATCGTGTCGGACGCGGTGCGTTCCGTGTGCTGTGCGTGCCGAGTACGGCGCGGCGAGCACCGTCAGGCGAGGACCGGCTTCCCCCGCAGCGCGACGCCCTTCTCGGTCAGTGAGCGCAGCGCCGCGTCCGTCGTCTTCTCGGCCACCCCCGCCGTCAGGTCCAGCAGCACGCGGGTGTCGAACCCGGCCTCGGCGGCGTCCAGGGCGGTGGCGCGCACGCAGTGGTCGGTGGCGATGCCCACCACGTCCACCTCGGTGACACCCCGCGCGCGGAGCCAGTCCTCCAGGGACCGGTCCTCCTCGTCGGCGCCCTCGAACCCGCTGTAGGCGGCGGTGTACTTGCCCTTGCTGAACACCTGTTCCACCGCGCTGGTGTCGAAGTCCGGGTGGAACGCGGCGCCGGGGGTACCGGCGACGCAGTGCCGCGGCCAGGTGTCGACGAAGTCCGGCGTATCGGAGAAGTGCGCCCCGGGGTCGATGTGGTAGTCGCGCGTGGCCACGACGTGCGCGTAGTCGTCGCTGTGGTCGGCGATGAAGCGCGACACCTGCGACGCCACACTGGAGCCGCCGGTGACGGCCATGCTCCCTCCCTCGCAGAAGTCGTTCTGCACGTCGACGACGATCAATGCCTTGGTCATCTTCCGCTCCTCCTTCCGCGCGTCGGTGCGGTCGGTCATGGATGCAGGCGTTCGAACAGGGTGGGGATGGCGGGCTCGCCGCCGGACATCCGGCGCGCCTCCTCCGGCAGCTCCGCCAGCGCGCCCTTGTGGCGCTCGCGGGCGGCGGACAGCGGTTCGGTGCCGACGATCTCGCCGTTGTCCACGAGCCGACGCAGCAGCGGCCGCACCCCCGGCTCCTCCTCCGGCTCGTGGTCGTAGACGATCTCCGCGGTCGCGACGCCCTGGTCGTCCAGCCGCCGTGACCCCCACTTGCGGCCGCCCTTGCTCGGCTTGCCCACGGAGCGTTTGGCCACCGGTTCCAGCCGGTCGTCGGGCGCGGTGCCGCGCGCACGCGCGACGAGCTTGTAGACGAGGGACACCGTCGGCGAGCCCGAGCCGGTGACCAGCGCCGTGCCCACGCCGTAGCCGTCGACCGGAGCGATCGCCAGGGCCTGGATGGCGTACTCGTCGAGGTCGCCGGTGACCAGGACCCGGGTGCCGGTGGCCCCGTGCTGGTCGAGGAGGTCGCGGACCCGTGCCGCGGTGGCGCCGAGATCGCCGGAGTCGAGGCGCACGCCGCCGAGCTTCTCCCCGGCCAGCTCGATCGCGGTGCGCACCGCCCGGTCGACGTCGAAGGTGTCGACGAGGAGGGTGGTCTCCGGGCCCAGGGCGTCGAGCTGCGCAGTGAACGCGTGCCGCTCGCTGTCGTGGGCCAGGACGAAGGCGTGGGCGCTGGTTCCGGCCGTCGGTATCCCGTAACGGCGGCCGGCCTCCAGGTTCGATGTGGTGGCGAAGCCGGTGAGGTAGGCGGCGCGGGCCGCGGCGACCGCGGACATCTCGTGGGTGCGGCGGGATCCCATCTCGATCAGCGGGCGCCCGTTGGCGGCGGTGACCATGCGGGAGGCGGCCGATGCGATCGCGGAGTCGTGGTTGAAGATGGACAGCGCCACGGTCTCCAGGATCACGGACTCGGCGAAGGTCCCCTCAACAACGAGGATGGGGGAGCCGGGGAAGTAGACGTCGCCCTCGCCATAGCCCCAGATGTCGCCGGAGAAGCGGTATTCGGCCAGCCACTTCAGCGTGGAATCGTCCACGATCCCGTTATCGGACAGGAAGTCGAGCGTGGGGGTATCGAACCGGAAGTCGCGTAGCGCCTCCAGGAAACGCCCGGTTCCGGCCACCACTCCGTAGCGTCGTTCGTCGGGGAGTCGGCGTGCGAACATCTCGAACACGGTCCGCCGGTGTGCGGCACCGCTGCGCAATGCCCCTTGCAGCATCGTCAGCTCGTACCGGTCAGTGAGGAGCGCACTGCTCCAGTCGTCGGTCATAACGGTCAAGGTTAGTTTGTGTCTCTCGGTAACAAAATATCCGACCTCCTCTGACACTCCACCCCGGGCAGGCCGCGAATGATGGGAGAATGCATCGTGAGGATGCCTATGCGAATCGGTGCCCCGCTCGGTGTCCTGGACACCGTCGCGCGCCGCCGCGCACAGCCCGCACAGAGGAAAGGGTGAGGGAGCCATGACGACGGCGCCGGTCGAGCTGGAACGACCGGACATCGAGGAGGATGTGCGCCCGCAACTCCCCTGGGTGACAATCGTCTGGAACGATCCCATCAACCTGATGTCCTATGTCACCTACGTTTTCCAGACCGTCTTCGGCTACTCGAAGCGGAAGGCGCACAAGCTCATGCTCGACGTCCACTACAAGGGGCGCGCCGTGGTCTCCAGCGGAACCCGTGAGGAGATGGAGCGCGATGTCCAGGTGCTGCACCAGTATGGTCTGTGGGCGACCCTGCAGCACGACGAGTGATGGGCCGCGGGTGGCGCGTAGACACGATGATGGGCACCGTCCTATGGACCGCGGAGCAGTGACGACATGACCAAGGGATTCCGGCCCGACTCCAGTGGGGTCGCCATCGACTTGGACGCCGACGAGTCGGCGGTGCTCCGCTCCATGGCCGCGCTGCTCCTGGACATGGTGGAGGCACCTGAGCCGCAGGACGAGCTCGCCGAACTCGTCGGTATCGGCGGCAGCGCGGAGAAGCCCGACGACCCCGTTCTCGCGCGGCTCTTCCCCGACGCCTACAGGGAGGACACCGAGGCCGCGGGGGACTTCCGCCGCTACACCGAGGACGATCTCCGCCTGCACAAGCGGGAGAACGCGCGGACCATGCTGGCGGAGCTTCCGGTGGCCGGCGGGACGCTCCACCTCGATCTCGGCGACGCGCACGCGTGGATGAAGGCGATCAACGACGTCCGCCTCGCCCTCGGCACCCGCCTCGGGGTCGACGAGCAGACCTATGCCGAGGAGGAGCGGGGCGAGCTGGACGAGGGCGACGCCGCCGCGCTGCACATCTACGACTGGCTCGGCGGCCTGCAGGAGTCCCTGGTCCAGTCGTTGTTCGGGGCGAGCGGTCTGGACGACGACGAGGAGGAGGACTGAGGTTGCCAACATCCGCGGCCCGCAGCCGTACCGTCGAGGGAGGCGGGGGAGCGGGAGAAAAGTCATACCCAGTGGGTGGGTAGGGAAATATTCTCGGATACGCTGAGGACCATGCTGAGGATCGACCGCGCGATCTATGACAAGATCGTCGACCACGCCCGCCGCGACCACCCGGACGAGGCGTGCGGTGTCGTCGCCGGACCGGAGGGTTCCGACCGGCCGGAGCGATTCATCGAGATGGTCAACGCCGAGCGCTCGCCGACCTTCTACCGCTTCGACTCCATGGAGCAGTTCAAGGTCTGGCGGGAGATGGACGACCGCGACGAGGAACCGGTGGTTATCTACCACTCGCACACCGCGACGGAGGCCTACCCGTCGCGTACCGACATCTCGTATGCCTCCGAGCCCAACGCGCACTACGTCCTGGTGTCCACGCGCGACCCCGAGACTGTGGAGTTCCGCTCCTACCGGATCGTCGACAGCGAGGTCACCGAGGAGCCCGTGGAGATCGCCGGAGTCGGCTGACACCGGCCACGGGGGACGCCGAGGGGGCGCGACGGACCATCCGCGACCTCACGTACGGAACACCGTTGGAATCACGGATGCTCGGCGCCTGTTGCACACCAACGGGGCGGGGTGCCGCACCAGGACCCGCCCGGCACTGCACACGCGGGCACGATGTGACCGCACACACGACCACACGCTTGTAACGGAGAGACGCTCATGGCCATCAAGGTCAGCATCCCCACCATCCTGCGCAATCTGACCGATGGCGCGAAGGCCGTCGAGGGCGAGGGCGCGACGCTCGCCGAGCTGATCACAGACCTGGACAAGCGCTACCCGGGCCTTGCCGAGCGCCTCGTCGAGAACGGCAAGCTGCGCCGCTTCATCAACGTCTACCTCAACGACGAGGACGTCCGGTTCGTCGGCGGCATCGAGGCGACCCTCTCCGACGGCGACACCGTGACCGTCCTGCCGGCCGTGGCCGGCGGCATGCGCTGACCACCGAGCACTATGCGCTACGACTCTCTCCTCGACTCGCTCGGCCGCACCCCGCTCGTGGGGCTGCCGAGCTTCTCACCCACGCCCGAGGTCCGGCTGTGGGCGAAGCTGGAGGACCGCAACCCGACCGGTTCGATCAAGGACCGCGCCGCCTTCTACATGATCGAGCAGGCGGAGAAGGACGGCCGGCTCTCCCCCGGATGCACCATCCTGGAGCCGACCTCCGGAAACACCGGCATCTCCCTCGCCATGGTCGCCAAACTGCGCGGCTACCGCATGGTCTGCGTGATGCCGGAGAACACCTCGGCCGAGCGCAAGCAGCTCCTGGAGATGTGGGGCGCCGAGATCCACCTCTCCGCGGCCGAGGGCGGCTCCAACGAGGCGGTCCGGGTGGCCAAGGCCATGGCCGGGGAGCACCCCGACTGGGTGATGCTCTACCAGTACGGCAACCCGGCCAACGCGCGCGCCCACTACGAGACCACCGGGCCGGAGCTGCTGGCCGACCTCCCCGAGATCACGCACTTCGTGGCCGGGCTCGGCACCACCGGCACGCTGATGGGCGTCGGCCGGTACCTGCGCGAGCAGCGGTCCGACATCAAGATCGTCGCGGCCGAGCCCCGCTACGGTGAGCTCGTCTACGGCCTGCGCAACATCGACGAGGGCTTCGTCCCGGAGCTCTACGACGAGACCGTCCTGACCACGCGCTACTCCGTCCCCTCCGACGCGGCGCTCCGACGCACCCGCGAACTGCTCACCAAGGAGGGCATCTTCGCCGGGATCTCCACCGGCGGTGCGCTGCACGCGGCGCTGGGGATGGCCCAGAAGGCGGCCAAGGCGGGCGAGCGCGCCGACATCGCCTTCATCATCGCCGACGGCGGGTGGAAGTACCTGTCCACCGGCGCCTACGAAGGCACCCTGGAAGAGGCCGAGGAACGCCTCGACGGCCAACTCTGGGCCTGACCCGTAGGCGGCGGTGCGGGGCCCAGGTCCGGTCCCGAGCTGGGGCTCCTCGGTCGGCGTCACGGATGTGCGGCGGGGTTCCCCTGAGGCGCTTCAGGGGAACCCCGCTCCGTGTTTGGGGGAAGTGCTCCGCCTTACGGAGGAAGCGCGGTCCCGGGTGCCGTGCCTAGCCTCGCCTCCATGAGACAAGCGTCTAAACGCGACATCCCTCAGTCCCCCCACCTCCCGAGGTCCGCTCACCCCACCCGTTCCTCGCGCCCCTCGGGAATCCGCCGTACGGGCGCCGCGGTCCTCGCCGGAGCGCTCGGGTTCGCCCTCACCATCGCCCCTTCCCCAGCGGTGGCCGAGCCGGTCGCTGACTCCGACGCGGGGTTCCGGTTCGATCTTCCCGAACCCAGCGGTCCGTACAGCATCGGGACGACCGAACTGCACCTGGTCGACGAGGACCGCACCGATCCGTGGGGCGCGGAAGCGGACCGCGAACTGATGACCAGCGTCTGGTATCCGGCCAAGCGCGGCCCCGAGCGTGAGCGCGCCGCCTACATGCACCAAGAGGTCGGTGACGAGCTGTTCAAGAGGGTCGAACTGGACCCTGGCACCGTCGACGTCCAGGGCACCCGAACGTCGGCGATCACCGATGCCCCGCTGGACCGCAGCCTTGGTGAGCGACCGGTCGTCCTCTACTCCCCGGGCTTCGGCAGCGTGCGGGGTCTGGGGACCGTCCACGTGCAGGAACTGGCGAGCCAGGGGTACGTGGTCGTCACCATGGACCACACCGGCGAGGCCCCGGTGCGCTTCCCCGACGGACACGTCGACACCGACCGCGTCGGGGACTTCTCCCCGGAGGCCATTCGCACGGCGGTCGAAGCGCGTGTCGCCGACGCCCGGTTCGTCCTCGACCGGCTGGAGGAGATCCAGGGCGGCGATGACTCCGGTATCGAGGGCGGGGAGGTGCCCCGCGGACTGGAGGCCGGGCTCGACCTGGAGAACATCGGAATGTTCGGCCATTCCATGGGCGGCGCAACCTCGATCCACACGATGTACGAGGACGAGCGCGTCGACGCCGGAATCGACCTGGACGGAACGGTGACCTCCCGGCAGGACGACGGTGAATTCGAGAAGCGCTTCCCGGTGGCGCTGGAGGGTCTGGACCGGCCGTTCATGTTCATGGGAGGCAGCAGCGTTGAGGAGGGAGGGGAACGCGCTCCCCACACCCACCGGACCTTTGACGACTGGGGCGACCTGTGGGACAACTCGCCGGGGTGGAAGCTCGACATCAACTTTCCCCAGGCCAGGCACATGTCGTTCACCGACCTTCAGCTGACGCTGCCGCAACTGGAGGACGCCGGGATCGTGCCTGAGGGGACGGTGCGTGAGAGCCTCGGCGACGCCCCTGACCGGCCGCGGCTGCTGCGTTCCCAGAACGCCTACATCACCGCGTTCTTCGACGAGCATCTGAAGCACGAGCCGCAGCCGATCCTGGACGGCGAATCCCCCGAGCACCCCGACGCGCGGTTCATCGACTAGGAGCCGCCAGACGCTGTCACCGCACCACCGAAGCCGGGTCCCGTTCTGCAGGGCCCGGCGTTCGTGCATGGGATCGCGTTCGATTCAATGGTCAGCATGGCCCGATTCGATACCGCGACATCGGTCACCGCGCTCGGTCCCGGGCGCTACTCCGCCGACCTGGACCCCGGCTACCTCATCGGCCAGGCCATGAACGGCGGATACGTGATGGCGGTGCTGCAGCGCGCCGCGCTGTGCGAATCTCCGCACCTCCACGCCGTCGCGTCCTCCTTCCACTTCCTCCGTCCCGGCGCGGCCGGACCCGCGGACATCGACGCGACCGTCCTCAAGGCCGGGCGGACCGTCGCCACCGTCCAGGTTGGGATCAGCCAGGGCGGCCAGACGCTCGTCACCGGCACGATCGCCACCGCCACCCTGGACCGCGACACCACCCCCACCTACGAGACCCCTCCCGCGGCCGTGCCCCCGATCGATCGGTGCCGCCGCTATGACCCGAGGGCCCGCCGCACAAGCGGCTCTCCCTTTCCCGAACGCATCGACCAGTACCTCGCCCGCGACACCTGGGACCTGCTCCGACGCCGCGGCGCCGAAGCAGGAGACATCGGAGAAAACAGAGAAGACAAAGACGGAGACGCCCCCGCTCCGGACCTCCGCGGCTATGTCCGGCTCAGTGAGGCGGACGGAGGCCTCGGCTCGGACCCGTGCCTGGTCCTGCCACTGGCCGTCGACGCTCCGCCATCGGTGATCACCGTGTTCGGCCCCCGCAGCTGGGCACCGACCGTCGAGCTGACCTGGCACATGCGCGCCATCCCCGAGCCTGGACCATTGGCCTTCCGCGCCCGGACGAACGCGGTGGTCGACGGCTGGTTCGACGAGACCCTCGACCTATGGGATGTGACGGGACGATTGGTCGCGCAGAGTCGGCAACTGGCCAGACGGGGCCGCTAGAACATCCGGAGGAACCTACTTGACCAGGGAAAATAAGATGGGTTGCATCTTGTGAAGAGGTCACGTGTGATTCACGACGCGTGAGACGAGGCCCACATTAGGTACCACCGGAGCGGTCATTGGGGTAGACCCGTAACACGGAGAACAAGGAGACTCCCACCTCGCGACACAACCGCTTCGCCGCGTGAGTCTTCGCGGAGGCAGCTCATCGAAAAGGCAATTGCGACGTGCGACTAACGATCATCGGCTCAGCGGGGAGCTTCCCCGGCCCCGCCAGCCCCGCCTCCTGCTACCTGCTGGAGGCTGGAGACTTCCGGATGCTGCTCGACCTGGGCAACGGCGCCCTCGGAGCACTCCAGAGGTACGTCGACATCTACGACATCGACGCCGTCTACCTCAGCCACCTGCACGCCGACCACTGTTTCGACCTCTGTTCCTACTGGGTGGCCCGCACCTTCCCACCCGGAGGACGCAAACCCCGCATCCCCGTCTACGGTCCCACCGGCGTCGCCGACCGCATGGCCGAGGCGTACGGTCTGGAACCCGATCCGGGCATGACCGAGACCTTCGAGTTCCGGGAGCTGACACCGGGACAGATGCGCATCGGTCCCTTCGACGTCCGGGTCGACGTGGTGAACCACCCCGTCGAGGCCTACGGCATCCGCCTGGAACACGACGGGACAGCGCTGACCTACAGCGGAGACACCGGGGCCTGTGACGAGATCATCGACCTCGCTCGGGACACCGACCTCTTCCTCTGTGAGGCCTCGTTCCACGATCACCGGGAACATCCCAAGGACATGCACCTCACCGGGAGTGAGGCGGGCGAGCACGCGCAGAGCGCGGCGGCGCGCCGACTGGTCCTCACGCACCTGGTGCCGTGGAACGACGACGACCGGACATATGAGGAGGCGCGGAGCACCTTCAGCGGCCCGATCGATCTCGCCCGGCCCGGCGCGGTCTATGAGATCGGCGCCGAACGATCCACAGGAGTGCGAGGAACGGGCGGGGATGCGGCCACGGCCGCCGTCCATCGCCTGACCGAGCGCCTGTCCTGACCCTCAGGTTCGCCGACCGGTGATCCGCGGCCGCTGAGCCGCGGACCACGTATCAGTGCCCCGCGGGTGCGCGTGATAGCGAGCGTCGACGTGTGCCATCGGCCACCGATGCCCGCCCGCGACGACTGCGGGGCCACTTCTCCCCGTCGCTCTTCTTCGCCTTCTTTGCCCCGCCATCCCCCTCACCCCGCATCACCCTCCGCACGTCTCTCCTCCCGCACCGCCGTCCGCGACGTTCGCGCCATCCGCGCTATCGGCGCGGCTCAGGGCTGCCCACCGTATGAAGCTGTCGCCGTCAGGAACTGTGGTGTTCACAGCTGCGCCCAGTGGGGCGTCCACGTTTCGGCGTCGCAGCGATCGGGCTGCGCAGAGCCGAGGTAACCGCGGAGCTTGGCGAGTCCGGGGTGCGGGTTGTCGCGGCGCCAGATCAGCGAGTGCGGGTAGACGGGTGTCGGGCTGTGCACGGCAATACGCCGCAGGTCGTGGTCGGCGGGCCAGACGAGGCGGGTCTGTTCGCCGACGAACGTCGCCAGTGCTGGGGAGTCGGCGATCGCATCGAGGAGGGGCTCGGCGCCGAAGTTGGGGCCGATCACATCGATGGTGAGCCCGAACGCGGTGGCGAGGTCGTCGTAATAGGCGGCCCACTCGGTCCCGCTAACGATGCCGGGCATCCAGATCCGGTGCTCGGCGAGCTGGGCGGGTGTGACCCCGCTGGCGGCGGCGAACTCGTGGGATGGGCTCGTCGAGGACCCGGGCGGTCTCGATGCCCTGGGGGAGCTGCCGTGCGGGCACGGTGAGAGCGCGGAAGGACGCGTCGATCGTGCCGGACCGGACAGCGGCGATGGCCGCGTCAGCGTCGAAGAGGGTCACGACATCGAGGTCGATCGCGGGATGCGCGCCGTGGAAGCCGCGCAGTAGACCCGCTGGAGCGAGCTGCCGACCGATCACGTCGACGCGCAGGGCGCGGCGACCGGGCCGAACGGAGGCGGCTGCCCGCTCCTCTGCCTGGAGGAGATCGCGGGCGTGGGGCAGGAACGCCTGCCCGTCGATGGTGAGCCGCGCCCCGCGCGCGGTGCGGGTGAACAGCCGTACCCCGAGCTCCTTCTCCAGCGCGGCGATGCGCTTGGAGACGGCCTGCTGGGTGATCGACAGGTCGGCGGCGGCTTCCTGGAACTGCCCCGCGTCCGCGACGGCGACGACGGTGCGCACGGCATCGAGATCCACGCTGCCCAGGCTAGGTGCACAACCGATGGTTGTGGATTGCCGAAGCGCTGGTTGTTTGATTTGCGACGGCACTGCTCGCTTTGATGTGTCCGGCCAACGCTGGGTTGTTCGTCAGGGCGGTGAGGGGCGGGCGGGGCATGGGGGCTCGACGATCGCTGGGGCGGCGGTTCGGGTGGCTCTGGGCGGCGTATGCGGTCAGTACGTTCGGCACGTGGCTGGCGTTCGACGCGTTCGCCATGATCGCGATCCTTGTGCTGCACGCCGGGTCGGCCGAGGTGTCGCTGCTGGCCGCGGTGGGGTTGGCCGTAGGGGCGGCGGTGGCGGTGCCACTCGGACCGTGGGTGGAGTTCTGTCGCAAGCGGCCGGTGATGATCGCGATGGACCTGGCCCGGTTCGCGGCGGTGATGAGCATCCCCGCCGCGTTCGCACTTGGCTGGCTGACCTTCGCCCAGCTCTTGGTCGTGTCGGTCATCGTCGCCGCTGCCGACATCGCCTTCAGGGCGGCCAGCGGTGCCTACCTGAAAGCGCTCGTCCGGCCGGAGGACCTGCTCGTCGCGAACGGGCGGTTCGAGTCCACAACCTGGACCGCCACCGCGCTCGGACCGCCGCTGGGCGGGGCCGCGATCGGGATGTTCGGCCCGGTGGCGACCGTGGCGGCCGACGCGGTCAGCTATCTTCTCTCGGCAGTGGGGATCCGCGCGATCGGCGGGAGGGAGCCACGCCCCCCGCGAACCGATGCGCCACGGCTCCGAGCCGGCGACCTGCTCGACGGGTGGCGATACATCCTCACCCACCCGACGCTTCGTCCGCTGTTCCTCAACACGATCCTGGTCAACGGCCTGATCATGGCGACGTCGCCGCTGCTCGCCGTGCTCATGCTCGGGCACCTCGGGTTCGCACCCTGGCAGTACGGCCTGGCCTTCGCTGTGCCCTGTGTCGGCGGACTGATCGGCTCACGTATGGCGCCCCGACTGGTCGCGCGGTTCGGGCAGCGCCAGGTTATGCTCACCGCTGGGGCGCTGCGCGCGTGCTGGTTGCTCGGATTGGTGTTCGTCCGCCCTGGCGCGGCCGGGCTGATGCTCGTCATGGCCGTAGAGCTTGGGCTGATCACCTGCATGGGGGTGTTCAACCCGGTGTTCGCCACCTACCGGCTCGACCAGACCGGGACGGATCGCGTGGCCCGCACCCTGTCTGCATGGTCGGTCACCAGCAAAGCCACCACCGCGACTCTGACCGGGCTGTGGGGCCTGCTGGCCGGCATCACCAGCCCCCGCATCGCGATCGCGGTCGCCGGGCTCCTCATCCTGACTACCCCGCTCCTGCTCCCCCGGCACCGTCACGCGCCTTCACGAACCCTTCGACGCGTCACCCTCGTCAGGCGCGTCGACGGATAGCACCCGCGAAGCCGTCGCTGTCGTGGCTGCTAGCAACTGCTCGTCCGCGTCCAACGCGCTCTGTGCCGTAATGGACATCAGCATTCCCGGCAGGTGGAGGTCGATCTCGGTGAATACCTCGCCCTCGGTCAGCGATGCGATGCCACCGATCTCCTCCAGGGCGGGCGTGGTGAAGTAGTTCGGATTGCCGCGCGCGATGTCCGGAACGTGGCCCGGGTACTCCACCTCACTGCGCTTCGGCTCGAAGGTCACCAGGATCACCTGACTTCCCTTGCTCGGCGCGTAACCGGCCCAGGAGCACTCCAGCCGCTGGTCCGCGCGCACCTCGGTGAACTCCGGTTCGGTCAGCCGATCGGTGATGTCGGCCAGGTCCTCCGAGAGTCCACTGGACTCACACGACTCGGGAAGCGGAAGGGGGTCCACCGCCTCCGGGGCGGTGCCATCCGCAGCCCGATCGTCTCCTGGCACCTTTGTATCGGCGGTAGCGGAACCGCTGGTGGGAGTCGGGGTCGCCGTGTTCGGGATTGCTGTCCCGCCCCACTCCTTCCATAGCGGTGCGGGCGACTCCTCCGACGGGCTCGTGGGGCTCGGCGAGGCTGGAGCGTCCGGGTCGGTGGTGCAGCCGACCGCCAACCCCGCGATCACCGCGGCGATGACGCCGAGCCTCCTGCGGACGGCCGCGGCGTTCCGCGGACTGACTGTCATGGGGGGAGAAACCTCTGCCATTAAGGGAAAGCGGGACGGTAGCCCCATGGTGTCATCCGGTGCGTGGGCACCGGCAGCGGGTGACCGGACCGTAAGCGAAGGGAGATGGGAACGGGAAGAGGGCGGGTGGCGGGCCCGCCAGGTCGGAGAATCCGGCCATACGCCTCGCCCGCTCGCCGTCGCCGATAGGCTCGACTTTATGGCTCGACCCGACGGACGCGCTCCGAATGAACTCCGGCCCGTAACCATCACCCGCAACTGGCTCCGCCACGCGGAAGGCTCCGCCCTCATCGAATTCGGCGACACGCGAGTGCTGTGTGCCGCGAGCGTTGAGGACGGTGTGCCGCGCTGGCGCCGCGGAACGGGCGAAGGCTGGGTCACCGCCGAATACGCGATGCTCCCGAGAGCGACCGACACCCGAGGCGCACGAGAGTCGGTGAAGGGCAAGATCGGTGGGCGTACCCACGAGATCTCCCGCCTGATCGGCCGCTCCCTGCGCGCGGTCGTGGACTTCAAGGCGATGGGGGAGCACACCATCACGCTTGACTGCGACGTCCTGCAGGCCGACGGGGGGACCCGCACCGCGGCCATCACGGGCGCCTACGTGGCGCTGGCGGATGCGGTCAAGTACCTGCGCAAGCGCCGTAACCTGAAGAACAACCCGCTCACGGGGTCGGTGGCCGCTGTGAGCGTCGGCATCGTCCAGGAGCAGACTCGGCTCGACCTCAACTACCTGGAGGACTCGGTCGCGCAGACCGACATGAACGTCGTTGTCACCGGTGACGGCCGATTCATCGAGGTCCAGGGTACGGCCGAGGGTGCGCCGTTCGAGCGGAAGGCACTCGACGGGCTGCTGGACCTTGCTGTCGGCGGATGCGCCGAACTCACCGAGATGCAGAAGAAGGCCCTCGCGGGATGAGTGCACACACGACGATCGTTCTGGCGACGCGCAACGCCAAGAAGATCCCGGAGATGCAGGCGATCCTCACCGAAGCCGGGCTCGACGCCGAGGTCGTCGGGCTGGGCTCGTACCCGGACGCTCCGGAGGTGCCGGAGACCGAGCCTACGTTCGCCGGCAACGCCCTGCTCAAGGCGCGCGCCATCGCCAAACACACGGGGCTGCCCGCTGTCGCGGACGACTCCGGACTCTGCGTTGACGAGCTGCACGGCATGCCGGGAGTGCTGTCGGCGCGCTGGTCCGGCTGTTTCGGCGAGCAGTCGGGCGACAAGGACTCGGCCAACCTGGAACTGGTGCTCGACCAGCTGTCCGACACCCCGCACGAACGACGCGGTGCGGAATTCGTGTCGGCGGCCGCGATCGTGCTGCCATCGGGGACGGAGGACGTCGTCGAGGGTGTGATGCGCGGCCACCTCATCGACAAGAGCCGGGGAGAGAACGGGTTCGGCTACGACCCGATCTTCGTCCCGGAGGGGGAGACCCGCACCACGGCCGAGATGAGCGGCGCGGAGAAGAACGCGATCAGCCATCGCGGCATCGCCTTCCGTCGTCTGGCGGAGCGTCTCCAGGAGCTGCTCTAGGACCCTGTGGTCCAACAGGCGAACGGATACGCGAGTGTTGCCGGTCGGCTGACTCTTCAAGGGTGGCTGCCTGGCAACACTCGGTCTGCGCTCTGTCTGTCTGGTCTGGTTCCGGATGAGTGGTCGCAACGAGACCTCAGAAGCCTGAGATAAGCGATTCGCGCCCCCGAGCAACATCCGGTACCGTCGGCATGGTCGTCGGTACGGTTCCCCCAGGGGAGCGGACCGATCACCCTCGGTCACGTTAAAATCGTTCGAACCATGCGTTGCGAGCGTGTAAACTGGGTTGAGCAGGTGGCCGGGAACCGAACATCCCACCGGATGGGCGGTCGGCCCAACCTCGTCGGTGGACGAAGCGGACGCATTGCGGCCGTGTCCATCACATCCAGGATCAACTGTTCGATGCCACTACTGGTGGTGTTGTAGCGGGTCTCGGTTGGAACTTCACTGGATCGCGCGGACACCGTGTCAGAACCAGTGAAATGGATGAGGAAGATTCCTTCACTTGAAGGGAATCCGCAAAAACGCCGATTTGGCGGGAATGCGGGGCCCTGATACGGTGAAGACACAACAAAGCGGAACGCACCGCCTCAACAGAAAAGCCAGACCAGGCAAATGACAGGTCGGCTCGTATGGGATGAGCGGTTGTTTCTTGAGAACTCAACAGCGCGTGTTTGTTTTTCTTTCAGCCAAGTTTGTTTTGGCCCCTTTTGAGCACACGGAACCCTTGGTGGTTGCGGGGTGCTCGGGGTTCCTTTGATTGACCGAGGGTTCTCGGTCGGTCAGGGTTATCTCTTCCAGGTTTACCCGCCATGCTTCGGCACGGCCGGGTTGTTTGGCCTTTGATGGAGAGTTTGATCCTGGCTCAGGACGAACGCTGGCGGCGTGCTTAACACATGCAAGTCGAGCGGTAAGGCCCCTTCGGGGTACACGAGCGGCGAACGGGTGAGTAACACGTGAGCAACCTGCCCTGACTCTGGGATAAGCCGTGGAAACGCGGTCTAATACCGGATACGACACCCTGCCGCATGGCGGGGTGTGGAAAGTACTTGTCGGTTGGGGATGGGCTCGCGGCCTATCAGCTTGTTGGTGGGGTGAAGGCCTACCAAGGCGATTACGGGTAGCCGGCCTGAGAGGGCGACCGGCCACACTGGGACTGAGACACGGCCCAGACTCCTGCGGGAGGCAGCAGTGGGGAATCTTGCGCAATGGGCGAAAGCCTGACGCAGCGACGCCGCGTGGGGATGACGGCCTTCGGGTTGTAAACCTCTTTTACCACTCACGCAGGCCCCGGGTTTTCTCGGGTTGACGGTAGGTGGGGAATAAGGACCGGCTAACTACGTGCCAGCAGCCGCGGTAATACGTAGGGTCCGAGCGTTGTCCGGAATTATTGGGCGTAAAGAGCTCGTAGGCGGTGTGTCGCGTCTGCTGTGAAAGGCTGGGCTTAACCCTGGTTTTGCAGTGGATACGGGCATGCTAGAGGTAGGTAGGGGAGACTGGAATTCCTGGTGTAGCGGTGAAATGCGCAGATATCAGGAGGAACACCGGTGGCGAAGGCGGGTCTCTGGGCCTTACCTGACGCTGAGGAGCGAAAGCGTGGGGAGCGAACAGGATTAGATACCCTGGTAGTCCACGCCGTAAACGTTGGGCGCTAGGTGTGGGGCTTTCCACGGTTCCCGTGCCGTAGCTAACGCATTAAGCGCCCCGCCTGGGGAGTACGGCCGCAAGGCTAAAACTCAAAGGAATTGACGGGGGCCCGCACAAGCGGCGGAGCATGTTGCTTAATTCGACGCAACGCGAAGAACCTTACCAAGGTTTGACATCACCGGTAAACCATCGGAGACGGTGGGTCCTTTTGGGATCGGTGACAGGTGGTGCATGGCTGTCGTCAGCTCGTGTCGTGAGATGTTGGGTTAAGTCCCGCAACGAGCGCAACCCTTGTTCCATGTTGCCAGCACGTGATGGTGGGGACTCATGGGAGACTGCCGGGTCAACTCGGAGGAAGGTGGGGATGACGTCAAGTCATCATGCCCCTTATGTCTTGGGCTGCAAACATGCTACAATGGCCGGTACAGTGGGCGTGCGATGCCGTGAGGTGGAGCGAATCCCTAAAAGCCGGTCTCAGTTCGGATTGGGGTCTGCAACTCGACCCATGAAGGTGGAGTCGCTAGTAATCGCGGATCAGCAGTGCCGCGGTGAATACGTTCCCGGGCCTTGTACACACCGCCCGTCACGTCATGAAAGTCGGCAACACCCGAAACCTGCGGCCTAACCAGCTTGCTGGGGGGAGTGGGTGAAGGTGGGGCTGGCGATTGGGACGAAGTCGTAACAAGGTAGCCGTACCGGAAGGTGCGGCTGGATCACCTCCTTTCTAAGGAGTCTTATTTGGCTGGTCGTGGCATCGGCTGTTGTGGTCGGTGGCGGTCGGCGGACTCGAAAGTGGACCCAGGAGCATGCTCTGGACTTTGTCCAGGCGTGAGCTGCTGGGATGGCTGAACTGAGAGACGAACTTCCGCACCTCGTCCTGGAAGAGGGGGTGCGGGCGCGCTGTTGGGTGTCTGAGGATGCAACCGCTGGTTGTGTTCCTGCGTGCCACCCTGACGAAGACCCTGGTGGGCCGTCGATCCCGGATCTTTCCGTGTGTGTGGAGGGGTTCGGGTGGCTTGTTCCGGGTGTTGTGGTTGGGTGTGTGGCTGGTGTTTTGATTCGTGGATAGTGTGCGCGAGCATCTTGTATCTGTGGTGGCCAAGTTAGTGTGGCATACGGTGGATGCCTTGGCACCAGGCGCCGATGAAGGACGTGGGAGGCCGCGATAGGCCGCGGGGAGCTGTCAACCGAGCTGTGATCCGTGGGTGTCCGAATGGGGGAACCTAGCCCGAGTTGTGTCGGGTTGCCGCCGTCTGAATGTATAGGGCGGTTGGTGGTGACGCGGGGAAGTGAAACATCTCAGTACCCGTAGGAAGAGAAAACAACAGTGATTCCCTGAGTAGTGGTGAGCGAAAGGGGATGGTGGCTAAACCGTGCGCGTGTGAGAGACGGCAGTTGTTGCGTGTGCGGGGTTGTGGGATGCATCTGGCCTGGTCTGCCGACTGGGCGCGTTGGTCGATTGTTGTAGCCGAAGCCGTTGGGAAGCGGTGCCGGAGTGGGTGAGAGTCCCGTAGGTGAAGCGGCAGTCGACGCGTTGGTGTTTTCCCGAGTAGCGCGGAGCCCGAGGAATTCCGTGTGAATCTGGCAGGACCACCTGTCAAGCCTGAATACGTCCTGGTGACCGATAGTGCACAAGTACCGTGAGGGAAAGGTGAAAAGTGCCCCGGTGAGGGGTCGTGAAATAGTACCTGAAACCGTGTGCTGTCAAGCCGTCAGAGCTTTGCCTTCGGGTGGGGTGATGGCGTGCCTTTTGAAGAATGAGCCTGCGAGTTATGGTGTGTGGCGAGGTTAACCCGGGTGGGGTAGCCGTAGCGAAAGCGAGTCTGAAGAGGGCGAATGTGAGTCGCATGCTGTAGACCCGAAGCGGGGTGATCTACCCATGGCCAGGGTGAAGCGGCTGTAAGAGGTCGTGGAGGCCCGAACCCACCAGGGTTGAAAACCTGGGGGATGAGCTGTGGGTAGGGGTGAAAGGCCAATCAAACTCCGTGATAGCTGGTTCTCCCCGAAATGCATTTAGGTGCAGCGTCGTGTGTTGCTTGCCGGAGGTAGAGCGACTGGTTGGCTGATGGGCCCGACAAGGTTACTGAGGTCAGCTAAACTCCGAATGCCGGTTTAAGTTATAGCGCGGCAGTGAGACTGCGGGGATAAGCTTCGTAGTCGAGAGGGAAACAGCCCAGATCATCAGCTAAGGCCCCTAAGCGTGTGCTAAGTGGGAAAGGTTGTGGAGTTGCTGAGACAACCAGGAGGTTGGCTTAGAAGCAGCCATCCTTTAAAGAGTGCGTAATAGCTCACTGGTCAAGTGATTCTGCGCCGATAATGTAGCGGGGCTGAAGCACACCGCCGAAGCTGTGGAGCCGACACATACGTGTTGGTTGGTAGGGGAGCGTCGTGCGTCCGGTGAAGCCTCGGGTGACCTAGGGTGGAGGGTGTGCGAGTGAGAATGCAGGCATGAGTAGCGAAACCGGAGTGGGAAACTCCGGCGCCGATTGACTAAGGGTTCCTGGGCAGGTTAATCCGCCCAGGGTGAGTCGGGGCCTAAGGCGAGGCCGACAGGCGTAGTCGATGGATAACGGGTTGATATTCCCGTACCCGTTCACACGCGCCCAGTACCGAGTCCTTTGATGCTAACCACCACTGAAGCGGTGGTGTGCCTTCGGGTGCGCTGTCGTGGAGGCGTGGGACCCAGGAGGGTAGTAGGTAAGTGATGGGGTGACGCAGGAGGGTAGCTCTACCGGGCGGTGGTTGTCCCGGATAAGCGTGTAGCCCGGAGCATAGGCAAATCCGTGCTCCATCAGGGGTGAGGCGTGATGTCGAGCCGTTTGTGGTGAAGTGAGTGATCCCGTGCTGTCGAGAAAAGCCTCTAGCGAGTGTGTGGGCGGCCCGTACCCGAAACCGACGCAGGTGGTCTGGTAGAGAATACCGAGGCGTTCGGGTGAACCATGGTTAAGGAACTCGGCAAATTGTCCCGTAACTTTGGGAGAAGGGGAGCCCTGTCTGGTGATGGAACTTTGCTTCTTGAGCTGGGTGGGGTCGCAGATACCAGGGGGAAGCGACTGTTTATTAAAAACACAGGTCCGTGCGAAGTCGTAAGACGCGGTATACGGACTGACGCCTGCCCGGTGCTGGAACGTTAAGAGGACCGGTTAGCAGGAGTGATCCTGCGAGGCTGGGAATCTAAGCGCCAGTAAACGGCGGTGGTAACTATAACCATCCTAAGGTAGCGAAATTCCTTGTCGGGTAAGTTCCGACCTGCACGAATGGCGTAACGACTTCCCCGCTGTCTCAACCATGGGCCCGGTGAAATTGCACTACGAGTAAAGATGCTCGTTTCGCGCAGCAGGACGGAAAGACCCCGGGACCTTCACTATAGCTTGACATTGGTGTTTGGGATGGTTTGTGTAGGATAGGTGGGAGCCGGTGAAGCCGCCACGCTAGTGGTGGTGGAGGCGTTGGTGAAATACCACTCTGGCTGTTTCGGGCATCTAACCCGCACCCGTGATCCGGGTGGGGGACAGTGTCTGGTGGGTAGTTTAACTGGGGCGGTTGCCTCCTAAAGGGTAACGGAGGCGCCCAAAGGTTCCCTCGGCCTGGTTGGCAATCAGGTGGTGAGTGTAAGTGCACAAGGGAGCTTGACTGTGAGACGGACGTGTCGAGCAGGTGCGAAAGCAGGGACTAGTGATCCGGCACCGGCGTGTGGAAGCGGTGTCGCTCAACGGCTAAAAGGTACCCGGGGATAACAGGCTGATCTTCCCAAGAGTCCGTATCGACGGGATGGTTTGGCACCTCGATGTCGGCTCGTCGCATCCTGGGGCTGGAGTTGGTCCAAGGGTTGGGCTGTTCGCCCATTAAAGCGGCACGCGAGCTGGGTTTAGAACGTCGTGAGACAGTTCGGTCCCTATCCGCTGTGCGCGTTGGAGACTTGAGAAGGGCTGTCCCTAGTACGAGAGGACCGGGACGGACGAACCTCTGGTGTGCCAGTTGTTCCGCCAGGAGCATGGCTGGTTGGCTACGTTCGGGAGGGATAACCGCTGAAAGCATCTAAGTGGGAAGCTTGCTTCGAGATGAGGTCTCCTGCCCCGTTGGAGGGGGTAAGGCTCCCAGTAGACGACTGGGTTGATAGGCCGGGTGTGGAAGCCTTGTGAGGGGTGGAGCTGACCGGTACTAATCGGCCGAGGGCTTGTCCACCGCAGATGGCTGGGTGCTCGCGCACACTATCAACACCTTCATGGACTGTTGGGTTCATGGGTGGGTGTTGGCGTAGATTTCGCACACGAATCAGAATAGTTTCATATTGCCGCTCGTTGCGGCCCGTGGTTTTCCACGCTGGCGGGGTTTTTCCTTGTTGGTGGTGGTTCTAGGGTTGCGGTGGTTTTTGCGAGGGGGTCACACCCGGTCTCATTTCGAACCCGGTCGTTAAGTTCCTCAGCGCCGATGGTACTGCCTCCATGGTGGGGGTGGGAGAGTAGGACGCCGCCGCGCATTTCTTGTGGAGGAGGGTTGCCCCTGTGTGGGGTGGCCCTCCTCCTTTTTTGTTGCCCGGGTTTGTGAACATGTGAAGCCGGGGTCGGGGTGCGGGTGCCTTTGGGGCGGGGCGAGGGGGCTTGCTGGGCGGCCTTGTCCGAGGTCACCCGCACGATGTTCTGTGGTGAAAAGCAGCACCGAGGACGGCAGGGGTGGGGGTGTCGGTCCCCTTCAGGGGCGGCTGGGCGCGGCTGGTTTCGGCGGCCACGCCGCGGGGCGCCCTTGTGGTCGAGGGGCGGCGAGCGCATCGGCAGGCGAGGGGGCTGCTGGTCTGGGCCTGCGGACGGAGAGCCCCCGCCCGGTCCGGGGTGTGGCCGGTGTGTCCCACGTGTCCCGCGGTGATCATGGCCAGGGGCCCGGTTCTGTCCGGTGTGCCGGGAGAATCACCGTGATCATCTCGGGATGGGGGCGTGGGAGGTTTGCTGGGCGGCCGTGTCGGCGTTCGCCCTGTCCGGTGTCCTGGGGTGAAAGGCGGCACCGGCGGCCGGCGGGGGCGCCGTGGTGGTCCAGCGGCGTGGGGTGGGTGGCCCGGGGGCGGGAAAACGCTGGCTGTATGCCCGTGATGTCCCCGCCTGTGTTGATCTCGGGGACGTGCGCCAAATTCTAGCGGTTTTTTGGCGCGCTTTCCCGAGATCAACGCAACCACTCTGCACTGAACAGGATCAATAGGGCACAGCTCCCGCCTCTTCCCGTCTCGCCGCGCCACCGCGCACCCCTTCCGCCGATGATCATGGGGAGTTCTCTGGTTCTGTCCGTTTTGCCGGAACAATTCCCGTGATCATCAGCGGAAGGGGACTGGGGCGGGATGGTGTTCCCGCATTGCGGAAGCCCCTGCACACGAAGCGAGAGGAGCCTCGCACGTCGCAAACCGGGCCCGCCGTACCCCTCAGGGGACCGGCGCCCAGCACTTCACCGAGCTCGCTGCCGCTTTTCACCACAGAACATCGGGCAGATAACTGCCGACACGGCCGCCCAGCAGACCCACTGCCCCGCCCCGTGCCGTTGCCTGCCGCCTGCCACAAGGATTTCGTGGGTTGTCCACAGGCGGGAAATTTGTTGCGACACCGGCGGGGTGGGGTTTCTAGCTTGGATGTATGAGCGATGGCGCGGGTTTCACCCCTTCTTCCTCCCGGCCGCCGGGTGGCGGTGCGGGCGAGGCGGTGGCGTGCCTGCGCCGTGCTGCTGAGGTGTTGGGCGAGGTGGCCGGGGCCGACATCCCGCCCGGGGCCGAGCACACCGTGGGCGAGGACCTCATCCAGGTCCTGCAGGGCCTGGATGAGGTCAAGCTCGCTGCGGCCGATGCGGCGGGGGTGTTCGAGGCGCGTGGTGGGCTGGTGGGCTCGGGGCAGTTCCGGCTGTCGCATTGGTTGCAGCACACCGCGCACCGGTCTCCGGCCGAAGCGCGCCAGCTGGCGTCGTTGGCCCACCGCTCGGCGCATCTGGAGGAGTCCGAGCAGGCCTACCAGCAGGGCGAGATCTCTCTGGCGAAGCTGGAGCGCATCGCCCACTGGGTCAACGAAGGCCTGGCCTGCCGGTCGGTGCAGCGGTGGCCGGAGGCCGAGGCCTTCGCCCACACGGCTGAGGGTCCGTTGTTGGGGTTGGCGTGTGAGCCGGGGGTGACGGTGTGGGGCCTGGACCAGGTCGGACGGCGGTTGCGCTACACGTTGGACCCGGCGCGTCAGGAGAAGGAGTACCAGGACCGCTATGCGGGCCGGGGTGCGAGGTTTATCCGGGGGATGGATGACTCCTTCCACCTGGAGGCCTGGGGGGACGAGGCGTCGGGGGACGTGTTGCGCAACGCGCTGGACGCCTTTTTGGCCCCGCCGGCCACGGAGGGGGAGGAGCGCTCCTCCTACCAGCGCACCCATGACGCGTTGGTCGAGATGTGCCAGACCGTGGTGGAGCTGCCCGCCGAGCAGGCGCCGCGCCGCAGGGCCGGTGCCAACCCGGTGGCGTTGGTGGTCGGGCTCGACCTGCTGCAGGGCCAGGAGGGGCGGGTCCGGCGGTCAGTGAGTACGGCACCCTGTGGCCGGCCTCGGCGGCCCGGGCGCACGCTTCGGATGGTGTGCTGCGGCGGGTGGTGTGTGATCCGGTCAGCGGGCAGCCGCTGGATGTGGGTTATGCCCAGCGGTTGTTCTCCCCGGCGGTGCGCACCGCTCTGCTGGTGCAGCGCCAGAGGTGTGCGTGGGAGGGCGGGTGTGACCGGCCGATCGCGTGGTGCCAGGCCGACCACAAGGTCGCCTGGTGGGACGGCGGCCCCTCGGACCTGGCCAACGCCCAGCCGTTGTGCCGGTTCCACAACCTGGAGAAGGAGCACCGCCGGGCGCGGGAGCGCGGCTGGGCCCAGCGGCCCCGCCCACGGCACAGGCCCCACCCCCCGCCGCCGCGGGCGCCGGGCGGTCCCGAGCTCCCCCGCCGCACGGACCGCCCTGACCGGGGTGCGCGCCCGCCGGCTGAGGACACCGGCGGGGGTGAGGGCTCCGCTGATCGGCCACCGGATGACACCGTTTGACGCCGCTTGCTCGTGTGATCTTGCCGGACCCGCCAGGTCCCCCCGCCCGGCGGGCCATCGGCATGCCGTCAATACGCGGACGTGGTGAGGCGGGCGTCGGTTCGCCTGGCTCGCCCTGCGGCACCTGTTCGATCGGGGCGGACGGTGGCAACGTGCTTCACGCGATCACCGGCCCGCACCACACCCATCGACCAATCCCGCCCCTTATCGTGGCCGCTCACGACCGGGATACTGACCACGCGCCGATCATCGTGCAGCCCGACATCAACACCATCCTGTCCGACCGGGGGAGCCCGCCACTCCGCGCGGGTCACCCGCGCTCGCTGATGTCGGCCGAGTTCTTCGCCGCCCAGTACGAACAGGTCCACGACGGTGCTCGGCGTAACAACATGCCGCCTGAAGGTTGACCTCCTAGCCCCGGAAGCCGAGCAGCCAGGAGAAACCCAACCTGGCCTCGTGAGCTGAGGGCCTGCTGTCCGGAGCGGTCGTCCGCTTCTGTTTCTGTGTGGGCCTTCCGCTCGAGGGTCGCACAGGGTGCCCGCCTCTCGCGGAGCGACTGACACGATGAACTACATGATCGAGCTAGGCACCGCCCACACCGCCGAGCTGGACGCATCTGTCCTCGCTGCTGCGCGGGCCCTCTTGGATGAGGTATTCGAGGGCGACCTGACCGACCACGACTGGGAACACTGCCTGGGTGGGGTCCACGCCCTCCTCTGGGAGGGAACCGATCTGATCGGGCATGCGTCCGTGGTTCAGCGCCGACTGCTCCACCACGGGCGGGCGCTCCGTGCGGGGTACGTCGAGGGTGTCGGGGTGCGCGCGGACCGGCGTCGGTGTGGCCATGGGGCGACGATGATGGACACACTGGAACGCGTGATAGGCGGAGCGTACGAGCTGGGGGCGCTGAGCGCTACCGATGCGGGCGCGGCGTTCTACGCGGGACGTGGCTGGAGGCGGTGGCTGGGGCCGACATCAGCGCTTACTCCCTCCGGTATCGTGCGCACCGCGCAGGAGGACGACGGCGTCTACGTCTTGCCTCTGTCAGTCCCGCTTGACCTCTCCGGGGAACTGACCTGCGACTGGCGCGATGGTGACCTTTGGTAGGTCCGGGCGTACAGGCAGGGCCTTGTGCCGGATGCGCCCCCAGAGCTAGATTCGCGCCTGTCCGTCCGTCGGAGCAGCGGGGAAGTGCACGTGGCGCGGCACGAGTTGGGCGCACTGGTCAGTCAGCATCCGGGGTGGACAACCGTCGCCGCTGGCCAGCCGCCGTCATCGGACTGGCCGTGGCCGCCGTGGCCGGCCTTATCTTGCTGGCAGTGCTCGCCGACTCTGGGGAGCAGCCTTACCAGCGCTCGCACGGGCGGGGCATCGGCATTCTCATCGGGTTCGCGCTGTCCGGGCTGGTGATCGGGTCGGTCCAGCTCGTTCAGGTGATTCGACGTGGAACCAACGAGTACTTCGAGGTCCGCGAGGGCGGGTTGGTGTGGAACACCGCGTTCGCGCTGCGCCAGTGGCCGTGGGAGCAGGTGCGCGGCATGTGGTACCGCCAGGCTCCCGGAACCACGGCGCCGGCCGCCTACCTCGGGCTGGACTTCTCGGCCTCGATCACTGTCGCTGACGGGCGGAAGATCCGAATCAACGGCCTCACGAGCGACTACGCCACCCTGACCAGCAACGTTCTGGCGAAGCAGCCGACCGTGGTCACCCCGCTGACGCAGCGGATGTACTGGAGCTGGCTGTGGCTGTGGCTGGGACTGGGCAGCGCCGCGGTGTTCGGAACGATGGTGACCTACACCGCCCTGAACTCCGGCTATGACGAGGTCTGGACCGAGATCCCCGGGACGGCGATCACCGAGGTCGAACGGATTCCCCACCTCTCCGATGGCGCTCTGACACTCCTCGTGATTGGCGCTATCGTCTCCGGGATTGCCGCACTGACCTTCACGATCCTTTTCTTCCAGGCCATGAGGGGCCAAAAGCCGGTGGGCCGGTATGGGGGCCCGTAGCTGGATCGGTGGCGCGGCGGTCCGGAAGTGTTTCATCAGACCGGCCGCGCCAGTGGGGAGATCGGGTCACACCGCGCGTCGCATCGAGCGATTCCCGAGCGCCAGCCCGGCAGCGGCGATCGCGCAGGCCGACACGATTCCGTACAGCACCGATACGTCGGTGATCTGTCCGGCGAAGAGGGAGCGCTCCGCGTCGACGATGTAGGCGACCGGGTTGACCGCCCCGACGATCTGCAGCCAGCTCGGCCCGAAGTCGAGGGGGAGCATCACCCCGGACAACAGCATCAGGGGAAACAGGAGGAGCTGGGTGATCCCGTAGAACAGCTCACCACTCGGCTGGGACGCGATCGCCAGGGCGAATGACAGCGCGCCCAGTCCGATCCCGAAGACGACCAGGAGCGCCAGTCCGGCCAGCACCCCAACGGGGTGAACCCGGAAGCCCAGCGGTGCGGCGAGGCCGATGATCAGGAGCGACTGGGCCAGCAGGAGCACCATCTCCTTCAGGGTCCGGCCGATCAGCATCGCCGTGCGGTCCAGCGGTGTGACCAGCATGCGCTCCATCGATCCTCCGAGTAGCTCGACCAGCAGGTTGTAACCGGCGAGCATTGGACCGAACAGGGACATCATGATCAGGATTCCGGGGACGAACCACTGCCATGATGCTCCGTCACCCCCGAAATCCTGGGTTCCCGCCAGCATCGAGCCGAACAGGAAGAGGAAGAGCAGGGGCTGCGCCATCGTGAAGAGCAGGCTCACCGGCGCGTGCAGCACCGGTGCGAACTCGCGGACGAACATGGTCCGTGTGTCGCGGGCGAATTTCGTGGTCGACGCCGTTGTCGTGCTCATCTCGGGGCTCCTTCGTAGGCTGTGGGCGGAATAGGGGGAGTCGATGTTGTCGACGTCGAGTTGAGGGGAAGGAGGGTCGCCGGGAGCGACCCTGTGGGGGAGTCACGCGTCGCCGCCCTCCTGCTCGCTCTCGCGCAGGCTGCGGCCAGTGAGGGTGAGGAACACGTCGTCCAGGGTGGGGCGGGCTGTCTCGGCGGAAGCGATCTCCACTCCCGCCGCCTCCGCCACCCGCAGGAAGTCAGGCAGCACCTCACCGGCGTGGGGAACCCGCATCCGGACGGTTGTCCCCTCCCTCTTGATCGCGTCCGGGACAGCGAAGCGCGTGGCGACGTTCCTCGCCCGCGCCGCCTCGCCTTCGTCCGGGGTCGTGATGGTGAGCAGGTCGCCCGCCAGGTCGCTTTTGAGCTTCTCGGCGGTGCCGTCGGCGATGATCCGTCCGTTGTCGATGATCACCACCCGCTCCGCCATGCTGTCGGCCTCCTCCAGGTAGTGGGTGGTGAGGAAGGGGGTCGTGTCGTACTCCTCGCGCAGCCGCAGGATGTGCCGCCAGATATCGGCCCGACTCTGCGGATCGAGCCCGGTCGAGGGCTCGTCGAGGAACAGCAGCCGGGGCCGGTGGATGAGACCCATCGCGATGTCCACTCGGCGGCGCTGGCCTCCCGACAGCGTTCCGGGGGTGCGCTTGGCCAGCGGTGCCAGCTCCAGCAGGTCGAGAACCTCGTCGGCGCGGCGACGCGCCGCGGCCCGGGTGAGCCCGTAGCAGCATCCTTGGGTCACCAACTCGTCGCGGACCCGGAAGTTCTCGCCCGCGCTGTTCTTCTGCCCGACGTAGCCGATCCGAGCACGCACACCGCTGGGGTCGGCGACGACATCGCAGCCCGCGACGATCGCCGTCCCGGAGGTCGGCGGCAGGAGCGAGGTGAGCATCCGCAGGCTTGTCGACTTACCAGCGCCGTTCGGACCGAGGAACGCGACGAGCTGGTCGGGCTCCACATCGAGGTTGAGGCCGCGGACGGCCTGAACCGTTTCTCGCTTGACCTTGAAACTCCGGGTCAGTTCTCGGGCATGGATCATGGTCCCCTCCTGGGGTGGTGAACGGTGAAGTCCGGGCATGGCGAGTAAGCCCGTCGTGGCGGGCCTGGTGGATGTAGATCCATCCTTCTCTGCGTTATCCGGGAATTGCAAACGCGAATCTACGTTCGCGTTTGTCTGACCTGCGAAAACGTGGCTTGTTAAGGTGTGTTGACCAGGTAGCGGAGTGTGATTTTCAGCGTGCAGCGCCGTGCTGAAAAGGAAGAATGGAAGAGCGGAGGGAATTGTTCTGATGCGTGACAGATTTTCTGATATACCGGCGCTGCTTCGTGCCGCGAGAACGCGCGACGGGCCGCCCGCGACTGTCGGCCTGATCGTCCTTATGGCCGTGCGCCATGCCGAGAGGGCGCGTCAGAGTGGGGAGTGGCCGGACGACTGTGCCAAGCGGTGTCCGGCTCCTGCCGGTCCTTGGCGTCTCCTCGTCGGCCCCGGATGACGAGACGGGTGGCTCGGTCGGCTTTCGGGTGAGCGGGGCGCCGTCCAGCATCGGGGCCGATGCTCGCGATCGCATGGATCGGCTGCGGCTGGCTCCAGCGGCCGGCCGGACTCCCACGTTTGCTCGCCGACAGTGTCGGGGTGGTCCCTCTTCGTGCGAGGAAGAGTGACATGAAGCACATTGCCCTGTCGGTCGCTGTTCCCCGAATCCCGCCAACGTGGCAGGCAGGCGCTCGCCGATGCCAGGGCGCCTTGCGTCTGGCGTCTCCGCCGCCTGTGGGTTTTCGGGCCGAGAGCCAACCGCCTAAGAGGACGCTAAGAACCCCACCAGCGGGGGTCTTGGGCGGCTTTGTGGTAGGCGGAGAAAGGTATCGTGTTCCGGGAGGGTAGCGGCGATATCCCCCGCAACGCCGGTACCGATCCAGATTTTCGCAGAACCGATTCGACCCATGCACGCGTAGTCAAGTGTGAACGGTGTCGCATGCTGGGGGATCGAGAGTGCCAGGGGGCCACCAACTGAGTGAGAGCACGTACGGCGGCGGCCAGACCGAGCCGCGCCCTGAAGCGGACACGCCCGAAAACGACGAAGCTGCGGCCATGGACGGTATCGAACCCCAGGACTCAACGCCCAACGCACGCACGGACAACGTGGACGAAAGCGACGACAATGTTGACGTCGGCGCCGACCAGCCTGGGGCCTCCGATCGCGATGAGACCGGCGCTGCCTCTCCGGAGGCGGATGCCGAGGTGAGCGACGAGGACCACTCCGAAGGGGCGACCGAAACCACGGCGTCTGGCTCGGCGGGAGAGCCCGACGTTGAAGACACGTCCGAGAGCTTCGGCTGGTTCGACCCGTCCAGTGACAGTGACCGGAACCCCGGGGACGATGGCGACGAGACGGACGATTCCTCCTCGTCCAGTGTGTTCAAGGACAGCGGAAGCTTCTTCCGCGACCGCGTCGCGCGCACCCTTGCTGAACAGGGCTACAGCCTCGACGCGGACGGCCGGATCGGTGAGAGTGACGGGTCCGCCGCGTCGATGTCCGGAGCAGACGACGACGCCGACGCCGACGCGGAACGGGCTGGGGCCGACGCCGACAGCACCGACAGCCCAGACAGCACAAATAGCACCGCCAGTACCGCCAGTACCGACAGCACCGGCAACGCAGTCGACGAGGCCAACGAGGCCGACAAGGCAGACGGCACCGACGACACCATCGTCACGGCCGCGACGGCCGGTGGTGCCACCTCTGCTGTTGCCGACGTCGACGACATCGACGATTCCCCTGCTTCCCCTGCTTCCTCTTCTTCCCCTTCCTTCTCGGTAGACGACGAAGCCTTCGACGTCGACGAGAAGGCCGAGAACGACTCCGTCTGGGACCCGGAGGGCACAGCGGCTTTCACGCCAGTGTTCGACGACGACGATGACGACGTGGAGGCTGCCGCGGCGATGGCGTCCTCCGCGCCCGCCGTCGGCTCCGAGCCGTCCCCCGCATCCCATGACGCCGATGGCTCCAAGGAGCCCACCGCATCCGTCGATGAGGATGACTCCGCCTCAGCATCGGGCGAGTCCTATGGCTCGGACCCTGAGAAGACGGAATCCGACGTCACCGCTCCCGTCGCCGCTGCGGGGCTCGGCGCTGCGGCAGCGGGCGCGGCGGGTGCCGCAGCGGCGTCGTCCGCTCCCCCTCCCGGCTCTGGCACCCCCACCCCCGACACGACGAACGACACGCAGGCGGCGGGAACGACCGCTACCTTCGACATCCCCGGTGCGTCCGGCGGTGGCGCCGACCCCGCCGACGATGGCCCCCCGGCCGCGGCCGCCGCCGGCGGGATCGCGACCTCGACCACGACCAAGAAGGCCAAGAAGAAGGTCGCGAAGAAGGGCGGCGGCAAACCGAAGAAGCCGCTGTGGCTGCGCCTCACCGTGGGCACCCTGATCGGCGTCGGCCTCTGCATGCTGCTCGGGGTGATCGGCTTCGGCGTCGCCTACGCGACCATCCCGGTCCCCGACGGCACTAAGGCCGCCGCCACCGAACAGGGATCCACCTTCTACTACGCCGATGGCGAGACCGAGTTCGCCTACCGGGGCACGGACCGCGAGCCGCTGAAGTACGACGAGATCCCCGAAGTGGTTCAGGACGCGGCCATCTCCGCCGAGGACCGGGGGTTCTGGACGGAGCCGGGCGTCTCGGTCACCGGAACGCTGCGCGCCGTGTGGTCGACGGTCACCGGCCAGCAGGTCCAGGGCGGTTCCACCATCACCCAGCAGATGGTCCGGGGCTACTACGACGGTGTGAGCAAGGACAAGACGATCACCCGAAAGGTCAAGGAGATCGTCATCTCGCTCAAGGTCGACCAGTCCAAGGACAAGAAGTGGGTGATGGAGCAGTACCTCAACACCATCTACTTCGGTCGCCAGGCCTACGGCATCCAGGCCGCCGCCCAGGCGTACTTCCACAAGGATGTCGGTGAGCTGAACGCGTCGGAGGCGGCGTTCCTGGCCGCCGCCATCCAGCAGCCCAGCCTGTTCGGCCAGGCCGACGAGGACTACACGCCGAGCATGGAGTCCCGCTGGCAGTACGTGATCAACGGCATGGTCGAGCTGAACAGCGAGGACCCCGAGACCGGCATCACCCAGGCCGAGGCCGACAAGGCGGAGTTCCCCACGCCGGACGAGCAGACGCCGCAGAGCGACCTTAGCGGTTACAAGGGCTACATGTTCCAGCAGGCCATGCGGGAACTGGAGAAGCTCGGCTACAACGAGGACCTCATCAACCGCGGCGGCTACAAGATCGTCACGACGTTCGACGAAGACCTCATGAAGAAGGCGAAGGAGGCCGTGGAGTCCACCTCGGGCATGGACTCCCTCCCCGACGACGTGCGTGCCGGCATGGCCTCGATCGAGCCGTCGACCGGTGAGGTCAAGTCGTTCTACGGCGGTAAGGACTTCATCCAGAACCAGTACGACAGCGCGTTCAGCGGTAGCGCGCAGTCCGGTTCCGCCTTCAAGCCCTACACGCTGGCGGCGGCGCTCCAGGAGGGCTACAGCGTCGACAGCGTGGTGGACGGGAGCTCGCCGATGTCGGTCCCCGGCGGGTCGATCAGCAACGCCGGTGGCCACAGCTACGGGCCGCTGACCCTGGCCCAGGCCACGGCGAAGTCGAGCAACACCGCCTACGCCCGGCTGAACAAGCAGGTCGGTGGGGACAAGACGGCGGCCGCGGCAGAGGCTGCCGGCATTCCCGCCAGCAGGATGACCAAGGAGCAGAGGGCAGCCGCCTCGTTCCCCCTGGGTATCTCCAGCCTGCGTCCCATGGACCAGGCGAACGGCTTCGCGACGTTCGCCAACGGCGGGGAGTACATCGAGGCGCATGTCGTCCGCGAGATCGTCAACAAGGAGGGCGAGAACGAGCGCCCGGAGGTCAAGCGGAATCAGGCGTTCCCGGAGCACGTCGCCAACGACGTCACCTACGCGCTGGAGACGGTTGTCAACGGCGGTACCGGCAGCAACGCCGCGCTGGGCCGCCCGGCGGCCGGCAAGACCGGTACGACCGACAACAACGTGGCCACGTGGTTCGTGGGGTACACGCCGCAGCTCGCCACGGCGATGACGGTCTACAGCACGGACAACAAACCCGTTGTCGTTCCCGGCTGGGGCGTGGTCCAGGGTGGTTCGCTCTCCGCGTCCGTCTGGCAGAAGTTCATGACCCAGGCCATGGAGGGCAAGGACATCGAGTCCTTCCCCGGGCGCAGCGGTGACGGCACCATCGAGAACTGGGCGCCCAACGTCCCCGAGCCGGAGCCGGACACCCCGCAGCAGAACCAGGGACAGCAGGAGCCTGAGCCGCAGCCGCAGCTCCCGCCGGACAACGGCGCGGGTGGCGGAAACGGCAACGGTGGCGGCGACGGTACCGGTGACGGAGGCGGTGGCACGCCCCCGCCCTCCGGAGGAGACGGCACCGGCGGCGGGCAGGAGCCCGACCCGGGCGGCGACGGCAGCGGTGACGTCCCTGGCGGTGGCGGCAACGAGGGCGGCGATTTCCCGCAGCCGGGCGGCGGCGGAGGAACCGTGGGACCCGGTTGAAAGTGGTAGCCGTTGCGTGGTCCGGCACAGAGCGATCTGACCGGAGGTGAGCCGGACGGCCGCATCCGCCGAGGAGGACCTCGGCACGGGCATCCGGCTCCCACCCCGCGCAGAACATAAACCAGAAGGGCACAAACCAGACCAGTGAGAACGCCGCACTCGGCGCGCGAAAAGGCGGTGGCCGGGTCCCTGGAGGATGGGGACCCGGCCACCGCCTTTTTCTCGTGGTGCTGGTCTGTTGGTGCTGGTGTGTTGGTGTTGGACTGTGCTTGGCCTGTGCACGCGACCGGTCCCAAAACCGGCCCCCGGTTCAGCGCCTCACCGCACCAGCGCCGCGCATCCGCAGGACTCGGGGAAGACCGGGCCGGTCTCCGCTGGAAGCTCGGGGGCGGTGAACACCCGGGCGCCCGGCGTGGCTCCGCACAGGACATCCGCCGCGAGGATCACCGCGGCGGCCGTCCAGGTGCTGCGCTCCACCGGCCAGTTCTCGTCCTCGACGAACTGGTAGCCCGTCCAGTAGGCGCCGTCGTCCGGGTCGCGCAGGTGCTGGATGTCGCCGAGGAGCCGCGCTCCCAGCTCCGTCTCCCCCATCGCCGCCAGCGCCAGCACCAGCTCGGAGGTCTCGGCACCGGTGACCCAGGGCTCGTCGCTCACACACCGGATACCCAGCCCGGGAACCACGAACGTGTCCCAGCGCTCGTTGAGGCGCTCCTTGGCCGCGGCGCCGCGCACGGCCCCGCCGAGGATGGGGTAGTACCAGTCCATCGAGTAGCGGCTGCGGTCGGCGAACACCGACTCGTGCTCGGCGACGAGGTGGCCCAGATGGGCCGCTGCCAGTTCCCAGTCGGGCTGCGGGCGGCCAAGCCGGTCGCCGAGGGCGGCGGCGCACCGCAGCGCCTGGTGGATGCTGGCGCACGCGGTGAGCAGCGCGTGGTCGCCGGGCTGGCCGCCGGGGTCGCGCGCCCACTGGATCTCGCCGCGTCCGGTGCGCAGGCCCAGCACGAACTCGATGCCGCCGCGGACCACCGGCCACATCTCCTCGGCGAACGCCTCGTCGCCGGTGATGAGCAGATGGTGCCAGACACCCACCGCCGGGTAGGCGGCGTGGTTGGCCTCGCGGATCGGGTTGACGACCTCGCCGTGGCGGAGCTTGGCCGGCCAGGAGCCGTCGGCGTCCTGGACACCGGCCAGCCAGCTGTAGGCGCGGCGAGCGGCCTCGACGTGCCCTGTGACGGACAGCGCCATGGCGCACTCGACGTGGTCCCACACGTCCAGGTGCCCGCCGGGGAACCAGGGGATGGCGCCTTCGGGGGTCTGGGTGGCCAGCAGGTAACCGGCGGAGCGGGCGATGTCGGCGGCGTCGAGCACACCGGGCACAGCGGGTAGCCCGGGCGAGGCATCACTCATACGGTGTCCCGAATCGTCGCGCCGGGCGCCGCGTCGGCCCGGGTGGAGCGGCCGTCGAACTCGCGCTCGCGCTCGGTGTCGAGCGGCTTGCGCAGGTACACGACGACGCTCTTGCCGATGACCGGGTTGAGCAGGCGCTCGGAGACGCGGGTGACAGCCGGAGCCTCCATCATGTCCCAGACCAGGAGCTTGTGGTACGCCTTGGCCAGCGGATGGTCGTTGTTGTCGGTGCCAACAGCGCACTTGATCCACCAGTAGGGCGCGTGCAGCGCGTGTGCGTGGTGGTGCGGGCCGATCTGGAAACCGGTGGCCTTGAGCTTGGCCTCCAGCTCGGCACGGGTGTAGATGCGGATGTGCCCGCCCTCGTTGGTGTGGTAGTCCTCGGACAGCGCCCAGCAGACGCGCTCGGGCAACCAGCTGGGCACGGTGACAGCGGCGATCCCGCCGGGTTTGAGCACCCGGTAGAGCTCCTTCATGCCGAGCGTGTCGTGCGGGATGTGCTCGAAGATCTCGGCGGCGATGACCCGGTCGAACATGCCGTCGTCGAACGGCATGTCGAGCGCGTCGCCCTTGACCGTCTCGGCCTCCGTCCCGGCGGGGGCCTCGCCCTCGGCGCGCATGGCGGCGAACATGGTGGCGACGTCGGCGAGATCGTTCTCGTTCTGGTCGAAGGCCACGACGTCGGCGCCGCGGCGGTAGACCTCGAACGCGTGTCGGCCGCCACCGCAGCCGAGGTCGAGGACGCGGTTCCCCGGTCCGACGGGGAACAGGGTGAAGTCGACGGTGATCAGGGCTGGCTCCTTCGGGTCGTGCCGGTCACAGGCGTGAGGTCAGGCCGCTCGGGCGTGTCTGGGCGTCCTCGATCGTCTGGGCGTAGCGGCGGGCGGTGGCCTTGGCGACCGCCCGCCAGGTGAACCGTTCCTGGACGCGCTGCCAGGCGGCCTCACCCATGCGCGTGCGCTCCGGGTCGTCGTCCAGGAGCGCGCCGATGGTGGCGGCCAGCTCCTCGGGGTCGCCGGGGGTGATGAGCCGACCGGCGTCGCCGTCGTCCCCCACGACCTCGGGGATCGCCCCGGCACGGCTGGCCACCAGCGGGGTCCCGCAGGCCATCGCCTCCACAGCGGGGAGCGAGAAGCCCTCGTACAGGGAGGGGACGACGGCGACCTGGGCGCTGGAGATGAGGCGGGCGAGTTCGGTGTCGTCGATCCCGCTGACGAAGGTGACGCGGTCGCGCAGGCTGAGTTCGTCGACGAGCTGGTCGGTGGGGCCGCCCGGCTTGGGCTTGCTCACGATGGTCACCGAGACCTCGCGTTCGGTGGCGAGCTTCGCGGCGGCGCGCAGCAGCGTCGCGACGCCCTTGAGGGGGCTGTCGGCACTGGCCACGCAGACGAGGCGGCCGGGGACGCGGTCGACCTCGGGGCGCGGGTGGAAATAGCGGGTGTCGACACCGAGGGGGACGACGCCGATGGCGGAGTGACCGACGCCGAACTCGCGGACGATGTCGTCGGCGGACGACTGCGATGGGACCAGGATGGGCTGGAGGCGGCGGGCGACGCGGCCCTGCATCCCGACGAAGCTGTACCAGCGCCGCTTGGACAGGCGCTGCCACCCGGTGGCCTGCTCGAGCTCGATACGGCGGTCCACGGTGATGGGGTGGTGGATGGTCGTGACCAGCGGAAAGCCGATCGCCTGCAGGCCGAGTAGTCCGTAGCCGAGGGTCTGGTTGTCGTGCACGACGTCGAACTCGGAGCGTCGGCGGCGCAGCTCGCGGTGGGCGCGCAGGGAGAAGGTGAGCGGTTCGGGGAACCCGGCGGTCCACATCGTGCCGACTTCCAGGAGGTCGATCCAGTCGCGCCACTGGGAGAGCGGGGGCGCCGTGAACGGATCGGCGTCGTTGTAGAGGTCGAGGCTGGGGAGCTTCTCCAGGATGACGCCCTCGTCGAGTTCGGGTAGGGCTGGCCGGAGAAGACGGTGACGCGGTGGCCGAGCGCGGCGAGTTCGCGGGAGAGGTGGCGGATGTAGACGCCCTGGCCACCGCAGTGCGGTTTGCTGCGGTAGGAGAGCAGGGCGACGCGCAGAGGACGTTCAGGATGCGGCATAGGTCCAACCCATCGGCAGGGGTGTGGGGCTAGCGGGTGCGGGGTGAGTGTGGGGAGCTGTCGCTCGCGGAACTCCCCGTCGCGCGCCGGAGGCCGGGTGCTGTGCAGGGGCCGGGTGCAGTGCACTCGGCAGGTGTTGCGGCGAGTACGGGCGCTGTGGGGACGGCGGGTGCTGTGGAGCGAGCGTCGGCGACGCGCTTCCGGCCGGCACGGTCAACAGCTCACCTCGTTCGTCGCTCGTGGACCCGCTTCCTAGGGGCGCCCCCAATAGCGGTCCGTTTCGCTCGGGGCCGGCCTCGTCGACAGCCCGCGTCCCAGAAGCCAACCGCCGTCGACCCCCGCCACCCCTCATGGGCGGGTCGTTCGGGCTGGTACTGGGACGCTCGCGATGTTACCGGCCAGTTTAATACCTGGCCGTCACTAGCGGATATTCAGTACTTGGATCTTATGTCGGGACAAACCTCCGATGGCCGTTGGTCCGCCGCCCGGTCCGGGTTCGCTGGATCCGCGGCGGCCGAGCGGGGGTGCCGGTCGACTCACGCGACTCACGTCAGCTCCAGCACGTCGGTGGCGACGAAGCCATGAGCGGGGAGCGCGGCTTCAGCGAAGGCCCGCGCCACCTGTTCGGCCGAGGACCAGCAGCCGTCGGCGCGCAGGGTTCCGGAGACCGAGGGCGGGGACATGACGCCGATGACCCCGCCATGCACGACGAACACCTGTCCGCTCACGTGTGCGGCGGCGGGGGAGGCGAGGTAGGCCACCAGTGGCGCGACGTGCTTGGGGGCCAGCGGGTCCGGTCCCGCGTCGGGAGCGGGGCCGAACACGTCGGACGTCATCGCGGTGCGGGCGCGGGGGCAGATCGCGTTGGCGGTGACGCCGTAGCGGCCGAGCCCCTGCGCCGCAGTGGTGGTCAGGGCCGCGATTCCGGCCTTGGCGGCCGCGTAGTTGGGCTGGCCCGGCGAGCCGAGGAGGAAGGACTCCGAGGCGGTGTTGAGGATCCGGCCATAGACCGGGCCGCCTTCGCTCTTGGACTGGTCCCGCCAGTGGGAGGCGGCGGCGCGCGATGCGCTGAAGTGGCCCTTGAGATGGACCCGGACGACCGCGTCCCACTCCTCCTCGGACATGTTGAACAGCATCCGGTCTCGGGTGATCCCGGCGTTGTTCACCAGGATGTCGAGCCGCCCGTACCCCTCGACGGCGGCGGTGACCAGCTCCTGGCCGTGCCCGATGTCGGCGATGTCGCCGGTGAGCGCCGTGGCCTGCCCTCCCTCCGCCCGGATCTCGGCCGCGACCTCTTCCACGTCTGTGCCGAGGTCGTTGAGGACGAGCCGCGCGCCGAGTGCGGCCAGTGCCTGAGCGTGGGCGCGGCCCAGGCCTTGCCCGGCACCGGTGATGACGGCGACCCGGCCGTCGAGGCTGGTGTCCGGAGCGTCCTGCCCCGGCCGGTGGGACCGGTCGGCCCGGTCGGCCCGGTTTGGGTCAGTTGGCAGGTGTGGGTCAGTTGGCAGGTGCGGGTCGGTCGGCGGGCGTGGGGTCGTCGGCAGGTGTGCGGTGGTGGGCTGGTGGGACGGCGTGGGACAGGGGTCGGTGGGTCCGGTCGTGCTCATCGGCGAGCTCCCGCCTGGCCGGTCGTTGGGTAGAACGCGTTCTAGTATGCGTCTCCGGGAGGGCTTCGCAAAGGAGGGGAACAGAAGGGAACAGGAGAGAAAGCAGGGGGGAAGGAGGGGAAGGCGAGGGAGCACACGGGGAACGGGCGCGGCTCGTTCTCCCCGTCACCCCTTGGCGGCCGGGGCGATGCTGGGCGCCGTCCACTCCAGGACGCCC
Organism: Nocardiopsis gilva YIM 90087; assembly: GCF_002263495.1. Lineage (NCBI taxonomy): Bacteria > Bacillati > Actinomycetota > Actinomycetes > Streptosporangiales > Nocardiopsidaceae > Nocardiopsis > Nocardiopsis gilva. The sequence goes on along the minus strand of NZ_CP022753.1, from coordinate 5,152,250 downwards.
TCCGGCCGGGTGTGCCGGACCGCCTGTTCCCTCCGCTCCAGCGTGCGCAGGTGGGCCGCGGTCTCCGAGGCCGCCATCCGCCGGGCCAGAGCGTGCATGTCGGCCCAGGAGCGCCGCCACGGCAGCGCCGAGGCCAGCTCCCACAGTGTCGCGGGGTCCTGGCCCAGCGCTGCGGCCAGGAGATCCAGTTTCTCCTCGTGGTGCGCGATGATCTCGGCCGCCCGCGGGCCGATCCCGGTGAACCGGTGCTCATGCGCGGGCAGTGCCTGGGCGGCGCCCAGCTCGCTCAGCCCGGCGAGGGAGTCCAGGAACGTGCTGAGCGGGTCGTGCTCCTCATCGAAGGGGAAGAGCCCGATGTGCGGCGTGATACTCGGCAGCACATGGTCCCCGGTGAACAGGTGGTCGCCGTCCTCCAGGTGTAGGCAGATGTGGCCGGGGGAGTGGCCGGGCGTCCACACCACCCGCAGCTTGCGGCCGGGCACGTCGACGAGCTCCCCGTCCATCAGCGGGCGGTCGGGCATCTGCGGCGGGTCCAGGCGCGGGTCCAGCCGCGCCCACAGGTCCACCTCCTCTTCGGCGGCCCCGGCCAGGCGGAGCTGGCGCACCTCCAGCTCGCGCTGCCCGCTGCCGCCCAGATCGTCGATGCGCCGCAGCAGGTCGATATCGGCCTGGTGCATCGCGATCCACGCCCCCGACGCCTCGCGTACGCGACCAGCCAGCCCCGAGTGGTCGGGGTGGAAGTGGGTGACGACCACGCCGTGCACGTCGGTGATGCTCGACCCCATCTGTTCCAGGCCGGCGCTCAGCGCTTGCCACGACTCCTCGTGCTCCCATCCGGCGTCCACCAGGACGGGGCCGCTCGGGCTCTCCAGCGCGTAGATCAGGGTGTAGCCCAGGGGGTTGTCCGGGATCGGTACCGGAATGCTCCAGATCCCCCCGCCGAGGTCCTCCACCGGTGGCATCTCCCGCATGTTGTCGCCCCTCTCCTCGCCCGCCGAGCGCGGGCGTCCGCCGGGTTCGTGCTCACTCGTGCGTCCGGACTTAAACCGAATCGGATTCTAGAGTACGTACCGGCCGGTCAGAGAGAAGCGGCAGCCCCCGGGGTTATCGGCGGACGTGACGGTCGCGCGCGTTAGTCGCGGCTGAGGATCAGGCCGCTCGTCGGCACCCCGGTTCCCGCTGTGACCAGCACATTGGTCACCTCATCGACCTGGTTGGCCGCCGTCCCCCGCACCTGGCGCACCGCCTCGGCGATGCCGTTCATCCCGTGGATGTAGGCCTCGCCCAGCTGCCCCCCGTGGGTGTTGACCGGCAGCCGACCGCCGAGCTCCACCCCGCCCTCGGCGACGAGGTCCCGGGCCTCTCCGCGCCCGCAGAAGCCCAGTTCTTCCAGCTGGACCAGGACGAAGGGGGTGAAGTGGTCATAGAGCACCGCCGTCTGGATGTCGCGGGGCTTGAGTCCGGAGCCGCGCCACAGCCCCTCGGCGACGATCCCCATCGCCGGCAGCCCCGCCATGTCATCGGCCGGGTCGGGGGAGCGGGTGGAGCAGGAGTGGGGGGAGCAGGAGTCGGTGGAGTGGGAGGAGCCGGGGTGGGTGGAGTAGTACGACGTCATCATCATCTGCCCCGGCGCCGACCCCTGCGCCGCCGCGGCGATGACGGCGGGCGGCTGCCGCAGGTGGCGGGCGCGCTTGGTGCTCGTCACAACCACCGCGACGCCCCCGTCGCTCTCCTGGCAGCAGTCGAACAGGCGCAGCGGCTCTACCACCCAGCGCGACGACTGGTGGTCCTCCAGTGTGATCGGCCGACCGTGGAACCAGGCGTTCGGGTTGGTCGCGGCGTGCCTGCGCGCCGCCACCGCGACACGGCCGAAGTCGGTGCTCGTCGCGCCGTAGGTGTCCATGTAGCGGCGGGCGAACATGGCCACCCACCCGGCCGGGGTGAGCAGACCGAACGGCACGTGCCAGCTCATCTCCAGCCCCTGCGACGTCGGCGCGCGCAGCGCCCCCGGCGCGACCTGGCCGAAGCGCCGCCCGCTGCGCTCGTTGAACGCGCGGTAGGCCACGACGACCTCGGCCTGACCGGTGGCCACCGCCATGGCGGCCTGCGCGATGGTGCCGCACGCCGCACCGCCGCCGTAGTCCACCCGGCTGAAGAACCGCAGTGCGCCCGCGCCGATCTCCCGGGCGACGGCGATCTCGGCGTTGGTGTCCTGGGTGAAGGTGACCATGCCGTCGACGTCGGCGGGGTGCAGACCGGCGTCGTGCAGCGCGGCGACCGCCGCCTCCGCGGCCAGCCGCAGCTCACTCCGCCCGGAGTCCTTGGAGAACTCCGTGGCACCGATACCGGCGATCGAGGCCACGCGTGCCAGCGACATCAGCCCTCCTCCCCCGCGGTGCCCACGGCCGGATCCGCAGCCGGAACCGCCGTGTCGGGCACGTCGACGACGACCGTCCCGCTGACGTGGGTCCCGGTGGTGTTGGTCCCGCGTATGGCCACGGTCGTCCGTGACCCCTCCCTTTCGGTCACCGCTCCGCCGAGGGAGAAGGTGTCCCCGGCGTGGTTGGGCACGCCGAGCCGGATGGCGATGGAGCGCACGCGCGCCGCGGGCCCGGCCCAGTCGGTGACGCAGCGCTCCACCAGCCCCTGCGTGGTCAGGATGTTCATGAAGATGTCGGGCGCCCCCTGGGCGCGCGCCCGGTCGGGGTCGTGGTGGATGTCCTGGAAGTCGCGGGTGGCCAGGGCCTGGGTGATGATCGACGTCCGTGTCATCGGAAGTTCCAGGGTGGGCAGCGCGCTCGCGGACGGGCCCTCCGGGCCGGCGGCGTCCACCGGGCGCCATTGGGGGAGGACCAGGTCCTCGTCGACCCGTTCGAAGTCGACGCGGACCCGCATCCCCGAGTGGACGCGCTCGGGTGCGATTCCCAGGATGTTGCCGACCATCCGCACGCCCTCGGGAAGTTCGACCACCGCCACCACATAGGGCGATGTCCGGCCGGGGACGTTCGGATGGTGGTGCACGACGTGGCTGAAGACCTTTCCGGTGCCCGCGGCCACGACGTGATCGCGGGTGGTGGAGTGGCACGACGGGCACATAGGGCCGGGCGGGTGGCGCAGGCGGCCGCAGTCGGCACACCGCTGAATGCGCAGCTCGCCGACGAGTGCCCCGTTCCAGAAGAAGTGGGTGTCGGCGTTGCGGACCGGACGCAGGGGATAGCTTCCGGGTTCGGCCGCGGGCGCCGGGGCAGCGGACTCCGTGGAGGATGCAGAGGCAGACGCCGAGGCAGACACAGTCGCAGAGCCAGAGGAGGCAGCGGAATCGGAGGCGGCGGGAGGGTCGGTCGCGGCCGCGCGCTCCTTCGCCGCCTCGCGCGTCGGCGGCTGGAACTTCAGTACCCGGAAGAGCATCCGCCCGACACGTTCGTTCCCGCTGTACCAGGTTGTGTGCCAGGTGAGGAAGTAGCCGGTCCCCAGGGCGGTCCGCTTCGGGCCGGTCAGGTCGCCGAATCGGGTCGTCGTCCGGAGCCGTTCCCCCGGGCGCAGATAGCGGTCGTAGCTCTGCTCGCAGTTGGTCGCGACCACGCCCGCGTATCCGCCGGTCGCGAAGTAGGCGAGGAGGTCGTCGACCGCGCTCTCGGGGCGCTCGGCATGGTCCTCCCGGTCGTGCTCCACGGGAGCCAGGTATCCGCGCATCGTCCACACCTGCAGCATGGCCGGTGGCGCCACGAGACCGTCGTGTCCCGCCCCGCGAGCGGCCTCTTCGTCCAGGTAGACGGGGTTGGTGTCGCCCATCGCCCGCACCCAGTGGCGGACCATGGGCGTATTCACCGGGTCCGGGGCGGTGCCACCGTCCACCTCCCCGCGTTCGCGGGCGGCGGCCGCCAGCTCCAGCAGTCGGGCGTGGAACGCGTCATCCACTGTGTCCACTGTGCGGTCAACGGTCACGGGGGGAGTCCTTTCCGCTGGCGCGCGCCTAGCGCGGCGCGCGGGGCAAGCCCAGGCCGAGTGTGGCGATCAGTTCGCGCTGCACCTCGTTGACCCCGCCCCCGAACGTCATGACCAGGGCGCCCTTGGAGCCGGAGTCGAGGCGGGCGAGCAGGTCCCGGGTTCGGGGGTCGGCGGGGTCGCCGTAGCGCGACACGGTGTCGGCGATGATCCGCGGCACCTCCTGCAACCGTTCCGATCCGTAGATCTTGTTCGCCGACGCGTCGGCGGCGCCCAGCCAGCCGGTGTCGATGGTCGATGCCACCTGCCAGTTGAGGAGTTCGTTGACGCGGAGGTAGGCGTAGACGCGGCCGAGGGCGCGCCGCACCGCCGGCTCGTCGACCAGTAGTCGGTCGTCCGCGCCATCGGGGCGGTGCGTCGACTGCGCCCAGTCCAGGAAGCGGTCGTAGAGGTGCCCGATGTTGCCGGAGGGGCCGAGCGTGAGCCGCTCGTGGTTGAGCTGGTCGGTGATGAGCCGCCAGCCCCGGTTCAGCTCGCCGACGAGGCGGTCGGCGGGCACGTGCACATCGGAGTAGTAGGTGGTGTTGGTGTGGTGGTGGCCGTCGGCGGTGACGATGGGGGTCCAGGAGAAGCCGGGCTCCGCCGTGTCGGCGATAAGGATCGAGATGCCCTTGTGCTTGGGAGCCTCAGGGTCGGTGCGGGCGGCCAGCCAGATGTGGTCGGCGAGGTGGGCGCCGGAGGTGTAGATCTTCTGCCCGTTGATGAGGAAGTCGCCGGAGTCGGCGCGTACGGCGGTGGTGCGCAGCGACGCCAGGTCGGTTCCGGCCTCGGGCTCGGTGTAGCCGATGGCGAAGTGGATCTTGCCGGACAGGATCCCGGGCAGGAAGCGCTGCTTCTGCTCAGGCGTGCCGTGGTGGAGCAGGGCCGGGCCGACGGTCTGCAGGGTGACCAGCGGATAGGGCACTTCGGCGCGGGTCACCTCGTTGACGAAGATCTGCTGTTCCAGCGCACCGAGCCCGCGGCCGCCGTACTCGGTGGGCCAGCCCCATCCGAGCATGCCGTCGCGGCCCATGCGGCGGATGACCCGCTTGTAGGCGGGCGGGTCGGTGGGGTGCGCACGCTCCTGCGGGGTCATGACCGCCGAGAGGTAGGCGCGCAGGTGGTCCCGGAGCTCGCGCTGCTCCTCGGTGAGATCGATGAACATGTGGGGTCTCCATGGGTCCCTGGGAGCGGACTAGGGAGCGGACTCGGCGTGGACGTGGACGGGAGCGTCGAGGGCGGCCAGTCGGCCGAGCGCGTCGAGTCGCGTCTCCGGCCCGCCGAGAACCGTCGAGGCCCACTTTCCGATGGAGAAATGTCGATGCAGGGGGTAGGTGACGTCCACGCCGAGGCCGCCGTGCAGGTGTTGAGCGGTGTAGAAGGCGTCCAGGACCTGGTCGGTGATGAGGAGTGCGGCGGCGGCCAGCACGTGGTCGGTGTCGTCGGCCGCCTCCGCCGCCGTCGCGGACGGCGCGTCGGCGCCCGCGTTGGGGGTCGGGCTGGGGGTCGGGTTCGCCGCTCCGCTCCTTGCGAGCCGCCATGCTCCGGCCCACATCGCCGCGTCCAGAGCGCGGGTGGCCACGTAGATGTCGCCGACCTTCATTGTGACGGCCTGGAGCTCGGCTAGGGCGCGGCCGAACTGCCGCCGGGTCTTGACGTGCTCGGTGGTGAGCCCGAGCGCACCGGCGAGGGCGCCGGAGACGGTCGCGGCGAGTCCGGCCAGGGCGCAGCGGTGCAGGGTGCGCGCCGCCGCACCGGTGGTGTCCCCGCCGAGCAGCGCGGTGGCCGGTACCCGTACGCCGTCGAGGCCGATGCGGAAGGCCGGGTCGGGCGTTCCCGTCGGCTGAGGGTGGTGGCTGAGGCCGGGGGAGCCGGCGGGGAGGAGGACGACGCCGACTCCGCCGCTGTCCAGCCGCGCCGGAATCAACAGGGTGCGCGACGCGGTGGCGTAGGGGACGGACGTCGCTACGCCGTCCAGGAGGTAGTCGCCGCCCTGGCGGTGGGCGGTCGTCGCCGGATCGGTGATGGCACCGTCGCTGCGGCCCGGCGCGCCCAGGGGCGCCGTCAGGATATGGTCGCCGGTCACGACGGGGGCGAGAGCCGCGCGCTGCTCCGGCGTGCCGCACAGCGCCACCGGCAGCGCCCCGAGCGCGAGCGTGGCGAAGGCGGGGACCCGGGCCGCGCGGGCCCCGACCTCCCGCAGCACCACGGCGACGTCGACCGGGCCCGGCCCGGTTCCTCCCTCATCCTCTCCGACGGCGGTCCCCAGCAGTCCGGCCTGTGCCATGCCCTTCCAGGCCGCCGTGTCGAACGGTGGGTCGTCGGGGGCGTCCAGCGCCCCGCTGTCGGTCGCGCGCGCGAGGACGTCGGCCGCCAGCGCGCGCAGGTCCTGTTGATCGCGGTCGAGGGAGTAGTCCACGGTGCACCCCGCTGGTCGCCGTCGTAGCCCAACCCTGCCCCGTTCAGTAGAACAAATTCTATTAAGTCGCGCCAGAGCCCCGGATGGTGTGTGTTTCCGGTCTCTTCGGCGTCGTGGACATCGCCCGATGAGGCCTTATCCACAGTTGTCTAATGATGAAGTTCTAGGTGATCCTTGGATAACGTGTTCTCATAGAAGTCCGGCCGGACGTTGGCGGATGGCGTCCGGGTGACGGGGGAGTGGCCGACACGGCCTGTTCGGTCGTGCCAGGGTCCACGCGGGGCGGATGTGCCCGCGACGACGATGATGGGAGTAACGCCGTGGCGGTCCAGGCGCCGATTGGGATGCGGATGCGGAATCAGAACCAGCGCCGCAAGCGGATCGTTCAGACGGCGGCAGCCCTGGCGTTGCGCGGCGGCGTCGAAGCCATGCAGATGCGGACGGTGGCCGAACGCGCCGGTGTGGCGCTGGGCACGCTCTACCGCTACTTCCCATCGAAGATGGATCTGGTCGTCGCGGTGGTCACCGAGGAACTGGACCTCTTGGAGACCAGCATCAGCCGCCGCCCGCCGAACGCCGAGACCGCCGCGGGCCGCGCCGTCGACGTGCTGATGCGCGCCACCCGGGGATTGATGCGCGAGCCGGAACTGGCCGACGCGCTGGTCCGCTCGCTGATCATGGCCGAGGTCAAGACCGAGCTGGGCGCGCGCATCACCGACCTCCTCTACCGAGTGGCCACGGGGACTCCGGTGACCGAGGGTGAGGAAGGCGCGCTGCCCGACCGCGACGCCGACGACTATGTCCTCGTCGGTTCGCTTGCGAGTATCTGGATCTTCGAGCTGCTGGAGATCCTCAAGGGCCACCGCGACATGGAGCAGGTGCAGCAGCGCCTGGAGGTCGCGGCGGAGCCCCTGCTCGCGGGTTTCTGATCGTCGCCCATCGGCGCGCCTCTTCGGTGCGTGGGTGACGAGTTGTGGATCACCCGGAAGTCGCCGCGCTGGTGGGCGAAATCTGAAATTCACATGTGGGCTTTCCCGCCCCTATGCCGGGTTCCCGCCCTCTCCTCAAAAATTAGAACGCGTTATATTCTGCTCCCCGAGTGCGCACCTCACACAGCGGCACGATGTCGGCGGCACACAGGTCGGCGGCACACAGGCGGCAGGAGACGGCATGGCGACCCCGGTCATCGTCGAAGCGGTCCGGACCCCCATCGGCAAGCGGCGCGGCGTGTTGTCCGAGGTGAAGCCCATGGCCCTGCTCGCGCATGTCCAACGCGCCGTGGTGGAACGGGCCGGAATCGACCCGCACGAGGTCGGCCAGGTCCTCGCCGGATGCGTCACCCAGGGCGGCGAGCAGGGGAACCACATCGGGCGCCACGCCTGGCTGTACGCCGGACTGCCCTGGCAGGTCGGGGTCACCACGCTTGACGCGCAATGCGGCTCCAGCCAGCAGGCCACGCACATCGCGGCGGCGCTGATCCAGGCCGGTGCCGTCGACACCGCTGTCGCCTGCGGCGTCGAGGCGATGAGCCGCGTTCCGCTGGGTCGCAGCGTCCACCCGGACGACCCCCGCCCCCATGACTGGTCCCTCGACCTTCCCGACCAGTTCACCGCCGCCGAACGCATCGCCCACCGCCGCGGACTGACCCGCCGCGACCTCGACGACTGGGGCGTCCGCTCCCAGGCCCGCGCCGCGACCGCATGGGATGAGGGGCGCTTCGACCGCGAGATCGTCCCGGTGTCCCTCGCGACGGCCGGAGAGCCCTATGCCGGGAACGACGGCACCACCACCCGCGATAAGGGCACCGCCACGCGTGACAGAGACACAGTCACGCGTGACCAGGGCCTCCGCCCGACCACCGCCGCGGGACTGGCCGGCCTGCGACCCGTCGCGGACGGCGCCCTGCACACTGCCGGTACGTCCGCCCAGATCTCCGACGGCGCCGCCGCGGTGCTGCTGACCAGCGAGGAGCGCGCGCGTGCCTGGAGCCTGCCGCCCCGCGCCCGCCTCCGCGCCCAGGTTCTGACGGGGGCGGAGCCCCACTACCACCTCGACGGACCGATCCGCGCGACCGCGCAGGTGCTGACGGCCGCGGGGATGACGCTGGGCGACATCGACCTCGTCGAGGTGAACGAGGCCTTCGCCGCCGTTGTCCTGTCGTGGTCCCAGGAGCACTGCCCGGATCTGGACCGCGTGAATGTCAACGGCGGAGCGATCGCTTTGGGCCATCCTGTGGGCGCCACCGGCGCCCGGCTCATCACGACCGCCCTCCACGAACTCGAACGCCGCGACGCCGCGACCGCCTTGGTGACCATGTGTGCGGGAGGTGCGCTCGCGACCGCCAGCGTCCTGGAGCGGCCGTCCTGATCCGGCTGGCCCGCCACCGTGACGAGGGCGGCGGCCGCATGCCGACGCCACGCGGCGAGTCGACGTGGTGGGCGCCCCTCGTAATTCTCAGCGGTCGCGCAGGACCGCACGGAGCACGTTGACGCGACCGGGCCACGGCGATCGGGGCCTGGTGGCGCGGCTCCCTCCCCCGTCGTGAACAGTGACGGTCCGCGGCGCCCTCACCAGCCGTGGGGACGAGCAGTGGGGACGAGCGATGGGGCCGAACGCGTGCGGCAGGGGGCATGCTCGCCGCTCCAGCGAGGGCGGCTCGCGTCGAGACCATCCCTGCCGCGTGCGCGGCCCCATCGTCGCGATCGATCGGACCGCGCAATCCAACCGCGAGATCCAATCACGCACAGGGACGTCGGGCGGCGTGACACGGTCGGTGACACGTACCCGGCGGTGGCCGTGCGCCCACCGTGCCGGGAACGCGGGTCAGCCCAGGAAGTTCTTCAGGTCGTCGAAGAACCGCGCCATGGGGCTGCCCGCGCCGCCGGAGCCGTCGTCCCCGCTGCCACCCTTGCCGCCTCCGCCGCCGTCCTTCTTCGGCGGGGTCTCCTTATCCGGAGGGCTGGGGCTGGCGGAGACGCTGGGCGAGACTGTGGGGTCCGGGGTCGCGCGGGTGTCGCCGCGTTGCGCGCCCTTCTCCGGCTGCCCCGCGGCGTCGGTGCCGCCCGCACCGGCGGCGGGCGCTCCCGGATTGGTCCGCGGCGCGGTACCTCCGGAGCCTCCCGGTGCGGGGCCCGCGGCCCTCCCGCCACCGGAGCCGCCGACCCCACCGCCCTCGCCGGTGCCGTCCTCGGTGGCCAACTCGTCGCTCAGCGGCGGCGGTGACGGCAGGCCGGGCGGACCCGGATCGGTGATGGTGTCGCCGGGATCGCCGGTCATGAAGACGGCGCTCGCCGACAGCAGCACCGAAGCGGCCACAGTGACCAGGCCGGAGATGGCCGACGCGGGCCAGCGGCGCCGCTTGGCCCCCGGCTTCTTCGTGTCCTTCCGGTCGCCGGGGGATCGGCCGTCATTCTTGCGCGGCGGCCTCGTCGGCCGGGCGATCGGTTCCGTGGCCGAGATCCGATCGACGTCGTTGGTGGTGATCCGGTCCCGGGGAAGCTTCCGGGGCTCGCGGCGCTGTGCGGATCCGCGCGCGGTGTCGCGCGGTGCCCCCGGCTTCGTGGTCTTCCCGGGGGAGGCCCCTTTCCGCGTCGGATCCCCGCGCTTCTCGCTTCGGTTGCGCCGTCGCGCGGTGGTGCGGTGTGCCGCGCCGCGGCTCCCTGAACTCGCGCCGGTCGGCCTGCGCTTCCGGGAGGACTCGGAGGTGTCGGCAGGGTCTGATGTGTCGGTCGCGCCGGACGCGCCGGGCGAGGGCGCCTTGGCGTTCGACGCGGCCTTCGACTCGGTCCGCTCGCGGTGCTGCGGGAAACCCTCGGTGGTCAGGGGACGGAGTTCGGCGGCGGCGTGGCGGCGCGACTCCACCCCCTCGTCGCCGACGCATGCCTCCACGATCTCCTCGCGCAGGTCCGCCGGTGGACCGGGCGGTTCGAGGACAGCCAGGAGCCTGGCCACGTCGGACGGTGTCCAGGCGGGTCTGTCTCCGCCGCTCTGGGCGGATCTGCCCCGTGAGGCGTCGCTGAGGTTGGCCGCCGGGGTGTCGGTGGAGCCGGTCGCCATGGCGTCGGCGGACAGGACCATGTCGACGACGGATCCCGGCGCCTTGGCGAACTCGGACAGGATGTCGGCGGCCCGGCGTACGGCCGCCCGGCACAGCTCCCCCGCGATGTCGGTGTCGAGGCTGAGCACCTTGGCGATCTCGGAGACCGGGAGCGCGTGCCGCAGGTGCAGTTCGAGCAGCTCGCGGTGGCTGGGTGGCAGGCGCCGGGCCACCTCCACGGCCGGGCGTTCGGCCGGGACCGTGGCCAGATCCACGAAGGGAGAGCGTGTGGCGAACCCCTGCTGCTGGCTCGCGGCCCGTGCCAGGGAGAACAGCCACGGCCGGAAGAGGGTGCGGTCGCCCAGTTCGCCGATGAGCTCGGCGGCGGCGAGGAACGTCTGCCGCACGGCCGCCGCAGCGGGCTCCTCCGCGGCGCCGCTGTCTGTGGCCGTGCTCTTCGTGCCCTCCGTACCGCGCGCGGGCTCCACGAGCGACCAGCAGTAGCGGTAGAGCCGCGGGGCGAAGGTGTCATAGCAGCGGTCGAATCCGCGCCCCTCGCGCAGCAATACGGCGAAGTCCGGATCGGACCCCTCTCCCCGTTGATGTCCGGCCTCGCTGCGCGTCGTCACTTCCCCCTCCTCGAGTGCGACACCCGTCCCCGGCGGACCCCTGGAATTGAGACAAGGAGATAGCGCCTGAGTTGTCCGGATGACGCTAACGACGCGGGAACGGTGCTGTCCGGCGCATGCCTGAGCTGTGGCGGGACAGTAAGGGATCTGTTACTCGACGAGAAGGGGCGACTGGCGGGGGTTCGGAGGGCATACGCCGGGTTCCGGACCCCCGATATGGCGTCAGACGGCGGACCGCTACTCGCCGCCGCGCGAGGGGGAACCGATCGCGATCATCCGCTCCACCGAGCGGCGGGCCTTGGTGGAGGTCTCCTCGTCCACCTTGATCTCGCCGCTGCCGTCACGCAGCGCGGTGAGCAGCTTGTCGGCGGTGATCATCTTCATGTAGTGGCACTCGGCGCGCGGGTTGACCGGCTCGAAGGTCGTCGTGGAGTTGGCCGCGCGCAGCTGGTGCAGCATGCCGGTCTCGGTGGCGATGAGGACCTTGTCCGCCGTGGTGTTCTCGGCGGCGGTCAGCATGCCGCCCGTGGAGAGCACCTTGACGCGCTCCTCGGGAACGGTCCCGCTGCCCACCAGGTACAGGGCGGAGGTGGCGCAGCCGCACTCGGGGTGCACGTACAGCTCGGCGTCGGGCTCGGCCGCGGCGCGCTCGCGCAGGGTGCCGCCGTCGATTCCGGCGTGCACGTGGCACTCGCCCATCCACACGTGGATGTTGTCGCGCCCGGTGACCCGCTTCACGTGTGCGCCCAGGAACTGGTCCGGCAGGAAGAGGATGTCCTTGTCTTCCGGAATGGACCGGATGACGTCGGCGGCATTGGACGACGTGCAGCAGATGTCGGTCTCCGCCTTGACCGCCGCGGACGTGTTGACATAGGCGACGACAACGGCGTCGGGGTACTCGGCGCGCCAGGCGCGGACGTCCTCGGCCGTGATGGTGTCGGCCAGCGAGCACCCGGCCGCGGGCTCGGGGAGGAGCACCGTCTTCTCCGGTGCGAGGATCTTGGCGGTCTCGGCCATGAAGTGGACGCCGCAGAACACGATCGTGCTCGCGTCCGCCGACGCCGCGAGCCGGGACAGCGCGAGGGAGTCGCCGGTGTGGTCGGCGACGTCCTGGATCTCCGGCCGCTGGTAGTTGTGCGCGAGGATGACCGCGTCGCGCTCCTTCGCGAGGCGGCGGACCTCCTCGGCCCACGCCTCTCTGGTCATCTCCGTGGTCATCTCCGTGGTCATATTGTCCGCGGTGGCGGTGACCATTGCCATGTCCTTGCACTTCCGTTCGGACGGGGGACGCCGGTCACTGGGCCGGGCGTCGTGTTTCGAGGCGTGTCGTGACGACCACGCCGAGTTTGTGCCTACTAGGCTAAAACTCGACAAAGCCTAACATGTGACCTATGCGCGGGACCGGGGCGGAGGCGGACATCAACGAGAAGGACGAGTCAGGGCGGAGCAGGGGAGGCGTCGAGCGGCCGGTGGCACACCCGGGGCCGCAATCGCCGACGGGGCCGGGCGTTGCCGCCCACGAGGTGCTCGCCGTCGTCTTCCAGATTCGGCAGGATCGACTGAGTGTCCTGCTGTGGCGCCGTGGCCGCCCGCCCTTCGAGGATCACTGGGTCCTGCCGGGCGGTGAGCTCGGCCACGCCGAGGGTTTGGACGAATCCATCCGGCGTCAGCTCGCCCAGAAGGTGGATGTGCGCGAACTCACACACCTGGAACAGCTGGAGACCCGCGGCGCGCCCGACCGCCACCCCTACGGACGCACCCTGGCGACCGCCTACCTGGGCCTGATTCCGGCCGACATCGACCCGGTCATCCCCGACGACACCGCGTGGCACCCCGCCTCCGACCTGCCGCTGATGGGGTTCGACCACGCTGCGATCGTCACCTCCGGCCGCCGTCGGCTGCGCGCTAAGCTCTCCTACACCAACATCGGGTTCGCGCTGGCCCCGCCGGAGTTCACCATGTCGGAGCTCTCCCGCTACTACCGGGCGGCGCTGGGCCACGACGTCGCCGCCACCAACCTGCGCCGGGTGCTCCTGCGCCGCGGCCAGATCGAAGAGACCGGAGAGTCCGTGCCCTCGGGGCGATCCGGCGGGCGTCCGGCCGCGATGTTCCGCTTCCGCGCCCGACGGCTGGAGATCACCGACGCCTTCGCCGTCCTGCGCCCCCCGGAGCGCCGCTGACCAGGGCGCGCCCCGCCACTCGCGCCGCCCGGCGCGTGCGCACACGCCGTGGCCCGACGGCCACGCCCGAACACTCGGTGGGTGTCGGCCGTACGCTGTGTGATGTGCATCCCGTGTGCGTGCGTGCCGGAGGAAACCGCAGCCTGGGACGTGTTAGCGTCCATTTCGTGACGATTCGCAGTGTGGTGTTCGACGTCGGCGAGACCCTGATCGACGAGACACGCATCTTCGCCCGGTGGGCCGACCGGCTCGGTGTGCCCCGCCTGGCGTTCTTCGGGCTCATGGGCGGCATGCTCGCCCAGGGCCGTGAGCTCATGGATGTGTTCCGTGTGGTCAAGCCCGGGTTCGACCTCGAGGCCGAATCCGCTGCCTGGCGTGCCGAGGAACCCGACTCACTGCGCGAGAGCTTCGACTCCGACGACCTCTACCCCGATGTCCGTCCCGCCTTCGCCGCCCTGCGCGGCATGGGCCTGAGCGTCATCATCGCCGGAAACCAGCCGCTGTCGGCCGCCCCTGCCCTGGCGGCCATGGACCTGCCGGTCGACCAGATCCACGTCTCCGACGCCTGGGGTGTGGCCAAGCCCGACCCCGCCTTCTTCACCCGCGTCGGTGAGGTGGCCGGGACCGGCCACAGCGAGATCCTCTACGTCGGGGACCGCATCGACAACGACGTCATCCCGGCGCAGGAAGCGGGGATGCGCGCGGCCCTGCTGCGCCGCGGCATGCTCGGCTACCTGCACGCCGAACGGCCGGACGCCAAACGCGCGGACGTCGTGCTCAACGGCTTGGACGAACTGCCCGGATGGATCGCCGACCAGGGCTGATCACCGTGAACACGGTCGACGAGGCGAGCAGCGCCGCTGTTCGCCGGTCCTTGTTTGCCGCCTCCTTTCCCGGGAAGATTGCGACCCGATCCGCTTCCCAGGGGCAGTGCTTTCCAGAGACCTGCCTTCCGGAGACCTGCTTTCCAGAGACCTGCTTTCCAGAGACCTGCTTTCCAGAGACACCGCCCCCTGCCATGCCCATGAACCACCAGGGGCTTCACCGCCCGGATGAGAGACGCGGCCACCCACAATGATCACCTTCGAGGGCGTTTCCAAGCGCTATCCGGACGGAACCGTCGCCGTCGACGACCTCGACATGACCGTCCAGGCCGGGCGGACCACCGTGCTCGTCGGGTCCTCCGGCAGCGGCAAGACCACCGCCCTGCGGATGATCAACCGCATGGTGGACCCCACGGGCGGCGTCATCTCGATCGACGGTGACGACGTGCGCTCCCGCGACCCCGCCGTGCTGCGCCGGTCGATCGGCTACGTCATCCAGCAGGCGGGGCTCTTCCCCCACCGCACCATCGTGGACAACATCGCCACCGTGCCGCTGCTGCTCGGGCGGCCCAAGCGCGCGGCGCGGGCTCGGGCCGGTGAGCTGATGGAACTGGTGGGCCTCGAACCGGGCCAGGCCAAGCGTTACCCGCACCAGCTCTCCGGCGGGCAGCAGCAGCGCGTCGGCGTGGCTCGCGCGCTGGCCGCCGACCCGCCCATCCTGCTGATGGACGAGCCGTTCAGCGCGGTGGACCCCGTCGTCCGGGCCAGCCTCCAGGAGGAGCTGCTCCGACTCCAGTCCGAGCTGCACAAGACCATCGTCTTCGTCACCCACGACATCGACGAGGCCGTCAAGCTCGGCGACGCCATCGCCGTGTTCCGCCCCGGCGGGCGCCTCGCCCAGATGGACCACCCCGAACGCCTGCTCGCCGATCCCGTCGACGAGTTCGTCGAGTCCTTCATCGGCTACGACCGGGGGGTGCGGCGGCTCTCCTTCTTCCCGGCCGGGAAGCTCTCGCTCCGCGGCGACGTGGTCGTCGGCGCCGACATGTCGGCCGGCAGAGCGCGGTCTCTGGCCCGGACGCTCGACGAGCCGTGGCTGCTGGTCGTCGATGCCGAGCGGCACCCGCGCGGCTGGGTCTCGGCCGTGGTCCTCGACGGCGCCGAGGGCGACCGGAAGCTCGGCGACCTGGACCTGGTCGCCTACGGGCACGTGTTCACCGTCCCCACCGACTCGCTGCGGGCCGCCCTGGACGCCGCGATGCTCTCGCCCGCCGGGCGCGCGGTCGGTGTGAGCGAGGACGGGACGGTCGTCGGTGTCGTCTCACAGACCGATCTTGGCTCGGCCATCTGGTCGGTGGGGGAGTCCGACGGCAGCGGGGCCAGCGGGACCAGCGATGGGACCAGTGACGGGACCACTGACGGGACCACCGCCACGCCCGAGGAGGGCACCGAGCCCACGGCGAACCGGGGTGCGCCATGACCGATGGCCTGTGCACGGCGGTGCGCTCCCTCGCCTCGGAGGAGACCGAAGGTCCGTCGCTGCTCACCTGGACCTGCGACAACTTCGCCACGATCGTCTGGCCCCGGCTGGTCGAGCACACGCTGCTGTCGTACGCCCCGATCCTGCTCGGTCTGGCGCTCGCCCTGCCCATCGGCATCGCCAGCGCGCGGTGGCGCCCCCTGTACCCGCCGGTGCTGACGGGTGTGAACGTCCTGTACGCGATCCCGTCGATCGCGCTGTTCTTCCTGATGCTGCCCTACACCGGGTTCAGCCTGTGGACGGCGATCATCCCGCTGACCCTCTACACGCTGACGATCCTGGTGCCCAACGTCGTCGACGGCCTCAACCAGGTGCCCGACCACGTGCGCCAGGCCGCCGTCGCCATGGGTTTCGGGCCGCTGCGCCGACTGCTCCAGGTGGAGTTGCGCATCGCCATCCCGGTCGTCATCGCGGGCCTGCGGGTCGCGGCGGTCGCCACGATCAGCATGGTGAGCGTGGCCTCCCTGGTCGGCCTGGGCGGGCTCGGCCAGCTCATCCTCAGTGAAGGGTTCAAGCGCCAGTTCCCGGCCCCGATCATCGTCGGCGTCGTGCTGTCGGTGGCGCTGGCCTTCCTCACCGATGCCCTGCTGGTGCTCCTGCAGTATCTGCTGACCCCGTGGACGCGGCGCGATGACCGCGGCAAACAGAGCCGGGGCGCCGCACGCGGCACGACGCGGACCGAGCGGCGGGCCGCCGACGGGTCGGCGGAGTCCGACACCGCGGCGGTGGCGGCGGTCCCCGCGGGTGCGGGATCCGGCACGCCGGGACCTGCTCATCCGGGGCCTGACATTGGGCGAGCTGACACTGGCGGACCTAACACTGGGGGACCTGACCGACCCGGAGGCCGAGCGCCGGGGGAGGGCGACCGATGAACGTCATCATGTGGATCCTGGAGTGGCTGGCCCAGCCCGAGCAGTGGGTCGGGCCCAGCGGCATCCCGGTCCGCTTCGTCGAGCACGCCGGCTACTCCGGCCTCGCGCTGCTGCTGTCGGCGGCCATCGCCGTCCCCCTCGGCCTGCTCACCGGGCACACCGGCCGGGGCGGCTTCCTCCTCGCCAGCCTGGCCAACTTCGCCCGCGCGCTGCCCACCATCGGGGTGCTCTTCCTCGTCGTACTGCTCGTCGGGATCGGACTCCTACCGGTCATGGTCGCCCTGGTCGCGCTCGCCGTTCCGCCGATCCTGGTCAACACCTACGAGGGCGTGCGCAACGTCGACCCGCAACTCAAGGACGCGGCCCAGGGCATGGGCATGCGCGGCGCGGAGGTGCTGTTCCGCCTCGAACTCCCGGTCGCGCTGCCGCTGATCCTGCTCGGTCTGCGCACCGCCGCCGTCCAGGTCATCTCCACCGCCACGATCGCCGCCTACGTCGGCATCGGCGGACTCGGCCGCTTCATCGTGGACGGTCAGGCCCGACAGGACCTGCCGATGATGCTGGGCGGCTCGCTGCTGGTGGTCGTCCTGGCGCTGGTCGTGACGGCGCTGTTCGGCTTCCTGGGGCGGGTCCTCGTCGCACCGGCGCTGCGCCGCGGCACGCCGGCCGGCCGCTGATCCGCACACCGGACATTCCACCGCCGACCCGAACCCGATCCCCATCAACCGCGTGACGGAAGAGAAGAAGGCACGACATGCGTAGACCGATGCGATCCGCGATCGTGGGACTCGTCCTGGTCCCGCTCCTCGCCGCCTGCGGCGGCAGCAACCCTTACGGCGACGACGGCAGCGGCGGAGGCAGTGGGGGCAGCGGGAAGATCGTGGTCGGGTCCGCCGACTTCCCGGAGAGCACCCTGCTCGCCCACATCTACGCCAAGGCGCTGGAGGCCAAGGGCATGGAGGTGGGCACCCAGCTCAACATCGGCAGCCGCGAGGTCTACTACGACCAGATCGCGGAGGGCAACCTGTCGGTGTTCCCCGAGTACAACGGCGCCATCCTCTACTACCTCGACCCGGACGCCACGGCCACGGACACCGAGCAGACCAACAAGGCCGTCGCGGAGCGCCTGCCCGAGGGGTTGGAGATCCTTGATCCGGCCCCGGCCGAGAACAAGGACTCGGTGTCGGTCACCCGGGAGACCGCCGAGAAGGAGGGGTTGAAGAGCCTCAAGGACCTGAAGAAGGCCGCCGGCGACATGACGCTCGGCGGACCTCCCGAATTCGAGACCCGTCCCCAGGGAGTCCCCGGACTGAACGAGACCTACGGCGTGGAGTTCAAGAACTTCCGCGCGCTGGACGCCTCGCTCCTGCCGCAGGCGCTGAAGAACGGCGATGTGCAGGCCGCCAACCTGTTCACCACCGACCCGGCGATCGTCAAGAACGACTTCGTGCCGCTGGAGGACCCCGAGGGCCTGTTCGGCACGCAGAACGTCACCCCGCTGGTCAACAGCAACGCCGTCGACGACAAGGCGCGCGCCGCGCTCAACGCCGTGTCCGCGAAGCTCACCACCGAGACGCTGAGCAAACTCAACGAACGCGTGAGCATCGACCACGAGAACGCCGCCGACGTCGCGGCGGACTGGCTTGACTCGGCCGGACTCGCCTGACCCTCCGTTGATCTCGGGGATATTGGGGTCAAAATCGCCCGTGAGACCCCGATATCTCCGAGATCAACGAAAGGGGCGGCCCTCGCGCCTCGGACGGCCGTCCACCGGGCCTCGCGCAGCCGGTGGACGGCCGTGATGTGGGGACAGGTGTGGGATCGGGGCATGGGGATGGGTTCACAGGATCATGGCCAGGATCAACCCGACCACGAGGATCCCGAGAACCGTGTAGAAGCCGTCCATGCTTCCATTGCACAGCGGACATGGCGCCGGAGAAACTAGCGGTTGGGCGGGAATAGGCTCTCCCCAAGGTGCGGGGAGCAACCTCTCTAGAGAGTTTCGGCTACCGCAGACCGCGGTAGCGTCCGCCGTACCTGATCAGCGGAGATGTCCCCGCCCGCGCGCCCGCCACCTCCGGCAGGCCCTCCACCGAGGCGAGGTAGACGATGTGGTCCCCGGCCTCCACCCGCTGGCTCACCGAGCACTCCAGGGCGGCGATCGCCGAGTCGAGGATCAGCGCTCCGCTGTGCTCGCCCCGGTGGTGGGCCTCGGCGGCCACCAGCAGCCGGGCCGAGGGACGCCCCTCGGCCGAGAACCTCCCGGCGATCGCCCGGTGGCGCTCGCCGAGCACGTTCACCGCGAACCTCCCGCGCAGGTCGATGACCTCGCACAGGTAACTCGTCCGGATCACGCTGACCATGACGATGGGCGGCTCGGCGGAGATCGACGCGAACGCGCTCACCGTGCTGCCGATGTCGTCCAGCTCGTCGGACACCGTCACGACCGTCACACCGCTGGGGAAGCGGGCCATGGTCTCCAGGAACTCACCGGGGTTCACCGGATCTCCCACATCTCGGGCATCACCAGCGGGCCTTCCGCGGGCAGCCCGAGGCGCTCCGCGATGTGCGCCAGCGGGCCCCACATGCTGAGCCGCGCCTCCCCGCTCTCACTCTTGTCCTCACTGGACTCCGCGGGCACCAGCCGGTCCAACGGGTTGGGCTGCGGGAACAGGCGCAGCGGCGCCGACACGCCGAGCCCCGCCTTCGCGCGGGCCATCCGCACCGCCGTGTCCAGCCCGCCCAGCTCGTCGACCAGGCCGCGCTCGTAGGCGTCCCGCCCGGTCCACACACGCCCCCGGGCCACCTCGTGGACCTGCTCCCGGGACATGCCGCGCGCCTCGGCCACCTTCCCGGTGAAGTCGTCGTAGATGGTGTCGAGCAGTGTGTTCACCCGCTCCCACTCCGACTCGGTGAACCCGCGGTCGGTGGCGAACATGCCGGAGTGCTCGCCCCCGTCGATCGAATCGGTGCTGACGCCGATGCGCCCCATCAGGCCCTTGAGCACCGGCTTGCCGACGAAGACCCCGATGGATCCGGTGATCGTTCCCGGGTGGGCCACGATGGCGTCGGCGCCCAGCGTGATGTAGTAGCCGCCCGAACCGGCGACGTCGCCCATCGTCGCGATGACCGGGGTGCCGGACTCGCTGGTCAGCTTGCACTCACGGCGGATGATGTCGGAGGCCACAGGCGACCCGCCGCGGCTGTCCACCCGGAACACCACCGCCTTCACGTGCGGATCACGGCGCGCCGCACGGAACGCGGCCGCGATGGTGTCGGATCCCATGCCGCTGCCGCCGCCCATCGGGGAACGGCGGCTGCGCCCCGTCTGCACCGCGCCCGCGGCGTTGATCAGCGCGATGAAGCCCTCGCGCCGCACGGCCGGGACACGCGCGGCCATCACCTGGCGGTGCTGGTAGCGGGGGACGAACTGCAGCATCGGCCGACCGCCGTCGCCCGGACCGCCCTGGCCGCCCTCGCGTTCCCCGGAAGCGAAGCGCCCGAGCAGGTCGTCGATAATCTCGTCGCGGTAGGCGAGGCGGTCGACGAGCCCGCTCTCCAGCGCCTCGGACGCGGGGAACGGGCCGCGTCCGATCAGCTCGCGGACCCGCTCCTGGGTCATCCCGCGACCCGCGGCGATGCCCTCGACGACCTGGTCGCTCAGCGACGCGACGATCCGGCCGGTGGCCTCGCGGTGCGGTTCGGTGTACCCGCGCTCGGTGAACATGTTGACGGCGTTCTTGTACTCGTGCCGCGCGCCGACCTCGTACTCCACGCCGAGCTTGTCGATGGCGTCGCGCACGAACGTGGTCCGGATGCTCAGGCCGGTCAGCCCCACGGTGCCGGTGGGCAGCAGCGCGATCTCGTCGAAGCCGGCGGCGAGGTAGTAGGGGACCGTTCCGGGGCCGAGCTCGCCGAACGACTCGCTCCAGGCGACCGCGGTCTTGCCCGCGTTCCGGAACGCGCGCACGGCGGTGCGCAGCTCCTGGACCTGGGCGAAGCCCAGCGGCTTGCCGTCGACCTTGGCGATCAGCGCCTTGACACGGGGATCGAGGGCGCCGCGCCGGATCCCCTCGACCACATCGGTGAGCCGCTGCCGCCGCTTCGCCAGGATGCGGCCGATGGGGTCGGCCGGGACCTCGTCGGTGATGCCGTCGGTGAGGTCGAGTTCGAGGACCAGCGGGGCGGTACGCCGCTGGCGGATCTGGGCTACGGGGTCGAGCAGCTTCGCTACATCGGGCATGCCCACAGGCTAGTGGCCGGGACGGTACGCGGGCGATGGCGCACTATGCCGAGTCCTCCCGATATCGTCGGAAGGTCACCCCCGGCGCCGAGAGAGGGAATCGCATGTCCGATACGTCCGGCCGCACGCGCGTTGGGTTCTTCCCCACAGGCAGGGTCTTTTCCCTCCCGGCTCTCGCAGCGGCCGCCACGGCGTTGACGCTGGTCGCGGCCGGATGCGCGGGCGGCGATTCCTCGGACGGCTCCGGCGACGGCGCTCCCAAGGCCGACGCCACTTACAGCGGGGTCGTTCCCGCCGCCGAGGCCCCGGCCCCCGAGGGGTTCTCCAAGGCCGGGATCCAGAAGATCACGATCAACGCCCCCGAGGGCTGGCAGACTGACAAGTCCAACGGCACCCTGTGCATGCGACCGCCCGGTGAGTCCAAGTGCGGTTACGGGTCCCTCCAGGTGCTGCCCAAGGTCGCCAAGAAGGACCCGAACAAGTGGCCCACCAAGGACCAGGCGTTCGACAAAGACGAAGGCTGGGCCTCCGCCCCCGACACCTGCCGCTCCCTGAATACCTGGGAGGACGGCAACGTCAAGGTCAAGAGCCAAAAGCTCCAGCCCCTCGTGGAGAATGAAGGTCTCAAGCCAGGTCTCGTCTACCTCGCGGACGGCCTCAAGGCGAACTACCGGGCGTGGACCGTGACCTGCGAGAACAACGACACCTTCGAGGTCCGGCTGTGGCTCCTGCCGTTGAGCGACATCGCCGTCTACGCCTGGTCCGTCGACAGCCAGTACTCCGCCCTGTACGACAAGGTCGCCGAGTCCATGAACACCAAGAAGTACAAGCGCTGAGGCGGCCGCCGGTCGCTGCCGAGGAGTAGTGGCGCCGGTGCCGAGGCAGCGTCCGCGTGACGCGTGCACGCCCGGTCCCATCCGCCGGTTCTGCGTCCCTCCCTCTCCCTTGCCCTCGCTGGGCGCTTTTCGGGCGTGACCTTTCCCCTCAGGTTCGCGTCGATCCGGGCTGCACCCCTGGGCAGTGCACAGTGCCGTACGTAGCCTCGTAGACGCACAAAGTGGTCATTGCTGGCGGTGAGGCGCATTCGTCGCTGCCATCGGTCAACGTGCACGGGGGAGGGGTCCATGGGGAGGATCGTCGACGGGGGCGGCCATCCAGCGATCGCGATCGTCGGTGCCGGGTGTCGGCTGCCGGGCGGTATCAACGACCTGGACACGCTGTGGGCGGCTCTGGAGGAAGGGCGTGACCTGGTCGGGCGGGTGCCCGATGACCGGTTCGAGGCGGCTCGGTTCGTGGACGAGGCGATGCCGCGGGTCGGCAGGAGCTACACGGCGGCGGGAGCCTTCCTGGACGACATCTCCCTGTTCGATGCCGACTACTTCGGGATCTCTCCGAAAGAGGCCGAGCAGATGGATCCGCAGCACCGGTTGCTGCTGGAGATGACGGCCGAGGCCGTGGACGACGCCGCGATCGACCCGGCCCGCCTGGCCGGTACCGACACCGGGGTGTTCGTGGGCATCTCCGACGTGTCCTACGGCGGGCTGCAGATGATGTCTCCGCAGGCGATCGGTCCCTACGCGGCGCCGGGTGCGACGCACTCGATCGCGGCCAACCGGCTCTCCCACGTCTTCGACCTGCGCGGGCCCAGCATGGCGGTGGATACCGCCTGCTCCTCGTCGCTGATCGCTTTGGAGCGGGCCTGCCGACAGGTGGCGTCCGACGGCGGGGTGGCGCTAGCGGGCGGGGTGAACGTCCTGCTCAGCCCGGCCGTCTACATCGCGTTCTCCCAAGCCGCCATGCTCTCACCGAAAGGTCGGTGTGCGGTGTTCTCGGCCGAGGCAGACGGCTTCGTGCGTGCCGAGGGCGGCGGCATGGTCGTGCTCAAACGGCTGGAAGACGCGGTGGCCGACGGTGACCGGATTCACGGCGTGCTGGTGGGGTGGGGGTCCAACAGCGACGGCCGCACCGCCGGACTCGCGTTGCCCAACCCCGATGCGCAGGAGGACCTCCTGCGCACGGTGTACGAACGGGCCGGGGTGGATCCGGACGAGCTGGTCTACATGGAGGCACACGGGACCGGAACCCTGGTGGGGGATCCCTTCGAGTGCCGGGCCCTCGGGCGCGCTCTGGGACGGCGCCGCTCATGCCCGCTACCGGTGGGATCGATCAAGTCCAACATGGGCCACCTCGAGCCGGCCTCAGGCATGGCGGGGCTGTTCAAGACACTGCTCGTGCTGCGCCGCGGCCGGATTCCCGCGTCGCTGCACGCCTCACCACTCAACCCCGACATCGACTTCGACGGATTAGGGCTGGCTCCGGCGGTCGAACCCTGCGCGGTCGAGCCCCTCGCCGCGGAACGTCGCACGGCCGGCGTGAACTCCTTCGGGTTCGGAGGCGCGAACGCCCACCTCATCGTCGCCGCCCCGGCCGAAACCCCATCGGATTCCCCGACGGACGAGCAGGCCGGCGCGCCCTCCGCACACGACCGGGAGGAGACCACCGGCGCACCCGACTCCACCGGGGATTCCGCTGCCGATCCGGACTCGGCCACCGCCCTACCGATCGTGGTCTCGGCGCGCAGCCCCAAGGCCCTGGCCGTGGCCGCCGAACGGATGGCGGATCGGGTGGCCACGGCCGACTCCGGGGAGTTCTACGACGTCGCCTACACGTCGTGTGTCCGCCGGGGCAAGCACCCGTACCGCCTCGCGGTGCTGGCTGGCAGCGGTGACGAGGCCGCTGGGAAGCTCAGGGCGGCTGAATCCGCCACGAGCACGCCTGCCGCTGACGACGGCCGGACGGCGTTCGTGTACAGCGGCAACGGCTCCCAATGGGCGGGGATGGGCGCGGATCTCCTGGCCGTCGACCCCGTGTTCGCCGAGGCGGTGGCCGAGGCCGACGCCGAGCTGGGGCGCTACCTGGGGTGGTCGGTGTCCGAGGTGATGGCACGGCCGCGCGACGAGTGGGGCTTGGGCCGCACTGAGGTCGCTCAACCGATGCTGTTCGCCGTGCAGGTGGGGCTGACCCGCGCTCTGGAAGCATGGGGCATCCGCCCTGCCGCGGTCATCGGGCACAGCGTGGGTGAGGTCGCCGCGGCATGGGGAGCGGGCATGCTCAGCCTGCGCCAGGCCGCCTGGGTGGTGGCCGCACGGAGCGAGGCGCAGGCCCCCACGGCCGGAAGCGGTCGCATGCTGGCCGTCAGCCTGTCCGCGCAGGAGTCCGAGACGCTGGTGGAGCGATTCCCCGGGGTGGAGATCGCCGGGGTCAACAGCGACCGCGACGTCACCCTCGCGGGGACGGGCGCGCAGATCACGGCCCTCACCGAGGAACTGGAACAACGGGGCGTGTTCGTGCAGCGGCTTGACCTGGACTACGCCTTTCACAGCCCGGCCATGGACCCGATCCGCGAGCCGCTGCTCCGGGCCCTCGATGGATTGGCTCCGACTTCGGGGCGCATCCCGCTGGCCTCCACGGTGACCGGGGACCTGATCGAGGGAGCCGAGCTGACGCCCGAGTACTGGTGGCACGGGGTCCGCGACGCGGTTCTGTTCGCCGCGGCCGCTGATCGGCTGCGGGACTCGGGGATCGGCGTCTTCGCCGAGGTCGGCCCCCACCCGATCCTGTGTGCCTACCTGCGGCGCGTCACCGCCGGATCGCCGCACAGGCGCTACACGGTCACCGCCACCCTGCGCCGCGACACCGGCGCCGTCCAATCGATGGATGCCGCCGTCACACCTCTCATCGCGGCAGGGGCTGACATCGACTGGAGATCGACGTTCTTCCGGCGTCCGGGGCGGGCGGTGGATCTTCCCTCCTACCCCTGGCAGCGCGAACGCCACTGGAACGGAACCCCCCACCACTGGGCCGGGCTCCCCGGCAGCCCTCTCGATCATCCGTTGCTGGGAGCACGGCTGCCCACCGCCATCCCCACCTGGGAAGGGCCGGTCGAACCCGCGATCGTCCCCTGGATCGCCGACCACAAGATCACCGGGTCCGTCATCTTCCCCGGCGCCGGCTACATCGAAATGGCGCTGAGCGCGGGCCGACGCGCGCTCGACCACCCGGTTGAGGCATACAACTGGGAGTTCACCCAACCCCTGGTCATCCCCTGGGCCGAGGCGACCCGTGTGCGCCTGCGGACATCGCTCTCGCCCAACGACGGCGCCATGCGCATCGCCAGTTCCGAGAAACATGATGGCCGACCGCGCCAGCACGCCCACGGCCGGGTGCGCCGCCTGCTCGGACAGGCGCCCCCGCCCCTGGACGTGACCGCCATCCGGGTGCGGTGCGAGCGCCACGTCAGCGGTGCCGAGCACTACGAGCGGGTCGCCCAGGAGGGGTTCCTGCAGTACGGCCACCGATTCCAGGTGCTGCAGGACCTGTGGGGCGGCAGTGCCGAAGTCATCGCGGCCTATCACCACGATGCCGACGAGCAGGGTATGGAGGTGCACCCGGCACTCTTCGACGGCGCCCTGCAGGCGGTCGCCCCACTGATCGAACAGACGGCGCGAGATGAGCCCTTTCTGGTCGCATCGATCGGCACCGCGAGAGTGTGGCGCACACCGGCCGACAGGGGATGGGTGCGGGTGCGCGACCGCACACGCATTCAGGGAGAAATGTGCTGCGACATCAGCGTGACCGACGAACAGGGCGCGGTCACCGTGGAGTTGTCCGGGGTACGCGTACGGCGTGTCACCGGTCAGCGGAAACGACCGGTGGCGGTGCAGCACACCGTGGTGCGCGCCGCTCCCCACCCGGACCAGCCCGCCGATGTCTCGCCGCTGCCGGAGCCGGAACTCCTCGCCGCCCGTGCCGCCCGTCGCATGGACGATGTACGCGACACCTGGCCTGGAGGGGAGTACGCGCGCTTTGTCGAACGTGTCTCCCCGATCATCGCGCGATTCGGTATTCAGACCCTCCTCGCGGTGGCACCTCGCGCCCGAGAAGGCATCACGTGGGAGGAAGCACGGACCGGCCTGCCCAATGCCTCATTCCGGATGCTGGAGACTCTGGCCTCCTCCCCCGACGCCCACGACTTTGTGGAGTCACTCCCCTGTGGAGAGGTGCGGGTGATTCCCTCTGAAGCCGACGAGCCGCACGCCGTCTACGAGCTCGTTCACGACCAGCCGTCGTACGCGAACATCCTCGTCTTCCTCCTCCACCAGTTGCGCCACTTTCCCGAGATAGCGAGCGGTGAGCGCGACCCCCTGGAACTGCTCGCCGACGAGAGCACCGGTGAAATTGTTCGCCAGTTGTTCGCTACATCTCCGCCCAACCGCTTCTGCTACCAGTTGGCACAAGCACTCATAGAGCAGATCGTGGCCGCTTGGCCGACCGACCGGCCGCTACGGGTGGTGGAGGTGGGGGCCGGTACGGGAGGGTTCACCCAGGCCGTGCTGCCCCTCCTGCCCCCAGAGCGCACGCGATACACGTTCACCGATGTCTCGCCGTTCTTCTTCGCCGCGGCGCAGAAGAACCTCGCGGCCTACGATTTCGTCGACTACCAGGTCCTTGACCTGGACACCGACCCTGCGGAGCAGGGGTTCACGCCTGGCGGGTACGACCTCGTGCTGGCCGCCAACGCCCTGCACACCGCCCGTGACATGGGCGCCGCGATGCCCCGCGTCGCCTCCCTCCTCGCCGAGGGCGGGCAGCTGCTGGCGGTGGAGTTCCATAACCGCTTCCTGCTTACCGGCCTGTTCGGGACGTTGGAGAGCCACTGGGACGCCGTCGATACCGAGCTGCGACCGCATGGAAAGGCGCTGGCCCGCGATCAGTGGCCGGATCTGCTGCGCTGTTCGGGTTTCCAGAACATCGTCCAGACCGGTTCCCCCGAGGAACCGGGATACAGCGACTTCTCGGTGCTGCTCGCCGCCACCGGGGCGGAGGCGCCGCCTCCGCCGGTCGGCGCGGCTTCTCTCCACGCCGGGGACGCCGCCCTAACCGACGATTCCGCGGCCACGGGATCCGACGCCGTCTCGAATCCGCCCTGCCAGCTCATCGCGGTCGAGGCCGAGGCGGAGCTCCCGCTGGCCAACGCCGTGGCGGCCGCTGCCGAAGCCGCGGGTTCCAAAACACAGGCCGTCGTCGCTCCCGACGAGTCCGGCGCCTGGGCGGACCTGCTTGCCGAACAGGAGGAAACCGTCTCCATCACTCTGCTGCTGGCGGAGCGGGACGAGACCGGGCCGGACAGTGTCTCCCGGACCGTCCAGCGCGCGAAGCTCGTGCGCTCCATCGTCGCGGCCCGAGGTGACCAGAGCGAGACGATGGTGCGGTCACTGGTCGTGGTCACGCGGCCCAGCGGCGCGATGCCCGCTCCGGAGAAGCCCGAAGCCCCGCTCGACGCCGCGATGTGGGGTATGGCGCGGACGTTGGACAATGAGCTCTCCGACGTGCGGATCACCCGCATCAGTCTGGAACGGAGCGGTGACACGGACGTCGACGCGCGTCGGCTCGTCACCGAACTGCTCGGGGAGACAGCCGAAGATGAGATCGTCCTGACGCGCGGGGGCCGCTTCGTGCCACGCGAGATCGAGCATGTCCCCGAAGTTCCCTCCGCCGAGGTGGACGCCTTCGCGCTCGATGTGCGCGAGCCCGGCTTGAGCTACCACTTGCAGTGGGTCGAGACCGACCGGCCCGAGCCTGTTCCTGGAAGCGTGTGCATCGAGGTGCGCGCCGCCGCACTGAACTACCGCGACGTCATGCAGGCCATCGGCCTGTTGCCGGCCGAAGCGGTCGAGGGGACGCTGACCGAGCAGGGGCAGGGGCTGGAATGTGCCGGTGTGGTCACCGCTGTCGGGGCGGGTGCGGAGGGCCTCGAGGTGGGGGACCGAGTGTTCGCCCTGGCACCCAACTCCCTCGCCTCCCACACGATCACCGCGGCCCACGCGGTCAGCCGGATCCCTGACCACATGACGTTCGCCGAGGCCGCCACCGCGCCGGTGGTGTTCACGACGGTGCAGTACGCGCTGGGCGACCTCGCCCGGCTGGCCTCTGGCGAGACGGTCCTCGTTCACGGTGGCACCGGGGGCGTCGGCCTGGCCGCTCTGCAGTACGCCCGCGAGAGGGGAGCGCGGGTGATCGTGACGGCGGGCAGCGAGATCAAGCGCGGCCTCCTGAAGTCCATGGGTGTGGACGACGTTCTCCACTCCCGCGACTTGGACTTCGTGCCGAAGGTCATGGAGCTGACGGGGGGCCAGGGCGTCGACGTGGTACTCAACTCCCTGGCCGGGGAGGCCATTGCCCGCGGGCTCGAACTTCTCAAACCCAGCGGCCGGTTCATCGAACTGGGCAAGCGCGACATCATGATGGACGGGTCGTTGCCGTTGAAGCCCTTCCACCGCAACCTGACCTTCTGCGGCGTCGACCTCAATGCCCTGCTCGACCGCCCCGACTACGCGCGCGGCGTGTGGTCCCACGTCACCCAGCGGATCCACGACGGCCGGTACCGCCCATTGCCCTACACCGCCTACCCCGCCGCCCGGGTGCGGGAGGCGTTCACCCTTCTTCAGCACTCACGGCACATAGGGAAGGTCATCGTCACGTTCGACGAGCCGGGCGAGCCGGTCTCCGTTCGTCGTCGCACGGTGGTCGCGCCGCAGCTGGACGCCGAGGGCACCTATCTGGTGACCGGCGGACTCGGCGGATTCGGTGCGGCCACCGCGCGTCATCTTGCCGAGCGCGGCGCACGCCACCTCGCGTTGGTGTCCCGCCGCGGTGCCGAGGCGCCTGAGGCGTCCGATCTGCTGGCGGAGTTGGCCGAAGGAGGGGTTCAGGCCACCGCCTACGCGGCCGACTGCTCCGACGCCGACGCGATGGCGGACGTCCTGCGGCGGATCGACGCCGACGGGTACCAGCTGCGCGGGGTCGTGCACGCCGCGATGGAACTGGACGACGATGAATTCATCGACCTGACAGGCGATCGCATCGCCTCGGTACTGCGACCCAAGATGGGAGGGCTGCAGGCACTCGACTCGCTGACCCGTCGATGTGACCTCGACCTGTTCTGCACCTATTCCTCGCAGAGCGCGAACATCGGCAACGTTCTCCAGGCGAACTACGCGGCGGCCAATCTGTACACCGAGGCGCTCATCCGCCGACGGCGAAGCCGCCACCTGCCAGGGCTGGCCGTGGCATGGGGCCATATCGGCGACGTGGGATACGTCGCCCGCCAGGGGCTCAGCTCCGTGGCGGAGGGCCTGGGCGCGGAAGCCGTCACCTCGACGCGGGCGATGGGCGTGCTCGACGGCCTGATCCAGGGATTTCGCGACGCCGACGTGGCCGTCGTTCATCGCACCGATTGGGGGATGGCCAGAAGGAATCTGCCCTCGCTCCTTTCACCCCGCTTCGGGATGCTGCTCGACGGCGACGTGAACCTTACCGGGGCCGATCGGCAGGACATCATCGCCGAGCTCAGCAAACTGCCGACCGACGAGGCTCGCGCCGTGATCATGGATCATCTGACCGAGCTCCTCGCCGATGTGATGCACATCGATCCTGACCGCCTCGACCCGGACAGGCGGCTCGACGAGTACGGGCTCGACTCGCTCATGGCGGCCGAGCTGCTGACCACGATGAGACAGCAGTACGCGTTCGACATTCCGCCCCTGGAACTGCTGCGCAGCGGTGGCACCATCTCCGGTCTCACCCAGACCATCATGCTGCGCCTGGGCCTAGGCGTCTCCACGGGATCCGCGACGACCGCCGCCTCCGAAGCCGATACCCCTCCAGAATCCGAAGCCGAAACCGTGGGCGATGCGGACTCCGAAGCGGACACAGGTCGCGGACCCGAGGCAGACACCGAACCGGGAACCGAGCAGGCGCTGGCCGCTGAGGCGGGCTGAGCCGGGCCGGGCGACCCTGCGGACCGGGGCCGCCGCCCCCTCTCCGCTCACGCGAGTTCGAGCCCACCGTCGACCGTGCGGACCTGGTTGGCGAACCACGTGGTGGCGGGGTCGGCGACCAGGTCGGGCCGGTCGGCACCGCAGGTCAGACCCGCGGCCGATCAGGCTCCTCCGGCTCCGGCGCCGAGGAGGAGGCGCGCGGCGGCTCCAGCACGTCGATTCTGCGGTGCAGGGCCGAGACGGGGCGGGGCAGCCACCAGTTGGCGCGGCCCATGAGCCGCATGGCGGCGGGGACGAGGATCACCCGCACCAAGCTGGCGTCCAGGACGACCGCGACGAGCAGGGCGACGGCGACCATCTTGACCAGGACCACTTCGGCGGTGGCCAGCGCGCCGATCACGATGGCCATGAGCAGCGCGGCACGGCTGATCAGACCGGCCGTGCGCTGCATCCCCGCGGCGACGGCGGCGGTGTTGTCGCCGGACCGCAGCCACTCCTCGCGAACGCGTCCGAGCAGGAACACCTCGTAATCCATCGACAGGGCGAACGCGATGACAGCGATCAGCACGATGGCACTGGGGTCGATTCCCGGCGGCGCGGTGAAGGCCAAGGGGCCGGCCAGGTAGCCGTCCTGGAAGCCCCAGACCACCACGCCGAAGCACGCGGTCAGCGACAGCGCGCCCACCACCACGGCCTTGACGGGAAGCAGGACCGATCCGAACGCGACGAAGAGCAGGGCCAGCGTCACCCCGACCACCGTCCCCAACATCACCGGCAGGTCGCCACGCACCGAGGACAGGGTGTCGATCAACTCGGCTGTCTGACCGCCGACGGCCGTGGAGGCGCCGGGCGGCGGCGCGAGGGCGCGGAGCTCCCGCACCACATCGCGTGCCGCGTCGCTTTTGGGCCCAGCGGTGAAGTCGACGGCCACGGCGGCCAGACCGCGGTCGCGACCCAACACCCGCCCCTCCCGCACGCCCGGCAGTTCCTCCACCTGCTCGACGTAGGCGTCGAGTGCTTCGTCCGCGCTGAACCTCGGCAGGCGGGTGACGACGACCGTGGCATCGGGCAGGGTGATTTCCGGCAGGTCGTGTTTCAGCGCCTCATAGGCCGCTCGGGACTCGGCGTGCGCGGGCAGCACCTCGGGGCCCGTCGTGGTGAACCGTGCCCCGGCGAAGGGGATCCCCAGCACGACGAGCACGGCGGTGCTCGCGGTCAGGAAACGCAGCGGTCGCGCCATCACTCCCCGGGCCAGATGCGCCCACACCCCGGTGGCGGTGGTTCCGGGGACCTGCACCTTGCGACGCCCGATGGGGAACCGGTCGATGCCTCGGCCGATGACGGCGAGCAGGGCGGGCAGTACCGTGAGCGCCGCGACCATGGCCAGGAACGTGGCGGCTATACCGCCCAGCCCGAGCGAGCTCAGCGCGCCGAGGTCGAACACGAGGAGGCCGCTTGAGCAGATACCGACGATGAGTCCGGAAACCAGAATGGTGCGGCCGGTCGTGCGCATCGTGGCGGCCAGGGCGTCGGGGACCTCGCGGCCGAGGTCCAGCTCCTCCCGGAACCGGCTGACCATGAACAGCGCGTAGTCGAGGGTCAAAGCGAGGGCGAGCATGACGACCACGTTCAGCGCGAACGTGGTGACCTCGGTGAACGCGGCCATCAGGCGTAGCACCGCGGTGGCGCAGGCCGCCGTGACCGCGCCGACCACAACCAGGAGCGTGGCTGCCGTGACGCTGCCGAACGCCCAGAGCAGCACGACGAACAGAAGCGGGAAGGCGACCAGCTCGGCGCGGGCCAGGTCGCTCATGGCCAGCTCGCGGAACTCGGCCCGAATCGCGGGCGGGCCGGTGACGCTCACGTCCACGCCGGACCGCGGTAAGTCGGGGGTCTCGACGGTGTCGCGGACACGGCGCAGTGAGTCGTTGCGTTCGGTGGTGTTGGCCCCCGCGAGCCGTACCACCACCGCGACCGTGCCCCCGTCCCTCGACACGAGCCTGTCGGCCCGCTTCTGGGAAGCGTTCCAGGGGGTGTACGCGTCGAGCGCGGCGTCCCGCGGCAGTGCGCGGACGCTGGAACGCACCGCGTCGTCGAAAGCTGGATTGCCGTATCCGCTCTCGGTTCCGCGGTAGAGGAGGATGGTGTCGCCGATCGCCGCGAGTTGTTGGTAGGTAATGTCGGCGACCCAGCGGGATTCGGTGCCCGCGGGGACCAGCCCTCCGGTGGAGAGGTAGGGCGCGACTCCGGCGCCCCAGAGCCCGTTGAGTACCGCCATGGTGAACGTGAAGGCGATGATCTCCCAGCGGAGGCGGTACACGAGGGCGCTCCACGCGGTGAACATGGCGACCTCCCTGCCGAGGGCGGCACGCGATGAGGCGGAGCGCGGGGCCATCACACACGACCGCTGGGAGCGCCCTCCCTTCCCACAGGTCATGACTTTACGTAGCGGTATCGGACTGCGGGTGACTTTCGGGGTTTCGGCGGAGGTTCCAGTGGGTCCGGTATGGCGCCAGGTGGCCCGTTCTCGTCCGCGGATACCCCTGCGACCAGGCGTGATGGATCGGGATATCGAAGGATCTGCCGGAAGTCCTGCGGGTGAGAATGTCCGGTGCGTAACTTTGAGACCGCGTACGGCGATCATGGGTGCGGTGATCGTTCGGCCCCGGATCGCCATCGGTCGGGCTGCACGAGGGGGAGATCATGGGTGCAGTCACGTACGAATTCGGCGACCAAGCGGTGGCGGTCATCGGTGTGGGATGCCGCCTGCCTGGCGGCATCCACGACCTCGACACGCTGTGGACGGCCCTGGATGAAGGCCGCGACCTGGTGAGCCAGGTGCCGGCCGACCGTTTCGAGGTCGCGCGGTTCGTGGACGAGGCCATGCCCCGGGTCGGCAGGAGCTACACGGCCGCCGGTGCCTTCCTCGACGACATCGCTTGCTTCGACGCCGAGTACTTCGGGATCTCCCCGAAGGAAGCCGCCCAGATGGACCCGCAGCACCGGCTGCTGCTGGAGATGACCGCCGAAGCCCTCGACGACGCCGCCATCGACCCCGACCACATCGCCGGAACGGACACCGGCGTGTTCGTGGGCATCTCCGACTCCTCCTATGGCGGACTGCAGATGTCGTCTCCGCAGACCATCAACGCCTACACCGCGTCGGGCGGGGCGCACTCGATCGCCGCCAACCGGCTCTCCTACGCCTTCGACCTGCGTGGCCCCAGCATGGCGGTGGACACCGCCTGCTCCTCGTCCCTGACGGCTCTGGAACGCGCCTGCCAGCGGGTGGGGTGCGACGGTGGGATGGCGGTGGCAGGCGGGGTCAACATCCTGCTCAGCCCCTCCATCTACGTGGCCTTCTCCCAGGCCTCGATGCTTTCGCGCAAAGGCCGGTGCGCGGCGTTCTCCGCCGACGCCGACGGATTCGTACGCGCCGAAGGCGGCGGCGTGGTCGTGCTCAAGCGTCTGGCCGAGGCGCGCGCCGATGGCGACCGAATCCACGGCGTACTGCTGGGGTGGGGCGCCAACAGCGACGGGCGCACCATGGGCATGGCGCTCCCCAACACCGAGGCGCAGGAGGACCTGCTCCGCACGGTCTACGCCCGTGCCGGTGTGACGCCCGACGACCTCGTATACGTGGAAGCGCACGGTACCGGAACCATCGTGGGAGACCCGGCCGAGTGCCGGTCCATCGGTCGCGTCCTGGGACGACACCGGTCCGGGCCGCTGCCGATCGGTTCGATCAAGTCCAATATGGGGCACCTGGAACCTGCCTCGGGCATGGCAGGACTATTCAAGGCGCTGCTCGTGCTCCGACACGGACACATCCCCGCCTCACTGCATGCCACCCCGCTCAATTCGGACATCGACTTCCCGGGGCTGGGCCTGGCTCCCGCCGTCGAGCCGAGTGACGTCGAGCCGCTCGCGACCGAACGTCGCCTAGCAGGCGTCAACTCCTTCGGGTTCGGCGGCGCCAACGCGCACGTCATCGTCGCCGGCCCGCCCGCCGACGCCGCAACGGCCCACCAGGAAGGACCGGTCGACATTCCCACCACGGTGGGGCGGGGGGACACGGAGCCCGCGGGGAACGTCGACGTCGACACCATGCTCGATGCGGACCGGCCGGACGCGGCCCCAGGGGCGGTAGGCGCGCCCGACGGGATGCCGGACACGAGCCTCCGACGACCGGTCGTCGTCTCGGCACGCACCCCCGACGCCCTCGCCCGAGCTGCCGAGGCCATGGCGGCGCGCGTGGACGCCGCCGGAGCCCAGGAGTTTTACGACATCGCCTACACCTCGTCGGTCCGACGCGGAAAACACCCCTACCGATCGGTGGTGCTCGCCCGCGACGGCGCGGAGGCGGCCGAGCGGCTGAGGAACGCTCCCGTCGCCGACGCTCCCGCCGCCGACGGGCGGGTCGCGTTCGTCTACAGCGGTAATGGCGCGCAGTGGGTGGGCATGGGCGCTGACCTGCTGGCATCCGATTCCGTGTTCGCCGCGGGGATGGCCGAGGCCGACACCGAACTGGCACCGCATCTCGGGTGGTCGGTGGTCGAGGAGCTGGCGCTGCCGCCCGACGAATGGCGGCTGGACCGGACCGAGGTCGCCCAGCCGCTGCTGTTCGCCGTGCAGGTAGGCCTAACCCGCCTGCTGGCCGCCCACGGCATCCGTCCCGCCGCCGCCATCGGACACAGCGTGGGCGAGACCTCCGCCGCGTGGGCCGCGGGCATGCTCAGCCTCGGCCAGGCCGCGCGGATCGTGGCCGCCCGAAGCGCGGCCCAGGCGCCCACCGCGGGGAGCGGCCGCATGCTCGCCGTCGATCTCTCCCCGCAGGACGCCGGAGAGCTGACGGAGCGCCACCCCGATGTGGAGATCGCCGGGATCAACAGCGACCACGACCTCACCCTGGTCGGGCCGGATGAGCAGATCACGGCCGTGGCCGACGAACTGGACCGGCGCGGCGTGTTCACCCGGCGGCTCGACCTGAACTACGGCTTTCACAGCGCGGCCATGGACCCGGTCCGCGATCCGTTGCTCCAGGCGCTCGACGGGCTGTCCCCGGAGCCGGGGGACATCCCGCTGGCCTCGACGATCACCGGAGACCTGATCGAGGGCACCGAGCTGACCCCGGACCACTGGTGGCGCGGCGTCCGCGACCCGGTTCTCTTCGCCGCGGCCGCCCAGCGGTTGCGCGCCTCGGGCATCGAGGTCTTCGCGGAGATCGGCCCGCACCCAATTCTCCTCCCCTACCTGCGCCGCCTCTTCGACGCCTCACCGCAGCGCCGCCCTTCGCTCACCGCTACCCTGCGCCGCGACACCGATGGCGGTGAGGCCGTGGACACCGCTGTCACCTCACTCATCGCGGCGGGGGCGGACATCGACTGGAGCGCCTTTTTCCCCCGCGCTGGACGGGTGGTCGATCTCCCCGCCTACCCCTGGCAGCGTGAACGCCACTGGAACGGCGCCCCGCACGACTGGGCCCCACCACCGCCGAGCCCCATCGACCACCCGCTCCTCGGCGCGCGGCTGCCTGCGGCCATCTCCTCCTGGGAGGGGCCGGTCGAACCGGCGATGGCTCCGTGGATTGCCGATCACAAGCTCGCTGGATCCGTCGTCTTCCCTGCGGTCGGGTACATCGAAATGGCGCTGAGCGCAGGGCGCCTGGCGCTCGGGTATCCGGTGGAAGCCCACGCCTGGGAGTTCACGCAGCCCCTCGTGATCTCCTGGCCCGACGCGACCGCGATGCGCGTCCAGACATCGGTGTCCCCTGACGACGGCATCACGCATATCACCAGCTTCGACGAGTCAGGAAAGGAGCCGCGCGCCCACGCCCGTGGCCGGGTGCGTCGCCTGCTGGGGCAGGCGCCCGCGCCGGTGGACGTGGCCGGGGTCCGCGGCCGGTGCTCCCGCCACGTCGGCGGCACCGAGCACTACGAATGGCTAGACAGTCTGGGGCTGCAATACGGCCCCGGTTTCCAGGTCCTCCAGGATCTGTGGGCGGGTGAAGGCGAGGTCCTCGCCGCCTACCGGACCGATGACCTTGACAACCGCCTGCTGGTGCACCCGGCTGTCTTGGACGGAGCACTGCAGTCCGTCATTCCGTTGGCGGAACTGCTCCTCGAGGAGGGGGATATCTTTCTGCCCGCTGCGGTGGGTGCCGTGAAAGCCTGGCGCGCCCCGACCGGACAGGGGTGGA
The DNA here is from genome assembly GCF_002263495.1 of Nocardiopsis gilva YIM 90087. Lineage (NCBI taxonomy): Bacteria > Bacillati > Actinomycetota > Actinomycetes > Streptosporangiales > Nocardiopsidaceae > Nocardiopsis > Nocardiopsis gilva. The sequence continues at coordinate 5,116,484 of NZ_CP022753.1, read as the reverse complement.
TCTGGGCACGTGACCGCACACGCGTGCCACACGAGCTGTGCTGGGACATCACTGTGACCGACGCGAATGGTGCCGTCACCGCGGAGTTGTACGGGGTGCGCGAGCGGCGGTTGGCCGTCCAGCAGCGGCGGCCGCTCACGGTGCAGCGAACCGTCATGCGTGCCGCCCCCCACCTCGACCAGCCGGCCGCTGCGTCACCGCTGCCCCCGCCGGATCGCATCGCCGCTCATGCGGCTCCGCGCATCGACGAGGTACGACGGGCCTGGGGGGCACAGGACTACGCGCGGTTCACGGAGCGCTTTCCCACGCTCGGCACGCGGCTGCTGGCCAAGACGAGGCTGGCCATGGCGCCGGAGGCAGCCGATCGCGTCGACTGGGAGGACACGGTCAGTCGGGCACCAGACCACCTGGCCCGTTTCCAGGAGACGATGCTGCGGTTGCTCCGGTCAGCGGACCTGCTGGAGCCGGTCCCCGGTGGCGGGTACCGGATTCCCGCTCGCGCCCTTTCGGACCCGCACACGGGCCGCGATGTCGTGTCCGACCTGCCGTCGTTCACGAACGAGATGGCGCTGATCCTCCATCAGCTGTGCCGTCTCCCGGAACTTGTGCGCGCGGAACGCGACCCGTTGGAGATGCTCGCCGAGGAGAGCACCGGTGAGCTGGTGCGTCAGTTCTACGCGGCCTCGCCCCACATGCGATTCAGCCAGCGTGTGGCCCGGGCGCTGCTGCAGCAGATCGTGGCCGAGTGGCCGACCGACAGGCCGTTGCGCGTACTCGAGGTGGGGGCGGGAACGGGAGGCCTCACCCAGGCACTGCTGCCCCTCTTCCCGCCGGAGCGCACCCGGTACACGTTCACCGACATCTCGCCCTTCTTCCTCACCGCGGCGGACAAGTACCTCGCGGCCTACGACTTCGTCGACTACCGCGTCCTGGACTTGAACACCGACCCCGCGGATCAGGGATTCACCGTCGGCGGCTACGACATCGTCCTTGCCGCCAACGCCCTGCACACCGCCAGCGACATGGCGGTGGCGGTGCCCAGGGTGGCGTCCCTCCTCGCCGCCGGCGGATACCTCCTGGCCACCGAGTTCCACAACAACGCTCTGGGGGCGGCGATGTTCGGCATCTTGGAGAGTTTCTGGGACGCCGCCGACACCGACCTCCGCCCCGACGGAAGGTTCCTCGCCCGAGACCAGTGGCCGGAGCTGTTGCGCCGGTGCGGTTTCGAGAACGTCGTCCAGACCGGCAGCGAAGACGCGCCCGCACGTGAGGACTTCTCGATCATCCTCGCGTCCACGCCTGCGGAGACGACCGTCGCGCCTGTCGGTGCCCCGCTCACCACCGCGACCGGTGAGGCGACCTCGGAAGCGGACGCGGATACGTGTCACCACCTCCTCGTTGCCGAGAGCGAGGCGGAGCTTCACCTGGCACGGGCAGTGGCGGAGCTCGATGAGGCGCAGGGTGACGGATCGCGCGTTGTCGCCGCCACCGCCGAGGATGAGGCGTGGACCGACCTTCCCGCCGGTCAGGATACGAACACCTCGATCACGCTCATACTGGGCGAGCCGGACCCCGGAGAGGATTGCGTGCAGAGAGCCACCCAGAGGGCAGCACTGTTGCGCAGGCTCGTCACCGGTCTTTCCCCGGACAACCCAACCCCGCTACGGCGGCTGGTCCTGGTCACCCGCCCCAGCGGGGCCCTCCCCGCTCCGGAGAAGCCCGATGTCCCCGCCGATGCCGCTGTCTGGGGAATGACTCGCTCCCTGGCCAATGAGTGCCCTGACCTGCCGATCACCTGTATCAGTCTGGAGCGCGTCGGCGACACGGCGGTCGATGCCCGTCGGCTCGCGGCCGAACTGGCCGCAGAGTCCACCGAGAACGAGATCGCGCTCACACGCGGCGGACGGTTCGTCCCGCGTGAGACCGGGGACCCCTCGTTGGTCCCGGAAGCGGAGATCGACGCCTACTCACTCAACGTGCGCGACATCGGGCTGAGCTACCGGACGGAATGGGTCGAGGCCGACATCCCCGAGCCCGCCCCCGGAATGGTGTGCATCGAGGTCCGCGCCGCCGCCCTGAACTACCGTGACATCATGCAGGCCACCGGGCTGCTCCCGGCTGAAGCCGTCGAAGGCACGTTCACCGAGCAGGGGCTCGGCCTGGAGTGCGCGGGAATCATCACGGCGGTCGGGGACGGAGTCGAGGATATGAAGGCCGGTGACCGCGTGCTCGCCGTGGCTCCGCGATCGCTCGCGTCCCACACACAGACCGCAGCACACGCCGTCGGCCGGATCCCCGATCACATGACGTTCGCCGAGGCCGCCACCACGCCGGTCGCGTTCACCACGGTGCAGTACGCGTTGGGCGACCTCGCCCGGCTCGGACCGGGAGAGACGGTCCTGGTGCACGGCGCCGCCGGAGGCGTCGGCCTGGCCGCACTTCACTACGCGCGCCACCGGGGCGCGCGCGTCATCGCCACCGCCGGGAGCGAGATCAAGCGCGACTTCCTGCGTGTACTGGGGGTTGAGGACGTACTGGACTCCCGCGACCTGGACTTCGTCCCCCGCGTCATGGAATCAACCGGGGGACGGGGAGTGGACGTCGTGCTCAACTCACTGGCCGGAGAGGCGATCGGTCGGGGGCTCGACCTCCTCAAGCCCGGTGGCCGGTTCATCGAGCTCGGCAAGCGTGACATCATGGCGGACGGCTCGCTGCCGCTACGCCCCTTCCACAACAACCTCACCTTCTGCGGTGTCGATCTCAACGCGTTGTTGAACAGGCCTGATATCGCCCGCCGCGTATGGTCCGAGGTGGTCGAGGGGCTGAACGAGGGTCGGTTCCGCCCTCTGCCCCACACCACTTACCCCGCCGCCCAGGTGCGGGAGGCGTTCGCGCTCCTGCAGCACTCCCGGCACATCGGCAAGGTTATCGTCACCTTCGATGACCAGGGCCTGCCCACTCCGGTGCGCCCGTGCCCCCCGGCCCCGCCCCGGCTGGACCCCGACGGTACCTACCTGGTCACCGGAGGGATCGGCGGATTCGGCGCCGCCACCGCCCGTCACCTGGCCGAACGCGGCGCCCGCCAGCTCGCGCTCGTCTCCCGTCGGGGCCCGGAGGCACCCGAGGCGCCGCAGCTTATTGCTGACCTCGCCGAGAACGGCGTCGCCGCGACGGCCTACGCCGCTGACTGCTCCGACGCTGGCGCCATGGCGGATGTGCTGCGGCGGATCGAGGAGGGCGGGTACCCGCTGCGCGGCGTGGTGCACGCAGCCATGGATCTGGACGACGCCCCGCTCGCCGAGCTAACCGACGAACGCTTCAGCGCTGTGCTGCGCCCCAAGATGGGTGGACTCACCGTCCTGGACGACCTCACCCGCCATCACGATCTCGACCTGTTCTGCACCTACTCGTCACAGTCCGCGAGTGTCGGCCACATCTTCCAGTCCAACTACGCGGCGGCCAACCTGTACACCGAAGCGCTCGTCCGGAACCGCCGGAGAGAGGGACATAAGGGAGGGGCGATGGCGTGGGGCCACCTCAGTGACGTGGGATACGTCGCCCGCCACGGCCTGGCCCCGCTGGCCGCCCAGATGGGCCTGGACTCGATCACCTCGGACGAAGCGCTCCGTGTCTTCGACGGTCTGGTGGGCGGGGACCGCGCCACCGAGGTAGCCGTAGTCCATCGCACCGACTGGGTGAGGGCCCGGAGTCTGCTCCCGTCTCTCGCGTCCCCGCGCTTCTGGCCGCTCTTCGGCGGCGACGCCACCGACGACCCGACCGCTCAGGAGGACATCGCGGCCGAGCTGAGCAAGCTGCCCCCTGCCGAGGCCCTTGCCCGGGTGACCGAGTATTTGACCGTGCACCTCGCCGAGGTGCTGCACATGGATGCCGATCGCCTCGACCCGCACCGGCGCCTCGATGAGTACGGAATGGACTCGCTCATGGCCGCCGAGCTGCTGACCACGGTGAAACAGAAGTCCAGCTTCGACATTCCGCCGCTGGAGTTGCTGCGCACCGGAGGCACCATCGCCGGGTTGTCCGAAGCCATCATGCTGCGCCTGGGGGTCGGCGCCCCCGCCGAGGCGGGCGTGGAGGCACTGCCCGAAGAGACCACTCGGCTAAACGCCGACGCGGAGTCCACGGACAACGCGGATCCTTCAGACCAAGCAGCACCCGCGGCGGCCACGGAATCGACGGATCCGGATACCGACACCGACCCCGAGCCGGGGATGGAGTCTGTCGCGGACGTGGAGCCTACGGCGAGCTGATCCGACCGTGGGGAACCGGCTCTGTCCGAGGCAGGGCCGCCGCACCCCAGGACGGGATGCGGCGCTCTCCTGGGCTGTTGAATCAGGCGGCCACGCCGATGGCGCGCTCCGGCTGACGGCGCAGCGGGACGATGCCCCACCAGGTTACGCAGCGCCACGCCCACTCCAAGGGGCCGTAGCGGAAGTGTGTGAGCCACAGAGTGCTGAACGCCCACTGCGCGGTCAGCAGCCCGGCGGCCAGAGCGAAGAGCGCGCCGTACTGGTCGCGGGAGTAGAAGTCCAGCAGCCAGCCCACGAGCAGGACGACCAGTGTGGCGCTGAGGTAGTTCGTCAGCGCCATCCGTCCCAGCGGAGCGAAGACGGCGTGCAGGACGCGTCGCAGCGGGGTGCGCATCAGCAGGCAGGTCCCGGTCACGTAGGCACCGGCCATGAGCAGCCCGGCGACCACGCTCGACGTCGTGAAACCGGTGTTCTCCAGTCCGACGCTGACCTGCCAGACCACAGCGGCCACCGATACGGCCGCAAACAGCAGGAACGCGATGGCCACCTCGCCCGTCCGGTGCTGCAGGGTCTGCGGTATCTCGTATCGGGCCACGGCCAGGCCGAGCAGGAACAGCCCGGGGACCAGCAGCAGGCCGCCGTGGGCGAGTGTCACCCCGGCGATGGACCCGGCCACGCCGCCGATCAGCACCGCCCAGCGGGGCAGGTAGGTCGCTGGGAGCAGGATCACCAGCCCGACGATCGCGTAGCTGAGGAGCACCTCACCCGGGTAGGCGAGCATGTGCAGCCCGCCCAGGGCCGCCAGCATCACAAGGCGGCGCACCAGCAGCTGCCGGGGCGCCTCTGAGCGACGGCGGGCCGACTCCAGGAACAGGGCGAAGCCGATACCGAAGAGGAACGCGAAGATCGGCATGAACCGGCCGTCGACGAACATGTGCAGCATGTTCTCGGCCGGGTGCACCGGAGGCCGGGGGTCGTCGGGGCCCAGCGCGAGGGAGGCACCGTACCCCATCTGCGTGATGGGTCCGATATTCACCAGCAGGATCCCGCACAGCGCGAACCCGCGCAGCACATCCAGTACGTCGATCCGTGGCTTCCCGTGCTTTCCGGCGGCGCTACCGCCCTCCTGGTGGCCCACGTGGCTCCCCTCTCGCTCGTTCTCGTCCCGTGCCTGGTGGCACGGACGAACCCTGCGAGACTAGGGAGCGCGGGGGCGGTCCGGCATCGGCCGTTCGGGTGGTTACCGCAGGTGGGGAGGGTCAACCTTTCGGCCGGGTGGACGCCACGAAAGTCGAAGGCCGGGCGCGCGGCCCGGCCTTTCCCACACTGGTGATGCGGTCCGTCAGTCGGGCACCAGCCATACTGTCGCCAGCGGCGGGAGCGTCACCACGGCCGACGCGGGCTGCCCATTCCACTCTCCCGCGGTCGCCTCGACGACCCCTGCGGCGCCCACTGCCCTCACACCGCTGCCCTGGTACGGCTCGGCGTCGGTCGACAGCACCTCCCGCCACCGGCCGGTGCGGGGCAGGCCCACGCGGCGGCCGGTGTGCACCTCGGGTGAGAAGTTGACCAGGCACGCCAGCACCGAGCCGTCGTCCCCGTGCCGCAGGAACGACAGTGTGTTGCCCTGGGCGTCGCCTCCGTCCAGCCAGGTGAACCCGGCCGGATCGGTGTCGAGCGACCACAGTGCGGGGGTGTCCGCGTAGGCCCGGTTGAGGTCGCCCACCAGGCGCTGCACGCCCTGGTGGTAGCAGTGGTCGAGCAGCCACCACTGGACCCCGTGCTCGTGCGACCACTCGTCGCCGTGCCCGATCTCATCGCCCATGAACAGCAGCTGCTTGCCCGGATGCGCCCACATGTAGCCGAACAGCGCGCGCAGCCCCGCGAAGCGCCGCCACTCGTCGCCCGGCATCTTGTACAGCAGCGACGCCTTGCCGTGCACCACCTCGTCGTGCGAGAGCGGCAGGATGTAGTTCTCGCTGTAGGCGTAGACCATCGAGAAGGTGATTTCGTTGTGGTGGTGCTGCCGGTACACCGGGTCGCGCTTGAGGTACTCGAGGGTGTCGTGCATCCACCCCATGTTCCACTTGAAGCCGAACCCGAGCCCTCCGTGATCGGTCGGCCGGGTCACCCCGGGCCAGGCCGTGGACTCCTCGGCGACCATGACGATGCCGGGATTGCGCCGGTAGGCGCAGGCGTTGAGCTCCCGCAGGAACTCCAGCGCCTCCAGGTTCTCCCGACCGCCGAACGCGTTGGGCGCCCACTCCCCGGACTCCCGCGAGTAGTCGAGGTAGATCATCGAGGCGACCGCGTCCACCCGCAGCCCGTCGATGTGGAACTCCTCCAGCCAGAACAGCGCGTTGGCGATCAGGAAGTTGCGCACCTCGGTGCGGCCGTAGTCGAAGATCAGCGAGCCCCAGTCCGGGTGCTCGCCGCGGCGCGGGTCCGGGTGCTCGTACTGCGCGGAACCGTCGAAGCGCGCCAGCGCCCACTCGTCCTTGGGGAAGTGCGCCGGGACCCAGTCGAGCAGCACGCCGATCCCCGCCCGGTGCAGCGCGTCGACCAGCGCCCGGAACTCGTCGGGCGATCCGAACCGCGAGGTCGGCGCGTAGAACGAGGTGATCTGGTAGCCCCACGACCCGCCGAAGGGATGTTCGGCCACGGGGAGGAACTCCACGTGGGTGAACCCCATCTCCCGCACGTAGTCCACCAGCTCCTCGGCCAGCTCCCGGTAGCCGAGCCCCGGCCGCCACGAGCCCAGGTGCACCTCGTAGACGCTCATCGGGCGGGCGACCCACTCCGCGTTCTTGCGCTCCGACAGCCAGGCGTCGTCCCCCCACGCATGGGTCGAGGTGTGCACGACCGACGCCGTCTCGGGCGGCCGCTGGGTGGCGAAGGCCATCGGGTCGGCCTTGTCCCGCCACACACCGTCCCGGCCGAGCACCTGGAACTTGTACGTCGAGCCGTCGCTGACCTCCGGAACGAACAGCTCCCACACACCCGTCCCGCCGAGCGAGCGCATGGGGTGCGCGGTGCCGTCCCAGTGGTTGAAGTCGCCGATGACGCGGACCCCCTGGGCGCCCGGCGCCCACACGGCGAACGCGGTGCCGTGGGAGTCGCCCATGGCCGACGGGAAGCGGCGGGTGTGCGCGCCCAGCGCCCGCCACAGCTCCTCGTGCCGCCCCTCCCCGATCAGGTGCAGGTCGAGGTCGCCGAGGATGGGCAGGTGCCGGTAGGGGTCGTCGACCAGGCGCCCCTCCACCTCTCCGGGATAGCGCACGAGCAGCCGGTAGTCGGGCACAGCGCCGGCGTCCGCTCCGAAACGCGTGTCGGTGGGCAGCGTCGCGGCGAAGACGCCGTTGTGCAGGTGGTCCAGCTCGACGGAGGTGCCGTCGGCCAACACGGCGTGCACCGATTCCGCCAGGGGGCGCAGGGCGCGCACGGCGGTCCCGTCCGGGCCGGGGTGCGCCCCGAGCAGTCTGTGCGGATCGTGGTGCGCGCCGCCGACGAGGCGGTCGATCTCTGCGTGGTCGAGTTCAGCGCGGTCGATCTGGCTCATGCCGTTCCCCGTCGGTCGGTCGTGAATATCAGGGCGATGGTGGATGTCGGGGTAGTGGATGTCGGGGGGCTGGTGTGGGTGGGGTGGGTCCCGCGGTGCCGCGGGTCGTGTGTGTGGCGTGGATGGTGCGCACGGGGGACGCGGCGCGGGTGCCGGTTCATCGCGTGAGCTCCGCGATCGAGTCCAGGGGGATGCGCAGCCACGACGGTCGGTTCCGGGCCTCGTACATGACCTCGTAGACCGCCTTGTCGTACTCGAACGCGCGCAGCACGGCCTGGTGCTTCTCCGGGTCCACGCCCCCGGCCGCGGCGTACCCGGCGCAGAAGGCGTCCCGGTTGTGCCGCGCCCACGCGCGGGCCGCCGGCGCCAGGGTCTCCTCGGACGCGCTGCCGATGAGCTGGTAGTGGGCGGCGTAGTCGAAGGAGCGCAGCATCCCGGCGACGTCGCGCAGCGGGCTGGAGGGGCGCCGACGGTCGCGCACCGGCACGGCGGGCTCGCCCTCGAAGTCCAGCAACACCCACCCGGCATCGGTGCGCACCACCTGGCCGAGGTGGTAGTCGCCGTGGATCCGCTGGACCGGGAGCGGCTCCGCCACGGCGGCGAACGCGTCGTAGGCGGCGCGCAGCGCGGGCGCGTACCGGCTCAGCTCGGGGATCTCGGCGGTGGCGGACTCCAGCCGGTGGCGCATGCCCGCGGCGAGGTCGCCGAGCATGTCGGGGGTGAGCACGTCGGTGGGCAGCTCCCGGGACAGGGCGCGGTGCACGGCCGCCGTGGCGCTGCCCAGGCGCTCGGCCTCCCCGGCGAAGTCCCCACCGGCGTCGCCCGGCGGGAGGTCGGGCGTGTCGTACAGGTCGCGCACGCTGGTGGCGGCCAGTACCCAGCCGTCGGTGGCGCTGCGCAGGTAGTCCTGGAGCAGCGCCAGCGTGGTGGGCACGCTGCTGCCGTCGCCCGGCCGGTCGCTGGGGAGGTCGGTCTCGATCCAGCCGTGCGGCCGGGCCACGAAGGGCGACCCGGCCAGCGCGGCGGTGAGCTCCAGGTCGGGGTTGCGACCCGGCCACAGCCGCCGGAACGTCTTGAGCACGTAGTCCTCGCCGTAGACCAGCGAGGTGTTGGACTGCTCTCCGGTGAGGACGATGCTGCGCTGGCCGGTGCGGATCGGCGCGCCGGGCATGCGGCGGAAGCGGATGCCGTCCGCTCCCCGCTCGTCTGCGATCCCCTCCAGCAGCGACGTCGTCAGCTCGGGGTCGTGGGCCGCGTCGTAGACGGCCCACGTACTGCTGTCGCCGGGCAGCTCGCACACGCCGATGGTGGCGTGGGCGAGCTCGTCGCGCAGGTGCCCGGCCCTGCGCACGCCGAGGAGCACCTGGTAACGGGAGGTCGAACCCTGCTGGCCGACCTCGACGACCAGCAGCCGCAGCCCGGGTTCGCCGGTGACGACGGGGTGCTCCGCCTCGACCATCACCTTCTCGATCGGTGTCCCCTTGCCGGCGAACCACCGCTGCCGCGGGATCCAGCCGGCAAGGAGATCCTCAAGCTGGCTCATCTTTGAAAGGCCTTGTTCCCTTCCCGCACGGTCCGATGGGTGGTTCGGTGGACGGCGGCGTCGTGGTCGGTCGCGGAGTCGGCGGAGTGGTTGGCGGACTGATGGGCGGGTTGATGGGCGGACTGGCTGGCGGACTGCACTGTCAGGTCCTCGGTCGTGGGGCCGTCCGTTTCGTCGACCGGGGGGAGCTGGAACCAGTAGAAGCCGTGGCCGGGCAGCGTCAGCAGGTACGGCAGCTCACCGATGGCGGGGAAGCGGACACCCCCCATGCACTCGACGGGGGTGACGCCGCCGTAGCGGCGCAGGTCGAGTTCGACCGGTTGCGGGAAGCGGGAGAGGTTGTTGACGCAGAGCATGCGGTCGTCTCCGTACTCCCGCACGAAGGCGAACACACTGGGGTTGCTGGCGTGCAGCTCGGCGAAGTCGCCGGTGCCGAACACCGGGTGCCGCTTGCGGATCTGGATCATCTTGCGGGTCCAGTTGAGCAGCGAGCCCGGGTCGTCCCGCTGGGCCTCGACGTTGAGGGCTTGGTAGCCGTGGATGGGGTCGAGGATGAGCGGGAGGTAGAGGCGTGCCGGGTCACAGCGGGAGAATCCGGCGTTGCGGTCGGACGTCCACTGCATGGGGGTGCGCACGGCGTCCCGGTCGCCGAGCCAGATGTTGTCGCCCATGCCGATCTCGTCGCCGTAGTAGAGGACGGGCGAGCCGGGCAGGGACAGCAGCAGCGCGGTGAACAGCTCGATCTGGTCGCGGTCGTTGTCGAGGAGCGGCGCGAGCCGGCGCCGGATGCCCACGTTGGCGCGCATGCGCGGGTCCTTGGCGTATTCGGCGTACATGTAGTCGCGCTCTTCGTCGGTGACCATCTCCAGGGTGAGTTCGTCGTGGTTGCGCAGGAAGATGGCCCACTGGCAGTTGCGGGGGATGGGCGGGGTCTGCGCGAGGATTTCGGAGATGGGGTAGCGCTGCTCGCGGCGGACGGCCATGAACATCCGCGGCATCAGCGGAAAGTGGAAGTTCATGTGGCACTCGTCGCCGCCCGACTCGAAGTCGCCGAAGTAGTCGACGACGTCGGCCGGCCACTGGTTGGCCTCGCTGAGCAGGACCCGGTCGGGGTAGAGGCGGTCGACCTCGGAACGGACGCGCTTGAGGAACTCGTGCGTCTCCTTGAGGTTCTCGCAGTTGGTCCCTTCGCGTTCGTAGAGGTAGGGCACGGCGTCCAGGCGGAAGCCGTCGATGCCCAGGTCCAGCCAGAACCGCAGGACCTCCAGGATCGCCTCCTGGACGGCGGGGTTCTCGAAGTTGAGGTCGGGCTGGTGGGAGAAGAAGCGGTGCCAGTAGTACTGGCCGCGGACCTCGTCGTAGGTCCAGTTGGACGACTCGGTGTCGACGAAGATGATCCGGGCGTCGGTGTAGCGGTCGGTGTGGTCGGACCAGACGTAGAAGTCGCCGTAGGGCCCGTCGGGGTCGCTGCGCGAGGCCTGGAACCACGGGTGCTGCTCGCTGGTGTGGTTCATGACGAGATCGGTGATGACCCGGATACCGCGCCGGTGGGCCTGCTCCACGAGCTCCACGAAGTCGGCGATCTTCCCGAATTCGGGAAGGATCTTCATGTAGTCGGAAATGTCGTAGCCGCCGTCGCGCAGCGGTGAGGCGTACAGGGGGAGTAGCCAGATGCAGTCGATGCCGAGCCATTCGAGGTAGTCGAGTTTCTCGACGAGTCCGCGGAGATCCCCGGTGCCGTCGCCGTTGGAATCGTAGAAGCCTCTGGCGAGCACCTCGTAGAAGACCGCGCGTTTGTACCAGTACGGGTCGCGAGGGTTCTCGTGCGAAAAGGTGTCGGGCACGACCCCGTGGGGCGTGTCTCCGGGCTCAGGCATCGGATGTGTCACGAAACTACTCCACCGGTTGTCGTTCCAGTGTGTTCCGCCGGATGTGCCCGTTGGCGGGTGCTATCGGGGCTTTCCGGAGGGTGCGACGGTGAATACGTGGGCTGGTCGGATATTCGGGTCGAGGCGGACATAATTCATCGCGCCCCATTCATGCGTTTCGCCCGATAATTGATCCGTGACGAGGATCGTGTCCTGGGAGGTGAACCCCAGAGCGGGCATGTCGAGCCACACCGTGCCTTCACAGGGCTGATGCGGATCGAGATTGACCACGACCAGAACGACATCGTCCTGAACGGCGCCATCCAGAACAGCACCCTCCGGAATGGCAGGGTCCAGGACGGCCGGGCCGTGCTGGCGGCAGTCCTGCCGCGGGCCGTCGCCATCGGCGGCGGTCCGCTTCGAGAAGCAGATCAGCTGATGCCGGTCGATGTGGTGGAAGCGCAGGTTGCGCAGCTCCTGCAGGGCGGGGTGCTCGCGCCGCAGCTGGTTGAGCCGCGTCAGCAGCGGCGAGATGGTCGTCCCGGCCGCCTCGGCGGCGGCCCAGTCGCGCGGCCGGTACTCGTACTTCTCGGAGTTCAGGTACTCCTCGCTTCCCGGCCGCACCGCCGTGCTCTCGCACAGCTCGTAGCCCGAGTAGACCCCCCACGTCGGGGAGAGCAGGGCGGCCAGGACCGCGCGGATCTCGAACGCCGGGCGCCCCCCGTGCTGCAGATAGGCGTGGAGGATGTCGGGGGTGTTGGCGAAGAAGTTCGGACGCATGTAGGCGGCGGCGTCCCCGCTCAGCTCGCGCAGGTAGTCCTCCAGCTCCTCCTTGCCGTTGCGCCAGGTGAAGTAGGTGTAGGACTGGTGGAAGCCGATCTTGGCGAGGGTGTGCATCATCGCCGGGCGGGTGAAGGCTTCGGCGAGGAAGAGCACGTCCGGGTCGGTCCGCGCGATCTCGGCGAGCAGCCGCTCCCAGAACGCCACCGGCTTGGTGTGCGGGTTGTCCACCCGGAAGATGCGCACCCCGTGCGCCATCCAGTGCCGGACGACGCGCAGCACCTCGGCGTACAGCCCCTCGGGGGCGGCGTCGAAGTTCAGCGGGTAGATGTCCTGGTACTTCTTGGGCGGGTTCTCCGCGTGCGCGATGGAGCCGTCGGCGCGGACCGTGAACCACTCGGGGTGCTCGGTCACCCAGGGGTGGTCGGGTGAGCACTGCAGGGCCAGGTCGAGCGCGACCTCCATCCCCAGCTCGCGCGCGCTGGCGACGAACGCGTCGAAGTCGTCGATGTCGCCGAGGTCGGGGTGGATGGCGTCGTGGCCGCCCTCGGCCGAGCCGATCGCCCACACCGAGCCGGGGTCGCCCGGCCCAGCCTGCAGCGTGTTGTTGCGACCCTTGCGGAAGGAGTGACCCACGGGATGGATCGGCGGCAGGTAGACGACGTCGAAGCCCATGTCGGCGATGGCCGGAAGGCGCTTGGCGGCGGTGCGCAGTGTGCCCGGGCGCCACTGGCCGTCGTGGTCGGCGGGCTCCGCGCCCTCAGAGCGTGGGAAGAACTCGTACCAGGAGCCGAAGAGCGCGCGCTTGCGGTGCACGACGAGCGGAAACTTCTTCGACCGCGTCACCAGGTCGCGCAGCGGGGCGGCGCCGAGCTCCGCGACGACTTCGGCCCCGGTGGCCAGCTCCAAGCGCTCGGTCGCCGACCGGGTGGTGTCGCGGAGCCGGTCGGCGACCTTGGCCAGCTCGGGGCGGCGCGGTACGCGCCGCGCCGCCCGTTCGAGGAGCCGGGCGCCCTCCTCCATCATCAGCTCGACGTCCTGCCCCAGCGGGATCTTGATCTGGGCGTCGTGCCGCCAGGTGGCGAAGGGGTCGTCCCACGCCTCGACGGCGAATCGCCACGCGCCTTCGCGGGACGCACGCACATCGGCCGCGTAGCGGTCGGTTCCCGGCGCCACCTCGCGCATGGGCACGGGCTCCTGGCGCCGTCCCCGAGGGTCGTACAGCACCACAGCCGCGCCGAGGGCGCCGTGCCCCTCCCTGATCACGGTGGCGCTGACGGTGAAGGTCTCACCGGCGACGGCCTTGGCCGCGCCGAGGTCGGGTACGGGAGCGACGTTCAGAATGGGAATGCGTCCGATCACAAGTGCACCAATGCAGAGAGCGAGAGTGTCGCGATTCCGGCGATTGTGGGAAGTTCGTGGCGTTTGTGGCGTGAAAGGCATTTGAGAGCGGGCAGCTCAGCGGACCCGAAAGGCGACATAGGTGGACCCCGGGTGGCGCGGAGCGACGCGCTCTCACTGTCTATCGTCGGCCCGGAATGGCCCGCATCCGATGGTTTGCGGTGCGTATTTTTTGTGATTGTCGTCACACTGGCAATGGTTCTTTGTGGGATGTATCTTCACCCGCTTCACGCAGGAAACAACGACAAAGCGGTCGTGTGTCCCTAGTGGGAGCAATCGTCACATTGGCTTCGCGGGTGGCCATAATCGGTTAAATGGGTGTGTCGCGTGTGCGGGGTGATCATGGAGTGGCGAGCCAGAAGAGTGGTCTGTCCCGGATATTCCGGTTTGCGACATACGGGGAAAAGCGCCGCAGAAACCTGGAAGTTAAGATTTTGACGTGTTCGTTGAATAAAGGCCTAAGGGGGTCGCGTAACCGCGCCGAATTGACTAGCCTCACGCTCCGTGAAGGCGATTCGCAGATTTACCGTCCGTACCGTCCTCCCCGACGAACTCGCCCCGCTGGGCCGACTCGCCGCGAACCTCCGCTGGGCCTGGCACCCGGCGACCCGCGAGGTCTTCGCCGCGATCGATCCCGAGGTGTGGGAGAGCGTCGGCCAGGATCCGTTCCGCATGCTCGGCGAGGTCGGTGGGGAGCGGTTCGCCGCGCTCGCCCGCGATGAGGAGTTCCGCGCCCGTCTGCGCGAGGCCGCCGCCGACCTCGACACCTACCTCACCGGACCACGTTGGTATCAGGGCCTGTCCCAGCCGCCCTCGGGCATCGCCTACTTCTCGGCCGAATACGGCCTGACCGCCGCCCTGCCCCAGTACTCCGGCGGACTGGGCATCCTCGCCGGCGACCACCTCAAGAGCGCCAGCGACCTGGGCCTACCGCTCATCGGCGTCGGTCTGCTCTACCGGCACGGCTACTTCACCCAGACCCTCTCGCCCGAGGGCTGGCAGCTGGAGGGCTACCCGGAGATCGACCCGCGCGGACTGCCCATGAGCCGCCTGTCCGACGCCGCGGGGGAACCCGTGTGCATCGGCGTCGACATGGCGGACGGCCGCCGCATCACCGCGCACGTGTGGGTGGTCCGCGTCGGACGCGTCCCGCTGCTGCTCCTGGACGCGTGCCACGAGGGCAACGACCCGGAGCTGCGCGGCATCACCGACCGCCTCTACGGGGGCGGGAGCGAGCACCGGCTGCGCCAGGAGCTGCTGCTCGGCATCGGCGGGGTCCGGGCGGTCCGCGTCTACTGCGAGCAGACCGGCGACCCCCGCCCCGAGGTCTTCCACATGAACGAGGGGCACGCCGGGTTCCTCGGCCTGGAACGCGTCCGCGAGTACATCGACGAGGCCGGACTGACCTTCGACGAGGCGGCCGAGGCCACCCGTGCGGGCACGGTCTTCACCACCCATACGCCGGTGTCCGCCGGGATCGACCGCCTGCCGCGCGACCTCGTCGAGCGGCACTTCACCGCCGACGTCTCCGCGACACCGGGTGTCCCGCGCGACCGCGTCATGGAGCTCGGCACAGAGGACTACGCGGGCGGTGACCCCGCGGTGTTCAACATGGCCGTGATGGGCATGCGGCTGGCGCAGCGCGTCAACGGCGTCAGCGAACTGCACGGGGCCGTCGCCCGGGACATGTTCCAGGGGCTGTGGTCGGGCTTCGACGCCGCCGAGGTGCCCATCACCTCCATCACCAACGGCGTGCACGCGCGCACCTGGGTGGCGGATGAGGCCCAGCGGATGGCGGGGCGCATGGTGCAGGACTCCGCCGAGTTCACCCACTCCGAAGGGTGGCGCAAGATTACCGACGCCGACGAGGCGGATCTGTGGGAGATGCGCCGCACGCTGCGCTCCCGCCTGGTCGCCGACACGCGGGAGCGGCTGCGCGCCTCCTGGCGGCAGCGGGGGGCCAGTTCGGCCGAGCTGGGCTGGATCGACGACGTCCTCGACCCCGACATCCTGACCATCGGATTCGCCCGCCGGGTGCCCTCCTACAAGCGGCTCACCCTCATGCTGCGCGATCGCGACCGGCTCAAGTCGATGCTGCTCGACCCGGATCGCCCGGTGCAGATCGTCATCGCGGGCAAGGCCCACCCGGCCGACGAGGGCGGCAAGCGCCTCATCCAGGAGATCGTGCGCTTCACCGACGACCCGCGGGTGCGCCACCGCATCGTCTTCCTGCCCGACTACGACATGGCACTGGCGCGCTCCCTGGTCCAGGGCTGCGACGTGTGGCTGAACAACCCGCTGCGCCCACTGGAGGCCTGCGGCACCTCGGGCATGAAGGCCGCGCTCAACGGCGGGCTCAACCTGTCCGTCCGCGACGGCTGGTGGGCGGAGTGGTTCGACGGCTCCAACGGGTGGGCCATCCCCACGGCCGACGGCGTGCGCGACCCCGACCGCCGTGACGAGCTGGAGGCGGCGGCCCTGTACGACCTGATCGAGGGCGAGGTCGCGCCGCAGTTCTACGACCGCGATGAGGAGGGCCTGCCCAACCGCTGGCTGGAGATGGTCAAGCACACCCTCGTCTCGCTCGGCCCCAAGGTGCTGGCCACGCGCATGGTGCAGGAGTACGTCACCCGCCTCTACCAGGGGGCGGCCGACTCCTCCCGCCGGTTGGCGGGCGAGGACATGAACGGTGCGCGCGAACTCGCCGAGTGGAAGCGCCGGGTTCGCAAGGCCTGGCCGGGGGTGCGCATCGAACACGTGGAGGTGGTGGGAATGGAAGACCCACCCCAGGTCGGCGGCGAGATGCAGGTGCACACCACCCTCGGGCTGGCCGGACTGGCGCCCGAGGACATCCAGGTGGAGGTCGCCATCGGCCGGGTCACCGGCGACGAGCGGCTGGTGGAACCGGTCGTGGCCGACCTGGAGGTGGTCGGCGAGCCCGATGGGAGCGAGGGGCCGCTGGTGCGCTACGCGGGCTCCGTCCCCCTCCGGCGCGCCGGAACGTGCGGCTACACCGTGCGCGTCCTGCCCGCCCACCCCATGCTGGCCGACCCCGCCGAGATGGGCCTGGTCGTGGTCCCGCAGCCGCCCGAGACCATGGACGACGGAATGGTGCTGCGGTAGCGGTCGCGGCGTAGGCGGTACCTCGTGTGTCGGGCCGGTCGGTCATCTGTGATCCGACCGGCCCTGCGGCGTTGTCAAGGGCTCCCTGTCGACAATCTCGCGCCTCAGCGGTTGGAGAATCCCACGTTGCCTATCTCCACGCGGAGTCACCCATAATGGAATGAACTGCCAGAACGGCAGGGAACCGACAGGGGAGCGCTTCGGCGCTGAGAGTGCGGGATGGAACCGCAGACCCTTACACACCTGATCCGGGTCATGCCGGCGAAGGAAGTCGTAGGATCCGTCGGCCGTGGAATCGGTCGGCGCGCGGATGCGCGCCTCGATCCCGGCCCTCTTGGCACTTCGCGCCCTCTCGTGTGCTGACACGAAGGGACAGGAACACCGCCGTGGGAACCTCATCCACGCCTGGAGCAACCTCCACGACCAAATCCACCGGAACCGGTGTGCTGAACGCAGTCGCCACCCGCGCCGCCGCTCTGCGGCGGCGCATCGCCGAGTTCATGGGCGTTTCCGGTGTCCGCTGGCGCACCGTCGACATCGTCGTCGCCGCCGTCCTGGGCGTCGCCATCGGCGTCATCTTCTGGGTCTGGGGGATGCTGTGGGCATCCACCACCCCCCTCTTCCTCTTCTTCCCGCCCGCGCAGGCGGTGATCTACGGCGTGTGGCTGCTGCCCGGCGTGCTGGGGATGCTCATCATCCGCAAGCCCGGCGCCGGTGTGCTCACCTCGGTCGCGGCGGCGACGGTCTCGATGCTGCTCGGTACCGAATGGGGACTGATGGTCCTGCTCGCGGGGCTGCTGCAGGGACTGCTGCCCGAGGTGGTCTTCACGCTCGGCCGTTTCCGCCGCTGGGGGATGGGGATCTCCGTGCTCGCCGGTGCCGCCGCCGGGCTCGCGCCGACCGTCATGGACCTCGCCCTCTACTACGCCGCCTGGCCGGTCACCTTCATGGCCGCCTACGGGGTCATCGTGGTGCTCAGCGCCGCCGTCATCGCCGGTGTCGGCGGTCGCCTGCTGACCACGGCGCTGGCCCGCGCTGGCGCCCTCACCCCCTTCCCCTCGGCACGCGGATGAGCGGGGGCGGGGCCGCGGTTCGGCTCTCCGGATGGGGGTGGCGGCACGGTGCCCGCGACGCGTGGGCGCTGCGCGGCGTCGACCTGACGATCGAGCCGGGGGAGCGGGTCCTGCTCCTCGGGGCCTCCGGGGCGGGCAAGAGCACCCTGCTGCACGCCCTCGCCGGACTCACCGGCCCCGACGCCGCCATCTCCGGGGAGCAGGAGGGGACGCTCCTCGTCGACGGCGAGCACGCCGACCGCCGCCGCGGCGACATCGGCCTGGTCAGCCAGGACCCGGAGACCCAACTCGTGATGGCGCGGAGCGGCGACGACGTCGCCTTCGGTCTGGAGAACCGCGCCGTCGCGCGCGCGGACATCTGGCCGCGCGTGCACGCCGCGCTGGACCAGGTGGGGTTCCCCTATGGCATGGCGCGGTCGACCGCCGCGCTGTCCGGCGGCGAGAAGCAGCGGCTGGTCATCGCCGGGACGCTGGCGATGAACCCGCGCCTCCTGCTGCTCGATGAGCCCACCGCCAACCTCGACCCGGCCGGGGCGCGCCTCGTCCGCGAGGTGGTGGCGGACCTGGTCGCCACCACCGAGGCGACGCTGGTGCTGGTCGAGCACCGGGTGGCCGACGTGGTCGGACTGGTGGACCGTGTCGTCGTCCTCGAACCGGGCGGCGGCGTCATCGCGGACGGCGCGCCGGGCACTGTCTTCGCCACCCACGGCGCCCATCTCGCCGAGCAGGGCGTGTGGGTGCCCGGTCACGAACCCCGAGCCGAGCAACGGCCCGTCGCATGTTCGTCGCCCGCGTCGCCGCTCATCGAGGCGGTCGATCTCGTCGCCCGCACACCCGAAGCGCTCGGGCCGGGCACCGGCCCGCCCGCGACGATCCTCGACGGGGCGGCCGCTGCGGTCACCTCCGCGTCGGCCACCGCTCTGACCGGACCCAACGGGTCGGGCAAGTCCACTCTGCTGATGCTGCTGGCCGGGCTCACCGCGCCGCATGGTGGCGCGGTCGAGCCGCGCGGCGCCCTGGCAGCCATCGACGAGCGCCCGCTGATCCGCTGGCCCGCCCGCAGGCTCGCCCGTCACCTGGGCACGGTCTTCCAGCACGCCGAGGACCAGTTCGTCACCGGCACCGTCCGCGACGAGCTCGCCTTCGCCCCGCGGCGCACCGGGCTGAGCGAGCGCGAGGCGGCGGCGTGGGTGGAGGAACTGCTGGAGCGGCTGCGCCTGACCGGTCTCGCCGACGTCCACCCCAACACGCTCTCCGGTGGCGAGAAGCGCCGACTCTCGGTCGCGACGGCCCTCAGCTCCGGACCGGCCCACGCGCCCGACGTGCTGCTGCTGGACGAGCCGACCTTCGGCCAGGACACCCGAACCTGGTCCGAGCTGGTGACCCTGCTCGCCGACCTCCGGAGCGAGGGGCGGGCGATCGTCATGGCCACGCACGACACCCTGCTGCTCGACCGGTTCACCGACATTGAACTGCGCGTGGGCGACGGCCGCGTCACCCCGGCCCCATCGGCCGAACGGGAGGCCACACGATGACCACACACCCGACCGAACCGCACGCTCCCCACACGCGAGCCACCAGCTCGCCACCGTCGGTCGCTCCCCACGAGCCCACGGCCCTGCCGCGTGACGAGCCCGCACCCCCTCCCGCCGGCGAGCGCGCGGCCCGTCCCGCCGCACGGGCGTGGCTGCGCCGCGCGAACCCGGCCGCGAAGGTGGTGGCCGCACTGATGGTGACCGCGGCGCTGATCCCGACGGTCGATCCGGTCACCCCGGGCGTCGTGCTGGCCGCCATCGCGCTCCTCCTCCCCTTCGCGGGGATCCCCCGGCGTACCGCCGTCACCCTCGGCGGCCCGCTGCTCCTGGCCGCATTCTCGGTCGGGGTGGTCAACCTGGTCTTCGGCGAGGACGGCCCGCTCACCGCGTTCGGGCTGGCCGTGCGCCTGCTGGCCATCGCCCTGCCCGGGGTGCTGGTGGCGGCGACCAGTGAGCCCACCGAGCTGACCGACGCGCTGGTGCAACGGCTCAAGGTCCCCGAACGCCCGGCGATGGGCGTGCTGGCGGCGCTGCGGCTGATTCCCCTGCTCGCCGACCAGTGGCGCACGCTCACCCTGGCCCGCCGCGCCCGCGGACTGGAAGCGGGACGCAACCCGTTGACCGCGGCCACGATCTTCACCGGCAAGGCCTTCGCCCTCCTGGTGCGCTCCATCCGCACCGGCACCCTGCTCGCCACCGCCATGGACGCCCGCGCCTTCGGCACCGGACCACGCACCCGCGCCCGCGAGAGTGTCTGGCGCCGCTCCGACACCTGGCTCCTCGTCACAACCGCGGCGCTGCTGGTGGCCGCCCACGCCCTGTCCCTCTCCCTGGGCACCTGGAAGCCGCTGTTCATGTGAGCCCGGCAGTGGGTTCTCACCGTTAGGTGACAAACCACTGCCCCCGCTCGGGAATCCCAGCAAAGGACTCCGCCCGCTTCTCAAGCGCGTGGAAGGCTGGTCCTCCCGTCCTTGGAGACGTACGCGACGATGGATCCGATTCTCAGTGTGACGCTGATCGCTGCGGCCGGAGGCTCGATTCGGGGCCTCCTCGACCTGTACTCGGCGGTCCTGGCCTGGCAATCGGCTCGCAACAAGCACATCAAGGAGGGGGGTGAACCGAGCGAACGTCCGTCCTTCAGCGCCAGCTGTGACCTCGCCCCCGATCTGCTGGCCGCGGTGTTCCACGTCGTTCTGGGCGCGTTCGCGGGGTTCGTCCTCGTCCTGACCGGGCAGATCGAGTCCTCGTTGATGGCGCTTCTGGCCGGAGCGGCGGCTCCGGCTCTGCTTCAGCAGATGGTCACGGTCAAATGGCGCCTCGTACAGGCGCGGGCCTTCGGCTTGGATGGGGCGGTCAGACCGGCAGGTTCGCACAGCCCGCCCAAGGGAGCCCGCGTCGCTCGGCAAGGCGACGGAGTCGTCGGCGGCCGACGGTGGGAGGAGGGATCCCGAGCATGGCTGACGTCTCGTTGTGGAGGCGTACCCGGGACGCGATCACCGGAGCCGACCGTGTCCACCCGATCCGCACCGGCGAACGCTCTCGTGACGAGCTCAGCCTGGGAACGCGGACCATGGCCGCGATCCTGGGAAGGGACCTGCCGCCCGCGGTGAGCCGAGCGTCGGGTGTGCTGCGATGCTGCCGACATGAACGAGGCGGATGACATTCTCATTGACCGGCTGGCTGTGCGGGCGTGGCCCGCGATGGTGGTTCGGGAGACGCGCGGGTGGTTGCTCCGTGCCACACCCGGTGTGTCGCGCCGTCGGTCGAACAGCGCGGTACCGCCCGAGCATGGTGCGCTCGACGGACTGGCTGATGTCGAGGCGTTCTACGCGGAGCGGAACCAACCTGCGCTGATCCAGGTTTCGCCCGGGCACCGGCTTCGGATGCTGGACGGCCACCTGGCCGCTCGTGGGTTCGAACGTGTCGCGCCGTCGTTGGTCATGTGGACGCCACTGGACCGGATGGCAGAGGGGATTCACGGTGCGGGGAAGATGACGTCGTGGCGGGTCGATCTCGCGCAACGGGACGATGAGTGGACGCGGACGCTCCAGGCTGTCGACGGGCGCGTCGACGACGCCGGTGAGATGGTCATGGATCGCATTCCTGGCCGGACGGTCTTCGCGCGCGTGGCGGACGGCGGAACGGTGGCGGGCGTCGGAGCCGGGGTCGTCGACGGCGGCTGGCTCGGGATCTTCTGCATGGGGACCCGGCCCGAGTACCGGCGCAGTGGCGTTGGCACCGCGATTCTCGACTCTCTGCGGGTGTGGGCTCTGCGCAAGGACGTCCGCCACGCCTGGCTGCAGGTCGAAGAACGCAACCTGCACGCCCGAGCGCTCTACGAGGCACACGGCTTCGCGGTGTCGCATGCTTACCACTACCGGCAGCTACCGCACGCATGAGCCGACGGATGAGTCGCGGGATGCCGGAGTCCGGCCGGTGGACCGGCCCCGGGGAGAAAAATCGAAAGACATCCCATCATGTGCCCTGTTAACGTGCGGATTCATGAACCCCGTGACCGACAAAGAGATCCGTGCGTCCTTCGTGAACTGCTCCAAGGGCGAGGCGAAGCGGGCCAACCTCCCCCGAGGGCTGCACGAGGTGCCGTGGGATGACCTTGACTTCCTCGGCTGGCGCGATCCGGGGGCGCTGGACCGCGGCTATATCGTCGCCGAGCGGGACAGCGGGCTGGTCGGCGTGACGCTGCGCGCCGCCAGTGGGGTGCGGCGGAGTCTCGCCAAGAGCAACATCTGCTCGCTGTGCTCCACCGCGCACGCCGGAACCGGGGTCGTGCTCTATACCGCCCGCCGGGTGGGGGCCGCGGGTCGCCAGGGCAACACCGTGGGCGCCTACGTCTGCGGAGACCTCGCCTGCTCGCTCTATGTCCGGGGCAAGAAGAAGAACGCCGCGGCGGAGCGGTACCTGGAGGGTGTGCCGGTCGAGGACCAGATCGCCGACACCGTCCTCAACCTGGAGCAGTTCCTGCACCGGATCCTCGACCCGACCGCCGGCTCCTAGCACCGCAAAACGGGCGGCGCCGCACGGTCGGCACGTCGGCACCCTGGGTGGGGAACGCGAGAGCCGTTCATGGTAGGCAAGGGTGAGCCAGACCTCGTTGCCCTGAGAGGTCCTGTAGAACCCGTGAAAGGTAGGCGACCGTGGGCGAGTTCGTTCGTGTCGAGGCCGACCCGGCCAACCCCGCCGTAGCCGTCATCCGGCTGGACCGTCCCAAGATGAACGCGCTGAACGCGCAGGTGCAGCGGGAGATCGGTGCCGCCGCCGAGCAGGTCGGTGCCGACGACGCGGTGCGCGCGGTCGTCATCTACGGCGGCGAGAAGGTCTTCGCGGCCGGGGCCGACATCAAGGAGATGGCGGACATGAGCTACGCCGACATGTCCGCGCACTCCCAGTCGCTGCAGGACTCCTTCACCGCCGTCGCCCGCATCCCCAAGCCGGTCATCGCGGCCATCACCGGTTTCGCCCTGGGCGGTGGCTGCGAGCTCGCCCTGTGCGCCGACTTCCGCGTGGCCGCCGACGACGCGAAGCTCGGTCAGCCCGAGATCCTTCTCGGCGTCATCCCCGGCGCCGGGGGCACGCAGCGCCTGCCCCGGCTGGTCGGCCCGGCCAAGGCCAAGGACCTCATCTACACCGGGCGCATGGTCGCGGCCGATGAGGCGCAGCGGATCGGCCTGGTCGACGAGGTCGCCCCGGCCGCCGAGGTGTACTCCACCGCCGTCACCATGGCGGCGCGCTATGCGAACGGACCGGCGATCGCGCTGCGGGCCGCCAAGCAGGCGATCGACAACGGACTGGAGACCGACGTCGACACGGGTCTGGAGATCGAGCGGCTCCAGTTCTCCGGGCTGTTCGCCACCGAGGACCAGAAGACCGGCATGCGCAGCTTCGTGGAGCAGGGACCGGGGAAGGCGACCTTCTCCGGCCGGTAGGCCGAGCCGCCGCCCGTCAACCGCCGTGCGGCGGGCAGGGGAGGGGCAACCGGGGGCGTCGATGCCCGCCCGTCCGAATCCCCGCGCCCCCTCGTTGGGCCCCGCCTTCCCCCGCCCCGTGCGGCCGTTGACGGACCACGGTCGACTCAGTGTCCGAAATCCGTGATTCGGGGGTGCTCTCCCGGAACCGGGGACGGAATTTTTCCGTCATACTCGTGGGGTCACCCGAGAGCGTCATGCGTGGCATGGCGTGGGGGCAGTTCTCCCCCGAGCGATCGGGAGATCCGGATGGTGTCGACACCATGCGCCCGTGCCACGGCGGCGGTTGCCCCGGCGGGCACCGGACGAGTGGATGTGGCTTGAGGTTCACGAGAGGTGACGGCCGCCCCCCGGGGCCGCGTGGCCGTCACGAAACCCGGATGTTCCCGCCAGCTAGGCTGGACGTGGTGATATGCGGGCATTGAGGGGATGAAATCGCTATGGCAATGACGGCAGGTTTCCCCGAGGGCGAGGAGCTGCCGGAGCGTATCGGCCCGTACGTGATCCGCCGCCGAATCGGGCAGGGCGGAATGGGCGTTGTGTACCAGGCCGAAGACCCCCGCACGGATCGGCTGGTCGCGATCAAGGTGCTCCGTCCGGAGGTGGCGGGGGACCACATCGCGCGTGCCCGGCTGGACCGCGAGGTCGCGACGATGCGCCTGGTGCACAGCCGCAACGTCGCCGAGGTCATCGACGCCGACACCTCCGCCCGGCTGCCATGGGTCGTCACCGAGTACGTCCCCGGCCCCACACTCGACTCCACGGTCACCGACCACGGCCCCCTGCGCGGTCGCGCACTCACCCGCTTCGTGGCCGGGCTCGCGCAGGCGATCGACGACATCCACGCCGCTGACGTCATCCACCGCGACCTCAAGCCGGGCAACGTCATCATCTCCAACGGCGAGCCGATCGTCATCGACTTCGGCATCGCGCACGCGGTCGACGGCGCCAAACTGACCCAGACCGGCACCTTCGTCGGCACGCCGAGCTACCTTTCGCCCGAGGTCATCGAGGGCACCGACCTCGGCCCCGCCACCGACGTGCACGCGTGGGGCGCCACCGTGGCCTTCGCCGCCACCGGCGAGGCCCCCTACGGCGCGGGCTCGTTCGAGGTCATCTTCTTCCGCATCCTCAACGGCGAGATCAACATCGACGGCGTCCCCGAGGCGCTGCGGCCGATGATCATGCGGGCGGTCTCCCGCGACATGGCGTCGCGGCCGACGGCGGCTCAGCTGGTCGCCGAAGCCCGACAGCTCAACCTCGACCTGCCCTGGACCGAGGACGCCGCCCACGCGAGCACCGGCCTCACCGGAAGCCACACCGTGCACGCGCCCATGCCCGAGCGGGAGCGCGGCGCCGCGTCGGCGGGCGGATCCGGTGGCGGCACCGGCGGGCTGGCGCGTGGGGGCGGCGGCCGGAGGAGCGGCAGCGGGCGCCGCGGCCGGGGCACTGGCCGGGTCCGCCATGGGACGCGGCGACGACGCCCCGAGGCTCCGCGGACCCCGGCGGTTCCCGACGCGCAGACGACGCGGCAGGCGCCACCGTCCGGCGATGCGGGAGCGGCCACCGAGCTCGCGCCGACCGACGAGACCGGCCGGACGGACTGGGCCGACGGGGCCGACAGGGCCAACACTGCCGACACGACGGACCGCCCCGACCGGACGATGGTCGCCGGGAACGGCGGCCTCGACCAGACGACGCGCGCCGTCCCGGTGGACGAGCCGCAGACCACCGGCTACCTGCCGCCCGATGAGTCGGAGCCGGAGAACGACCGGTCCGGCCCGCACACGATGTACTACGACTCCACGCTGCGACCGGAGGAGTTCCGGGACATCCTCACGCCCGTCGACCAGAACGGGCCCGCGCGCCGCGCCGACCACACGGCCACGTTCCAGGGCGACGACTACGAGGACGAGCCGCGGCGCGGCCTGTTCGACCGGATCAAGGGCTCCAGCAGCGACCGGCTCAGCGACTACCTGGGCAGCCGTGACGACGACGGCTACGACGAGTACGACGACGCGGAGCCGCGTCGTCTGCCGTCGCTCATCCTCATCCCCGTCCTGCTCCTGTTGGCCGGCCTGGGGCTGCTGGTGCCGTGGGTGGGGCTCATCTCCGGTGTCCTGGTCGCCTCGGTCCTGGGCGCGCTGAGCCTGGTCAAGGCCGAGCACGCCCGTCGGCTGCAGACCAGGGGCCCGCGCAGCTCGGACAGTGTGGTGATCGCGCTGAGCATGCCCTGGGCGCTGATACGCAACCTCGGTACGACGCTGCTGTACGGCCTGGGATACCTGCTCGGCGGCATCGTCCTCGGGCTGATCATCGTGTTCACCGTCGGGGGGTCGGGCGACGCCAACACGGTGGGCGCCTACGCCATCGTGGTCGTGGTGCTCGGCAGTTTCCTCGGCCCCAACGGGCGTGGCGCGCGCGTCGAAGCGGTGCGGCTGGTCGACAAGATCAACATCCGCAACGTCTATGTGTACTGGGGAGTGATCGCCGCTCTGGTCCTGTTCACGATGCTGGTCTACTCCTTCGGACTGACCGCCGCGGCCTACTGGGGCGGGGCCGGTCCGGCGGACTGGTTCGCCTCGAGCCCGACAAATGTTTAGGTTAGCCTTGCCTTTGTTGAAACTGTGCCAGGGTCGGCGTTTGCCCTCTGGCTACTAGTCAGTAACATCGGGGGTATCACCTGAGTCATCAGGCGGGATGGCGTGACGTGAACGTCGCCCCGCTGCCGGATGACACCGGAGCATTTGGCACCCTTAGGGACCATACGCAGCAGGGACGCAGCAGGCGTCCGCGCCGTCCGAGTGGGCGACGCACAAGAGCGCAGGGAGGTCGGCCACCGGCCATGAATATTGTCGTTTTGGTCAAGCAGGTCCCGGACACGGCGACCGAGCGGAAACTCTCGTCGGATGACAACACGCTGGACCGCGCCGCGTCGGACGGTGTCATCAACGAGCTCGACGAGTACGCGATCGAGGAGGCACTGCTTCTCAAGGAGAAGCACGGCGGCGAGGTCACCATCCTGACGATGGGCCCGGACCAGGCGACGGACTCGATCCGCAAGGCCCTCTCCATGGGCGCCGACAAGGCCGTCCACGTCGTGGACGACGCGCTGCACGGCTCGGACGCCCTGCAGACGGCCTACGCGCTGTCCCAGGCGCTTCGCAAGGTCGGCTTCGACCTCGTGGTCCTGGGCTCGGAGTCCACCGACGCCCGGACCGGCGTCGTGGGTGCGGCCCTGGCCGAGTACCTCGGCGCGCCGCAGCTCACCCTCGCGGGCAAGGTCGACGTCGACGGCTCCGCCATCAAGGTGCAGCGTCAGACCGACTACGGCTACGACGTCGTCGAGGCGCAGCTCCCGGCCGTGGTCTCCGTGGTCGAGAAGATCAACGAGCCGCGCTACCCGTCGTTCAAGCTCATCATGCAGGCGAAGAAGAAGCCGGTGGAGAAGCTGGCGGTCGCCGACGCCGAGATCGACGCCGCCAAGGTCGGTCTCGCCAACGCCGGGACCGAGACCCTGGACTTCGCCGCGGCCCCGCCGCGTGCCGCGGGCACCATCGTCAAGGACGAGGGCGACGGCGGCGTGAAGGCCGCTGACTTCCTCACCGAGAAGAAGTTCGTGTAGGTCCGGCGGAGACGAAAGAAGGATTAGGGATATGGCTGAGGTCCTCGTCCTCGTCGACCACGTCGACGGAGAGGTCAAGAAGGTCACGACCGAGCTGCTCACCGCGGCCCGCCGCATCGGCGAGCCCGCGGCCGTGTGGATCGGTGAGGGCGCCGAGTCGGGCAAGGCCAAGCTGGCCGAGTTCGGTGCCGAGAAGGTCTACGTCGCGTCGGCCGAGCTGAACGACTACGTCGTCGCGCCGAAGGCGGAGCTGCTGGCCAAGCTGGCCGGTGAGAAGTCCGCCGCCGCCATCCTCGTCTCGGCCACCGCCGAGAACAAGGAGGTCGCCGGCCGGACCGCCGTCAAGCTGGGCTCCGGCGTGCTCACCGACGTTGTCGACGTCAACGCCGAGCTCGTCGCCGAGCACAGCATCTTCGGTGGCGCCACCATCACCCACGCCAAGGTGAAGTCCGGCGTGCCGGTCGTCGCGGTGCGCCCGAACTCCGTCCCGGCCGAGGCCGCCCAGGGCGCCGCCGCCGAGGAGCAGGTCACCGTGGAGATCTCCGACGCGGCCAAGGGCGCCAAGGTCGTGGAGCGCGTCAAGCAGGAGCGCGGCGCGCGTCCGGAGCTCACCGAGGCCGCGATCGTGGTCTCCGGTGGCCGGGGTGTCGGCTCCGACGACTTCTCGGTCGTCGAGCAGCTGGCGGACTCGCTCGGTGCCGCCGTCGGCGCCTCCCGTGCCGCCGTCGACTCCGGCTGGTACCCGAACCAGTTCCAGGTCGGCCAGACCGGTAAGACGGTCAGCCCGAACCTGTACATCGCGCTGGGCATCTCCGGTGCCATCCAGCACCGCGCCGGTATGCAGACCTCGAAGAACATCATCGCGGTCAACAAGGACCCCGAGGCGCCGATCTTCGAGCTCGCCGACTTCGGCGTCGTGGGCGACCTGCACAAGGTCGCGCCGCAGCTGACCGAGGAGATCAAGAAGCGCAAGTAGCGCACGCAGCGCCACTGCGCGGTAGTGATAGCGGTGGCCCCGGGCAGCACGCCCGGGGCCACCGCTTGTTTGTCGGGGGCGGGCTCCTCGCACGTCCTGGGCAGCGGTGGGTCGGAGGCGGTGCGTAGGGAGCGGTGAAAAGCGCGAGGAACGTGTGACCGGCCACCCTGCGACGGTCCGGGCCGGTCGCGGCGATGGGGCGGATTCCAGCGCCGTATCCTTAACAACGCCATGGTGTATCTGGATCACGCAGCCACGACATCCGTCCGTCCCGAGGCGATCGCGGACATGACGGAGGAGTTCGGCCACCTCGGGAACGCGTCCTCGCTGCACGGTGCGGGCCGGCGGGCCCGGCGGGCGGTCGAGGAGTCGCGGGAGACCATCGCCGACGCGATCGGGGCCGCGCCCAACGAGGTGGTGTTCACCGGGGGCGGGACCGAGGCCGACAACCTCGCCGTCAAGGGGCTGTACTGGGCGCGCCACCAGGCCGATCCCGCGCGGCGCAGGATCCTGGTCAGCGCGGTGGAACACCACGCTGTGCTCGACCCGGCGCGGTGGATGGCCGACCACCAGGGCGCCGTGTATGAGGAGCTCCCGGTCGACGGCTTCGGACGCGTCCGCCCCGAGGCACTGCGCGAGGCGATCGAGCGCGATCCGGCCGACGTCGCGCTGGTCTCGGTGATGTGGGCCAACAACGAGGTCGGCACCGTGCAGCCGATCCGCGAACTCGCCGCGATCGCGCGCGAGTACGCCATCCCCTTCCACACCGACGCCGTTCAGGCCGTCGGCTCCGAGCCGGTCGACTTCGCCGCGTCCGGGGTATCTGCGCTCACCCTGACCGGTCACAAGATCGGCGGCCCGGTGGGCGCCGGGGCGCTGGTCCTGGCCCGCGGGGTCGACCCGGTCCCCGTGCTGCACGGCGGCGGCCAGGAACGCGAAGTCCGCTCGGGCACTCTGATGACCCCGCTGCTGCGCGGGTTCGCCACGGCCACGCGACTGGCCGTCGAGGAACGTGCGGAGCACGCGGCCCGCCTTGTCGCATTGCGCGACGAGCTCATCGCCACGGTCCGCAAGGCTGTGCCCGACATCATCGTCAACGGCCACCCCGTCGACCGACTCGCCGGGAACGCCCACATCTCGTTCCCCGGGTGCGAGGGCGACGCTCTCCTCATGCTGCTCGACGCGCACGGCATCGAGTGCTCCACCGGCTCGGCCTGCTCCGCCGGCGTGGCCCAGCCCAGCCACGTCCTGCTGGCCATGGGCGCCGACGCGGAGACCGCCCTCAGCTCCCTGCGCTTCTCACTGGGACGCGGCTCTGAGCCCGACGACATCACGGCGCTCGGCGCGGCCATCGGCCCCGCCGTAGAGCGGGCCCGGGCCGCCCGGAGCAAGCGCCGCTGAGGCCCTCTCCACGGCGATGATCATGGGGATTCTGTCGGAAAACGGCCGACAATCGACAGTATTCCCGTGATCATCGGCGAAAGAGCCTCAAACTCCCGCATGGCAGAAGTGCTCTCACGCGAAGTGAAACCGCGGCGTTGCGGTTAGGCCTGAGGGCGCTGACCGGCCCGGCCGGATCCGCGCCCCACGCCTTCAACGCGCGGAGAGTGCTCGCCCGCCTCCGGGGGCACTGCTCTCCCAATCGCCGGACGACCGGTGCCCCTGGCCACCACCGCCCCTCGGTGCCGCTTTTCACCACAGGACACCGGAGAGACAAAAGCGGACAAGGCCGCACAGCAGACCCCCGTTCCCCGACGCATCCGCGATGATTACGGGAGATCTGTCGATTCTCGGCCGTTCTCCGCCAGCATGCCCGTGATGGCCGCCGACAGGGGCGACGCCTACTGGCCCAGCTGTCGCTTGATCGGTTTCAGCAGCTGATGGACGCTGTCCCAGTTCGGCTCCAGGCGGCTGCGCACCAGGGCCCGGCCCTCCGACCACTCTCGGACGACGGCCTCAAGCTCCGGCAGGATGCCCGACTCCGGGTCCACGTAGTAGTGGAGCAGGCGCTGGCCGCCCACGGTCTGTCGGGCGAGCAGCGCCCCGTTGTCCCCGAGCAGGTCGTCCAGGCGCGCGGTGAACGCCTCCAGGGCTGAGGCCGACGGCTCGGCGGGCAGCTTGTCGGCGTCGCTGTTGGCGTACGGCAGGGCGACGGTCACCGACAGCGTCATCGCCGGGAAGTCGCGGCGGTGCAGGGGGTGCCGGACGGCGATCTCGATGATGCCGCGCAGCGGGATGCGGCCCTGCACGGTCACCCAGCCGCCGCTGCCGAGCGCCCCGGCCAGCTGCTGCACGACCGACGGCATCGACGTCGGCGGCAGCGGGTCCAAGGGCTTCTCCGACAGCGGAGTGACCTGGGAGATCCAGCGCACGTAGTCGTCCTCGCCGAGCGCGAGCAGCACCACGTGCTCGGCCACCGCCTGCTGTACCTCCTCGGGGAGGAACATGTTGTCCGGGTGGTAGACCCCGGCCTCCATCATGCTCCGCTGCTGGTCCACCCGGAGCGAGACGGTGCAGTGGGAGAGGTCGAGCTCGTGGTCGTCGGTGGTGTAGGTCTGGCTGAGCTTGGCGTGGTCGGCGGGGATGGCCGGGAAGAAGCGCCAGTCGGCGTCCTCCGGTGCGGCGCGCATCCAGCGCTCGGCCAGCACCCGCGCCTCGTCGTCGGCGCCCGCCACCAGGGTCAGCGCGTAGGAGTGCGCGCCCTCGCTGGCCGCCTCGTCCGCTTCCGTCAGCCGCGCCAGCAGCTCCTCGGGGTCGGCGTCGGTGGGCAGCCCGAGGTCCCCCAGGCCATCCGACTCGGAGCTGGGAGCAGGGGAGACCTGCCACGTCAGTGCGGGATGGATGCGCGTGACGCGGTCGGTGAGACGTTGTGCGACCTCGGCGGAAACCGCCGACCCGGCATCGATCGAAGCCGCCAGCTCGTCACGGATGTCGGCCCACTGGGACCAGAACTCGTCAACGGCGACGGCGGAGTCGGATGCTGCGGTGCTGCGGCGACGGAACAGAGCCATGGCCACGATTTTCGCAGAGCTGAGCGGCTGCTGCGGCACCGGAGGACGCCTGCCGTCCCGACTTTGCCCAAAGCGGGCGAGTTGGTCGAAAAGATTGGTCGAAAAGAAGGGAGAGGGGCGGATGCTCCAGTGTGATGTGGGCGATGACCCACCGCTGTCGCATCGGCGTGGGAAGCGGTGCCACGGAGAACGCGCCGGTCTCGGCGGTGAGCCGCCGCCGGGGGCCGGGGCCGGACGTCGCTCTTGGGAGCCGCGGTGCCATTAGTCTGGAAGGCGTTATGACTTTGCGCGTACTCGCCGCCATGTCGGGCGGCGTCGACTCCGCGGTCGCGGCCGCCCGCGCGGCCGAGGCCGGGCACGACGTCACCGGTGTGCACCTGGCACTTTCCAAGAACCCGCAGTCCTACCGCACGGGCGCGCGGGGATGCTGCACCGTCGAGGACTCCCGCGACGCCCGGCGTGCCGCGGATGTCATCGGCATCCCCTTCTACGTCTGGGACATGGCCGAGGAGTTCGACCGCGAGGTCGTGCAGGACTTCGTCGCCGAATACTCCGCGGGGCGCACGCCCAACCCGTGCCTGCGCTGCAACGAGAAGATCAAGTTCGAGGCGGTGCTGGACCGCGCCATCGCGCTCGGGTTCGACGCCGTGGCCACCGGCCACCACGTCCGCAAGATCGACGGCCGCCTCGTGCGCAGCGTCGACGCCGACAAGGACCAGTCCTACGTGCTCGGTGTGCTCACCCGCGAGCAGGTGGCGCACGCTATGTTCCCGCTGGGCGACTGCACCAAGGACGAGGTGCGGGCCGAGGCCGACCGCCGCGGCCTGTCGGTGGCCGACAAGCCGGACAGCCACGACATCTGCTTCATCGCCGACGGCGACACCGCGGGGTTCCTGAACAACCGGCTGGGCGGCGAGCCCGGCCCGATCAAGGACGAGTCCGGCGAGGTCCTGGGTACGCACCACGGCGCGCACACCTTCACGGTCGGCCAGCGCAAGGGCCTGAACCTGGGCGGGGCGCCCGACCGCCGCTACGTGCTGTCCATCGAGCCGGTGAACAACACGGTCACGGTGGGGCCGCGCTCGTCGCTGCGCGTGGACGAGATCGTCGGACAGCGCCCGGTGTGGAGCGGCTGCGACCCGATCATCGAGCCGACCTCCTGCACCGTCCAGCTGCGCGCGCACGGCGAGGTGTATGGCTGCACGGCCTGGCAGCGCGACGACGAACTGGTGATCCACCTGGACGAGCCCGCCACCGGCGTGGCGGCGGGGCAGGCGGCCGTCCTGTATGACGGCGACACCGTCCTGGGGTCGGCGACCATCACGGCGACCGCACGCCGCGAGGAGGCGGCTCCGGCGGGCTGACCCCCCGGTGGGTCCGACCTCCCGGGGCTTTCGTTGATCTCGGGGATATCGACCGAACGTCGGCGATTATTCGGTCGATATCCCCGAGATCAACGTCGTTTGGGGTCGTTCGGGCGGAGGCCGAGCCGTCCGGGGAGTTGTCGCCGTGACGCGACTGACACCGTTCTTTCATCGGAGTTAGGTTAGCCTTATCGTGGTTATCGGTCGCGAGGGTGTGGAGGAGGCGGCATGCCGTACGGGTTCCTGGAAGGTCAGCCCTTCTGGGTCGTGTACTTCACGCTGTTCGCGATCGTGCTCATCCGTGCCCAGGCCACCTACTGGCTGGGGCGCGGTGTGTGGGCCGGGCTGCACCGCACCGGCATGGCCGAGCGCCTCGGTACCAAGCTGACCCGCGCGCACGACCTCATCGACCGCTATGGTCCGCCCGCCGTCACCCTCTCCTTCTTGACCGTCGGCATCCAGACCGCCGTGAACTTCACCGCCGGCGCCATGCGGATGAGCTTCCCGCGCTACCTGGTTGCGATGCTCGTCGGCTGCACGGCCTGGGCCGCCGTCTACAGCCTGGGCGGCATCGCCGTCATCGCGATGTGGTGGAACCTGTTCATCCACTCCCCGTTCCTGGCGGTGGGCGCCACCGCCGTGCTGATCGCCGTGGTCGTGGCCCTTGTCCGGGTGCGCCGCCGCCGCAGGGCCGCCGCCGCGTCCGCCATGCCGGAGGCGCCCGCCGACCCCGGTGAGCCCACGGAACGCGCCGTGTCCTGACCGGCGGGACCCCGCCCGCGGTGCTCTAACCTTGGGCGTCGTGACGCAAGCGAGATTTCCCTGGCCCGAGGCGAGTTCCACCGGTGTCGGCTCCTATCCCGGGGATGACCCCGGCGAAGCCGTCCGCACGATTCTGGGCGAGCTGCCCGACCTGCCCCACCTCCCCGAGCTCCCCGCGCGCGGTGCCGGGGCCGACATGATCGGCCGCACCTCCGGGCTCCTGGTCGACTTCCCCGTCGAGGTGCAGCCCACCGGCTGGCGGGTGGTGCAGCGCCCCGGCCGCGATCTGGCCCGCGCCACCGACTTCCTCCGCTACGACGTCGACGCCTTGGAGGAGCACGCCCACACCTACCGCGGCCCGCTGAAGATCCAGGTGGCCGGCCCGTGGACGCTCGCCGCCGGGATCGAGCTGCGCTCCGGGGAGAAGCTGCTCGCCGACCCCGGCGCCGTCGCCGACCTCACGGACTCGCTGCTCGAGGGGGTCCGGGCGCACATCGCCGACGTGCGGACCCGTGTTCCCGGCGCCGACCTGCTGGTCCAGGTGGACGAGCCGTCCCTGCCGTCCGTACTCATCGGCGCCGTCCCGACCGCCAGCGGGTACGGCCGACTGCCCGCGGTCGACCGCGTCACCGTGGAGGACCGGCTGCGCGGGCTCTTCGGCACGATCGCCGACGCCGATGCGTTCCCCCTCGCCCACTGCTGCGCCGCCTCCGCGCCGATCGACCTGCTGCGCCGTTCCGGGGCGCGGGCGCTGAGCCTGGACGCGACCCTGCTGACGCGCGCCCACGATGAGCACATCGGCGTGGCCGTAGAGGCGGGAGCTGGGCTTTTTCTCGGCGTCGTGGCGAGTACGGACTCGGTTTTGTCGGACGCTGCCGATACCGTCGATCCTGTACGTGAGCTGTGGAATCGCGTCGGCTTCGCCCCGGAGGAACTCGCGGCGACGGTGGTCACCACCCCGACATGCGGGCTGGCCGGGGCCTCCCCGAGCCACGCGCGCGCGGCGCTCACGGCGTGCCGGACGGCCGCCCGCGTGCTGCGCGACGAACCACGGCGATAGACGGTAAGGAAAGGACGTACCCGGGTGAGCGCGGAAAAACCGGCGGCCACTGACGGTATCCCCGCGGCGGTGCGCGAGCGCCACGCCGAGCTGTGCCAGGAGATCGACGACCACAGCTACCGGTACTACATGCAGAATCCGATCATCTCGGACGCCGAGTACGACGAACTCGTGGCCGAGCTGCGCGCCATCGAGGACGCACACCCCGAGCTGATCACCCAGGACTCGCCCACGCAGAAGGTCGGCGCGCCCATCAGCGTCGACTTCGCGGCGGTCGAGCACCTGCGGCGCATGGAGAGCCTCGACAACGCGTTCAGCGCCGATGAGCTCCTGGCCTGGACGCAGCGCGCCAGCGGCGAGCTCCCCATTGACGCCTACCTGTGCGAGCTGAAGATCGACGGCCTGGCCGTGGACCTGATCTACGAGAACGGCCGACTGGTCACCGCCGCCACCCGCGGCGACGGCCGGGTCGGCGAGGACATCACGCTCAACGTCCGCACCATCGACGTCGTCCCCGACCGGCTCGACGAGAGCGTCCGCCCCGCCCCCGAGCTGCTGGAGGTGCGCGGTGAGGTCTTCCTCCCGGAGGACGCCTTCAAGGAGCTCAACGCCCGGCTGACGGGCGAGGGCAAGGCGCCGTTCGCCAACCCGCGCAACGCCGCCGCCGGTTCGCTGCGGCAGAAGGACCCCCGGGTCACCGCCACCCGCCCGCTGAGCATGCTGGTGCACGGGGTGGGCGAGCACCGGGGCGTGGAGATCACCCACCAGTCGCACGCCTATGACCTGCTGCGCGACTGGGGCCTGCCGGTCAGCGACCGCTACCGCGTGGTGACCACCACCGAGGAGGTGCGCACGTACGTCGACTACTACGGCGAGCACCGCCACGACCCCGAGTACGAGATCGACGGCATCGTGGTCAAGGTGGACGATGTCGCCCTGCAGCGCCGCCTGGGATCCACGAGCCGTGCCCCGCGCTGGGCGATCGCCTACAAGTACCCGCCCGAAGAGGTCACCACCAAGCTGATCGACATCAAGGTGGGCGTGGGCCGCACCGGGCGCGTCACGCCGTACGGCGTCATGGAGCCGGTCACCGTCGCCGGGTCCGAGGTGGAGTTCGCGACGCTGCACAACGCCCAGGAGGTCGAGCGCAAGGGCGTGCTCATCGGCGACACCGTCACCCTGCGCAAGGCCGGGGACGTGATCCCGGAGATCCTCGGCCCGGTCGTCGACCTGCGCGACGGCACCGAGCGCGCCTTCGTGATGCCGGAGACCTGCCCGGAGTGCGGCTCGCCGCTGGGCCAGCAGAAGGAGGGCGACGTCGACCTGCGCTGCCCCAACGCGCGGTCCTGCCCGGGGCAGCTGCGCGAGCGCGTGTTCTACGTCGCCAGCCGCAAGGCCCTGGACATCGAGGCGCTGGGCTACGTCGCCGCCACCGCCCTCACCCAGCCGCTGGAGCCGGAGGAGCCGCCGCTCACCGACGAGGGCGACCTGTTCGACCTGACCGTGGAACAGCTGCTGCCGATCCGCACCCTGGTCCTGGACCCCGACACCACCGAGCCCAAGCCCGACCCCAAGACGGGCGAGCCCAAGGTGGTGACCTTCTTCGCCAACCAGAAGGGGGAGCCGAAGAAGACGGTCGAGAAGCTGTTCGAGGAGCTGGAGCAGGCCAAGAGCCGCCCGCTGTGGCGGGTGCTGGTGGCGCTGTCGATCCGGCACGTCGGTCCGCGCGCCGCCGAGGACCTGGCCCGGCACTTCCGGTCCATGGACGCGATCGCCGAGGCGTCCGAAGAGGAGCTGGCGTCGGTCGACGGCATCGGCCCCACCATCGCGCAGTCCATCGTGGAGTGGTTCACGGTCGACTGGCACCGCGAGATCGTCCGGAAATGGCGCGATGCCGGGGTCAGAATGGCGGAGGAGGGTGCGGGCAGCGGGCCGCGCCCGCTGGACGGCGTCACAGTCGTCGTCACCGGCTCTCTGGAGGGCTTCACCCGCGACGGCGCCAAGGAGGCCGTGGCCGAGCAGGGGGGCAAGGCCACGTCGTCGGTCTCGAAGAAGACCGGGTTCGTGGTGGTCGGCGACAGCCCCGGAAGCAAGTACGACAAGGCCGTGAAACTGGGCGTCCCGGTCCTGGACGAGGACGGCTTCACCGTCCTCCTGGAAAAGGGGCCGGAAGCGGCCATGGAGCGCCGGCTGCCCACCGAATGACCTTTACGGCCGCGCGCTGACCTGGATCGGGACCCTCCGGGCGGCGGCGCGCGGCCGGATTATGCCACTGGCCCTCTACGATGGGCGACCACTAGGCTACCTGTCGCAGTATTGTGGAGTGAATCGGGCAATTTCGCCAGGCCCGGCCTGCCTTACTAAAAGTCCTCGTGTGGCGACACCTGGTTACAAATCATCGTAGGGTGAGGCGGTGACCGGGTTTACCCGCAGATTGCAGACGATGGCTGTAACGGTCATGGGGGTGACCGGAACGGTTGAGACAGATTTCGTGAGGAGTACCTGCGCCGCGATGGATCCGCCGACTCGGCGCGGCACTCCATGAAGCACCCCGAGGATGTCTATGTTGGATCCCAACAACACCCGGGATGTCGGCCCCCGGGTCGGGACGCCGCTGTGGCTCTACCTCGCCGGCACCACGGTGTCCGGTTGTGCTCTCCTCGGCCTGTCGCTGTACTGGCTCGGCCTGGACCAGTTGCAGCTGCTCGCGGGGCAGCCGCTCATCTGGGTGATGCTGTGCATGGTGGTCCTGGGCGAGCTGCGCCCCATCGCCACGCCGCGCACCCCGGCCGACAACGGGGCACCGACCTCCCTCCCCTTCGCGTTCGCGCTCCTCATCTTCTACGGCCTGGCCGTGGCCGGGCTGGTCCAGGCCATCGCCTCGATGATCGCGGGCATGGCCCGCGGCCACGCCCCGCACCGCACCGCGTTCAACGTGGCCCAGTACGTCCTCAGCTTCGGCGTGGCCGACGCCGTCATCCGGATGATCGTCCCCCACGCACAGCGGATCCCCTGGGTTCCGGACGGCGCTGAGCTGCTCGTCGTCGCCCTCGCCGGGGTCTGTTACTTCGTCACCAACCTCGTCCTGGTGGAGTGCGCGGTGGCGATGCACGAGCGCGCGCCGCTGCACGGCACCCTCACCCGCGACCTGGGCCAGCGCCTGTTCGTCAACGGCGTCCTGCTCAGCCTCGCGCCGCTCGTCGTCGTCGCCATGACCCACGAGATCTGGCTGGTCCCGCTCTTCTCCCTGCCGCTGGTCGCCCTGTACACCAGCGCCACCCTGTCGGTGAAGCGCGAGCACCAGGCCAACCACGACGAACTCACCGGGCTGGCCAACCGCAAGCTGCTGATCCTGCGCACCCAGGAGGCGCTGAGCGAGGCCCAGCAGCGCGACCACCGCGTCGGCCTGCTCCTGCTCGACCTCGACCGGTTCAAGGAGGTCAACGACACCCTGGGCCACCCCACCGGCGATCGTCTCCTGCAGACCGTCGCGCGGCGGCTCACGCACAGCGTGCGCCCCGGCGACCTGGTGGCCCGCCTCGGCGGCGACGAGTTCGCGGTCCTGCTCCCCCAGGTGCGCGACGCCGCGTCCGCCCGCGAGGTGGCGGCGCGGCTGCGGGTGTCGCTGGCCGAGCCGATGCGCCTCGACGGCGTCGAGTTCGACCTGGAGGCCAGCGTCGGCATCGCCCTCTACCCCAACCACGCCCCCGACTTCGAGCTGCTCATGCAGCGGGCCGACGTCGCGATGTACGTCGCCAAGGAGCACCGCACCGGCGTCGAGCTCTACGCCCCCTACAAGGACCGCAACTCCACCGCCCGGCTCAGCCTGTTCGGCGAGCTGCGCCGCGCCCTGGTCGAAAACGAGCTGGAGATGTTCTACCAGCCCAAGGTGACCCTGAGCGGGGAGCACCGGGCGGTGGGCCTGGAGGCGCTCGTGCGCTGGCGCCACCCGCAGCGGGGTGTGCTGCCGCCCGAGGAGTTCGTGCCGCTGGTGGAGCAGTCCTACCTCATGCGCAGCTTCACCCACGAGGTGCTGGAGAAGACCCTGCCGCAGGTGGCCCGCTGGCAGGCCGAGGGCATCCGGCTGCCGGTGGCCGTCAACCTCTCCGCGCGCGAACTGCTCGACCCCACCCTGCCCGACATCGTCGCCGCCGGGCTGCGCCGCCACGCCGTCCGGCCCGAGGCGCTGCGCCTGGAGATCAGCGAGCGCGTCATGGTGGCCGAGGCGGAGGCCGTCACCCCGACCATACTGGCGCTGGCCGACCTGGGTGTGTCCCTCTCCCTGGACGACTTCGGCACCGGCTACTTCACCCTGGCCCGGCTCAACGGGCTGCCGGTGGAGGAGATCAAGATCGACGAGTCGTTCATCCGCCGGATCGTCGACGACCCCGACGGACACGTCATCGTGAGCTCCGCCGTCGACCTCGTCGGCTCGCTGGGCATGCGCGCGGTGGCCGAGGGCGTGGAGAGCGAGGCCATCGCCAAGGCCGCCGCGGCCATGGGATGCTACGCCGCCCAGGGCCGGTTCTTCGCGCCTCCCATGGAGGCCGTGGAGGCCACCGAGTGGCTGCTGCGCGACGGTGGCCTGGACCTGACCGCGGAGGAGCCCACCCGCTCGGCCTAGGGTGAGCGGGGACGCGGTGGGGAAGTTCCCCCGGCGCCGCCCTGGGGGACGGCCCGCTTCGACGCCCGCCCCTCCTCAACGGTCATAGGATTGACCTGTCCCGATCCGCCGAAGAAACGGTTTGAGAATTCATGTCCGCCATCACCCGCGATGAGGTCGCTCACCTCGCCCGGTTGTCGCGGCTCGCGCTGCAGGAGGACGAGCTGGACCAGCTCGCCGCCCAGCTGGATGTCATCATCTCGGCTGTGGCCAAGGTGCAGGAGGTCGCCACCGGCGACATCCCGCCGAGCTCCCACGCCCTGCCGCTGACCAACGTGTACCGCCCCGACGAGGTCCACCAGGGACTCAGCCCCGAGGAGGCGCTCGCGGGTGCGCCCGCGGTGGAGGACCAGCGCTTCCGCGTTCCGCAGATCCTGGGGGAGGAAGAGTGACCAGCGCAGAGGAACGCGCCGAGATCATCCGGCTGAGCGCGGCCGAGATCGGGGCGGCCGTCAAGGCGGGCACCTATACCGCCGTCCAGGTCACCGAGGCCTTCCTGGACCGCGCCGCCGAGGTCGACGGCGACATCAGCGCCTTCCTGCACATCGACCGGGAGACCGCGCTGGCCCAGGCCCGCTCGGTCGACACGCGCCTGGCGTCGGGGGCCGACCTCGGCCCGCTGGCCGGTGTCCCCGTCGCGCACAAGGACGTCTTCACCACGGTCGACATGCCGACGACGGCCGCCTCCAAGATCCTCGAAGGCTGGCGTCCGCCCTACGACGCCACCGTGACGGCCCGCCTCCGCGAGGCCGGTCTGGTCATCCTCGGCAAGACCAACATGGACGAGTTCGCCATGGGCTCCTCCACGGAGAACTCCGCCTACGGCGTGACCCGCAACCCGTGGGACCTCGCCCGCATCCCGGGCGGCTCCTCCGGTGGTTCCTCGGCGGCCGTCGCCGCGTTCGAGGCGCCGCTGGCCACCGGCACCGACACCGGCGGCTCGATCCGCCAGCCGGCCGCGGTCTGCGGCCTGGTCGGCGCCAAGCCGACCTACGGCGGCTCCTCCCGCTACGGCCTGATCGCGTTCGCCTCCTCGCTCGACACGCCGGGCCCGTTCGCCCGCAACGTGCTCGACGCCGCCCTGCTGCACGAGGCGTTCTCCGGACACGACCCGCACGACTCCACGTCCATCGACGCCCCGGTCCCGCCGGTGGTCGAGGCCGCCAAGCGGGCCGACATCGAGGGCATGCGCATCGGCGTCGTCAAGGAGTTCGCGGGCGAGGGCTACCAGCCCGGCGTGCTGCAGCGCTTCCACGAGGCCGTGGAGACGCTGGAGTCCCTGGGCGCCAAGGTCGTCGAGGTCTCCTGCCCGAGCTTCGACACCGCCTTGGCCGCGTACTACCTGATCGCCCCGAGTGAGTGCTCCTCCAACCTGGCGCGCTTCGACGCCATGCGCTACGGCCTGCGCGTCGAGGACGACGGCACGCGCAGCGCCGAGGAGGTCATGTCGCTGACGCGGGCCAAGGGCTTCGGCCCGGAGGTCAAGCGCCGCATCATGCTCGGCACCTACGCGCTGTCGAGCGGCTACTACGACGCCTACTACGGCTCGGCGCAGCAGGTGCGCACGCTCATCAAGCGGGACTTCGAGGCGGCCTTCAAGGACGTCGACGTGCTGGTCTCGCCGACCGCGCCGACCACCGCCTTCCCGATCGGCGAGCGCGCGGACGACCCGATGGCGATGTACCTGGCCGACCTGTGCACGATCCCGACCAACCTGGCCGGGAACGCGGCGCTGTCGGTCCCGTGCGGGCTCGCCCCCGAGGACGGCCTGCCGGTCGGCCTGCAGATCATGGCTCCGGCCCTGGCCGACGACCGCACCTACCGGGTGGGGGCGGCCTTCGAGGCCGCTCTGAACAGCAAGAGCGGCGCCGACCTGCTGAGCACCAGCCCCTACGCGGTGTAGGGATACGCGGTGCAGAAATACGCAGTGGAGGGATACGCGGTGTAGGCAGAACCGCGCGCGGACGCGCCACCGCTGGCCGCCACGCGATACGACACGGCCGGGGGTCCGATGCGGGCCCCCGGCCTTCGTGCTTTCCCGGGCATGGCGCGTGAGATGGACCGCCGATCCTTCGACGGACCGGTGCCACCGGGGGAGAAGACGACGAACGCCCGCCGCCGTAGTCCTACGGCGGCGGGCGTCAGGCGCTCCGCACGGAGCCGCTGAGCGGCGTGACCCGCTCTTACTCTCCGGCGCTGTCAGTGGCGCTGCGGCGCTTGCGGCTCAGGTAGATCGCGCCGCCACCGGCACCGACGGCGGCCACACCAGCGGCGACCAGACCGGTCAGCGCGGCACCGGTCACCGGGAGCGACGGCTTGCTGTCATCCGGCTTGGGCGCGGGCGTCTCCTTGTCGTCCGGCGTCGGCGACGGGGACTCGCTGTCGTCCGGCGTCGGCGTGGGCGACGGCTTCTCGCCCGGCTTGTCGCTCGGCGTCGGGGTGGGCGTGGGCTTGTCCTTGTCGGCCTCGGCCCACTTGACGGCGACCTCGTCGGTGACCGAGATCTCGCTGGACTTGGCGGTGATCAGCGTCTGGGTGGCCTTCTGGCCCTCGACGCCCTTGAACAGGCGCCCGGCCTTGACCTCGGCCGTGGTGGACGCGGAGACCGTGGCCTCGCCCGGCTTGGCGTCCTCGGGGACCTTGACACCGAAGGAGCCGCCGTCGGCGACCTTCTCCACGGGCTTTCCGGTCTCCAGGTCGACCAGCTCGACGCCGTCGGGAGCGGTGAGGTCCAGCTCCAGCGACTCGGCGCTGGTCTCGACCTTGAACTCGCCGATGGTCTCCCCGGCCTTGCCCTCGACGGACTTCGGGGTGATCGTGAGGGTCGGCTCGGGCTGCTCGATGGCCTTCGCGTTCTTCACGAGGTACTCGTAGAGCGCGATGGCGCTTGCGTCGTTGCGCGGGTTGCTCTCGTCGAGCTTGGTGCCGTTGCTGAAGTGCCAGATGGCGGCCTGCGTACCGGCGACCGCCTGCTCCTTGGTCAGCCCGGCGACGCCGCTCTTCTCCGCGACGGCCTGCACGCCGACGGTCGGGTAGGAGTTCTGCAGGATCCAGTGGACCTTGGCCGGGTCGGCGAAGTCGCCCTTACCCGGGTAGTTGGCCCACTCGTTCTCCTCGTACTTCGCACCGCCGATGATCTGGGTCTCGTAGTCGATGCAGTAGGTCTGCAGCGTCTCGCCACCCTCGAGCTTGAGGTTGAAGAGGCTGGGCCGGACGCTCTGGTGCGTGCCCTCGAAGTAGAGGTGCGGGCCGTTGACGGCGTTGCCCACGTAGGTCCCGCGGGCGGCGTTGGCCAGCGCGGGAGAGGCGGCGACGCCGAACGCGAGCAGCGCGGCGGTGGCGGTCGCGGCGACCGTGGTCAGGGCACGGCCGCGGCGGTGGGGGCTGTGGGGGTTCATCGTGTCGATCAAGTTGTGTCCCGGTGAGAACTAGGGGAACCGGATGGTGTCATCCGGTGCTGTCCAACGCGGATGACAGGTGTGGCCGCAAGGCCCGGGCCGCGTGTTCCGCCAGGCGGCGACGCGGGTCCGGTGCGTCATGTGCGGTAGTTCGGCCACAACATTGGATGTAGGTGGCACGCCCTGGGGGCGTGTTTGTCAATCGCCGGTTTCGCGGTGAGGGTCACGGGACCGCGACGGCGAGCTTTCCAGACCGCACCGCCTGATACTAGCGACCCGTTTCCGGCCTTCCAACAGTCGTCGCAAAAAAGACGGATATCTGCTGCGGTCTGCCCTATTTGTAGCACCTTGGGCGGTGCGTTCTGGTGATTCCCAAGGTCAGATGGGGGCGGAGGTCCCAATTCGGACGCCGTCTTTCTCAGGAGACCCGGAATAGGTCGGTACCTAATTGGATCGTCGATGTCCGTAACGACCTGCGGAAACCTTCCGCGGCCGCGTGGGACGGCTACTTTCGGTGGTTGCGCCGGGACAGATACATCACAGTCGCGCCGACGGCCAGCAGCGCCGCCCCGCCGAGGATGAGCGACCCCGCCCAGGTGCCGGTCAGGCTCAGTTCGCTTTCCGGGCGGCGGTCGTCCGCGACGACGACACCGCTGGGGGAGCTGGAGGGTACGGGGGAGGGCGGGGGCGACGGCGAGGGGGCCGCCGGGGGACCGGACTCGGCGTCGGAGGGCGGCGGGGTGGCGGGCGCGGACGGGGCCTTGGCCGACTCCTCGATGCCTCTGTCGCCGCTCCAGTCCACCTTGGCCGACGCCGTGCGGGCGGATCTGCCGGAGTCCGCGGTGATCAGGGGCTGGGTCCGCACCCCGTCCTTACCGGTGAAGAGCCCGCCGGTCGCCAGGACCGCGCTTTCGGCCCGCGCGTACACGGTCGCGATACCTTCCGGAACGGCGGGATCCACCTCCACAAAGAACGATCCGCCGTCGGCCACCTCGGTGATCGCGGTCCCCTCACCATCGGTGAGCCGCGCCGAACGCGCGCCCTTCACCGAGACCGCGACCGGCGCGTCGTCCGTCGTCCGCACGGTCAGCGGGCCGAGCGGCTCGGCGGGGTCGGCCCCCTCGATCCGCTCCGGCGTCACCGCCACGGACGGCACGGGCGGGGCGGTACCGCTCTCGTCGGCCGCGGCGACCAGGTAGTCGTAGAGCGCGCGCACCGCCGCCGACCGCCGGTCGCCGAGGTTCAGCGCGTTCCCGAGCTCGATGTCGTTGGTGTAGTGCCAGATGGCGGCCTGCGTCCCGGCGATGGCCTGGCGCTTGCCCAGCCGCGTGACTCGGCTGTCCGCGCGCAGGTCGTCGAGGTCGACCCGCGGATAGGAGTTGCGCACGATCCAGCTGACAGGGCCGGGGTCGATGCCGCGGCCCGCCGGGTCCGTCTCCCAGGACGCCTCCGTGTAGGCCGCCGTGCGGTCCACGCTGGTGCTGATGTCGGCGCAGTAGGCCGGCAGCGACGTGGCGCCGTCCACGCGCAGGTGGTACAGGGAGGTCTCGACATCG
Source organism: Nocardiopsis gilva YIM 90087 (assembly GCF_002263495.1). NCBI lineage: Bacteria > Bacillati > Actinomycetota > Actinomycetes > Streptosporangiales > Nocardiopsidaceae > Nocardiopsis > Nocardiopsis gilva. Next base: position 5,072,936 of record NZ_CP022753.1, on the reverse strand, counting down.
GTACCGCCGGACAACCGGACCGTGTCTCCAGGTACGGGATCGCGGTCGACCCGGGCGATGCCGTCAGCGGATTCCGCCGGCATGGCGCCCAGGCACAGGACGGCCGCGGTGCTCAGCACCGCGCCACAGCGCCGCAGGATGTCTCGCATGCGTGACTGGCTCCCTGACAGGCGGGCTCCTGGGACCGATGACAGCAGGAACGAGGCGGGCAGGAGGGCGGGAGATCGTTGCGGTCCCAAGATAGCCGCCGGGCTCCCCCCGGTTCGGTGAAAGCACGGAGGAGTCGCCGAATCGTGCGCGGGCTGTGACACAACGACAAGAACGCCCATACGCAGGCATGGCGCAGCTCACGGCGGGTTTCGCGTCGCGTTCGTGCATGGCGCGGCCCGGAGGATCGGTAGGCTTCGTGGTGTCCCCGTCGGCGGCCGGTTGAGCGGGGACGGGGCCACCGGTCCCACAGCACATGTCGGAAAGTCCCCACCGGCGGGACGGCGCGCAGCGGGGCGCTTGGGAAGACGGAAACGGATAGTGCGGCGATGGTTGGCGCGGTAACGAGCGGCCCTGGCACCAACGGCGGTCCTGCGCCGGTGGCGTACGACGACGCCATGCGGTCCTATGAACCGGTGCTCGGCCTGGAGACGCACATCGAGCTGGGGACCGCCTCGAAGATGTTCTGCTCGTGCTCCACCACCTTCGGGGCCGAGCCCAACACCCAGGTCTGCCCGGTCTGCCTGGCCCTGCCCGGCTCGCTGCCGGTGGTCAACGGCAAGGCCGTGGAGAGCGCGATCCGCCTCGGCCTGGCGCTGAACTGCTCGATCGCCCCGTGGGGCCGCTTCGCCCGGAAGAACTACTTCTATCCGGACATGCCGAAGAACTACCAGATCTCCCAGTACGACGAGCCGATCTGCGTGGACGGGCACCTCGACGTCACGGTCGACACCCCCGACGGCCCCAAGGAGTTCCGGGTCGACATCGAGCGCGTGCACATGGAGGAGGACACCGGCAAGACCGCCCACGTCGGTGGTGCCACCGGTCGCATCCACGGTGCCGACTACTCCATCGTCGACTACAACCGCGCCGGTATCCCGCTGCTGGAGATCGTCACCAAGCCGATCGAGCACACCGGTGAGCTGGCCCCGCTGGTCGCCCGCGCCTACGTCAGCGAGCTGCGCGACCTCGCCCGCTCCCTGGGGATCTCCGACGTCCGCATGGAAGAGGGGTCGCTGCGCTGCGACGTCAACGTCTCGCTGATGCCGCGCGGCGGCACCGAGTGGGGCACCCGGAGCGAGACCAAGAACGTGAACTCGCTTCGCTCCGTCGATCGGGCCGTGCGCTACGAGATCGAGCGGCAGGCCGGGGTCCTCGACGCCGGCAAGCACGTGGTGCAGGAGACCCGCCACTTCCAGGAGAACAGCGGCACCACCGTATCGGGCCGCAGCAAGGAAGAGGCTCAGGACTACCGCTACTTCCCCGACCCCGACCTGGTGCCGGTCGCGCCCAGCGCCGAGTGGATCGAGGAGCTGCGCGCCACCCTGCCCGAGCTGCCCGCGGCCAAGCGCGCCCGCATCAAGGCCGAGTGGAGCCTGTCCGATGAGGAGCTGCGCGACCTCATCAACGCCGACGCCATCGACCTCGTCTCGGCCACCGTCGACGCCGGAGCACCGTCCGCCGATGCCCGCAAGTGGTGGCTGAACGAGCTCTCCCGCCGCGCCACCGAGAACGAGATCGAGCTGTCCGCGCTGCCGATCACCCCGGCGCAGGTCGCCCGGGTCGTCGAGCTGGTCGCGGAGGGCGCGCTCACCAACAAGCTCGCGCGCCAGGTCATCGAGGGTGTCCTCAACGGTGAGGGCGAACCCGACGCCGTGGTCGAGGCGCGTGGACTCAAGGTCGTCAACGATGACTCCGCGCTGGGCTCCGCCGTCGACCAGGCGATCGCCGACAACCCCGACGTCGCCGAGAAGATCCGCGGCGGCAAGGTGGCGGCGGCCGGTGCGCTGGTCGGTGCCGTCATGAAGGCGACGCGTGGACAGGCGGACGCCGGCCGCGCCCGTGAGCTGATCCTGGAGAAGCTCGGGGCCGCATGATCCTCCGACGTGGCGGCAGTCGCTCGCGTCACACAGCGTGAGCGACTTGTCGCCGTGTCTGTGGCTCATCCTCTATCTCCGCGTGACATTGGCTGATTAGCCTGGTCACGGCAGTAGCACGGACGGATTGAACGGATGATCCAGCGGAGCGGGTCCTCAGCCGAGGTGTTCACGGGGACGAGCGCTCTTGGAAAAACGAACGCCGAAGGGGACAGTCCTCCCCTGAGCAGCGCCTCGGGGTCCGCCGGACAGCCGTGAGCCCGGCGCGTTTCGCCATACGGACCTTGGGAGTCGAAGGGGGCGTGCCCTCTTCGACGCTGAATTTTCCCAGAGGGTCTGCCCTCTTCGACTCCCATGATCGGAAGGTGCCCATGATCACGGCCGTCGCGGTGGGACGCGCCGCCCTCTCCGACCGCACTGAGTTCGCGTTCGCGTGGGCGCCGCGATGAACGGCACTACGCGGCTCTGGCTCGGGGGCATCCTGGCGCTGTCGGTGCTCTACGCTCTCGGCGCGCTCGTCGACGTCGGCGGCGGTCTGTCGCTGACCACCTGGCTCGGCACCTGGCCGACCGCGGTCACCGCGGGCCTGGCCGCCGCCTCCCTGCTGTACGCGGCGCGCGGCCGCGCGCGGGGGACGGACGACTCCGAGGCCAACGCCGACGGCGCCGACGGTGTCGGTGCCCTGCGCTTCCTCGGGTTCTCCGCGCTGGCCTGGTGTGCCGGTGCCGTCACCTATGCCGTGACCGGGCTGATCACCCCCAGCGTGGCGTTCTCGCTGACCTTCGGCGACCTGTTCGCCCTGTTCGCGCTGCCGCTTTTCGTCATCGGGTTCACCCGCTTCGCCCCGCTGCCGCGCGGTATCCGCCCGTCGATGCGGCACTTCACCGACAGCTACGTGTGTGCCGCCGCCCTGTTCGCCGCGGTGTGGCTGCTGGTGTTCGCGCCGCTCTACAACGAGCTGGGCCAGGGCGCCGGGTTCCTCGCCTTCGCGCTGGTCTATCCGATCGCCGATATCGCTGTGCTGTGCCTGCTGGCGCCGCTGGTGTTCACCTCGCCGCACAGCACGCGCCGCGCCGTGCTCATCGCCATCGGCGCGTTCGTCATCATCTGCGGCGCCGACCTCATCGGCGCGATCACCCGGCTGACCGGTGAGCCGCTGGCCGGGGGGATCGAGCACCCGGTGCGGCTGCTGGGCTTCGCCCTGCTCGGCAGCCTCCCGTGGCTGATCAGGGAGCGCGCGGGGACCACCCCGCGCAAGATCACCGGCCGCGGCCTCTACCGGTTCGCGCCGGAGATCGCGGCGGCGATCGCGGTGTTCGTGTCCACGATCGTGATCACCTGGGGCGCGCTGCGGCTGGAGGGCGTGGCGCCCGTGCTGCCCCTGGCGGCGGGGTCGGCGGTGCTGGTGCTGCTGGTGCGGGCGAGCGGCCTGCTGGAGGAGAACGTCACGCTCACCCGCATCGTCCACACGCGGGAGCGGCACTTCCACGAACTGGCCCGCAACAGCGGCGACGTCATTCTGATCCTGGAGTACGACGCTCGGATCTTCTACGTGAGCCCGGGAGCGGCCGAGGCGTTCGGCTACCGGCTCGACGACATCCTCGCCGAGCCCGTCACCACCCTCATCCACCCCGAGGACCTGCCGCGCGTCGGGGCGGCGATGTCGGCGTTCAAGCGCGGTGCCAAGGATGGTATCCACCTGCGGGCTCGGGTGCTCGCGGGTGACGGCACATGGCGGCACACCGAGTCCACCGCGTCCCTGTACGAGCAGCCCGGAGAGCCCGACCGGCTGCTGGTGACCACCCGCGACATCAGCGCGCAGGTCGCGCTGGAGGACCAGGTCAACCATCTGACCTTCCACGACGGCATCACGGGTCTGCCCAACCGCGCCTACCTGGAGGAGCGCACCCGCGAGGTGCTCACGCGGCGCGAACTCGCCTTCGGGCCGTCGGAGGAGGTCGCCGCGATCTTCCTCGACCTCGACGGGTTCACGGCCGTGAACGACTCCGCCGGGCACACCTTCGGCGACTACCTGCTCGCCCAGGCGGCGCGGCGGCTGCGCACGACCACCCGCGCCGGGGTGACCCTCGCCCGGTGGGGCGGAGACGAGTTCTCCGTCCTGATCGAGGAGGGCGCCCACGCCCAGCAGGTGGTCGACCTGGCCGAGCGCCTGGTGCGGGCCATCAGCGCCGAGCCGTTCCAGGTCGCCGACCAGGAGGTCGTGCTGACCGCGAGCGCCGGTGTGGCCTTCGCCGAACGCGGGATGGGCAGCGGTGAGCTGCTGCGCAACGCCGATATGGCCATGGCCCGCGCCAAGGAGCAGGGCGGCGGCGGGCGCCTGGAGATCTACGCCGCGCACATGCACACCAAGGTGGTCAACCGCCTGGAGCTGCAGACCGAGCTGCGCCAGGCGCTGGCCGACAACGCGTTCACCCTGGAGTACCAGCCGGTCGTGGACCTGGAGACGTCCCAGGTGACCGCGGTCGAGGCGCTGGTGCGCTGGCAGCGCGGCGACGAGCGGGTGCAGCCGGAGGGGTTCATCGGCCCGGCCGAGGAGTCGGGGCTGATCACCCCGCTGGGGGAGTGGATCCTGCGCGAGGCCTGTGAGCGCGTCGCGATGTGGCGCGCCTCCGACTGGGACATCGGGCTGTCGGTGAACCTGTCGGTGAAGCAGATCCTCTCGCCCCGGTTCGTGGAGACGGTGGCCGGGGTCCTGGAGGACAGCGGTCTCCCGGCACACGTGCTGACCATGGAGGTCGACGAGGAGGTCCTGCTGGAGAACCCGGGCGAAGCGGTGGAACGCCTGGCGGAACTGCGCCGCCTCGGGGTCCGGCTGGCCATCGACGACTTCGGTATGGGCTACGCGTCGCTGGCGCACCTGCGGGAGCTGCGGGTCGACGCCATCAAGATCGACCCCTCGTTCATCCGCGACCTGGGACAGGACGGCACGGTCACCCTCCTCACCCACACGATCATCCGCCTGGGGCAGGACCTGGGCATGGAGGTGGTGGCCGAGGGCATCGAGCGCTCCGACCAGCTGGAACAGCTGCGCTCCATGGGCTGCGGCCACGGCCAGGGCTTCCTGGTGGCCCGGCCGATGGTGGCCGAGGGAGTGGAGGCCCTGGTGGGCGGCGGGGCCGAAGTCGCGTTGTGAATAACCCCGGCGTGGGAAAGGCGTGATGGCTAGGCTGATCCACGCAAAGAAACGCCCCCGCAGACATGTTGGGTGTCATTTGCGGGGGCGCCCCTACACACAGCGAAAGATACACCATGTCCAAGGATCTCGAACACCGTGTTGCGGCACTCGAAGGCCAGGTGGAGTCTCAAGCCCTCGCCAACCTCCAGGCGGTCGGCTGGCAGCGGGTGGTGGAGGAACGCCTCAGGAGGCTTGAAGAGACCGCCTCGACGCACCGGCAGGCGTCCGACGGCCATGGAGAACTCGACAGTCGGTTCGACGCGATGGATGCGACGTTCGACCGGATCGAGTCCCATCTCCACGAGCTTCGCGGTATGACCCTGAGAATCATGGAGAAGCTCGGCATCTGACGCGTTGGTCTGCCTGGTGCCCCGGCGGGAACCCGCCGGGGCACCGCCGTTTCCGCAGCCCATCATGCAACCGTATGGTGAGCATCACATCCCACATCGTGAGACAAAAACGTGTTTCGGTTGACGGGCTGGTGTGCGCTCGGCCATTGTTAACAGCGTGCAGAGCAACTTCCTCATTCTCGTACTTGGTCGGCGCGCAGCCAGCTGACCAGGTCATTCGCTGCGCGCTCCCCTCAACCGCACTTCGGCGGTGAGGGGTTTTTTGTTGCCAGGCACATTCGACCGACCACCCGCCCTCTCCAAAGGATCTTGTGATGACCGAGCAGATGACCGGAGCCCAATCGCTCATCAGGTCGCTGGAGCACGCCGGCGTGGACGTGGTTTTCGGGATTCCCGGTGGAGCGATCCTTCCCGCTTACGACCCCCTCTACGACTCCACCAAGGTCCGGCACGTCCTCATGCGGCATGAGCAGGGCGCCGGTCACGCGGCCGAGGGATACGCCTATGCCACCGGACGCCCCGGCGTCTGCATGGCGACCAGCGGTCCCGGCGCGACCAACTTGGTCACCCCTTTGGCCGACGCGCACATGGACTCGGTTCCGATGGTCGCCATCACCGGCCAGGTCGCGAGCCAGGCGATCGGCACCGACGCGTTCCAGGAAGCGGACATCTGCGGCATCACCATGCCGATCACCAAGCACAACTTCCTGGTCCGCGAGGCCGCCGACATCCCGAAGACGATCGCCGAGGCCTTCCACATCGCCGGTACCGGGCGCCCCGGACCGGTCCTCGTGGACATCGCCAAGGACGCCCTGCAGTCCCCGACCGCGTTCAACTGGCCGCAGCGCCTCGACCTGCCGGGATACCGCCCCGTCACCAAGCCGCACGGCAAGCAGGTCCGCGAGGCCGCGCGGATGATCGCCGAGGCCCGCCGCCCCGTCCTCTACGTGGGCGGCGGCGTCCTCCGCTCCGGGGCCGCGCAGGAGCTGCGGGTGCTGGCCGAACTGACCGGCCTGCCGGTCGTCACCACGCTCATGGCGCGCGGGGTCTTCCCCGACACCCACCCGCAGCACGTCGGTATGCCCGGCATGCACGGCACGGTCGCCGCTGTCGGCGCCCTGCAGAAGGCGGACCTGATCATCGCGCTCGGCGCCCGCTTCGACGACCGCGTCACCGGCAAACTGGACACCTTCGCTCCGGACGCCAAGATCGTGCACGCCGACATCGACCCGGCGGAGATCTCCAAGAACCGGCACGCCGACGTCCCGATCGTCGGCGACTGCCGCGAGGTCATCGCCGACCTGGTCATCGCGGTCCGCAACAACCAGGCCAACGGGCGCCACGGCGACTACTCCGCCTGGTGGGACCAGCTCGGGCGGCTGCGCGACAACTACCCGCTGGGCTTCGACGAGCCGGACGACGGCAGCCTCGCGCCCCAGCGCGTCATCAAGCGCCTGGGCGAGATCGTCGGCCCGGAGGCCGCCTACGTCGCGGGCGTCGGCCAGCACCAGATGTGGGCCGCGCAGTTCATCAACTACGAGCAGTCGGGGTCGTTCATGAACTCCGGCGGCCTGGGCACCATGGGCTTCTCCGTCCCCGCGGCCCTCGGCGCCAAGGCCGGGAACCCCGGCCAGACCGTGTGGGCGATCGACGGCGACGGCTGCTTCCAGATGACCAACCAGGAGCTGGCGACCTGCGCCATCGAGGGCATCCCGATCAAGGTCGCGGTCATCAACAACGGCAACCTCGGCATGGTCCGCCAGTGGCAGACCCTGTTCTACGACGGCCGGTACTCCAACACCGACCTGCAGACCGCGCCCAAGGAGCGGGAGAAGGTCCGGGTTCCGGACTTCGTCAAGCTCGCCGAGGCGTACGGTTGTGTCGGACTCCGCTGCGAGCGCACCGAGGACATCGACGCCACCATCGAGAAGGCGATGGCCGTCGACGACGCGCCGGTGGTCGTCGACTTCATCGTCAACCACGACGCGATGGTCTGGCCGATGGTCGGCCCGGGTGTCAGCAACGACCAGATCCAGTACGCGCGCGACATCGCGCCGAACTGGGACGACGACGAGGAATAGGAAAGGGCCAAAGGACACCTCCCATGAGCCAGCACACGCTCTCCGTCCTCGTGGAAGACACGCCGGGCATTCTCACCCGCGCCTCGGCGCTGTTCTCCCGCCGCGGGTTCAACATCCACTCCCTCAGCGTCAGTACCACTGAATACGAGGGACTGTCCCGGATGACGATCGTGGTCAACTGCGACCGCCACCCCTTGGAGCAGGTGACCAAGCAGCTCAACAAGCTGGTCAACGTCATCAAGATCGTCGAGATGGACAACGACGCCTCGGTGCGCAGGGAACTCCTGCTGGCGAAGGTCAAGGCCGACGCCGCCAGCCGTGCGCAGGTCATCCAGACGGCCGAACTGTTCCGCGCCAACATCGTCGATGTGAGCCCGGACGTGGTCGTCATCGAGGCCACCGGAAAGCCGGAAAAGCTCGAAGCGCTGATCCGCAATCTCGAGCCGTTCGGCATCAAGGAACTGGTGAAGTCCGGGCTGGTCGCGCTGGGCCGCGGGCCGAGGTCGATCACCGACCGCTCCCTGCGGCCGGTGGAGCGCAGCGCCTGACGCGCTCGACCACCCCGTGACCCCCATCACCGTTCACGTCGGCCGCCACGGGCCGACGAGAAAGCATCGAAACAAGGAGCACGCCGAAGTGGCAGCAGAGATGTACTACGACGACAGCGCCGATCTGAGCGTCATCCAGGGGCGCAAGGTCGCCGTGATCGGTTACGGCAGCCAGGGGCACGCGCACGCCCTGTCGCTGCGGGACTCCGGCGCGGACGTCCGCATCGGCCTTCCCGAGGGGTCCAAGAGCCGGGCCAAGGCCGAGGAGCAGGGCCTGCGCGTCGTCACTCCGGCCGAGGCCGCGCGCGAGGCCAACGTCATCATGATCCTGGTCCCGGACCACATCCACCGCGACCTCTACGCCAACGAGATCGCCCCCAACCTGGAGAAGGGCGACGCGCTCTTCTTCGGGCACGGCTTCAGCATCCGCTACGGCCTGATCCAGCCGCCGGAGGGTGTGGACGTCGCCATGGTCGCCCCCAAGGGGCCCGGCCACCTGGTCCGCCGCCAGTTCGAGGAGGGGCGCGGCGTCCCGGTCCTCGTCGCGGTGGAGAAGGACGCCAGCGGCCAGGCCTGGGACCTCGCCCTCTCGTGGGCCAAGGGCATCGGCGGTACCCGCGCCGGCGCGCTGAAGACCACCTTCAAGGAGGAGACCGAGACCGACCTCTTCGGTGAGCAGGCCGTGCTGTGCGGCGGCACCGAGGAGCTGATCAAGGCCGGTTTCGCCACCCTCGTCGAGGCCGGGTACCAGCCGGAGATCGCCTACTTCGAGTGCCTGCACGAGCTGAAGCTCATCGTGGACCTCATGTACGAGGGCGGCATCTCCAAGATGAACTGGTCGGTGTCGGACAACGCCGAGTACGGCGGCTACACCCGCGGCCCGCGCGTCATCACCGAGCAGACCCGCGAGGAGATGCGCAAGATCCTCCGCGAGGTCCAGGACGGCAGCTACGCCAAGGAGCTCATGGCCGAGTTCGACGCTGGGCAGCCGACCTTCAAGAAGCGCCGCGAGGCCGAGCAGAACGAGCAGATCGAGAAGGTGGGTGCCGAGCTGCGCCCGCTGATGAGCTGGCTCAAGGGGTAGTCTCCGACCGGTGGGCCCCGGGAGCGATCCGTCGCTCCCGGGGCTTTACGGCAGGGCGGAGCGGGGCCGTACGCGTTCGCCGGGGTCGGTCCGCGCCGTACCGCCACCCACGCCTGTCGGGTTCCCGACCTGCGGACTAGACTTTTGACGGCCATGCGGCCCGCCTAGCCAAGGCGCGGAGTTTGCCCAAGGCCGCACCCGTGCGGCCCCGTCGCAACCCACAAAAGGATCAAGCTGTGCCCAAACCCTCCGTACTCGTCGCGGAAGAACTCTCGCCCGCTGGAATCGCTCTGTTGGAGGGGGACTTCGAGGTCCGCCACGCCAATGGCGCCGACCGATCCGAGCTCCTGCCCGCCCTCGCCGACGTCGACGCCCTGATCGTGCGCAGCGCGACCCAGGTCGACGCCGAGGCACTGGCCGCCGCCCCCAACCTCAAGGTGGTGGCGCGCGCCGGTGTCGGTCTGGACAACGTCGACGTCGACGCCGCCACCAAGGCCGGTGTGCTCGTCGTCAACGCGCCCACCTCCAACATCGTGAGCGCCGCCGAGCAGGCCGTGAACCTGCTGCTCGCCTGCTCCCGGAACACCGCCCCGGCGCACACCGCGCTGGTCAAGGGCGAGTGGAAGCGATCCAAGTACAAGGGCGTCGAGCTCTACGACAAGACGCTGGGCATCATCGGCCTCGGCCGTATCGGCACCCTGGTGGCCCAGCGTCTGTCGGCGTTCGGGATGAAGCTGGTCGCCTACGACCCCTTCGTGCAGCCGGCCCGCGCCGCCCAGATCGGTGTGGAGATGCTGAGCCTGGACGAGGTGCTGGAGCAGAGCGACTTCATCACCATCCACCTGCCGAAGAACAAGGACACCCTCGGCCTGATCGGCGACGAGGCGCTGCACAAGGTCAAGCCGAGCGTGCGGATCATCAACGCCGCGCGCGGCGGCATCCTCGACGAGGCCGCGCTGTACCGCGCTATCAAGGAGGGGCGCGTCGCCGGGGCCGGTATCGACGTGTGGGCCTCGGAGCCGTGCACCGACAGCCCGCTGTTCGAGTTCGAGAGCGTGGTCGTCGCCCCGCACCTGGGTGCCAGCACCGAGGAGGCCCAGGAGAAGGCCGGGACCCAGGTGGCGCGCTCGGTCAAGCTCGCGCTCTCCGGCGACTTCGTGCCCGACGCCGTCAACGTGCAGGGCGGGACCGTGGCCGAGGAGGTCAAGCCGGGCCTGCCGCTGACCGAGAAGCTCGGCCGCATCTTCACCGCCGTGGCCGGTGGGATCCCCGAGCGCATCGACGTGGAGGTCCACGGCGAGATCGCGGCGCACGACGTCAAGGTCGTCGAGCTCGCCGCCCTCAAGGGCGCCTTCGGCGACGTCGTCGAGGACGCGGTCACCTTCGTCAACGCCCCGCTCTTGGCCAAGGAGCGCGGGGTCGAGGTCAACCTGGTGACGAGCAACGACCACTCCGACTGGCGGAACCTGATCCGCGTGCGCGGGATCATGCCCGACGGTCAGCGGGTCTCGGTGTCGGGCACGCTGACCGGTCCCCGGCAGACCGAGAAGCTGGTCGAGATCAACAACTACAGCATGGAGATCCCGCTCAGCGCGCACATGGCCTTCTTCTTGTACGACGACCGCCCCGGCATCGTCGGCACGGTCGGCGCGCTGCTCGGCGACGCCCAGGTGAACATCGCGGGCATGCAGGTCAGCCGGGATGAGCAGGGCGGCAAGGCGCTCATCACGCTCACCGTCGACTCCGCGATCCCCGACGTCACCCTGGACGCGATCTCCACCGAGATCCACGCCGAGACCACCCGCCAGGTGGAGCTCGACTAGCGGCCGTACCCCTGCCGCCCGGGAAGCGCGGCGGCAGGGCCGCACCAGGGCAGCGAGCGTCGAGGGGCCGTCCGTGGACGCGGGCGGCCCCCGCGTGTGGTGTGCCCACGGTCCGCCGCGGGGCGGCCCGGTGCGGAGGGGACGGCCTGGGCATGCTCGGTGGCGCGGTTGCCGGTGATGGCGCCGCGTCCGTCTCCGGGCGGGGTCAGCCGTCCTTCTCCACCACGAACGCCCACGACGCCGACACCTCGGGCGACGGTTCCTTGTTCGCCTCCCGCTCCTCGCTGGGGATGTACCACCCGGCGTTGACGATGACCACACGGGTCTCCGGTGGGAGCGCGGCGGCGACCTCGACGTGGTCGCCGGTGCGGTAGGAGCAGTCGGTGTCGGAATCAGCCTCGCCCTCCGCGTCGTCACCGCCGGGCTCGGCGGTGGAGGCGTCGCCGGGGTCCGTGTCGGTCAGCGCGCATTCGTACTCGTCGATCACCCCCGTGGGGGTGCCGGACGCGCTGAGCTCGTCGTAGAGGAGCAGGTCGACCCGGACCGGCGGTACGCCGGTGGCCAGTTCGATGGTGACCCTGTCGGTGGCCGGAGCCTGGACGTCGTCGGCCACGCCTTCGGCGGTCGCCTCCTGCAGCTCGCCGTCGACGAACCAGGAGGAATAGACGCGCTCGCCGGGTACGCGCTCCGCACCGGAGCCGCTCTCCCACCAGGCGCGGGGAATGTCCTCCGGAGGCGGGACGGCCTCGATCCGCGCGCCGGTGCCCTCGGATTCGGGTTCCGTTGACGGCGACGACACGGGCGATGCCGCCGGTTCGGAGTCGCAGGCGGCGAGAAGGGCGACCGCGGTGGCCACCGCCGCGATCGGGCGGAGCATGCTCATGGCGTCTTCTTTCCCGATCAACGGCGGCGGCTCACTCTTTCCTGGTCGGGCCGGGCTCAACAGGTGATGTCGTTACGGCGTTTGGAGGTCCGGCCGACGAAGGACGTCCCGCCCTCGACGCTCTCGTGGTAGGAGGATCCCAACCAGTCGTGGGCGTCGTCGGCGCAGCTCGCGGACCCCGCGTTGGCCCTGACGGACCGACTGGTGCGACGCTCCTTCATGCCGCTCGCCCCGCTCTCCTCCCAGCCGTACCAGCGCGAGCGGTAGAGCACGGTCGCGACCCCGAGGGTGGGGACGGACCACCGGCATCGGGTGTCGGCGACGACGCTGACGGTCCCCCGGGCAACGGAGGACTTGTGCGGGCTGTGGGTCCGGCCGGTGCAGCCGGCCGGGCTGAAGGCGGCGCGGGCCCGGGCGTCCTGCGGGCCGAGCGCGGCTGTCGGCGGGGCGTCGGTGTCGAGGTCGACGCTGACCGAGGCCTCGGCGGGGGCGCCGACGAGCCCGGCGGCGAGGACGGAGGCGGTCGCCGTGCTCACGGCGACCCTCCACCCAGGTCTTCTCGGGGATCCGCGTTGCGGGGTCGGGGTCACTGTCACTCCTCGTGTGTGTTGCTGGGGGTCGAACCCGGGCCCGGTTCTGCCCCTCTCGATTCCCGGGGCGCTGAGCGCGGAAAACGCGCCTACGCACGCGGTGCGGATTCGTCGGAGCGCCCCGACACCAAGTGGGGAGAAATCGTCCTTACCGGGTCGCCGACCAGGGGAACGAAAGGCAGAACCGCCGTGATGGGGTCGGCCGAAAACCCGGGTTCGGGCGGTGCGCCGGCGGTGTGACGGGTCGGGACGCGGGGGGCGCGCCGGGGCATGGGGATGCGGAGCGTGACCGATGGGACCCCTGGGTGTACGGATCCTCTGGCCGATTAATTGGACATCCGATAGTCTGTCGTCCTAGGAGTTACCGGCCGCTGCGGCGACGACGCCGCAGCGGCCCGGCGCACCAGGCTTCCGCGCACGTAGTCACCACTTCTGGCGGCGGCCGATCCGGTATGGCGATCCCACCGGAACGCGCGACCTTTCCCGAGCTCACGGCCGCCCCGGCTGACCCGGGGGCGAACATCTGCGGCCGAGCCGGGTGCCGCATCCGCTGACACGTTCACCGTCGATGCGCGGCACTCCTGATTCCTGTCTCAGAAGCTCCGAGCAGATTCCCTGCTCGTTCTCAGCGAGAGGATCGCCACCATGTACGACACCACCGACGTTCCGGCCCAGGACGAGGCGACCGAGGCCGTGCAGACCGCTCTGGACCGCCGCGACAACGGTGGCCCCGCGGGCCACTGATTCGGTCGGGCGGCCCATGGGCCGGTCGCGGAATGGGGGGAGTGGGCACATGCGCTCGCCGCGCTCGCTACCCTTGTCTCATCAGCTGATGTCATTCGTCCCATGATGTGAGACGAGTGAGGTGAGTGGCGGGTGGACATCGTCCATCCGCCACCCGCGTGAGACGACAACCACCGCCGAAGAAGAAGCTGGCTCTCCCATGGCTGCTCGCACCGTCAAGCTCGCCGTCATCCCCGGTGACGGCATCGGTCCCGAGGTCGTCGCCGAGGGGCTGAAGGTCCTCTCCGCCGTTGCCTCCAGGCACGACATCGCCTTCGACACCACCACCTACGAGCTCGGCGCCAAACGCTGGCACGCCACGGGTGAGACCCTGCCCGACACGGTGGAGGAGGAACTCCGCGGCCACGAGGCGATCTTCCTCGGCGCGGTCGGCGACCCGTCGGTGCCCAGCGGCGTCCTGGAGCGCGGCCTGCTGCTGCGGCTGCGGTTCAACTTCTCCCACTACGTCAACCTGCGCCCGGTGCGGCTCTACCCGGGTGTCACCTGCCCGCTGGCCGACGCCGCGCCCGAGGACGTCGACATGCTCGTCGTCCGCGAGGGTACCGAGGGCCCCTACGCCGGCATGGGCGGCGTGCTGCGCAAGGGCACGCCCGGCGAGATCGCCACCCAGGACAGCGTCAACACCCGCTTCGGGGTGGAGCGCGTCGTGCGCTACGCCTTCGAGAAGGCCGCCGCGCGCCCCCGAAAGAAGCTCACCCTCGTGCACAAGGACAACGTCCTCACCTTCGCCGGTGAGCTCTGGCAGCGCGTCGTGCGCGAGGTCGGTGCGGACTACCCCCAGGTCTCCGTGGACTACTGCCACGTGGACGCGGCCACCATGTTCTTCGTGACCCAGCCGCAGCGCTTCGACGTCGTCGTCACCGACAACCTCTTCGGCGACATCATCACCGACCTCGGCGCGGCCGTCGCCGGGGGCATCGGCCTGGCGGCCAGCGGCAACATCAACCCGGAGAACGCCTTCCCGAGCATGTTCGAGCCGGTGCACGGCTCCGCCCCGGACATCGCCGGCCAGTCCAAGGCCGACCCCACCGCCACCGTGCTCTCGGCCGCGATCATGCTTGACCACCTCGGGCTCGGCGCCGCGGCGCGCCAGGTCGAGAACGCCGTCGCCGACGACCTCGAGGCCCGCGCCAAGGACGGCGGGGACCGGTCGACCACCCAGATCGGCGACGACCTCGCCCGGCGAGTAGCCGAGCAGGGCTGAGCTCAGCGGTCTCGGCCCTGCTGATTCCTCAGTGGCGCGGCCGGGACCTCGACCCCCTACCGGTGTCAAGCAGCGGGCGCGCCGACAGGCGCGCCCGCTGCTTTTCGCGGTGCATGCCCGGGTCGAGCCCGCGTGAGCGACTGACCCGGGTAGGTGAGGTTATGGCCCCAGGCGCGTCATTTCCGTCACACTAGATCTTGGACCGGCAGTGCTGCCGGTTCGACGTACCCGAGAGGACCACACCACCCATGAACAGCAGCACCACCACAAGCGGGTTGACGTTCGAGATTCAGCCCTCGACCCAGCGGAAGACCCCGCAGGAGCGAGCGGCGCTTCTAGAAAGTCCCGGGTTCGGCAACGTGTTCACCGACCACATGGTCACCATCCGCTACACCGAGGACAAGGGCTGGTACGACGCTCGGCTGGAGCCGTACGGCGCGCTGTCGATGGATCCGGCGACGGCGGCGTTGCACTACGCCCAGGAGATTTTCGAGGGGCTGAAGGCCTACCGGCACCCTGACGGCAGGGCCGTGTGTTTCCGGCCCGAGGCCAACGCGGCGCGGTTCAACCGCAGCGCGGCCCGGATGGCCATGCCGGAGCTGCCCGAGGACCTGTTCGTCGGCGCGATCGAGACCCTGCTCGGCCAGGACGCCGCGTGGATCCCCACCCAAGAGGACAGCAGCCTGTACCTGCGTCCGTTCATGTTCGCGACCGACGTCGGACTGGGGGTGAACAACCCCTCCCGCAGCTACATGTTCGTGCTCATCGCCTCGCCGTCGGGCCCGTACTTCGCGGGCGGAATCAAGCCGGTGACGGTCTGGTTCTGCGAGGACTACACCCGCGCCGCCCCGGGCGGCACCGGCTTCGCCAAGTTCGCCGGGAACTACGCCGCCAGCTTCCTGGCCCAGGCGCAGGCCGTGGAGAAGGGGTGCGACCAGTGTGTCTGGCTCGACGCCGTCGAGCACCGCTGGGTCGAGGAGATGGGCGGCATGAACCTGTTCTTCGTCTTCGGCTCCGGCGGCGACGCCCGGATCATGACGCCCGGCCTGACCGGAACGCTGCTGCCCGGGATCACCCGCGACTCGCTGCTCAAGCTCGCCCCCGAGCTGGGCATCCCCGCTGAGGAGGGCCGCATCTCCACCGACCAGTGGCGGGAGGCCGTGGCCAGCGGTGAGCTGACCGAGGTCTTCGCCTGCGGCACCGCCGCCGTCATCACCCCCGTCGGCGCGGTCAAGAGCAACCAGGGCGAGTTCACGATCGGTGACGGCACGCCCGGCCCGGTCACCATGCGCCTGCGCGAGGAGCTGGTGGCGCTGCAGTACGGCACGCGCGAGGACACTCACGGATGGATCCGTTCCATGGGCTGACGGTCTCGGGCCGAGGTTCAGGGCCGGTTCGGGGGCGTCCCCGAACCGGCCCTTGTGTGTCCGGGGCCGGGCGGTTCGCACCGGGTACTCGACGCGGGCGAAACGTCCGAACTGAGAAAATTGTGTCTCATGTTGTGAGACAAACGCCGGATGAGCTCGTGTTCCTCGCGGGGCATGTGGCAGACTCGATCCCGTGCCGTCTCAGGTGATCATTATTTCGAGGCGCGCTGGCTAGACCCGGACCCGCCAGCGCGCTGACCTCTCGTGTCCACGAGGGGTCTTTTTTGTTGGCGGGGGCGGGCCACCACGACCAGGACGTACATCCACCCGCGGGAGTTCGACCCATGCCTGACGACAGTTTCCACGTTTTCGACACGACGCTGCGCGACGGCGCCCAGCGTGAAGGCGTCAACCTCACCGTCGCCGACAAGCTGGCCGTCGCGAAGCTGCTCGACGAGTTCGGCGTGGGATTCATCGAGGGCGGCTGGCCCGGGGCGAACCCCAAGGACACCGAGTTCTTTCAGCGCGCTTCACAAGAGCTGGCGCTGAAGCACGCGCAACTCACCGCGTTCGGCGCGACCCGCCGTCCGGGTGTGCGGGCGGCCGATGACCCCCAGGTCGCCGCTTTGCGCGAATCCGGTGCGCCGGTCGTCACTCTCGTCGCCAAGAGTGACGGCCGGCACGTGGAGCGCGCCCTGCGCACCACGCTGGCCGAGAACCTGGAGATGATCGCCGACACCGTCGCCCACCTGCGCGAGCACGGGCGGCGGGTCTTCCTGGACTGCGAGCACTTCTTCGACGGCTACAACCACGACCCCCAGTACGCCGCCAGCGTCGTGCGCACCGCCGCCGAGGCCGGGGCCGATGTGGTCGTGCTCTGCGACACCAACGGCGGGATGCTGCCGGCCGACATCACCCGGATCGTCACCGATGTGGCCGAGCGCACCGGCGCGCGGCTCGGCATCCACGCCCAGGACGACAGCGGCTGCGCCGTCGCCAACACGCTGGCCGCCGTCGACGCGGGCGCCACGCACGTGCAGTGCACCGCCAACGGCTACGGCGAGCGGGTGGGCAACGCCAACCTGTTCTCCGTGGTCCCGGCGCTGGAGCTGAAGTACGGCCGCGCGGTGCTGCCGGAGGGGTGCCTGCCCGAGATGACCCGCGTCTCCCAGGCCATCGCCGAGATCGTCAACATCTCCCCGGGCACCCACCAGCCCTACGTGGGGGTCTCCGCGTTCGCGCACAAGGCCGGGCTGCACGCCTCGGCGATCAAGGTCGACCCCGACCTCTACCAGCACATCGACCCGGCGCGGGTCGGCAACGACATGCGGATGCTGGTCTCCGACATGGCGGGGCGCGCCTCCATCGAGCTCAAGGCCAGGGAACTGGGCGTGGACCTCGGCGGCGACCGCGAGGTGCTCGGGCGCGTGGTCGAGCGGGTGAAGGCGATGGAGAGGTCCGGCTACAGCTTCGAGGCCGCCGACGCCTCCCTGGAACTGCTCCTGCGCGAGGAGCTGGGCCGCCCGGTGCGCTACTTCGAGGTGGAGTCCTGGCGGACCATCAGCGAGCGGCGGGCCGACGGTGGAAGCGTCAGCGAGGCCACCGTGAAACTCCACGTCAAGGGTGAACGGGTGATCGCCACCGGCGAGGGCAACGGACCGGTCAACGCCCTGGACCGCGCCCTGCGCTCGGCCCTGGAGGGCGTGTACGCCGCGCTGGCCGCACTCGAACTCGTCGACTACAAGGTCCGCATCCTGGAAGGCGCCACCGGCACCCACGCCGTCACCCGCGTGCTGATCGAGTCCAGCGACGGCAAGGGCGAGTGGACCACGGTCGGTGTCGGCGAGAATGTCATCGACGCCTCCTGGATCGCTCTGGAGAGCGCCGTGACCTACGGGCTCCTCCGGCAGGGCTACGCGCAGCCGTAGCGTGCGGGACCGTCCGCACGCCGCGCGGTCGGTGGGGAGCGCCCGAAACGAAGATGGCGCCGGCCGTGCCGGGTCCCGACGGCACGGCCGGCGCGGGGCCCGTGCGGCGGCCGGCCGCTCCCGGCGCCGTCCTATGGGGCCCTTCCGGAGGGGAGGGTGACGACTCGACTTCGTAGAGTAAAGCAGTAGTAACAAGATCAGAAAATGCGTTGGGGTGGCCGAAAGCGGCCACGAAATCCTTCGTCCAATATTGCGATCATCGCATTTTAATGCTACCTGCAATCGAGGTTCATGATTCTACAAAGAATGGAAATACCCAGCTCAATACCGTAGTCATGGCGGAGATTCGCGCTATTCACTGCCGCGATCGTCAAAATTGAACTCGGGCAATATTCAACATTCCCAAATTCATCCAACCCGCGATGAAATGCCCGTCGGGGGAGAGGCCACGCCGGAGGCGGCCCAGGCCCCCGCGTCCCCGAAGCGGCTACGGGTTCGGCCAGCCGTTGGCCTCGCACCCGTCCAAGCCGAAGGTCTGCTGCTGCATGACCGGAGCGGTCTCACCGCGGCCGGGGCAGGGGACGTGGCCCTTGCCGAGCGCATGCCCGACCTCGTGGTTGATCACGTAGGTGCGGTAGGTCTCCAGGTCGTCGTCGAAGTGCTTGACGCCGCTGACCCAGCGGTTCTGGTTGATGACCGAGCGCTCGCCCTGGTGGCAGGAGACGTAGCCCATGGTCCGCAGCGGGGCGCACAGGGAGTCGACGGTGTCGGGTGCGGCGAGCGTGACACGGAAATCGACCGGGCCGGAGTCCACCCGTTGCATCGACACGGCGCCGTCGGCGATCCAGCTGCGCTTGTCGCTGAGGACCTGATCGACGGCGGCGGCGAAGTCCTCGGGGTCACCGGGAAGGCCCTTCTCGACCTCGACCATGTAGCGCTTGAGCGGCCCTTTGCCCGCGACGTCGCTCGTTCCCGGAACGACCTTGAGGTCGCCGCTGGCGTCCTTGACCTCGTCCTCCACCGAGCGGAGCAGAACCGGGGCGTCCTCGTCCTCCCCGCTGTCCTCAGCGCCGTCGTCCGCGGCCGCCCGGCGTTCCCCGGGGGACCCGTCGGTGCCCGCTGAGGGGGAGGGAGCGGCCGGGGTCGACGCCGTGGTCTCGACGCCGTCCTCGTGGCCGGAGGTGCGGTCGTCGATGACGATGAGGCTGACGCCCGCCGCGACGGCGGCCAGGCCAAGGATGAGCTCGAGCCGGTACCGGCCGCGACGGTGTCTCCCCGCGGTTCTTTCGCGTGCTGCATCCGATTCGGGCCTGGACAAGGAGCGGACCTTCCTGGGGTGGTGGCGAACGTCCCTCCAGGATTCCAGAAACCGGGCCTACAGCGAGCATCGCGACGGTCAGGCGCGGGTCAGAAGACCGTTGGGATCCGACCCGCGCCGATGACCCTCGATCACCCCGCGGCCGTGACGTGCTGGACGACCTCGAACCCCCACTGCTCGCTGTCGATCGCGGCCAGACCTCCCTGGCCGTGGCCGTGCCCATGGCCGTGGCCGGACTTCTCGGCCTCGGCGGCGGCCTCGGCATGGCCGTGCTGGAACGCCCGGCTCTGCAGCCAGTTCTGGTAGGACTCCTCGTCCTTCCACCGCGTGTAGACGATGTAGCGGTCGGTCCCCTCGACCGGGCGGAGCAGCTGGAACTCCTCGAAGCCGGGCTGCCCCTCGACGAGCCCGGCCCGGTTGGCGAACCGCTCCTCCAGCGTCGCCCCGGCGCCCTCGGGAACGGTCAGTACGTTGAACTTCACGACAGAAGCCACTGGTCACCTTTCATCGCACCGCGGCTCCGTGACATGCGCGGTTTCCGAGAGCCTTGATTCCCCAGGGGACGTGGAGGAGAGTTGCCTCCGCACAACACTCGGTCACCAAGCGACAGCCGGAGCCTGGAATGAGCCGTTTCCCATCATCCCCCCTCACCCCCGACTCCCCCACACCCCTCCCGGACCACGCCGCCACACCCTCCCTCGACCGCCGAGAACTCTTCGCCGCGACCGGGCGCGTCGCACTGGCTGGCGGCACCGTCTGGCTGCTCGGCCCCTCACTGGCCACCACGCCCGAGGCGCGGGCCGATCCGGGCGGTGACGGGCCGGGCGTGACCGTCACCGAGGGCACCAACATCTCGGCCACGGCCTCCCCCGACGGGAAATGGATCGTGTTCGACCTCTACACCTCGATCTGGGTCGCACCGGCGGGCGGAGGCGCGGCGCGCCGCCTCACCGGTCCCCTCGTCGACGCCACGCGCCCGCACTTCGCGCCCGACTCCGCGAGCATCGCCTTCCAGGCCTACGCCGAGGGCAACTTCCACATCCACGTCATCGACATGGCCGGGGGCGAGCCGCGCCGGCTGACCGACGGCCCGCACGACCACCGAGAACCGCGGTTCTCCCCCGACGGCCGGACGATCGCCCTGGCCAGCGACCGGGGGAACGGGTACGGCATCTGGCTCTACGACCTCGAATCGGAGAAGCTGTCCGCGCTCACCGACAGCGACGTCGACGAGGCCGAGCCGAGCTGGTCGGCGGATGGCGAGCGGGTCGTCTACGTCCAGGGGCGGGAGAGCGTGCACGAAACCACCCTGGAGGGGAAGACCCGCGAGCTCGTCCCGGCCGCGTCCGACACCACGGTCTACGCTCCCGCGCTGGCCGAGGACGGCACGACCCTCGCCTACGTCGCCGCGCACGCCGACTCGGTGCACCTGGTGGTGGGCGAGACGAAGGTCAGCGGGACAGAGGACGTGTTCCTCGGCGCCGTCTCCTGGCTGGCCGCCGACCGCGTCCTGTACACGGCGGACGGGCGCGTGCGCAGCCGCGACCTGTCCACCGGCGAGGTGGCCGACATCGACTTCCGTGCCGGGGTCTCCTACAAGGACCACCAGACGCGCGGGCCGCGCCGCGACCCGGACGACCGCGACCGCCACCCCGTGCGCGGGATCGCCGGCCCAGTACTGTCGCCCGACGGCGAGCAGGTGGCCTTCCGGGCGCTGGGGGCGCTGTGGGTGATGCCGATCGGCGGACGGCCGCGCGCGATCGTCGAGGACGGCTCCTTCAGCTCCGACCCCGACTGGCACCCGGACGGGCGCTCGCTCGTCTACTCCAGCGACCGCGAGGGCACGCCGGCGCTGTGGCGGCACAACCTCGACGACGGCACGGACGAGCGGCTGACCCGGCTGGACGGCGCCCAGCTCACGCCGAGATGGGCGCCGGACGGCGAGCGCATCGCCTACCAGGACGAGGACAGTGCGACATGGGTCTTCGACGTCAGTGACGGCTCCACCCAGCAGGTGCTGCCGAAGCTGTTCATGCCGGGGCGGCCCACGTGGTCGCCGGACGGCGCCACGCTCGCTCTGGCGGCGGTGCGGCCCCGCTCCAACCGCTTCCGCGAGGGCACCAGCCAGATCCTCACGGTGGATCTCGCCACAGGGCGCACGCGCTACACCAAGCCGGCCCCGTACCGCTCGCTGTCCACGCGGGGGGATGACGGACCGGTCTGGTCGCCCGACGGCACGCGAATGGCGTTCGTCATGGAAAGCGTGCTGTGGGTCGTCGACGTCGCCGCCGACGGAACCTTCCAGGGCGAGGCGCGGCAGCTCACCACCGAGGTGACGGACGCCCCCAGCTGGAGCGGCGACTCCCGCACACTGCTCTACCTGAACAACGGTCGACTCCGGCGGATCCCCGCCGAGGGCGGACGGCCCAGGACCGTCCCCCTCCGGCTGTCCTGGAAGCGGTCCCGCCCCAGCGGACGCACCATCATCCGGGCGGGGGCGCTGTGGGACGGCACCTCGGGCAAGCTCCGCCGCGACGTCGACATCATCATCGACGACAATCGGATCGCCGAGGTCCGTCCACGCGCGGGCGCCAAGGAACAGCAGGCGGAGGAGTCGGCCAAGAACACCACGGTGGTCGATGCCACCTCCCACACCGTCATGCCCGGCCTCATCGACGCGCACGTGCACTGGCATCTGCGCGGCCGTGCCTGGGGCTCGCGTACGGGGCCGCTGTTCCTCGCCTACGGCATCACCTCCACCCGCTCACCGGGCGATCCCGTCTACCAGATGCTGGAGACCCGGGAGGCGCTGGACTCGGGCAAGCAGCTCGGGCCGCGGTACTTCGCCACCGGCGAGGCGATCGACGGAAGCCGGATCTACTACAACTTCATGCGGCCGACCCTGGACGGCGAGCAGCTGGACCTGGAGCTCGACCGCGCCTTCGCGCTCGACTACGACATGGTCAAGACCTACGTGCGGCTGCCCGTGACGATGCAGCGGGCCGCGATCAAGAAGGCGCACGCCGAGGACATCCCGCTGTCATCGCACTACCTCTACCCCGCGGTCGAGCTGGGCATGGACGGCATGGAGCACACCGGGGCCACCAACCGCCTGGGGTACTCGCACACGGTCAGCAAGCTCGGACGCTCCTACGGCGACGCCACCACGCTGTTCGCGGCGTCGCGGATGCCCATCACCCCGACCCTGTTCACCTCCGGCGCGCTGTACGGTGACGACAGCTCCCTGATCGAGGACGAGCGCACCCGCAAGCTGTTCCCCGCCTGGGAGTACGAGGCGCTGGTGGGCAAGGCGGACCTGATGGGGAGTGACGCCCCCTTCGCGCGGCTGGCCCGCGAGGCGCTGAAAGGCAACGTGGCCATGCTGCTGGAGATCCACAGGGGTGGCGGCACGCTGCTCGGCGGCACGGACGCGCCCCTCGACAACGTGGCGGTGAGCCTGCATCAGAACATGCGGGCGATGGTGCGCCACGGCTTCACCCCCTATGAGGCGCTGACGGTCACCACCCGCACGGCCGCCGAGTGGCTCGGCCTCGGCGACGACCTCGGCACCGTCGAAGAGGGCAAGCTGGCCGACCTCGCGATCGTCGACGGCGACCCCCTGACCGACATCGCCGACGCGGCGGCGGTGCGCTGGGTCGTGCGCAACGGTGAGGTGCACTCCGTCGACGACCTCGTCGCGTCGGTCGCCAGCCGAAGCGAGCCGGCTGAAACAACCAAGCGGTCGGGGCCGGTCGGCCCAGCGGCGGCCACTACCAAGCGGCCCCCGCTGGCCTCGGTCACATCACCCGCCGAATGGTGGCACGGTGAGTCCGAACGGACCTCACCGCACTGCTGCTGACCCGGATGCGCGGCGACGAGGGGCGGTCTGACCAGGATGGGCAACCGCCCTTCGGTGTGCTTTCTCCCTCGTGTCCGCGCGCATGCCGCGGCCCCGCGCGCGGATAGCCTGGACGCCGGAAATCGTCCGCGGAACAGATAGGGAAGTCGTGCGCATCGCGAGGTACTCGGTCGAGGACGAGGTCGGGTTCGGCCTGATCGACACGGATCAGGACACCGGAGAGCAGTTCATCTCCCGACTCAAGGGCCACCCACTGCTGGGGAACGTCCAGATGACCGGCGAGCGCGCCAAACTGGAGGACGTGCGCCTGCTGTCCCCGGTCCTGCCCAGCAAGGTCGTCTGCATCGGCAAGAACTACGCGGACCACATCGCCGAGATGCAGGACGTCACGGGTGAAGCCACCGAGGAACCGGCCGTCTTCCTCAAGCCCTCCACCGCGGTGACCGGCCCCAGCGAGCCGATCTTCTACCCCGCGATGTCGAAGCGCGTCGACTACGAGGGCGAACTGGCCATCGTCATCTCCCGCGTCTGCCGCGAGGTCCCCCGCGAGCGCGCCAAGGACGTCATCTTCGGCTTCACCTGCGCCAACGACGTCACCGCTCGCGACCTGCAGAAGACCGACAAGCAGTGGACCCGCGCCAAGGGCTTCGACTCCTTCTGCCCCATCGGCCCCTGGATCGAGACCGGCCTCTCCCTGGAAGAAGCCGCCGACCTTCGCCTGACCACCACCGTCGACGGCGAGACCAAGCAGGACGGCCGCACCTCCCAGCTCCTCCACGACATCCCCGCCCTGATCGCCTACGTCACCTCGTTCATGACCCTCCTCCCGGGCGACGTCCTGCTGACCGGCACCCCGGCCGGAGTCGGCCCTGTCGAGGTCGGCTCCCAGGTCACCGTCTCCATCGACAAGATCGGCGACCTCACCAACCGCGTCACGACCCGCGACTGACCCCTGCGCCGAGCAGGGACCGGGCGATTCGGTGCCTTCTCACCGAAATGGAAATGACGCTGCCCCAGAGGGAGCAGCGTCATTTCCATTTGCTAAGGAGCTTCTTGCCCTCTGGCAGCCTGCGAACGAGACTAGGGGCGCCTTGTCGGTGGTTCGCGGGAGGTTGATCGTGACGCGAGAGCATTCCTACCCCTTCATTCCGTACCGGCCGGAGCGGTATCCGGAGGACGAGATGCTGCGGCGGGGGCGGGGGTTCTACGAGCTCATGGATCAGCGTCGGAGTGTGCGGTTCTTCAGTGACGACCCGGTGCCGCGGGAATGCGTGGAGCTGGCGGTGCGGGCGGCGAACACGGCTCCGTCCGGGGCGCACCAGCAGCCGTGGAAGTTCGTGCTGATCGGTGATGCCGAGACCAAGAAGCGGGTGCGCGAGGCCGCTGAGGCGGAGGAGCGGCGGAACTACGAGGGTGGGCGGCTGCCGCCCGACTGGCGGGAGGCTCTCGCTCCGCTGGAGACGACGTCCGACAAGGCGTACCTCGAGACCGTGCCGTGGCTGGTCGTCTGTTTCGCGGAGAAGTACGAGCCGCGCCTCGATGGCACCAAGCGCAAGCACTACTACGTCAACGAGAGCGTGGGCATCGCCTGCGGGATGTTCATCGCCGCCCTGCACACCATGGGGCTGTCGACGCTCACCCACACGCCCAATCCCATGGCCTTCCTCACCGAGATCTGTGAGCGTCCGTCCAACGAGCGGCCCTACATCCTTTTCCCGGTCGGGTATGCGGCCGACGACGCCGAGGTGCCCGATCTGACCCGTAAGCCGCTCTCGGAGGTGCTGATCGAGATGCCCTGACCGGGTGGGTTGGATGGACGCCCCCGCTTCCGGGGCCGGTCGAGGGCTCGTGGCATGGCAGATGTCGGCGAGGGTGTGAGGGCGGTCCGGCCACCCTTGGTGAGCTGGCGATCCTCCGTTCCGCGGCCGTGTCCCCAGTAGGCTGGGGCCGTGACTGAGACTTCGATTCGTGTGCGCTTCGCGCCGTCCCCCACCGGTATGTTCCACGTTGGCGGCGCGCGATCCGCGCTCTTTAACTGGGCACTGGCCCGCCAGCAATCCGACGGCAAGTTCGTGCTGCGCATCGAGGACACCGACGCCGCGCGCAACAAGCCCGAGTGGACCGAGGGCATCATCCGGGCACTGGAGTGGCTGGGTATCGCCGAGTCCGACCCGCACTTCGAGGGGCCCTACTTCCAGTCGGCCTACGCCGACAAGCACCGCGAGACCGCGGAGACCCTCTTCAAGGAGGGGCGGGCCTACTACTGCGACTGCACCCGCGATCAGGTGGTCGAGCGCCGCGACAACCCGCACCTGGGCTACGACGGCTTCTGCCGCGACCGCGGCCTGGAGCCCGGCCCCGGCCGGGCGCTGCGGTTCCGCGTGCCCGACGGCGGCCCCACGGTCGTCGATGACCAGATCCGCGGCCGGGTGGAGTTCGAGCACGCCTCGATCGAGGACTTCGTGATCGCCCGCGCCGACGGCTCTCCCCTCTTTGTCCTGGCCAACGTCGTCGACGACGTCGAGATGGGGATCAACGAGGTCATCCGCGGTGAGGAGCATCTGTCCAACACCCCCAAGCAGCAGCTGCTGTGGGAGGCGCTGGGCCAGACCCCGCCGGTGTGGGCGCACCTGCCCGTCATCGTCAACGAGAAGCGGCAGAAGCTGTCCAAGCGCCGCGACAAGGTCGCCCTGGAGTCCTACCAGGAGGAGGGCTACCTGCCCGAGGCGATGATCAACTACCTGATGCTGCTGGGCTGGGCGCCGGGCGACGACCGGGAGATCATGCCGTGGGCCGAGATGGAGCCGCTGTTCCGGATCTCCGACGTGAACAGCTCCAGCGCGTTCTTCGACGAGAAGAAGCTGCGGGCGTTCAACGGCGAGTACATCCGCGCCCTGAGTGTCGACGACTTCGTCGAGCGCTGCCGCCCCTACCTGGCGCCGGATCAGGCGCCCTGGCCGGCGGAGAACTACGACGACGCCGCCTTCCGCGCGATCGCCCCGCTGGCCCAGAGCCGGGTGGCGGTGCTCAGCGAGATCGTCCCGAACGTGGACTTCCTGTTCCTGGACGAGCCGGTGGAGGACGAGAAGAGCTGGAACAAGGCGATGAAGCCGGGCGTGGGCAAGGAGATGCTCACCGCCGCGCTGGAGCGCTTCGCCGACCCGAACCTGGCCTGGGAGCCCGAGGCGCTGAAGACCGCGCTGGAGGAGACCGGTGCAGGGCTCGGGCTCAAGCTCGGCAAGGCGCAGGCGCCGGTGCGCGTCGCGGTCACCGGGCGCACCGTCGGCCTGCCGCTGTTCGAGTCGCTGGAGCTGCTCGGCCGTGAGCGCGTCCAGGAGCGGCTGCGGGCCGCCCTGGCGAAGCTGGAGGCCGCCGAGCAGGCTGCGGTCGACGGCGCGGAAGCGTAGGCGCACTCGCGCGCATGGGGGGTGGCCCGGCGCACACTCGGCCGCCCCCTATTCAGTTCGCGAGCACTCCAGATGTCCGCTAATGTAGTCACTGCGCCGAGGGGAGCAGGGCCCGAAAGGGACCAGGCCCCCGACGAAAGCACTGGGGTATGGTGTAATCGGCAGCACGACTGATTCTGGTTCAGTTAGTCTAGGTTCGAGTCCTGGTACCCCAGCAAGCGGCCTCCGGTCTCCGGAGGCGCGGCGGACCGGGTCTCCGGTCCGGATAGGCCCCCGTCGTCTAGTGGCCTAGGACGCCGCCCTCTCAAGGCGGTAACGGCGGTTCGAATCCGCTCGGGGGTACGCACAGGGAGAAGCTCCCACCCAGGTGGGGGCATTTTTTCTGGTATCGGTCGCATCAGCCGGCCGATCGAATCGGGGCGATCCACCCATCGGGTTCCGATAAGGTGGGTTCCGCGATGTCCAGGCCCCCGTCGTCTAGTGGCCTAGGACGCCGCCCTCTCAAGGCGGTAACGGCGGTTCGAATCCGCTCGGGGGTACTAAAGGCCTTCACTCGTTCGCGAGTGAGGGCCTTTTTCCATTTCTGGCTACACGGTTTTCTCTCTCCTCGTTCCGGCGTCATCTGCAACGGCAGCGGGGCCGCCCCTGGTGTGGGCGGCCCCGCTTGGTCGGTCAAGGGTGTCCGGGCGCGCCGGACGAGTCGGTTGTCAGATCACCCGGATGACGTGCTTGGTCCACGCGGAGCGCTCGTAGAGCGACCGCACGTGCACGCTTTTGCCGTCCCGCGGCGGGGCGGCCTCGATGAGCTTGTTGTTGCCCAGGTAGATCGCGACGTGGGTCGTCGTGCCCGCGTCGTCGCCCTTGCCCCAGAAGATCATGTCGCCACGGCGCATCTGGCTGACCGGGATCTTCGTGCCGGAGCGGTACTGCGCGCCGGTCCAGCTTCCGATGTCGACGCCCGCACCCTTCCAGAACGCGTACAGGGTGAGGCCGGAGCAGTCGTAGCCGTAGCGGTTGTAATCGTCCCCGTTGGCCGGGTTGCCGTCGGGGAAGTGGTGGATGCCGTAGGACGGGCCGCCCTTGCCACCCGCTCCCCAGGAGTAGTCGTAGCCCTTGCCGGTCTGCGACACAGCGGCGTTGATCACCCGCTCGATCTTCTGCTGCCGAGTGCCGGCCGTGGAGCCGGCCGGGCCGTTGTTGCGGCCGTGGACCCGCGAACCGCCGCCGGTGTCGCCCGAGCCGGTGTCGCAGCGCGGCAGGCCCTGGACGAAGCCGTCGGTGCCGGTCTTGATGTACTTGTCGGGCACCCAGAGGTTGTCGGTGGTCTTGTCCCAGATGGCGCCCTTGGCGGTGGCCTGGCACTTGACCTTGACGCTCTGTCCGGCCTTGTACTTGTCGACGACAGCGCCGGGGGCGTTGTTGTCCTGCCCCTTCTTCTGTCGGCCGTTGAGGTCGACCTTGGCCTTGTAGGACTTCGGGATGCTGCACTTGCCCATGACATAGCCGTCAGAGCCGGTCTTGACGTAGGCGTCCGGCACCCAGTAGCCGTCGGTCGTGAGGTCCCAGACGGTGCTGCCGCCGTAGCTCGGGCCCTCCTCCTGGCACACGATGGAGACCATCGAGCCGGTGGGGTACATGTCCGAGATGCGGTGCTCGCCGACGGCGACCTTCGGATCCTTGACGGTCCGGCCGTCCAGCGCCGTCTTGACGGGGAAGGTCTTGGTGGCCGCGGCGGCCGTTCCCTCCGTGAGCGCGAGCCCCGTGGTGAGGCTGGCGCAGGTGACGGCGCCGACGAGCAGCGCCCTCATGGTTTTTTTCAGAAACAAGAGATTCGTCCTCTCGGTGCCGTGCCACGCGGTGGCACGGCGTTGATCCGATGGGGGAGGCGCCGCGTGGTCGCGGCGCCCGGATCGGGTGGGGAGTGCCGAGCCGTAGGCGCTCGGTCGCAGAGCCGAAGAGTTGGAGAGAAGAAACGGGGCGGCGAGCCGCGCCCGCCGCCCCGTGGGGTTTCAGCGCGTCAGCAGCCGGTGCTGCTCTTGATGCCGGTGGCGCCGTAGTACTTGATCGCTACGCCGTTGAGCTTGACCCGGACGGGGGTGCCGTTCTTCTTCTGCTCGTAGTGCAGGTGCGGGCCCGTGGAGCCGCCGGTGTTGCCGACCTTGCCGATGATGGTGCCGGTCTTGACCCGCTGGCCCACGCTCACGCTCTGCGCGCTCAGGTGCGCGTACAGCGTGGTGACGCCGCTGCCGTGGTCGATAACGATGTACCGGCCGTAGCTCCGGTTACCGCGGTTGGCAACCTTGGTCACCTTGCCAGGGGCACTGGAGCGGACGTTCTTGCCATGCGCGTTCGGCGCCTGGAAGTCCACCGCGTTCTTCGGCCTGTGCTTGCTGTAGGTTTTGGCTGTCCAGGACTGGCCGCAGTCGAACGGGGTGCGCAGGTTGCTGGCCGACCCGCTGTCGTCACCGCCGCCACCGCCGGCGGAGACGCCGTCGGTGTCGCAGCGCGGCAGGCCCTGGACGAAGTCATCGGTACCGGTCTTGAGGTACTTGTCCGGGACCCAGAGGTTGTCGGTGGTCTTGTCCCAGATGGCGCCCTTGGCGGTGGCCTGGCACTTGACCTTGACGCTCTGTCCGGCCTTGTACTTGTCGACAACGGAACCCGGCGCGTTGGCGGAGTCGCCCTTGCTCTTGCGCCCGTTGAGGTCGGCCTTGGCCTTGTAGGACTTGTAGCTGCTGCACTTGCCCATGACGTAGCCGTCGACGCCGGTCTTGACGTACTTGTCGGGCACCCACACGCCGTCGGTGGTCAGGTCCCAGATGTTGTTGCCGGCGTAGTCCTCGCCCGGGGACTGGCAGACGATGGAGACCGACGAGCCCTTCGCGTACATGTCGGAGACACGCTGCTTGCCGACCTTGACGTCGACCTTCTTCACGGTCCGGCCGTCCAGGTTGGCCGAGGCGGGGTAGGTCTTCACGGCCGCGCTGGCCGTGCCCTCGGTGAGCGCGAGCCCGCCGGTGAGGCTGGCGCAGGCGACGGCGCCGACGAGCGCCGTCCGCAGTGCTTTCGCGAGATTCATGGTGGTGGTGTCGTCCTTTCAGCGCCGCGCCCGCGGGCGGGGGCGGCGTCGATCCGATGGGGGAGGTGCTGCGGGATTCGGCACCCGGATCAGCCGAGGCCGGTGGGAGGTCCGCGGCGTCAGCCGCAGTGCCCCCAACCGCTCACGAAGAGGTCGCCGCGCGAGCCGCTGGTGCTGCCCGGACCGCCGCCCCACTTCACGCATGTGGCCTTGGCCCGCAGGCGGACCGGCCCGGCGTAGTACGCGTAGGGACCGCCATCGTCCTTGGCGATCGCGTAGGGGGACTGGCGTTGCAGCGACGCCCACACGTGGGTCGGCGTGCCGACGTCGCGGTTCTTGATGGTGACCACGCAGTTCGAGCTGCCGTTGTACATCAGGTACGTGGTCGATGCGCCGCTCGGGGCCCGGTGCCTGTCCACCTGGTAGTAGCCCGACCCGCACACGCTCTTCGCCGTGTAGGGGTTGGCGGCGGCGACGGCGGGGGAGGCCACGGCTCCGGCGCCGAGACCGGCGCAGGCGACCGTGGCGACCAGCAGGGTTCGCAGGGAGTTCTTCATGTTCTTCGCAGGTCCGTCCTCGGCGCCGCCGCGGTCGTGCGGACGCGGCGGCGCACCTGTGAGTGGGCTGGGGCGCTGGGTGGCGCCCCAGAGTGTCGAGAACTGGGCGTCCCCGTCTTAGCCGCAGTGCGTGTAGGGCGTGGTGTAGTAGGCGATGTTGGTGATGCCGCCGCCCCACTGGATGCACTTGCCCTTGGCGTAGGCCTTCGTCTTGGCGTAGTACTTGAACTTGCCGCGGTCCTCGTGGCTGCCGCCGCCCTTGACCCGCAGCCGGGCGAACGTCTCCGTGGCCTTGCCGACCTGCTCGTTCTTGATGGTGACCACGCAGTTGTAGCTGCCGTTGTACATCAACACGACGTCAGAGCTGCCGAGCGTGAGCCGGTCGATCTCCCGGTAGCTGGAGCCGCAGACGCCCTTCGGGGTGTAGGGGTTGGACGCTGCCTCGGCCGGGGCGGCGAAGGCGAGCGTGCCGGCGAGCAGGGCCCCGGTGGCACCGAGGGTGGCGAGGAACTTCTTCATGTGCTTTTTCCGTGTCGGAACCACCGCGCGAGTGGGGGCTGCGCGGGCGGGACGGCTGTCCCGCGCCGATGAGCATCCCGCGACGTGCTGACTCGCCCCTGAACGGTCGCTGAAATGCGGTGGGGCCGACCACAGGGCCGACCATCCGCGTCGGGACCGGCCGCTCTGCCGACCGTGGAACGGACATCCGCGCGGACTGGTTGTCAGCACCGCGCCTCACCCGTGTCACCAGCGGAAGGTCACCCAGGGCGATGGAGCGCCCGGCGATCGGGGCTGGGCCGGTAGCAGGGTCCGCTGACTCATCGCTGACTCGGGGCTGCTCGTCCAGTAAGAACTCCGTTAGAGTTCTACCCGCCAGTAAGCCCTGTGGTTCCGTGGTCTCGGGGTGAGGTAGCGACCGTCGGTGGCCGTAAGGAGCGTGACCTGGACGATGGGCGTGGAACACCATTGGGATTTCCGCCTGCTCGGTCCCCTGCGCGTGGATTGCGCTGGTCGACACGTCGCCCTCCGATCCGCCAAGCAGCAGGTGCTGCTCGCCGCACTGCTGCTGCGGGCCGGTGACGTGGTGTCGACCGATGAGCTGATCGACACCCTCTGGGGCGAGCGCCCACCCGGCGGCGCCCGCTCGACACTGCAGGCGCACGTGATGCGGCTCCGCCGCTCCCTGCGCGGCGGCGACCTCATCAGCACGGCCCAGGGCGGTTACGTGATCCGGGTCGACCCGGCCCACCTCGACGTCTCCCGGTTCCACGAGCTGCGGTGGCAGGCGGCCACGGCCGCGGAGACCGGAGACCGGGAGCAGGAGGCCCGGCTGCTGACCGAAGCGCTCACTCTGTGGCGCGGCCCCGCCCTGGCCGGATTGGACTCCGAACGGCTGCGCCCGGCCGCGGCCGGGCTGGATGAGCAGCGCTGGGCGACCGCCGAGCGCCGCAACGACATGGAGCTGGAGCTGGGGCGGCACGACCAGCTCATCGACGAGCTCGGCGTACTCGTCACCGAGCAGCCGCTGCGCGAGCGGTTCTGGGCGCAGCTGATGCGCGCCCTGCACCTGAGCGGACGGCAGGCCCAGGCCCTCGATGCCTATCGTCGTGCCAGTGAGGTCCTCGCCGAGGAACTCGGCGTCGACCCCAACGCGGAGCTGCGCGAACTTCACCTGGCCGTCCTCGCGGACTCGACCGAGCCGGTCAGCGCCCCCGTGCGCCGGGCGCCGCCGGAGTCGGCGAGCGAGCCGATCCGCGAAGGGCTCTGCCATCTCCCGCCCGCCGTGGCCGACTTCTCCGGACGCGAAGCGGACGTGGAGCTGCTGCACTCGGCCCTCGCGGCCGAGGGCCGGTGCTTCCGGGTCCACACGATCACCGGCCAGGGCGGCGCCGGCAAGACGAGCCTCGCCGTGCACGTCGCCCACCGTGTGCGGGAGCACCACCCGGACGGGCAGTTCTACCTCGACCTGCGCGGCACCGAGCCGAACCCGGTGCGGCCGGCCGAGGCCCTGGACCGACTGCTGCGCGGGCTCGGCACGCCCGGTTCCGCCATCCCGACGTCCCTGGACCACCGCATCGACCTGTACCGGGAGCGGCTGGCCGACCGCCGGGTCCTGGTTATCCTGGACAACGCCGCCGACGAGGCCCAGGTCCGCCCGCTGCTGCCGGGAACGTCCGCGTCCTCGATGCTCGTGACCAGCCGCGGTGTCCTGGCCGGTCTGGAGGCGGCACAGGTGGTGCGGCTCGACGTGCTGCCGCTCGAAGACGCTCTGGAACTGCTCCGCCAGGCTGTCGGCGAGGCCCGCGTGGCGGCCGAACCCGAGGCGGCGGCCGGGATCGCCGAGTACTGCGGTCGGCTCCCCCTGGCGCTGCGCGTGGCGGCGGCCCGTCTGGTGGCCCGCCCGCACTGGCGGCTGGCCCAACTGGCCTCCCGCCTCTCCGACGAGCGCCGCCGCTTCGATGAGCTGCGGGTGGGCGACCTGGACGTGCGGGCCAGCCTCGCCTCCAGCTACGACGGGTTGGAGGCCCGTGAGCGCTGCGCGTTCCGGCTCCTCTCCCTCCAGGACGCGCCCGACTTCCCGGCGTGGGTCGCCGCACCCCTGCTCGGCGTGGGGCTGGAGCGGGCGGAGGACGTCGTGGAGGCGCTGGTCGACGCCCGCCTCGTCGAGTATGTGGGGCGGGACGCCCTCGGCCAGGCCCGGTACCGGCTGCACGACCTCCTCCGGGTGTTCGGGCGGGAGGCCGCCGAGGGGGAGCACGCCGAGCACCCCGGAAGCCGGATCGGTGCCCTCTTCGAGGTCTGGCGCGAGCTGGCCGAACGCGCGAACGCCGCCCTGCCCCAGCACGGGCCGCGGCTGCACGACGCACCCCAGGTCATCAGCGGGACGGCGCGGACGCTGGGGTCCCGACTGGTGGACGGGAACGAAGCCGCATGGTTCGACGCGGAGTGGCACGGCCTGCGGGCGGTCGTGGAGCAGAGCGTTCAGCTCGGCCTGCACGACCAGGCCGCGCGGATCGCCGCCGCCTCGGCGGCCTTCTGCGACCTGCGCGCCCGGTTCGACGACTGGGACCGGGTCAATGACATCGGCGTGGCGGAGCTCCGGCGCGGCGGTGATGCCGACCCCCGCGCCGAGGCGGTGCTGCTCCTCCAGCGCGGCCTGCTTCGCGGGCGCCAGCACCGGTTCGATGAGGCGGCCGCGGACTTCGAGCGGGCCCGGGACGGTTTCACGCGTGCGGGCGACGCCGCCGGCGCCGGGCACGCCTGGCACGGCATCGGGTGGATGCACGAGTGGCAGGGGCGCCAGGACGCGGCACGCCTGTGCCACCAGCGGGCGATGGCCAACCTGGTGGATGTCGGCGACCCACAGGGCAAGCTGGAGGTGCTGTGCTCACTCGGTGCGATCGAGCGCCGCTCGGGAGCGTTCGACGTGTCCGCCGACCTCCTCGATCGAGCCTGTCGACTGGCGGAGTGCGAGTCGGACAAGCAGGCCAGGCTGGCGGCCGTCCTGGAACGCGGGCGCCTGCACCAGGCCATGGGCGAGGTGGCGGAGGCGCGCCGGCTCGTCGAGGAGAGCCTGGCCCTAGCCCAGGGGCTCCACGACCCTGACATGACCGCCAACATCCGGCTGCTCCTCGCCGACATCCAGCTCATGGCGGGGAGCACCGAGGCGGCCCGCGAGCAGATCGATCGGGCGCTGGCCTTCTTCGAGGAGAAGGGCGAGCGCGTCGGTAGCGCGTGGGCGTGGCGGCTGCTCGCCGAGGTCGCGCTGGTGTCCGGGGACACCGGCACCGGGCTGGAGCTGGCCGAGCGGGCGGTAGCGGCGACGGCCGGCCTGCATCTGCCGCACGAGTACGCGCGGGCCCTGCGCCAGCAGGGGCGGGGACTGGCCCTTGCCGGTCGGCTCGAGGAGGCGGAGCGGAGTCGGCGGATGGCCGTCGCGGTGTTCGAGGAGTCCGGGTTCCACAGCGAGGCCGCCGCGGTCCGTGGCGAATCGGAGCGGCTCGCCGCTGACCGGTGATGCGGTCCCGCGTGGTGGAGCGCGGTGTGGGGGCGGTCACAGCGATCGGTTGTCACGAATCCGTTCGGTGCGGGGTCTTTGTGCGCGAGACCCCGTTGATCGGGGCGAGGGAACGATGAGCAAGGGAGCACCCCCATGTCCCAGACCGAAGCGCGCGCACGGGTCACGGTCCTCACTGAGCTGCCGGATGTCTTCACCAGCCTGCGCGGCATCGACGCCGAGCTGCGCGAAACGCTCGACCACACCACCTATGAGCTGATCAAGCTGCGGGCCTCGTACGTGAACGGGTGCGCGTTCTGCATCGACATGCACGCGTTCGACGCGATGAAGGCGGGCGAGAGCCAGCAGCGGATGTTCCTGGTGGCGGCCTGGCACGAGGCCCGCGACCACTTCACCGAGGCCGAGCAGGCGGTGCTGACGCTGACCGACGAGGTGACCGAGCTGGACGGCGGTGTCTCCGACGAGGTGTACGCGGCCGTCGCCCGGCACTACTCGGATCGCGAGATCGCGGCCCTCATCGCGGCGATCGGGCTGATCAACTTCTTCAACCGCGTCGCCATCTCCTCGGGGCACCAGCCGGCACAGCGCTCCTGACCGGCTAGTCCTCGGAGCAGTGGGACCGCCCCTCGGGCGGGCGGCCCCACTCGAAGCGCTGAGCGGAGGCGTCCTCCTGGGCGAGGAGGCGCAGCGCCATCAGCGCCCTCTCCATGACGGCGCTGACCGCCACCGCGTACTCCACCATCTCCTCCCGGGGCGCCGCGGGGTCGAGGCAGCGAAGGTCCTCCTCGGCCACCATGCGTGCGGCGTCGGCGTAGACACGCAGCATCTCGTCGCCGACCGGGCGTCCCAGCCGGTCCATGGTCGCGATGGCTCGGGCCAACTGGTCTCTGGCCGGGGAGTGGGGAGTCACGCTCCAGCCGAGCTCGGCGAGGAGCGCGCCGGTACGCTCCTCGGCCTCCTGTTCGCATGGGTCGTTGACCTCCGCCTCCTTCGCGTCGGCGAAGAACGCGTGCTGGGCGGAGCCGAGCAGGTCGCCTCCCCTTTCGGTAGCAGCCCCTCGCGTAGGTAGAACTTGATCGTCGCGACCGGAACGCCGTTCGCGATCGCCTCGGCCTCCCATCCCGCGGCCACAAGGGCTACATCTACGATGAATCCGTCGCATGAAGGAGCCACCCCACTGCATGACCGGGATGACAGCGCATACGTACAGTCCGCCGGACAGAAGGGGATCCCCGCGGTTACCCTGAAAGCGTGAGTGGGCTGCCGATTGAAGAGGTTTCGGAGTACCTGACCGAAATAGTCAAGGTACCCGAGGTCGTCTACATCACCGGTGTCAACGGTCACCGCCTCGCTGCCATCGTGCCCCTGGACGTCGCTGCCGTGGGAGAATCCGTGATCGAGGCGCTGGAAGATGCGGCCGACATCGCAGCGGCCCAGGCCGCGCGAGAAGAACCCGGAGAGCGGATTCCCGCGGACCAGCTCTGGGCGGAGCTCGGCGTATGACGTGCAGCGTGCAGTTCACTCCGGCGGCGGCATAAGCGTCCCGCGGGACGCTGTTACCCGGCTGCGGAAGGCAATCGATGCTCTGACACATGCCCCTCGACCTCCGGGGGTCAAGAAGTTGGTGGGTGGGCGTGGTGAGTATCGAATTCGGGTCGGTCACTATCGGATCGTCTACGAACTGCATGACGATGTACTCGTAATCGAAGTGATCAGCCTCGGCCACCGGCGCGAGATTTATCGGCGGGAACGTTAGTCGATCACCGGGGGTGAACCGCTTCGGACGGCTAACCGTCGGCCGAACCAATGGTGGCGGTAAGTGCCTCCAGCTCCACCTCTCCGGCGCCGGAGGCGCCGAGCATGGCCAGGAGTTGGTCGAGGAGCCAGTCGGCCAGTTCCGCCTCGGACATCGGGCGTTCCTTGAGCCAGATAAGCAGGGCGGATTCCACCGAGGAGATCCAGCAGCGCATCGCCAGCAGGACACGCGGCGACGGGTGCTCGATGCCGGAGCGCTGGAGGAGCAGCCGCAGTACCTGGTCTCGGACCTCGTCGATGACGGATTCGGTGTGGTCGCTGGCGACCTTGGAGCCGCCGCGCAGCAGGGCCACATAGGCGGGGGCGTACCGGTCGGCGAAGTCGATGAACGCCCGCAGCGCCGTGCGGAGCTGTTCCAGCAGCGGCAGGTCCGACGGCGGGACGAGCATCGGGGCCAGTTCGTCCATGGCGCTGCGCAGTGCGGCGGTGCGCAGCTCGGTCATGTTCGGAAAGTAGCGGTAGACCAGGGTGCGCGAGACGTCGGCGGCCTCGGCGATGTCCTCGGGGGTCACGCTGTCGGGGGAGCGCTCGGCGAACACGCGCAGCGCTGTCGCGATCAGGTCTTCCCGGCGCTGGTGGGGGGACATGCGGCGGGGGCGGCGTCCCGTGGGTGTTCGACCGTCCGATGCCTCGCGCCTCACCATGTCGTCGCCACTACCCCTTACCCCAACCGCATTGGTTGACCGGACGCATGTTCGGCGTCGCGGTCGCGCTGCGATTCCACCTGCATCTGGCACGGTATCCGCTTCTGTCGGACACCGGGTTCCCCACCCCGTGCTTCATATGTCCAGGCGCAACCGCCCGCCCTGGCTGCGGGACACGCAGATCGCGATCTCCTCCCGGCGCGAGGAACCACCGGTCGGACGGTCGCGGTGGTCGGCCGGACCGGACAGCAGCCGCACCCGGCAGGTGCCGCAGAAGCCCTGGCGGCAGGAGTAGGGGGTCTCGGGCCGCACGTCGGAGATCACGTCCAGCGCGGTGCGGTCGGCGGGCACCCGCAGCACCTGGCCGGAGCGCGCCAGTTCGACCTCGAACGCGGTGCCGTCGACGATCGGTGGCGGCGAGAAGCGCTCCCAGAACAGGGGGATGTCGGGGCGGTCGGGAAGGGCGCTCCGCACCGCCGCGATGAGCGGCGGAGGGCCGCACACATACACCGCCGTGCCCGGTGCGACGTCCCCGACCAGAGTCTCGGCGTCGGGTTGGCCGAGCTCGTCGTCCGGCCGGATGTCGATCCGTGAACCGGAGTCACCACCGGGGACCGACGGCAGCTCGTCGAGGAACGGCATGGTGGCGCGGGACCGCCCGGTGTAGACGAAGCAGAACTCCGCGCGGCGGTGCGCCGCCGCGCGCACCATCGGCAGGATCGGGGTGATACCGATGCCGCCGGCGACGAACAGGTAGCGCTCGGAGCGGGCGAACGGGAAGGCGTTGCGCGGCCCCCGCAGCGTCAGCCGGGCGCCGTCGGCCAGCTCGTGCACCTCGCCCGATCCCCGTCCGTCCGGGATGCGCCGCACCGCGATGCGGTACCGGCCGCGGTCGGCCGGGTCCCCGCACAGGGAGTACTGGCGGACGCGTCCCGACGGTAGGACGACGTCCACGTGACAGCCCGGCTGCCAGGCGGGCAGGGGAGCGCCGCCGACCGGCTTCAGGGTCAGAGCGGCGACGCCCTCGGCGGGCCGGTCGATCCGCGCGACGGTGACCTCCAGGTCGCGGTCGACGGGGGACGGCGGCGACGCCGTGCCGATCATCGCGGATACCCGCTCCAGCGCCGGAACGAGGCGCTCCAGGGTCCGGTAGAACCGGTCCGGTCGCCCGCGCGGGTCGCGCGGATAGGGCGGGTCGGCGTACTTCTCTTCGCTGTGCTTCACGTCGGATGTGTCTTCCTGGTTCTCGCTGATGCTGCGTCGTGCGCGGGCGGGCTGTGCCGCTCGGCGCCCCGGTGCTCAGTGCTCGGCGGCGCGGGCCGCCGGTGAGCTGGCAAGATAGGCCACCGCCTGGCTGGTGGATCCGTGCTGCGAGGGGTGATAGCCGGGGCGGAAGTAGCCCGGGACCGACCGCGCGAGGTGCCACAGGCTCGGGGTGATCCCCACCCGCCCGCTGCGCAGCATGTCCCGCCAGCGCGGCTTCTGCGGCTTGACCGCCCCCCGCAGCACCGGGTCGTTGGCCATCAGGAAGCGCACGCCGCGCACCCACAGCACCCCCAGCGTCACCGTGGAGACGGCCATGGCGAGGGCCCGCTTGCTGTACCGGCCGTCCAGGTGCACGAACAGGTCGAACGCGACGGCCCGGTGCTCGACCTCCTCAGCGCCGTGCCAGCGCAGCAGGTCGAGCATGGTGGGGTCGGCCTTCGCCCGGTCCAGCGCCTTGGCGTCGAGCACCCACTGGCCGAGAACGGCCGTCATGTGCTCGATCCCGGCGATGAGGGCCAGCCGCGACCGCAGCCACGCCGAGGCGCGCGGGCCGGTCAGGCCGCGGTCGCCGAGCAGTTTGCGGAACATCCAGGCGACCTGGCTGACGTAGGGCTCGGGATCGAGCCCGTGGGCGTCCATGTGGTCCAGCACCCCGGCGTGCGCCTCGGCGTGGACGGCCTCCTGACCGATGAAGCCGAGCACCTCCTCGCGCAGTTTCTCGTCGCGGATGAGCGGCACCGCCTCCTTGAAGACCTGGACGAACCAGCGCTCGCCTTCGGGCAGGAGCAGGTGCAGCACGTTGATGACGTGCGTGGCGAACGGCTCGGCGGGGATCCAGTGCAGGTCCAGATCGGACCAGTCGAAGTTCACGTCGCGGGGGTGCAGGACGAGGTGGTCCGGCTCGTCGGCGGGAGCGGGAGCGGGAGCAGGGGCGGGCGCGTGCGGCTCCGCGTCCGTGGCGGGCCGCGCGGTGAGGTCGGGACCGCCGGGTGAGGTCGATTCGAGCGTCATGGCAGGGCCTCCGGAGGGGTTCGGAAGGTCGGACGGGCGGGTGGGATGGCAGGCGTGCTATTCGATTGGGGGCGCCTTCCTGGCGGCGGCGCGCAGCACCCCCGGGGCCAGGCGGGACAGCAGGAGGCCGCCGTGGGCCTCGCTCGTGATCGGCAGCAGCTCCGGGCCGCGGTCGACCGCGTTCACGATGCGCCGTGCCGCCTGCTCCGGGGTGTAGCCGCGCATCCGGTAGAGCCGCGCGAGGCGCTCCCTGGCGGCCGTGGCGGCGCAGTCGTCGGTCCCGGCGAAGTGGGTGGCGGCGATGATCCCGGTGTTGATGACACCGGGGCACACGGCGGTGACCAAGATGTCGTGGTCGGCGAGTTCGCCGCGCAGGCAGCGGCTCAGCATCAGCACCGCCGCCTTGGTGGTGGCATAGGCGGGGTAGGCGCGGGAAGGCAGGTAGGCCGCGGCCGACGCGGTGTTGACGATCCGCCCGCCCCCGCCGTTCTCCACCATCATCGGGGCGAACGCGCGGCACCCGTGGATGACGCCCCACAGGTTGACGTCGATGGCGCGCTCCCAGTCGGCGGGGGTGGTGCCGATGAACGATCCGCCGATGCCGATCCCGGCGTTGTTGACGACGATGTCGGGCACCCCGTGTTCCGAACGCACCCACTTGGCGAAGCGGTCCATGGCCGCGCCGTCGGCGACGTCGAGCCGGTAGGACGCGGCCCCGGGACCGAGCAGGGAGGCGAGCTCGGCGGTGCGCGCGGCCGTCTCCTCGTTGATGTCGACGGCGATGATCCGCGCACCCTGTTCAGCCAGTTCGAAGGCGGTGGCACGGCCGATGCCGCCGCCCGCCCCGGTGACGACCGCGAGCTGCCCGGCGAACCGGCGCGGACGCGGGGTGGCGCGGGTTGCGGGGGCGCGCCCGCTCTCGACCTCCTCGATGAGCTCGCCCACCCGCAGCGCGACGACATCGGGGCGGGTGCGGGGCGCCCAGTGGCCGCCGTTGAGCCGGTGGAAGCGGAAGTCCGGGACCCATTCCGCGGCGGCGGTCTGCGCACCGTCGGGCATGAAGGCTTCGCGGGTGGGGGCGAGGACCTGGACGGGGACCGAGGTGCGGCGTCGGCCAGGGCTGCGCAGGTGATCGCGCATGTTGGCCCGGTAGAGGTCGAGGCCGTTGAGGAAGTCGCGCATCGCGCGCCGGGCGCGTACACGCGGGCGTCCGGACTCGCCGACCCGCTCGGCCGCGCCGAGCACCAGCCCGCCGATGCCGGTGAGCCACGACAGCTCGGGCAGCACGGGCAGGTGGAAGAAACCGATGTAGGTGGAGTGCGCGCTCTGGCTGAGCAGCCGCCCCGGGTTTCCGGCGCGCAGGCCGGAGCGGATCCAGTGCGCGACGTGGTCCAGGCACGGGCCGGAGATCGAGGTGTAGGAGGCGAACCGGGAGGCGAGGCGCTCGTCGGTGACGGCGTGCCAGGACTGGAGCGATCCCCAGTCGTGCGCGAGCAGGTGCACCGGCCGGTCGGGGCTGACGGCGTCGGCCACCCGGACGACGTCGTCGGCCAGCCGCTCCATCCGGTACCCGGAGCGCTCACGCGGCGCGGTCGAGGCCCCGGCGCCGCGCACGTCGTAGGTGACGACGTGGTACCGGTCGGCCAGCCGCTCGGCGACGGCGTCCCAGACCGACGCGTTGTCGGGGTAGCCGTGCACGCACAGCACGGTGGGGGCGGCGGGGTCGCCGTGGGTGTAGACGGCCAAGCGCAGGCCGTCGGCGGTCCACACGTGCTGGACATCGTGGGGGGTACTCATGGGGTGGCATCCCTCTTCTCGGCCGGTGCCGCGGTCGTGTCCGTGCCCGCCGCCTCCGCGGGCGCCGCCTCCACCGGTTCTGCCTCCACCGGTTTCGCCTCGCTTGGGCTGCCCGCCCAGCGGCGGACGTGCGGCAGGTCGTCGTCCAACCAGTACGCGTCGTCCTCGGTCACCACGAGGATCTCCTCGAACTTCACGCCGACGCCGCGGAAGCCGATGTGCGGCTCCACCGCCCACAGGCCGGGCGTCGCCGGGTGCTGCGAGATCTTTCCGTCGGCCCACAGGGGGGAGCGGTGGTGCATGCGTTCGACGATGAGGTCGCCGAACAGGGTCTGCAGCGAGCGGATCCCGAACCCGGCGACGATCGCCTTGGGCAGGCGTGAGTGCACCTTGGCGACCTGGTGGGCGATGACCCGGCCGGGGTAGACCTGGTGCCGGTTGTCGTAGCCCTGCCGGGT
This sequence comes from Nocardiopsis gilva YIM 90087, assembly GCF_002263495.1. Classification (NCBI taxonomy): domain Bacteria; kingdom Bacillati; phylum Actinomycetota; class Actinomycetes; order Streptosporangiales; family Nocardiopsidaceae; genus Nocardiopsis; species Nocardiopsis gilva. The sequence goes on along the minus strand of NZ_CP022753.1, from coordinate 5,031,765 downwards.
GATCAGGGCGTCGACCTCCTGGTAGATCTCGCGCAGCGGGCGCTGGGCGCGCACCTCGCGGACGATCAGGTCGCGGTAGGCGGCGAGGTCGTCCATCAGCCGGTCGTGCACGGGGTTGTCGCCGAGGCACCCCGCGAAGCCGATGTCAGCGACATAGCCGTCCCGGACCGGCGCGCAGTCGAGGATGAAGGGCATGCCCTCCTCCAGGCGGCGGCCGGTGGGGAAGAACTGCAGGGGCACCCGGAAGTTCCGGAAGGCGGTGCGGTCGCCGAACCAGGCGAAGGGGGTGTGGAACCAGTCCTGCACGCCCCGCTCCTCCAGCCAGGTGCGGATGCGGCGGGCCGCCTGGCGTTCGGTGACCCCCGGTTCGAGGGTGGCCGCGACCGATGCGGCGGCCGCGTAGGCGAGCTGTTGGAGCTCACGGAAGCGCGCCATGTCGGTGGCGTTCGTCACAGTAGTGTGGGACATGGCGTCATGTTAAACAAAGTGTCAACAAGGATCTAGGGGTGGGGGGCGATTTTCACCCTGGGTAGCCGTTTCGAGGGCGCGGGGATCGGGTGAGGATCATGCGCGGGCGGGGCACAACAGGGGCATGCGTTGCGCCTTCGATCGCACCCGCTCGCGCGCCGCAGTGATGGCGGTGGCGCTGATGCTGGCCGCGGCGTGTGCCGACGGCGAGTCCGGACGTCCTGACGATACGGGACGACCAGCGGAAACATCAGATGGGGGTGGGCCGACCGCCACTCTGGAGGAGCGGGAGAAGCTCACGGAGCCGGTGGACGTCGCCACGGACCTGGAGGTGCCGTGGGACATCGCATTCCTGCCCGATGGCGCGGCGCTCGTCACCGAACGTGACTCGGCTCGGATCGTCCGGGTCGAGCCCGGTGGCGAGGTCACCGAGGTCGGCACGGTCGACGCGGCCGCGCCGCGCGGTGAGGGCGGGCTGCTCGGCCTCGCCGTCCACCCCCACTACCCGGCCGATCCCGCCATCTACGTCTACGTCACCGCCGCCGACGACAACCGCATCCTCCGCATGTCCTATGCCGCGGACTCCGGTCTCGGGGAGCCCGAGGTCGTCCTCGACGGCATCCCCAAGGCCGCCGTCCACAACGGCGGGCGCATCGCCTTCGGCCCCGACGGCCTGCTGTACGCGTCGACCGGGGATGCGACCGAGGGGTCGACGGCGCAGGACACCGGTTCGCTCGGCGGGAAGATCCTGCGGATGACCCCCGACGGGAAGGCACCGGACGACAACCCGTTCGGCAACCTCGTCTACAGCTACGGCCACCGCAACGTGCAGGGCCTGGCCTGGGACGACGAGGGGCGGCTGTTCGCCACCGAGTTCGGCCAGGACACCTACGACGAGATCAACGTGATCGAGCCCGGCGACAACTACGGATGGCCGGAGGTGGAGGGCATCGGCGGCGACGACCGCTACACCGAGCCGGTCGTGGTCTGGCGGCCCGCCGAGGCGTCGCCGAGCGGGGGCGCGATCGCCGGAGGAGCGCTGTGGGTGGCCGCCCTGCGCGGGGAGCGGCTGTGGAAGGTCCCGCTCACGGGCGACGCCGACGACCCCGTCGGGGACCCGGAGGCGCTGTACGTCGAGCGCTACGGCCGTCTGCGTTCCGTCACCACCGCTCCCGGCGGTACGGAGCTCTGGGTCGGCACGAGCAATCGCGACGGCCGCGGGTCACCGGCCTCCGGCGACGACCGCATCCTGCGGGTGCCGACGGACGCGTAGGCGCGGGGCTGGGAGTGGGTGTCTGCTGGGCGGCCTTGTCGGCGTTCACCTGACCGGTGTTCTTGGGTGAAAAGCAGCAGCGACGGCCGGTGGGGGTGGGGCTCCCTGTCGGCCACCGGGTGGGGCCGTGTGGCCCCAAGGGGTGGGAAAGCGCTGTCCGCACTCCTGTCGGCGATGATCATGGCGATTCTTCCGGCAAAACGGACAGAATCGGAACTCTCCCCATGATCATCGGCGGAGGAGGCCTGGGGCGGGATGGTGCTCCCGCATCGCGGAAAGCCCTTCACACGAAGCGAGAGGAGCCCCGCACGCCGCGATCGCGGCTCCGCCGCACCCGGTGGGGGACCGGCGCCCGCCCCCTCCGCCCTGGCTGCCGCTTTTCCCCACAGGGCGCCGGAGGAGATGCAGGCGGACAAGGCCGCCCAGCCGATCTCAGGGCAGACGGGTGCTACTCGCCCCCCTGCTACCTCGCCTGGCCCTCGTTGCTGTGCAGCGCCTCGTTGATCTTGTCCGCCGCTGCGGTCACGGCCTGGGCGTGCAGGCGGCCGGGCGAGCGGCTCAGGCGTTCGATCGGTCCGGATATTGAGACGGCGGCGATCACCCGGCCGCCGGGGCCGGTGATCGGCGCGGAGACCGAGGCGACCCCCTGCTCGCGCTCCGCGACGCTCTGCGCCCACCGGCGCCGCCGCACCTGCGACAGCGTCGCCGCGGTGAAGCGCGCGCCGCGCAGGCTGCGCCGGATCCGCTCGCCGTCCTCCCAGGCCAGCAGGATCTGCGCGGCCGACCCCGCGTTCATCGGGAGCTCGCTGCCGACGGGCACGGTGTCGCGCAGCCCGCTGGCGCGCTCGGAGGCGGCCACGCACACGCGGACATCCCCCTGGCGGCGGTAGAGCTGGGCGCTCTCGCCCGTCAGGTCGCGCAGCTGGGTCAGGACCGGGGTGGCGACGGCCAGCAGGCGGTCCTCGCCGGTGGAGATGGACAGCTCGCCCAGGCGCGGGCCGAGGATGAAGCGGCCCTGGCTGTCGCGGGTGACCATGCGGTGGCGTTCGAGCGCGACCGCCAGGCGGTGCGCCGTCGGGCGCGCCAATCCCGTGATCTGCACGAGCTGGGCGAGCGATGCCGGCCCGGACTCCAGGGCGTCGAGGACGGACATTGTCTTGTCCAGGACACCGACGCCACTGGATGAGCTAGAGTTGTCCATGGCTTGATATTGCCGTCTCGCTATTTGGAATGCAAATTTGCTCGAACCCCGCAAGGCGGGCGTCGGGCGCGAGGAGGGGCGCCACCGGCGCCACCGTCGGCCCCGCTGGTGAGAAGCGCGGGAACAGCAACATCGAGACGCTAGGAGGCGTCGCACATGGCTCGCACGATGGCCGAGAAGGTCTGGGAGGAGCACGTCGTCCGACGTGCCGAGGGAGAACCCGACCTGCTGTACATCGACCTGCACCTCGTGCACGAGGTCACCAGCCCGCAGGCCTTCGAGGGGCTTCGGCTGGCCGGTCGCCGCGTGCGCCGCCCGGATCTCACCATCGCGACCGAGGACCACAACGTCCCGACCGAGAACATCCTCGGCCCGATCGCCGACAAGGTCTCGCGCACCCAGATCGAGACGCTGCGCCGCAACGCCGAGGACTTCGGGGTCCGCCTGTTCCCAATGGGCGACATCGACCAGGGCATCGTGCACGTCGTCGGCCCGCAGCTGGGCCTGACCCAGCCGGGCATGACCATCGTCTGCGGCGACAGCCACACCAGTACGCACGGCGCGTTCGGCGCGCTCGCGTTCGGCATCGGCACCAGCCAGGTGGAGCACGTGCTGGCCACCCAGACGCTGCCGATGACCCCGTTCAAGACCATGGCGGTCACCGTCAACGGCACGCTGAAGCCGGGCGTCACCGCCAAGGACATCATCCTCGCCGTCATCGCCCGGATCGGCACCGGCGGCGGCCAGGGCTACGTCATCGAGTACCGGGGCGAGGCCATCCGGTCTCTGTCGATGGAGGCCCGGATGACCATCTGCAACATGTCGATCGAGGCGGGAGCCCGCGCCGGGATGATCGCCCCGGACGACACCACGTTCGACTACATCAAGGGCCGCCCGCACGCGCCGCAGGGGGCGCAGTGGGACGCCGCCGTCGAGCACTGGAAGAGCCTGCGCACCGACGACGACGCGGTCTTCGACCACGAGGTCGTGCTCGACGCCGCCGAGCTCAGTCCGTTCGTCACCTGGGGGACCAACCCGGGCCAGGGTGCGTCGCTGGACGCCGCGGTGCCGGTCCCCGAGGAGATCGAGGACGCCACCGAGCGCGCCGCCGCCGAGAAGGCGCTGGCCTACATGGACCTGGCCCCCGGCACGCCGCTGCGCGAGGTCTCCGTCGACACGGTGTTCCTCGGATCCTGCACCAACGGCCGTATCGAGGACCTGCGCGCCGCGGCCGAGGTCATCAAGGGCCGCAGGGTCGCCGACGGCGTGCGGATGCTGGTCGTCCCCGGCTCGATGCGGGTCAAGGAGCAGGCCAACGCCGAAGGCCTCGGCGAGGTCTTCACCAACGCCGGGGCCGAGTGGCGCGAGGCCGGCTGCTCGATGTGCCTGGGGATGAACCCCGACCAGCTCAAGCCGGGCGAGCGCAGCGCGTCGACGTCCAACCGGAACTTCGAGGGCCGGCAGGGCAAGGGCGGACGCACGCACCTGGTGTCGCCGCTGGTCGCCGCGGCGACCGCGATCCGCGGCACCCTGTCCTCACCGGCCGACCTGTAGACCGCACCGCTCGACCCCGACGACACACGAGGGACCACACCGCCATGGAGAAGTTCACCGTCCACACCGGGCGCGCCGTGCCGCTGCGCGCCAGCAACGTGGACACCGACCAGATCATCCCCGCCGTCTACCTCAAGCGGGTCAGCCGGACCGGGTTCGAGGACGGCCTGTTCGCCGCCTGGCGCGCCAACGACCCCGAGTTCGTGCTGAACAAGCCGGAGTTCGCCAGCGGCACCGTGCTGATCGCCGGTCCCGACTTCGGCACCGGCTCCTCGCGCGAGCACGCGGTGTGGGCGCTGCAGGACTACGGCTTCAAGGCCGTGCTGGCGCCGCGCTTCGCCGACATCTTCCGCGGGAACTCGCTCAAGGGCGGGCTGCTCACCGTCGCGCTGGAGCAGGAGGTCATCGAGCGGCTGTGGGAGCTGGTCGAGGCCGACCACGCGACCGAGATCACGGTCGACCTGGTGGAGCGCGAGGTGCGCGCGCCGGGAATCACGGTTACGTTCGAACTCGACGACTACACGCGTTGGCGGCTGCTCGAGGGGCTGGACGACATCGCCCTGACCCTTCGGCAGACCGAGGCGATCGACGACTTCGAGAAGCGGCGCAACCCATGGCTCCCGGTGACGACCTAGGGCCCGAGCGACCCGGCGTCGAGGCCGGATCCGACGCGGATCCGGCCGAGGCGCCGGAATTTTACCTGGATTTGGCCGAACGACTCCGGGACGCCCACCGGCGGGCCAACGCGCTTCCCGAGGGCGTCCGGATTCCGGTTATTCGTAGGCTTTTGACGGTTACAGAAGCGGTCAAAAGGGATCCAGTTCGCGCCTCCCGACGTCTCGATCGGATGCTCGACGAGCTTCCTCCGCAGGTCGATGACCCCCCGACACGCTGAATTTCCCGGCTTAGGTGTTTGTGCTGGAGCCCGTGTGTCCCCTAATTTCGTGCGGGCAAGGGGAACCGGAGGAAACAATGAACAAGCGTGACCTGATCGACGCCGTCTCCAAGGAGATGGGGGAGACAAGAAGACGGCCAACGAGGCCGTCAACGCCATCTTGGAGACCATCCAGAAGACCGTCGCCAAAGGCGACAAGGTCGCCATCACTGGGTTCGGTGTGTTCGAGAAGTCCGACCGCGCCGCCCGCACCGCCCGCAACCCGCTACCGGGCCACCATCAACGTCCCGCGAGCAAGGTTCCGAAGTTCCGCGCTGGCGCTGACTTCAAGGAGCGGGTCAACAAGGGCAAGTAGGGCCCTGGCCCGTCGGGCCTGACCATTCACGGCGCTGCCCGGGTCTCCCATGAGACCCGGGCAGCGCCATGTCCGGGGCGGGGCGGCTCCCGCGCTCGACCGCCGTCACCGCTGCGGCGCGTCCAGCAGCCCCACCAGATCCAGCAGCTTGGCGGTGTGCGGGCCGACGCCGAGGTCGACGGCCTCGCGCAGGTCCTCGGGGGTGTCGACGTCCCTGCGTACGGTCGGCACGTCGGCGGGGGTCAGCTCGACGGTGCCGGCGCCGAGGTGGCGCCGCCGCGACGCTCCCTCGAACGCGGGGGCGAAGTCCGCACCGGGGGCCGCCGTGTACAGCGTCGTGCCGACCCCGGGCGCATCGGCGAGAAACGCGCGCTCGTGCCGCGCGGCCCCGGCCAGTACCGCACCCAGCTCGGCAGGACGCAGCGCCGGAAGGTCCGCCGAGAGCGCGCACAGCCCCTGCCCCGGCTCCCGCCGTACGGCTTCGGCCGCGCCGTGCACCAGCGCGGGGTTCAACCCGGTTCCGGGTTCACCGGCGATGATGTGCGCCCCCAGGTCGCGCAGGGCCTCGGCGGCGCGAGCGTCGTCGGTCACGACGAACACCGACGCGACCTCCGGGCACTCCACGGCCGCCATGACCGTGTCGCAGGCGATGGCGAGCGCGAGGTCGCCCCGGTGCGGTCCGGCCAGGCGCGCGAGCCGCGTCTTGGCGCCGACCAGGCGCTTCACCGGGACGAGGAGCGACCACCGGTGGTCCGCTCCGCCTCTGCTCGTGCTCACGGACACCTCTCGACTCGTACGGCGGCTAGGACGTAGAAAGGGTATGACCATGCCCAACACAGCGCCGCCCAGGCCTGTTCCCCGAGGGTGCGACGTGGGCGATCGTGATATCCGCCTAGACTGGGGCGACCGCGCGCCCGGGGTCATTTCGGGCGTCTCCCACTGTCGGCACGCGTCGCCTGGACGCGCCGTGCCCAGGGTCGAATCCGGAGGAGTCCGTGGCAAAGCAACGGGAATCGCGTTGGGTGAAGCTTGTGGTGGCCAGTATCGTCCGCCCGATCATGGCGGCCATCACCAAGGTCGACTGGCGCGGGCAGCACCACATCCCGCGTGAGGGCGGTGTGATCGTCGCCTCCAACCACCTCTCTCTGGCCGATCCGCTGACCGTCGCGCACTACCTGTACGTTGCGGGGCGCCGGTGGCCGACGTTCACCTCGAAGGACAGCGTCTTCCGCATCCCCGTGGTGGGCTTCGTGGCGCGGAGCACCGGCCAGATCGGCGTGAAGCGGGGCAGCACCGATGCGGTCAAGGCACTGCAGGAGGCGGAGAGGGCGCTGGTCGAGGACGGCTGCTCGGTGATCTTCTACCCCGAGGGCACCTGCACCCGTGACCCGAACGAATGGCCGATGGTCGCCAAGACCGGTGTCGCGCGGCTGGCGCTGACCGCGGGCGTGCCCGTCGTCCCGGTCGCCCACTGGGGCGAGCAGGAGCTGCTGCGGTACGGCACGACGAAGGTGCGGCCCTTCCCCCGCAAGCGGGTCCAGTACCTGGCGGGTCCGCCGGTGGACCTGGACAAGTACCGGGGCGAGCCGATTACGTCGTCGCTGCTGAAGGACGCCACCGCCGACATCATGCGGGCCATCACCGTCCTGCAGGCGGAGATCCGGGGCGAGGAGCCGCCCGCGATCCCCTTCGACCCCAAGGCGGCGCGCCAGGAGCGGGTCACCGAGGGTGGGACGGACGCGCCCGACGGCACCCGGGAGGAGGCCGGTCCCGCTACGCCGCCCGAGAAGAATGAGCGGGAGCAGGCGGAGAACACCGCCACCAGCGGTGGCAAGAACGACGACGCGTCGTAGGTCGCCGCAGCAGTCGACCTGGACGTACGAGGGATGGGAGAGACGATGAAGGTCGCCGTCATGGGCTGCGGCTCATGGGGTACGGCGTTCGCCAACGTGGTCGCGGACGCCGGTGTCGCCGAGGTCGAGATGTGGGGCCGACGCGCGGGTGTGGTCGACGCGATCCGGCAGCGTGCCGAGAACCCCGACTACTTCCCGGGTATCGAGCTGAACCCGAAGTTGACCGCGACGACCGAGGCGGCCAAGGCCCTGCACGGCGCCGACTTCGTCGTGATCGCCGTGCCCTCGCAGTCCTTGCGGGAGAACCTCGCCGCCTGGCGTGAGCACATCCCGGCCGACGCGGTCATCGTCAGCCTGATGAAGGGCATCGAGCTCGGCACGTCGCGGCGGATGAGCGAGGTCATCGCGGAGGTGCTGGAGCTCCCCGCCGCGCAGATCGCCGTCGTCACCGGCCCCAACCTGGCCCGGGAGATCGCCCAGCGCGAGCCCGCGACGGCCGTCGTCGCCTGCCCGCACGAGCCGACCACCGTGCGGCTGCAGAAGGTGTGCAACGCGGCCTACTTCCGGCCGTACACCACGACCGACCTGATCGGCGCGGAACTGGGCGGCGCGGTGAAGAACGTCATCGCGCTGGCCGTCGGCGTCGCCATCGGCATGGGGTTCGGCGACAACGCCAAGGCGTCGCTCATCACGCGCGGTCTGGCCGAGACGGTGCGGCTGGCGGTCTCCCTCGGTGCTGATGAGCACACGCTGGCAGGGCTCGCCGGGATGGGCGACCTTGTGGCCACCTGCACGTCCTCGCTCTCGCGCAACCGCACCTTCGGCGAGAAGCTGGGGTCCGGCATGAGCGTGGAGGAGGCGGTGGCGGCGACCCGGCAGACGGCCGAGGGCGTCAAGTCGTCGGAGTCGATTCTGGCGCTGGGCCGGGCCAACGGCGTCGACATGCCGATCACCGAGGCCGTGGTCGGGATGATGCACCACGACCTGAGCCCGGAGGAGGCGCTGCTGGCGTTCATGTCGCGCAGCACCAAACCGGAGAGATACGGCGTCTGAGCGCTGTTCCGGGCACCCGAGAAAGGGGAGCGCGTCCGGCGCGTCCACGCGGTCGACCAGGGGTCCGCGTGGGCGGCGGCCGCGACGTTCGCGACGTTCGATCGACAGCTGGGGAGAAGTGCGGATGACAGGTAGGCCCGACCCAGGGGAGAACACCCGCGCTGTTGGCCTGCCCACGGGGCCCGCACCGGCCGAGCGGCCGATGCGGATGCCGGTGCACCGCAGCACCACCTACGCGTTCGCGACCTCGCAGGAGTACGCGGACGTGCTCGACGGCGCACGTGACGGCTACTCCTACGCCCGGATCGACAACCCGACGAGCGAGGCGTTCGCCCGTGCCCTGGCCGCGATGGAGGGCCATGGGCTGGACGGCGAGGTGCGCGGGCAGGCGTTCGCCTCGGGGATGGCGGCGATCAGCACGACGCTGCTCGCGCTGACGTCGGCAGGGGCGCACCTGGTGGCCTCCCGTTCGATCTACGGCAACACCTACTCGCTGTTGGACGGGCTCCTCCGCCGATTCGGAGTGGCCACCGACTTCGTCGACATCACCGATCTGGACGCCGTCCGCTCCGCGGTGCGGCCGGAGACGGCGGTGATCTTCACCGAGACGCTGTCGAACCCCACCATGACCGTGTCCGATATCCCTGGGCTGGCGGAGATCGCGAGCGGGGCGGGGGCGGTGCTCGTCGTGGACTCCACGTTCGCCTCGCCGGCCGTCTGCCGCCCTCTGGAGCACGGGGCCGACCTGGTGCTGCATTCGGCCACCAAGTACATCGGCGGGCACAGCGACGCCACCGGTGGCGCGGTGGTCGGCCGTCCCGAGCTGGTCGACGCGATCCGGTCGGCCCGTATCGACCTCGGACCGTGCCTCGCCCCCGACGAGGCGTTCCTGCTGCACCGGGGACTGGAGACGCTCCCGCTGCGCCTCGCCCGGCAGTGCGCCACCGCGGCGGAGTTCGCGGCGGCAGTCGCCGAGCATCCGGCCGTGGCGCGCGTGGACTATCCCGGGCTACCTGGCCACCAGGGACACAAACTCGCCGGGGAGCTGTTCGACGCGGGTCGCTGCGGTGCGGTCGTCACCGTCACGCCGCATGGTGGCCGGGCAGCGGGCATGGCGTTCGCCGACGGGCTGCGCGTGGCCACCGTCGCCGCGTCGCTGGGTGGTACCCACACGCTGGCTGGGCACGTAGGATCTTCGACGCACCGGCAGATGAGCGACGAGGCACTGGAGGCCGCGGGGATCGGACCGGCGGCCGTTCGGTTCTCCATCGGTGTCGAGGATCCGGCCGATCTCATCGAGGACGCGTTGGCGGCCTTGGACCGGTGCACGTCCGACGGATGAACGAAGGGGACCGGTACCGGAATCGATCGGTTCTGGTCCTGCACCAATGCAAGATAGGGTCACGCCCATGGCCGAGCAGCAAAAGATTCGGGTCGCCGTGGTTTTCGGCGGGCGCAGTTCCGAGCACGAGATCTCCTGTGTCACGGCGGGCAGTGTGCTCTCCGTCATCGACACCGACCGCTACGAGATCGTGCCCATCGGGATCACCCGCGACGGCAACTGGGTGCTGACCTCCGGCGCGAGCGAGCAGCTGGCCATCCGCGACGGTCGGCTGCCCAGCGTCGATGAGGGAGGAGCCGCCCTCGCGCTGCCCTTCGACTCCGCCACCGACCTGATGGTCGTCGAGCCGGACCGGGTGCCGTCGCGCATCGGCGAGGTCGACGTCGTCCTGCCGCTGCTGCACGGTCCGTTCGGCGAGGACGGCACCATCCAGGGCCTGTTCGAGATGATGGGCGCCCGCTACGCCGGTGCCGGGGTCTTCGCCAGCGCCGCCTCCATGGACAAGATCTTCATGAAGGCGCTGCTCACCGGGAACGGCATTCGCACCGGCGCCTATGTGCCGATCACCGAGCGCGAGTGGCAGCGTGAGCGCAAGCGCGTCCTTGACGACATCGCGGAGCTCGGCGGCACGCTCTTCGTCAAGCCGGCCCGCGCCGGGAGCAGCGTCGGCATCAGCAAGGTGGCCGACGCCGCCGACACCGACGCCGTCATCGCCGCAATCGAGGCGGCGCGCGAGCACGACCCGAAGGTCATCGTCGAGGCCGCGATCTCCGGCCGGGAGGTCGAGTGCGGCGTGCTGGAATCGCTGGACGGCGGCCTGCCCGATGTGTCGCTGCCCGCCGAGATCCACGTCGCCGACGGCTTCGACTTCTACGACTTCGAGGCCAAGTACCTCTCCACGAGCAGCCTCACCATCCCCGCCGAGCTGCCGGAACAGGTCATCGCCGACATCCGCGCACTGGCCGCGCGCACGTTCGAGGTCATGGGCTGCGAGGGGCTGGCTCGCGTCGACTTCTTCTACGGCGACGACGGCGAGATCTACGTCAACGAGATCAACACCATGCCGGGATTCACCCCGACGTCGGCCTTCCCCCAGATGTGGGCGGCGACGGGCGTGGACTACCCCGCCCTGGTCGACCGACTTATCCAGACCGCGCTGCTCCGCCAGCCGGGCCTGCGCTAGGCTCGACCGTCGGACTGACTCCGTCCGGGGCACCCGCCCCGCAGGGGACGCGGGTGCCCGGATGCGGGCATCACACCGGCGGATACCGCCCTACTCGCGGACGTTGCCCGAACGCGCCCCAGATCTCGCGACGGAGCCGCGGGCAGCAGCTCACGGGTGAGGATCGTGCCCCCGGCCGTGGCGGCCGGGAACACCACCACCGCCACGAACGGGATCGCCAACAGCAGGTACGACGGCACGGCGAACCCCAGCACCAACGCCCGCCGCTGCCCCATCGCCCGGCGCCGGTCCCGCAACCGACGCAGCCCCCGCCGGTCGAAGGCCGTACCTACCAGCTCCATACCGAGCATCCACCCGCCGAAGACGGCCGACACCACGGGAATCAGGGTCTGCCCGATCACCGGGATGAACCCGGCGGCGAACAGCGGGACCGTCACCACCGCCGCGATCAGGATCAGGGTCAGCGACTGGCGCCCCGCCCGAGCGACCATCCCCGCTAGTGGCTCCTCGACCTCCGGCGGAGCGTCGCCCAGTTCGTCCTCGACCTCCTCGGCGATCTTGTCGTAGAGGGGGAAGCCCAACGCCAGCGTGACGCCGGTGAACGCCACCACCATGACAAGGACGACCCCGGCCACGACGGTGATCCCCAGCGCGATGCGCAGGGTGGTGGCCCATCCTTCGGCCCACCCTTGGGCGAACGGCGTCATCCAGGTGACGAGGTCGTCGATGTTCATCAGCAGGGTGATCAGTGCGATGAGGAACAGCACCGAGGTGATCAGGGGCGGAATCGCCCCCATGAGAAACAGCTTGGGTCGCCGGACCACCATCCCGAACCCACGGAACAGCATGCCGACGCCAGAGAACATGTCACGGATGGCTTGACTCACAAGGCACGACCCTAGTCGGGAGGCGGGCTGCGCGCACACGGCTCCTGGCGGTCCGACCTGGCAACCCGGCGTCCTGAGGAACTCCGGCGGGGATGGACGCATCCCCAGCCGAGCACGTGGACGATCGTCGGTGAGCGCGTGGTCGCCTGGTGATGCGCCCCGGACGTCGTTGCACACCCACAACAGCGGTGCAACGGGGGCGGCGGGGGCGCCGAGGCGCCCCCGGAGATCACGTCACCCCCTCACCCTCGGCACGATCACACCGTCGCGACGCCCACTGCTGTCGAGACGTTCCGCTGGAGAACCATCGCCGCTGCGGGGCGCGGCCTGTCCGTGCCGTTGGGGGCTGAGCCGCCCCAGCGCGTCGCGGGCATGGAGGCGAGCGGCGCGATCGGGGTGGTTCAGCTCGAACCAGTGGAGCACGGAACCGGCCTGTGGGTGATCGATCGCCGACATGACGTCGAAGAACGAGACCCCGTCGACGCTTCTCGGAGCGCTGACGGCGCGGGCGCGGTCGTCGGTCATGAGGTGCAGGCGGATCATCTCCGCGATCTGGTCGACGGTCACCCATGCCCGGTCGCCGGGCCGGAGGGCCGTCGTCGTCCCCAGACCGCGGTCGTGGAGCCACATCCGGGCCTGCGGGCCGAAATCGGGATCGTCGGTCAGCCGCTCATAGGCGGCTGCGGCGGCATGCGGGTGCCGGGTCGTCACCGAACCGACCAGGGCCCTGTGCAGGCAGTCGTCGGTGCGGCGGGCGACATCGACAAGGTCGCGCATCGCCCGCTTCGTCCCGCGTGCGGCGATCCACGCGTCGAGGTCGGCCGCCGTCCCCGGAGCACCGCCCGCCGCGCGTTCCACGAGGACCTCGGCCTCTTCGGCCATGAGCGCGTTGAAGGTCCGGAGCGGCTGACCGGCGGCGGTCAGTCGCTCGTAGGCCGCCCACTCGCCGACCGACGTGAGCCCGAACACCACACCCGCCTCGGGACACCCGCCGGGTTCGGGCTCACTGCGGGCGATGGCCCCCAGCCGTTCGAGGTCGTCGAGGACCACGTGGATGGCCATGAGGCGTGCGGCGGACTCGTCCGACGTGTCGTCCCACCGCTCATCCGGCTCATCCGCCTGCTCATCCGCTCGAAGGAGGGATCGGGCGATGAACGGAATCGCCACCGGCCTGCGTTCCGAGAAGAGCACCGAGAGGACGCCCTCGACGAAGGCGTCCGGCGGGACGCCGTACTCCTTCTCGAAGGTCTCCTGATCGGCCAGGTAGAGGCGTTCCGGCAGGTCCTCCGAGATCGCTTCGTAGAACTCCCGCCACAGTTGCATGGCGGCGCGGGGTACCCACGGCGACGCCTCGAACGCGCGGTCGCGGGCCGGACGCGCTCCGTCCCCGTCCTCATCGCGGCGGAAGGCCGGTACGGCGCGTATGGCCTCCGCCAACTTCGCGGCGGTCGGAAGCCGAGCCGCCCGCTTCCGGTACCCGTTGCGACCCGGCCCCGCGAAGAGCACCGGCTGGCCGAACGCGGCGCGGCAGGAGACGGCGAACGCGTCGACCGCCGTACGCAGGTCATCGACGTGGGAACAGCGGGGATCGAGCCATCCCTGCTCGGCGAGCATCGACCACCACACACGGATCGCCGTACCGACCTCCTCGGCCGTCGGCGGCGCCGTGCCGCCCCGCCGCCACACCCAGTCCATGAACAGGGCGGCGATGTCCCACGTGTGCCACCGGGCCAGGAGTCCGTCGCCACCGGCGTCCGGCTCCCCGTACTTGTAGTCGAGGACCACACGCAGGGCGGCGGGGTGAGATCGCGGCCGGTCCGCCGCGCGAAGTCGACCGTCCGCTCGACGAACCCTTGCGGTACACGGCGAACGTGGCCTCATCGGCGTGGGTGAACACGAGGCGCATCAGGACTCCCTCCGGCCGTCGACCGCTCGATACCGGGACGCACGCCGACCAGGGCGCCCTGCTCCACCGCATAGGTGCCCACCGGGTCAGGGCGAAGCTGAACCCGCCGACGCTGAAGCCACGTTCGTTGCCCGCGGACACCTCGGAGCCGTCCGCGACCTCCGCGACCTCGCGGTGCTCGATGACCCGAGCGCGCTCAGCACCCGATCCCACCGGGAACATGGCGATGGGCACGCCGTCATGCCGTACCCGCTCCCACAGCGCATCCGAGGAGACGTGGTCCCCACCGCTCTCCGTGAGAAGCCCGAGCATCCCGCGCATGACCCGCTCGGCCGGGCGTAGAAGACGCGGGGTCCTGCAGCCGCCACAGCGTGGGGCGTGGTCTAGGAGCACGCACACCAGGTGCAGCGCGTCATGGCGGAGACGCCGGTAATCGGGCCCGGGATGACCCAGCCGTGCTGCCGCTCGACATCCCCGCGCCGCCGCTCGGTGCGCTCGGGGACGAGCTTCAGAATGTGTGCCTTCAGCGCGACCGTCAGGAGTTCGGCCCCGCGATCGAACGGGCAGGCGACGTGGTCGCCCGCTTCCTCATGCTTGCCGAGGTGACGACCCAGGGTGGCCAGCGTGTAGTGCGTGGATCGGTAGGGGTGGTCCAGCCGTTCCCGCGATACCTCCTTTCCCGTGCTGATCCAGGCCAGAAAATCCAACATGAGTGCGACGAGCAGCGCCCCCTCGGCCAGGCGGCGCAACTCCGACTCGCGTGGCTGGTCCGGCGGCGCGTCGGCACCGGACGGTGGGGTGATGTGCGTTCGGGCGGTGTCAGGCATGGCGATCCCCATCACTGGAAGCCGATGTTCCGCGCGGAATCGCCCGTCTTCGCGTTCGCAGGTCTCGGTACCGGAAGCGGCGCGGAATTCCAAGCTAGGCAGGCACCGCAGAGCGTGTCGAGTCCCTCCGCGCCCTGTGGATAAGTTTCTGGTGCGCAGCGCGGGCGGCTTTCCACAGCCACCCTCCCGCCTTGCCAGCCGTTCCGCGGACACTTGCCTGGAGGGATGCCGGATCTCTCCAACGTGCAGGCGCTCGCCACCTCCCAGCACGGGTCGTCTCCCGTCTCCAGGCGGTGGAGTGCGGCCTCACCAGCAGGCAGATCGCCAACCTCATCCGCAGGGGCCAGTGGAGACGCCTACGGACGGGGATCTACCTCGTGCGCGGGGACCCGGCCCCGGCACTGGCCGCGCGTGTGATGGCGGTGCAGCTGGCCTACGGCCCCCGCGCCGTAGCCGTCGGCCCCACGGCGGCCCGCCTGTGGCGCATGCAAGGCCTGCTCTCCGGTCCTGGATACGAACACGTCCACGTCACCGTCCCAGGCCGATCCAGCGCCGCCCCCATGGGGCTGCGCCTCCACGGGTGGGACGTCACACCGGGCGAGACGACCCTGTACAAGGGAATCCGCCTCAGCACCCCGGGCCGCACCTTGCGCGACACCGTTCTCCTGGCCGACCGCTACGCCGCCGTCAGTGTCATCGATTCCGCCCTGCAACAGGGCCTGGTCAACCCCGAAGACCTCGCAGAGCTCGAAGCGGCCAACGCCGGCCGCCTCGGCGCCTCCCGCACCCGCCCCTGGTGGAGCCAGGCCGACGGACGGTCCCAGAGCACCTTCGAGACCCGCATCCGCCTCATCTGCGCCGACGCCGGGATCCCACCCGAAACCCTCCAACACCCCGTCTACGACTCCCAGGGCCACCTCGCCGGCCACGCCGACCTCGCCTGGCCCAGCCACGGCGTCATCGTCGAAGCCGACGGCCGCGACCCCCACTCCCTCCCCGGAGCACTCTTCACCGACCGCCACCGCCAGAACAGGATCGTCAGCTCACCCGACCGGCTCGTCCTCCTCCGCTTCACCTGGAGCGACCTGCAACATCCCCGCGAGATCGTCACAATGATCCGCTCCGCCCTGGAAGCCCCGGACCCCACGTGATCGGTGCTCGGTCATCTCCAGGGGCCGAGCCGCCGTCATCGGTGACGATCGCCGGTAGGCTCCCCCGCGACGGTGGGCAATGGTGAGGCGGTGGAGCGGTGTGGACGGTTCCTCGTTGGGCGACGGGTTTCTATGAACCCACGACAGAGCCACCGCAGTCGATCCGAGAAGACACCTACCAGGGCATCTGCCGGACGGCTGCGCGAATAGCCGGGTGGCGGGTCGTCCACTTCGAACCGGCCTCCGTGACACCGACCTTTCATCGGTTCGACGTCACCCGACGCGGGACGGCGATGAGCGTCCTCTGTCACACCCTTCTGCCGTTGCTGGCCCTGGCACGGCCGTCGTCACCGAACGACGCGATGCTGAAGTTCGCCTGGAACACCGATCTGGCTCACACACTGCACACCGTTTCCAGATTCACTGTGCTCACCCCTGAGGAACTGGACGTTCGCACCTAGGAGGCCGACCTCTCCTTTCTGGGGCCGGTTGAACGGGGGCAAATCTCGTCGTGGCGGCCAGCGACCGTGGGAGAGATCGTCTTCAACTGGTGGGATTGAGCGCCGCACGCCCGTGGGGGACTCAGCCACGGGGGTCTCCCGTTCACCGGGGGAGGAACGGGCTCGGTTGGCCGTGCCAGCTGACGTAGAGGGCTTCGCGTGCGCGGGTGCAGGCGACGTAGAGGAGGGAGCGCTGGGCGTCGAGGTCGGCGAGGTGTTGGTTTTCGTCGAGGTCCGCGCTGGTGACGTGGTCCATCTGGGGGAGGGCGTCGGCGGTGACTCCGGTGACGGCGATGGCGCGGAATTCGAGGCCCTTGACGCCGTGCATCGTGGTGACGCGGACGGAGCCGGTGGCGTCGGTCACGGCGTGTTCGCGGGGGTTGAAGACGGTGGCGGGGAGTGAGCGGGCGCGGAGGTGGGCGGCGACGGAGTCGCGGAGGCGGTTGGTTCGGGCCGTGACGCAGATGTCGCCGGGGGCGATGCCGTCGGCCAGCCAGCGACGGACCCGGTCGGCCAGGGCGTCGAGTTCGGCGGGTTCGTCGGCGGCTCCGTGGAGTTCGGGTGGTGGGCCGCTGAGGACGCAGCGGGTGCTGCCGGAGGGTTCGGCCGCACCGTTCGCGGTGGGTGCCGTGCTGGGTGACGGCGACGGCGTTCCTCCCGGCGGCGCCGTGCTGCGCCTGAGGGACACCGGTTCGCCCAGTTCGGCGATGGTGCGGCCGCGGATGATGCTGTCGGCCCAGGTCAGGATCTCCTCGGTGGTGCGGTAGTTGACGCGCAGTGGGTAGGAGCGGCCGACGACCTCGATCCCCAGCCGTTTGAAGGAGACGGTGTTGTCGTAGATGCGCTGCCGGTTGTCGCCCGCGATGAACATGTCGTTGGGCCCGTGGGCCGCGGCGGCGCGCAGAGTGCGCCACTGGGCGGGGTGGAGGTCTTGGGCCTCGTCCACGACGACGCTGGTGTAGCGGCGCTCGCCCCGGCTGTCGAGGATGCGTGCCGCCTCGGTGTGGAGGTCCTCGACCGGGAGGCGGCGGCTGTTGCGCATCTGGGCGCGGGCGTCGCTGATCGCGTGCCAGACGTCGCGGCGCTGGGCGGAGGTCAGCGGGGTGCTGCGGCCGCGCCGCGCGTCGGGGTCGAGGTAGCCCTCGAGTGTGCCGATCCCCTGGGCAGTGACTACGTGCCGGTACTCGGAGAACAGGAAGTCGACGGGCCAGGGCAGCCGGTGCTGCCGGGTGTAGTTGGCGAAGAAGCCGCGCGTGTCGGTGCGCAGCCGGACGTCGGGATGGACCTCCTTGACGACGTCCAGTGCCAGCTTGTCGGTGGTGACCACGTCGACGTCGTCGACCAGTTCCGGTGGGAGCAGCAGCCCCAGGTTCCGCCTGAGCGATTCGACCAGCGCGTTGGTGAAGCTGGTGAGGAGTATGCGGCCGTCGAGTGGCAGGTTCTCCGCCAGGTGTTTCACGCGGTGCAGCGCTACGACCGTCTTGCCGGTTCCCGGACCGCCCGACACCTTGGCCGGTCCGTTGAAGCGCGGCCGGTAGGCCAGAGCGCGCTGCTTGGGGTGGAGGAAGACGCGCCACGCGTTGAACTCGCCCGCGAGGATGTCCTCGACCTCCTGGTCGTCGTTGACGACCATGACGCGCTCGCGGGTGTGCCGGATCGCGGTGTCGTAGTCGTCGGTGGCGACCGCGCCCACGACGGGCCGCCTCGGCCCCACGACCTCCTCCAGCACGCGCTGCACCGAGTGTCCGTCGGCGAGGGCGGTGAGCACTTCGTACTGGTCCTGGGGCAGCGCCGGTCCCCAGTTCCGCAGTTCACCGATGCCGCTCAGGGCACGGCAGAACTCGCGGATCTCCGGGTCGATACCCAGCCGGGCCAGGTCGCGGTCGCTGACGTGGTCGAAGAGTGGGGGAGGGGCCACGGGTGGGGGAGCGGACGTGGGGGCCGACGGTGCGGACGGTGCCGTGGGTGTGGCCGGCGGCGATGCCTGAGCGGGGACGGCTTCGGGCGCCGGTGCGCGCAGCGCGGTGGCGTCGCGCCGCTCCAGGGTGCCCATGACCTGATTGACGTCGTGCCGCTGGTCGACCGCCCACTCCTCGGCGGCTCCACGCGGCAGCAGATGCACCAGGAGGAAGGTCTCGCCGGACTCGGGTGCGAGCATCACCCCGGTCCACGAATCGCTGATGCGGAATGTGCGGATACGCGGATCCTGGCCCGATGGAAGGGATTGAATTCGCAGGTCGGGGTGGGAAAGCAGGGCGTGCAGCGGCAGCTCGCGGAATTTTCGGGTGACGGCGAGCAGCCGTTCACGGGTGGGCCGGTCGAGTTTCTCGTACTGCGGGAGACACGTCGCGTCGATGGCCAGTTGGGGCATGAGCCTCCTTTGCTTTCGGCGTGCCTGACGGCAGTGGAGCCGCGCATTGACCGCCCTTCCCTTGCTGTTCTAACCGATGGTGATGACAGAACGGAGGGAAATCGACCTTTTCCTTTCCTGTTTCACCGACTTGTCCCTCATTACCATTGAATGGCGACCGGAACCGGCCAATCGCGGCGGAGCCGCGACGATCCGGTCCAGGGTGGGGAACTCGGCCCGGCGCGCTCGAGCGCGATAACGGAACAGCGGAAATGAGGGCGTGTGACGCGACACGGATTCGGTGCACGGCTCACCGATGAGACGTGGGGACGGCTGATCCAGGCCGGACGGCCGCAGCGCTATGAGCCGGGCAGCCCGATCATGAACCAGGGAGACCCGGGAGGTAGCGTTCATCTCCTGCTGGAGGGCGCCGTCAAAGTCGCGATGGTGCGCCCGGACGGGTCGCTGGTGGCCCTGGCCTTCCGCGGCCCGGGAGAGATTCTGGGCGAGTTCTCCGCGTGGTCGGGCGCGAAGCGTGCCGCCACCGTCCTGGCCGTCGGGCCGTGCCAGACGCGGGTATTCCCCACAGACCGGTTCCGCGCGCTCGCGCGGGAATGGGGTCTAGAAGACGCGGTCTGGGGGAACATCCTCGCCCGGCAGTGTGAGAGCGACGAGCTCCGGGCCGAACAATCGGCCCTGCCCGCCGGACGCCGGCTGGCGGCCGCCCTCCTCCGACTCGCCCGGACTCTGGGCGAACCCATCGATCCCGAGGTGAGCGACGGTGCGGTGCCACGCCGACGCGGCGTGCTGCTCGCGATCTCCCTGTCCCAGCGCGACATCGCGGACTACATCGGCCTCTCTCGGACGTCGGTGGCCCTGGAGTACACGCGGTTGAAGGAGCTCGGGGCGATTCGGACCGGTCGGAAGTACGTCGCCATCCACGACTTGGACCTGCTGGAGTCACTCGCCGAAGCGGGAGAGTCCGAGGTGATATAGCTCACGCGGTGTCCGTGTGTTCAGTTTCGGACAGACGACGGGCCCGGTGCGGTGGAAGCTGGGGGCGTTCGGTCGAGACCCGGAGATCCCGGTAGAAAACGGAGCCCCCCGAATGGACATCCCAGTGCGCGCGGAGACCACCAGTGTCGCGCTGCCCCCGTACCGCGCGGTGCTCGCCGTGGACGCGGAGAAGTTCAGCCGCAACCCCGCCCGGTACCAGCAGGTCATCGGCGAGGCCATCCCGGACGTGCTGGAGCGCGCGTTCCAGCGGAGCGGGCTGGGCCGACTCTGGGCGGACCGCCGGTTTCCGCGCCACAGTGGGGACGGCTACGTCATCGGCCTGGAACCGGAGCATCTGCCCTTCCTCATCCACCCGTTCCTGGACCGGTTGCAGGATGTCCTGTTCGACCGCAGGTCGGAGCTTTCCGCGCAGCATCCGGACCTGCGGCTGCGGCTGCGCGCCAGCATCGACGTCGGCCCGCTGCCGGACAGCGGTACCGGCAGCCCCATCGACGCCATGGGCGAGGCCATGATCCACACCCACCGGCTGCTCGACGCCGAGCCGGTCAAGCGCGCGCTCGCCGACTCCCACCCCGACGCCACCCTGCTGGCCGCGATCGTCTCCCGCCGCGTCTATGAGGACGCGGTCCTCAGCGGATTCGGCGGCGTACACCAGAGCCGCTTCCGCCCGGTCCACGTCAGCATCGCGGAGAAGGAATTCGCCGCCGAGGGCTACCTGTACGTTCCCGTTCCGTCGTCCCGTCCCCCGGGCGCGGGCGAGGCGAACGGAGACGGGGCCGCCGAACGTGCCGCATCCGCAGACCCCACGGGTGCGGCACCCGCGGCGGCACGGGTAGACGACCGACCGGACCCGAACCAGACGACGGCCACGCCCACCCCCACCGGCCCTGCCGGCCCCAGGACGCACAACAGCGTCGGCACCAACAACGGCCAGGTCATCCAGGCCGACACCATCACCGGTGACCTCAGCTTCCACGGCAAGTCCACCGGTGGATCGGAGGGCCGGTGAGCCCGGCACCCCCGGACGGGCCGGTCCCTGAGGAACGGCACGGACTCGGCGACGAACCACCGGGTCCTTCACCGGGTAGGACGGGCCCGGTGGAGGACCCGGTCACCACCGGGGAGACGGACAACACGGACAACAGCGCCGGGGACGTCAGCGGGCATCTCATCCAAGTGGGGTCGCTGACCGGCGGGATGTACGCCCACTACCACTTCCACGAGCAGCCGCGTGCTGAGCGTGAGACATATGAGGACAAGCAGTGGATCAGTCGGGCGATCCGTGTTCACGCCGAGCGCGTGCACAATGTCTGTTCGACATTCGTCCCTCCCGACAGCGATGAATACGAGCGGGGTTTTCTTCCGGACTTTCTGGACGTGCGGATCGGGGTGGTCACCGGAGAACCGGGCACCGGCCGTACGACCGCCGCGATCCACGCGTTGGCCTTCAGCGGCAAGGAGATACGCGAGGTGTCCCCAGAGGACGCCGACTGGGACCCGCGGCGCCTCGTGGCGGAACCCGGATACGCCTACCTTCTCGACCTGACGTCGCTGGGGGAGGCCATCACCCGGTACCGCCCACGGGTCCGCGACTTCGCCACCCGTGTCGCCGAGTCCGAGTCCTGGTTGGCGCTCGTCGCCACCGCCCGCCAGTGGCAGGCCGATCCCATCGATGGATTCGCCCGCTTGGATCTCCGCACGCCGCCCGACCCCGAGCCCGTCTTCGCCCGACATCTCGCCCACCTGAGATCGAACGACGAGGCGCAGCGCTGGTTGCGGCACGACGAGGTGCGAGCCTTGCTGAAAGGGCGGAGCCCGGCGGAAGCCGCGCGTCTCGCCGCCGACGCCGACCGCTTCCGCCACGGCGCCCCCGTCCTCTTGGACGAGGAGTTCAAACAGTGGGTCACGACGACCCTGGGAGCGTTCGGCAACTGGTCACAGGAGCTGCGCGCCTGGTTCGGTCGGCGCGAGGGCTCCGGGGAGTTCGACATCGCCCTCCTCCAGGCCGTGGCCCTGCTGGAGGGATGCCCCTCCGACGTGGTGCTGGAGCAGACGCATCGGCTCGCGCGGCTCTGGGAGGTCGAGTCGCCGTTCCCCACGGTGGTGTCCGGCGCCGCGCTGTGGAAGCTCCTGGAGGACGTGGGCGCCGAACTGGCCGACGACAAGACCGTCCACCTGCCCAAGCAGGGGTACGGCGCGGCCGTCCTGGACTTCCTCTGGCACGAGTACCCGCGCTCCCGCGACGCCGTGCTGCGCTGGTCGCGGACGGCCGCGCTCGCCCTGCCGTGGTGGCAGCGGGCGGACGTGGCCCACCGCTGGTACGCGCTCGCGGCCCGCAACGGCGACGTGCGCCCCCTGACCCGCCTCTTCCTGGACTGGGCGGAGTCACTCCCGCTCCAGCCGGCCATCGTCGACATCACGGCGCGGGCCGCCGTCCACCCGGAACTCGCGCGGCCGGTGCGCCGGTTCGTCTACGACCTGGCCAACACCCCGTCCGCGCGGCGCAGCGTCGCCACGGACGCGGCGCTGGTCCGCGTCTGCGGGTACTACGGGCGCGTGGAGCCGCGGTCCGCGCTCACCCGCCTGAAGTGGATCGCCGACCGCGCTGACGTCGACCGGCTGCGCGTGGAGCTCCACGACGCCCTCACCTCCATCGCTTATGACGCCGGCGGTCGGGCGGCGGTCGTCCGCGAACTGGGCGAGTGGATCGCGGATGGCCGGGGCCGGGCGGGCATCGCGGGGGCGTTCCTGGCCGGGCTGCTGACACGGTCGGGTGGCGGGCAGCGCCCACTCCTCTTCGATGACCTGGTGCTGACCAGGAACAACATCACACCGGAAGCAGTGGGGGACGCGTGGGTCGCCCTGTTCACCTCCGGAGCCGCTTCCACGGTGGGTGAACCAACCGACGTGCTGCGCGGGTGGCTGACAACGGTGGCGGCCTACGAAGGCGATCCTCGACCCGTCATGCGGTCGCTCGTCTGTGCCGGACGCAGGAGCACGCGCGCCAACGTCCGGATCACCCGAGTGGTCGAGGAGCGGCGGAGAGAACCCGTGTTCGCGGTGCTGGCGGACCGCATCCGCCTGGAGGACCCCCTGGTCGCCGGGCGCAAGCAGAAAGGCAGGTGACAGCGATGTGGGGTTGGTGGCGTACACGCGGCGAGCTGCCGCACTGGAGTATCGCGTTCCACCAGGAGCCGGTAACCCTGACGTTCTCGTCCCGGCTCCCCAGCAGCGACGCGGGGCTGCGGTTCAGCGCGCAGTTCGCAATGCGGCTGAGCTTCGCCACGCCGGACACCCACACCCGCTCCCGGTTGGAGACCGAGGCGCGGCGGGAGGCGCTCGTCGAGGCGGCCCGGGAGACCCGGCACCACACGGTGGCCGACCACGGGGCGGCGGAGGCCGAGACCGCCTGCCGCCTGCACGGCCTGGATGTGTTCGACAGCCCGCGGATCACGGCGCATGACATCACGGTGCGGATCACCGCCGAGGACGAGGACATCGCCACCGTCAAGCGCAGAGAGCGCACCGCGGCCCTGGCGGCCGTCGACGCGGCCGAACACGAGGTGCGGATGCGGCGCGTGGAGACCCTGGCCAACGACGTCCTCACCGATCCGCTCCGCGCCCGGATCTGGTGGTACGAACAGCACCCCGACCGACTCCTCGACGTCGAGAGCGCGGGCCGGGCCCTGGAGACGATGATCGCGACCCGGGGCCGGGTGGTCGACGGAACGCAGCGGTTCGCACCGGCCAACTCAGTGATCGACGGATTCCTGCACAGCCTGCCGCCGGACGACCGCGAGGACGTCCTCGAGCGACTGGTCGGCCTCCTCACCGAGTTCGAGCGGGACGACCTCGCCGAAACGCTGCAGGAGCGCTGGTCAGAGGCGGTGCACGGGGCCGCCTAGCCGCCGGGTGCCCGGGTTGGGGAGGAGGCCTGGGCACCCGGTCACGCTTGTCGGCCTGACTGCGGTGGCCGGCCCATGCGGGGGACCGGGGGCCTGTGTGGTGTCCGGAACCGGTCGGCGGTGAGGAGCATGTATGGGGAATTCCTGGCAAGGCTGGACGGAGTGGTCCCACTGCGGAGAGGCTCGGCCACAGTGG
The DNA here is from genome assembly GCF_002263495.1 of Nocardiopsis gilva YIM 90087. Taxonomy (NCBI): domain Bacteria; kingdom Bacillati; phylum Actinomycetota; class Actinomycetes; order Streptosporangiales; family Nocardiopsidaceae; genus Nocardiopsis; species Nocardiopsis gilva. The sequence continues at coordinate 5,007,849 of NZ_CP022753.1, read as the reverse complement.
CACCGGTCGAGACGGGGACACACACCACGAACGTGAACGCTCTCGCGCTGTGCGGGGGGCTACTGCTGAGAGTGCTGAGGTGAGCGGCGAGATGGCGCCGGGTGGGCCGTATCCGGAGAACAGGTCGTCGCGGAGCACGGTCGCGCGCCCCACACTGGGCATCGGCGTGCCGCTGGTCCTGCTCGCCGCCGCTCTCCTCCTGCAGATGACCCCGGACCTGATGCAGGGGCTTCCCCGGCCGCTGATGTGGACGCTGTCCGTCATCGGTGCCCTGGGCACCGCCACCATGACGCTCCTCATGGACCCGCAGATGCGCGCCGTCCAGCGGGCGAGGTTCCCGACGGCAGCCCGGGGCGCACCGCCCCTCGTTGAGCTGCCGCCCTACAGCAGGCACTTCACCGGCCACGAGGTCCTTATGGCGCACATGCGCCGCCGGTTCGCCCGCTTTCCGCGCAGCGGACTACGGCGCCTCCTGGACCGGCCCAGCTGGCTCAGCGACCGGAGATCGCGGCTGTCCCCGCTGGTCATGGTCGTCACCGGCCCGCCCGGGACCGGCAAGTCCCAGCTGGTCACCCAGATCGCCCACGAGGTCGCCGACCGCTTTCCCGACGGTGTGCGCTGGGTGTCGCTCTCCGGCGACCGCGGACTGGACAGCGACCTGGAGGCGGAGGACCCGAGCCAGCCCCGCAACGCCCGGGAGCGGTTCCGCGAGTTCGCGCAGCGCCTCATCGACCGCGCCACCACCACCCGCGGACAGCTCCGCGTCGCCCTTCCGCGTCGCGCGCCCCGCCGTCCCGAGAAGGTGCTGGAGGTGCTGCTGGAGTCCTTGCAGGGCGCCCCGCGCACGGGAGCGCCGCTGCGTGAACTCAGTGCCGCTTGGCGGTCGCTCACCCACCACAAGCGCCTGCTCGTCGTCCTTGACAACGCCAAGGACGCCGGGCAGGTCGAACCCCTGCTGCCCAGCGGGGCGCGCTGTGCCGTGCTCGTCACCGCCCGCCGGGCCTTCGGCGACGCCACCTTCGAGTACGAGCCGTGCGAACTCGACGGCCTCCCGCAGGAGAAGGGCGAGGAGCTGCTGGACAAGCTCGCCCCAGCGGGCCGCCGCGGCACGTTGGAGCAGCGCGAGGCCGACCGCGAGCGTCGCTCCGATATCGTCCGCCGCTGCTGCGGCCTCCCGCTGGCCATCCGCCTGTGCGGCGGCCGACTGGCCGAGCTGGCCGACCCGAGCCCCGAGGATCTGCTGCGGGAGCTCGACAAACTCGACAACGCCCCGCTGCTGCACGGCCCCAACGGCTTCGCCTCCTCCTTCGCCTTCAGCCTCCAGCTTTGCCAGCGCCGCGAGCGCCTGCTCCTCAAGCGCGTCGCAGACGCAGATCTGGAGAAGTTCTCCGACTGGACCGCCGCCGCCCTGCTCGGCGTCCCGCGCGAAACCGCCCAGGACCTGATCGACGAACTGCGTCGCCGCTTCCTCGTCCTGCCCGGTGAGTACACCGTGGGCGGCGAGCAGACCTACCGGCTCCACGACCTCGTCCGCGACACCCTGCGCCTCCTTGACCCGCGCGACTTCGGCCTCCCGGCCCTTGAATGCGTCGGCTGGCAGGAACCGGCGGCCCGGGCCGCCATCGGGCGCCTCCTCTCCGCCTACACGTGGTTCCTGGAGGGGGCGCGCGCCCAGGTCACCCCCGCCTACGAGCGCTACGACCAGGTCCCCTTCCCCGAGATCACCCCGCCCACCGCCCTGCGCCTCGCCATGCCCGGCCGTCCCCGCCAGTGGTTGGCCCAAGAGCGGGAGTCGCTCATGACGTGCTTCCTCCTCGCCGAGGAGTACCGCTTCCCGGAACTGGGATGGCGCCTCACCCAAGCCTTCGCCGCGCTGTGCCAGACCTGGCGCTTGTTCTTCGAGGACTGGGAGGTGGCCACCCGGGTCGAGTTCCACATGGCCATCGCCCTCGGCGACCGGCGCGCGAGCGGCATGGCCCTGCTCGACCGCGCCGAATCCCTCCGGGCCCAGGGCGACTACCAGCGCGGCATCGAATTCGCGCAGACCGCGCAGCTCGTCTTCGACGAGCCCGCCACCCCCGACCCGCGCTGGCAGGCCCGAGCCTGGCGCGCACTCGGCGTCAACCTCCAGCGCGGCGGCGACCTCGACGGCGCCCAGGAGGCCCTGGAGAACGCCGAGCGCATGTTCACCGACGTCGGTCTGCTCTGGTGGCGCGCCCGCGCCATGTGCGAACTGGCCGAGGTCTATGCCCAGCAGGGCCGTCTGCGCCGCGCCCAAGCCCTGCTCCGCCTCGCCTGCGTGATCTTCCGTACCGAGGGCGACTGGGAGCAGTTCAACCGGGCGCGGATCACCCTGGCGGAGGTGCTCGCGGCGCGCGGGCGCCAGCTCAACGCCTGGTACATGCTCACCGAAGTGCGGCAGTGCTTCGAACGCGGCGGCGAGTGGTGGTACGCGGCCCGTTGTCTGCGTGGCATGGGAGAACTGGACTCCGACGTGCTGGACGCCCAGTACGAGCAGTGCGACCTGGCCTTCAACCCGGCGCGCGCCGAGAGCAGGATCTCGCGCTTCGGACGCCGAAAGCGCCCATCGATCGCCGAACACCAGCGCCCCGCCCGCCTCCTGCTCGGGGAGTACTACGAGGTGCGCGAGGAGGAGTTCGGCACTCCGCCCACGCAGCGGCGCGTCGGCCTGCGCCGCGCGGCCGCCGCCCGCTCGGCATGGTCGCCCCAGCAGCGCATCGAACTCCTGGAACAGGCGATCGAGCTGCTGCAAAACATGGGCGACGTCTGGGGCACGCACCGCACCCGCCTGGCCCTGGGGCGGGCCCAGCTGCGCGCCGGCTACGGCCCGGACGCCGTCATGGGGACGATGCGGAACGCCGCTGAGGGCATGCGCGAGCTCGGCGACGACCTGTGGCACGCCCGCGCCCACTGGATGACCGCCCATGCCCTGTACCGGGCAGGCCATGCCCGCTACGCGCAGGACGACGCCCAGCTCGCCTGCGAGCACTACCAGCGGCTGCCCACCACGAGCAACCGGATCGCCGCCCAGGAGCTCCTCGGCGAGATCCTCTACGAAACCGGCAACACCCAGGAGGCCGTCCACCCCCTGCGCGACGCCCTGCGCCAGGCGGAGCGGCAGGGGGTGAACCCCCGCCGGCTGAAGGCCTACGGGCTGCTGCGCCAGATCTTCCGGCAAGGACGCGGAAACTGGCCGTCGCTCGCAAAGCCGGAGGCCACCGACACCGCGGTCACCGACGGAGACGACGTCATCGGAGAGCCGGGCACGCGCGTGTGACGAGGACCTCCACCGGCCCTTCCCGACCACTCTCGGCCCGCACGCCAAACGATCCTCACATCGGCGCTGCGGATGTCGATAGGGGACGCTAGGGTCGGGCTCGGTGGGCCGAGGCGGCCCGTGAGACAAAGGGGATATGCGCGTGGATCCGGGACTGTGGACGGCGGTCGCAGGTGCGGGGGTGGCGCTGGCGGTGGCTCCGACGGCATGGGCCCTCCTGGCCACCGCGCGCCGCAGATTCGACACCGAGGGAGCGCCGACGCGCACGGTCGCCATCGTGCTGGGAGCCGCGGTGTGGCCGAGCGGCCCCTGTCCCCTGCTGGCCCGCCGCCTGGACCTGTCGGCCCGCCTGTTCCACAGCGGGAAGGTCCGCGCGATCCTGGTCTCCGGAGACAACCGGGCGCTGTCCAACTTCGAGACCGACGCCATGACCGACTACCTCGTCGACCGCGGCGTCCCCACTGCGTCGATCGTCGCCGACCCGCACGGCTACCGCACCTGGGACACCTGCATCCGGGCGCGCGCCACCTACGGCGTGGACAGCGCCATCATCGTCACCCAGTCCTTCCACCTGCCCCGCGCGGTGGCGCTGTGCCGGGCGGCGGGCATCGACGCCGTGGGTGTGGGCGACCCGAGGGTGGGCGGGAGGACGCGCTCCGTCGTCCTCGGCTACGCGCGCGAGCTGGGTGCGAACGCGAAGGCCGTGCGCGATGCCGTCCTTCGCCCGGCGCCCCTGAAGGAGGATCCGCCGGTCGACGACCTCCGCTCCGCGTTGTCCTGACCCGCCCCTTCTGCGTTGATCTCGGCGATATCGACCTTATTCCGCCGCGAATTCGGTCGATATCCCCGAGATCAACGCAGGGGACGCGCCGAGCCGAGGGGCGTGTCGACGCGGCGCCATGTGCCGCGATAATGGCTGACCATGGAAGCGACGACGAACAACGGCCCCCTGCGGGGAGTGGACGACATCGACTGGCGCGCCCTCGCGCCCACGCGCGGGGACGAGATCCCCGCCCTTCTCCGCAAGATCGCCGCCGGTGACGACACCACGACCGGTCCCGGGGAAAGCCTGTCGACCCTGTACGACATCGTCCGCTTCCCCGGCCCCGGCTACACGGCCGCCCCGGCGGTCGCGGGTTTCCTGATCGACATCGCCTGCGCGTCCTTGACCCCCTCCCTGCTGCGGTGGCGCCCGCTGAGCCTGCTGCTGGAGCTGCTCGTCCCGGCCGCCACGACCCTCGTACCCGACCGCGTCGACGTCGCACTGTGGCGGGACGAGGTCGCGTGGGCGGCCAGCACCGACCTCGACAAGGTGCGCGAGCAGTACGCCGCCTGGCTGCAGGAGGCCCCCGACGAGCAGCAGTACCGGCGGATGCGCCACCGCCTCGACGCCATCGGCCGCGACAACGGCCCCGCGCTGCTCCAGGCCGAACTCGCCGTGCACGACACGGTGCGCGAACGTGTCGAGGACCTGCTCGGCCTGCTCGACGGCGAGTCGAACCGCCGGGAGTTGGAGGCTCCCGCAGAATGGGCCTCCTACGTCCTCGCGTTCGTCCCCGAGGCGGCCGAGGGCGTCCGGAGCCGACTGGAGAAGGCACTGACCCCGCTCCCGGCCCAATCCGGAGCCGGCGCGCCCCGGGCCGAGATCGACTCCGCGGAGCTGTTCGCGCTGGGCATGCTCGCCCCGGCCGACGACCCCTCGGTGACCGTCACGCTGACCCACGCCATGTCCTCCGGTCACCTCTACAACTCCTTCGCCGCGGCCGTGGCCATGGCGACGGTCCACGGCGAGAAGACGCCCGCCGAGGCGCTGTCCCGGATCGACGAGGGCGGCCGGACCCGCATGGGCTACCACGGCCTGTTCGGCGACTCCTGGCCGCACTGCGGGCGGACCGAGCCGGAGGTCCTGGGCTTCCTCGCACTGGGCCGCGGTGGCGCCAGGACCGCGACCGCGCGCCTGGAGATGCTGCCGGACGTGCTCGCCCACAGTGAGGGCGACTCCCGCGCCGCTGTCATCGGCGCATCGCTGGAGATGGTCTTCGGCCCCCGTGTCCGGCAGGCGGATGCGGAGACCGCGCACGACGACACCGCTGACCTCAGCGAGGACCAGCTGAAGGTGCTGTGGGCGATCGCCGAACTCCCGGCCGCAGCCTGGGAGGGCGGCGAGCTCGTCGACACCCTGGACGCCTGGGGACTGCCGACCGAGCGCGCCGACTTCCTCGCCTTCGCCGGAGTCGAGGACGACACCGAGGGCGAGGCCGAGGAAACGGCCGCCGAAGCAGAGGAGCCGCGGCCCGGTCCGTCCGGGCCGAGCGCCTCCCCCGAGGGCGGGCTGTTCCGTCGGCTGTTCGGCGGAGGATCCGACCGCTGACGCCAGCAAACCGGGCTGTGCCGTGCCGACCCCGGGACCCGGGCCGGCACGGCACGAGCTGATCAGCGAGGCGCGCCCAGCGCCTCCTCGACGCCCGTCTCCTTCGGGCCGAGGAAGGTCGGATCCGGCTGCCACAGTGCGTCGATCACCGCCTTGAAGGCGGCGGGCACCTCCCGCACGTAGCCGTAGACCGTGGCGGTCGTGCGGATCCGCATGCTCGGGTCACCGACCCCCTGGATATCGATCCCCGCCGCCTCGCACAGGCTGACGGCCCGCGCCAGGTGAAACTCCTGGGTGACGACCGTCGCCGCCTCCACCCCGAAGATCTCGTGCGCCCGCACGCACGACTCCCAGGTGCTGAACCCCGCGTAGTCACCGGCGATCTTCGCGTCCGGAACCCCGGCCGCGACCAGGTATTCGCGCATGGCGTCGGTCTCGTTGTAGGTGTCGAAGCTGTTGTCGCCGCTGACCAGCACCGCGTCGACCTTCTCGCGCAGATACAGGTCGGCGGCGATGTCCAGCCGCCGTCGCAGCAGCGTGGTCGGCCGCCCCTCGGCGCTCAGCCCGGCGCCCAGCACGAGCGCCACGGGCCGTTGGGGAACGTCCTCCACCCCGGCCCTGCGGTCCTGCGTGGACAGGGTGATCCAGGCGAACGGGGCCGGAACCAGGATCAGCAGCACGATCACCGCCGCGATGATCGGTTTCTTCCGTTCCCGCCATAGCCGCCGTACCCGCGTTCGCCCTTGCGTCCACCACTCGTTGCCCACGACCTCTTCGACGCGGCGCGGCCCCGAACGGTTCTGCCAGTTCGGACGGTACCGGTCGAAAAACCCTTCGTATCGGCGCTTGGGCGCTGTGTAGGGTCCGGCCCATGGACGATTTCCCGGCGCGCCTGCGCGCCATCGCGGACCTGAAAGTCGCCATGATGCGGGACGAGGGCGGGCGACACGAGTACGACGGCGCTCCGGCGGACCTGTCTCCCGACGGAGTGCGGGACAAGCTGACGCGCGTGGGTCGGGGCGACCGCTTCGCCGACGACCACGACGAGGCACACGCCAGCGTGGCCGAGGAAGGGCTGCGCGTCGAATTCGGCGAGCTGGAGCTGCACCGCTCGAACCCGCTCTACCACCTCGACGAACTCGATGTCATGGTGTATGAGAGGGAGTACGCGCCCGAGGCCGAGCGCCGTGCCGCGCGCGAGCGCCACCTCGCGGAGTGGCCGCGCGTGGTCGACACCGCGCTTGCCACGCTCGACCGGCTCAGCGCGCCGGTCGCCGCCTCGCTTGTGGACTCCGCGCGTGGCTTGGCGGCGGCCGTTCCCGCGGACGCACCCGAGAATGTGCGTACGGCCGCGCTGGCGGCGCAGCGCCGGCTTGTCGAGTTCCTGGAGAAGGCGGCGGAGCACGGTGACCCCAGCGCCGCCCTGGGCGGCTCCGCGCTGGCCCGGCTGATGGGCGCGTCCGAGGGCCTGGAGGCGGACCTGGGCAGCCTCGCCGAGCAGGCCGACACCGAGCGCGACCGGCTCAAGGAGCGGCTCGCGGAGACCACCGCCCGGATCGACCCGGGGCGCGACCCGATGGACGTGGTGCGTGGGCTCGTCCGTGACCACCCCGACCCCGACAGCGTCGTGACCGAGGCGGCGAAGTGGACCGAGCACGCCATCGCGTTCACCCGCGACCGCGGCTTGGCCCCTTACCCCGACGGGGAATGCGAGGTGCGGCTCTCCCCCGAGTCGCAGCGGTGGGCACCCGCGATGTTGGTGTGGGCCGCGCCGGGCGAGCCGGAAGGGCCCAGCTACTACTTCGTCTCTCCGCCCGACCCCGCGTGGTCGGAGCAGGAGTCGGCCGAGTGGCTGGAGATGTTCAGTCCCACCACACTCCCGGCCATCAGCGTGCACGAGGTCGCGCCCGGCCACTTCTCGCACGGTCGCGCGGTGCGCCGGGCCGTCGGACCAGTGCGGCGCACCCTCCGGTCCATGTCGTTCGTCGAGGGGTGGGCGCACTACGCCGAAGAGCTGTGCGTGGACGAAGGCTTCGGTGCCTACGCCGAGGAGGCCGTGGGTGATGGGTTCAGTGCGGCGCAGTTCGAAGCCGGTGTCTGGATCGAGGCGCTGATCCGGGTCACCCGGCTGGCCTCAGCCATCGGTGTGCACACGGGCGCCATAACGGTCGAGGACGCCGCGCGCCGCTTCGCCGAGGACACTCCCCTGGCCGGTCCGGCCGCGCTCGCTGAGGCACGCCGCGCGACCATCGACCCGACGTACGGCCGCTACACGTGGGGGAAGCTGGAGATCCTCAAACTGCGCGAGGAGGCGCGGCAGCGCTGGGGCAGCGACTACAGCCTGGGGCGCTTCCACAAAGCCATGCTGGACTTGGGCGCCCCGCCACTCGGCCTGCTCGGCACCGCGTTGGAGAGGGGCTGAGCCGGTCGGTCGACCCCGCCCCGCGCCCGCCCCACCGGTTGCCGCGCGACGCGTGGCAACCGGTCACCGGCCGATGCCCGCTGTCAGGCCGTCGACCACCTGCCGAGTGGCCAGCAGGAACAGCACCACCAGCGGCAGCGTGGTGATGACCAGACCGGCGTACAGCAGCGACTGGTTCAGCCCGTACTCGGTGAAGAACGCGGTCAGACCCACGGGCAGCGTGTACTTCGCGCTGTCGCGGATCAGCACCAGCGGGAAGAAGAAGTCGTTCCACAGCTGGATGCCCTGGAACAGCATCACCGTGGCCAGGGCCGGGCGCACCTGCGGCAGCATGACCTGGGCGAACAGTCGGAACTCGCCCGCGCCGTCGATCCGGGCGGCTTCGGCCAGCTCGCCCGGCACCTGGCGGAAGAACGCCGTCAGGATGAACACCGCGAACGGCACCCCGCTGGCCGCGTAGACCAGGACCAGCCCCAGCCGTGAGTCGAGCAGGCCCAGCGAGTCGAAGAGGTAGAACACCGGCACGATGCCCAGCCGGATCGGGATCATCAGCCCGGCGATCAGGTAGCCCAGCACCAGCCCCGCACCGGGGAACGCGTATCGGCCCAGCACGTAGGCCGCCAGCACCGACACGCCTGTGCCGAGCACCACCGCACCCGTCGTGACGAGCAGGGAGTTGACGAAGTAGCCGCCGAAGTCGGCGTCCACCCACGCCCGCGTGTAGTTGTCGAACGCCGGTGCGGTGGGCAGCCCGAGCGGGTCGGCGCGCAGTTCGGCCTCGGGGCGCAGCGAGGAGAGCACCATCAGCGCCAGTGGGGCGAGCGCCACCACCGCGTAGCCCCACAGCAGCAGGCGCGCCGCGAGGTCGCCCAGCGGCGGTCCCGATGGGCGGCCGGTGCGCCGTGGCCGGGCGGTGGCGGGGGTGGTGGGAGAGGGGCGGAGGGTTGTCGTCATCGCAGCTGGGCCTCCCGGCGGCGCAGCACCCGCGTGGCGGCGATCGAGACGCCGAAGATGAACACGAACATCACCACCGCCAGCGCCGAAGCCTGGCCGATGGCACCCGGATCGGGGTTGTTGAACGCGGTCCGGTAGAACAGCAGCCCCAGCACGTCGGTGGCCCCGGCCGGGGCGCCCTGCGACCCCTGCATCGCGTAGACGAGGTCCAGCACGTTCATGTTCCCGATGAACGTCAGCACCGTGACGATGCCGATGGCGGGCATCAGCAGCGGCAGCGTCACCGTCCGGAACGCCTGCCACCCGGACGCGCCGTCGACGCGCGCGGCCTCCTCGTACTCCGGTGGTATACCGGCCAGCGCCGCCGAGAACAGCAGCATCGGAAAGCCGATCCACTGCCAGGCGTTCACCAGGATCAGCGTGGGCAGCGCCAGCGCCGGGTCGCCGGTCCACGGCTGGGCCAGCGCGTCCAACCCGACAGCACGCAGCGCGGCGTTGACGGCGCCGAACTGCGGGCTGAGCATGAGGCTCCACAGGTACCCGACGACGATCGGGCTGACCAGGTGCGGCAGCACGTAGGCGGTCTGCAGGAACCGCCGCCCGGCGCGGGTGTGCCGCAGCAGTACCGCGAACGCCAGGCCCAGCGTCGTCTGCACCAGCATCGTGCCCGCGAAGAACGCGAGGTTGTGCCCGAAGGCGCGCCACAGCCGGTCGCCGTAGACGCCGCTGAACAGGTGGGCGAAGTTGTCCAGACCGGCGAAGCCGAGCCGCTGCGTGCCCTGCCAGGAGAACATGCTGTACTGCAGCGCGCTGAACAGCGGGTAGACGATGAACACCGTGTAGAGCGCCACAGCGGGCACCAGGAAGAGCGCCAGCACCCACCACGGCGGCCGGTCGCGTACCACCCGCTGCGCGCCGCCTGTCACCACGCCTCCCGAAGGAGTCCCCGAGCATCACGGCGGTCGGGCCGCGGCGCGCTGGGCGCGAACCACATCGGCATGGCGGCCTCCCTCCACGCTGCGGCTCCCCCGGCCGCTCCCCGCCTGGCGGGTGGGGAGTATGTCGGCCCGGCTGGTTCGCCTAGCGGCCGAGCGGCGCGCGCCGGGCATGCCGGTCGTCGATGTCGGGGCGGGGTCACCCCTTCGGCTCGAACCACGCCGCGACGTCCTTCTGCACCTGCTTCCCGGCCTCCTTGGCCGTGAGCTCGCCCAATAGCAGGGAGGCGAGCGCCATCCCCTCGGCGTCGCGGCCCAGCGGGTCCCCGTACCCGAAGTGCACGCCCATCATGTAGGGGGTGCCGTGGTCCTGATACCCGCGCAGCATTGCCGCGAGGAGCGGGTCGGTCGGCTCCACACCGGGGACGGCCGGGATCTGGTGCAGCTCCTCGGCGAACGCCCGCCCGAACTCCTCGGTGGCCATCCACGCCACGAGCTCGACCGCCGCGTCCTTGTTCTGGGAGGAAGCGTTGACACCGTAGGAGCCGTCGGCGAAGCCGGGCGTCAGCGGCGCGTCGACCGGCGACCCCGGGACGACCGGGGCGTCGAAGTAGCCGATGTCCAGGTCCGGGTTGGCCTGCCGGAACGGGGCCAGTTCAAAGCCGCCGCCCGGGTACATCGCGGCCCGGCCGCTGGTGAACAGGGTTTGGGCGTCCGTGTAGCCGACGGCGGTGACGTCGGACGGCAGGTAGGGCTTCAGGTCCGCGACCGCCCGCAGCGACGCCACATAGTCGGGGTCGGTGAAGTCGGTGGTTCCGTCGAGCACCTTCTGGGAGAACGCGTCGCCGCCCACCCGGGTGGCGCCCATCGTCTCGCGCAGGAGGGCCAGCACCCACGGCTCCTGGCCGGAGGTGGCGAACGGGATGATGTCGGCCTTCTTCAGCTTCTTTGCCGCGTCGATCATGTCGTCCCAGGTCTCCGGGGGTTCGAGCCCGTGTTCGGCGAAGATCTCGCGGTTGTACAGCACACCGAGGGTCTGCAGGGCGAACGGGACCCCGTAGATCCCGCCGTCCTCGCGCCCGCGCGCCGCGTCGACGGTCTCCTCGGGCCAGGAGGAGAGGTCCACCTCCTCGTCGAGCGGGGCCAGCTGGCCCGCCTGGATGAACGCCTGGATGGGGCCGTAGGGCTTGAGCTGGACGACGTCGGGGCCGCCGGAACGCTGGGTGAGGCCGGTCTGCAGGATGGCGGGGTACTCGGTGTTCTTGTGGCCGGTGAACTCCACCTTCACCCCGGGGTGGCGCTTTTCGTAGGCGTCGAAGATCCGTTCGTAGCCGGCGGCGTCCTCGGGCCGCCAGCTCCACACGGTGAGGGTGGTCTCCCCGCCTCCGTCGCCGTCCGCGCCGCCGCCGGTGCCCGGGGCGCAGCCGGTCAGCACGGTCACCACCGTCAGGGCGGCGGTGAGGAGGGTCGTCGGCTGCGGGAACCTGGGGAGCGCACGGGGGGACCGGGGGCCGCGCGAGCCGTGCGGCACGGCCCCACCGGTGCGGGGGACGGTCGTCGACGGATGGGACATCGGAAAGACCCCTCTCGGTGCGACGGTGCCGTGCCAATGACGGCGACCGTGGAGGTGACCGTGTCGGCCGTGCCTCTGTCGTCTCTCTGCACTCTCCTCATCGGCCGGTCCGCTGCTGGAAAGGCCGCCGCGCCCCTAGCGCGGCTCGGCGGCTCCGATACGGCGCAGGGCCTCGCGGACCTGCCCGCCCGCCGCCACGACCTCGGCCGCGGCGCGCTGGGTGTCCACACCGGTCAGCAGCGCGACCAAGGCGACCTTGGTGTCGCCCCCGGCGCGGGCCAGCGCCTCGGCGCAGGCCTCCTCGGACTGCCCGCTGGCCTCGGTGAGGATGGTGACCACCCGGCCGCGCAGCTTGGCGTTGCTCGCGTTCACCCCGACCATCAGATTGGAGTAGGTGTGGCCCATCCGCACCATCACCGCCGTGGAGAACGCGTTGAGCACGAGTTTCTGCGCGGTCCCCGCCTTCATCCGGGTCGACCCGGCGATGACCTCCGCTCCCGTGTCCACCCCGATGTGCACATCGGCCTGGGCGGCGAGCGGAGCGTCGGGGTTGGCGGTCACCAGCAGCGTGCGGGCACCGACGTCCGCCGCGCGGCGCAGGGCTCCGGCGACATAGGGGGTGCGCCCGCTGGCGGCCAGGCCGACCGCGAGGTCGCCGGGCGTGAGCTCCGCGGCGTCGGCGTGGCCGAGATCGGCGTCGTCCTCGCTGCCTTCCAGTGCGTGGCCGAGGGCCGGCGCGCCGCCCGCGTGGTGGGCCACCACCAGCTCCTCGTCGACGCCGAACGTCGGCGGCAACTCGGCCGCGTCCATGCTGGCGATCCTGCCGGACGTGCCGGCGCCGAAGTAGTGGATGCGTCCCCCGCCGCGCAGGGTCTCGACGCCCATGTCGACCGCGCGCGCCACCTGCGGAAGGACCGCGTGCACGGCGCGCGCGACGGTGGCGTCCTCGGCGTTGATCTCCCGCAGCACGTCGATGGTCGGGAGCACGTCGATGTCATAGGTTCCGGAGTTCCTGCGCTCGGTCGGCGCCCGCACGATCTCCATGTGTCCCGCGGGAGTGGCTGACATGTCCAGTGGGCTCCTTTCCGCGCTGGCGCGCTCGTGGTCCGGCTTCATGGCCGCCCCTCCTCGTCGGTCAGGAGTCCGGACCCGCCGCGCGTGCTCCCTCGCGCCGTCGGACCGGCTCCGGATCAGCCGTCGTTGGCTCGGCTCTGCCGCCGCGTCTCACCGACGCGCAGTCCGCGTACCGCTTGGTAGGTGGTCTCCAGGGCCGTGCGGCTGTCCGCATAGCGCAGCTGGGCGAGACCGACGAACAGGCAGTCGATCACGGTGAGCTGGGCGAGGCGGCTCGCCGTGGCGCCGGAGCGGAACGTGGTCTCGCGTGCGGCGGTGGTCAGGAGATGATCCGCGCTCTGACTGATGGGGGAACGGGGGAAATTGGTGATGGCCACCGTTGTGGCGCCGCGGCGTTTGGCCTCGGCCAGCGCGTTGATCGTATCGATGGTGGTTCCACTGTGTGAAATGGCGATGGCCACGTCACCCTCGTTGAGCAAGGCCGCGCTCGTCAGCATCACATGGTTGTCCGACCAGGCGAAAGACGTGAGGCCGATGCGGTGCAGTTTCTGCTGGAAGTCGGCGGCGACGAAGGCGCTCGCGCCCACGCCGTACACGTCGATGCGCCGCGCCGCCGCCAGCGACTCGACGACGGTCTGCAGCGAACCGACATCGAGCTGGGCCCCGGTGTCCTCGACCGCCCGGGCGTCGGTGAAGGCGATCTTCTCCACGACGGTCACCAGTGTGTCGTCGGGGTTGATGTCGCTGGCGACCTCGCGTGCGCTGATACCCGCGCCCCGCGCCTGCCCGGCCTCGGTGGCGAGCGTGAGCCGGAGCTCCCGGTAACCGGTGAAGTCGATGGTGCGGCAGAAGCGGATGACGGTCGCCTCGGAGGTGTCGCAGTCCTTGGCGAGCTGGGTGATGGAGGAGGCGGCGACGCGCTCGGGGTCGTCGATGATGCGCTGCGCCACACGCTGCTCGGCGGGCGCGAGGGATGGCAGAAGCGACCGGACCCGCAGTACCGTCGACGGCGGGGGCTTGGCCGTGACGTCGTCGGCGCCGTCGGTTCTCCCCGTGCCGTTCGCGGTGGCGTCGCCTTCCGCGGTCATAGTCCTCACTCGCCTCTCGGCCGACGTGAATCGGCTGTCGCGATGGGGCGAAGCCGGTTGCTCCGGTCGGCCGGTGCCCTTCGCACCAGGCGCGGCTCCGCCTTTTTCGCCATGTTGGAAAGTTTCTTTCGGTCGCGGGCCGGAGTCAATGTACGAAGCGGATGAATTTCCCGCGGTTTCCGGCGGTGACACAAGTGGAGCGGGTGATGGTTGTCGTTTGCGACCCCGCTGGGCCGACCGGCACTGTAGAAGGGCCTGCACCGATCCCACAACACCCCGGGGGAATGTGAGGGGAGGGAAGCCCAGCCTACGGGGGTGTCGCCTTGGCAGATATCTCGTTCGGAGTGCTCGGACCGCTGACCGCGCAGGTCGCGGACGTCCCGTTCCGCCTCCGGGGCGGAAAGCGCCGAATCCTGCTGGCCACGCTCCTGCTGCGGGCCAACCGCACCGTCCCGGTGGAGGAGATCGTCGAGCGCACGTGGGGGCCGCGGCCGCCGGCGTCCCGGATCGGCGCACTGCAGGTCCAGGTGGCGCGGCTGCGGGCGGCGCTGGCGAAGATCCACGACAGCCCGCTGATCACCAGTGTGTCGTCCGGCTACCGCATCGAGCTCGCCTCCCACCAGCTCGACCTGCTGCGCTTCCGTGAGCTGATGCTGGCCGCGCGGGAGGCCGAGCACCAGGGGGACCTGCCGCGCCGGTGCGACGCGCTGCGGCAGGCCGTTGGCCTGTGGCGGGGGCCGGTGCTGCGCGACATCTCCTCCGACACGCTGCACGAACACGACGTCGCCCAGGTGCGTGAGGAACTACTGCGCGCGACCGAGGAGCGGTGTGCGGCCGAAATGGCACTGGGGCGGCCGGGGGAGGTCCTGGACCTGCTGGCCGCGGTGACGGCCCGGCACCCCGAGCGTGAGGAGCTCGTCCGGCTGCGCATGACGGCGCTCTACCGGTGTGGACGGCAGAGCGAGGCGCTGGAGACCTACGAGAAGACGCGCCGGGTGCTCGCTGACCGGCTCGGCGTGGACCCGGGGCGGGACCTGCGGGAGACGTTCCACGGCGTGCTCCGGGGCAACCTGGAGGCGCCGAGTGTGCCGCGCCAGCGTTCGGCGCGGATCACCGCCGTACGCGGCCAGGTCTGGCGCGGGCAGCGCTCCGTCCCGGCGCAGCTTCCGGCTGATACGCACGGCTTCGTGGGGCGGGCGGAGGAACTCGTGGAGCTGGAACGGCGGGTCGGGGGCGGGCCGCGGTCGGCGGGTCGGGCGCTGATCAGCGGGCCGCCCGGCGCGGGGTGCACGGCGCTCGCGGTGCACTGGGCGCACGGGGCGGCTCGGAGCTTCCCCGACGGCCAGCTCTATGTCGACCTGCGCGGGGAGGGCGAAGCGCCGCTGTCGTCGGGGGAGGTGCTGCGGCGCTTCCTGAGCGCGTTCGGTATGGCCGATGGCGTGCCCGTGGATACGGACGAGCGTGCGGCGCTGCTGCGTTCGGTGCTGGCGTCGCGCCGGGTGCTCATGGTCCTGGACAACGCGCACTGCGCGGCGCAGGTGCGCCCGCTGCTGCCGGGTTCGTCGTCGTGCGGGGTCATCGTCACCAGCAGGTACTGGCTGGCCGATCTGATCGCGCGCGACGGGATGTCCGCGCTGGCGGTCGGCGCGCTCTCCGAGGAGGAGGCGGTGGAGCTGCTGCGCGACCTGATCGGCCCGCGGCGTGTCGCCGCCGAGCCCGGGGCGGTGCGTCGGCTCACCGCGGCGGCGGAGCGGCTCCCGCTGGCGATCCGCATGGCGGCGGCATGGCTGACGACCCATCCCGACAACGGGATCGCCGCGCTGGCCGAGGAGATCGAGGCCCGACGCGAGGCCGATGTGGTGGAGCGGGTGGCCGCCGCGCTGGGCGGCGACCCGCGCTTCCTGCTCGGTGATCCGCCACCGAGCGGATGCGCCTGGCGGGAATGACCATCCCCGCTCATCCCGCCAGGCGCCGGCGACCCCCTGAGGGGTTCACCCCATCCCCGCGGACCGTCCGTCCTCCGGCCCCCAGGGATCCGGGACCCGCTCAACGGACCCGGCCCGCGTGCTGTGAGAGTGCACGGCCGCGGGGAAGTACCGGCCGCGCCTCGCTCTCAGCACAAGAGCTTGCCTTACCCGGCTTTCAGTGCACTTGGGGTTTGCTTTCACCCCGGTGCGCGGGGTCGGGCTCGGCAGGGAATGTCGCGGTATGCCGCGCGGATTCCTGGGCGGGGCCGGAGCGGAGCACGTGGTTTCGGTCGGGATCAATCACCGGACCAGTAGTGGCCGTCCGAGCCGCGGCGTCCCTCCTCACGCGGGGCGCGCTCGCCTAGGCTGCCGTGTATGACGGAGCACGTCGTGATCGGAGTCGACTCGGGCGGGACGTCCACGCGCTGCGCCGTGGTGACCCGCGGCGGGCAGGTGCTCGCCCACGGCCGCGCCGGGGGAGGGAACCAGTACTCCAGCGCCGACCCGGCGGGAGCGTTCGAGTCCGTGCTGCGCGCGGCGCTCGCCGACGCCGGGGACATCACGGTCGACGCCGCCGTGTTCGGAGTGTCCGGGGCATCGGTCGGGGACGCCACCGCGGTCCGGACGGTCACCGACGCGTGGAAGGCGCTGGGCCTGCCGGGGACCCCCTACGTCACCGACGACATCGCCATCGCCTTCGCGGCGGGCAGCGCGGCCGAGGCGG
The DNA here is from genome assembly GCF_002263495.1 of Nocardiopsis gilva YIM 90087. Lineage (NCBI taxonomy): Bacteria > Bacillati > Actinomycetota > Actinomycetes > Streptosporangiales > Nocardiopsidaceae > Nocardiopsis > Nocardiopsis gilva. Next base: position 4,991,443 of record NZ_CP022753.1, on the reverse strand, counting down.
GCACGGTGCTCGTCGCGGGAACGGGCGCGGTCGCCGCTTATGTGCGCGACGGCGCCGTCGCGCGTCGATGCGACGGCTACGGCTGGCTGCTCGGCGACGAGGGCTCGGCGGTGTGGATCGCGCTGGCGGGGCTGCGCGCGGCGCTCGCGTCGATCGACGGCAGGGGGCGTCCGACGGTGCTGGCCGAGCGGCTGGCGGCGGCCCTGGAGAGCACGCCGGGCGACACCCAGTCGCTCGTCCGCGCCGCCTACGCGCGCCCACCGGCCGAGCTGGGCGAGCTGGCGCCGGACGTGGCCGCGGCGGCGACGGACGGCGACACGGTCGCGCGGGAGATCGTGGCGGACGCGGCCGAACGGCTCCTCACCAACCTCGCGACGGTCGCCCCCGACCCGCTGGGCGCCGACCCGGTGGTGTTCGCGGGGGCGCTGCTGTCCGCAGGCCCGGTCGCCGATGCCGTACGGGAGGGGCTGCGAACCCGCCACGGGACCACCCCCCGCGTTGCCGTCGACGGCGCCCTGGGAGCGGCCGGACTCGCGCTACGCAGGTCGGGCGCACCGGAATCGGTCCACGCGCGGCTCCTGGAACCCCTGGGGAAGGCGAGTGATCCTCGGGCGGGTGGCGGATTGAGGTAATTCATCCCGGGGAAAGGCGCACATGGTGCGCGGGAGTCGCTAGTGTCAGGCCCATGTCTGAGAACAACAACACCGAACAGCAGCAACAGATGGACCCTGCGGGGTCGACGATGATGTTCCAGCGGTTCGTCAAGGAGAACAACGAGCCGGAACCGGCCCCAAGCGGCCGATCACCCCTACGTCCTGGCGGGCGTCGGGGCGATCGTGGCGATCGGCATCATCGTGGCCGTCGTCATGATGTGGTCCTGATGCGCACTGTCACCGACGCACAGCACTGAGCCCCCACCTCCGCATGGACGGTGGGGGCGCCCCACAATCGGTTCGCAAGCCCTCCCAGAGCCTGCTAAAGTTATCGACGTCGGAAGGCGCGAGGGCCCAGCTCACCGCCGCTGACATAGCCGCGAGGCGGGCGCCATTAGCTCAATAGGCAGAGCAACTGACTCTTAATCAGTGGGTTTGGGGTTCGAGTCCCTGATGGCGCACACAGATAAGAAGATCATTCATATGGGCTTCCTTCCTGAGGGAAGGGAGCCCATTTGTATTGCCCAGTTTCTGCTGTCCGGCGCCCCCTCACTGACCTCCTGCCGAAGGCGAGTGCCGGGTCAGCGGACGTCGTCCAGTGGCGGGATCTCGCCGGAGCCGCGGACGAGGAAACGGGTGGGGACGAGGTGTTCCCGGGGCGGCAGCTGGTCGCTGGCCTCGATGCGTTCGAACAGCAGCCGGGCGGCCGTGGCACCGATGCGCGGCACGTCCTGGGCGACCACCGTGACGGCCGGGTCGAGCAGGTCGCCCAGCGGGAAGTCGTCGAAGCCCACCACGGCCACGCGGTGCTGCAGCCCCAGGGAGCGCAGCGCGGTCAGGGCTCCGATGGTGACCAGGTTCTGGCTGGTGAAGAGGGCGGTCGGCGGATCGTCCAGGGCCAGCAGCTCCCTGGCGGCGGACACCGCGGCCTCGATGTCGTGCAGGTCGTGCCGGACGAGGCGTGGATCGATGGGCAGTCCGTTGCGCCCCATCTCCTCCTGGTAGCCGCGGAAGCGCTGCTCCGCGGTGCTGATGGAGGAGTAGTCGCCCAGGTAGGCGATCCGCCGGTGCGCGTGGTCGACCAGGTGGCGCACGGCCTGCGCCGCCCCGTCGGTGTTGGTGCTGAGCACGCTGTCGGCGAGGATGCCGCGCGGCGGGCGGTCGACGAAGACGAGAGGCGTACCGACCCGGACCTCACTGTGCAGGTAGGCCTGGTCGGAGGTGGTCGGTACGATCACCAGCCCGTCGGCGCGGTGCTGTGTGAAGGCCCGGGCGAGCTCGATCTCGCGCTGCGGGTCCTCGTCGACGCTTCCGGCGACGACCAGGGTGTTGTGGGCGCGGGCGACGTCCTCGATGGTGCGGGTCAGCGTAGCGGAGTACGGGTTGGACAGGTCTTCCAGCAGCAGGGCGATCTGGCCGGTCCGGCGGTCGGTCCGGCGCAGGTTGCTCGCCGCCAGGTTGGGCTGGAACTCCAGCTGGTCGATGGCCTGCTGCACCTTCTCCCGGAGCGGTGGCGCCACGCTGGACACCCCGTTGATCACCCGGGACACCGTCTTGATGCTGACTCCCGCGAGCGCCGCGACGTCGCGCATGGTCGCCCGTCGGACCGGGGGGTGCGGCGCACCCTGGGGGACCGGGGCGTTCTCCTCGACTGACACCGACGTCCCTCTCCCGTTCGTTCCTGTGCACAGCGCCCGGTTCCCCGATGCCGAGGAAGCGGGCGGAGAAGACCGGGGCGGTTTCTCGCGTGCGCGCGACCCGGGCCGGGAAGAGTCACGGTAGCGCGCCGACCTACCGTGACTCGATGAGTCAACGTTGTCAATCGCCATCGCCCGGTTCTTTCCTTCGCGAAAAAAGCCTCATACAGGGCCATTGACATACATCACGGGGAGGGTGAAACTTCGGGGACAACGTTGTCTCTCGTGACCCAGGACACACCGCCGTCTCCGAGGAGTCCCCCCCAATGCCCTCCCACGCACGCCCCCGACGGTTCTCCGTTCCGCAGTCAGTCGGTGCCGGACTCGCCCTCGTGCTCGCGCTCACCGCGTGCGGTGGCGGATCCGATTCCGGTGGGGAGGGGGAGCTGGTCGGTCTGGTCACGAAGACGGACACCAACCCCTTCTTCGTGAAAATGAAGCAAGGGGCGCAGAAGGCTGCTGAGGAGCACGGGCTGGACCTGCAGACCTACGCGGGCAAGTACGACGGCGACAACGACAGCCAGGTCCAGGCCGTGGAGAACCTGATCTCCGCCGGCGCCACCGGCCTGCTGATCACGCCGAACGACTCCGAGGCGATCGTGCCCGTCCTGGACAAGGCCCGGAAGAGCGGAATGCTGGTGATCGCCCTGGACAACCCGACCGATCCGGCGGATGCCGCCGACGCCACCTTCGCCACTGACAACTTCCTGGCCGGAGAGTTCATTGGGCAGTGGGCCAAGGCGAAGTTCGAGGATGAGGACGAAGAGCCGCGCATCGCCATGCTCGATCTCAACCCCAACCAGGTCGCCGTCGACGTCGGTCGCGACCAGGGGTTCCTCAGTGGGATGGGGATCGACCTCAAGGACGAGGGGACGATCGGCGACGAGGACGACGACCGGATCGTCGGCCACGAGGTGACCGAGGGCGCCGAGCAGGGCGGGCGGGACGCGATGGAGAAGCTGCTCCAGCGCGACCCCGACATCAACCTCGTTTACACCATCAACGAGCCGGCCGCGGCCGGTGCCTATGAGGCGCTGAAGACCGCGGGGAAGGAGAAGGGCGTCACCATCGTCTCCGTCGACGGTGGGTGCCCTGGGGTGGAGCACGTGCAGTCCGGAGTCATCGGGGCGACGGCGATGCAGTTCCCGCTGCTGATGGCCGAAGACGGGGTCGCAGCCGTCGCCGAGTTCACCGAGACCGGCGAGGCACCGAAGCCCAGCGAGGGTAAGGACTTCGTTGACACCGGCGTCGAACTGATCACCGACGACCCCGTGGACGGCCTGGACTCCCGCGACACCGACTGGGGGCTGGAGAACTGCTGGGGGTAGGCCGCACCGCTCGTCCCCGCTCTCCGCGGGGGATCGGCACAGCCTTCCACCTCCGCCGCCTCACCCCCACCCACGCCCACGTCCTCCTCTCCTCATCCTTCCTTTCCCTCGCCACCGACTCCCCGTGACCCCGGGAGCTTCGCGCGTTCCCATCCCACACCGCTCCCCGACCGACCGAGGAACCGCTCGTGAGCAATTCCGACACATCCGCCCTGCGGCCGTCGGCCGCGCCGCCCCCTCCCGATCCGCGGGTGGAGGAGGGCGAGCGGCGTTCCCCGCTGCTGTACGTCCAGCGCCTGCTGCACGCGCAGGCCACGCTTGGGCCCGCCGCGGTGCTGGTGGTCGCCGTCATCGCCTTCTCCCTGGTCTCCCCCAACTTCCTGCAACCCGGCAATATCTCGCTGGTCCTGCAGCAGACGGCGGTCATCGGCACGCTGGCCGTCGGCCAGACGCTGATCATCCTCACCGCCGGGATCGACCTCTCGGTGGGGGCGGTCATGGTGCTCTGCTCGATGGTGATGGCCAGGCTCTCGATCGACCTCGGTCTCCCCGGCCCAGCGGCGCTGCTGGCGGGATTCCTCTGCGGCGCCGCGTGCGGGCTGCTCAACGGAACTCTGGTCACCCGGCTCAACCTGCCTCCGTTCATCGTGACGCTCGGCGCGATGAACATCTACTTCGCCCTGAACCTGTGGATATCCAGCAGCGAGACCGTGCGCGGCACGGACCTTCCCCAGCTGCTGCTGTGGACCGGCGAGGTGTTCCGGGTCGGCCAGACCAGCGTCACCTACGGCTCGGTGCTGATGCTGCTGCTCGTCGCGGTCCTGGCCTACGTGCTGAAGGCGACGACGTGGGGGCGGCACGTCTACGCGACGGGTGACGACAGGGAGGCGGCGCGCCTGTCCGGTATCCGCACCAAGAGGGTGCTGCTCAGCGTCTACGTCACCGCCGGTCTGATCTACGCGGTGGGGGCGTGGGTGCTCATCGGCCGCGTCGGGGCGGCGAGCCCCCAGGCGGGGGAGATGGACAACCTCGACAGCATCACCGCCGTGGTGCTGGGCGGCACCAGCCTCTTCGGTGGACGCGGCTTGGTCGTCGGGACGCTCATCGGCGCGCTCATCGTCGGCATCTGCCGCAACGGGCTCTCCCTCGCCGGGGTCGAGGTGCTGTGGCAGAACTTCGCGGTCGGCGTGCTTGTCATCATCGCGGTCTCCCTGGACCAGTGGATCCGAAAGGTCAAGGCGTGAACATCCCGAACACCCCCTTGCTGGAAGCGCATGGACTGGTCAAGCGATACGGCAGGGTGACCGCATTGGACGGCACCGACCTGGAGCTGTACCCCGGCGAGATCCTCGCGGTCATCGGCGACAACGGGGCCGGAAAGTCGACGCTGATCAAGTGCCTGTCGGGCGCGGTCGTGCCGGACGAGGGCGAGATCCGCCTCGACGGGGGCCCGGTGCGGCTGGACACCCCGCTCGCGGCGCGCTCCGCCGGGATCGAGACCGTGCACCAGACCCTGGCGGTGTCACCCTCCCTGGACATCGCGTCCAACCTCTTCCTTGGGCGCGAGCTGCGCAAACCGGGTGTGGTGGGAGCGGTCTTCCGGACGCTGGACCACAAGCGGATGCGCGAGGAGGCCCTGCGGCACCTGGACGCTCTCGGAGTGATGACGATCCAGAACCCGGGCCAGGCGGTCGAGACACTGTCCGGGGGGCAGCGTCAGGCAGTCGCCGTCGCCCGCGCCGCGGCGTTCGGCAGCCGTGTGGTGATCATGGACGAGCCCACGGCGGCACTGGGCGTTCGCGAGTCCCATGCGGTGCTCGACCTGATCCTGCGGGTGCGGGAGAGCGGGCTGGCGGTGATCGTGATCAGCCACAACATGCCGCACGTCTTCGAGATCGCCGACCGGATCCACATCCAGCGCCTCGGTCGGCGCGTGGCGACCGTGACTCCGGACGAGTGCGACATGACTGATGCGGTGGCCATCATGACCGGGGCGATGACCCTCGAGGAACCGCGGGTGGGAGACGCGTGACCCAGCCGCCGTCAGCTCGCCCTCAGACCGGCTGGATGGTGGGGCGGAAGTCCCACCGGTAGTCGGGGTCGATGGGGTTCCTGTAGTCGAGCTTGAGGAACGACTTCGTGGCGGTCGGGCTCTCCGGCGTGATGGCCAGGTAGGTGTTGTTCAACGGGATGATCTGGAACGCGGGTCCACCGACGTGCTCGACGTGCCACCTCTGCGTGCGCCGCTCATCGCAGGGGGCCTGTTCGATGCGGCGCCCGGATTCGGTGACTCCGTACATGGGCTGGAGACAGAGATCGCTGCGGAGATTGCGGATCTCGTATGTGGTGTGTCCAAGGTTAACCCCGATGCGTGAGACGGCCCATTCCATCCCCGCCCGGTCATCGGGCCATACACGGATAGCCGTGCGTTCGGTCGAGCCGCTCCAGGGGGTCATCTTCGCGCCCGTCTTCTCGAAGGCGATCTGATACTCGCTCTCGCCTATGTCGACCACCGATGCGGACGCCGAGGGTGCCGGCATTATCCCGATGGCCGTCGCACAGGCGGCCGCGGCGGATACGAACATGGTGCGATTCGCCACCGGAATCCTTTCTCTCTGTAGTGGAGGAGGGCCAATGTTCCTCGGAAAGAATCAGCCATGACCTGGGGTTGTCACGCAGAGTATCGAATCGTCCGCGCGGGCTCGCAACCGCGGTTCCCTCGTATCGGGGCCCAAACGGGTATCTGTGTCGTGCCGTAATCGGGGGACGAATGCCACGGTCGAGCTTGCGTGTCCATAGGACCCACGCCGACCTGCACGAACGCAACCGCGGCCGGCCCCGCAGGCCGCGCTCTGTGGGCCCTATTATCTGCACGCCGAAACCGACGGGAAAATTCGCCGAATATCGAAGGAAATGACATATCACCCACGGTCACCGGGGAATACAAAAAGCCTCTGGATCGCGGAAACGAGCGAAATCCGCTCGTTGTGCGCATCCGACCCTCGCCCGCGTCCGTCGCCGTATCCGGGCACGGACGGGGCATGGCGGTGGTTGGCCGGGCGCGGCCTGATCGGAGCGGCCATGGGCGGCTGTGACGTAGGCAGCACTCCACGGTGGTCGGGCGACCCCGCCGGGTCCGGTAGAGTCTTCTCTGTCGCCGGGAGCGCGGAACACCGCAGCAGACACGGCGGCGGGCGCCATTAGCTCAATAGGCAGAGCAACTGACTCTTAATCAGTGGGTTTGGGGTTCGAGTCCCTGATGGCGCACCCTCAGATGACCTGTTGACCTGGGCGTTCTTCCCGCGGGAAGGGCGCCCGTTCGTGTTTTGGCGCCTGTGGGGAACCGGCCGGACCGGGCTCCCCGACCCGGTCGTTACGGGGGATCCCTCGCTGGACACGCTGGCCAGCGCCCGAGTCTTGGCCAGAGTCGCCACCGTGGCCATAGTCGTAACGGACAGCAGTCCACGGAGGCGCACCAATGAACGACCAGCCACGCCGCGTGCGCGTGACCTGGCGCGTACCCGGCGGCAAGAAGCCCGCCAGCGTCAAGTACGTCGGCCGCCCCACCCGGTGGGGCAATCCTCACCTGTTGGATGAGCCGTGCGACGCCCCGCAGTGCGGCGGCGCCGTCCACGACCGGCCCGAGTCCCTCCGGCTGTTCCGGGAGCACCTGCGCGCCCACCCCGACCTTGTCGCCGCCGCGCGCCGGGAGCTGGCCGGGTGGGATCTCGCCTGCTACTGCCCGCTCGACGTGGATTGCCACGCCGACATCTGGTTGGGCGTCGTGAACGGCGGAGAACAGCCATGACCACGCCCACAGCCCCAGGTCGGACCGATGTTGTTCGGTCTGCGAAACCTGGGGCTGGGTGAGTGGGCGGGACCCGGATGCCGCTCGCTCGGGGGAGGTCGCCTACGTCAGCGCGTCGACCGCGATCTCAGTGGCTTCGGCGACGAGCTTGTCGTTCCATTCGGCGTCCTTGTCATCGCGGCTGGACATGATGGCGAAGACGACCGGGTCGCCGTTCGGGCGCCATGCGACGGCGATGGCGTTACGGGTGCCGTAGCCGCCTCCTCCGGTGCGGTCGCCGATCGTCCAGTCGTCGGGTACTCCGGCGCGGATCAGGTTGTCGCCGGTGGTATTGCCCTTCAGCATGTCGGTCAGGATCTCGCGCTTGTCGGCGGGCAGAGTGTCGCCCAGGGTGAACTTGCGCAGGGTGGTGGCCATGGCCTCGGGTGTGCTGGTGTCGCGGATGTCGCCGGGCGCGGCCTCGTTCAGTTCGGTCTCGACCCGGTCCACGTGCGTGGTCTCGTCCCCCATCTCCTTCAGTGCCTCGCCTAGACCCTTCGGCCCGCCGAGTTCGCGGAAGAGCAGGTTGGCCGCGGTGTTGTCGCTGTAGCGGATCGCGGCGTCAACCACGTCGCGCAGCGGCATCCCGGTATCGACGTGCTTCTCCGTAATGGGCGAGTGGCTGACCAGGTCGTCCTCGGCGTAGGTGACGATGTCGTCGAGTTCCTCGAGGGGCGTCTGCTGCAGCACGGCCCCGGCGGAGAAGGCCTTGTGGGTGGAGGCGTAGGCGAAGCGTTCATCGGCCCGGTAGCTGACGGCCTCGTCCGTGCCGGTGTCGATCGCGTACACGCCGAGCCGGGCGTCGAACTCCTTCTCGAGCTGCTTGAACTCCTGCTCGAAGGACGCATCCGCCGCCGTCTGGGCCGCCGATGCGGACGTGGAGCCGGGCGAGGTGCCACCCGCCGCGCAGCCGAAGAGCGGCGCGAACGAGAGCGCGGCCACCGCCGCGAGCGCGGCACGCCGAGTGAGTTGGATGGGCATGGTCGCATCCTCCTGTCCTTGGGTGTTCACGTGTGTCGTGCGCACGTGGGCCCTCGACTCTCACGAGTTCGAGCGGTGTCCCGACCGCGGTGTCCCCGGATCCCCCTCCGGGCAGCGCGCTTCGCGATCACGGACTCCGCCCCCCAGCGGGCGGCCCCGCACTGTGCAGTCTCCGGGCGTTCGGTGATGCTGTCGAAGACAAAAATGAGCAGTTCCATGCGGAAACGGCATACGCTGCGGACCATGGACTTGGTCGGCGCCTGTAGGGCCTTCGTGAGCGTGAGTGAGAGCGGCAGCTTTACCCTTGGTGCCGCGGGCCAGCGGATCCCGCAGCCAGTCGCGAGTCGCCGCATCGCGGCCCTGGAGAAGCACCTGGGCGGGCGGCTGTTCGACCGATCGACGCGCAGGGCGACACTCACGCCGTTCGGCCGCGACATGCTGCCGTCAGCACAACGTCTCGTCCAGCTGGCCGACGCCATGGAGCACGACGCCGAACGCGCCAAGCTCACGCCACTGCGCATCGCCGTCCCCGACATCTGCTCGGCCCGGGATCTCGCGCACCTCGACGCCGAGGCGCGCCAACTGGGCGTCTACCTCGACTTCCACCCGGCCCCGCCCGGTGAACGCGCCGAGTTCGTGCGCTCCCGGCAGGCCCGTGCCGCCATTGCCAACGTGCCCGCAGGCGAGGGGAGGTGGTCGGTGCCCCTGGGCCTGGCGAGCGCGGTCGACCCCGGCGCGGACGCGGTCTTCGTCGAAACCCTGCGGGGCAGCCGAGCCGACCGGACGTCACGCAGACGGCGGATCTGGATCCAGCCCGAGGACGACGTCCCCCATATCCGTGATCGGATCGTGCGGATCCGCGACTCCGTCGGCCTCCAACCCGCGCAGCTCATGATCGCCTCCTCACTCACGCGCGCGGTGGCGGAGGTGCTCGGCTCGGCCGACTTCGTGCTGGCCTCCTCCGACCAGGCCGAGGAACTCGATCTGCACTGGCGTCCGATCGGCGAGATCCGCCTCACCCGCAGCTTCGACATCGTCGCCACCGACGGGGAGACGGCGGAGTCCCTTCGGGCGCGGCTGCGGAGCGCCGTCGCCCGGTGCCTGGGGGCCGTGGCCGACAGCGAGGCCGCCGCATGAGCGCCGAGGCCCTCCTGCGCGAACTGCGCTCCGAGCTCGACGACGCGGGACTGTCCGGCGCGTTTCTGGTGCGCGACCTGCACTCCGGGGACGAGATCGGCATCGATCCCGACGTCGAGTTTCCGATCGCCTCTCTCGTCAAGATCCCGCTCGCCATCGCGACCCTCGACCGCATCCGGACGGGTGACCTCGATGGCTCCACGCGGCTCGTGGTGCAACCGGGACGAAGCACCATCCGCGGTCCCATGGGCCTCACCAAGTTCCACCACCCGGTCGAGATCGCGATCGACGACCTGCTCTACCTCAGCACGTCCGTCAGCGACAACACGGCCGCGGACACGCTGTTCGACCTCACCCCGCCCGCCGACGTCGCGGCGTCGCTGCGGGAGTTCGGGGTCAACGGAATCACCGTCCGGCACACCCTGCGCGACCTCGTCGAAACCCCGGCCGAACGCTTCGACCCGGACGACGTCCACCTCGCCCACTCCCTGGCCATCGGGGCGGGTACGGCCGGCCGCGGACACCACATCGCCCAACTCGACGTCACCCGCGCCAACTCCGGCTCGGCACGCTCCGTCGTCGACCTGCTGCAGGCCCTGTGGACGCCGTCGTCCATCCCCGCCGAGGTCGCCGATCGCGTGCGCATGCTCATGGGTGAGAACGTCCTGCGCCACCGCCTGGCGCCCGACTTCACCTCCGACGCCTCGACGTGGTCCTCCAAGACCGGCACCCTTCTCAACCTCCGCCACGAGGCCGGCGTCGTCGAACACGCCGACGGCCAGACCTTCGGCGTCGCGGTGCTCACCGAGTCCCGCGTCCCCGCCATCAGCCAACCGGGAGCCGAAGCACTGATGGCGCATGTGGCCAAGCGCCTGCGCGACTATCTGCGGAGTACGTAGGCAGCCGGTCTCCACTGGAGTCTGGAGCCGGTCTCGATGACAAAGTCCCGACTTGGGGCCCGCCGGATCTTCCGGTGGGCCCCTTCGTGTGCGCATGCCGTCCGGTTATAATGAACATCTGTTCATTCAAAAGAGTGGGGATTGACAGCGCAGTGCCACGGAGTCCAGAGCAGTACGAGGCGATGCGAGCCGCCACTCGGGAGAGGGTGTGGTCGGCGGCGGTGCGAGTGTTCGCCCGCCAGGGGTACGCGGCGACGAACATGCGCCGGATCGCGGCCGAGGCGGGGATCAGCACCGGGCTCATCTACCGCCACGCGGCCACGAAGGAGGAGCTGTTCGCCGACCTGGTCACCCGGGCCGCCGAAGGGCTCGGCACCGTCGCCGAACGCTTCCGGGATGCGCGGCGCCCTGGCGAGACGCTGCGCGCCTTCACCGAGGAGTTCGTGGGGGACCTGTCAGGTGACGGTGAGTACGCGGAGTTCCACCGCCTCGTGCACCAGGCGTTCGCCCAGGGCCTCCAGGAGGGGGACGGGGCCTCCGCGGCGGTCCGGACCCTGGTGGAGCGGCGGGACGAACTGCTGCGGGCGACCGTGGAGCTGATCAGGTGCGGCCAGCGGTCGGGCGGGTTCCGTGCCGGAGACCCGCGAGAGCTGGCCGACTGCTACTTCGCGATGCTCGACGGGCTGGTGACGATGCGGTTCGGCCTGGGAGAGGGCTTCTGCGTCCCGGGGGTGGACACGCTGACCGGCTTTCTGGCCGAGGGAGAGCACGATGGGTGAGGACAGGCGGGGTTCGATGGGGATCGAGGTCAAGCGGGGCGACGAGCTGGGCGAGGGGTACCGTCGGCGGATCACGGAGGTGTTCGTGGACGGGTTCGGCGACGACCTGTCGTTCTTCTCCAAGGACCCAGGGAGGCTGGCGGCGGCCGTCGAGCACATGCTGGTGCTGGAACGCTTCCACGTCGCCCTGATCGACGGCGAACCCGCCGCGCTGGCGGCCCTGATCGAGGGGGACCAGAGGTGCGTCGAGCACGACGCCCGGAAGTTGCGCAGCCATCTGGGCTGGTACAAGGGCATCGCGGCCGACTGGGTGTTCCGCACCCAGTTCCAGCGCCCCATGCCCGACCCCGGGCCGGGCCGGGCGGAGATCGGTTTCGTCGCGTCGTCCAGGCGACACCGGGGCAGGGGAGCGGCCAAGGCCGTCCTGAACCACCTGCTCGCCCTGCCCCAGTACGACGAGTACCTGTTGGAGGACATCTCCGACGTCAACGAACTGGCCCTGCGCCTGTACGAGCGGGTCGGGTTCCGCGAGTACAAGCGCCGCAAGGTCAATCACACGCGGTGGAGCGGCATCAACGAGTACGTGTCCATGAAGAGGAACGCACCGTCCCCTCGCGTCTAAGCGGCTGTCGGGAATGCACTTGGCTGCGCCAGGTAATCACCGGGCCTGACCATGAGAAAGCAGAACATCCCCGCCGGAATTGCGCTGTGTGTGAGCCCCACGGACGTGGGGATGGGCCGGTTCCACAGGGGCACCTGGCGCCTCGTGGGTCACCTCATCCTCCGCTCCCCTGGCACTCCTCGCTGTCTCCACCGCTGCGACACTGGCCGCCGGGCCCGGTGTACTCATCGCCGTGACCAGTGGCTGGATTCTCGGGACGGTGCGTCGCTAGAGGGGCACTTATAGTCCTCGTCACATTCGTGCGTCCCTCCGCCTGATCCTCCCCTGTCGGGGGGTAGAGGGGGAAATGGGGTGGTCGGACTCGCGACCGCCGGGCCCGAGAGTCACGGCGCGGGCTCGGCACTCCGGCGGCGTCGGCGTGCACTGTCCAGTCCGCGTCCAGTCGGTGACCTGGGGTATTCGCCGCACCGCTGGCGCGGTTTGTCGTCGCCGCTGGTCGGGTAGCTCACGCCTATGGCACGCAGTGACCGGTTGGCCGAGTACCGGTCGAAGCGGGATCCGTCCCGCTCCGGGGAGCCGGTCGGCCGCGGGCTCGGGGCGGGGGACGGCGACCGGTTCGTGATCCAGCGCCATGATGCGTCCACGCTGCACTTCGACTTCCGGCTGCAGGTCGGCGACGTGCTGGTGTCCTGGGCGGTGCCGAAGGGCCCGTCGCTGGACCCGGCGGACAAGCGGTTGGCCACGCCCACCGAGGACCATCCGCTCGACTATGCCGAGTTCGAGGGCCGGATCCCGGAGGACGAGTACGGCGCAGGCACGGTGGTGGTGTGGGACACCGGCACCTACCGCAACCTCACCGAGCGGCGGGGCGAGCAGGTGCCGATCGCCGAGGCCGTCGACGGCGGACACCTGCTGGTGTGGCTCGACGGGCGGAAGCTCACCGGCGCGTTCGCCCTGACGAGGATGCGCGGCCGGGAGCAGTGGCTGCTGGTGAAGCGGGACGACGAGGGCGCGGACCGGCGCCGCAAGCCGGCCGTAACACAGCCCGAGTCGGTGCTGTCCGGGCGGACCAACGAGGAGCTGGCAGGCGAATGACCGGCTGGCGGCAACCCATGCTCGCGACGCTCACCGAGCGGCGGTTCTCCGATCCGAACTGGCTGTTCGAGCGCAAGTTCGACGGCATGCGCGCACTGTCCGTCCGGGACGATGACAGCAAGGATGGCGCCCCGCAGCTGTGGTCGCGCAACGAGAAGCGCATCGACGACAGCTACCCGGAGCTGGTCGACGCGCTCGCCGAGCGTGGCGGCTCCCGGTTCGTCGCCGACGGGGAGATCGTCGCGTTCGACGGTGAGCAGACGAGCTTCGCCCGGCTGCAGGCCCGTATCCACCTGACGGACCCTGAGCGCATCGCGGCCACCGGGGTGGCCGCCTACTACTACCTGTTCGACCTGCTGTCCCACGACGGCGAGGATCTGACTGGGCTGCCGCTGCGGAAACGCAAGCGGATCCTGCGGGACGTGTTCGATTTCCGCGATCCGTTACGGTTCGCCCCGCACCGCAACACCGATGGTGAGGCCTACTACCGGGAGGCGTGCGAGCGTGGCTGGGAGGGCCTGATCGCCAAGCGCGCGGACGCACCGTATCGCGGCGGACGGTCGACCGACTGGCTGAAGTTCAAGTGCGTGCGTGACCAGGAGTTCGTGGTCGGCGGCTTCACCGACCCGCAGCGCTCGCGCGTCGGGTTCGGCGCGCTGCTCGTCGGTTACCACGACGGGTCCGGCCGGTTCCGCTACGCGGGCAAGGTCGGCACCGGCTACGACAACACGACCCTGCGTTCGCTGCGCGAACGGATGGACGGCATGACCCGCCGGGAGAGCCCCTTCGCCGACGCGGTGCGGGAGCGGGGCGCGCATTGGATCCACCCGGACCTGGTGGTGCAGGTCGGTTTCACTGAGTGGACCACCGACGCCCGGCTGCGCCACCCGCGCTACCTCGGGATGCGCACCGACAAGTCGGCGGCCGACGTCGTGAGGGAGACAAGCTGACATGGGGGCACAGACCATCCACGTCGCCGGCCACGACATCGACGTGTCCAAACTGGACAAGGAGTTCTACCCGGACGATCACCTCACCAAGGGCGACGTGCTCGACCACTACCGGGCCGTCGCCGATGTCATGCTTCCGCACCTCGCCGACCGTCCGCTGACCATGCGCCGCTACCCGGACGGGATCGGCGCCGACGGCTTCTACCAGAAGGAGGCCTCGGACTACTTTCCCGATTGGCTGCGCGTCGTCGAGGTGCCCCAGCGCGGTGACGGTTCGGTGAGTCACGTGGTGTGCGACGACGCCGCCATGCTGGTGTACCTGGCCAACCAGGCAACGATCGAGTTCCACGTCGGGTTGTCCACCGTAGACAAGCTGGACTGCCCCGACCGGCTGGCGATCGACATCGACCCGCCACCAGGCGTGTCGGTGGCCACGCTGCGCGAGGTCGCGCGCCGTCTGCGCACCCTGTACCGCGAGCTCGGGCTGACCCCCTTCGTGCAGGCCACCGGCGGGCGCGGCTACCACGTGGTCGCGCCGCTGGACCGCTCGGCCGACTTCCGGTTCGTCCGCGACTTGGCCGTCGGCATCGCGGACCACCTCGCCGATGGCGACCCCGGCTTGCTGACCACCGAGCAGCGCAAGGAGCGCCGCGGCGACCGGATCTTTCTCGACGTCAACCGCAACGCCTACGGCCAGACGTTTATCACGCCGTACTCGCTACGCGCTCGCCCCGGCGCAACGGTGGCCACCCCACTGGACTGGCACGAACTCGGCCGCTCCACCCCGAACGGCCACACCCATGCGACGATCCGCAACCGCCTCGGGCACAAATCCGACCCCTGGGCGACTATCGACGAGCAGGCCGCCACACCGGCCACCGCTCGCGATCGGCTGGCGGCTCTCGCGGATTGATACGGTCCTCGGCGTCATCGCAGTGTCACCGCAGGGGAGGCCCCGAGATGGCTTCGTCGCGGTTGGGGTAGATGGCGAGGGCCTGGCTGGTCGAAACCCATCAGCTGCAGGGGGCGGAGGATGGTGATGGTGGGCGTGGCGTCAGCCGGTGAGGCGAGCCATGGAGGGGTGCGGGGATTCGAAGACGGCCCACACGGTCAGGCCGCCGTCATCGTTGGGGGAGTAGCCCCAGTCATCGGCCACTTCGGAGACGAGGTGGATTCCCCGCCAGCCGAGTGTGTCGGAGTCGGCCGGTTTGAGGACTGGAACGGGGCGTCGTCGGGCGGCCAGGTCGGCGGCGGTCGGACCCTGGTCAGCCACGGAGACCACTGTCAGCTCTGTGACGAGGGCGCTGACGCTGACCCCGAGAGTTCCGCCTTCGCCACTGCGTGTATGGCGGCAGCCGTTGCCGAACAGCTCCGAGACGACGAGTTCGGCGTCTTCGACGACCCGCCGGTGGTCGGCGAGCACGGTGCGGATGAAGTGGCGGGCGTCGGGGCAGTAAGCGGGCTGCCCGGGGAATTCCTTGAACTCGGATACGGCGGTGAGGCTGCCGAGCCGGTATCCGGGCATTACTACGCCACCGCCTTGACGGCGATTCCGTTGTGGGCTTGCGAAGGAGACTGCGGCAGCCGCGGTGATGCGGCCCGTGCCGGGGGCAGGGACACCACCCGGCCGTACGGGTCGCGGTCAGGAGGAGGGACGGGCGGCCCCGCCAGGTGATCGGCGGCAACCTCTACGTGCGCGGCATCGGCGAAGCCCGAACGGCCCCAGATGAACCACCACCCACCGGTGACGCCGCGAACGACCACGACGGGCATGAGGCGGCCCCTGTGGCGGACGTAGAGGACGGGGTGATCAGTCCCTGCCAGTGCGAGGAGCGCCAGCCCACCGCGCGCACGGACAGCGGTGAGAAGGCGGGTGAGGTGATCGCGGCGTTGGTTGTCCTCTGAGGACGCGGGGTGAGGGGAAGAAGTGTGTGCGGACATGCGGAAACCTCCCTTAAGGAGCGTCTGGCTTCGCGAAGATTGAGTACTGCGGGCAACATCAATCGTGAAGTGCATCACTCAGTCAGTCAAGCGATTCTCTGCATTATGCAAAAATCCGGGAGGCGATCTACACTGTCGCGTATGCAGGAGGTGTACAGCCCAAGCGTGAGGCGGCGACGTCTCAGCGCCCAGCTTCGTCGCTACAGGGAAGCCACTGGGAAGACAACAGGGCAGGTTGCGAAGGAGTTGGGGTGGCAGCAGGCCAAGGTGTCCCGCATCGAGACAGGCTTCAAAAAGGCCGTGTCCGCCGAAGAGCTTGAAACACTCCTCGACTACTACGGGGAGGATGACCAGGAGATCCGGGCTGGCCTGCATGAATGCGCACGTCAAGCCAAGCAGCGAGGATGGTGGATGCGGTACAGGACCGTGCTCTCCTCAGCCTTGCCGGACTTCGAAGCTGAAGCGTCGCGTATCCGAACATACGAGTGCCAGGTGATCCCAGGGCTGCTGCAGACGCCTGACTACGCGACGGCGATCTTTCGTGCGAACCGAGTTCGGTCTGACGAAGAGATAGCGGAGCGGGTCGCAGCACGCATCAAGAGGCAAGACATTCTGAACCGTGTGAATCCACCCCGCTACTGGGTGATCATCGACGAAGCTGCACTGCGACGCACCGTCGGCTCCCATGAGGTCATGACGATCCAACTGACGCATCTGACGCACATGGCGGCTCGGCACAACATCGACATCCAGGTGCTGCCCTTCTCAGAGGGGGCGCACGCTGCTACCACGGGAAGCTTCGTCATCATGGACTTTCCCGACCCGAGAGACACCAGTATCGCGTACATGGACACGCCGACATCTAGCCTGTATCTGGAGGAAAGCGACGATTTGGATGAGTTTGAGGCCATGTTCGGAGGGGCGCAGGGGGCCGCGCTCAGCCCGGACAAGTCCCTCAGATTCATCGACGACGCCATCAAAGCCCTAGAAGAGTGAGACAAGTGTCTGAACAGCGGAAGTGGAGGAAGAGCAGCTACAGCGGGCAGCACAACAACTGTGTCGAAATCGCCTGTTTCACCGGCATCATCGCGATCCGTGACTCCAAGCACCCTGATGCCGTAGCTCTGACCTTCGCTGATGCCGAGTGGAGTGCCTTCGTCTGGGGGCTCCAGGCCGGAGACCTCAAGTGAGACAAGTGTCTGACCAGCCGGAATGGAGAAAGAGCAGCTACAGCGGAGGTCGCGAGGCCTGCGTCGAGGTCGCTGACCTCGTCGGTGCCACAGCACTCCGTGACTCGAAGAACCCGGGTGTTGCCGCTCTGACTTTCCCCGAGGCGGAGTGGCACGCCTTTGTCAGAGGTCTCCAAAGAGGCGATTTCCAAGGCTGATCACCGAACAGGGCCGCCCCAACGATCGCATCGGTGGGGCGGCCTTTTGCCGTGGAGGCGGCGGTCAGGCTATGGAGGGGATCACCTCCCGCCGGGCGTGGATCGGTCGATCAGGGCGGTGGCCAGGTCCGTGAGGGTTCCTGCGCTGAGGAATTTCACGATGGGGAGGTCGACGCCCAGGTCGCGCTTGATACGGGCGCGGATTTCGACCGCCATCAGGGAGTCGAGGCCCTGGCAGTTCAGGGCGCGCCGTGGATGGACACGGGCGGAGGGAAGGCCGAGGATCTCGCCGGTGACGTCGCGGAGGTAGGCGACGATCTCGTCGTGACCGGTGGGTGCCGGACGCGGTTCTTGTTGGGATGTGAGGGTGGTGTTCTCCATCTCCTTCGTTGCGGTGTCCTGCTCGGCGGTGGGAAGGGAGTTGCTGGTCGGAACCGACCGAGAGGTGGATGCCGGGGGTGTGGGCCCTACGGTGCCGTGGTCCACGGACGCCGGGACAACCCGGGACAGGAACGGAACGCGGGCCGCGGTCGGGTGGGCTTCGGCCCAGCGGCGCCAGTCGGTGGGAAGCAGAGCCGCTTGGGTCGTCCCGTCGCTGATCAGCCGATCGAGGACGGCGAGTCCCTCATCGGGGTCGAAGCTGCGCATGCCGTCCGGTGTCATGTCGATGTCCTTCTCGCGCTGGTACCGGGCGACCATGCCGACCTTGGCCCAGAATCCCCAGTCGACGCTGGTCGCAACCTCGCCACGGGCGCGCCGCCGGTGAGCGAGAGCGTCGAGGTAGGCGTTCGCGGCGGCGTAGGCGCCGATCATGGGGGAGGGAAGCAGCGCCGAGCCCGACGAGAACAGGACGAAGAAGTCCAGGTCCTGCCCGGAGAACAGCCGGTCGAGTACTGCTGCCCCGTGCGCCTTGGGGCGCATCATCGTGGACACGTCATCCTCGGTCAGGTCGGTGACGTCGGCATACTCGATCACCCCCGCTGCGTGCACCACACCCCGGATCGACGGCCTGCCCTGTGCCGCCCACTCGGTGAGAACCCGCTTCATCCCCGGTTCGTCGGCGACGTCCACAACCTCGTAGCCGACGTGTGCCGTGGCGCGCAGTTCGCGCACGGCCTCGGCCCGCTCTGGGGTGAGCGGGCTGCGCCCCACCAGCAGAAGGTTGCGGGCTCCCCGCGCGACCAGCCGCCGTGCCACCTCTAGTCCGATGCCGCCGACGCCGCCCGTGACCAGGTATCCGGCGTCCGCGTGGACGGGAGGGTGCTGCGCCGGGGGCGATGTCGATGCTTGCTCTGGTCGAGAGAAGGAGAGCATCACCCGGCCCGTGTGCCCGCTGCGGGCCATGAGGCGAAAGGCGTCGGCGGCGCGTTCAACGGGGAACACCTGGTATGGCAGCGGTCGCAGTTCGCCGCGGGCGACCAGGTCCGTCATCTCGCGCAGCGACGATCCGAGTTGTTCGGGCCGGTCATAGGCCATCTGCAGGACGTCCACGCAGGTGAAGCTCAGCGCCCGCTCGAACGGTCGCATGTCCATGGGGACGCCCTGGAGGATGTCGTGCTTGGTGAGCTCGATCCATCGTCCGAACGGGGCCAGCAGGTCCAAACTCGCCGCACGCGGTTCCCCGGACAGCATGTTCAGCACGACATCGACGCCGTACCCGTTGGTGATCTCCCTGACGGTGTCGGCGTACTCGGTCGACCGGGAGTCGCCGACGACCGTGGCGCCGAGGAAACGCAGCAGGGAGCGCTTTTCCGGGGTCCCCGCCGTCGCGAGCACTTCGGCGCCCTCGCGGCGGGCGATCTGTAGGGCGGCCAGTCCGACGCCTCCGGCGGCGCTGTGTATGAGCACCTTCTCCCCTGGCCGCACCCGGGCGACGTGGCGCAGCGCCACGTCGGCGGTGGTGAAGACGCCGGGAACCGTTGCCGCCTCCTCCAGCCCCAGGTTGGCCGGGCGGCGGCACACTAGCGTCGCCGGGGCCAGCACGTGGTTGGCGATGGCCTGGTGGGAGAGGGCGAGCACCTCGTCCCCGACCGAGAATCCGCGGACGCCTGTGCCTAGAGCGGTGATGGTCCCGGCACACTCGAACCCGAGGCCGGGCCGGTCCGGGTCGGGAGCCTCCAGGATCCCCAGGGCCACCAGCACACTGCGGAACGCGAGGGGGGCGATGGCCGACTTGATGGCCACCTCACCGTGCCCCGGCGGGCGCGCCGCCATCGGCTGAAGCCTCAGCGAGTCGAGCGTGTTGGGTGTGTCGCTCGTGCCGGCCCTTGTGAGCGGACTGGGAGCCGCGCGACGGGTCGACCCGGTGGGGCTCGCGGTTCCGACGGCCAGTTCCACGGGGCCACCACGGTGTTCGGGGCGGGTGCCGACACCGTTTCCGCGGTACGGGCACAGCCGTGGAACCAGCCGACGTCCCCCACGGAAGGCCACCTGGTCCTCGGTGTCCGGTGCGGACAACTCGGACAGGAGGCCGTCGATGTGCCGCGTGCTGGCGGCGGGGTCGGGGGCCGCCTGGTGCGGAGCACCCGACGTCAGGGCGGCCGGGTCGAGGTCGACGAGCCGGAGCCGCAGACCGGGAAGTTCACTGGTGATCGCCCGCCCCAGCCCCCACAGCGGTGCCTGCTCGGGGTGGGGGCAGCCGCCGTCGTGTACGGCATGGGCGCCTGAGGTGACGAGGGTCAGAGCCGGATCGGGGAGCGTCGTCAGGGCGCGCATCAGTGCGGGCACGTCGGCGCAGCCAAGACGTTCGGCGTCGGCGAGCGTCGTGGCGTCGAGGCTCCAGAGGTGGACGACGTGCGCCTGATCTGTGCCGTTGCCGTCGGTGAGCGTGTCGGCTAGAGCCTCGGTGAGCAGCTGCCGGTGCTGGTCGGTCGAACCGGGCCGGATCGTGTAGTGCCCGGGCCCGAGCCGATGGAAGGCGTCGCCGGGGCGGACCAGGACGCAGTCCCGGCCGTGGGACCGGAGCCTGCCGACGAGTCCTTCGCCGACTCCACGGGAGTCGGCGAAGACAACGTAGGGGCCGGGCGCGGATTCGGCAGCTTCGGGCGCGGGCGCCGAATCGGCCGGTTCCCAGCGCACTGTGTAGACACCCGAGTCGTCCGCGGGACCCGTCGGCCCCGCGACGGCCGCGACCCCGGCGGAGTGCGGTTCCGGCCCTGGCTCCAGGTAGCGGACGCCGACGTCGCGGATGTCGGTGACCACCGTTCCCTCGTCGTCGTAGAGGCGCACGTCGCCCCGGTAGCCGGTCGTGTCCGTGCCGGTGAGCCGCGCATGGCACCACACCCGCCGGTGTGGCCGACGCCCAAAGACGACGGCGCCGAGCCCGCCGCCGACGATGGAGCCACCGGGGCCGCCCGCGGCGGACTTCGCCGCGATCACCCCGTGCAGGCACGCGTCCAGCAGACACGGGTGGACCTGGAAACCGGCCGTGGAGACGTCGTCGGTCAGCTCGATCCGGGTCAGCACCTCACGGTCGCCCTGCCAGAGTCCGGTAATGCCTTGGAAGCCGCCGCTCCACTGGTTTCCCGTGCGGCCCAGGCTCCGGTAGAAGTCCGCGGCGGGCACGGCCGCGGTGCACCGTTTCCGGACCTCGGCCAGTGACGCCCCTGGTTCCCACGACTCCGGGAGGTCGGCGGCGCCGAATCGGAGGCGGCCGCGGGCGTGGACGATCCAGCCGCCCCCATCACCGCTATCGGTGTCTTCGCTGTTCCGGCTGCTCACCTCGAACCATCGGAAGACGGTGCCGTCCTGTCCCCGTTCGGTCGCCTGGAGGCGCAACCGGATCAGCGGTTCGCGGGCCGGGTCGAGGAAAAGGGCGCGGTCGAGAGCCACGTCGGTCACCGCCACCGACTCGTCTCCATGCAGCTCGGCGACCGCCTCCAGTACCAGCTCCACATAGGCGACCCCGGGAAGGATCGACTCATCCTCCACCCGGTGGTCCAGGAGGAAGGCGTGGCGGGCGAGGTCCAGGCGCCCCTCCCAGATGTCGGCCCCGTCGGCCCCCTGGTCCTGCCGGAGCCCCAACAGCGCTTGCCCGTGCCCCTGCTCCTGCCCCGGACCGGGCTCGCCCGTTCGGTCGGTGTACCAGAACCGCTCGCGCTGCCACGGGTAGGTGGGCAGCCTGGTGAAGCTGGCTTCGTCACCAACGAGAGCGGACCACGACACTGGCCGTCCGGCCACATAGAGCTCCCCCAGGGCGGTGAGCATCCCGGTCCGCTCCGGCAGGTCCCTGCGCAGGGGATTGACGGTGAGGTCGTCCGGCCCAAGGATCTCCTGCAAGGCCGGGAGCAGGACCGGATGAGGGCTGATCTCACAGCAGATCAGCGGACCCGCGTCGGCGATCTCCCGCAGGACCGGCCCGAAGCGCACCGGCTCCCGCAGGTTGCGCATCCAGTAGTCCGCGTCGAGGTTGGTGCCGTCGATCGGTCCGGCGTCGGTCGTCGACCAGATCGGTAGCCGGGCGGCCCGCGGCGCGAGCTCCTCCAGTTCGGTGAGCATGTCGTCGCGCAGTTCCGCCATCTGCGGACTGTGTGTCGCGATGTCGACCTTGATCAGGCGGCAGAAGACGTCGCTCGCCTCAAGCCCGGCACGGATCTCCTCGATCGCCTCCGCGTCGCCGGACAGCACCGTGCTCCCTGGCCCGCTGATCACCGCGATCGAGACCCGGTCGGGGAACCGTTCCGCCTGTTCTGCGGCCTCCGCCTCGGACAGGGCCGTCCACAGCGACGCCCCGCGGCCGCTGAGCCGCCGCATCAGGGTGGACCGTCGGCAGATGATCCGCACGGTGTCCTCAAGGCTCAGCGCGTCCGCGGTGTACGCGGCGGCGATCTC
This sequence comes from Nocardiopsis gilva YIM 90087, assembly GCF_002263495.1. Lineage (NCBI taxonomy): Bacteria > Bacillati > Actinomycetota > Actinomycetes > Streptosporangiales > Nocardiopsidaceae > Nocardiopsis > Nocardiopsis gilva. The sequence goes on along the minus strand of NZ_CP022753.1, from coordinate 4,969,297 downwards.
GCCCATGCTCTGTCCGACCACCAGGTCCGGCTCGATCCCCCAGTCGCGCAGTACCCGGGCTATTCCGGCCTCGACCGCCACCAACGCGGGCTGGACCCGATCGATGGGAGCCGTGTCCATGTCGCAATCATTGAGCAGCTCCAGCAGCGACCACCCGGCCTCGGCGGCGATCGCCGCGTCGAACTCTTCGATGACACGCCGGAACTCGGGGCAGTCGCGCAGCAGCTCCCGGCCCATGCCGGTCCATTGCGCCCCCTGCCCGGGGAACACGAAGGCCACGCGGTGTTCCGCTGCCTCACCCGGTCCGACGATCCCGGGTTCCGTATTACCGGCGGCAGCGGCCGCCAACCGGGCGTGCAGCTCCGTGTGATCAGAACCGGTGACGGCCAGCCGGTGTTCGAAGTGGGAGCGCCGCTCGCCCGCGCTGTGGCAGATATCGCGCAGGGGGACATTCCGGCCGGTGGTGCCGAGGTACTCGGCGTGCGAGTCGGCGAGCTCCCGCAACGCCTGCGGGTCGCGGGCCGACAGCGGGAGCAGGTGGACGGCCTTCTCCTTCGGGTCGGGTGCGGGCTCATCGGCGAGTGCGGGGGCGTCGTCCTTCCGTGCGGGTTCGGAAAGGCCTGTGAGCACGAGGTGCACGTTGGTTCCCGATATGCCGGAGGAACTGACCCCGGCGACCGGGTCGCGGTCCCCTGTATCCGGCCAGGGCATCGCCCGCTCCGCCGGAATCGACAGCCGCCAGTCCTGCCAAGGCAACAGCGGGTGGGGTTCCCGACAGTGCAGGCTCGGCGGGATCACCCGATTCTTCAGGCACAACGCCGCTTTGATCAGCCCGGCGACGCCCGCGGTCGCCTCGGTGTGCCCGATGTTCGTCTTCACGGAGCCGACCAGGCAGGGGCGGTCCGGATCGCGGCCGGGGCTCAGCACCGTGCCCAGCGCCTCCAGCTCGACGGGGTCGCCGACGCTTGTGCCTGTGCCGTGCGCCTCGACATAGTCCACAGTGGCCGGGTCGATACCGGCGTCGGCGTAGGCGGCGAGCATCGTCCGCAGCTGCCCCTCGACCGCAGGGGCCATCAGGTAGCCGCTGGCCTGGCCGTCGTTCCCGCTCGCGGTGCCCCGAATGACGGCGTAGACGTCATCGCCGTCGGCCAGCGCCCGGTCGAGCGGCTTCAGCACGACGACCCCGACACCGTCCGCTCGAACGAACCCATCGGCGTCGGCGTCGCCGAACTTGCACCGCCCGTCGGGGGCGAGCGCCCCTGCGCCCGCCATGATCGTCGAGAGGATCGGCCGGATCAGGAGGTTGGCGCCGCCCGCCACCGCCATCCCGGACTCGCCACTGCGAATGCTCTGCACCGCCTGGTGCACCGCGACCAGCGACGATGAGCAGGCAGCGTCCACCGTCGCCGATGGGCCCCGCAGGTCGAAGGCGTAGGAGATCCGGCCGGACATGACACTGCGCAAGCCGCTGCCCAGGCCCGCATGGAGGTCCCGCTCCGGCCCCCCGGACTCCTCCGCGCGGTGGAGAAGCTCCCAGTACTCTCCCGACTGCAGGCCGACGAAGACCCCGGTGTCGCTTCCCCTGAGCTGATCCTGGGTGAGGCCGGCGTCCTCGAACGCCTCCCACGCCGTCTCCAGCAGGAGCCGCTGCTGCGGATCCATCCAGATGGCCTCACGGGGGGAGATGCTGAAGAACGCGGCATCGAATTCCTCGATCCCGTCCAGGAACCCACCCCGTCCCCCAGGGGTCCCTGGAGCGCTCAGGGCATTTCGTGCTTCCGGTGAGCGCTCCGGCGGCGCCGCGGAGACGGCGTCGACACCGTCCCGGAGCAGCTGCCACAGCATGCGGGGACCGCGTGCCTGCGGTAGCCGGCACCCGATACCGACGATCGCCACCGGAACCGCGGAATATGAGGAATTTGGCTCATTTTTTTGCACGCCGAAAAAACCTCCGAGAAATAGAATAGAAAAAGAAAAGCGTCCCACGGTCAGAAAGGCAAGTTCGGGGCGCTATCTATCCGTTCGGATGATCCGGATGCGGCGGTCGGGGAGTGCAGGAGAAGTAGGGGATGCGTTGGGGGTTGGGAATTCAGATGACACGGGGCGTCCTGATGTCGTCGCGGGGCGGCGCGAATCACGGTGCTGCGACCGCGCGTCCGGCATCGCGTCAGTGGTCCGCAGTCCGTGTTCATCAGTATGGCCCGTGTGCAGGGAGTTCGTGGGGAGATCGCGGTATTCGGCCGGTGAATGCGACCGAATGCTGAAAGCGCTCGGTGCGTGTTGAAGGAATTACAATCCGTTGTTCACCGGCTGTGCGGCCATCGCTATCGGGCGTTAGCGATCGGCGCGCGGCGCCGTGCCGGATTCGCCCGGAACACGCACGATCTGGCTCAGGACGACCAATACCGGAAGTTCCAGCAGCGGCCCGGCCACGAGGGCGACCGCGATCAGCGGCCGGTCCGGGAACGCCGCAACCGCGATGGCCAGGGCGATGGGCGAGTTGCGGGCCACCGTGGTCATGGTCAGCGTCACCCGCTCGTCCGGGCGCAGCCGCAGGAGCCTGGCCGTCCCTACGGCGACCAGCGGAGCCACAACGAAGAACAGTGCCAGTGGCGGCAGCATCGCCAGCAGATCGGTGCCGTGCTCGATGACGGTGCGGGCCTGCCAGGCGAACATCGCCAGGACCGCGACATACAGCAGCGGCAGCACGACGCGCGAGGCGGCGCCCACCAGCACCGTGTCACGCCATGCCGCGCCCCGGAACCGCGCCGCCGCCCACCGGAGGATCACCGCTGCCAGGAGCGGGACGACGAGGACCAGCAGGACGGCTTCGGCGAGCGTGCCCGCGTCCACCATCGCCGCCTGTCCGCCCAGGAGCAGCACGTACACCGGGAGGAGCAGGAGCTGCAGCACGAGATTGATCGGGAGGACGGCCGCGGCGATGCCCAGGTGGCCACGGGCCAGGCCGGTGAAGACCAGATACCAGTCGGTGCACGGCGTGACCAACAGCAGGAGCAGGCCGATACGGAGGTCGGGCGCGGAGCCCAGCAGCCCGGCGCCCAAGGCCCACGCGAGAGCGGGCGTCCACACGAAGTTGAGCACCAGGCTGGCCGCCACCACGGTGCGTGCCCGTCGCGCCGCACCCACCTGGGCGGCGTCCACCTGCGCGAACACCGCCACCAGCATCAGCATGAGCGCGGGCAGTACGACGTATTGTGCGACCTCGCCGACCGGAAGTGCCGTGCCGACGATCAGCCCCACCGCGGCGCAGGCTGCCACCATGACGCTCTGCGCGCGCTCCCAGATCGACATCACGACCTCTACGCTAGGGCCAGCGTCGGCCTCCGCTGCCGCGGGGAGCCAGGTCGGACGTCGTGGCGGTGGAACCGGTGGCGGAGGCCCAAGCGGTCAGGCCGCCGGAGGGCCGCCGTCGTCCGAGCCGTCGTCGGCGGGTGCGGCGGGGCGGGGGATCTGGGAGTCGCCGTGGTCATGCCCGCACAGCGACGGGCGGTCGGGCGCGGTGGCCGAGACTTGGATGTCCATGCACTGCTTCAGGCCGCTGTACTGGAAGACCTTGTCGATCCTGCCCTGCGGAACGATGACGGTCAGGCTCCGGCCGCCGCGTAGGAGGCGCCGGTGCATGCGGGTGAGGGCGTTGAGCCCGCAGGAGTCGATGAAGTCCAGCTCGGTGAGGTCGACGGTCACGCGCCGACTGGGGTGCTCGGCCTCGGCCTGGGCGGCCGAGTGCTCCAGGCCGGGCATGCTGGCGATATCGAGCTCACCGCGCACCCGCAAGGTCGTCCGGTCGTCGTCGTACCGGACGTCCACGTGGAGTTCGCGCATATCGATCCCGCCTTCCGCTCATCGGTCGGCTGCGGGTGAGGTCTGGACCCTGCCGTCGTTTTCTCGTGCTGCCTTCCCAAGCTAATGAGATATGGGTCGCCGCGCAGCCGTTTCGCGAATCGGGCATGAAACATGCCGCGTCAGGGTGTCCCTCACGGCGCCGGAACGTTTGCGAATGCGTTCTTGGGTGTCGAGAGCGTGGAGATGCGGTCCAGGGGCCAATGGATGAGGAACGCGGGTCCTGCCACGGAACTGATCGGGATGGTGCCGTCCTCCCCGGGCTCCGCGTGGCCCCGGGAATCGAGTGAGATGGCGCGGTGATCTCCCATCACCCACAAACGCCCCTTGCCGACGGTCACCGGCCCGAACTTCTCATGGCTTTCGCGACTTTCCGGAAACAGGTACGGCTCGTCGATGGGTTCGCCATTGATGCTGATGCGGCCCTTCTCGTCGCAGCACTCCACCGTGTCACCCGGAAGCCCGATCACCCGCTTGGTGTAGTCCTTGCGATTGGGGGACATCCCGGCGAAGTCCGCCACCGAGGTGAGGAAGCCAGAAGAGGTCTCCGCGCCCTCAACGGCGTCCCAGGATTCTCGTCCGTCGAACACGATGACCTCACCGCGCTCGATGTCCCGGGTTGCGTAGGCCAGCTTGTTGACGAAGACGCGGTCACCGATCAGCAGCGTGTTCTCCATCGACCCCGACGGCACGTAGTACGGCTCGACCACCCACGTCTTGATGACGAACGCCAGGAGCAGGCCGATGACCAGGAGGACGGGCAGCTCTTTCCAGAACGACCGCTGCTTCTTCCCGTCCTTCTCCTTCTCTTTCCCGCCCTGCTCTTCTCCCTTGCGGGAGTCCGTTGTGTCGTGATCCTCCGCGTTGTCCGCACGATGCGTCCAGGGGTGCGTGTGGGCTCCAGATGATCGCGCCACAGGACCATGCGACTCGGACGACGGATCACGCTCATCGTTCAGCATGCGGCACCTTTACCCGGCGAAGAATAGGCCACAGCCAACGTATCCCGAGTCGGCCGTGATCGCCGGTATGCACGCACCCGAAGTCGGCGGCGTGGTCGGCTACCCGCGGGCTAGTTCCAGGCGCGGACGCCCGCGGGCGCGGGAAGCGTCTCGGTCAGCCAGACCCAGCGGCCGTCGTTCTCGGTGAAGCGGCGCTGGATCTGGTCGACCTGGTCCAGTCGGACGTCGAGAACGGGGCGCCAGGCTCCGGCGGCCCGTTCTTCGAGGTAGAGGTTGTGCGCGTCGGTGCGGACACGCAGCGCCTGCTCGGTGCGCAGGGTTCCGTCGGTCATGCGGACGCGATACGTCGCCATTGGTTCGTCTCCGTGGTGCGTCAAGAGTGAAAGCGAGCGGAAGGCACCCCGGCGATCCGTGGAGTCATGGCCCCGCGCGAGAGGCGGGGAGGAGCGCAGAGGCGCAGGGCGCGCTTCGGCGCCGACAGCACTCTACCCTTACGTTAGGGAAGAAACGGACAACCCGAGGCGAACAGGTGGCCACGCCCAAGGGGCGGTACGGAGTGCCGCGCCGCTGAGGGTGGTGTTCCACTCGCCACTGACGGTAGCGAAGACCGGGCCCCGACGTGGGCGGAATCGCGTATCAGCGGGCGCGTGTCGCGCTGGGGCGGCCGGTTCGGGGGAAGTGTCGTCGGCTTTCGAACGCGCCACCGGTCCTCACGACCTGTTAGCCCGTCCGCAACAGTGCCGTCGTCGACGGCGGTCAGGCTGTGTTCGTGGAGATGCGCAGGTATCCCGGGCCGAGCGGGGTGAGGGTGTGAGGGTACTCTCACGCGTTCGCAGGGGGTCCTGACCCTAACGTGACGGTAAGGTTGAGGGCGGTTGTCCCTTATGGGGCTAGTGCGCCTTTTCCTGCTCCATCTCCTTTCCGTTGTTGGTTGTTCCGGCCGCCCTTCGGCCGGACTCGCGGCAGCGTCGCCGCGTGCGTGAACACGCGCCCGATCGGAGCATGCCCTGCTCGCGCGGTAATCGCCTGGTGCGAACGCCGACCCCCTGGCAGGGCGCGAAGCGCCGACCCGGCCCGAACTGCCCGCACCCGTAGCCCTGCGCTGCGCTCCGTGAGATTGGATCCATGACGACCTCGCAGAAGACGGCCAAGCGTCTGAGACCCACTTTCCCGACCTTTTCGGTGATGCGCACCGAGGCGTTGGCGGGCCTTGTGGTCGCCCTCGCTCTGATCCCCGAAGCGATCTCGTTCTCGATCATCGCCGGCGTCGACCCGCGCGTCGGGCTGTTCGCCTCCTTCGTCATGGCCGTGTCGATCGCGTTCCTCGGCGGCCGTCCGGCGATGATCTCCGCGGCCACCGGTGCCATGGCGCTGGTCGTGGTGGACCTCGTCAAGGACCACGGCGTCGACTACCTGCTCGCCGCCACCATCCTCGCGGGTGTGTTCCAGGTGGTCCTGGGGCTGCTCGGCGTCGCCAAGCTCATGCGGTTCGTGCCGCCCAGCGTCATGACCGGGTTCATCAACGCGCTGGCCATCCTGATCTTCATGGCGCAGATCCCGCACTTCTGGGGCAAGGGCTGGGGGGTCTACGCGCTCGTCGCCGCGGGCCTGGCCATCATCTTCCTGCTGCCCCGCTTCACCAAGGCCGTCCCGGCTCCGCTGGTGGCCATCGTGGTGCTGACCGGCGTCGCTATCGCCTCCGGGGTGAAGGTGCCCACGGTCGGCGACATGGGCTCGCTGCCCGACAGCATGCCCATCCCGTTCCTGCCCAACGTGCCGCTCAGCCTGGAGACGCTGGAGGTCATCGCGCCCTACTCGCTCACCCTCGCGCTGGTGGGCCTGATGGAGTCGCTGATGACCGCCAAGGTCGTCGACGACATCACCGACACCCGGTCCGCCAAGGGCCGCGAGGCGCGCGGCCAGGGCTGGGCCAACATCATCACCGGGTTCTTCGGCGGGATGGCTTCCTGCGCGATGATCGGCCAGACCATGATCAACGTGAAGTCTGGCGCCCGCACTCGGCTGTCGACCTTCCTCGCCGGTGTGTTCCTGCTGATCCTGGTGGTCGTGCTGGGCGACGTCGTGGCGATAATCCCCATGGCGGCGCTCGTCGCGGTGATGATCTTCGTGTCGATCGCGACCCTGGACTGGCACAGCATCGCGCCGGGCACGATCAAGCGGATGCCCTGGAGCGAGACCATCGTCATGGCGGTGACCGTCGCGGTGGTCGTCGGCACCCACAACCTCGCCATCGGCGTGGTCGTCGGGTCGCTCACCTCGATCGTCATCTTCGCCCGCGGGGTGGCGCGCCTGTCCAACGTCACCAGCGTGCTCGACCCCGAGGGCGGTGTCCGCGTCTACTCGGTGCGCGGCGACCTGTTCTTCGCGTCCAGCAACGAGCTGGTCGGCGAGTTCGACTACAACGAGGAGGGCGTGAGCAAGGTCGTCGTCGACCTGTCCAACGCCCACATGTGGGACTCCTCGGCGGTGGCGGCGCTGGACCACGCCAGCGACAAGTTCGCCAAGCATGGCATCGACGTCGAGATCACCGGCCTCAACGTGCCCAGCGAGGAGCTGCACAAGGAGCTCACCGGCACACTCAGCGGCGGTCACTGAGCCCGGCCGGGCTGCGGCCGGATCGGCGTACGCCAAGAGGCGCGGCCCGGGACGAGCGATGTCCCCGGGGCCGCGCCCTTTGTATCTCGCTGTGCTGTTCTGGCGCGGTCCCCGCTCAGTCAGTCGACCGAACACGGGGCAGCTCCTGCGACGCGGTCCAGCATCAGGGAACGCAAGTGCCCCCGGCAGCCGATCCGGCGCGGAACGCCTGACACGGCGTCGTCTCGGTGCCAGCACGGGCGTCGCCGCGTCGGGCACGATGCGGTCGCCGTGCCAGTGCAGCACCCCGGGCGCCGCGGCGAGCGGACCGACGACGGGATCGCGCTCATCCACGTCGTGCAGCGGGGCCCAACCGATCTCCGGACCGCGGGGTCACGTCATTCTCTTTCACTGCGTTGAACCCTCCCCCAGCTGAAGCAGGGGGATTCCTGGCTCAGGAAGCCCTACAGGTTAGCGACCTGAAAGGTCTTACTCCCTTAACACCAGCCGGGATGAAACCTGCCCGGTTTGGTACAGCAAAGCTGGGTTGTTCTGTGCCGTCTTGGTTCTCGACCGGCACGGTGTACGCGCTTGGTTCTCGCAACGCACGCGATACATATTGCCCGAATACCCGATCATGCGGGCGGTCTGTCGCCCTAGGAGCGAAATCCCGTTCTTGCCCTGCTCCGCAGGGATTCGATTCCTCCCCCGGCTCAAGCCGGGGGCATCCTCGAAGGAAACCCGGTGAAGGGTTGGGACCACCGGGTCGCGGGGGCTGCGACACGGCGCGCCCGATTCTACGGTCCTTCTGACAGGCCGCCCCAGCTGTCCGCTGTGGTGCACGCGGCCGATGCGGCGCAGATGCAGTGGAGGGGAAGAAAGAAGAGGAAGGGCAACGAGGGGACCGGGAATGACGTGGCCCGTGGGGGCACATGGGAGGCCCGCGGGAAGAACGCCGACGGCCACACCATGATGCCCCCTCGTCATGCCCGGAAATCATGATGCGGCCGTCTGGCTCCTGCGCCTCATCCCTCCCAACCGGCATGGGACCGGCTGCCGTCCTTGGAGGTTATGAGGGTGTCTCCCCGCCCCCATGCGTGGCGTGGCCGCACGTGGCGGAACACGCCCCTAAAGGAGACGTCCGCCCCAGGAGCCGACTGGCTCCGGAGCTTCTTATCCCCCATCCTGTGCGGCCGTGGCTGGAATCCGGATGGAGCACGGTTGGACATCCGGTTGGACGCTCCTCCATCCTGGTCAGCGCCGTCCGAAGGCGACCCGGTAGCGTCGTGCTCGCGGGACCGTCGGGGGAGAGTTGGCGACCGGTTGGGGAACCCGGCCGATGAGCACGACATCCGTCGTCAAGGAGTTGGCATGGAGTTCGAGGTTCTCGGAACGCTCGAGGTGCGCGGCCACGGCGGTGGCGTGCGGCTGTCGCCCAAAATCGCCGGGCTGCTCTCCGCTCTGCTGTGCCGACCCAATGTCATGATCTCCGAGGCGCGGCTGATCGAGGCGCTGTGGGAGGACGCGCCGCCCAAGTCGGCGGTCAAGAGTCTGCAGGTCTACGTCCACCACCTCCGCCAGGCCCTGGGCGAGTCGGGCCGCGTCGGGCGCGGGCCGGTGGGGTACCGGCTGGTGACGGCGCCGGGGGAGGTCGACGCGGTCCGCTTCCAGGAGTTCGTGGACCAGGGGCGGCTCGCCATAGCCGATGGGGATCCGGAGCGCGGCGGCGATCTGCTGCGTCAGGGGCTGGAGCTGTGGCGCGGTCCGGCCTTCGCGGGCCATGACACGATGCCCCTCGTCCGGGAGGAGGCGGCTCGGCTCAACGAGATGCGTCAGGTCGTGGCCGAGGACCGGATCGAGGCCGAGCTGTCCCTCGGCCGACACCGCGAGGTCGCCGCCGAACTCACCGCTCTGGTGGCCGAGTTCCCCTACCGCGAGCGTCTGCGCGCCCAGCTGATGATCGCGCTCTACCGGATGGGCCGCTCGACCGAGGCGCTGGAGGTCTACCGCGAGGGCCGTTCCCTCCTCGTCGACGAACTCGGCCTGGAGCCCGGCCGCGAGCTGGTCCGGCTGGAGCAGGCGATCCTCGTCAACGACACCTCCCTGGATCTCCCCGACCGGCCGCCGCGGGCGCGCCGCCTCGATCCGGCCTCGGAGTCCGCCGACGCCGGCGGGTCCTCCGTCGGCGGTCACGGTGTCCCGGAACGCTCGTCCACGCCGGTCCCAGCCCAGCTTCCGCCCGACATCGCCGACTTCACCGGGCGCCGCCCCCAGGTGGCGCAGCTCGGCTGCGGGCTCGCCGACGAGCCCTCGGAGACCGGGGCCGACGACAGCGCGGACCCGCTCCCCTCGTCCCCCATGGTGATCTCGGCGGTCGCCGGAATGGGCGGGATCGGCAAGACGGCGCTCGCGGTGCACGTGGCCCACGAGCAGGCCCGCCACTTCCCCGACGGCCAGCTCTATGTCAACCTGCGCGGCGCCGAGGAAGCCCCCGTCGACCCGGCACAGGTGCTCTCCCGGTTCCTGCACGCGCTCGGACTGGAGGGCGGCGCAGTGCCGGACGGGTTGGAGGAGCGCTCCGCGCTGTACCGCAGCCGGCTGGCCGACCGCCGGGTGCTGGTCGTCCTGGACAACGCGGCCTCCGAGCGGCAGGTGCGCCCGCTGCTCCCCGGCACGCCCGGATGCGCCGTGCTCATCACCAGTCGGGCACGGCTCACCGGACTGGAGGGTGCCCGGCTCATCGACCTCGATGTGTTCGAACCCCAGCAGGCCATCGACCTCCTGGCCGCCATCGCCGGAGCCGACCGGGTGGCGGCCGAGCCCGTGGCCGCCGAGGAGATCGTCCGTCTGTGCGCCTACACGCCGTTGGCGGTGCGCATCGCCGGGGCGCGGCTGGCCGGACGCCCGCAGTGGACCCTGGCCCGCATGGCGCGCCTGCTCTGCGACGAACAGCGCCGCCTGGACGAGCTCGCCACCGGCGACCTGGCGGTCCGGGCCAGCTTCGCCCTCAGCTACGCCGGGCTGGCCGACGAGACCCGGCGCGCCTTCCGCCTGATGAGCACCCTGGAGGTGCCCGACTTCACGGCGTGGGCGGTCGCCGCGCTGCTCGACGCCTCCCTGGACCGGGCCGAGACCCACATCGAGACCCTGGTGGACGCCCAGCTCCTGACGATCGCCGGGACCGACGTCACCGGGCGGTTGCGCTACCGCATGCATGATCTCGTCCGCCTCTTCGGCCGGGAGCGGGCCGAGGCCGAGGACCAGGCCGAGGAGCGGACCGCCGCCCAGCGTCGCGCGTTCGGCGCCTGGCTGTGGCTGGCCGAACAGGCCACCGAGTACGTCCCCGGTCCCTGCTACGCCACGATGCACGGGGCGGCGCCCCGCTGGCCGCTGCCGTCCGACGAGGCCGCCGAGCTGCTCAGCGACCCCATGGGGTGGTACGACTCCGAATGGGCGGCGATGTCGGCGGTCGTCCTCCAGGCGTGCGGGATGGAGGAGGCCGAGTTCGCGTGGGACCTGGCCGGGTGTCTGGGGAAGTACTTCGACGTCCGGGGCAGGTTCGACGACTGGCGGCGCACGCACGAGGCCGCCATCGAGCTGTGCCGCAGGGTCGGCGACAAGCGCGGCGAGGCCGTACTCTGGCGCGGGCTCACCGACCTGCACACGTGGTCCACCGCCCAGCACAGCGACGACGCCATGGCCGGGATGTACGAGCACTCCCAGCAGATGCTGGACCTCTTCCAGGAGATCGGTGACCGGCGCGGGATGTCCGACGCCCTGGTGATGCGGACCTGGGGCCTGGTCTCCCAAGGGGCGTCGCGCGAGGCGAGGGCGTCGGCCGAGGCGGCGCTGGATCTGGCCGATGCCGTCGGCTACCTCGGCGGGACGGCACGCGCCTACCACGTGATGGCCGTCGTCGACCACGAGGAGAACCGGAACCACGACGCCGTCACCCACCTGAACAAGGCTCTCGAACTCGCGCGGCTGCTCGGCAACCCCCGCTTCGAGGTCACCGCGATGCAGTTCCTCGGCGCCGCCCAGTGCCTGACTGGTGACGTGGTCAACGGGCGCGGTAATCTGCTGCGCTCCCTCGACATGGCGCGAGCGCTGGAGGACCGGTACTCCGAGGTGTTCTCGCTCCTCTACCTCACCCGGCTGTACATCGCGCTCGGCGACCCCGAGGCCCTGACCACGGCGTCGACGGCCGCCGAGCACAGCCGCAGCAAGGGCATGGACCACCACCTGGCCGACGCCCTCACCCTGCTCGGCGAGATCCAGCTGGCCGACGGCAGCACGACCGAGGCCGTCACCACCCTGGAAGAGGCGGTGCGGATCTGGCGTACCCGCGGGTGGCACTCCTTCCTCGCCCCCGCGCTGCGCACCCTGGGCCGGGCCTATGAGGCCAGCGGCCAGGGGCAGGCCGCCCGCGAGGTCTGCCGGGAAGCCGACGAGCTCATGCGTGAACCCGTCGACAGCTCCGCGGCCGACCACTGATCCCGTCCCCTCTCCGTTGATCTCGGAGATACTGGGGGAAAAATCAGCGCTGAGGCCCCAATATCTCCGAGATCAACGGAGGTAGGGGGCCAGATCCGCCTCCGTCGGCGGTTGGGCGCCGGAGCGTGTGCAGGTCACGGCGGCGGCCGCACCGGCGGTGGTCAGGAGCGTGCGCAGATCCGGCTCGCCGAGGTCGCCGACGGCGTCGGGCGCGACGTCGAGACGGGCGAGCGTGTGCAGGAGCGCGCCCATGAACGTGTCGCCCGCGCCGATGGTGTCCTGGACGTCCACGGCCGGGGCGGGGACGGCGAGGTCGCGGTGGCGGGTGAAGGCGCGGGACCCCTTGGCTCCGGCGGTCACCACGACCAGCGCGGCGCCCTCGCCGAGCAGCTGCCGGGCCGCCGCCTCCTCGTCGACGCCCGGGTGCAGCATCCGCAGGTCCTCGTCGCTGGCCTTGACCACGTGGCTCAGCCCGGCCAGGCCGAGGTAGCGGGCGCGCGCCCAGTCCGGATCGCCGATCACCGCCGGGCGCACGTTCGGGTCGAACCCCAGGATCAACCGGCCGCGATCGCGTTCCCGGGCCAGCAGCCGCTCGATCGCCTCCGCGCCGGGGCCGCGGAAGGCCGCGACCGACCCGACGCTCAGCAGCCGCAGCGAGTCCGGCAGCGGCGCGGCCAGTTCGGCGTCGCTCCACTGCCAGTCGGCGGCCCCGTCCATCCAGAAGTCGTAGCGGGCCTGGCCGTCCGCGCCCAGCGTGGTGAGGGCGAGGGCCGAGGGTTCGGGCGCCGTGACCGCCAGGTCCAGACCGATCCCCTCCGCCGCGAGCCGCTCGCGCATCGTCGCGCCGAATCCGTCGGAGCCGAACCGGGCCAGGAACGCGGTGGGCGTCCCCAGCCGGGCCGCGGCGACCGCGATGTTGGCGGGGCCGCCACCCGGCACGGCCCGGTAGACGCCGGGTTCGTCCCCGCGCGGGATCAGGTCCATGACGTTCTCCCCGAGGACCGCCAGTCGGGGAGCGCCGGGCTCCGGCTGCGGGGTGTGGGGTGCGCTCACGGGGTCTCCTCGGGTCGTTCCCGCTGGTGCGGGATGTTGTCGTCGGAACCGCCGCCGACCGCCGAGACGAACGCCGCGGCGGGCGGGAGGCAGGGCAGGATCGCGGCCTGGAAGGCATGGTAGATGTCGGGCTTGCCGTCCCAGACCGTGGCGGCGGGGCGGTTGTCCGGGTCGAGTTCGTGGTGCCAGCTGCCGTTCCGCCGGTCGATGAGGTGCCGGGCGGCATAGTCCCACCAGGTGCGGTACCAGCGTTCGTAGCGGGCGTCCCCGGTGCGTCGGTACAGGGTGGCCGCGGCGGCGATCGCCTCGGTGGCGACCCAGTGCATGCGTTCCCGTACCACCGGGGTGTCGTCCCAGTCGTGGGTGTAGATGAAGCCGGGGGCGCCGTCGACGTCCCAGCCGCGCCGCACGGCGGCGTCGAACAGCGAGGCGGCGTCGTCCAGCAGCCACGCGGGCGCAGCCGAGCCGAGGGCGATTTCGATCTGCACCAGCAGCCGCGCCCATTCGAGCAGGTGGCCGACGGTCACCCCGTAGGGCCGGAAGGGGTGGGCACGGTTGTCGGTGTTGTAGTCGAGAACTGGCTCCCAACCGGGGGTGAAGTGCTCGGGCATCCGCCAGTCGTGGGCGGCGGTGACCTCGTGCACGACGAATTGGGCGATGCCCAGCGCACGGTCGAGCCACACGCGGCGCCCGGTGGCGGCGGCGGTGGCGAGGAACGCCTCGACCAGGTGCATGTGGCTGTTGGCGCCGCGGTAGTCCTCCGGCTGCGTCCAGGCGCGGTCCCAGCTCTCCAGGTAGCGGCCGGTGTCGCCGTCGGTGAACCGCTCCTCGATGACGGAGGTCGCCGCCTTGAGCAGCTCTGGGGCGCCCTCGCGCCCGGCCGCGGTCGCCGAGGCTGCCGCGAGAAGCACGAACGCGTGGTCATAGGCGGACTTGACGGTTCCCTCGGGTTGCCCGTCGGTCCCGAGTCCGGCGTACCAGCCGCCGTGATCGGCGTCGCGCAGCGGACCGAGCAGCGCCCCCACGCCGTGGTCGGCGATAGGTCCGGAACCGGGGACGCCCATCATGTCGGCGAGGGCGAACACGTGGGTCATCCGGCAGGTGATCCAGGTGGGGGTGCCGTGGGCGGGCAGGAGGGCACCGCGGTCGTCGAGCCAGCCGAATCCGTTCTCCGGCCGCTCGGCGTCGGCGGCGAACGACAGCAGCCGCCGCGCTTCGGCGCGCAGCCACGCCTGGTGGAACGGCAGGTCGGGCCAAGAGTGGCGCATGGTCGGTGAGCTCCATTCATCAACTGGGGTCGACGCGGTCAGGGGTACCGCTCAGGCGGGCGGCGGGGCGGTGCTCTCGCGGACGATCAGTTCGGGCACGTCGAACTCGACGTCGGCCGGCGGTTCACCGTCGAGCAGGGCCAGCAGCCGCCCCGCCGCGGTGGCGCCGAACCGGGACGCGTCGCGCGACAGCGTGGTCAGCGTCGGGTGGGTCACCCGGCACAGGGTGGAATCCTCCCAGGCCACGATCGAGACGTCAGCGGGGACCGCCAGCCCCGCCTGGCGCGCCACCGACATCCCCGCCACGGCCATGACGTCGTTGTCGTAGACGATCGCGGTCGGGCGGTCGGCCGCCGACAGCAGGGAGCGGGTGGCGCGGGCCCCTTCGGTGTCGCTGAAGTCGGTGGTCACGGTGGTCGGGCCGGTGGTGCCGGTGGCGCCCGGCCGGGTGGCCTCGTGGAGGGCGGCCGAGCGCCGCTCGGTGTGCAGCAGCCCCGACGGGCCGGACACGTGCGCGACGCGCACGTGTCCCAGCTCGCGCAGGTGGGCGACGATGCGGGCCATGGCGCGGGCGTCGTCGATCCACACGCCCGGCAGGATCCCCGCGGGGTCGGGGCCTCCCGCCAGCACGGCCGGCATCCCGAGGGCGCGCAGCGCGGCCGGGCGGGGGTCGGCGGTACGCGGGTCGACCACGAGCACGCCGTCCACGCGGCGCTCGGCCCACCACTTCCGGTACAGCCCGATCTCGGCGTCGACGTCCTCGACCAGGTGGAACAGAAGCGCGTTCGCGCGCTCCGACAGCTCGGCCTGGATGCCCGAGATCAGCTGCATGAAGAACGGCTCCACGCCCAGCGTGCGCGCCGGGCGGGCGACGGCCAGGCCCACGGCTCCGGCACGCTTCGCCGACAGCGCCCGGGCGGCCGTGTTGGGCTGCCAGCCCAGCGCATCGGCGGCGGCGAGGATGCGCTGACGCGTGTGCTCCGAGACGCCCGGTCGGCCGTTGAGCGCGAACGAGACGGCAGCGGAGGAGACGCCGGCGCGCCGCGCGATGTCGGCGATGGTCGGGCGTCGCACGGTGCGGGCTCCTTCGCGGGAGGCGGCTCCGCCGCGCGAACAATGGCGGCGGAGCGACTTCGGAATGGATTTATTAACCGGTTCAGTAACTGATCGTTCAGTAGTTCTCTACGCCATGGGAAGTCTACCCGCACGGTGATCTCCGCATCGCTCCACACGATCGCGGACACCTGCCCGGACGTCCGGTCAGAAATATCGAGTACCCGTATTGACGAGTCTGCGTTCGATGGGTCATGTTCGTCGTTGAGCGTGGAACTTAAGCGGTTTATCCCCTGGTGCGCAAGGTGGCGGGCCTCTGGGCTCGCGCTACCGCCGCGTCGGCCGCGTGGGTGACCGCGCTCCGAGAACCGAGGAGGCCGTGCCATGCGCATCCGCCCACACGCGAGCATCGGCGCCCTGGTGACCGCCGCCGCCCTGGCGGTGTCCGGCTGCGGGATCGGTGGCAACACCGGGACCGCGGCGCCCCAGGGCGAGATCACCGGAGAGGTCACCGGTGAGATCACCTTCCAGACCTGGAATCTCAAGGCCGACTACAGCGAGTACTTCAACGGCGTCATCGCGGCGTTCGAGAAGGAGCACCCCGGAGCCACGGTGAAATGGCTGGACCAGCCGGCGGAAGGGTACGCGGAGAAACTCAGCGTCGACGCGGCGGCAGGAGAACTGCCCGACGTCGTGAACGTCGCCCCCGACCTCGTCTACCCGCTGGCCAAGGCGGAGCTGGTACTCGACATCGACGAAGCCCGCCCCGAGGCGTCCAAGGCGTACCTGCCCGACGCGTGGTCGGGGTTCGCCATGCCGGGCCGGTCCGGCACGTACGCCTACCCCTGGTACCTCAACACCGGCCCGATCTTCTACAACCGCGCGCTGTTCGAGCAGGCCGGGCTCGACCCGGACGCACCGCCCACCAGCTACGACGAGCTGTTCGACCAAGCGATCACCATGGCCGAGGCGACCGACGGCGAGATCGCCATGCTCGGCCAGACCCCCGGCATCGTGGACCTCGGCCTGTACGGCTCCCAGCTGATGAACGAGGACGGCACCGCGTTCACCTTCAACGACGCCGCCGCGGTGGAGATGATCCAGCGCTACAAGGAGATGTACGACGCGGGCGCGCTTGTGCCCGAGTCGCTCACCCAGGACTACACGGGCAGCGGCGAGCAGTTCATGAGCGAGGCGATCGCCTGGGCCCCGGGAAGCGCCTACGACCTGGACAATTTCCGCACCAACGCGCCCAGCCTCTACAAGAACGTCGGCATCACCGAGGTCCTCACCAACACCGGCCAGGCGCACATGTACCTGCAGGGGCTCGCCGTCTCCGCGCGGACGTCCCACCCCGCGACCGCCACCGCCTTCGCCGAGTTCGTCACCAACGCCGAGAACCAGGAGGCGTTCGCCCACGAGGTGCAGATCTTCCCCAGCACGGTCGGGTCGCTCGACGACCCCTACTTCACCGAGGAGGACGGCACCGACGAGGGCCGGGTCCGCGTCGCGGCGGCCACCCAGCTCGCCACCGCCACCAACTACACGCCGGTGCGCTTCAGCGACCAGATGCAGAACATCCTGCGCAACGAGATCGCCCTGGCGATGCGCGGCGACAAGACACCCCGGCAGGCACTAGATGCCGCCGTCGACGAGTGCAACAGCCTCCTCGACACGGAGTGAACGACGATGCCGACGCTGCCCCCGTCCGCCCCCGCGTCCCCGCGGCCCGACGCCGTCGGCGGCGCCAGCCGCCGAGGCGGCGGTCGGGGTTGGGGTGGGCTTGGGGCGCGCCGGGGGTGGGAAAGCGCTCTCTGGTCTCTGGGGGCGTGGGAGGCCGGATCCGGCCGGTCCGGTTGGCGCCGCCAGGCCTATCCGGAATGCCGATGTTTCGCTTCGTGTGGGAGCACGTGCGCCATGCGCGAGTTCGGGGCTTTCTCGCCGATGATCACGGCAGAAGTCCTCGGTTCTGTCCGGTTTGCCGGAACAATTGCCGTGATCATCGCGGGGAACTTGTGGCAAACCGGGCATACCCGGCGCCTGGCGGCCCGCAATCCGACTTCCGGGCCGCCCGCATGTCCCGCCCGGGAGTCGATGAGGGGCGCCCCACCTCCTCCGCCGTCGCTGCCCTCGCGACTCCATCGGGAGGCGCCCGGCGGTGCGGGCCGACACCGCTGCCCCGCCCGGCCGCATCCCCGACGCGACCGGCGCGCCCAGCCCCCTCCGCCCTCGGCGCCGCATTTCCCACAGAACACCGGAGGAGCGGACCGGGCCGACCCAGCAGACCTCCTGCCCCATCCCGTGATCACCGCCGAGGGAGCGTCCCTCTCGCCCGCACGCCCCCATGACCGCCGCTGGCCAGGTCACGAACACGAAGGTGGGGCCGCATGAGTGCGCACGTCCTTCTCCGGGACCGGCGGTCGGAGAGCACGACCGCCGGGGTCCGCGGCGGATCCCCGGAGCGACGCTCCGGGCCGCGGATGCAGGGGGCGGCCACGCCCTGGCTGTTCCTCCTGCCCGGGCTCGCCGCCTGCCTGATCTTCAACATCTACCCCTTCCTCAACACCTTCCTCCTGGCGTTTACCGACGCCCGCACCATCAGCCCCGGCACCTTCACCGGCCTGGACAACTTCGCCCGCATGGCCGACGACCCCCGGTTCTGGCTGGCCCTGCGCAACGGGGCGCTGTACGTGATCGGCGTCGTGCCGCCGCTGGTGTTCCTGCCGCTGCTGCTAGCCCTGCTGGTGCGCGACAAGGGGCCGGGCATCGGGTTCTTCCGGACCGTCTTCTACACGCCGGTGATCGCCTCGGCCGTGGTGGTGGGTCTGATCTGGACCTGGCTGCTGGACAGCCGCGGCCTGGTCAACGGCACCCTGGAGGCCCTGGGCGTGCTGAAGGACCCCATCCCCTTCCTCACCGACGAGTGGCTGCTGCTGGCCAGCGCCATGGTCGTCACCATCTGGAAGGGGCTCGGCTACTACATGATCATCTACCTCGCCACCCTCGGCCGGGTCCCGGAGGAACTGCACGAGGCCGCCCAGGTCGACGGCGCCGGGGCCGTCCGGCGCTTCTTCGTCGTCACCCTGCCCGCGATGCGCACCACGATGACGCTGATCTCGGCGCTCAGCGCCGTCGCGGCGTTCCGCGTCTTCACCGAGATCTTCATCCTGTCCGGCGACACCGCCGGACCGGGCGGGCGCGACGTCACCCTGGTCATGCTGATCCGTGAGGTCAGCGCCGGGCTCAACGGCCACGTCGGCTACGGGGCGGCGCTCAGCCTGGTGCTGTTCGGCCTCACCCTGGGCCTGCTGCTGTCCGTGCTGCGCCTGCAGACCGGCCGGAAGGACCCGCGATGACCGGCACCCGAACCGACCCTGGGACCCCCTCGTCGTCCTCTCCGCCCGCGCCGCGTCCGGCCCGCCCGGTGGCCAAGCGGCGCGTGGGGCGCCGCACTCGCACCGTCCTGCGCTATGCCCTGCTCCTGCTCATCATGGCGATCAGCGTCGGCCCCTTCCTGTGGCAGCTGTCGACCGCGCTGAAGGGCATCGGCGAGGACATCTACGCCAGCCCGCCGCGCTTCGTACCCGCCGACCCCACGCTGGGCAACTTCGTCCGCGTCGGCGAGGTCCTGCCGGTGTGGGGCTATGTGTGGAACTCCGTGCGCGTCGCGCTGGCCACCGTCGTGCTCAACGTCGTCGGCGCCTCGCTGGCCGGGTACGCCCTGGCCCGGCTGCGGTTCCGCGGCCGCCGGGCCGCCCTCGGCGTGTTCATCCTGGCGCTGCTGGTCCCCGGTGAGGCCATCATGGTCGCGCAGTTCCTCATGATGCGGTCGGTACACCTCAACGACACCCTCGTCGCGGTCGTCCTGCCCGGCATGGTCGGCGCGTTGAACGTGCTGCTCATGTACAACGCCTTCCTCGCGCAGTCCACGCAGATCGACGAGGCCGCGATGATCGACGGCGCCAACGCTTGGCAGCGCTTCACCCGGGTCGCGCTGCCCTCGGTCAAGGGCACGATCGCGGTCGTCGCGATCTTCGCGTTCATGGGGGCCTGGGATGATTTCCTGTGGCCGCTGATCGTGCTCAGCGACCCGGACTACTACACGCTCACCATCGGCCTGAACTACCTCAAGGGGACGTTCGTCGGCGACCAGCGGCTCATCGCCGCGGGCACCATCATCGCCGTCGCCCCGCTGATCCTGCTCTTCCTCACCCTGCAGCGCTACTTCTTCCGCGGCGTCAATGAAGGGGCCATCAAAGGATGACGGACGCGACCACAGAGCCGACCCAAGAGCCGACCCAGCCCGGTCACGCCTCCCGGCTCCTCCGGTTCGGGGCCAACTACACGCCCACCCGCGGCTGGTTCCACCACTGGCTCGACTTCGACATCGACGAGGTCCGCGCCGACCTGGAATCGATCGCCGGGCTGGGCCTCGACCACGTCCGCGTCTTCCCCCTGTGGCCGGTGTTCCAGCCCAGCCGGACGCTCATCCGCCCGCGCGCCGTGGAGCAGCTGCTGTGCCTGGTCGACACCGCCGCCGCGTGCGGGCTCGACGTCGCCGTCGACGGTGTGCAGGGGCACCTGTCCGGATTCGACTTCCTCCCCACCTGGATTCGCACCTGGCAGCGCCGCAACCTCTTCACCGACCCCGACGCGGTCAGCGGTGTCGAGGCGTACCTGTGCACCCTCGCCGCGGCCCTGGCCGACCGCCCCAACTTCCTCGGCATGACGCTGGGCAACGAGGTCAACCAGTTCTCCGGGGACCCCCACCCCGACCCGGACCGCGTGGACCCCACCGGCGCCGCGGCCTGGCTGGACCGGATGCTCAAGGCGTGCGAGGACGGCGCCCCGCACCGCCTCCACCTGCACGCGGAGGACGACAAGGTCTGGTACCTGGACGGCCACCCCTTCACCCCCGAGCACGCCGTGTGTCTTGGCGCCGCGACCACCGTGCACTCGTGGGTGTTCAACGGGACGGCCCAGAAGCACGGCCCCACCGGCGCGGCCACCCTCCACCACGCCGAATACCTGGTGGAGCTGGCCACCGCCTGGGCGTCGGACCCGCGACGGCCGGTCTGGCTCCAGGAGGTGGGCGCGCCCCGGCCGCACATCCCGCCCCGGTCGGCCGCCGACTTCGCCGAGACCACCGTGCGCAACGTTGCCACCTGCGCCAACGTGTGGGGGGTGACCTGGTGGTGCTCCCATGACGTCGACCGCGCACTGGCCGACTTCCCCGAGCTGGAGTACGACCTCGGCCTGCTCACCGTCGACCGCGAGGTCAAACCGGCCGGGCGCCGACTGGCGCGGCTCGTGGACGAGCTGCGCGCCCACCCGCCGACCCCCGCACCGCGCCGCCTCGCCCTGGCCTTCGACCCCGGCGACCCGGCGACCGCGCCGCGCCGCTCCACCTGCGCTCCCGGCGGCCCGGTCTTCGAGGCGTGGGCGCGGCTGGCCGACACCGGCATCCGCGCCGCCCTGGTCCGCGCCGACCGCGCCGCTGATGCCGACCACCTGAACGCACGCGGCATCACCGAGGTGGTCACCCCGATGAGGTCCTGCTCTGAGCACAGGAGGAACCCACCGTGGACATCCCCCATGACCCCGTCCGCCCCACCCGCCGCGGCGTGATCACCGCCGGCACCCTGACCGCGCTGGCCACGACCATCGGCCCCCGCCCGGCAGCGGGGGCCCTACCGGCCGACGCCCCGTCGCGCACCGGGCCCGGGCGCGCCGCGCGACCCGAGGCCGCCTACTGGTTCCCCGACTCCGTGCCCGACGGGCAGCCCGAGGAGGGTGTCGTCTGGCGGAGCCTGCTCGACTACCGCCCGCAGGACGATCCCGACCTGCCCTACAACACCGCCACGGTTCCGCTGGCCGTCCGCGTCGCGCCCGTGGGACCCCACCCCGGCGCGCCCGCCGGAGGTGCGCGGGTGCAGTCGCTGGTGTCCTTCGCCCCCACCTCGGGCAACCCCAGCCAAGGAGAATGGGGGGCGCGAAGCGCCTCGTTCTACTACGCGCTCACCTACTGGTCGTATCTGGAGGAGCTGGTGTTCTGGGGTGGCTCCTCTGCCGAGGGGCTGATCCTGGCACCCAACGCTCCCGTGGTCGACGCCGCGCACCGCAATGGGGTCCGGGTGCTGGGAACCGTGTTCCTCCCGCCCATCGCCTACGGCGGCGACCTGCGCTGGACCCGCGACCTTGTGCGGCTCGACGACGCCACCGGCCGCTACCCCGTCGCCGACAAGCTCGCCGAGGTGGCGCAGGCCTACGGTTTCGACGGCTGGTTCATCAACGCCGAGACCGCCGGGGGCGGCACCGCCCTGGCCGACGCCATGCGCGGATTCCTGCGTCACCTGCGCACCACCTCGGCGCTCCGCGTCTGCTGGTACGACTCCATGACCACCAGCGGGGCCATCGCCTGGCAGAACCGGCTGAACGACGCCAACGAACCGTTCTTCCACGACGCCGGGACGCCGGTCGCCCACACCATGTTCCTCAACTTCGACTGGACCGCCGACGGACTCGCCGACTCCGCCGCCCGCGCCACCCGCCTCGACCGCGATCCGCACGAGCTGTGGGCCGGCGTCGACGTCGAAGCGCGCGGTTACGGCACACCGGTCGACTGGGACGCGCTGTTCGCCGCCGACCCGGCCGGGGTCACCTCGATCGGCTTCTACCGGCCGGAGTGGACGCACACTTCGACGCCCGAATCCGCGCCGCCGGGGGAGTTCCACCGACGCGACGACCGGTTCTGGACCGGCCCCTCCGGCGACCCGGCCGCCCCCGCCCCCTCCGCCCGGTGGCCTGGGGTCTCCGCCCACGTGGCCGACCGCTGCGCCGTCGTGGCGGCACCCTTCGGCACCGTCTTCAACACCGGGCACGGACTCCGCTACGCGATCGAGGGGCGGATCGTCTCCGACCGGGAATGGCACCACCTGGGCGTGCAGGACGTCCTTCCGCCCCGGCGCTGGGTCCGCCGCGGCGGCGACGGCGGCGTCACGGTCGACTTCGACTTCGATGCGCCCTTCCACGGCGGGAACTCCCTGCTCTGCGGCGGGATCACCGCGACACCCGTGGAAATCGACCTCTATCCCGTCCGATCGGCCATCGCGGCGGGTACGGACACGGTTGTGGAACTCGTGCACAGCGGCGACCCGGGGACGACGGTGGAACTGGCCGTCGCCTGGACGGCCCCCGCGCGGCCGGGCGAGGCGCCACCGTATGAGTACCTCAGCGCCCCCGTCGAACCGATCCCGGGACGTCCTGGTCCCGCAGCACCTTCCCGCTCCCGGGCGGGCACGGCCGCACCCTGCGCGCGCTGGGGGTCCGGCTGCGGTCGAACAGCGAGGGCGGGGCCGGGCCGAGGGCGTGCGGTGGCGGCTCGGTCGGCTGCGCCTGGCCCCGCGCACCGGACAGCCGCCCGGACGGCCCCGCGCCCCGCGAATCGAGGCCGCGCACACCGACGCCGACAGCTCCGCCGCGCTGCGGGTGCGCTGGTACGCCGGGGGCAGTGCCCGCCACTACGAGGTCCTCCAGGCCACACCCGACGGCCCGACCCTGCTCGGCGCCACCGCCACCACCGCCCACTACCTGACCGGGGCGCGCCGCTACCCCGGGGAGCGGGCGGCGCGGCTGGAGATCCACGCCATCGGCGACGACTACCGGCGATCCGCTCCGGCGGTGCTGCGGCACACCTGGTGAGCGCGGCGCGCCGGCCGGCCACCGGCATCGACGACCCCGAAGAGAGGTGGACATGCACGACGACCGCACGCTGGTCGAGGACCGCGTCACCCGAGTCCTCAACGAACGCATCCGCCCCGCCGTCTACCCGGAGACGGTTCCGATGGAGATCGCTCGCTGGGACGTCGCGGGCGAGCCGGTGCCGGTCGCGGCCGGGCTCTTCGCGCCCTACACGGCCGCGTCGGTGGGCGACGCGTGGGGGCCGCCCTGGGGCACCACCTGGTTCCGGGTGCGCGGCGAGGTGCCTCCCGAGTGGTCGGGGAGCACCGTCGAGGCCGTCATCGACCTCGGCTTCGACGAGCGCATGCCCGGCTTCCAGTGCGAGGGCCTGGCCTACACGGCCGACGGCGCCGTGGTGAAGGGGCTCAGCCCGCGCAACCGCTGGCTGCGCGTCGGCTCCCCGGCGACCGGCGGGCAGCGGGTCGAGTACTACGTCGAAGCCGCCGCCAACCCGGTCGTCCTGGGCGTCCCCCCCTTCCAGCCCACCGAGCTCGGCGACCGGGAGACCGCCCACGACCGCCCGCTGTACGTGGTGCGCGGCGTGGACCTCGCGGTCTTCGACGCGACCGTGTGGGAGCTGGTCCAGGACATGGACGTGCTCGACCAGCTCATGCGCGAGCTGCCTGTCGACTCGCCGCGCCGCTGGGAGCTGCTGCGGGCGCTGGAGCGCGCGCTCGACGCCGTCGACCTGGCCGACGTCAACGCGACGGCCGCCCGCGCGCGGGAGGAGCTGGCCCCCGCCCTGGCCGCGCCCGCGCACACCAGCGCGCACCGGATCTCGGCCATCGGGCACGCGCACATCGACTCGGCCTGGCTGTGGCCGCTGCGCGAGACGGTGCGCAAGGTGGCGCGTACCACCGCCAACGTCGCCGCTCTGATGGACGACCACCCCGAGTTCCTGTTCGCGATGTCCCAGGCCCAGCAGCTGGCGTGGATCAAGGAGCACCGCCCCGAGGTCTATGAGCGCGTCAAGAAGAAGGCGTCAGAGGGGAAGTTCGTGCCCGTCGGTGGCATGTGGGTGGAGGCCGACACCAACATGCCCGGGGCCGAGGCCCTGGCCCGGCAGTTCGTCTACGGCCAGCGGTTCTTCGCCGAGGAGTTCGGGACCGACACCCGCGAGGTGTGGCTGCCCGACAGCTTCGGCTACTCCGCCGCCCTGCCGCAGATCGTGAAGCTGTCGGGGTCGGAGTGGTTCCTCACCCAGAAGATCTCCTGGAACCAGAAGAACCCCTTCCCGCACCACACCTTCTGGTGGGAGGGCATCGACGGCACCCGCGTCTTCACCCACTTCCCGCCCGTCGACACTTACAACTCCGAGCTGTCCGGCCGGGAAATGGCGCACGCCGCGCGCAACTACCGCGAGAAGGGTGCGGGCACCCGGTCGCTGGCCCCCTTCGGCTGGGGCGACGGCGGGGGCGGCCCGACCCGCGAGATGCTGGCCCGCGCCGAGCGCCTGCGCGACCTCGAAGGGTCGCCGAAGGTGGAGATCGAGCGTCCGGCCGACTTCTTCGCCAAGGCGCGCCAGGAGTACGCCGACGCGCCGGTGTGGCTCGGCGAGCTCTACCTGGAGCTGCACCGCGCCACCTACACCAGCCAGGCCGCCACCAAGCAGGGCAACCGGCGCAGTGAGCACCTGCTGCGGGAGGCCGAGCTGTGGGCGGCGACGGCGGCGCTCCGCACCGGCCTCGACTACCCCTATGAGCGGCTGGACCGCGTGTGGCGCACGGTCCTGCTGCACCAGTTCCACGACATCCTCCCGGGCACGTCGATCGCCTGGGTGCACCGCGAGGCGGCGGCCACCTATGCCGCCGTGGCAGCCGAGCTCACCGAGCTCATCGACACCGCCCAGCGCGCCTTGTCCGGGGCGCTGCCGACCGCTGGGGACGCGGATAGGGACGCGGAAGGACCCGGCATCGTGTTCAACGCCGCCCCGCACGCGCGCAACGGGGTCCCCGCCCTCGGCGCCGGGGCCGCGACCCCTGCCTCGGGAGAGGTGCGGCATATCCGCGAGGGCGGGACCCATGTGCTGAACAACGGCCTGATCCGGCTCGCCGTCGACGCCGACGGCCTGGTGACGTCCGTTCTCGACCTGCGGGAGGGGAGGGAGGCCCTGGCGCCGGGCGCGCGGGGCAACCTGCTCCAGCTCCACCCGGACTTCCCCAATATGTGGGACGCCTGGGACGTCGACTCCTTCTACCGGAACACCGTCGTGGACCTGGTCGACGCCGACGACGTGACGGCGGGCCGGGCCGCGGACGGCGGCGTTGAGGTGCGGGTACGCCGGACGTTCGGTTCGTCAGCGGTCACCCAGACGCTGACGCTGCGGCCCGGGACGAAGCGGCTCGACATCGCCACCGAGGTGGACTGGAGGGAGACCGAGAAGTTCCTCAAGGCGGCATTCCCGTTGGACGTGCGTGCCGATGACGCGGCCTCGGAGATCCAGTTCGGGCATGTGCGCCGCCCGACGCACACCAACACGTCGTGGGACGCCGCGAAGTTCGAGACGTGCGCGCACCGCTGGATCCACGTGGGCGAGCCGGGGTACGGCCACGGGGTGGTCAACGACTCCACCTACGGCCACGACGTGACCCGCGACGTTCGGCCCGATGGCGGGACGACCACCACTGTCCGGCTGTCGCTGCTGCGCGCGCCGCGGTTCCCGGACCCGAGGACCGACCACGGCGTGCACCGCTTCTCCTATGCGCTGGTGCCCGGCGCCGAGGTGGGCGATGCCGTGCGCGAGGGATACCGGATCAACCTTCCCGAGCGCGTGGTGCCGGGAGACGGCGAGGTGCCGCCGCTGGTCACCGTGGACCATCCGGGCGTGGTGGTGGAGGCGGTGAAGCTGGCCGAGGACCGCTCCGGCGACGTGGTGGTGCGGATGTACGAGTCCCGGGGGACCCGCGCCCGCGCCGAGGTCGCCTTCGGCTTCGACACGGGCCGGGCCACCCGCGTCGACCTGCTGGAGCGACGCCTGCCGGACGCCCCGGAACCGGAGGAGACCGGCACGGGGGTCCGGCTCGCGCTGCGCCCCTTCGAAATCGTGACGCTGCGGGCGCCGCGTACTGGCTGATACGCCGCACTGGCAACGCGGGCGGCGACGTGTGGCACCCCGCCGCCCGCGCCGGTGATCGCTAAGCGGCGGGAATCGGAGCGGGGACCGGCGGAGCGGGCTGCTCTTCCTCCTCGTCGATCTGCTCCTGCACCTTTTCGGTGAGGTTGTCCTCGTCGGCGGTGTCGGCCGACTTCAGGTTGGGCATGGGCTGGCCTGGGCAGGTGGTGGCGCTGCCGGGCAGGATGCCGTCGATGAGGTAGTCATCGATCTGCTCGGTGACGCAGTCGTAGTCCGGGCCGCCGTAGTAGCCGTGGTTGCTGTCGTTCTCGACGATGATGAGGCTGTCACGCAGCCGCTTGGCCATGGCCGGGCCGCCCGCCCAGGCGGTCTGGGTGTCGTAGTGGCCCTGGACGACGATGCCGGTCGGGTAGCCGTCGCGCTTCAGCTCCACCGGCTTCTCATCGGGGGTGTAGGAGCGGAAGGTGCACGCGTCGGGGGCGGACAGCATGGCGCCCAGCCCGTAGGCGTACTTGTCGGTGTACTCGCGCATGTCGGCGTAGTATCCGCCGGTCCCCTTCGGCCAGTCGGCCTCGCACCGGATGGTGGTGAAGGTGGAGGGGCCGCCGTCGGCCAGCCGCTCGCGGTCGGCGGCGATGCGCAGCGATCCCGCCTTGGCCGCTTCCCGGGCCGCGGCGCTGTCGCCGTCGCGGAAGCTGGAGATGAAGGACGCCAGGACGTCCCAGCGCCCCTGGTCCCGGTTGAGCCCGAAGACGGTCTGGTCGAAGGAGGTGCGGTCGAAGCCGTCGACCGGGTTCTCGTGGAGCTGTTGGGCCACGTCCTCCATGGTCTGGAACACGGCCTCGGGGCTGTCACCAAGGCCGAGCTCGGCGTCGTTCTCCGCGGCCCACTCGGTGAAGCGCTCGACGTTCTCGGTGTGGGCGCGGGACATCGCGAGCCAGGTGTCGCGCCAGACGCGGTCGGGGTGGATCGAGGAGTCGAGGACGCTGCGGTCCATGCGGTCGGGGAAGAGGCTGCCGTAGACGGCGCCGAGGTAGGTGCCGTAGGAGTAGCCGAGGTAGTTGGTCTTCTCCTCGCCGAGCACGCCGCGGATCACGTCCATGTCGCGGGCGGTGTTGGCGGTGGTGATGTGGGGGCGCAGCGAACCGGCCGTCCGGTCGCAGCCCTCCTCGGTCCGGCGTGCCGCTTCGGTGAAGTTGTGCAGCTCGGCGTTGGTCGGGCGGCTGGAGAGTTCGAGGTCGTCGAGGTCGGGCTCGGTGCACCGGAGCTGGGTCGACTTGCCGACACCGCGCGGGTCGAAGCCGATGAGGTCGTAGACCTCGGCGATCCTCTGGTCGCTGAGGTACTGGGCCATCCCCAGGCCAGTGCCGCCGGGGCCGCCGGGATTGATGAGCAGGACGCCGCGGCGGTGGTCGCGGTCGGTGGCCTTGTGCCGCGAGATGGCGACGCGGATCTTCTCGCCCTTGGGGTTGTCGTAGTCCATGGGGACCACGATCTTGGCGCACTCCAGGCCGTCGAGCCCGCCGCCGCACGGCTTCCAGGAGGGCTCCTGGTCATAGAAGCTCTGGAGGTCGGGGGCGACCGTATCGGCCGTGTCGGCCGCGGCGGGCGGCGCTGAGACGAGGACGCCGGTGAGGGCGGCGGCGCCGATCATGCCCACAGCGGCACGGATGCGACCGCTTCGTGTTCTGCCTAGGTTCACGGGCTGCCTTTCGGGGTGGGGGAGACCCGCTGGCAATAGGGGGGACAGCGGGCCGAATTCGGCATAACGGCGACGACCCTAGGAATCCCGACAGGAACGGTGGAACTGACAAAAGTCATAGTTCAAACAATTGGCCGAATGTGGACAATTTGCGCATGTGCCCCAGCGGTTGTGTGACGGCAGGGGCGTGTGCGGGTGATGGGGGTGGAGTGGGGTGGGTATAGACGCTACGTGGCGATATACGTACGTTTGGCCCTCGGTCGGAAACCGGGACGGATGTGAGAAAACCCCGTAATTGGGAAGGGCAACCGCACGTCACGCGGATCGGGGAGTCCGTATGGAGAGGCTGCGGAAGCGAGGGTTACGTATCGTCGTGGCGGCCCTGGCCACGATCGCCCTGCTCGGTGGAGCGGCGGTGGCGGTGGGGCTCTGGCGGGTGCTCACCTACGACGGCAACATCGACCGGATCCAGGACGCGCTCCCCTCCGGCCGCGCGGCCGGGAACGCCGCTCCGGGGGACACCTGGCTCCTGGTCGGGTCGGACCTGCGCGGCGCCTCCACAGCAGACAACTGGCGGGTCGGCGAGGCCCACGCCGACACGATCATCGTGCTGCACGCTCCCGAGGGCGCCGACCGCGTCCACCTCATCTCCATCCCCCGTGACGCCTGGGTGGACATCCCCGGCCACGGACCCGACCGGATCTCCCACGCCTTCCGGGAAGGCGGCGCCCGACTGCTCGTGGAGACGGTCGAGCGGGAGACAGCGGCGGTCATCGATCACGTCGCCGTGATCGACTTCCAGGGGTTCGAGCGGATGACCGACACCCTCGGCGGCGTCGAGGTGCGCCTCGTCGAACCGGTCGTCGACCCGAGCAACGGCTGGTCCTGGCCAGCCGGAACGAACCGGATGAACGGGGAGGAGGCGCTGCGCTTCGTGCGCGAGCGCAAAGGGCTGCCCAGTGGTGACCAGGACCGGATCAAGCGCCAGCAGGCCTTCCTCAAGGCGATGGCCACCAAGGTGACCAGCGCCGAGCTGCGTACCGACCCCCTCCGGCTCGACGCCTTCCTGGAGGCCGCCAGCGAGTCGCTGGCCGTGGACGAGGGCGTGGGCATGACCACGATGCGCTCCATGGGGATGCGCCTGCTGGAGATCGGCCCCGAGGGGATGACGTTCGTCAGCCTGCCCATCAGCGGTACCGACTGGATCGACGGGAAGAACATCGCCTACCTGGACGACGAGGTGAAGCGGGACGTCTTCGGCGCTCTGCGCGACGGCTCCCTCGACGCCTACGTCGCCGAGTACGGCCTGGCAAACGACGTCGACGAAGTCCGCTGAGATGAGTACCGGCATCCCGCCACGGGGGGCAGGGGAGCACGACGCGGTCGGTCAGCGCGGGGGCCGGCCGTCGGCTCCGGTGCTCCGCATCCCGGTGGAATCAGGCCCCGGAGCTCGGTGCCGAACCGTACACCGAGCGCATGACGACCACCGCGAGCGTCTCCACCAGGCGGCCGTCGCGCAGGGCGGGGTCGTCGCGGCGCGAGGCGGCGGAGAACGCCGCGAACGTCATCTCCACCAGCGTGCGCGCCAGGTCGGACGCCTCCGGCGGCCCGGGAAGGGCACGGCCCGCCTCCCGATCCCGCTCGATCCGCCGCCCGACCGCCGTGACCAGGTGCTCGCCCATCCGATCCCGGAAGTCGGACAGCCGCGGGTCGGTGTCCGGGCAGACGAAGACCTCGCGGAGCAGCGCCCCCTGCTCGGCCCAGAGACAGGCGTTGGTGGTCAGCGCCTGGCGCAGCGCCTCCTCGGCCCCGGCCGCCGTCCCGTCCTCGTTCTCCAGCCAGCCCGACAGCTCGCCGCGCACCCGCTCGGCCACCCGGTCCAGCAGGGCGGCCAGCACATCGGTCTTGGTGGCGAAATAGAAGTAGAAGGTCGGGGCGGTGATCCCGGCGCCCTCGGCGATCTGCGCGACGGTGATCTTGCTCATCGGGCGCTCGCACAACAGCGTCCGCGCGCTGGCGAGGATCGCCTCCTCGCGCTGATCGCCCTTGCTGGGACGGCGCCGCCGCCCGGTCTGCTCGTTCATCGGGACCAGTCTAACCAGGCATGTTGAATCATGCTCAATAAAAATCTAATGGCATTCGGGAATGCTCGTCCGAGCATCGATGTTGATGCCGGATGATCCCGTCCGCTCAGCGTTGGCATGGCGCCAGTGCCAGCGCCGGGCCGCCGGGCCCGCCGCCCGATCACGAACCTGGAGGACACATGTCCACGAACGCAGAATCGCCCGCATCCACCACCCGGGAGTGGCAGCTCGCCGCCCGCCCCGTGGGCTGGCCGAAGAACGACGACTTCCGCTTCGTCGAGCGCGAGCTGCCCGACCTGCAGCCCGGCGAGGTGCGGGTGCGCAACACCTACATCTCCGTGGACCCCTACATGCGGGGGCGGATGAACGACGTCAAGTCCTACATCCCGCCGTTCCAGCTGGACGAGGCGATGACCGGCGGCGCGGTCGGCGAGGTCGTCGCCTCCCGCTCAGATGACCTGGCGGTCGGCGACACGGTGCTGCACTTCGACGGCTGGCGCACCCTCGCCCAGGGCCCGGCCAAGAACTACCGCAAGGTGTCCAAGGTCCCCGGCCTGCCGGAATCGGTCTTCCTGCACGTCCTCGGCATGACCGGGCTGACCGCCTACGTCGGCCTGCTCGACATCGCCGAGTTCAAGGAGGGCGACACGGTCTTCGTCTCCGGCGCCGCCGGTGCCGTGGGATCCGTCGTCGGCCAGATCGCCCGCCTCAAGGGAGCCAAGCGGGTCATCGGCTCGGCCGGGTCGCAGGAGAAGGTCGACCTGCTGACCGGCAAGTACGGATTCGACGCCGCGTTCAACTACAAGGACGGCGACGTCAGAGAGCAGCTCGCCCAGGCCGCACCCGAGGGCATCGACGTCTACTTCGACAACGTCGGCGGCGACCACCTGGAGGCGGCGCTGAAGGCCTTCAACAACGATGGCCGCGCCGCGCTGTGCGGCATGATCTCCGTCTACAACGCGACCGAGCCGCAGCCTGCCCCGCGCAATCTCTTCGAGACCATCAAGAAGGGCCTCACCCTGCGCGGATTCACGGTCGGCGGCTACTACCACCGCTTCGACGCCTTCGCCGCCGAAGTCGGCGAGTGGCTGTCCAAGGGCGACTTCGTCTACGACGAGACCGTCGTCGACGGCATCGAGCAGACGCGCGACGCCTTCCTGGACATGCTGCGTGGCGCCAACGTCGGCAAGATGCTGGTTCGCGTGGGCTGACACCCACGTGGGCGGACCCCGGCGCTCGGGCTGCCACAGGTGCCCCGCGGTGATCACCGGGACGGGCCGGGCAGCACAGACAGGATCGAGGCCCCTGCCCCTGATCGTCGGGGCAGGGGACAGGCACTGGGGTCTGCTGGGCGGCCTTGTCTGCCTGTATCCCTTCTGACGCTCTGTGGTGAAAAGCGGCGCCGAGGGCGGGTGGGGGTTGGGGGCGCCGGTCCCCCGCCGGGCGGGGCGGGGTGGGGGCGGCGTCGGGCCATACGCTTCGCGGCGCTCCCTGGCGGGGCGGGGCGGGTGGCCCAGGGAGGGAAAGCGCTCTCTGTGTGCCCGTTATGTCCGCGCCTCCGTTGATCTCGGGGATATCGACCGAATTTCGGCGGGGATTCCGTCGATATCCCCGAGATCAACGGATCCACCCCGCACTGACCATGGCAAACAGGACAAAGCACCTGCCCTTTCCGTCTTGGCGCCCCGCCGGAGGTCCCTTCTAGCGGTGATCACGGCGGAACTTGTGGCAAACCGGGCATAACCGGCGCCGGGTGGCCCGTTATCCGCTTGATGTCAAGCGGGGTGGGTTCTAGTTTGTGTTGCAACACAAACTAGAACCCACCCCGCGTTCCGGCCCGCCCGCCCCGCCTGGGAGCCGACCGGGGCGCCGCCACTGCTCACCCGCCGTCGGTGCCGCCCCGCCGGTCCACCGGGGAGGTGCCCGGCGGGGCGGGCCGCCGACGCTGGCCTCATACCGCCGCGCCCCGAGGGAACAGGCGCCGCCAACCCCCTCTGCCCTCGGTGCCGCTTTTCACCCAAGAACACCGGGCAGGATGAGCACCGGCAAGGCCGCCCAGCAGACCCCAGTGCCCGATCGGTGCGGCGCTGGGGAAGGGCAGCGTCGGGACTATGGTCGGCGCGATCGCCTGCATGCCACTACCCCGGCGGCGTCGCAAGAGTGGGCCGCTCGTTCTTTCGTAGCAGCAGCTGGGTGACGACCACCGCCGCGACCAGCGCCATTCCGGCCAGGTCCGGCCACAGGCCGGGGAAGAGGATCAGCACCGTCGCCGCCAGCAGCGCGAGGCGTTCGGCGAGGAGGGTGCGGCGGACGAGGAAGCCCTCCAGGGCCACGGCGGCCGCGACGAGGGCGAAGGATCCGCTGAGGACGGCCATCGCCACTTCGGTCGGCGTGCCGTTGAGCAGGAGCGGAGAGTAGGCCATGAGCAGTGGGATCAGGTAGATGCCCTTGGCGAACTTCCAGGCGGTCAGGCCGGTGCGCATGGGGTCGGCTTCCGCGATGCCCGCCGCCGAGAACGCCGCCAGTGCGACCGGGGGCGTGACGTTGGAGTCCTGGCTGTACCAGTAGACGATCATGTGCGCGACGATCAGCGGGAGGCCCAGCTCGATCAGGGCCGGGCCGGCCAGCACGATCAGCACGATGTAGGACGCGGTCACCGGCAGTCCCAGGCCGAGGACCAGCGAGGCCAGCGCCACCATCACCAGGGTCAGCAGCAGCCGTCCGTCGGCCGCGTCGAGCATGAGGGCGGACAGCTTCAGGCCCAGTCCGGTGAGCCCGACGACGCCGACGATGATTCCGGCGACGGCCGTCGCGACCGATACCCCCAGGGCGTTGCGGGCCGCGATCACGAACACCTCGGCGAGGTCGCTCAGCCCCAGTCTGCTGCTCGCCCGCACGCTCGCCACGAGGAACAGCGCGGCGGTCGCGTACAGCCCCGCCTGCAGCGGGGTGACATACATCAGCAGCAGGGTGATCAACAGCAGGAGCGGGGCGAGGAAGTGGTAGCCGGACACCAGTACCGTGCCCAGCCGCGGCATCTCGTCCGGCGGGAGCCCGCCGATCCCGTGCTTGCGGGCCAGGATGTGCACGAAGAGGAAGAGCACCCCGAAGTACATCAGCGCCGGGATGAGCGCCACCTTGAGGATGTCGACGTAGGGCACCCGCGCCAGCTCCGCCATCACGAACGCCCCGGCGCCCATGATCGGCGGGAGGAGCTGACCTCCCGTCGACGCCGCCGCCTCGACGCCCGCGGCCTCGTGCCGCCGGTACCCCACGCGTCTCATCAGTGGGATGGTGAACGCGCCCGTTGTCACGGTGTTGGCGATGGCGCTGCCGGAGACCGACCCCATGAGCGCGCTGCCCACCACCGCCCCCTTGGCCGGACCGCCCGCGTACCGGCCGGTCAGACAGTAGGCCAGGCCGACGAAGAAGTCTCCGCCGCCCGTCTTCAGCAGCATCGCCCCGAACAGGATGAAGATGAACACGAAGGTGGCGGCGATACCCAGGGCCAGCCCGTAGATCCCCTCCTGGAACAGGTAGGTGTGGTACACGATGCGCTGGTAGGTGTAGCCGCGGTGGGCGATCGCGTCCGGCAGCAGCGGGCCGAGCCACGCATAGGCCAGGAACGCCATCGCCAGCACCGACATGAACAGGCCGATGACGCGTCGGCACGCTTCCAGTAGGAGCAGGATCGCCACGATCCCCATGGTCAGATCCGCGGCGCTCGGTGCACCGATGCGCGCCACGATGTCGCCGTAGAACAGCACCGGATAGAGGCCGACCATCGCCGCCAACACGACGAACACCAGGTCGACGCGGGCCATCGGCACCGCCCGCTCCCATCGGCCCTTCCCGGCCGGGCACACCAGGAAGACCAGGACCAGCACGAACATCAGGTGCAGCACGCGCTGCAGGTAGGCGTCCAGGTCGAGGACGAGCGCCGTGTAGATCTGGTATCCGCCGAGGGCGATCGCCAGTGTCAGGATCACCGCCGCCATCGCGTCGGCGACCGGCCCCTCGCCCCACCGCTCGGCCGCCAGCCGCCGCCATAGCGGCGGCCCGGTGTGGCGGTCCGCCTCCCCTCCTGCCACCGATCGCAGCGGCTGGGCGGATCTGTCGGGGGACACCCTCTCGGAGTCCCCGGGCTCCACCGTTCCGTCCGTCCCGTCCAGGTGCTCGTCGCTCATGTCGGCTGTCGGCTCCTCACGTCTCCGGGGGTGGGCAATCGGCCGGAGCGATCGCCGCGATGACGCGTCGCAGGGTCGAGATCCGGGCAGCTCGGACCACCACGCCCTCGCCGGCCCAGCAGTCCGACAGGGCGAGCTCGCCGCCGGGGTGCACCAGCCGGTGGTCGGCGGGCGGGGAACCGACGCGGATCCGCAGCTCGCCGATGTCCCGGTCGAGCCCGCTGACCTCCCACCGCTCACCGACCGCGCGGCCGGTGCCGACCCCGGGGATGTGTCCCGTCCCGGCGCCGAACTGCATCAGCAGGGTCGACTCCTGCACGATCCGTCCGGAGCGGACCCGGTAGCGGTCCTCGACCGGCAGGCCGTCGACGGAGTGCACGAAGGTGAGTCCGAAGCGTCGGCGTACATCGAGCGGCAGATCCCCGATGGGCCCGGCCGGACCCTCCAGCGTCAGTGCCGGCCAGACCGGCCACAGCAGGGCGACCAGGACGGCGAGTCCGGCGATCCCGGCGGCTACGGCCCGGCCGGTGCCGGGTCTTCGGCGGCGCATCGCGATGGCCGCTCAGCCGCGCAGCTTGAGGGGGATGTCCACCCCGGCCTCCTCGGCGTACCGCAGCGCCCCGGGATGCAGCGGCACCGGGCTCTTCCGCAGCGATTCGGGGACCAGGTACTCGGTGCCCGGCTGGTACACGCGGTTCACCGCATCGGCGTTCTCGTAGACCGCCTTCACCATCCGGTAGGCGAGCTTGTCCGGGAACTCGGGCCGGACGGTGAGGATGTTCCACACCGCCACGGTGCGCACGTCATCGGAGACCGTGGAGTAGGTGCCCCCCTCGATGATGTGCGAGGTGTAGAAGGGGTGGTCCTCGACCACGGCGTCCACCTCGTCCCCGCACAGCGGGATCAGGTGCAGCGGGTCGGTGGCCTCCAGCTCGCGCAGGCTGCCGTGTCCCTCGCCGACCACCCACGACCCGGCGTCCAGCTGGCCCTCGCGCAGCGCCCGGGCGGTCTCGGCGTAGGCGTAGCGCTGTACGTCGATGTCGTCGAAGTCCATGCCCAGGTCCGCGAACACCAGGCTGGTGGTCAGCTCGTTGCCGCTGCCCGGAGCGCCCACCGAGAACCGGTGGCCCTTGACGTCGGAGAAGCAGTCGAGGTCGAGCCGGTCGTCGATCGATCGCAGGGACACGTTGTGGTACACGTTCGGGTACAGGACCAGCAGCGCGCGGTTCTCGACCGGCTTTTCGGCGAACTCGCCCTCGCCGCTGTCCGCCTGGTAGGCCGAGTCACCCTGCACGACCGCGAGTTCGCTGGCCCCGGCGCCGAGGAGGCGCAGGTTCTCCACCGAGGCGGCGGTGGCCTCGGGCGTGGCGCCGACACCCTCGATCTCCGAACCGACGATCTGGGAGATCGCCCCGGCGATGGGGTAGTAGACCCCGCCCGTGGTGCCGCTCGCGATGGAGAGGCTCTCGAAGCTGCCGCGCTCGGCGGGCTGGGTGCAGGAGGTCAACAGAATCAGGCTCAGTGGAAGCGCGGTCAATCCGAGCCAGGGTCGTCGCATACTCGCTGGTCCTCTCCAGGGCCATGATCCGGGGGGTGAGTACTCGGGGGCATGCATACTCGTCACATGTGCCGTGTGTGACGCTACCCAACTCTGTGTGACATGGAACGCGTTTCAGGGCTTCTATCTCCCGAACGGTCGGTCGTTTGCGGAGAAAACCCCTTGCGAGCGCTCATATCCTTGACTGCGGTATGAGAACCTCGCCAGCCAGATCCCCGCGTTCCCGGAATTCCACGGGTTCCCCCGCGCCCTACCCGGAACTCCGCGCCCGCCTCGGCCAGCTGATGCCCGCCGACCGCCATCGGCTGCGCCGCCGTATCGACGGCCTGCACAAGGTGAGCGACGAACGCAAGCGCGACGCCATCGCCGCCGAACTGGCCACCGAGATCGACCTGGCGGAACTGCGCCTGGAGCAGCGCAAGGCCGCCGTCCCCCAGGTCAGCTACCCCACAGCTCTCCCGGTCAGCCAGAAGAAGGACGACATCGCCGAGGCGATCCGCGACCACCAGGTCGTCATCGTCGCCGGTGAGACCGGTTCCGGGAAGACCACCCAGCTGCCCAAGATCTGCCTGGAACTGGGCCGCGGCGTGCAGGGCAGCATCGGCCACACCCAGCCGCGGCGCATCGCCGCGCGCACCGTGGCCGAGCGCATCGCCGAGGAGCTCGACTCCCCCCTGGGCCAGACCGTCGGGTACAAGGTCCGGTTCACCGACCACTCCGGCGACGACACCCTCGTACGGGTCATGACCGACGGCATCCTGCTGGCCGAGATCCAGCAGGACCGGATGCTGCGCCGCTACGACACCCTCATCATCGACGAGGCCCACGAGCGCAGCCTCAACATCGACTTCCTGCTCGGCTACCTCAAGCAGCTGCTGCCGCGCCGCCCCGACCTCAAGGTCATCATCACCTCGGCGACCATCGACCCCGAGCGGTTCTCCCGGCACTTCGACAGCGCGCCGATCGTCGAGGTCTCCGGCCGGACCTACCCCGTCGAGGTGCGCTACCGGCCCATCGCCGAGGAAGCCGAGGACACCGAGCGCGACCAGGTCCAGGCCATCTGCGACGCCGTCGAGGAGCTGGGCCGCGAGGCTCCCGGCGACGTCCTGGTCTTCCTCAGCGGCGAGCGGGAGATCCGCGACACCGCCGACGCTCTGGAGAAGCTCAAGCTCCGCGACACCGAGATCCTCCCGCTGTACGCCCGCCTGTCCTCGGCCGAGCAGCACCGCGTGTTCACCCCGCACCGGGGGCGGCGCATCGTGCTGGCCACCAACGTCGCCGAGACGTCGCTGACCGTGCCCGGCATCAAGTACGTCATCGACCCGGGCACGGCCCGCATCTCCCGCTACAGCCACCGCACCAAGGTGCAGCGGCTGCCCATCGAGCCCATCTCCCAGGCCTCGGCCAACCAGCGCAAGGGCCGCTGCGGCCGCGTGTCCGAAGGCGTCTGCATCCGGCTGTACTCGGAGGAGGACTTCTGCTCCCGTCCCGAGTTCACCGACCCCGAGATCCTGCGCACCAACCTCGCCTCGGTCATCCTGCAGATGGCCTCGCTGGGGCTGGGCGACATCGCCGCCTTCCCCTTCGTCGAGGGCCCCGACCACCGGCAGATCAAGGACGGCGTCCATCTGCTCCAGGAGCTGGGCGCACTGGACCCGCAGGCCACCGACGCCCGCAAGCGCCTCACGCAGCTCGGCCGCAAACTCGCGCAGCTGCCGGTCGACCCGCGGCTGGGCCGCATGGTCCTGGAGGCCGAACGCAACGGGTGCGTCCGCGAGGTCATGATCATCACTGCCGCGCTGTCCATCCAGGACCCGCGCGAACGCCCCGCCGACAAGCAGCAGGCCGCCCAGGAGAAGCACGCCCGCTTCACCGACAAGGAGTCGGACTTCCTCGCCTACCTCAACCTGTGGTCCTACCTGCAGGAGCAGCAGCGGGCGCTGTCCGGCAACCAGTTCCGCAAGCTGTGCCGCACCGAGTTCCTCAACTACCTGCGCGTCCGCGAGTGGCAGGACATCTACAGCCAGCTCAAGCAGGTCGCCAAGGGCATGGGGATCACCCTCAACTCCGCCCGGCCCGACCCGCGCCAGGTGCACATCTCGCTGCTGTCCGGCCTGCTCTCGCACATCGGCCTGAAGGACCCGGAGAAGCACGAGTACCTCGGCGGGCGCGGCGCCCGCTTCGCGATCTTCCCCGGATCCTCGCTGTTCAAGAAGCAGCCCCGGTTCGTGATGTCCGCCGAGCTGGTGGAGACCTCCCGGCTGTGGGGGCGGATGAACGCCCGGATCGAACCGGAATGGGCCGAAGAACTCGGCGGCCACATCGTCAAGCGCACCTACAGCGAACCGCACTGGGAGAAGAACCGCGGCGCGGTCATGGCCTACGAGCGGGTCACGCTGTACGGCGTGCCCATCGTCGTGCAGCGCAAGGTCGGCTACGGCAAGATCGACCCGGAGCTCTCCCGCGAGCTGTTCATCCGGCACGCCCTGGTCGAGGGCGACTGGGAGACCCACCACAAGTTCTTCCACGAGAACCGGCGGCTACTGGAGGAGGTCGAGGACCTGGAGCACCGCGCGCGCCGCCGCGACATCCTGGTCGACGACGAGACGCTGTTCCAGTTCTACGACGAGCGCATCGGCGCCGAGGTGGTCTCGGCCGCCCACTTCGACTCCTGGTGGAAGCGAGCCCGCCGCACCGACCCCGACCTGCTCGGCTTCGAGAAGTCGATGCTCATCAACGAGGAGGCCGATGAGGTCCGGGAGGAGGACTACCCCGACACCTGGCGCCAGGGCTCCCTCACCTTCCCGCTCTCGTACCAGTTCGAGCCGGGCGCCGACGCCGACGGCGTCACCGCGCACATCCCGCTCAAGGTGCTCAACCAGGTCGAGGAGGCGGGCTTCGACTGGCAGATCCCGGGCCTGCGCCGTGAGCTGGTCACCGCGCTGATCCGGTCCCTGCCCAAGCCGCTGCGGCGCAACTTCGTGCCCGTTCCAGACCATGCCGAGGCCGTCCTCGGGCGGCTCACCCCCTACACCGAGCCGCTGGTCGAGGCGCTGAGCCGCGAGCTCGGCCGGGTGAGCGGGGAGCGCATCGGCGCCGACGACTGGCAGCTGGACAAGGTCCCCGACCACCTGCGGATCACCTTCCGCGCGGTGGACGGCAAGGGCCGCAAGCTGGCCGAGGACAAGGACCTGGCCGCCCTGCGGGCCCAGCTCAAGCCCCGGCTGCAGAAGGCGATCTCCGCCGAGGCCAAGGGCATCGAGAAGACGGGGCTGACCTCCTGGGACTTCGGACCGCTGAGCAGGACCTTCGAGCGGAAGTCGGCCGGTCCGGCGGTCCGGGGCTACCCGGCCCTGGTCGACGAGGGCGACAGCGTGGCCATCAGGATCTTCGACACCGAGGCCGAACAGCGCGCGGCCATGTGGGCCGGTGTGCGGCGGCTGCTCCTGCTGCAGATCCCCTCGCCGGCGGCGGTGGTCCAGCGTGGCCTGGACAACACGGCCAAGCTCGCCCTGAGCCACAACCCGCACGGCGGTATCAACGCGCTGTTCGACGACTGCCTGCGCTGCGCCGTCGACGCGCTGATGGCCGAGGCCGGGGGGCCGGTGTGGGACGGCGACGCCTTCCACCGGCTACGCGAGCACGTGCGCGCCGAACTCGGCGACACCCTGGCCGAGGTCGTGGCGGCCACCGCCCGGGTCCTGGGCAAGGCCCACGAGGTGCAGCGCAAGTTGAAGGGCAGCACGAGCCTCGCCGTCCTGCCGTCCCTCAACGACATCCAGGGGCAGCTGGCCGGGCTGATCCATTCCGGTTTCGTGACCGAAACCGGTCGGGGGCGATTGGCCGACCTGCACCGCTACCTGCGGGCCGTGGAGTACCGGCTCGCCAAGCTCTCCGAGAACCCGCGCCGCGACCAGGTCAACATGGCCAAGGTCGAGCAGATGCGGCAGGCGTGGGAGAAGCTGCTCGCCGGGCTGGGTCCGGGCAGGGCCGACGAATCGGGGGTGCGGGAGATCCGGTGGATGCTGGAGGAGCTCCGGGTCAGTTTCTTCGCCCAGGAATTGGGCACCGCCCACCCGGTTTCGGAGAAAAGGATTCTCAAGGCGATCGAGGCGGCAAAGGTCGGATAGCGGACGAAAAAGGGTCTGATGATCCGGTGGGTGGTTCTCATCACATCGTGATCACTCCTACGCGTGTCCGCCCAGGTAGTCGGAGAGTCACCGAATGCGGCCGGTCCGCATTCGTCAAGAGAACGTCAGAAGGTCGCGAAACCCTGCTGCATAAGAGGATTGGTCGGTGCTAGCGTTGCCGACGATTCGTTGATCATGAGGCGATATCCCGGCGGTTGACCGACCGCGGGGTCAAGTGCGCGATGCGAGCGGTGCCACCTCCGTCATTGGTGGGCGGCGCTGCTGGGATGTGCCGTTCGCGGTAGGTCACGCGAACCCGAACACGGCTCCCACGTGCGATCCGTCGGCATTCCGCGTTCTCCGACCCCATACCGCCGTCCGGTTCCCCTTGCATACGAGGAGATGTGCCGTGGCACAGCCACCGTCGCCGGCCGGGCGGGGAGACCAACCCCTGCCCCCTCAGCCGTCCCAGAACGGGGACCATCCTCTCTCGCACATGATGCGGGTGGAGGCCGCCGCCCCACCGCCTTCGGACTCCGGGTGGCGACGCTTCCTGCGCCGCATCGGCGTCCGCCGGAAGGCGCAGCCGTCCGCTTCGCCCACCCCGGTGTGCGGCCGGGCTACCCCTGCACCAGCCACCGTCCCCGTCCCACCCCGCCCCGGCAGCGGGCCGCAGCCCGTCCCGCCCTACGGCGCCCAGCCGCAGATGGCTCCCCCGCCCGCAGCCCCAGCCGCCGCAGTCGGCACCCGGCGCGGGCAGCACCCGCCGCGCCCACCCCTGCGGCCCCGCCGCAGGCAGCACCGCACGCGTCGCCCGCGTCGGCGGCCCCGCCCCCGAGACACCGCGTGAGGTGCCCGCCTCCGGCCCGGTGCCCGTACCGGACCGCGCTGACCTGCTGACCGGCACCCTGGCCGGTCTGGCCATGCGCGACCTCGCCCTGGTGGACTCGCTCATCGAGGTCGTGGAGGAGCTGGAGGACAGCAGTGAGGACCCCACGCTGCTCGACAAGCTCTTCAGGATCGACAACCTGGCCACCCGGATGCGCCGCAATGGCGAGAACCTGCTGGTCCTCGCCGGACAGGACTCCGGTGACACGTCCACCGAGCCGGTCCCCCTGCTCGATGTCGCACGCGCCGCGATCTCCGAGATCAGCGAGTACCAGCGCGTCCGCCTCGGGCACCTGCCCGACCTGTTCCTCTCCGGCGCCGCCGCCGACGACATCAGCCACCTCATCGCCGAGCTGATGGACAACGCGA
Source organism: Nocardiopsis gilva YIM 90087 (assembly GCF_002263495.1). Lineage (NCBI taxonomy): Bacteria > Bacillati > Actinomycetota > Actinomycetes > Streptosporangiales > Nocardiopsidaceae > Nocardiopsis > Nocardiopsis gilva. Next base: position 4,928,280 of record NZ_CP022753.1, on the reverse strand, counting down.
CGGAGAAGTCGCCCGACCACGCCCAGGTCGTCATCAGCGCCCAGGCGATGGGTGAGGACAAGCTGCTCATCACGGTCGAGGACGAGGGGATCGGTATCCCGCCTGATCGGCTGAAGGCGTACAACTCCCGGCTGCGCGGCGCGCCCGTCCTGGATGAGGAGGTCATCCGGCACATGGGCTTCTACGTCGTCAGCCGCATCGCGCATAGACACGGCCTGCAGGTGCAACTCGAAGGACGCGCCTTCCGCGGCATCAGTGCCCACGTTGTCGTGCCGCCCTCGCTGTTCGGAACCACCGGACCCCGTCCGGTCGAGCCGCCTATCGGCAGGTCCGCGCGTCCCGCCGTGCGACCGGTCACCTCCTCGATGTCGCTGGCGCCCTCCGACGGGTCCTTGCCACGCCGCCCAACACCATCCGTTACCGGTTCGGAAGCGCAGGAGAACAACCGCGCCATGGAGTCATCGGTGACCGCGGCCGGGCTGCCGCGCCGCAGCGCCCACAGGAACACCGCTCCTCTGCCGATGGCCGACCCGGAGACATCGGGGGACGGCACGGAGAACGGTGCGGCGAGCAACAGGAGCCACGCACCTGCCAGCAAGGCCGAGCGGATCCGGGCCGACCTGGAAGGCTTCATCGAAGGCCAGGAGGCCGCGGGCGCCGATTCCGACGAATAGCCATGGTCAGCGACCGCCCCGCTCCGGTTCCGCCAAGGGGGAATGAGGCGTTACCGGCGGTCGCCCCGGCCGCGGGAAGGTGGCCGGACCGTCCCCACACCCCCAGCAATCCCGCTATGGAAACCCACCGAGGATCTGGACGCACATGGACAACCGCTTGAGCGAAAACGCGGAGAATTTCACCTGGCTCATTTCCAACTTCGTCTCCGAAATGCCGGGTGGAGCATGCCGTGGTCGTCTCCTCCGATGGACTGCTGCTGACCGCCTCCGAGGGCTTTCCCGAGGAGCACGCCGAACAGCTCGCCGCCATCGCGAGCGGCATGCAGAGCCTGTCCGATGGCACGGCGCGGCTCTTCGGCAAGGGAACTTCGGAGCAGCTCATCCTCCGGATGGAGCACGGGCATCTGTTCGTGATGTCCATCAGCGACGGATCGACGCTGGCGGTCCTGACGTCGAGTAGCGCCGATATGAAAATCGTCGCCTATAAGATGGCGCTGCTCGTGGAGAGCGCGGGGCACGTCCTCACTCCCCAGCTGCGCTCCCAGCTGCGTGAGGTCATCACGCCGTGACCGTGCCGATCCTGCCGACTTCCGACCGGACCCGGCACCGGAATACGAAGAGGATGCCAGCACAATGAGCTTTCGCAGGAAGCGGGGCGCCAGGATCCGCCCCTACACCTTCACCGGCGGCAGGACAAGGTCGCGCCACCCCCTGATGGTGCAGACCCTTGTGTCGGTCTCCGATCCGGATGCTGCGGCCCCGTCGAATCTGCTGCCGGAGTCGCAGAACATCCACCGTTTGTGCCGGGAACCACGCTCGGTCGCCGAGATCGGCGCGGAGCTGCGGATCCCCATCGGCGTGGCCCAAGTCCTGATCAGTGACCTAGCGGACCAAGGGCACGTTTTCATCCACCCGACCATCACCGGACACAGTCCGTCGGAAAACCAAGTTCTGGAGAGGGCTCTCCGTGGACTCGAACGTCTCTTCCAATGACACTGCGGGCTCCGGCTCGCTGGTGTCCACCAAGATCGTCGTCGCCGGCGGGTTCGGCGCGGGCAAGACCACTCTCGTCGGCTCAGTCTCCGAGATTCCCCCGGTGACCACCGAGGCCGTGATGACCGAGGCCAGCATGGGCCACGACGATCTGACGGCCATCCCCGGCAAGACGACCACCACCGTCGCCATGGACTTCGGCCGCCTCACGCTCGAAGACGAGCTGATCATGTACCTGTTCGGCACGCCGGGCCAGGCGCGCTTCTGGTTCATGTGGGACGACATCGTGCGCGGGGCGGTCGGCGCGGTCGTCGTGGTCGACAGCCGCCGCCTGGCCGACTGCTTCGACGCGGTCGACTACTTCGAACGCAACCAGACGATCCCCTACATCATCGCGCTCAACCGGTTCGACGGCCAGCTCGACTACACCATCGAGCAGATCCGCGAGGCGCTGGAAATCGACCGCAGCGTCCCCATCGTCGACTTCGACGCGCGTGAACGCCGTGACTCCGGCCACGTGCTCCGCCGCCTGCTGGAGTACACGCTCCAGCGGCCCAAGGAGGCCGAACTGATCGCCTGATACGGCCGACAGAGTCGGGGGGCGGTCGCGCCCGCGAGCAAGGCGTCCATTACGGTGGGGCGCCGTGAAGACGTCGGTGCCAACCGGTCGGGGTCGTCGGACATCCGGGCATGGTGACACCGGCCCCGGTCGTGTCTCCCCTGACCCGTGGATGGTGCAATGCCCGCGAGAACCGCAGACGACGGACCCGGCCACCCGTCCGCAGCGCCCGGGGCTGCGGTCGTCCCCATCGGCGGCCCCGAAGGGTCGGACGCCCACCTGGTCTGCTTTCCGCACGCGGGCGGCTCGGAGATGACCTTCCTCCCCTGGCGGGCCAAGCTCACCGACCGGTACCGAATGTGGGTGGCCATCCGCCGTCCGAACGGCGGCCCCTCCGCCGCCGACCTGTGGACCGGCGTCGTCGCCACGTACGTGGCGGAGCTGGAGCGACTACCGGGCGAGCTCACGCTGTACGGCCACAGCATGGGCGCCCTGCTCGCCTATGAGACGGCCCGGGCCCTGCGAGCCGAGGGGCGTCCCGTGCGCCGTCTGGTCGTCAGCGGTCGGGAGGCACCGCACATCGGGCACCGGGTGGTGGTGCCGGACGACCCGGTGGAGCTGGCGCGGCGCGTCGCCGATCGCTACGGCGCGATCCCGGCCGAGCTGCTCGACGACCCCGAAACGCTCCGCGTCGTGGGGGAGGAGCTGATGCGCGACTACACGCTCTACGCCGCTTACCGCTGGCGGTCGGCAGCGCCGCTCGACATCCCGATCACCGCGTTCGCGGGGGCCGACGATCCCATGGTCACCGACGCGGGTGTCCATGAGTGGAAGCGGCACACCGCCGAGCGGTTCCACACGGCCACCCTCCCGGGTGGGCACTTCCCCGGCCCTGAGGGCCAGGAGACGATCCTCGCGGAACTCCGCGCGACCGCCACCTGAGCCGCTCACCCAAGCGGCCGGTTTCCTCCGCGCCCGTTCCGTTGATCTCGGAGATAGTGGGGTCTCAGCGTCGATTTTTCCCCCAATATCTCCGAGATCAACGGGTGGAGCGGAGACACCGTTGGGGGAACGTCGGTAGCGGGACTGAGGAAGGACACATGGCAGGGCAGCGGGCGTTGTGGATCGGGACCTACACCCCTGACTCGGATCCGGCCGGTGCGGGGGCGGGGATTCACCGGGTGTGGCTGGACCGCGCCACCGGGGCGCTCACTGATGGCGGTGTCGTGGCGCGGACAGCGGGGCCGTCGTTTCTGGCCGCCCACCCGAGAGGCGATCTGATCTACGCGGTGAACGAGTGCGCTGAGGGCGGCCTCAGCGGGTTCTCTGTCGGGACGGAGGGGGCACTCACCCACCTGGGCACCGTGGCGACCGGCGGAGCGTCGCCGTGTCACATCTCCGTTCATCCCTCAGGCCACCACGTCGTCGTGGCGAACTATGCCGACGGCAGCGGTGCCGTCCACGCCATCGGGGACGACGGCGCGCCGCGCGCCGCCTCCGTGCTGCTGAGGCACACGGGGAGCGGCCCGGAGGCAGCCCGCCAGGCCGGCCCGCACGCGCACCAGGTGTCTCTCGCTCCGGACGGACGGCACCTGCTGATCACCGATCTCGGCACGGACGAGCTGCGCTGCTACGAACTGGACGCGGTGGCGTCCGGTCGGCCGAGCGCTGCCGCGATCGCCGCCCGGCTCGCCCCGGGCAGCGGGCCGCGTCACGTCGCTGTCCACCCCAACGGCCACCTCTACGTGACCGGCGAGCTGGACTCCCGGATCCACATCCTGCGCTGGGAGAGTGCGACGGCGACTGCGGTGCCGGTGGGCGATGTCCCGGCCACCGATGCGGCGGGTACGACGGCCGGGAAGGGTGGTCGCAACTATCCGGCGGAGGCCGTGCTCGCTGCGGACGGCACCCGCCTGTACGTGTCCAATCGAGGAGCCGACACCATCGCCACCTTCGAGGTCGCGTCGGACGGCGCCTCTTTGCACCGCAGCGCGGAGACGCCCACGGGCGGCGCCTGGCCCCGGCACTTCGCGCTGGTCGACGGCGTGTTCCTGGTGAGCGCCAACCAGAACTCCGGTGACCTGACCGTGCTGCGCGTGGACCCTGACACCGGGGTTCCGCACACGACCGGCCACCGTCTGGCACTGCCCGATCCCGTGTGCGTGCTGCCCGCCTGACGCGTCCCTACAAGGTTTCGCCGGGAACACCGTCGCACCCCGACAACCTGTCCTGAAGTGGTCATAGGTGACAATCGATAACGAATGCCCCGACCTCCGGGGTCCATGTTCCGACCATGACCAGGACAGGAAGAGCCATGCCCGACGCCCCCGCCCCCCGCGTGCGGTACCGCGGCCTCACCGCGCGCGACATCGCCCTCATCGGCATGTTCGCCGCACTGCTCGCCGTGCTGAGCATGCCGTTCTCCATCCCCGTCGGGCCCGTGCCCATCACCCTGCAGACGCTCGGCGTCATGCTCGCCCCGAGCTTGCTCGGCGCCAAGCGCGGCACCCTCGCGATCCTCACCTTCCTGGCCCTCACGCTCGCCGGACTCCCGCTGCTGCCCTGCGGCCGCGGCGGTGTCGCACCCTTCCTCGGCCCCACGGGCGGCTACCTGCTCGGCTGGGTCGTCGGCGCGCTGGTGATCGGGCTGATCGCGCAGCGCATGATGCCCCGCTACCGCTTCTGGGCCGGTTTCGGCGCCAACATCATCGGCGGCATGGGCGTCATCTACCTCGTCGGCGTGCCGTGGACCGCCGTCGTCGTCGGTGACGGCCTGCTCGCCACGGCCTACGCCGCCGTCGTCTTCCTCCCGGGCGACCTGGTCAAGGCCGCGCTCGCCGCCGCGATCGCCACCGCCGTCTACCGCGCCTATCCCATTCCACCGGCGGGGACCAAGGTCACCGTCGAGGCCGACAACGGCGCCTGACCGCGGTACCCCACCCGTCCCCTAACCGCCCCCCGTCGTCCGGACACCATTCCGAGGAGCGCACAAGCCCATGCTGCAGCTGGAGAACGTGACACACGCCTACGACGGGCGCGTGGTGCTCCGCGATGTCTCCCTGCGGCTCACCGAGCGCCGGATCGGCCTGATCGGCGCGAACGGCTCGGGCAAGTCCACGCTCGCTCGGACGCTCAACGGGCTGATCGTGCCCGACTCCGGCCGCGTACTCGTGGATGGCCGCGACACCCGCAAACACGCCCGGGAGATCCGGCGGCGGGTGGGGTTCGTCTTCTCGGACGCCACGACCCAGATCCTCATGCCCACGGTCGCGGAGGACGTGGCGATCGGGCTGCGCGGCAGCGGACTGTCGGCGGCCGAGATCGACGCCCGGGTCGACGCCATCCTGGAACGACACGGCCTGGCCGGACACCGCGACCACCCGGCCCACCTGCTCTCCGGCGGCCAGAAGCAGATGCTGGCGCTGGCCTCGGTGCTGGTCACCGAACCGGAGTTCCTCGTCTGCGACGAACCCACCACGCTGCTGGACCTGCACAACGTCAAGGTCATCGAACGGACCCTGCGCGAACTCCCGCAGCGGATCATCCTGCTGACCCATCACCTGGACTCGCTCGCCGACTTCGACCGCGTCCTGGTGATGGACGACGGCCGGGTCGTCTTCGACGGAGAGCCGGGGGAGGCGGTCGCGCACTACACGGGATTGATGGAGCGGCGAGCCGACGAGCGAGCGGAGGCGTCGCCGCCGATGGCCGGAGGCCGGTTCGCGGGGGCGGTGGAGTCGAGTGAGGAGGGGAGCGCGATGGGGGCTTCTGTGCGGCGAGCCGACGAGCGAGGGGAGGCGTCGCCGCCGATGGCCGGAGGCCGGTTCGCGGGGCGGTGGAGTCGAGTGAGGAGGGGAGCGCGATGGGGCTTCTGTGCGGCGAGCCGACGAGCGAGCGGAGGCGTCGCCGCCGATGGCCGGAGGCCGGGTCGCGGGGGCGGTGGAGTCGAGTGAGGAGGGGAGCGCGATGGGGGCTTCTGTGCGGCGAGCCGGCGAGCGAGCGCCCCTGGAGTCCGGCCGGTGAACATCATCGGGCTCTATATCCCCGGCGACTCGCTGCTCCATCGCGTTCCGGCCGGGGCGAAGCTGCTCGTCCTGCTCGTGACGGTGACGGCGGTGATCGCCATCGGGAACCTGTGGGTCGCTCTCGGGTCCGCGCTTGTCGCCGCCCTGGCCTACCCGCTGGGCGGTCTCGCCCCGCGCTACGTCTGGCGGATGTTCCGCCCTGTTCTCCCCTTCCTGGTGCTCATCGCCGTGTTCCAGGGGATCGTGGGCGACTGGCCGACAGCGGCCCGCGTGTGCGCCCAGCTCACCACCGCGGTCCTGCTGGCCGCGCTCGTCACGCTCACCACCCGGGTGAGCGAGATGCTCGCCCTCTTCGAACGCCTGGCCCGCCCCCTGCGCTTCGCCGGTGTCCGCCCGGACCGGGTCGCCTTGGTCCTGGCCCTCACCATCCGGTCCATCCCCATGGTCGAGGCCGCCCTGCGGGCGTCCCGCGAGGCCTACGCGGCCCGTGGACTGCGCGGCCGCCCGCACCTCATCGTGGTGCCAGTGATCGTCGGCCTGATCCGCTCCGCCGAGGCGACCGGCGAGGCGATGGCAGCGCGCGGCCTGGACTGACGCATTGTCGGCGTCCCGCATAAGGGCGTGTCGTTCCCGCGCCTGCCGTGTTCGCGGCGCCAGGCTCGAAGTGTCACTCGCCAGTGGTGTGATTGAGCCACCACGCCGGGGCCCGTCTGCCATACACAGCACCGGTGGGCGGCGACGCGTCCGCGAGAGAGAAGAAGTGATGTGCCATGGACTGGAAGCTCGAAGTGGTGGTCGTCCCCGTCTCCGACGTGGACCGGGCCAAGCGGTTCTACAGCGAGGGGCTCGGCTGCGCCGTCGACGTCGATGAGCGGGTGACGGCGACCATGCGCGTCGTGCAGCTCACGCCCCCGGGATCGGGGTGCTCGGTCGCGATCGGCGAGGGCATGACCGACATGGCGCCCGGAACGATGAGCGGACTCCAGCTGTGCGTGGGCGACATCCACGCCGCCCGCGCCGAGCTGGTCTCCCGAGGCGTGGACGTCAGCCCGGTCCACCACTACGACACGACAACGGGCGAACTCCTCGACGGGCCAGGGGAGGAGTGGAACAGGTTCCTCTTCTTCACCGACCCCGACGGGAACAAGTGGACGGTGCAGGAGAGCCCCCACATCAAGCCCTGAGCCCCGGCCCACCCCCGATCTCGTCGGGGGTGGGCGTCGGGCCGCGTCGCTACGCCGTGCTTACGGGCAGGTCGACCAGCCGGGACAGCGCCAGCCGGTGGCGGTCGGCGGTGCCGAGGGCGATCGCGTCGCTCTTCGCCCGCTTCAGGTACAGGTGGGCCGGGTGCTCCCAGGTGAAGCCGATCCCTCCGTGCAGCTGGACCGCCTCCTCGGCCGCGGTCACCGCCACACGCGAGACGAACGCCTGGGCCACCGCGGCGCTCAGCTCGCCCTCGGCGTCGTCGGCCGCTCCCGCCACCGCGCTCGCGGCGTTCCGGACCACCGCCCGGGCCTGGGAGACCGACACCCACAGGTCGGCGATTCGGTGCTTGACCGCCTGGAACGACCCCACCGGGCGGCCGAACTGGGTCCGTGTCTTGACGTAGTCGACCGTCGCGTCCAGCGCCCACTGGGCCACGCCCAGCTGCTCGGACGCGAGCACGGCGGCACCGGTCACCAGAGCCGAGCGCAGCGCCCGCTCGGCCTCCGGACCCGAGGCCACGCACCGGGCCGGTACGCGGTCCAGACCGATGTCGGCCAGCGACCGTGTCAGGTCCAGCCCGACCAGCGGTGTCCGCCTCGTGTCGGTCGCCGCCACCAGGTACAGCCCGGGGCCGCTCCGGGAGAGGGCCGGGACCAGCAGGGCGTCGGCGGTCGCCGCGTCGGCCACTTTGGCGACCGTCCCCGTGAGCCCACCATCGTCCTCCCGTACCGCGTCCGGGAAGGCCGCTGCGGGCAGCGTCGCGAGCGGTACGGCGAGCGTGACGGTCGATTCGCCCGATGCCATCCGGCCGAGTGCCTCGGCCGCGGCGGGGGTGTCGCCGAGTTCCAGCAGCGCCGCGGTGGCCAGCACCGCGCTGCCGAGGAACGGCACCGGGGCGACCGCCCGGCCCAGCTCCTCGGCCACCACGGCCGCCTCCCGCCAGCTCGCACCGGCCCCGCCTTGGGCCTCGGGGATCGGCAGGCCGGCCACGCCGAGCCCGCACAGCTCCTTCCACAGTGCCGTGTCGGTGGGCTCGTCGCTCTCCACCCGCGCCAGGACATCCGAGGCGGGGCACTTGTCCGTCAGCAGTCCGCGGACGCTGTCCCGCAGCTCTTCCTCGACCTCGCTGTACAGCAGGTCGGTTTCGGTCGTGCTCACTTCGGCAGGTCCTTCCACGCGACGTCCTTGTCGACCCGGATCTCCCCGGGCAGGCCCAGGACCCGCTCGGCGATGATGTTGCGCAGGATCTCCGAGGTCCCGCCCTCGATCGAGTTGCCCCGGCTACGCAGGTAGCGGTATCCGGCGCCGCGCCCTGTCAGGTCCATCTTCTCCGGGCGGTGGAAGGTCCAGTCGTCGTAGGCGAGGCCCTCGGGGCCCAGCAGTTCCACCTCCAGGCCGGAGATCTCCTGGTTGAGCCGGGCGAAGGCGAGTTTGGCGGCGGAGCCTTCCGGTCCCGGCTGGCCGATCGCGAGCTGCTGGCGCAGCCTCTCCTGGGTCAGCCGTGCGGCCTCAGCCTCCACCCACAGCCGCATCAGCGCGTCGTGCAGGCCCGGCGTGCGCAGCTCCGGAGAGGAGCGCCAGACATCCGCGGCGAAACCGATGAGGCCGCCCTCGCGCGGCTCCGGCTTGCCCCCGATGGACACGCGTTCGTTCATCAGCGTGGTCTGTGCGACCCGCCAGCCCTCACCGACCCCGCCCAGCCGCTGGGAGTCGGGGATACGGACGTCGGTCAGGTAGACCTCGTTGAACGCGGCCTCGCCGGTCAACTGGCGCAGCGGACGCACCTCCACGCCCGGCGCCTGCATGTCGCAGATGAAGTAGGTCATGCCCCGGTGCTTGGGGACGTCGGGGTCCGTGCGGGTCACCAGGATCGCCCAGCGGGCGCGGTGCGCGTGCGAGGTCCACACCTTCTGTCCGTTGACCACCCACGCGTCGCCGTCGCGTACCGCGCGGGTACCCAGCGCGGCGAGGTCGGACCCGGCGCCGGGCTCGCTGAACAGCTGGCACCAGATCTCCTCACCGACGTACAGCGGCTTGAGGTAGCGGAGGCGCTGCTCGGGGGTGCCGAAGGCGACAATGGTCGGGGCGGCCATGCCCAGACCGATGACCAGCTTCCCGTAATCGACGGGTGCGGCGCCGAAGCGCTCGAACTCCTCGTCGACCACGGCCTGCAGGGCGCGCGGCGCGCCCAGGCCGCCCTCGCCCTCGGGGAAGTGGATCCACGCCAGCCCAGCGTCGAAGCGGGCGGCCAGGAACTCGGTGGGATCGGTGGTGGCGGGATCGTTCGCGGCGACGACGTCCGCGACCCGCTGCCGTAGTGCGGCGGCGTCGAGCGACGCCCCCGCGTGGGCCGTTGTCATGGCACCTCCGGTGGACGGTGTGGGAATGGTGAACGGAGGGGGTGTCGGGGACCCTGGGGGACTCGGCACGGCAGGTGGGCCGCCGTGCGGGCGGCGGCCCGGGGCGGCGGGCGGCGCGTCAGTCGAGGGCCCGCCCGCGACGTAGATGACCTGGCCGGACACGAAGCCGGACGCCTCGCTGGTGAGGAAAGAGACGGTGTTGGCGATGTCCTCCGGCTGGCCGACCCGGCGGACGGGGATGCCTTCGGCAGCGGCCTTCTTGAAGTCCTCGTAGTCCATGCCCACGCGTGCGGCGGTGGCCTTGGTCATGTCGGTGACGATGAAGCCGGGGGCGACGGCGTTGCAGGTGACGCCGAACTTGCCGAGCTCGATGGCGAGGGTCTTGGTGAAGCCCTGCAGCCCGGCCTTGGCCGTCGAGTAGTTGGCCTGGCCCCGGTTACCCTGCGCGGAGCTGCTGGAGAGGTTGACGATGCGGCCCCAGTTCTCGGCGACCATGTGCTGCTGGGCGGCGCGGGCCATCAGGAACGAGCCGCGCAGGTGCACGTTCATGACCGTGTCCCAGTCGTCCTCGGACATCTTGAACAGCAGGTTGTCGCGGAGCACGCCGGCGTTGTTCACCAGGATCGTGGGCGGGCCAAGGCGTTCGGCGACCTGGCCGACGGCGGCGGCCACCTGGTCGGCGTCGCTGACGTCGGCGCCGAGTCCGATGGCGGTGCCGCCATCGGCGGTGATCTCGTCGACGGTCCGCTGCGCGTCGGACTCCTTGAGGTCGATGACCGCGACGGAGCGTCCGTCGGCGGCCAGTCGGCGGGCGGTGGCCGCTCCGATGCCGCGGGCGGCACCGGTCACGATCGCGACGCGCGCTGCTTCTGACATGGTTCTACCTCCGATGGAGTGGTCCAGTGCGGGTTCCGCTGACGTGGCCCAGGGCACACTGCGGCCGATCCTATCCACTCCATACCGACCAGGTGGTATGTGGGTAGGGCGGTCGGCGTGGACCCAGGTAGACCAGGGGCGCGGGGGGAAGTTAGTCGGTGTCGAACTTCCAGCGCGTGGGCGAGCCGTCGAAGTCGTTCATGTCCAGCGCGAATACCCAGTGCGGACGCACGCGCACCGTCGAGCAGACCGCCGGGTCCAGAAAGCTCGCGGTGAAACGCGTCCGGTACTTGGCGTTGAACAGGACGGTGAGGTAGTCGAGCACGGCGTCCTCGGTGACGAACGCGGCGCGTCCCTCGACCACGACCGGGCGCCGCGCGTCGCAGGTGGCCACGGAGATCCGCGGGTCCAGGCGAAGGTTGCGCACCTTGCGCGACCGCCGAGCACTGCGGAACCAGAGCTCTTGGGCGTCCCAGACGCCCCAGACCGGCATCGTGTGCGGGCGGCCGTCCGGCCACACGCTGGACACCCAGTAGTCGTGGGACTCGCGCAGCCGCTCCTCGGCCCACGACCACGGCAGCAGACCACCGCCCGCGTCGGGACCCTGGACACCGTAGCCGGGCATGAACGGGCGGGCGGCGCGCGGCTCGGTCATCGTGACTCCCCGAGGTCGTCCCTGATGTCTCCAGGATCCCATTTCGGGCGTTGCCCGGCCAGGGGGCACGCGGTGGGGCGGCCAGGGTGGTGCGGGCACCACACGTCCGGTGGGGCGGGCTGGTCAATACGCACAGTCACGAAAATTCGGCTTCTGGCGGGGTATCGTTACGCCACGAGACCAGCCCGCGGGGCAAACGGGTATGAGAGAACCAGCGGGTGGCACCGGCGCGATATCTCCACCGGATGCTCACCCGTTCGCCATCGGGGAGTGGCCAGGGCCGGTGAGGATGGTGGAGAGTGCTCCGCCGGATCAGACCGAGAAAGGCCGTGGTATGCCGGGCATCAATGGTTCCAGTGGCCTCGCGCGGGCGCAGCGGCGCGGTGCCGGCGCCAGGACCGGATCGTCTCGGCGCCCGGTGATCGTCGTCGCGCATCGCGGTGCCTCGGCCTACGCACCGGAGAACACGCTGTCCGCGCTTCGGCTGGCCCGCATCCACCATGCCGACATGGCCGAAATCGACGTGCGGAGGACCGCCGACGGCCAGTTCGTCGTCATCCACGACCTCGACCTGCGCCGCACCACCAACGTCGCCGAGCTGTACCCCGACCGCCGGTCGTGGCGGGTCTCCGACTTCACCCTCGCCGAGATCCGCCGCCTCGACGCCGGTTCCTGGTTCGGCGACCGCTTCACTGGAGAACGCGTCCCGACGCTGACCGAGGCGCTGGACGCGATGCGGGCGGACGGCCTGGGCGCCCTGGTCGAGCTCAAGGTGCACCGCCGCGACCCCGAGATGTGCCGTGATCTGGCCATGTTCCTCCGGGCCGACCCGTACTGGCGCGCGGCGGGCGCCGATGGTCGGCTCATCCTGCAAAGCTTCGACTGGGTCACCCTGCGCCAGGTCGCCGAGGTCGTTCCGGGGGTGCACACGGCGGTTCTGGGCAAGACGTACGGCCGTTTCGGGCTTCGCCGGATCGCCCGCTACGCGCGCCAGATCAACCCGCATCATCTTCGGGTGACCGCTCCCTATGTCCGCCACGCCCACGCGCAGGGGCTGACCCTTTTCGGGTGGACTGTCAACAATGACCACGCGATCCGGCGGATGATCCGTGACGGTGTTGACGGGATTATCACCGATTATCCGGACCGCGTGGCCGGGTATCGAGCTCTCGCGGCCTGACGCGACCGTCGCGGATTCATTGGAGGATTGCCTGGTCCACGCCGTGTCCGGCGTTTCGTCGCGGCATCCGATGGCAAGTCTTCTTCACGAACTCTCAGCTTTTCCTGAACCCCTGGCGTGCTTGTCCTAGGATTCCTGCAAGAGGAGGATGCACGTGCATCTGGGCCTTGCGCATGCGTAGTCCTTCAAGGGTGCCGGTCATCGCGCAGTCCGGTACTGGTGGCGATCGAGACGAGTGCAAGGGGATCGCGGTGACCGGACAACCAGCCCAGGAATCGCTAGGGAGGACCGCCGGCGAGGAAATGGCGGCGGAGGTCGGTGACCCGAACGGGCCGTGGTGGGTGCCGATCCTGCGAAACGGCGTCCGCGGTCGGCTCGACGGCCGTTCCGACCGCCGCGGACTCGACATTCTTTGTTGGAGCTTGGTGGCGCAATCCGGAGCGCCCGCCATCGGCCGCGAGATCTGCGGCGGTGTGCTGCGCGAGTGGGGCATGGCGGGCCTCACCGGAGACGTGCAGCTGGTGGTATCCGAACTCATTACCAACGCTCTGCGGCACGGGTGCCGATGTTCGCCGGCCGCGGCGGTCGGCGCCTGCGGTGCCGACGTTCAGCTCGGCATGGTGCGCTGGGGAGGCGAACTCATCTGTGCTGTCCGGGATGAAAGCGATCGACTTCCGGCCCGGCGCGAGCCCGACTTCATGTTGGAGAGTGGCCGGGGCCTGCACCTCGTCGGGTCGTTCGCCCGACGCTGGGGTGTTCTGCCCACCTTTCCGAGCGGTAAGTATGTTTGGGCGCTGTTCGCCTGATACGCGTCCCATGAAACCGCTCCCGTCCCCCTGTCCCCCAAACGGGCGTCTGTCGCGTCCCATGTATAACCTGACACCTGTGTCACAGCCGGATCCCGGTGAAGTGTGGCAGTGTCAGCGATATCGTGTAACGACGATGTGCAGGGGCTTCAGGGCGTAAGCAAGGACCCCGGCAGTAAGGAAGGGGCCTGGCTTGGCGCCGACGGGTAGGAAGACGGCGGCCGCGGACATCGCTCGCCTCAAGAAGGGCAGCGGTCCGACGGTGCGGCGCATGCTGCTCGGATCGGAACTGCGCAAGTACCGAGAGGCGCGCGACATCTCTCGAGCGGCGGCGGGGCACCACATCCGGGGCTCGGAATCCAAGATCAGCCGGATGGAACTGGGCCGGGTCGGGTTCAAGGAGCGGGACGTCGAGGACCTGCTCAAGCTCTACGGGGTGACCGACAAGCAGGTCATCCGGACTCTGACCGACCTCGCCCGCGATACCAAGAAACCGGGATGGTGGCAGCACTACGGCGAGTCGCTGCCCAACTGGTTCCAGTCCTATGTCGGCCTGGAAGAGGCCGCCAGCCGGATCCGCGTGTATGAGGCGCAGTTCGTCCACGGTCTGCTGCAGACCGAAGAGTACGCCCGCGCCGTGGTCTCGTCCGGTGTGCTGACGCCCAGCCTGGAGGTCGAGCACCGCGTCGAGGTGCGCATGAAGCGGCAGCGCCACATCTACGAGGGGCCGGACGTGCGACTGTGGGCGATCCTCGACGAGGCCGCGCTCCGCCGTCCGGTCGGTCCCGCGGACATCATGCGAAGACAGCTCCAGACCCTGCTCGACGCCTGCGACCACCCGAACATCACGTTGCAGGTGATCCCGTTCGCGGCGGGCGCCGTCGCGGCCGAGGCGGGGTCCTTCACGATTCTGCGCTACCCCGACTTCGAGCTGTCGGACATCATCTACCTCGAACAGCTCACCGGCTCGATGTGCCTGGACCGACGGAGTGAGATCGACGCCTACACCATGGCGATGGAACGGCTGAGCGTGATCGCCGACCCGCCGTCCCAGACGCAGAGCCTGATCAAGGGCATGATCGACGATCTCTAGACACGGCGTTGGAGTTCCGGTCGCTTTCGACCGGGGCCGCTGACGTGTGCGCGGAAGGCGCACGGCAATCACGACAAAGGGGGAGGAGCCCCACCCCCCGACATCCGGTGGGAGCCCCTCCCTCGCGCCGTG